>NC_008699.1:3739403-4985871 GCF_000015265.1 Nocardioides sp. JS614
TCCGGATGGTCGACCTGACCACCCTGGAGGGCCAGGACACCCCCGGCAAGGTCCGGGCCTTGTCCGCGAAGGCGATGCGCCCCGACCCCTCCGACCCGACCTGCCCGGCGACCGCCGCCGTCTGCGTCTACCCCGACATGGTCGGCATCGCGAAGCAGGCGCTCGGCACCAGCGGCGTGCACGTCGCCGCGGTCGCGACGGCGTTCCCCAGCGGCCGCGCCGCCCTCGACATCAAGCTCGCCGACGTCCGCGACGCGGTCGACGCCGGCGCCGACGAGATCGACATGGTCATCGACCGGGGCGCGTTCCTCGCCGGGCGCTACCAACACGTGTACGACGAGATCGTCGCCGTCCGCGAGGCGTGCCGCCGAGAGAACGGCGAGGGCGCCCATCTCAAGGTGATCTTCGAGACCGGCGAGCTGCAGACCTACGACAACGTCCGCCGCGCGAGCTGGCTGGCGATGATGGCCGGCGCGCACTTCATCAAGACCTCGACCGGCAAGGTCCAGCCGGCCGCCACCCTGCCGGTGACGCTGGTGATGCTCCAGGCCGTCCGCGACTTCCGCGGGGCCACCGGGCGGATGGTCGGCGTCAAGCCGGCCGGCGGCATCCGCACCGCCAAGGACGCCATCAAGTACCTCGTGATGGTCAACGAGGTCGCCGGTGAGGACTGGCTCGACCCCGACTGGTTCCGCTTCGGCGCCTCCACGCTGCTGAACGACCTGCTCATGCAGCGCACCAAGATGAAGACCGGCCGCTACTCCGGTCCCGACTACTTCACGCTGGACTGATCCCGATGCCTTCGCTCTTTGAGTACGCCCCCGCACCCGAGTCGCGCGCCGTGGTCGACATCAAGCCGTCGTACGGCCTGTTCGTCAACGGTGCTTTCGTCGACGGCCACGGCGCGTCGTTCAAGACGATCAGCCCCGCGACCGAGGAGGTGCTCGCCGAGATCTCCGAGGCCGACGAGTCCGACGTCGATGCGGCGGTGAAGGCCGCGCGTACCGCCTACGACAAGGTCTGGTCGCGGATGCCCGGCCGCGAGCGCGCCAAGTACCTCTACCGGATCGCCCGGATCATCCAGGAGCGCAGCCGTGAGCTCGCCGTGCTGGAGTCGCTCGACAACGGCAAGCCGATCAAGGAGTCGCGCGACGTCGACGTGCCGATCGCGGCGGCGCACTTCTTCTACTACGCCGGCTGGGCGGACAAGCTCGAGTACGCGGGCCACGGCCGGGATCCGCAGCCGCTGGGCGTCGCCGCCCAGGTGATCCCGTGGAACTTCCCGCTGCTGATGCTGTCGTGGAAGATCGCGCCGGCGCTGGCCTGCGGCAACACCGTGGTGCTCAAGCCCGCGGAGACCACGCCGCTCAGCGCGCTGCTGTTCGCCGAGATCTGCCAGCAGGCCGACCTGCCGCCGGGCGTGGTCAACATCGTCACCGGAGCCGGCGGCACCGGCCAGGCGCTCGTCGGCCACCCCGGGGTCGACAAGGTCGCGTTCACCGGCTCGACCGAGGTCGGCAAGGCGATCGCCCGGTCGGTCGCCGGCACCAGCAAGCGGGTCACCCTCGAGCTCGGCGGCAAGGCCGCCAACATCGTCTTCGACGACGCGCCGATCGACCAGGCCGTCGAGGGCATCGTCGACGGGATCTTCTTCAACCAGGGCCACGTCTGCTGCGCGGGCTCCCGGCTGCTGGTCCAGGAGAGCATCGCCGAGGACCTGCTCGAGCGGCTCAAGGCACGGATGTCCACGCTGCGCATGGGCGACCCGCTCGACAAGAACACCGACATCGGCGCGATCAACTCCGGCGAGCAGCTCAAGCGGATCCGCGAGCTCTCCGAGGTCGGCGACGCCGAGGGTGCCGAGCGCTGGGAGGTCGCCTGCGACCTGCCCACCAAGGGGTTCTGGTTCCCGCCGACCATCTTCACCGGCGTCTCCCAGGCCCACCGGATCGCCCGCGAGGAGATCTTCGGCCCGGTGCTGTCGGTGCTGACCTTCCGCACCCCGGCCGAGGCGCTCGAGAAGGCCAACAACACGCCGTACGGCCTGTCCGCGGGCGTGTGGACCGACAAGGGCTCGCTGATCCTCAAGATGGCCGCCTCGCTGCGCGCCGGCGTGGTCTGGGCCAACACGTTCAACAAGTTCGACCCGACCAGCCCGTTCGGTGGCTACAAGGAGTCGGGCTACGGCCGCGAGGGCGGCCGCCACGGGCTGGAGGCGTACCTAAGATCACCCCACGAAGGCGCGCGATGAGGGCGCTTCGCGCCGAGCGCGCACGCTTCCGCGGGGACCCCGATTGCCACGTGAGGATGTAGCGGTGAACAGGATCGACGTCCGCAAGACCTACAAGCTCTACATCGGGGGCGCGTTCCCACGCTCGGAGTCGGGCTACTCCTACGAGGTCTTGGACAGCAAGGGGAAGTTCGTGGCCAACGCCGCCCTCGCCTCCCGCAAGGACGCCCGCGACGCCGTCGCCGCGGCCCGCAAGGCCTTCGGCGGCTGGTCCGGGCGCACGGCGTACAACCGGGCCCAGATCCTCTACCGGATCGCCGAGGTCATGGAGGACCGCCGCCCGCAGTTCGTGCAGGTCGTCAGCCAGTCCGAGGGCCTCTCGGCCGCCAAGGCCGGCGGGGTCGTCGACGAGGCGATCGACCGCCTGGTCTGGTACGCCGGCTGGGCGGACAAGATCACCCAGGTCGTCGGCAACGCCAACCCGGTGGCCGGGCCGTACTTCAACCTCTCGACCCCCGAGCCCACCGGCGTCGTCGCGGTGCTCGCCCCGCAGGCGTCCTCGCTGCTCGGCCTGGTCAGCGTGGTGGCGCCGGTCATCGTGACCGGCAACACGACCGTGGTCGTCTCCTCCTACGAGCGGCCGCTGCCGGCCGTGACGTTCGCGGAGGTGCTCGCGACCTCCGACGTGCCCGGCGGCGTGGTCAACCTGCTGACCGGTTCGGCGGCGACCGTCGGCCCGTGGCTGGCCGCGCACATGGACGTGAACGCGATCGACCTGACCGGCATCGCCGGCGACACCGCACTGGCGACCGACCTCGAGGTCGCCGCGGCCGACAACCTCAAGCGGGTACGCCGGGCGCCGGCCGCCGAGCCGGACTGGTCGCCGGACCCGGGCCTCGAGCCGATGACGGCATTCCTCGAGACCAAGACCGTCTGGCACCCGATCGGGGTATGACCTGCCGGTGCGCGCGCGTGTGATCGTCCTCGCCGGGCCCTCGGGCGCCGGCAAGTCCCGCCTCGCCGAGCGGGTCGGCCTGCCGGTCCTCCGGCTCGACGACTTCTACAAGAACGGCGACGACCCGACCCTCCCGCGGATCGCCGAGGGCGCCAACGCCGGCCTGGTGGACTGGGACGACCCGCGGTCGTGGTGGCTCGAGGACGCGCTCGCCGCGCTGGACACCCTCTGCCGGGAGGGCAGCGCCGAGGTGCCGGTCTACGACATCGCGCGGGACGGGCGCTGCGGGGTGCAGACCCTCGACCTCGACGGCGCCGAGCTGTTCGTGGCCGAGGGCATCTTCGCCCAGGAGGTCGTGCCGCACGTGACTGACACGGGCCAGCTGGCGGCGGCGTACTGCGTGCGCCAGCACCCGGCCGTCACCTTCTGGCGCCGGCTGACCCGGGACCTGCGCGAACGCCGCAAGCCGCCGCTGGTGCTGGTCCGGCGCGGCTTCGCGCTGATGCGCGACCAGCGCCGCGTCGTCGCGCACGCGGTCGCGAAGGGCTGCGAGCCGGTCACGCCCGAGCAGGGCCTCGCCGCGGTCACCGCCCTGATCGGGAAGGGCGCGCTGCGGTGAGCGAGGACTGGCCGGAGCGGGTGTTCCGCGAGCGCCTGGTCCAGCCCGACCGGGTCTCCTGCGGCGCGACCGTCCTGGTCGTCGCGCGGATGATCCTCGACCACGGGTACGGCGAGTACATCGGCGCCGCCCCGTCCGTGCCGGACCGGTTCCGCGAGGAGGTGCTGGCGATGCACCGCCGGGTGACGGCGCCGGTGGACCGCGGCCGGCTGCAGCTGCCGTGGCCGCGGGCGCTCGGGACCCCGCCGTGGGCGGTCGCCCGCCAGCTCGGCGACCGGGACGTCCGGTGGATCCGCACCTCGCCGGCCACCGGGTACGACGCCATCGCCGCCGCGACCCGCGAGCACCAGCCGGTCCCCGTGTACGTCGGGAGTCGCTGGCTGCCCCGGCACGTGGTGCTCGCCCTCGGCGAGCACGAGGGCGCGCTGCGCTTCTTCGAGCCGGCGCGCGGGCGCCTGGTGGACGTCTCGCGCACCGAGTTCGCGTCGGCCCGGCTGGGCCTGGCCGGCTGGGACCACGCCTGGTGGGCGGTCCTGCCCGACTGAATCACGCGTGCTCGGCCTTGAGCACGGCGTACTCCGGCTTGATCACATCGGTGATCAGCGCCAGCCGCTCGTCGAAGGGCAGGAACGCCGACTTCATCGCGTTGATCGTGAACCACTCCAGGTCCTTCAACCCGTAGCCGAACGCCTCGACCAACGACCACAGCTCGTGGGTCACGGAGGTGCGGCTCATCAGCCGGTTGTCGGTGTTCACCGTCACCCGGAAGCCGAGCCGCTTCAGCAGCCCGATCGGGTGCTCGGCGATCGAGGTGGCCGCGCCGGTCTGCACGTTCGACCAGGGGCACATCTCCAGCGGGATCCGCTTGTCGCGGACGTACGCCGCCAGCAGGCCGAGGCTCACGGCCCCGTCCTCGGCGACCGTGATGTCGTCGATGATCCGGACGCCGTGCCCGAGCCGGTCGGCGCCACACCACTGGATGGCCTGCCAGATCGACGGCAGCCCGAAGCCCTCGCCGGCGTGGATCGTGAAGTGGGCGTTCTCCCGCTGCAGGTACTCGAACGCGTCCAGGTGGCGGGTGGGGGGATAGCCGGCCTCGGCACCGGCGATGTCGAAGCCGGCGACGCCGCGATCGCGCCACGCGACCGCGAGGTGGGCGATCTCCATCGACCGAGCCTGGTGCCGCATCGCGGTGAGCAGCTGGCGGACGACGATCCGCCCGCCGGCCGCCTCCACGCCCTGGTCGAAGCCCTCCTGGACCGCCGCGACGACCTCGTCGAGGCTCAGCCCCTGGACCACGTGCTGCTCGGGCGCGTAGCGGACCTCGGCGTACACCACGCCGTCGGCGACCAGGTCCTCCACGCACTCCCGCGCCACCCGGGTCAGCGCCGAGGCCGTCTGCATCACCGAGACCGTGTGGTCGAAGGTCTCCAGGTAGCGCTCCAGCGAGCCGGAGTCGGCGGCCTCCGCGAACCAGCGGCCGAGCGACTCGGCGGACAGGTCGCCCTCCACGGCCGGCAGCTGGTGCCCGATCTCCGCTGCGAGCTCGATGATCGACTGGGGCCGCAGCCCGCCGTCCAGGTGGTCGTGCAGCAGCGCCTTCGGCGCCCGCTGCACCTGGTCGAGGGTCGGGGACGGGTTCGGGGACGGGCTCGGCGACACGGTCATGCCGCGATCCTTTCACCTCTGGGCCCCGGTCCGCGCCGACTGCGGCGGACCGGTAGGTTCCCGGCATGCGCGTCTTCACGACCCTGGAACAGGTCGCCGCCGCGAGCGGCGAGGAGCTGGGCACCTCCGAGTGGCTCCCGATCGAGCAGGACCGGGTGGACCGGTTCGCCGAGGCCACCGGGGACCACCAGTGGATCCACGTCGACGTCGAGCGGGCGGCCACCGGGCCGTTCGGCGGCACCATCGCCCATGGCTACCTCACGCTGTCGCTGGTGCCGTTCCTGGGCAGCCAGGTGTTCTCGCTGGAGACCCCCGGGGCCAAGCTGAACTACGGCGTCAACAAGGTCCGCTTCCCCAACCCCGTCCGGGTCGGCAAGCGGGTCCGGGCGCACGTGACGCTCGCTGAGGTCGCCGAGATCCCGGCCGGCCAGCAGCTCACGCTGCGCTACACCGTCGAGATCGAGGGCGAGGCCAAGCCCGCCTGCGTCGCCGAGACCGTCGTCCTGCTCCTCCCCTGACCCCGGGTCAGGCGATCCGGTCGATCACCAGCGGCGTCGGGGTGTACGGCGAGTCCGCGGGCGCGATGTCGTAGCCGCCCCCGAGTGAGTCCAGGGCCCGCTCGAACCGGTGCTCGTCGTCGGTGAGCAGCGTGAACAGCGGCTGCCCCTCGGTGACGGCGTCCCCGGGGCGGGCGTGCCAGACGACGCCGGCGCCGGCCTGCACCGGGTCCTCCTTGCGGGCCCGGCCGGCGCCCAGCCGCCAGGCGGCCAGCCCGACGGCCATCGCGTCCAGCCGGGTCAGCACGCCGGACGCGGGAGCACTGACGACATGGCTCTCCCGCGCCTGCGGGAGCGCGGCGTCGGGGTCGCCGCCCTGGGCCCGGATCATCGCCTTCCAGGCGTCCATCGCGGAGCCGTCGGCCAGCTTGTCGGCCGGGTCGACGTCGTCGCGACCCGCGCCGGCCAGCATCTCGCGGGCCAGCGCCAGGGTCAGCTCCACGACGTCGGCCGGGCCGCCGCCGGCGAGCACCTCCACCGACTCGGCGACCTCGATCGCGTTGCCGGCGGTGCGCCCCAGGGGGGTAGACATGTCGGTCAGGAGCGCGACCGTGTGGACGCCCGCGTCCGTGCCGAGCGCGACCATCGTCTCGGCGAGCTCGCGCGCGGAGTCGATGTCCTTCATGAACGCGCCGGTGCCGACCTTGACGTCGAGCACCAGTGAGCCGGTGCCCTCGGCGATCTTCTTGGACATGATCGAGGAGGCGATCAGCGGGATCGCCTCGACGGTGCCGGTCACGTCGCGCAGCGCGTAGAGCTTCTTGTCCGCGGGCGCCAGCCCATCGCCGGCCGCGCAGATCACCGCACCCACCGACTCGAGCTGCGCCATCATCTCGTCGTTCGACAGGGCCGCCCGCCAGCCGGGGATGGCCTCGAGCTTGTCGAGGGTGCCACCCGTGTGGCCCAGGCCGCGCCCGGAGAGCTGCGGGACGGCGACCCCGCAGGCGGCGACCAGCGGCGCGAGCGGCAGCGTGATCTTGTCGCCGACCCCGCCGGTGGAGTGCTTGTCGGCGGTCGGCCGCGAGAGCGAGGAGAAGTCCATCCGCTCCCCCGACGCGATCATCGCGGCGGTCCAGCGGGCGATCTCGCGCCGGTTCATCCCGTTGAGCAGGATGGCCATCGCGAGCGACGACATCTGCTCGTCGGCGACCGCACCCCTGGTGTAGGCGTCGACCACCCAGTCGATCTGGCTGTCGGTCAGCTCGTGGCGGTCGCGCTTGGCGGCGATCACCTCGACGGCGTCATGGTCAGGCATGTGTTCCTCCCACGGGCACGCTACGGAACCCTCTCAACACGAACGTCCCGCGGCTCTCCGGCGCTCCGGTGAGGGCCAGGTCGGGGAACGTCTCGAACAGTTCGGACACCGACTCCGCCAGCTCCATCCTCGCGAGCGGGGCGCCCAGGCAGAAGTGCACACCGACCCCGAACGCCAGGTGGTTGTTGGGATCGCGGTCCACGTCGAACACGTCGGGGTCGTCGAAGACCGCCGGGTCGCGGTTCGCGGCGCCGAGCAGGGCGACGACCTTCTGCCCCTCCTCGACCAGCACGGCCTGCTCGCCCTCGCCGACCTGCACGTCCTCCATGGCGGTCCGCTCGAACAGCTGGAGCGCGGAGTCGAAGCGCAGCATCTCCTCGACCGTGCGAGGCACGTCGGACCCAGGACGCAGGCCGCGACGCAGCATCGCCGTCAGGCCGTTGCCGAACACGTTGACCGAGGCCTCGTGCCCGGCGTTGAGCAGCAGCACCACCGCGGCGACGACCTCGTCCTCGGTCAGCTCGGTCGCGACCAGGTCGGTGATCAGGTCCTCGGCGGGCGCCGTACGCCGCTCCCGCACCAGCTCGCGCACCAGGCCGGCGAAGTCGGTCGCGGCGGCGACGGCCGCGTCGACCGTCTCCTGCGGCGGCGAGACCTCGTACATCCGCACGATCGCCTGCGACCAGTCGCGCAGCGAGTGCGCGTAGGTGCGCGGCACCCCCAGCAGGTCCGCGATCACCAGCACCGGCAGCGGCTCGGCATAGTCCCCGACCACGTCGAAGCCCGCCGGGTCCACCCCGGCGAGCAGCTCGGCGGCCAGCTCCCGCACCCGCGGGCGCAGCCGCTCCACGTGCCCGCGGGCGAAGGCCGAGGCGACCGGGCGCCGGAGCCGGGTGTGCTCGGGCGGCTCGTTCTCCATCATCTGGTTGCGGTGCAGCAGGTTGAACGGCTCGAGGTGGTCGAGCGGCTCCTTGTCCTTCCAGAGCCGGCCCAGCCGCCGGTCGCGCTGCACCTGCCCGACCGTCGCGTGCGCGAACGTGAGGTACCGGCCGGTCGGCTCGTGCCACGCCACCGGGTGCCGCGCACGCTCGCGCGCGAAGTGCGGGTACGGGTCGGCGACGACGGCCGGGTCGGTCAGGTCAATCGAGGTCGTCGGGACCGAACGCATCCGGCAGCACCTCGTCCATCCGCTTCACGCCCGAGACCGTCCACAGCAGCAGCCCCGGCCCACCGTTCTCGTGCAGCAGCTGGCGGCACCGCCCGCACGGCATGATGATCTCGCGCTCGCCGTTGACGCACACGAAGTGCGTCAGCCGCCCGCCACCGCTGATGTGCAGCTGGCTGACCAGTCCGCACTCGGCGCACAGGCCGACGCCGTACGACGCGTTCTCGACGTTGCAGCCGACCACCGTCCGACCGTCGTCGACGAGCGCCGCGGCGCCGACCGAGAAGCGCGAGTACGGCACGTACGCGTGCCTCATCGCCTCCTCGGCCGCCGCCTTGAGCGACTCCCAGTCGAACTCGGTGTCCTGGGCGCTCACTACCCTGCGCTGCCCTTGCGGTAGATCTGCCCGTCGGCTGTCGGCATCCGCAATCGTTGTGAGGCGAAGGCGAGCACCAGCATCGTGATGACGTACGGCGTCATCCGGGTGAAGTCGCTCGGCACCTCGTCGATCGCGAAGTACAGCGCGCCGAGCGCGAGCGCCACGAACCCGGTCACGACCGCGGCCCGCTGCTGGCCCTGCCGGGCCTGCCAGACCGCCATGGCGAGCGCGAGCACTGCCAGTGCGAGCAGCAGCGCATGCACCGAGTCACCACCCTGGCGCAGGCTGAGCGTGTCGGTGTAGCCGAACAGGCCGGAGCCGGCCAGCAGGCCACCGGGGCGCCAGTTGCCGAAGATCATGGCTGCCAGGCCGATGTAGCCCCGCCCGGCCGTCTGCCCGTCGCGGTAGTTGCTCGACGCGACCATCGCGAGGAAGCCGCCACCCAGGCCGGCAAGGCCGCCGGAGACCAGGACCGCCACGAACTTGTAGCGCAGCACGCGGATACCGAGCGACTCCGCGGCCACCGGGCTCTCACCGCAGGAGCGCAGTCGCAGCCCGAACGGGGTGCGCCACAGCAGCCAGTAGCTGAGCAGCAGCAGCAGCACCGCGAGGACCACCAGCAGCGACAGGTTGGTCACCAGGGCCCGCAGCACGGCCGCGAGCTCGGAGACCACGAACAGGTCCTTCTTCTCGAGGTCGAACAGGCCGTCGCTGATCGGGTCGATGGTGACCGTCTGCACGTCGGGGATCTTCGGCGACTGCGTCTGCCCGCCGCCGGGCAGCCCGACGAAGGTGAGCGAGGCGAGGTACTGGACCGCACCGAGCGCGATGATGTTGATCGCGACACCGGAGATGATGTGGTCGACGCCGAAGATCACGGTCGCCACCGCGTGCACGAGGCCGCCGAGGACGCCCAACATGACCGCGCCCGCGACACCGGCCCAGGCGCCGTAGTGGTAGCCGAAGTAGCCGGCGCCCCAGGTGCCGAGGATCATCATGCCCTCGAGGCCGATGTTGACGATGCCGGCGCGCTCCGACCAGAGGCCGCCGAGACCGGCGAGCATGATCGGCACGGTGGCGATGAACATCGCCGAGACGGTGCCCGACGAGGTCAGGTCGTTCGCGCCGGTGATGATCTCCAGCACCGACAGCGCCGCCAGGATCGCGAAGAACCCGACGACGAACCACCAGCGGGGGATCTTGCGTCGAGGCTTGGCGCCGACGCTCGGCTCGGCCGCGTGGGTGGCGGTGGCGGGCACACTCATGCGCGTACTCGCTTCGCTCCGTGCGCGCATGAGGCACAGGACACGCTGTCTTGAATGATTCGCTCGCTGCGCTCGCTCATGCCTTGACCTCCTCGGCCGTGTCGTTCGATGTCTCGTTGCGTTCGCCCTCGAGGGCGCGGGCCACCTGCTGCTGTTCGAGGCGGTGGCGGTAGCGGCGCACGATCTCGTAGGAGATGACGACGGTCAGCACGATCACGCCCTGGGTGATGGCGACGATGTCGGGCGCGACGCCGACCAGGATCTGCAGCGGGTTGGACTGCTCGTCGAGGTAGGCGAACAGGAGCGCGCCGAGCGCGATCCCGATCGGGTTGTTACGGCCCAACAGCGCGATCGCGATGCCGGCGAAGCCGAGGCCGGACTGGAACGTCGAGCCGTAGGTGTAGGAGTCGCCGAACAGGATCGGGAGGCCGACCAGCCCGGCGAGGCCGCCGGAGATCAGCATCGCGGTGACGGTCATCCGCTTCACGCTGATGCCGCTCGCGACCGCTGCGGTGGTCGACTGCCCGGTCGCGCGCAGGTCGAAGCCGAACCGGGTGCGGTTGAGGACGAACCAGAACGCGAACCCGACCACGGCGGCGATGATGATGAAGCCGTAGATCTCGTAGCCACCGCCGATCCCGATGTTGGGGATCCGGCTGCCCTCGGGGATCTCCTTGGTGCCGATCTGGTTGCTGCCCTCCTCGCGCACCGCGACCTGGCGCAACAGGTAGGCGACCAGGAAGGTCGCGATCGCGTTGAGCATGATCGTGGAGATGACCTCGCTGACGCCGCGGGTCGCCCGCAGCACGCCCGCGATGCCGGCCCAGATCGCACCCACCGCCATCGCGCAGACGATCGCCAGCGCGGTGTTGAGGTAGCCCGGAAGCCAGGCCTCGCCGGCGACGACGGCGCCGGTGAACGCCGCAACCCGGTACTGCCCGTCGACGCCGATGTTGAACAGGTTCATCCGGAAGCCGACGGCCACCGCGATGCCGGAGAGGTAGAGCACGGTGGCGTTGTCGATGATGTTCGCCAGGTTGCGCTTCTCGGGGACCGAGAGGATCTGGTCCCAGACGTCGATCACCGGATCGCCGGCTGCGAGCAGCACCAGGCTGGTGATTGCGAACGCCGAGGCGAGCGCCAGGACGGGCGTGCTGAGGGCGAGCAGCACCCGGGTCAGCCGCCCGGTCATGCCGGGGCCCCCGCTCCGGTCATCGCCGACCCGAGCTGCTCGGGCGTGACGTCGTCGGGGTCGAAGCTGCCGACCAGGCGGCCTCGCAGGATGACCTCGATCCGATCGGAGAGCCCGATCAGCTCGTCGAGGTCGGCAGAGATCAGCAGCACGGCCAGCCCTTCACGTCGAGCCCTCTTGATGTGGTCCCAGATCGCGGCCTGGGCGCCGACGTCGACCCCACGGGTCGGGTGGCCGGCGATCAGCAGGATCGGGTCGCTGCTCATCTCTCGACCGACGATCAGCTTCTGCTGGTTGCCGCCCGAGAGCGCCCTGGCCAGCACGTCCGGTCCGGGCGTGCGCACGTCGTAGTCGGTGATGATCCGCTGGGTGTCCTCACGCGCGGCGCCGCGGTGGATCAGGCCGTGGCGTACGCCGGGCGGTCGGGTCTGGTGGCCGAGGATCCGGTTCTCCCACAGCGGGGAGTCCAGCAGCAGCCCGTGCCGGTGCCGGTCCTCGGGGATGTAGCCGACGCCCGCCTCCCGGCGCTGGCCGGTGGAGCGCTCGGTGAGGTCGGTCCCGTCGAGCTCGATGTGTCCGGTCGCGCCGGGGCGCATGCCCATGATCGACTCGACCAGCTCGGCCTGGCCGTTGCCCTCGACCCCGGCGATGCCGAGGATCTCGCCGCGGTGGATCTTGAACGAGATGTTCTCGAGCAGCGGCCGGCCGCCCGGGTTGGGCAGCGAGAGGTCCTCGACCGAGAGGAGCACGTGGTCGGTCACGGTGGAGGCCTCGGTGGACGGCGAGGGGAGCTCGGAGCCCACCATCAGCTCGGCGAGCTGGCGGGCGGTGACGCCGGCCGGATCGACGGTCTTGACCGTGGTCCCGCGCCGGATCACGGTGATCTCGTCGGCGACGGAGAGCACCTCGTCGAGCTTGTGCGAGATGAAGATGACGCTGAGCCCCTCGTTCTTGAGCTCGCGCAGGTTGCCGAACAGCTCGTCGACCTCGTGTGGGACGAGCACGGCGGTCGGCTCGTCGAGGATGACGATCTGCGCACCCCGGTAGAGGACCTTGAGGATCTCGACCCGCTGGCGGGCGCCGACGCCGAGGTCCTCGACCAGGCGGTCGGGCTCGATCCCGAGGCCGTAGGCGTCGGAGATCCGTCGGATCTCGGCGCGCGCCTTGGCCCCGATGCCGTGCCGCTTCTCGGCGCCGAGCACGACGTTCTCGAGCACCGTGAGGTTGTCGGCGAGCATGAAGTGCTGGAAGACCATGCCGACGCCGACCTTGATCGCGTCGGCCGGCGAGTGCAGGGAGACCTGCTCGCCGTTGATCTCGATGGTGCCCGAGTCGGGGGGCTGCACGCCGTAGAGGATCTTCATCAGCGTGGACTTGCCGGCGCCGTTCTCTCCGACGATCGCGTGGATGGTGCCGCGACGGACGTCGATGTTGATGTCGTCGTTGGCGATCACGCCGGGGAACCGCTTGCCGATTCCGCGCAGGCGGACCGCGATGTCCGGGGCTGGGGTGGGCACTATCCGTGACCTCCTTGTCAGGCTCGACCGATGACGCTACCGGTTCGGCGGCGTCGGGGGCGCGACAGGCCCGCGGGGCAGAGTGCCCCGCGGGCCCGTCACAGGTGTTGCTTCGTTCAGCGGTGGATCACTTGGGCTCGGTCGGGACCGTGATCTTGCCGTCGATGATCTGCTGCTTGTAGTCGTCGAGCTGACCGGTGATGTCGTCGATCATCCCGCCGCTGGTGGAGTAGCCCACACCGTCGACCGACAGGTCGTAGGTGGTGACGCCGGTCGGGAAGCTCCCGTCGTTGACCTGCTTGAGGTACTCGTAGACCGCAACGTTCACGTTCTTGAGCATCGAGGTCATGATGACGTCCTGGACGGACGGGTCGGCGGTGTTGTACTGGTCGGAGTCGACACCGATCGCGAGGTTGCCGGACTCGGCGGCCGCCTCGAAGACGCCACCACCGGAGCCACCGGCGGCGTGGTAGACGATGTCGGCGCCGGCGTCGTACATGCCCTGCGCAGCGGTCTTGCCCTTGGCCGGGTCACCGAAGCCGGAGAAGTCCGGAACCTGGGTCAGGTAGGTGACGTCGACCTTGATGTTCGGGTTGACGGCCGCGACGCCGGCCTCGTAGCCGGCCTGGAACTTCTGGATCAGCGGGGTCTCGACGCCGCCGATGAAGCCGACGTGGTCGGTCTTGGTCTTCAGCGCGGCAGCCGCGCCGACCAGGAACGAGCCCTGCTCCTCGGCGAAGACCAGGCTGGCGACGTTCGGGACGTCCGCGAGGCTGGAGTCGTCGATGATCGCGAAGTGCACGTCCGGGTACTCCGCCGCGACCTTGCCGACCGATGCGGCGTAGGCGAAGCCCACCGCGATGATCGGGTCGAAGCCGGCGTCGGCGAAGGTGCGCAGCCGCTCCTCGCGGGCGTTCTCGGCCTCGCCGTCCTCGGCCTCGGACTCGTTGGCGGTCATGCCGAACTCCTCGACCGCCTGGTCGAGACCGGCGGCCGCCGAGTCGTTGAAGGACTGGTCGCCGCGTCCGCCGACGTCGTAGGCCATGCCGACCTTGACGTCGGACTGGGGGGCCGAGGAGCTCGGGGTGTCGGACCCGGTGGTGCTCTCGCCGTCACTGTCGCTGCTGCCGCATGCGCCGAGGGCCAGGATGCCGGCCGTCAGCAGGGCTGCGAACTTCGTGGTGCGTCGCAAGACGCCCTCCTTCGTGTTCTGTGGACGCCCTACCGGGCGCGAAACACCGGCCACACTAGGGCCTGCGTCCGGCCGTCACAGCCACATCACGAAGTTGTTATCGAGTCGATGCCAGACGGCACGAGATTCCTCTTAAAGGTCCCCGATCGAGGTGACCAAGGACTCTGCCGCGACGTGCGCCAGCACCTTCGCGCCGATCGCCACCGCGCGCTCGTCGACGCGCAGGTTCCCCTGATGCAGGTCGTACGTCGGACCGCCTGGCGTCCGCGTGCCGAGCCGGCCCATCGCGCCCGGCACCCGGTCGAGGTACCAGCCGAAGTCCTCGCCGCCGAGGCTCTGCTGGGTGGGAACGTGCCCAACCTGCCCGACCACCCGTTCGACCGCGTGGCCGAGCAGCACGATCGACTCGACGTCGTTGACGACCGGCGGCACGCCGCGCTGGTAGTCGACCTGCGCGTGCACGCCGTACGGCGCGACGATCTGCTCGACCAGCACCGGCACCAGCTTCTCCGCCTCCGACCAGGCGATCGCGTCGAGCATCCGCACGGTGCCACCGATCCGGCCGGTCGCGGGGATGACGTTGTGGGCGGATCCGGCGCGCACCACGCCCCACACCACGCTGACGCCCGCGCGCGGGTCGAGCCGCCGGGACAGGATCGAGGGCAGCTCGGTGACCACCTTCCCGAGCGCGTAGGTGAGGTCCTCGGTCAGGTGCGGGCGGGAGGTGTGCCCGCCGGAGCCGGTCAGCGTCACCTCGAGGTGGTCGGCCGCGCCGGTGATCGGGCCCTCGCGCAGCCCGACCCGGCCGACGTCCAGGCTGGGATCGCAGTGCAGGCCGAAGAGCTGGGTGACCTCGTCGAGGGCGCCGAGCTCGATCAGGGAGAGCGCACCGCCGGGCATCACCTCCTCGGCCGGCTGGAAGAGCAGCCGCACCCGGCCGGGCAGCAGTCCCTCGGCGTGCAGCCGCGAGAGGGCGAGCGCGGCGCCGACCAGGGACGTGGTGTGCACGTCGTGGCCGCAGGCGTGGGTCACGCCCTCGACCGTGCTCGACCAGGGGTCGTCGGTGAGGTCGGCCACCGGGAGCGCATCGAGGTCGGCCCGCAGCGCGACGACCGGGCCGACCGTGCCGATCTCGGCCAGCAGCCCGCTGCGCGGGAGCTCGGTCACCCCCCAGCCGCTGCGGCGCAGCCGCGCGGCGACCAGGGCGGTGGTGCGCAGCTCGCGCCAGGAGAGCTCCGGGTGGGCGTGCAGGTCGCGCCGCAGGGCGATCAGCTCGTCGTGGGACTCGCCGACGGTCGTCTCGATCAGCGAGTCGACGCGCGTCGGCGGCGGAGTGGGCTCGTCCTCGGGCATCGCACTCGAGGTTAGTTCACCTGCCGTTCGCCCGCCGCATCGTGTCTCGCGGCGGTCAGCGACTCTCGTCGAAGGCGGTCAGGATCCGGTCGGCCGCGACCGTCGCGGGCAGCTCGCCGGAGAGCACCGTGTCGCGCACCTCGTCGCGGATCGCGCGGACCCCGGGTGAGTGCCGCAGGCGCTGCTCGAGCTCGTCGCGGACCAGCGCCCAGGTGAAGTCCAGCTGCTGGTGGGCGCGCTTGCGGGCCAGACCCTCCTCGCCCAGGTGGCTGCGGTGCGAGAGGACCCGCGCCCACACCTCGTCGACGCCGATGTCGTCGAGCGCGGAGCAGGTCACCACGGGCGGTGCCCACTCGTCCCGGCCGCGCACCAGGCGCAGCGCACCGGCGAGGTCCCGGGCCGCGACCCGCGCCTCCTGCTGACGGTCGCCGTCGGCCTTGTTGACCGCGATCACGTCCGCGATCTCCAAGATGCCCTTCTTGATGCCCTGGAGCTGGTCGCCGGTGCGGGCCAGGGTGAGGAACAGGAACGTGTCGACCATGCCCGCGACGGTGACCTCGGACTGGCCGACGCCGACGGTCTCCACCAGCACGACGTCGTACCCGGCGCCCTCGAGCACGCCCATCGCCTGCACCGTGGCGCGGGCGACGCCGCCGAGCGTGCCCGCCGACGGCGAGGGCCGGATGAACGCACGCTGGTCCTGCGCGAGCCGGGCCATCCGGGTCTTGTCGCCGAGCACCGATCCGCCGGTGCGCACCGAGCTGGGGTCGACGGCGAGCACACCGACCCGGTGCCCCGCGGCGGTCAGGCGGATACCGAGCGCCTCGATGAACGTGGACTTGCCGACCCCCGGCACGCCGGAGATCCCG
This sequence comes from Nocardioides sp. JS614, assembly GCF_000015265.1. Classification (NCBI taxonomy): domain Bacteria; kingdom Bacillati; phylum Actinomycetota; class Actinomycetes; order Propionibacteriales; family Nocardioidaceae; genus Nocardioides; species Nocardioides sp. JS614. Next base: position 3,755,620 of record NC_008699.1, read on the forward strand.
ACCCGCACCGCGTCGCGGCCCTCGCGCGCGAGCTCGGTCAGGAGCTCGCGGGCCTGCGCCCGGTGCTGGGGGCGGGTCGACTCGACCAGGGTGATCGCCCGCGACACCGCGGCACGCCGGCCCTCGCGGATGCCCTCGACGAGCCCCTCGACGAGGCCGGGAACGTCCGGCATCAGTGGCCGAGCTGCTCGCGCAGCCGGGCCAGCAGGTCGAGGGCGGACCCGGCGATGACCGTGCCGGGCAGGAACACCGCGGCGGCGCCCATCTCCATCAGCGTCGCCACGTCGTCGGGCGGGATCACCCCGCCGATCACGATCATGATGTCCGGCCGGCCCTGGTCGGCCAGCGCCTTCTTCAGCGCGGGCAGCAGCGTCAGGTGGCCGGCCGCGAGCGAGGAGACCCCCACGATGTGGACGTCCGCGTCCACCGCCTGCTGGGCGACCTCCTCGGGCGTGGAGAACAGCGGCCCCACGTCCACGTCGAAGCCCAGGTCGGCGAACGCGCTGACCACGACCTTCTGGCCGCGGTCGTGGCCGTCCTGGCCCATCTTCGCGACGAGGATCCGCGGGCGCCGGCCCTCGGCCTCCTCGAACCGCTCGGTCTCCTCCAGCACCTGGGCGACGACCGCGTCGCCGGCCCGGTCCGCCTCGGCCCTGTACACGCCGCTGATGGTACGGATCACGGCCTGGTGCCGCCCGTACACCTTCTCCAGCGCTGCGGAGATCTCCCCCACGGTCGCCTTCGCGCGGGCGGCGTCGACCGCGAGCGCGAGCAGGTTCCCGTCGAGGCTGCTCGAGGGGCCCTGGTCGGCGGCGTTGGTCAGCGCCTCGAGGGTGCGCTCGACCTCGTGGTCGTCGCGCTCGGCCCGGAGCCGCTCGAGCTTGGCGATCTGCTGGCGATAGACGTCGTCGTTGTCGACCTTGAGCACGTCCAGCTTGTCCTCGGCCGCCAGCCGGTAGGTGTTGACGCCGATCACCTTCTGGCTGCCTGCGTCGATCCGCGCCTGCGTGCGGGCGGCAGCCTCCTCGATGCGCATCTTCGGGATGCCCTGCTCGATCGCGGCCGCCATGCCACCGGCTTCCTCGGCCTCGAGGATGTGCGCCCAGGCCCGCTCGGCGAGATCGTGGGTCAGCCGCTCCACGTAGTAGGAGCCGGCCCACGGGTCGATGGTGCCGGTGGTGCCGCTCTCCTGCTGGAGCAGCAGCTGGGTGTTGCGGGCGATCCGGGCCGAGAAGTCGGTCGGCAGCGCGATCGCCTCGTCCAGTGCGTTGGTGTGCAGCGACTGGGTGTGTCCCTGGGTCGCCGCCATCGCCTCGATGCAGGTGCGTCCGACGTTGTTGAAGACGTCCTGCGCGGTCAGCGACCAGCCGGAGGTCTGGCTGTGGGTGCGCAGGCTGAGCGACTTGGGGTTCTGCGGGTCGAACTGGCGCACCAGCCGGGCCCACAGGGCCCGCGCGGCGCGCATCTTCGCGACCTCCATGAAGAAGTTCATGCCGATCGCCCAGAAGAACGACAGCCGCGGCGCGAACCGGTCGATGTCGAGCCCCGCGGACAGGCCGGCCCGGATGTACTCGACACCGTCGGCCAGCGTGTAGGCCAGCTCCAGGTCGTTGGTGGCCCCCGCCTCCTGCATGTGGTACCCGGAGATCGAGATCGAGTTGAAGCGCGGCATCCGCTCGGCGGTGTACCGGAAGATGTCGCTGATGATCCGCATGCTCGGGGCCGGCGGGTAGATGTAGGTGTTGCGGACCATGAACTCCTTGAGGATGTCGTTCTGGATGGTCCCCGCGAGCAGCGAAGGCTTCACCCCCTGCTCCTCGGCCGCCGCGATGTAGAGCGCCATGATCGGCAGCACCGCGCCGTTCATGGTCATCGAGACCGACATCGCGTCGAGCGGGATGCCGTCGAACAGCGTGCGGGCGTCGTAGATCGAGTCGATGGCGACACCGGCCATGCCGACGTCGCCGCGGACCCGCGGGTGGTCGGAGTCGTAGCCGCGGTGGGTGGCCAGGTCGAACGCGACGCTGAGGCCCTTCTGGCCGGCCGCGAGGTTGCGGCGGTAGAACGCGTTGGACTCCTCCGCGGTGGAGAAGCCGGCGTACTGCCGGATGGTCCACGGCTGGGTGGTGTACATCGTCGGGTAGGGGCCGCGCAGGAACGGGCTCAGGCCCGGCAGCGTGTCGAGGGCGTCGAGGCCCTCGAGGTCGGCGGGCGTGTAGAGCCCCTTGATGTCGATGCCTTCGGGGGCCAGCCAGGTGCGGTCGGCCCCCTCGTCGGCGGCGCCCGCCGCGCCGCCGGTGAGCGGCAGCCCGCGGAAGGTCTTGGGGACGGTCACGACAGCTTCTCCCTCGTCCGGGTCAGGAAGTCCAAGGCGTCGACCCCGAGTGCACAGGAGTCGTCCACCGCCTCGCCGAGCGGGCCGGCGGGCTTGCCGGCGAGGATCAGGTGCCGGGCGCCGGCGGCGCGCAGAGCCGCGGCCGCCTCGGCGCCCCACTCGGCGTAGGTCGGGTCCGAGCCGGCCAGGCAGACCACCGGCTGCCCGGCGTACGCCGCGACCACCTCACCGGGGTCGGCCGTCGGACCGGAAACCTCGACGCCGATCCCGCCGGCGGCGAACAGGTTGGTGGCGAACGTCGCCCGCGCCGTGTGGGCGGCGATGGTGCCCAGCGTGGCCAGGAAGACCGGCGTCGGTGACGGGTCGTCGCGCAGTGCCTCGAACGGGGCGCCGTAGGAGGCCACCCCGTCCCAGCCGTCGTACGGCGCCCGCTCGGGCAGCACCTCGGCGGCGTTCGGGAACTCGCTCAGCCCGGTGATCGGCCGCTTGCGCCGGGCGATCTCGGCCGCGCGCCGGGCGACGGTCTCGGCGATGGCGCCGTCCAGCGGCGCACCGTCGTCCAGCTGCCCGAACAGATCCCACGCCGCCAGCGCCAGGTCGTCGGTGAGCTTCTCGACGGCGTACGCGCCGCCGGCCGGGTCCGCGACGTGCGCGACGTGTGCCTCGTCGATCAGCAGGTGCGAGGTGTTGCGCGCGATCCGGCGCCCGAGCTGCTCGGGGCGACCCAGCGGGCCGTCGAAGGGCAGCACCGTGACGGCGTCCGCGCCGCCCACGCCGGCGGCGAAGGCCGCGACCGTGGTGCGGAGCATGTTCACGTACGGGTCGTAGCGCGTCATCATCGGCCGGCTGGTGACCGCGTGCTGGCGCTGGGACAGGTCGCCGGCCCCGCTGAGCTCGAGCACCCGGGCCCACAGTCGGCGGGCCGCGCGGAGCTTCGCGATGGTCGGGAACTGCTCGTCGGTCGCCGCGTAGCGGAACTCGACCAGGCCGGCCGCCTGCTCGACCGGGAGGCCTTCGTCCGTGAGCGTGCGCAGGTACGCCGCGCCGATGGCGATCGACCAGGCGAGCTCCTGGACGTCCGAGCCGCCCCGGTCGTGGACGGTGGTCGCGTCGACGACGAAGCCGAGCACCCCGCGGTCGGCGGCGCGGCGGGCGGCCTCGGCGGTGGCGTCCTGCGCGGCGACGCCGAGGTTGGTCAGCGGGTGCAGCTCGCGACCCTCGGCGTACGCGAGCAGGGCGGTGGGGTCGACGCCGTCGAGGACCACCGGCGCGAGGTCGAGGCGGACGCCCCCCAGGAGCGTGCCCAGGTCGGCCCCGCCCCGGAGCCACAGTGAGGTGGCGCCGCCCTCGAGGTCGACGAGGACCTCCTCGTTCGCGGTCTTCGCGTCGGCGCCGTCGACCTGCACCCGCACGTCCCAGTCGCCCTGGCGGGTCGGGCGTCCGACCGTCGTCACCTCGTCGAGCAGGGCGCGGGTCCCGAGCGGCGTGACCCCGATCCCGTCCAGCGTGGACCGGGTGAGCTTCTCCCAGACCAGGTCGTCGGGGTCCTCGTCGGTCAACCGGCGGGCCTTGCGCAGGACGGCGGCCGCGCCCCTCTCCCAGTCCGCGATCGTCCACGCGTCCTCGGGGGAGGCGAGGTCCAGCGACCCCTGCTCAGGCTCGAGCCGTGCCGGCTCGTCGAGGCCGCCTTCCACTCCACCGTCCACACTCATGCCCCGAACGATAGGTGTGCGGCACACCGCGGGGCCACGCGATGTGACGTTTTCGAGAGCAGGTCACGACCTAGGTCCCGCGGCCGCAGGCCCAAGGTCGGGGCTCGGGTCGGACGTCGCCAGCCAGGCCTCGACCGCGTCCCGGACGACCTCGTCGCGGGACCGCCCGTCCCGGGCCGCGTCCAGCCGCGCCACCAGGGTCGCGGGGATTGTCACGGACGCGGTGCCGGCCGGCGCGCCGAAACGGCTCAGCGCCGAGACGACGACCGTGCCGAGCACGTCGAGGATCGCGACCACGCCCATGCCGCGCAGCACGACGCCCGGCGGGTCGTCCTGGGTCACCAGGATCACGGACAGGGCGACCGCCAGCACCGTCGCGAGCACCAGCGTGCCGGCCAGCAGCCACCGCACCGCCGGGCGGCCGCGGGCGCCGATCGCCAGCAGCAGGGACGCCTGGGCCAGCGTCGCGGCGACCGTGGTCCCGACGCCGAACCCGCGGCCCACCAGGTCGCTCCCGTCCGCGCCGAGGTCGGCCCAGATCAGCACCAGCCCCGTGAGGACCGGGACGACCACGGCCATGCCGCCGGCGACCCCGACGAGCTGGTACGCCGTGCCGCCCGTCGCGAGGTAGCAGAGCACGGCGACGCTGGCGACGCCCACGAGCAGCGTGGTCAGCAGCACCCGCCCCTCGGTGCGTCCGAAGGCGCCGCCCCCCAGCAGCGCGACCACGCCGAGCAGCGCGGCCACGGAGAACGAGCCGATCGTCAGGCGCACGATCTGCGTGCGCACACCCCTCGTTGCCGTCATGCTCCATCGTGGGCCGGAACGGCGCCGCCGAGAAGCGGCGCAGGGCCCCTCCGACGCGGACGTTGGGCCTGCGCTACAGCTCGCTGCGCCCGTCGTTGTCGCGGTTGCGGATGCCGATCTTGCTGCCGAGCCAGACCAGCGGGTCGTACTTGCGGTCCACGACCCGCTCCTTCATCGGGATGATCGCGTTGTCGGTGATCCGGATCCCCTCGGGGCACACCTCGGTGCAGCACTTGGTGATGTTGCACATCCCGAGGCCGGCTGCGGCCTGGGCGAGCGCGCGGCGGTCGTGGGTGTCGAGCGGGTGCATGTCGAGCTCGGCGTACCGCAGGAAGAACCGGGGCCCGGCGAAGGCGGGCTTGTTCTCCTCGTGGTCGCGGATCACGTGGCAGGTGTTCTGGCACAGGAAGCACTCGATGCACTTGCGGAACTCCTGGCCGCGCTCGACGTCGACCTGGGCCATCCGGCGCTTGCCGTCCGCATCGCGTGGCGGCGGCGCGAACGACGGCAGCTCGCGGGCCTTCTCGTAGTTGAAGGACACGTCGGTGACCAGGTCGCGGATCACCGGGAAGGACCGCATCGGGGTGACCGTGATGGTCTCGGCCGGGTCGAAGTCGGAGAGCCGGGTCATGCACATCAGGCGTGGGCGACCGTTCACCTCGGCGCTGCAGGAGCCGCACTTGCCGGCCTTGCAGTTCCAGCGGACGGCGAGGTCACCGGCCTGGGTCGCCTGCACCCGGTGGATGGCGTCGAGGACGACCTCGCCCTCGGAGACCTCGACGTCGTAGTCGCCGAGGTCGCCGCCGTCCTGGTCGCCGCGCCAGATCCGCATCTTCAGCGTGTAGCCCATGACGGCCCCTTCACTCGAAGAACTTCTTGAGCTCGTCCGGCATCGCCGGGAGCGGCTGGTGGGCGAGGTCGACGCCGGTGCGGTCGGCGGCCAGCCGGAGCACCAGGTTCTTCGACCCCCACTCGGGGCTGGGCCCCGGGAAGTCGTCGCGGGTGTGCCCGCCGCGCGACTCCTCGCGCTCGAGCGCGGCCTTCGCGATGCACTCGCTGACCAGCAGCATGTTGCGCAGGTCGAGCGCGAGGTGCCACCCGGGGTTGTACTGCCGGTGCCCCTCGACCGTCATCCGCCGGGCCCGCTCCTTGAGCCGGTCGATCTCCTGGAGCGACTGCTCCAGCTCGGGGCGGGTGCGGATGATGCCGACCAGGTCGTTCATCGACTGCTGCAGGTCCTGCTGGACCGTGTAGGGGTTCTCCCCGCCACCCTCCGATGCGGTGACCTCGAACGGCGCGAGCGCGTCACGCTCGGCCGCCTTCACGTCCTCGTCCCGCACCGCCGGGCGGGACCCGCCGAGCGAGGTGGAGTACGACGCCGCAGACTCGCCGGCCCGACGGCCGAACACCAGCAGGTCGGAGAGGGAGTTGCCGCCGAGCCGGTTGGAGCCGTGCATGCCGCCCGAGCACTCGCCCACGGCGTACAGGCCCGGCACCGCCGACAGCTCGGTGTCGGCGTCCACCTCGATGCCGCCCATCACGTAGTGGCAGGTCGGCCCGATCTCCATCGGCTCCTGGGTGATGTCGACGTCGGCCAGCTCCTTGAACTGGTGGTACATCGACGGGAGCCGCTTGCGGATGAACTCGGGGGACCGGCGGGAGGCGATGTCGAGGTAGATGCCGCCGTGCGGGGTGCCCCGGCCGGCCTTGATCTCGGAGTTGATCGCGCGGGCCACCTCGTCGCGCGGCAGCAGCTCGGGCGGGCGGCGGCTGTTCGCCTTGTCGTCGTACCAGCGGTCGGCCTCCTCGACCGTGTCCGCCGTCTCGTCCCGGAAGTACTCCGGGATGTAGTCGAACATGAAGCGCTGGCCTTCGGAGTTCTTCAGGATGCCGCCGTCGCCGCGCACCGACTCGGTGACCAGCAGCCCCTTCACGGACGGCGGCCAGACCATGCCCGTGGGGTGGAACTGGACGAACTCCATGTTGATCAGGGCGGCCCCGGCGCGGAGCGCCAGGGCGTGGCCGTCGCCGGTGTACTCCCACGAGTTCGACGTGACCTTGAACGACTTGCCGATCCCGCCGGTCGCGAGCACCACGGACGGTGCCTCGAAGACGACGAACCGACCGGTCTCGCGCCAGTACGCGAACGCGCCGGCGATCGCCCCGTCCACCTTCAACAGCTCGGTGACCGTGCACTCCATGAACACGTCGATGCCGAGCGCCACGGCGCGCTGCTGGAGGGTGCGGATCATCTCCAGGCCGGTGCGGTCGCCGACGTGGGCGAGGCGGGCGTACTTGTGGCCACCGAAGTCGCGCTGCGAGATCAGCCCGTCGTCGGTCCGGTCGAACAGGGCGCCCCAGTCCTCGAGCTCCATCACCCGCTCGGGGGCCTCCTGGGCGTGCAGCTGGGCCATCCGCCAGTTGTTGAGCATCTTTCCGCCACGCATGGTGTCGCGGAAGTGCACCTCCCAGTTGTCCTCGGGCCAGCGGTTGCCCATCGCCGCCGCGATGCCGCCCTCGGCCATCACCGTGTGCGCCTTGCCGAGCAGGGACTTGCACACGATCGCGGTGCGCGCGCCCGTCTCGTGCGCGGCGATCGCCGCGCGCAGCCCCGCCCCGCCGGCGCCGACCACGACCACGTCGTACCGGTGCCGCTCCAGGCCGCCGGCCTCGGCGCCGGACATCTCGTTGCCCGTCATCGGGTGTCTGGTCTGGGGTTCAGTCATCTGTGGCCTTCCGGGGTCCCCGCGGAGTTGTCAGCGGAGGAGCGAAGCGGGGGAGCTGGGAACTTCGTGGGGTGGTTCAAAAGAACCTCGGGTCGTCGAAGGCCCCGGTGGCGAGCAGGTAGATGTAGAAGTCCACGATCGCGACCGAGAACAGCGAGTACCACGCGTAGGTGCCGTGCCGGGCGTTCAGCCTCGAGACCAGCGTCCACATCCGGTAGCGGACCGGGTGCTTGGAGAAGTGCCGGAGCCGGCCGCCCGTGATGTGACGGCAGGAGTGGCAGCCGAGCGTGTACAGCCAGATCAGCACCACGTTGGCGATCATCAGCAGGGTGCCCAGGCCCATGTGGATCCCGTCGGGCTCACCCGGTGCCGGGCCGAAGGCCAGCACCGTGTCCCAGGTCAGGATCAGCGCGATCACCACGGCGGCGTACCAGAACCAGCGGTGCAGGTTCTGCAGGATCAGCGGGAAGCGGGTCTCGCCGGAGTAGGCGCCGTGCGGCTCGGCGACCGCGCACGCGGGCGGGGAGAGCCAGAACGCGCGGTAGTACGCCTTGCGGTAGTAGTAGCACGTCATCCGGAAGCCCAGCGGGAAGATCAGGATCACCAGCGCCGGCGACAGGTTCCACCACGACAGCGGTCGGCCGAAGTCCGAGGACCCGGCCACGCAGTCCGCCGTGAGGCAGGGCGAGAAGAACGGCGAGAGGTACGGCTCGGAGTAGAAGTTGTCGCCCGCGAACGCCCGGTAGGTGGCGAACAGGACGAAGCCGCTGAACACGACGAACGTGGCGAGCGGCACGAGCCACCACCGGTCCTCGCGCAACGTCCTCGCGCCGATCCGGGCTCGCGTGGGCCCGTCCACACCTGTCGATCCTGGGGTCGTGCTGGGTGCGTCCGTCGACGCCATCGCCACCTCCGCCGGCTCCGGTGCTCGTGCCTTGGGTGTTGCCTAGGTGAGTCTGCACACTCGCGGCCGGATGTGAAAGAGGCCACACGGGCGAGGTTCACCCGACATCCACCTGGCCGCAGCGGCCCGGTCACCCCCCGAGGCGATCCTGACGACATGCGGATCGCCCTGGTGACCGAGACGTTCTTCCCCGCAGCGGACGGCACGACGACGACCGTCAAGGCCGTCGCCGACCGGCTCGTCGAGACCGGCCACGAGGTGCTCGTGGTCGCGCGCGGCCCCGGCCTGGCGTCGTACGGCGGGAGCGAGGTGGTCCGGGTCCGCCAGCTGGACCGGCCCGGCGCGCAGGTCCGCGAGGCGCTCGAGCGGTTCGGCCCCGACCTGGTGCACGTCACGTCCCCGGACGCCGTCGGGCGCAAGGCGCTCAAGCACGCCCGCCGGCTCGGCGTCCCCACGCTGGTCGTGGAGCAGTCCGCCCTGATGGACGTCGCCGCCGACTACTGGCGCAGCCGGGTCGCCCGGCGCAGCGACCGCGTGCTGGTGACGTCGCGGTGGATGGTGGGCCGCCTGGCCGAGTTCGAGGTCGACGCCGGCCTGTGGCCTCCCGGCACGGACCCGGCCGCGTTCACCCCCGCCCTGCGCGACGAGTGGCTGCACGAGCGGTGGTCGCGGGCGCGGTCCCGCACCGGCCCCCTGGTCGTCGTGGGGTATGTCGGCAGCCTCCGCAAGCGCCACGACGTGCGCCGGCTGGCGGCGCTCGTCCGGGTGCCGGGCATCCGCACGGTCGTCGTCGGCGACGGCCCGCAGCGCGCGTGGCTCGAGGCCCGGTTGCACGGCGCGAAGTTCACCGGGGAGCTCGGCACCGGCGACCTGGCCGCCGTGCTGCCGACGCTCGACGTGCTGGTCCATCCCGGTGAGCACGAGACCTGCTGCCATGCGCTGCGTGAGGCGGCCGCCGCGGGCGTGCCGGTCGTCGCGCCGCGCTCGGGCGGCGCTCCAGACGTGGTGGTGTCCCTCGAGACCGGCCTCCTCTACGACCCGACCGACGAGCACGCGCTGGCCCGTGCGGTCGCCGCCATCGCCGCGGACCGGCACCGCTCCCTGCTCGGCGCGCGCGCCCGCGAGCTCGCGACGCGCACCTGGCGACAGGCGGTCGACGAGCTCGTGGAGCGGCACTACGTCCCGCTCGCGGCGTCGCGGAGGGCCCCCGGCGCGGAGGAGAAGGTCCTGATTTCTCCGTAATCTGGCGTAAGTCACACGCCCCGCGGGGCTTACCGGTCGGTAGCAGCGGTAGCGTGTCGCAACGTGGCAACGACGACCTTGGTCAAAGGGGCGCGAGCATCACGCTCGACGATCACCCTGAAGCTCTTGATGGCCGCCAGCGGCCTCCTCTTCATCCTCTTCGTGCTCATGCACATGTACGGGAACCTCAAGGCCTTCGGCGGCCATGACACGTACAACGAGTACGCCGAGCACCTGCGCACCTTCGGCGAGCCGATCCTGCCGCGCGAGGGCCTGCTGTGGATCCTGCGCGTCGGACTCCTCGCCGCGCTGGTCCTGCACGTGTACAGCGCCCTCGCACTGTGGCACCGGGCCGGCAAGGCGCGGACCACGAAGTACGTGGTGAAGAAGAACCTCGCGTCCAGCCTGTCCTCGCGGACCATGCGCTGGGGCGGCGTGGCGATCCTGCTGTTCGTCGTCTGGCACCTGATCAACTTCACGATCGGGAAGGTCAACGTGTCCGGTGGGGCCACCAACGACCCGTACAACCTGCTTGTGGACTCGTTCAACTCCTGGTGGCTGACGGTGATCTACCTGGTCGCGATGCTCGCGCTCGGTATGCACCTGCAGCACGGTGTCTGGAGCGCCGCCCAGACGCTCGGCCTCACCAACAACGCCCGCGCACGTCGCAACGCCAAGAGCCTCGGCTGGATCATCGCCGTGGTGGTCGCGGGCGGGTTCTCCCTCGTGCCGATCTTCGTCCTCGCCGGCGTCATCGAGAAGTAAGGGCTGCACACATGACCGACATGCCGGACACCACTCTCACGCCCGAGCCCAGCCACGACGCGCCCGGCGCGCACGGCGACGACGCCGCGGGCTACTACCGCCCCGGCGACCCGGTCGCCGACGCGAAGGCTCCCGACGGCCCGATCGCGGAGCGGTGGAACACCCGCAAGTTCGAGGCCCGCCTGGTCAACCCGTCCAACCGGCGCAAGCTCGACGTGATCATCATCGGCACCGGCCTGGCCGGGGGCGCCGCCGCCGCCACCCTGGGCGAGGCCGGCTACAACGTGAAGTCCTTCTGCTACCAGGACTCCCCGCGCCGGGCCCACTCGATCGCCGCCCAGGGCGGCATCAACGCGGCCAAGAACTACAAGGAGGACGGCGACTCCGTCTACCGGCTGTTCTACGACACGGTCAAGGGCGGCGACTACCGCTCGCGGGAGTCGAACGTCTACCGCCTGTCCGAGGTCAGCTCGAACATCATCGACCAGTGCGTCGCGCAGGGCGTCCCCTTCGCCCGCGAGTACGGCGGCCTCCTCGACAACCGCTCGTTCGGCGGCGTGCAGGTCTCCCGCACGTTCTACGCCCGCGGGCAGACCGGCCAGCAGCTCCTGATCGGGGCCTACCAGGCGATGGAGCGCCAGGTCGCGGCCGGCACCGTCACCCAGTACACCCGCCACGAGATGCTGGAGCTGATCGTCGCCGACGGCCGGGCCCGCGGCATCATCGCCCGCGACATGGTCACCGGCGAGATCCAGACCCACCTCGCCGACGTGGTGGTGCTGGCCAGCGGCGGCTACGGCAACGTCTTCTACCTCTCGACGAACGCCATGGGCTCCAACGTCACCGCCAGCTGGCGGGCGCACCGCAAGGGCGCGTACTTCGCGAACCCCTGCTACACCCAGATCCACCCGACCTGCATCCCGGTCTCGGGATCGCACCAGTCCAAGCTGACCCTGATGTCGGAGTCGCTGCGCAACGACGGCCGGATCTGGGTCCCGAAGAACAAGGCGGACTGCGACAAGGACCCGCGCACGATCCCCGAGGAGGCCCGCGACTACTACCTGGAGCGGATCTACCCCTCGTTCGGCAACCTGGTCCCCCGCGACATCGCCTCGCGCGGCGCGAAGAACGTCTGCGACGAGGGCCGCGGCGTCGGCCCGGAGGTCGACGGCGTGCGCCGCGGCGTCTACCTCGACTTCAAGGACTCGATCGGCCGCCTGGGCGAGGACGCCGTGCGGGAGAAGTACGGCAACCTCTTCGACATGTACCTGCGGATCACGGGTGAGAACCCGTACGAGGTCCCGATGCGGATCTACCCCGCGGTGCACTACACGATGGGCGGCCTGTGGGTCGACTACGACCTCCAGTCGTCGATCCCCGGCCTGTTCGTGGCCGGCGAGGCGAACTTCTCCGACCATGGCGCCAACCGGCTCGGCGCGTCGGCACTGATGCAGGGCCTCGCGGACGGCTACTTCGTGCTGCCCCAGACGATCCGCGACTACCTCGCGGACGGGCCGTTCGACAAGATCGCCGAGGACCACCCGTCGGTGGTGGAGGCCAAGAAGTCCGTCGAGGACCGGGTCGCCCACTTCCTGAACACCAACGGCACCCGCAGCGTCGACTCCTACCACCGCGAGCTCGGCAACATCATGTGGGAGTACTGCGGCATGGAGCGGACCGCGGACGGCCTGAAGAAGGCGATCGACCTGATCCGCAGCCTGCGCGAGGACTTCTGGCGCAACGTCAAGGTCCTCGGCACCGCCGACAGCCTCAACCAGTCCCTGGAGAAGGCCGGCCGGGTGGCCGACTTCTTCGAGCTCGGTGAGCTCATGTGCATCGACGCGCTCAACCGGCGCGAGTCCTGCGGCGGCCACTTCCGGGCCGAGTCGCAGACCGAGGACGGCGAGGCGCTTCGCCACGACGACCACTTCGCGTACGTCGCGGCCTGGGAGTTCGCCGGCGACGGCGAGCTGCCGGTACTGCACAAGGAAGACCTCGTCTACACGGCCATCGAGATGAAGCAGCGGAGCTACAAGTAATGAAGGTGACTCTCAAGATCTGGCGGCAGCCGGACGCGGCCTCGAAGGGCGCGATGCACACCTACGAGGTCGACGAGGTGACCGGGGACATGTCGTTCCTCGAGATGCTCGACGTGCTCAACGAGCAGCTCAACGCCAAGGGCGAGGACCCGGTCGCGTTCGACTCCGACTGTCGCGAGGGCATCTGCGGCATGTGCGGCCTGATGATCAACGGCCAGGCCCACGGCCCCGAGGTCACCACCACCTGCCAGCTGCACATGCGCTCGTTCAAGGACGGCGACGAGATCGTCATCGAGCCCTGGCGCGCCGACGCGTTCCCGGTCATCAAGGACCTGGTCGTCGACCGCGGCGCGTTCGACCGGATCATCCAGGCCGGCGGGTTCATCTCGGTCAACACCGGCTCGGCACCGGAAGCGCACTCGGTGCCGGTCCCCCGCGAGGACGCGACCCGCGCCTTCGACGCGGCCACCTGCATCGGCTGCGGCGCCTGCGTGGCGGCCTGTCCGAACGGCTCGGCGGCCCTGTTCATGGGTGCGAAGATCACCCACCTCGGCGAGCTCCCCCAGGGCCAGCCGGAGCGCGACGACCGCGTCGTCAGCATGGTCGCCCAGCACGACCACGAGGGCTTCGGCGGCTGCACGAACATCGGCGAGTGCGTCGCGGCCTGCCCGAAGGAGATCCCGTTCGACGTGATCTCCCGCCTCAACTGGGACCTGCACGCCGCCCTGCGCCACGGTCACTGACGCGGCGCTCAGGACGGCAGCAGCCATACCTCGTCGTCGCCGCCGAGCGTCGGGCAGCGGGTGCCCGGGACGACTTGCACGTCGAAGATCTCGGTGACGGCGGTGTCGAACTGGAGCGTGGCGACCGTGGTGCCGCTCGCCAGCTCGACCACGCCGACGCCGCACAGCAGCTGGTCGTGGTACTCCGCGATCGGGGCGCCGCCGAAGACGTTGGTCTCCCGGATCCGGGACAGCCCGACGAAGGCGAGTCCGCCGTGGAAGGCCAGGCCGCGCGCGTAGCCGGGGAACGTGGCGACGATCTCGCGGCGGCCGCTCGAGGGCTCGACGTGCTCCAGACGACCGTAGCCGGAGTTCAGCACGAACAGGCGGCCGTCGTACCAGCGCGGGGAGTGTGGCATCGCCAGCCCCGCGGTCACGACCTCGCCGGACGCGACGTCGACGACGACGCCACTGTCGTTGCGCGTGGAGCGCCAGGCGCCGGGCTGGTCGCTGGGCGCGAACGCTGTGACCGAGGCCGGCCGGCCGTCCCGCATCGCCAGGCCGTTGAGGTGGCAGCGGTCCTCGGCCGCGAGCCCCGAGACGAACGGCGGTCGCCAGCGCGGAACGAAGCTGAAGCGGTCGTCGAGCGTCGCCAGGCAGGAGAACGCCGTGTTCACGACCCAGAGGCCGGACTCACCCCAGGCCAGCTCGTGGCAGGCGATCGCGCCGGTGACGACCGACGCACGGGGCAGCCAGCACCGGTCGTACCGCCCCTTCGGGGCGATCGCGGGCGCGACGTCGGAGTGGTCGCGCAGCGTCCAGACCTGGGTCTTGCCGCCGACGGCGACCCGGTCGGCGCCGACGGCCACGCCCATGGCCTGGTCGAACCTGCGGAACGAGAAGGTCGGCCGTCCGTCGTGGGTCCCGATGGCGACCAGCTGTCCGGCCTGGTAGGTGGAGACCAGCAGCGAGCAGCCGGCCTCCTCGAGCACCTGCGGGAAGGTCGCACTGTGGTGGAACCCGACCTCGGTGGCGTCGCCCGCAGCGGTCAACGCAGCCTCAGCGTGTACCTGTGGACCACGCCGTTGCCGGCTCCGCCGCACGGGGTGAACGTGAACCGCGCCAGGACCCGCAGCTCGCCGTCCTTCCGCAGCGCGCGCAGGCCGGCCCGGGTGGGCCGCAGGGTCACGGTGGTCGTGCCGGCCTCGGTCACGTCGGTGGTCGACCGCCGGATCTCCGACCCGGCTGCCGGGGCCACCGTCAGGGTTCCGGCGCCCTGGACCGAAACCTTCAGGCGCAGCGTGCCGGCCCGGGTGTCGGCCTTGCCGTCGGACTGGACGGCGAACCCGCCGCCCTTGTTGATGTCCGCGACCATGGCGGTGCCGGCGGCGGTGCCGTCGGACCTCCAGAGCTCGCTGCCGTGCCGGCCGTCGTCCGCGCGGAAGTAGACGGTCCCGCCGACGGCGGCGAGGGAGGTCGGGCTGTAGGAGACGCCCGACGGCTGTATGTCCTTGACCATCGTGGTGCCGGACTCGGTGCCGTCGGAGGTCCACAGCTCCCGCCCGTGGAAGCCATCGCCCGCGGTGAAGAACAGTGTGCCGGCCGCGTCGACCAGCCAGTACGGCGTGCTGCTGTAGAGGTCGGGGTTGATGTCCTTGACCATCACGGTGCCCGCCTCGGAGCCGTCCGAGCGCCACAGCTCCTGCCCGTGGACGCCGTCGTCGGCGCGGAAGAAGAGGGTCCCGCCGACGTCGGTCAGGCTGGTGGCTTCGTAGTAGGACTCGTCACTCGGGTCGATGTCCTTGACCAGGACCGTGCCGGCCGCGGAGCCGTCCGACTTCCAGAGCGCCCGGCCGTGCTCGCCGTCGTCGGCGCTGAAGAACAGGGTCCCGCCGGCCTCGGTCAGGTAGCCGGGCCGGGCGGAACCGGCCCCGGGGTCGACGTCCTTGACCAGCTGCGTTCCCGCGGCGGTCCCGTCCGACTTCCACAGCTCGGCCCCGTGGACGCCGTCCCGGGCGGTGAAGAACACCGTGTCCCCGTTCGCCGTGAAGTCGCTGGGCGAGCCGCCGTACTCACCGGCTCGGATCTCCTTGAGCATCGCCGTCCCGGCACGGGTGCCGTCCGAGGTCCAGAGCTCGCGGCCGTGCGTGCCGTCGTCGGCGGTGAAGAACAGCGTGTCACCCACGGCGGTCAGGCCGACCGGGCCGCGGTCGTAGTACCCGCCCTCCGAGGGGAGGTCGGTGACCCGGACGGTGCCGCGTCGGGTGCCGTCCGAGCGCCACAGCTCGCGGCCGTGCGTGCCGTCGTCGGCGGTGAAGAACAGCGCGTCGCCCACCGCGGTGAGGGACGCCGGCCCGCCGTAGTACGACCCGTCCTCGGGATCGATGTCCCTGACCAGCACGGTCCCGGCCGCGGTCCCGTCGGACCTCCACAGCTCCCGGCCGTGCTCACCGTCGTCGGCGGTGAAGAACAGGGTCGCGCCCACGGCGGTCAGCTGCGACGCATGGTCGTAGTAGCCGTCACCCTGGGTGAGGTCCTTGACCAGGACGGTTCCGGCCGCGGTCCCGTCCGAGGTCCACAGCTCCCGGCCGTGGACCCCGTCGTCGGCCAGGAAGAAGAGGGCGTCACCGACCTGGGTGATCTGGTACGGCGAGCTCGCCGGGGTGGGGACATCGCCACCGCACTGCACCGGCGCGCTGGTGGCGCCCAGGGTGCCCGAGGCGCTCGCGGTGCTCGTCGGGGTGGCGAGCGCCGGCGCCGTCAGGCCGGACAGGCCGACGGCGGCCACGGTCGCGGCGCCCGCGGCGCGGCTCAGCCGGGCCCGGCGCCGATGCTCCTTGGCCCGAGCCACCCTCTGCCGGAGTGCCTGCTCATGTGCAACTCGACGCCGACGACTCATGTCCGACCTCCGCTAGCTGGATGCTACGCAGGTCAGACGCCGCGCGGAGGCGTTTGGTTGCCAGCCTGGAGAGGGAAATCGCGAGTGGGTCGCCAGCCGGTCCGGTCGTCGTGCACGTAGAGGTGGAAGCGCTCGGCCTCGAACTGGCACTCGAACCCGGCGAGCTCCTCGAAGGCCTGGTCCAGCAGGTCGTCGCCGAGGTGATGGGCGATGGTCACGTGCGGGTGGTAGGGGTACTGCAGCTCCGCGTCGAGCGGTCCCCGGCGCAGGGCCTTGGCGAGCTGCTCGCAGCGAGAGATGCCCTCCACCAGGGTCACGAAGACCACCGGTGAGACCGGTCGGAAGGTGCCGGTGCCGCGCAGGTGCACCCGGAACGGGTCGGCACCCGCGGCGACGTCCTCGAGATGCCTCTCGACCTCCGCCGCCTGGCCCGGGTCGATCTCGGTCGGCGGGACCAGCGTGATGTGGGTGGGGATCATCGCGGCGGTGTGGTCGCCGACGGCCTTCCGGTAGTCCTGCAGCTCAGAGGCCCAGGGCTCCGGGATCGCGAGCGCTACGCCAATCGTCGACACGTGGCAGACCCTACTGGCCCGCCGCGACGAAGCCGACCCGCTGGTAGACGTCGCGCAGGGTCGTGGCCGCCACGGCGCCGGCCTGCTCCGCGCCCCGGCGGAGTACGTCGGTCAGGTAGGCCTGGTCGTCGAGCAGCTCGAGCGTGCGCTCGCGGAACGGGGTCACGAAGTCCACGACTGTCTCGGCCAGCTCCTTCTTGAGGTCGCCGTACCCACGGCCCTCGTACTCCTCCTCGAGGTCCGACACGGCGCGCCCGGTGAGGGCCGAGAAGATCGTGAGCAGGTTGCTGACTCCGGGCTTGGTCTCGGGGTCGAAGCGGATCTCCGAGCCGGAGTCGGTCACCGCGGAACGGATCTTCTTCGCCGAGACCCGCGGGTCGTCGAGCATCTCCACGATGCCGGACGGCGAGGACGCCGACTTGGACATCTTCGAGGTCGGGTCCTGGAGGTCGGTGATCTTCGCGGTCGCCTTGAGGATGTAGGGCTCGGGGAGCCGGAAGGTCTTCTTGTAGCGGCTGTTGAAGCGCTGCGCGAGGTCGCGGGTGAGCTCGAGGTGCTGGCGCTGGTCCTCGCCGACGGGGACGTAGTGCGGCCGGTACAGCAAGATGTCGGCCGCCTGGAGGATCGGGTAGGTGAACAGACCGACGCTGGCCGCGCCTTCGCCGCCCTTGGCGGACTTGTCCTTGAACTGGGTCATCCGGCGGGCCTCGCCGAAGCCGGTCAGGCACTGGAGCACCCAACCGAGCTGGGCGTGCTCAGGGACCTGCGACTGCACGAAGATCGCCGACCGGTCGGGGTCGATGCCCATCGCGATCAGCTGCGCGGCCGCCCGGAGGGTGCGCTCCCGCAGCACCTTCGGGTCCTGCTCCACGGTGATCGCGTGCAGGTCGGCGATGAAGAAGAACGGCTGGTAGTCCTCCTGCAGGTCCACCCACTGCCGCAGCGCGCCCAGGTAGTTGCCGAAGTGGAACGAGTCAGCGGTCGGCTGGATCCCGGAGAGGACCCGCGGACGGGACGTCCCCGAGCCCTGGAGGGACGCCGAGACCTCGGGCGCGGTCGTGGTGGACATGGCGTCCATTGTTCCTGATCGGCCGGGGCCGACGGGCACAGGGCCCTGGGTC
The DNA here is from genome assembly GCF_000015265.1 of Nocardioides sp. JS614. NCBI lineage: Bacteria > Bacillati > Actinomycetota > Actinomycetes > Propionibacteriales > Nocardioidaceae > Nocardioides > Nocardioides sp. JS614. The sequence goes on from NC_008699.1 coordinate 3,773,464, forward strand.
CGGCTCGGGGTCCGGCCGGGGGTCACCGGCCCCGCACGACCAGGCGCACCGCGCTGGCGCCGCGGTCCTGGGCGACCACGAGCACCCGGGCGTCCGGGGCCGAGACGACGCGTCCCCCGGTCACGGTCACCCGGTAGCCGTCGGGGTAGACCAGTCGCGGCAGGCTCAGGGTCGTCCGGCTGCCGGCCGCGAACCCTCCCCCACCGGCCCGCGCGGTGCGCCAGGTCGCCTCGAAGGCCCGGCTGTCGCGGTCGAAGGAGTACGCCGTCGGCACCCCGGACACGGCCAGCGGGTACGGCACCACGATCGCCCTCAGCTTCTGCCGGTCGACGTTGTCGCCGACGGGCGGCCGGGACGGGTCGAGGACCAGCGCCTGGGTCGCTCCCGGGCCGGTCGTGGTGGGGTCGTCGCACCCGCAGTAGGCCCAGTACTGCCAGCCGACCCGGTGCGCGGCCGCCCGGTCGACCATGGTGGTCAGGGTGGTCCGGTCGGTGGTCGCGCCGAACTCGGTGAGCAGCGGCGGGTGCCCGAGGTCCGTTCCGTGCTGGACGGCGTTCTGGAACACCAGGTCGTCGAAGGTGCCACAGGCCTGCTGGCCGGCGCCCTCGGCGTCCGCCTCCGCGGTCAGGCAGTAGTCGTGGAAGGAGAAGCCGAGCCGGTCGCCGGTCGGCGCGACGTGGGTCTGGGCGCCGTTGTTGAACAGCACGTTCGGCTCGTAGAACACGGCGGTGCGGCGGTCCACCGCGCGGATCGCGTCGGCAGCCCGCTGCGAGAACGCCTGGAGCTGGGCGTCGAACGCCGGGCAACCGGCCGGGTTGGCGCAGGTCGACCACGCGGACCCGGGCCACGGCTCGTTGAACAGGTCGAGGCCGAGGACCCGCGGGGCGTCGGCGAAGTACTCCGCGACGTGCGCCCACGCCGCGGCGTAGCGGTCCTGCAGGCCCACCCCGCCGGGGCCGGGGTCGTTGGCCCAGAAGTGGTAGAAGGCGCGCAGCAGCGGCGCCATGCCGAAGTAGTTGTAGGGGAAGCCGAGCTGCGGTTGGGCCGGCAGGCCCTCGTCCTGGACCGCCCAGTCCGGCGCCCCTTCTCCCTGGAACCGCTCGTTGTAGAGGTCCTGGTGGAAGTCCAGGAGCGTCCAGATGCCCTCCGCCGCCAGCACCTCGGTGGTGTGCTCGATCCGCGCGAGGTAGGCGTCGTCGTACTCCCCCGGCTCGGGCTCGACCGCCTTCCAGATCAGTCCGAGCCGGACGGTGGTGAAGCCCTGGCGGGCGAGGAACCGCGCGTCGTCACGGCCGAAGCCGACCTGGTCCGGGGCGTACGGAGCGATCTTGGAGACCATGTTGAGCCCGTGCAGCACCAGGACCCGGCCCTGCGGGTCGACGATCCAGCGACCGGAGGTCCGCGCCCGGGTGGCCCCGTCCGAGGAGGCCGACGCGGTCGGCACGGGGCCGAGGAGCAGGAGTCCGAGGGTCACCAGGACGGCGAGGAGGCGCATGCCCGGGCAACGACCGGCGGCGAGGACGGTTATCGGTTTGTCGCGTCACACGGCGGTTGGCAGGGTGTGCCCATGACGACCGAGCCGCTGCCCGCGCTCGACAACCCGGTGGTCGAGGGTGCCGGCGTCCGGCTGCGCCCGTTCACCGACGCCGACGTGCCCCGGATCGTCGAGGGGATCGGCGATCCCGACACGCAGTACTGGCTCGCGTTCCTGCCGCGCGACCCCGGGGCGGCGCAGGCCCGCGCCTACCTCGAGCAGGTCGCCGAGCGGCTCGCCGCCCGCCACACCGTCACCTGGGCGGTCTGCACGCCGACGGACGAGGCGCTGCTCGGCGTGGTCGGCATCTACCGGATCACCGAGGAGCCCGAGGTCGGCTACTGGACGCACCCGCAGGCCCGGGGCCGCGGCATCACCATCCGCGCGGCCGGCCTGGCCATCCGGCACGCCTTCGACACGCTCGGGCTGGACCGGCTGGCGGGCTACGCCTCCGCGCCGAACCTCGCCTCGCTGCGGGTGCTCGAGGCCAACGGAATGCGCCGTTCCGGCGTCCAGCGCGCGGCCGTGCACACCGGCGACGGCACCCCGGTCGACCTGGTCGGCTACGAGCTGCTGGCCTCGGAGTACGCCGAGGCGCGCTCCTCGCGCCCGTGGACCGAGGCCGACCACAGCAGCACGGCCACCCCGACCACCGAGAGCGCGCCCCCGACGAGCGCGGGCGCGCGGTAGCCGTAGCCCGCGGCGATCACGAGGCCGCCGAGCCAGGCGCCGAGGGCGTTGGCGAGGTTGAGCGACGCGTGGTTCATCGCGGCGCCCAGCGTCTGCGCCTCGCCGGAGACCGCCATCAGCCGCAGCTGGAGGTTGATCACCAGGACCGAGCCGATCGCGGTGACCAGGAACACCGCCGGCAGCAGCAGCCACCCGTGCGGGGCGGCCGCCCAGACGACCAGCATGACCAGGCCGGAGCCGATGCCGGACCAGATCAGCGACCGGAGGACCGACCACTCCGCCAGCCGGCCGGCCAGCCAGGTGCCGGCGACCATGCCGACGCCGAAGGCGGCGGTGAACACCGGCACGGCGGACTCCGCGAGCCCGCCGACCTCGGTGACGGTGGGGGCGATGTAGGAGTAGACCGCGAACAGCCCGCCGAAGCCGACGGCACCCGCCAGCAGGGTCAGCATCGCCTGCCCGTTGCGGAAGAACTGCAGCTCGCGACGCCCGGTCGCGGCGGGGTTGCCGGGGCACGAGGGCACGAAGAGCAGGACCATCACGATCGTCGCGGCCGAGATGAGCGCCGTCGAGAGGTACGCCGCGCGCCAGCCCGCCTGCTGGCCCAGCCAGGTCGCGGCGGGGACGCCGACCACGTTGGCGACCGAGAGCCCGAGCATCACCGAGGCCACGGCGCGGCCACGCCGGGCCGGCGGCGCGAGGCTCGCGGCGACCAGCGAGGCGACCCCGAAGTAGGCGCCGTGCGGCATCCCGTCGAGGAACCGGGCGACGAAGAGCACGCCGTACCCGGTCGCCACCGCGCTGAGCAGGTTGAACGCGGCGTAGGCGACCATCAGCCCGACCAGCAGCCCGCGCCGCGGGAGCCGGGCGCCGAGCACCGCGATCAGCGGGGCGCCGACGACGACGCCGAGCGCGTACGCCGAGATCACGTGGCCGGCGGTCGGGATCGAGACGTCGATCCCGTCCGCGATCTGCGGCAGCAGCCCCATCGTCACGAACTCGGTGGTGCCGATCGCGAAGCCGCCGAGCGCGAGGGCCAGCACCGCGAGCGCGAAGTGCGAGGCGCGGCTGCTCGGCGCCAGCCCCGCTGCGGGCGCGGTCGTCGTCATGGGCGTGCGGGGCCTTCCGGTCGTCGTGGCACTGCCAGTCTGCAACCGGACGACCGGTGGCGCCTATTCCGCGCCGCGCCGGGCGCGCTGTTCGTACGCCGCGCGTGCGGCCGGGTCTGCCTTCGCGAGCACGTCGTCGGCGCCCATCGCCCTGGCCATCGCGTCCTGGACCCGCCGCGGCAGCGCCTGGGTGACCTTGGTCGGCCCCTGCACCCAGCGCGGCACCCACACCTCTGCCCGCGGCTTGCGCACGACGCTCTCGATGACCGCGGCGACGTCGTCGGCCGTCACCGGCGGCACGCCCTTCGCGGCCGGGATGCCGGCGGAGAGCTCGGTCTGCACCACCGTCGGCAGCACCAGGGAGACGTCGATGCCGAGCGGTCCGAGCTCGGCCCGGGTGGCCTCGCTGAACCCGACGACGGCGAACTTCGAGGCGGAGTACGACGCGCCGTCGGCGACCGCGAGCCGGCCGACGGCGGAGGCGACGTTGACGATGTGGCCGTGGCCGCGCTCGGCCATCCCCGGCGCGACCGCCTTCGTGCCGTTGATCGGACCGTGCACGTTGACGTTGAAGATCGCCCGGGTCACCTCGTCGGGCTCCTTGAGCACCGAGCCGAGCGGCATGATGCCGGCGTTGTTGACCAGCACGTCCCACGGCCCGAGGTGGGCGACCTCGCCGAGGAACTCCCGCCACGAGGCCGGGTCGGTGACGTCGAGCCGCGCGGCGACCACGCGGTCGCCGTACGCCGCCGCGACCTCCTCGGCCAGCTCGGCGTCGAGGTCGCCGATGGCGACCGAGGCGCCCTGCCGGGCGAACCGCTCGACCGTGGCCCTCCCGATGCCGCGGGCGCCGCCCGTCACGATGATGGACATGCCGGAGATCTGACGACTCAAGATTCACCTCGGGGGTCGGTGCGGACGAGGTCGATGGGCTGGCCGTCCTTGGCGAAGGGCAGCGAGTGGTTGTCGTACGGCGCGGCGTACCCGGGGTCGACGCTCCAGCGGTGGTTGCGCAGCAGCCGGTGCAGGATCGCCTTGACCTCGATGCCGGCGAAGTAGAGCCCGATGCACTTGTGCACCCCACCGCCGAACGGTTCCCAGGCGTAGCGGTGCGAGCGGTCCTCGCGGCGCTCGGGGGAGAACCGTTCGGGGTCGAACACCATCGGGTCGGTCCAGTAGTCCTCCATCACGTGGGAGAACTGGACCCCGACCATCACGTCGGTGTCGGCGGGGATCAGATGGCCCTGGACGACGGTGTCCTTGACCGTGCGCCGGACCAGGATCGGCACCGGCGCGTGCAGGCGCAGCGCCTCCTTCATCACCCAGTCCAGGGCCTGGAGCCCCTCGAGCTCGGCCAGGGTCGGCTCGGGGCCGAGCGCGAGGGCCTCCGCTCGGCAGCGCTCCTGCCAGAGCGGGTGCTGGCCGAGGAGCTGGAGGATGGTCGAGGTGGTGATCGTCGAGGTGTCGTGGGCGGCCATCATCAGGAAGATCATGTGGTTGACCACGTCCTCGTCGCTGAACCGCTGGCCGTCCTCGGTCTCGATGTGGCAGAGCACGGAGAAGATGTCCTCGGTGCGGGTCGCGCGCTTGGCCGGGAGGTAGTGGCGCAGGAACTCCTCGAGCACCTTGCGACCGCGGTAGGCGCGGCCCCAGCGGGTGAACGGGACGTCCGCGCGGACGATCCCGGCGGCGGCCTGGACGCAGGCGATGAAGGCGCGGTTGACGCGGTCCATCTCCGCCCGGCTGGTGTCGCCCGCACCGCCCATGAAGATGTCGGCGGCGATGCCGAGGGTGAGCTGCTTGAGCGCCGGGTAGGAGCGGAACCGGCGCTCCGTGTCCCAGGACGCCGTCCCCTCGGCGATCGCCGGGTGCATCCGGGTCGCATAGGTCTCCAGGCGGTCGCGGGTGAACGCCTCCTGCATGATCCGCCGGTGCGCGTGGTGCTCATCGAAGTCCAGCAGCATCAGGCCGCGCTTGAAGAACGGACCCACGATCTTGCCCCAGGCCGGCTCGTTGGCGAATGCCTTGTCCTTGTTGCGCAGCACCTGTTCGCACGCGTCCGGGCCGAGCAGCACGACGGCGTGGTCGAGGGCCGAGTCGAACGGCGAGACCGGTCCGTAGGTCTCCCACTGGTGGCGGAAGAACCCGATCGGGTCCCGGGTGTAGTCGAACAGCCGCCCCACGAGGGGGAGCCCCCGGTCGCTGCGGAGCTGGGCCGGCACCTCGAGCGTCGCCTGGTCCACCATCCCGCAACCATGATTCAGGAAGGGCGTCCTGTCAATGTTTCACCCGGGACGCGACCGGCCGTGAGAGGGTGACGCCATGGCGGTGCAGTCAGGTGTGTACCGGGGCGTCCCCGCCGAGGAGCGGGTCGCGGAGCGCCGCACCCGGCTGATGGAGGCGACGCTCGCGGTGTGGGCCGAGCCGACCACGAGCACCACGATGACGAGGATCTGTGCCGAGGCCGGGCTCACCGAGCGCTACTTCTACGAGAGCTTCCGCAACCTCGACGAGGCACTGACCGCGGTCCTCGACGCGATCGCAGTGGAGATCGAGGAGCGCTCGGCCGCCGCGTCCGAGGCGGCCGGCGACGAGCCCACCCAGCGCATCGTCGCCTCGATGCGGGCCTTCGTCGAGCTCCTGCTGGAGGACCCGCGCAAGGGCCGGGTCGCGATCATCGAGGCCGGCACGATGCCCGCCCTGCGGCATCGGCGTACCGAACTGCTGCACCACTTCGCGAGCCGCTCCGCTGAGGAGGCCCGCACGCTGTGGGCCGGGTCGCGGCGCAGCGAGCACGACGACGAGGTCGCCGGGGCGCTGTTCATCGGCGGCATGGCCGAGCTCATCGGCCGGTGGCTCACCGGGTCGCTGGAGGCGACGCCGGACGAGATCGTCGACGCCGCCGCCCGCAGCTTCCTGGGTCTCTACGGCTGACGCAGTCCTCGGTCGTCTCGCGGCACCTCGGCACAGCGCGAGCGTCGCCCACAGCAGGCCGACCTGCACTGTCGTCGGTAGGCCGACGCTGCGGCGCGGATCCCTCAGCCGATTGCGCCCGGTTGCGGTCGTTGCCGACGAGGGCATTCCGCCCAGATAGACGCAAACGCACGATGACGAAACCAGGCTAGCGACTGGGCTCATTGGCGTTCGGGTGGGACGTCGTCGCTCAGTCCTAGAACCGCCGCTGTCGAGCAGCTAGAACGTTGTCGCGCCACGCACTGGCGGCGACCTCCGCTCGGTGCCAGTCACCACCGAACATGCCACCAAGCAGCGGCCACCAGCGCTCGCGCTGTCCTTGCACATCACGGACTGTGTCCGGCGCGAGACCAGCGTTCTCGTCAAGGTAGCGCTCGGCGTGCCCAATGCGACCGATCCAGTGCGAGCGCCCTCGTCGGTACTCCGCGACCACGTCGCTGTTTGCTGCGAAATCCAGCTCGGACATGGCAACGAATCCCTCCGTCCGGTTGAAGAGCTGTTCGTACTCTTGGTCGTCGAGCACGAACGGTTCTGCCAGCGGACGAAGCACGCGAAACAAGTGCTCGGATATGGGTGTGTAGAACTTTCCTGCGCCCTTTTGGTACTCAGCGAGGCGTTCCTCGATGGTCCCTCCGCTCATGCCAACACGCGCCAGGACTGATGCTGCAACCTCGACTTCCTGGAACGGCTGCCACGGGCTGGTCGCAGCGGTCAACGCAAAAGAGCGCCCGTTGATCTCCACCTGCGGGTCGAGCGTGAACGCACGCACCATGCGACCGTTGCGTCGCGCTACTGCACCCATGACTCCGGCGTACATGACGGGCAACAGCGCGTACTCGCGCAGGTGGATCAGTGCGGTGAAGCCACCTTGCACATCATTAGTGACCGCCGCGATGCGTGACATTGCCCGGGTGAAGCGCCCCAGGTTTGATGCCGCATCCTTTTGAGTTGGAAGGATGCGAACCATGCCGAAGAAGATCGATCCCGCAGTCAAGGAGCGGTGCGTGCGGCAGGTGCTGGAGCACCTGCCGGAGTACCCGTCGCTGACCGCGGCCGCCGAGTCCGTCGCACGCCGCGAAGGCCTCGGGAAGGAGACCGTGCGCCGGTGGGTCGTCCAGGCCCAGATCGACGGCGGCCAGCGCCAGGGCGCAACCAGCGAGGAGCTCGCTGAGATCAAGGAGCTCAAAGCCAAGGTCCGTCGGCTCGAGGAAGACAACGAGATCCTCCGCCGGGCCTCAATTTTCTTCGCGGGGGAACTCGACCCCCGCAATCGCTGATCGTCGCGTTCATCGACGAGCTGCGGGCCGAGGGCCACGCGGTCGAGTCGATCTGCCGGGTCCTGCGCGAGCAGGGCTGCCAGATCGCCGCGCGGACCTACCGCGACTGGGCACAAGCCAACTGCCTTGTCGCAGCCCGGACGATCACCGACGCTCAGGTCACCAACCAGGTCCGTGACCTGGCCTGGACCGTCGACCACGAAGGGGTGCGCCGGATGACACCCGAGGGGCTCTACGGGCGTCGGAAGATGACCGCGCTGGTGCAGCGCACGTCGCCCGAGGCATCGCCCGGCAGCGTGGACCGGGCGATGAGAACCCTGTCCCTGCAAGGGGTTCGGCGTTCGAAGGGGATCCGGACCACGATCCCGGCCAAGGACGGCAAGCGAGCCGGTGACCTGCTGGATCGCGACTTCACCGCCGAAGCGCCGAACAGGACCTGGGTCATGGACTTCACCTACGTGAGAACCTGGGCCGGGTTCGTCTACGTCGCGTTCATCCTCGACGTGTTCGCCCAGAAGATCGTCGCCTGGAACGTCGCGCCCACCAAGGCCGTCGAGTTGGTCGACGTCCCGCTGCGAATGGCGTTGTGGCAACGCGACCGCGAGGGCCACCCGATCGTGCCCGGCGAACTGATCGGCCACGCCGACGCCGGATCGCAATACACCTCGATCACCTTCACCGAACACCTCGCCGAGGAAGGCATCCGGCCCTCGATCGGGACGGTTGCCGATGCCTATGACAACGCCCTGATGGAGTGCGTGATCGGGCTCTACAAGACCGAGTGCATCCGCACCACGGTCTTCCACGCCGGCCCCTACCGGACCATCGGCGACGTCGAGTACGCCACCGCCGGCTGGGTCGACTGGTACAACAACAGGCGCCTGCACGGCTCGCTTGGGATGATGACCCCAGTGGAGTTCGAGCAGGCCCACTACGCGACTCTCAACCGAGAGCCGCAACCCGCATAGGAGCGGCACAGAACCTGAGGCGCTTCAGGGTGACGAGGCCGGCGTGCTCTTCGGCACCCCAGGCGCCGAGCGTGATTGCAGCATGGGCGAGCGGCGTCACAAGTTGGTCGTACTCCTGGGCGCGCTCGACCACGGCCACCACGTTTGGTGCCGCGCCCCCGCCCAACGGGAAACGTTCTTGGTCCTTGAGCGCTTCGATAACCGTCTTCACTTCGCCGAGGAACAGATCCTCCGTCTCCATCACCTTGGTGGGGTCGGTCATACCCAGCTTGAGTGCTTCCGCCAAACGTGGGCCGCGCTCGGCATCGTTCGCCGTCGCGATGGCCGCTGCGATCGTGGCTGGCGATGTGGTCGACGTGCCAAATATGCCCATGACGGCAGCGACCAACCGAGCAAGATTGGCTTCGCGGTTCGGACCGAAAAGGTCGATGCGCTGGAGGCTGTTGAGTGTCCGACCGCCACCGAGGTCGTAGTTCGGAAGCTCACAGTCGTCCAGCCGAACCGGAAGAAGCCAAACATGGCCGGGTGGCCGGAGCCGAAACTGGTCGACCGCCAGCGCCAGCTCCTCGTTCATGAAAGTCCTGGTCTTGGAGACGCTACTCGTTGAGAAGCAGGCGACGAACGCCAGGGAGCCATCCTCGATCGCCGACCGGATCTTCTGCTTCCAGTCCTCGCCGGGCCACAGGGCCTCGGTGTCCTTCCACACCGGAATCCCTGCCGCACGTAGCACCGACGCCAACTGCTCGACGGCCTCGGCGTTTTCGTGAACGTAGGAGAGGAACGCGTGCTGCACAGGACTGTCGACCACCCCAGCAGGGTAGGGCTCACCACCGACGAAACGACGCGAGACATCGACACCTACCGCGAACCGTCGCCTGCGACCGAAGGCTCACCGGCTGTACCGGGTTGCGACTGCATCATTCCGCCGCCAGCGGCACGTCAAGAAATCAGGGAGGCGGTGCACAGCTAGGGCAGTAATCGGTGGCATTCCGCCACCTCACCCACCCGGCGCGTCTGGCATCGGTGCGCTGAGCGGTTCCCGACTCGCCGGGGCGACGGGTTGTGCGTGGCTCAGGGTCCTCACGCCAGATGCGCCCGCAGGAGTCGCAGACAAGCAGAACCCGAGTCACGATGCTCACGGCGACAATGTTGGCCTACATCGAACAGGGATGCGACGGGATCTTGCGTCGTTGCGCCGCGTGCGAGAAGCGAATTCAGCCCGGCCCGTGCAGCTGAGCTCCGTTTCGACAGCAATCGAACGCAACGCTGCGCGCTCCGACGCTAGACCTGCAGCGCCGGCGCCTTGAAGCGGACCGGAGGCGCGTCACCGACTCGCTCGAACCACTGTCCACGGATCTCGTACTTGATCCGCACATTCGCGCGCTGCGCTTGAGCCCACTCGGCATGCTTGCTCGGTGGGAGGCGTAGCTCGGCCCGTCCTCCTGGTCGGGTCCTGGGGCTGTCGAGCGTGAGCCTCGTGGTGTGGCTCCTTCCGGCGTCCAGCGTGTGCACAGGCTTCAGACTTCCAAACCCGTCCCACTCACCCGTGATCTTGTGAACCTTCTGTTCGCTTAGGTTGTTGACCACAGTGGCTCGAATCTCTCGAACTAGTTCGCCTTGATAGACCCCGATCTGGCAGTGGACTTGCACGTTCGACGCCTCTTCAAGGTCCGCCTCATCTCGCTCGGATCGGCTCATGAGCAGGCGTCGCTGCTCGACGAGACGCTGCCGCTCGACAGACCGGAAGCTCGCGATACCGGCGCCAACTGCAAGCAGGGCACCGATTGCGCCAAACCATGTCCCCGCAGCCTCGACCGCGCCTACCTTGACCTCGCAGCCGTGGTCGGATGCCGCGCAAGAGGTCAAGCCACCGACCCACCATCCGACCATGAAGCCGAGGAGTACTCCGACGGTTATCCATCCGACTCTGGCGTGGTGGGCGTCCCAGAGCATCCAGAACCATTTGAACCGCTGTTGCTCCAAGTACTGCTCGATTGACTGGCCGGGCTGCGTCACGGGCTGATCGTGCCGTAGCCAAGCGGGCGCCGAGCGGGTTTTCCGATATCAACCGTCAGGCGCCGCTGTCCAAGAACCCGGCGGCCGCCACTACTGCTTGGACGACTGTCGCAGCGGATCGTCCGCGCCGGACGCGTCAATCCACCGCTACCGGGCGAGTCCGTCCGCGGCCGCCAGCCCTCAGGGTTGCCGGCCTATGCCGCGTCCGGCGACCTGGTGGACTTCTCCGTAGGGACCTTCCTGAGAGCGAGGCCGACTTGGACTCGCTCGAGTGCACCCTGGGTCCCGATGCCGACGAGGCCACCGATCACACCCAGTGCGAGAAGAACCCAGGAGTCCTGGAGGTCGAGCGCAACAATGACTGTTCCGAGGACCAACGAGGTCACGATGATCGCGGCCGCGGAAAGCCAGGCATCCAGTCGCTTCGCATGTGCGGCGCGGCGAGTCGCGTACACCCGGACGCTTTCGCGCGCATGCGCCTTGATCTGGTCGATCATCGGGTCGTTGGCACCAAGAAGCGCCTTGGCGCGGTCGTGCAGCTGAAGGTCTTCAAGCGCCGCTGTGCGGGCACGCCGAAGCCGGGATCCGCGGTTCAGACAGAAGGCCGCGACGGCGCCGACCATCGGTGCCAGGAAGGGAATGATCCAGGTGCTTCCCACGGACGCGAACATACCGGCGCTCGCACGATGTCGCCGCGTCATACCGGCTCCTGAGTGCGGTACGGCGGGGCCTTCCGCGTGTGCGACGGGTGCGCGGTGGGGCCCAGACGGTCTTCCGTCAGCCGTCGATGGCTGATACCGCCGCAACGACCTCTTGCACCGATGCGTTCGCGAGTGACGAGTCGTTCGGACCGAAGGCCTCACCGGGATCGTCGCCTGTGCGGATCCGTAACTGCTTGCGAGCGCGCTTATAGAAGGATCGCTGCACGACCATCAATTTGGAGTGGACCACATTCCACGACCCGTTGTGGGGCTCTACTCCCTGCTCCGCCAATCGGCGCAACGCGTAAACGCACCGCACCACCAGCCGCGCCTTCTGAAGGACCGACGGTGAAGCTACGAGCGCCATACGGTCAAACGCTCGCCTCAGTTCCTCGTGTAGTTCGTCAAAGATCGCGCGCGCCTCACTGCTAGCAATCGATCCCTCGGGAGAGTCCGTCCCCTGCCCGTTGCGGTGCGCCCGTGAGTACCGAGCCGCACCGTCTCTCGCAGCACGGGCTGCCCCAGCGAATTCAGCGAAGGCCGTGTACGTCATCTCGTCCCAGCGGTAGCGCCGGCCTCGAAGGTCCTTCACTAGGTCGCTGAGGGCGGCAAGTAACACGCCTCCGACGGCGCCAAGGACAGCCACCAGCCAGGTCGGTGCGTCTAGATCCGGGATCAGACTTTCGACAATCAAGAGCTCTACCTTCCGCCATCCGACTAAGCGCTACTTCCGCAGCGACGAGCGGACGCTAGCGGATGCCATGCGGCGAGCGGTGAGCCCACGTCGAGGGCTGCGTCACTTCGCCGCCTGTCGGCGCGGCTGATTTCGGCATCCAACTGCACTCAGTCATCCGGTGGTCGCCGAGGCATGACGCAACGCCATGCCTCGGTGTCGCTGCCTCCGCTCTAACTGAACACCCAAGCCGTAAAGAGACCAATCAGCACCACGATCATGGTGACCTTCAGGACGTCTGGGTCGTCGAAGTGGAGGCTGAGCCAGACACCCCCGGCCGCAACCACTCCGCAGATCACGTACGGCAACTTCGTCAGGCGCTTCTTCAACGTCTTCCATGATGTTCCGGTGAGCTTGTAGGAGAAGACATTCGCCGAGGCGGTCGCGGTCAGCAAGAGAAGTTTCGGCTCGCTCTCATGCCAGGCGACCCACGCCGACCAGATGGCGAGGATCAACCAGAAGATGACCCATCCGCTGAAAGCGAGTCTGCTGACGAGCGTGCCGAAGGTGTCGACAACATCCCAGAAGCCCTTTGATTTGTGGTCTTCCGGCAGCCGAGCAGAGCTCGGCATGGGTCGAAACGCCTGCCCTGACTCGGCGAACTGAACGCCGTTTCTCGTGACGTGTTCACTCCACGCATGCCCGTTCCACCACCGGAAGTCATGCCGTCCAGTCGGGTCTGGTCGCCATCCCGCTGGTAGGACCACCCAGTTCGCTCCGGTGAACGCCCAATCGTTGACAATGTCGCCCGGGTACCACGGTCCGGCACTGTTCGCGTTTGCATTGAGTGGAACCCACGTGCCGTGCGCAGCGAGAATGTATCCGTTGGCGATTGCGCCGATTGCCGCTCCATTCCCGTACCCATCCCGCACGCTCGGATTGTAGGGATGGCCGATCACCCCTTCCGCCGTTTGCGGCCAGAAGCGTGGTGACTTTGCGAACCTCTGGTTCCTCACGGCAGCCGGTCGACGGGCAGTCTCGTCCTCGTCCTGCCCAAGGAGATGCCGTAACGGCGACGGTCCACCACCGTCATTCCGCCGCCAGCCGGGCGATGTCAGCTCAGCGCCGCAGCAAGTTCACCGATGGTCACGAACCAAGCGCCTGCCGCAACCAGAGTCCAAGCGGTCCAATCGGTCTGCGCGCGTTTGACAGCTCGTCGCAGTTCGAGGTGCTCCGTCCTCGAAGCTACCAACGCTCGACGACTTCGGATTACGCCTCCTTCGGTCAGCAACCAGCGCAGGGCCTGGACCGAGGCTCCGGTTGCCACGAGTAGGGCGCCGACGAGCGATAACAGCGACGTCATACTGACATCGTCGCGCAGGCATGAGGATGTCCACGGGTAGGGCAGCGTCAACGACGAGCGACGGCCCCAAGGTGGCTCCGGTGAAGCTGCCCCGTTCCGCCGCGTTGGCACTCGGTGATTGCTCTGCCTAGGACTACTGGAGCCCGTAGACGCCGGCAATTAGATCGGCGTGAGAATCGAGCCCGACCTGCCGCAGGTACCTGAGGAGGACCGGGATCGGAGGCCAGTTCCGACGTAGCGGGGGGCCCGGGGGGCCTGAGTACGCACCGCCACCAGGGCCGGTGTAAAGGCCTCCTCCCGGGCCGCTGTAGCAACCTCCGCCAGGACCCGTGTACAGACCACCCCCGGGCCCGGTGTAGCAACCGCCTCCGGGGCCGGTGTAGAGACCTCCTCCGGGGCCGGTGTACGCGCCTCCGCCGGGTCCCGTGTAGGCACCTCCGCCGGGTCCCGTGTAAGCGCCCCCGCCGGGGCCCGTGTACATGCCGCCCCCTGGTCCGGTGTACTGGCCACCGTCGGGCCCGGAGTACCTGTCCCGAAGCCAGCCGTTCTCGTCTACCCAGTCAGTCATGCGACGATTGTTCCCTCGACCGCCGACAGTTGGGGGTGTGTCATAACGGACCGAGTCTGGCCAGACACCGGTCCTACGGAATCGTCCAGTTGCCGCCTGTCGACATGGAAGCAAACGACCAGGTCTGCCGATGAGCGGTCACTTGCCTCGAAGGTCGCGAGGGTGACAGCGATTGCTCTAGTTCCATGCGTCGGAGGGCGCGACGGCGAGGGTGGGCCGGTTGTCCGACCCGGCGCGCACGATCTCTTCTGCAAGTGCGGGTGCGATGCGACTAGAGGCAAGGATGTCGTGAAGATCGAGCCCGCTGTCGCGCATGGTCGTCTGCACCAGACCTAGAAGGGTCGGCGTTTCGGCGGGGCCCAGTTCGCCCGGCTCGGGAAGTCCCCACTGGGAGAGCTGCTGGTTCGCACGTCGGTAGGACGCTTCTGAAAGTCGGCCCAGGGCATGGGCGCGATATACGAGTGCCCTCAGGCTGACGCCCCAGTGCCGCTTGAGTTCGTGGAACTTTGGCCAGTCGATGCGGCGGGGTAGGTCGGAGATGATTTGGTCGCGCGGCATCAGGAACTCGCTCGCGAACCTGTGCGCCTGTTGTTCGACGAGCTTCGAACCGGGCTCGGTATCTGGGTGAAGGACGAGGTGGCCTAGTTCGTGTGCGGCGTCAAAGCGACTGCGCCCCTTGTCGTTCTTCGCTGGGGACAGGAACACCAGGGGTCGACGTGCAGTGAAGGTCGAGAATGCGTCGACTGCGTGAGGGGTGTCGCCGGGTAGGCGCAGCACGACGATGCCGTGTGCCTCCATCGTCTGGACGAGTGATGGCACGGGCCCGGGGGCGATGTTCCATGCTGCGCGTGTGCCGTTGGCGGCGCTGATGATGTCGTCGTCGGTGAGTTCGTCTGGGATGTCGACTTCTGGGAGACGCACGGGTGGCAGGTGCACGTACTGGCTGATGAGGTCGATGAGCTCCAGGCTCAGTTCGCCGTATGCGAGTGCTTGCTCGCGGGACGTGGCTGGAGTGGCGCGCAGGGAGCGGAAGTGGGCCCCGGATGCGGGGAGGAGCGTCAGGGGCCTCGAGACTCCGAAGAACTCGCGCGGAAGGCCGAGGCTTAGGCAGATTTGGTTGAGGACGCCCGAGGACGGGCGCGCCTGGCCCTTCTCATACTGCGCTATCGCGGTCGCGCTGATGCCGAGTTCGCGTGCGAGTTGTGCTTTCGTCTTGCGGCGCAGCCGACGCGCGACGGTAAGGCGTGTCCCGTCGAAGTCGGTACCAGCAGCCGGCTCTCGCACCGGCCCGGTCATGAAGCGCCGCCCTCCTGGGTAGCAGGTCGCACGACGACGGATGGCGTCGCACCGGCACGCTGATCAAAGCTCGGGGCCGAAGAGGCCGCGGAACGTACGGATGGGGTGGCCTCGGACGCCATCTCCTCGTCCCACCACAGGGGCTGCATTGCGACGAATGGGCGCTGCCCGAGCACTGGGACGGTCAACCAGCCCGCAGTCGATGCGGTCTTGGTGTCGCCGGCCCATACGAGGAGATAGGTGCGGACCACGCGGGGCTTGGCGGGATGGTCGAATAGCGGATCTTCGACGTTGGCGGTGGTGGTGTAGCCGCCGAGGGTGTCGGTGTTCGTTTCGGCGATGCTGTGCCGGATGGCGGAAGCCTGGGACCAGTTGAACAGGTCCCAGCGAGGCATTCGTCCTTCAGCATAGGGCGCTTTCATCACGTACACGTGCCGCCCACCTTGCTCGAACATCAGGCTGTTCCGCACGGTCGCCACCTTCAACCCTGGGACGTTCCAGTGTTCGGAGTCGACCTCGTCGCCTTCGCCATAGAACCGGCGCAACGCGAGGGTCTTGAGGTTCTCCGAGCACTGCACACCGAACGAGGTGGGTGTGTCGCCGAGCTCGCCGGGCTCGTGCCGTTCGAGGTTGCGTTTGAACACCTCCCCCGTCAGGTCAGCCACCTTCGCGGCCAGTCCGGTGTCGGTGAGCATCGCTACTGTTTCGACAAGAGCTCGGTCAGCGGCGACTTGCGCAGTGTCCATGGGTACATGTAAGCACAGATGCGCACACTCGCTCACGAGTCCGGGGGCCGATTTGCGACAAAGTTGTGAAGAACTGAAGTGAAATGGTTGCAGGCGCGGGGCTCAGTCTGCTCTAGTGGAACGACAAGAGGCCCCAACCGGGGTCTCTTCCCCAGGCCGAGGCCTCTTGCTTCCGTTGCTACCGGAAAGCCCGAGGTTAGTTGGTCCATACGGCTCTGACCAGAGCCGGCCGACTGGTGGTCTTGGGGTGGACACCCTGAAAGGGGGCCGCCCTCATGAGTGAGGGAATCACCACCAACCTCGAGGTCAGCCGGCAGTCGGTCAACGTCGACGTGGAGTCGATCGCGCCGCTGCGGAACTTCGGCGAGGACTCCTACGACGTCGCGAACTCCACGATCACGGCCCACGTCAACGTGCCAGCGCAGGGCAGGTACCGGCTGGTGCTGGCCATGGAGACCGAGGAGGCGACGTCGGCGTTCGTCCGAGTCGTCTCCGCGACCGACCAGGACTTCGACACGACCGCCACGTTCAAGCGAATCCCGCAGGGACAGGCGAGCATTCTCGAGCCCGTCCTCGCCAAGGCCGGCATCCCGCTGGAGGCCGACGTGAAGGCGGAGCTCGAGCGCGAGGTCAAGCGGTACAAGGTCGCCGACATCGACCTCCCCGCCGGGCCGCAGGTGCTCCGCATCCACGCCAGCCAGCGCGTGATGCCTCTGGGCGGCGACCCGCGGCGCTACCAGTTCGTCATCTACGCGCCGCAGCTCAGCCTCGCGCCGACGTCGAACGTCCGCCTGGGGGTGACGGTCGTGTTCCCGCTCGACTTCAGCGCCAATATTGACGCGCCCGTCGTGGAGGCGCTGCCCAACCAGCCGGCCGTCGCGACCGACGTGTTCACCGACACCATGCTCGGGCAGCAGCGAGCCTTCGGATGGGCGTTCCACGCCGACCCGAAGATCACCATCGGGTACACCTACCCGTAGTCCGACACAAGACGGGGCGGCAGGTCACCTGCCGCCCCGTCCTCGTCCGCGAAGTTGACATGGGTCGGTGCAAGTTCCAGTCCTGGACTACCGCATGCTCATCCCTAGATGCGCGCAGTTCGCAGCTGCGTCATTCCGCCTGTGTCCGCGCGACTGCGCGGACCAACCGCAGCCGGCACGCCGCCGACCAGCGCCCCCCGGCTCGAACTCCACGGCTCGCCCGGCCCCTGGCCGGACACGCGAACGCGACGCGTCGCAGCAACGGGTTCCAGCCATCGTTTCCACAAGCACGCCACCGACTTGTTTTCGAAGCTTTGATCGAATATAGTACAGACATGTCCACTGACATCAGCGACCTCGACGCGGCCGGCGTGCTGGCCGCTAGCGGTGGTGCGCTGCGCCGGCGGCGTGACGCGCAGGTGGCGGATCTGCTGCTGGTGCTGCAATGGGCGGACCTCCACGGCGACGACCCGCAGGACCGGCCGGGCGCGGTGCCGGTGAGTCACGGCGGCGAGCGGCTGGTCGAGCTCGGCGGCGACGGCACTCCCCTGGTTCAAGACCTGTGCGTGCACGAGCTCGCGATCGCTCGGCACACCCATCCCGTCTCGACCCGGGCAACGATGGGCGATGCACTCGACCTGCGGCACCGACTGCCGCTGACCTGGGCCCAGGTGGTCGCCCTGGAGTGCGAGACCTGGGTCGCCTGCAAGGTCGCGCGCATGTCGCGCCGCCTCGACCGCGACCAGGTCGGGATCGTCGACCGAGCGGTGGCCGAGGCGATCGGCGGTGAGTCGCCCGGCCGCGTGCTGGCGATCGCCGAGGCCAAGGTCATCGAGGCCGACACCGCCGCCCACGCGGCCCGGTTCGACGACGCTCGGCGCCGCCGAGGAGTCTGGGTGAGCCGCACCGACCTCGAGACCGGCAGCCGCACCGTCTTCTCCCGCATCGAGCCTGGCGACGCCGCATGGATCGACGCGATGACCGAGCGGATCGCCGACGCCCTCCTCGCCCGCCCCGACCTGCTCCGCGCCCACCACGCCGACCTGCCGGCCGCCCTGGACGACCTCAGCCACGACGAGCTGCGCGCGATCGCCTTCGGCTGGCTCGCGCGCCCCGACGACGTCTGCGAGCTGCTGCGCATCGGCGTCGACGAGGTCGTCCCGCGCAAGGCGCACCACCGAGCCGTGCTCTACCTCCACCTCCACGAGAGCGCCCTGGCCGGCAGCTCCACCGCCGTCGCCCGGGTCGAGGGACTCGGACCCATGCTCCTCGAACAGGTCGTGTCGCTTCTCGGCCACGCCCACGTGACCGTCAAGCCGGTGATCGACCTCGACGACCACGTCAGCGTCAATGCCTACGAGTTCCCCACCGCCGTGACCGAACGCACCCGGCTGCGCTGCGTCGGCGACGTCTTCCCGTACGCCGTCGGAACCGCCACGATGAGCGGCCGCTACGACGACGACCACGCCGTCCCCTACGACCCGCTCGGTCCACCCGGGCAGACCGGCGACCACAACGACGCCCCACTCGCCCGATCACACCACCGGGCCAAGACCCACCGCGGCTACCGCGTCAGACAGATCGGCGACGGCGCCTATCTCTGGACCACACCTCACGGGCTGCGGCGACTCGTCGACGTCGGCGGCACCCACGAGCTCTGCGCGAGCGACGCCTGGCGGCTCGAGCACGCCGAGGAGCTCGACGCCGCCATCCAGCGCATGTCCGACGCCATGCAGGCGGCTGCTTCCTGAGCAACCCGCACGGCACCGCACGACCTGTGCGTCAGCGCTCGACCGTCACCGCGGACTGCACGATCGCGACCTCGCCGCTCGCCGGCACGCACGGCTCGCCGGCGAAGGTGCCGGCCGGGCCGAAGCCGCCGCTCATCGAGACCTGGTCGCCGTCGTGGGCGACGACCTTGCCGTCCGCGTCGAGCAGCGTGAGCCGGTCGCCCTCGCGGGTGGCCTTGAAGCCCGCCGGCCAGACCGGCCACACCTTCCCGGGGTCGGCCCCGTCCTGGCCCGCCTCGAGGTAGACGCAGTAGTGGTCGTCGAGGCGCAGCACGCCCTGGATCAGGGCATCGTCGCCGCCACCGGACGTCGGCGCCCAACCGGAGATCGGCAGCCGGACCGTGGTGCCGCTGCCGGCCTCGTCGCCGGAGGAGACCAGGGCGACGATGCCGAACCCGATCGCGGCGATCACGAACGGGACGACCGCGGCGATCAGGTACCCGCGGTTGCTCAGCGCCTGCGTGCGGGACCAGCGGTCGTAGGTCTGGTCCCGCTCGTCGGGCGTCGGGTCGGGGCCGGCGTCAGCCAAGGGAGGCCAGCGCCTCGTTCAGGGTCGCCGAGGGCCGCATCACCGCGGACGCCAAGGCGTCGTCGGGCCGGTAGTAGCCGCCGATGTCGGCCGGAGAGCCCTGCACGGCGAGCAGCTCCTCGACGATCTGCTGCTCCTGCGCGGCGAGCGTCTCGGCCAGCGGCTTGAACGCGGCCGCGAGGTCGGCGTCCTCGGTCTGGGCCGCCAGCTCCTGCGCCCAATACAGCGCCAGGTAGAAGTGCGAGCCGCGGTTGTCGATGCCGCCCAGCTTGCGGGTCGGCGACTTGTCCCGGTCCAGGAAAGTGCCCGTCGCGCGGTCCAGGGTGTCGGCGAGGACCTGGGCTCCCGGGTTGGCGGCGTACCCGGAGAGGTGCTCGAAGGACGCCGCGAGCGCGAAGAACTCACCGAGGCTGTCCCAGCGCAGGTAGTTCTCCTTGAGCAGCTGCTGGACGTGCTTGGGCGCCGAGCCCCCGGCGCCGGTCTCGAACAGCCCGCCGCCGGCCATCAGCGGCACGACCGAGAGCATCTTCGCGGAGGTGCCGAGCTCGAGGATCGGGAACAGGTCGGTGTTGTAGTCGCGCAGCACGTTGCCGGTCACCGAGATGGTGTCCTCGCCACGGCGGATCCGCTCGAGGGAGTACGCCGTCGCCAGCTCGGGCGCCAGGATCTTGATGTCCAGGCCCTCGGTGTCGTGCTCGGGCAGGTAGGCGTTGACCTTCGTGATCAGGCTGGCGTCGTGGGCGCGGGTCTCGTCTAGCCAGAAGACCGCCGGCGCACCGGTCGCGCGGGCGCGGGTCACGGCGAGCTTGACCCAGTCGCGGATCGGCGCGTCCTTGGTCTGGCAGGCGCGCCAGATGTCGCCGGCCGCGACGTCGTGCTCGATGAGGACCGCGCCCGAGGAGTCGAGGACCCGCACGGTGCCGTCGGTGGGGATCTCGAAGGTCTTGTCGTGGGAGCCGTACTCCTCGGCCGCCTGGGCCATCAGGCCGACGTTCGGCACCGAGCCCATCGTCGCCGGGTCGAACGCGCCGTGCTCGCGGCAGTCGTCGATCACCGTCTGGTAGACCCCGGCGTAGGAGGAGTCCGGGATCACGGCCAGGGTGTCGGCCTCCTGGCCGTCGGGGCCCCACATGTGGCCGGAGGTGCGGATCATCGCCGGCATCGAGGCGTCCACGATCACGTCGGAGGGCACGTGCAGGTTGGTGATACCGCGGTCGGAGTCGACCATCGCGAGCGCGGGGCCGTCGGCGATCGCCTGCTCGAAGGCCGCCTTGATCTCGGCGCCGTTCGAGAGCTTGTCCAGCCCGCCGAGGATGGCGCCGAGGCCGTCGTTCGGACTGAGGCCGGCCGCGGCGAGGTCGTCGCCGTACTTCGCGAAGACCGGCTCGAAGAAGGCCCGCACCACATGGCCGAAGATGATCGGGTCGGAGACCTTCATCATCGTCGCCTTGAGGTGGACGCTGAACAGCACGCCCTCGCTCTTCGCGCGGGCGATCGCGTTGCGCAGGAAGCCGTGCAGGTGGGCGACCTGGAGGGTCGTGGCGTCCACGACCTCACCGGCCAGGACCGGCAGTGACTCCTTGAGCACGGTCGTGGTGCCGTCCGCGGCCTCGAGCTCGATGCGCAGGGTGTCGTCGGCGGCGAGCACCACGGACTTCTCGTTGGTCTTGAAGTCGTGCTCGCCCATGGTGGCGACGTTGGTCTTGGAGTCGGTGCTCCACGCGCCCATCCGATGCGGGTAGGCCTTCGCGTACTGCTTGACCGACGCGGGCGCACGGCGGTCGGAGTTGCCCTGCCGCAGCACCGGGTTGACCGCCGAGCCCTTGACCTTGTCGTAGCGCGCCCGGACGTCCCGGTCCTCGTCGGTCTGCGGGTTCTCGGGGTAGTCGGGCAGGTCGTAGCCCTGCTCCTGGAGCTCCTTGATCGCGGTCTTGAGCTGCGGGACGGAGGCGGAGACGTTCGGCAGCTTGATGATGTTGGCCTCGGGCCGCTTGGCCAGCTCGCCGAGCTCGGCCAGCGCGTCGTCGATCCGCTGCTCGGCGGTCAGGCGGTCGGGGAACTGGGCGATGATCCGGCCCGCGAGGGAGATGTCGCGGGTCTCCACCTCCACACCGGCCTTCGCGGCGTACGCCTGGATGATCGGCAGGAACGAGTACGTCGCGAGCAGCGGCGCCTCGTCGGTGTGGGTGTAGATGATCGTGGCCATGCGCGACGACTCCTGAAGCTCGAGAAAGTTGCTTGACGTCAAGATACCTGACGGGTCCGACGGAGCCACCTTCGCACCGGCTCTCGAGGCAGGTCCAGCCGGGCCCGCGCGTGAGTAGAGTGCTGTCGCTGCGTCCGCGGGGGACGCGTGTGAGCGAGCGCGAACGAGGAGCACATCGTGGCCGACTCCAGCCAGCCGACTCTCCAGCAGCAGCTCTCCGCCGAGGCGATCGGCACGTTCGTGCTGGTCTTCTTCGGGTGTGGGTCGATCGTCTTCGCCCACGAGGCCGACGCGCAGACCACCATCGCCACGATCGGCCTCACCTTCGGCCTGGCCGTGGGCGTGATGGCCTATGCGTTCGGGCGCGTGAGCGGCGCGCACTTCAACCCGGCGGTCTCCGTGGGCGCGGCGGTGGGCGGCCGGATGTCGTGGGCCCGCGCGGGCTGGTACCTGCTCGCCCAGGTGGGGGGCGCGGTCCTCGCCGCGCTCACCCTGTTCCTGCTGCTGCACGGCTTCGACGGCTTCGACTCCGAGCGCAACATGGGACAGAACTTCTTCGGCGACCAGGGCAGCGGCTACGCGTGGTGGGCGGCATTCGTCCTCGAGGCGCTGCTGACCGCCGTCTTCGTCGGCGTGATCCTCGCGGTCACCGACGAGCGCAACGAGCACCCGGCCCTCGCCCCGCTCACGATCGGCCTGACCCTCGCCGCGATCCACTTCGTGGCGATCCCGGCCACCGGCACCTCGGTCAACCCGGCGCGCTCGATCGGCCCGGCGCTGTTCGCCGGCCCCGACGCGATCATCCAGCTCTGGCTGTTCATCCTCGCCCCGGCGCTCGGCGCGACGATCGCGGGCGCCGGCTACTCGCTGCTGTTCGGCCGGGTCGGCGACCCGGTCCCGGGCTCGGGAGTCGTCCTCCGCCGCCCGCGCACCGCGGCGCAGGTGCCCGGCTACGCCGCGCCCGACCAGTACCAACAGCAGTGGAACCAGGAGAGCCCGTCGGCGTACGTCGCGCCGATCGTCCAGGACGGCTGGCAGTGGGACCCGATCGGCCAGCAGTGGCACCCCGTGGGGCAGACGCCCGAGCAGTGGCGCGTCCAGCAGGCGGCCGAGCAGGCGGCCCAGGATGAGTCGGACGACGGCGGGACCCGGATCAGGCCGCCGGCGGAGTAGGTCCCCGCACCAGCCGCACGGTCCGGTAGCTGTCGGAGACCAGCCGGGCCTCCACCAGACCCACGTCCCGGCCGTAGGAGAGCTCGGCCGTGGCCCCGGGCTCGAGCGCGCTCTGCTGCTCGAGGAGCAGGAGGTCGTCGTACGACCCGGCGGCGACCTCGGCGCTCTCGTCCAGCGACACCACGCGGGCCGTGTCCTCCACGACTCCCTCCAGGTAGCCCGTCCGGTAGCCGTCACCGACCCGGGGCCGAGCCAGCATCGCGATGCCCGCCTCGGCGCCGTCCTCCCCCGCCCGCCAGCTGCCGGCGCGGCCGAACCACCACACGTTGCCGCGCTCGTCCTGCGCGAACCAGTCGGTGACGACCCCGGACGGCTCGGTCGTCACGCGGCTGGTCGTGGCCACGCCGGCGACCTCCGGGCCGGTCTCCACGGTGACCCGCATCCGGTGCGCGCCCTCGGCGTCGGTGACGGCGTAGACCCACGAATCGCCGGCCTCGAGCGGGAACCAGGGGTTGTCCACGGTCGCGACGAAGTCGCCGGGGTCCGGGGACGGGGTGGGGATCGTGAGCTCGTCCACCCCGGCCGGCGGGCTCGGCGCCGATGCGGTGCCACAGCCGGCCAGGACGGCGAGTGCGGCCGCCAGGAGGAGGGGCCGCACGGTCATGGACCCCAGCATCGCAGGAGGCGGAGCCGCTGCTAGCGTCGGGACGAGAAACCGTCGCGTGAAGGAGTCGTCGTGAGCTCTACCCCGTTGAAGGTCGCCGTCACCGGCGCCGCCGGCCAGATCGGCTACAGCCTGCTGTTCCGTCTCGCGAGCGGGTCGCTGCTGGGCGACCGCCCGATCGAGCTGCGCCTGCTGGAGATCACGCCGGCCCTCAAGGCGCTCGAAGGCGTCGTGATGGAGCTCGACGACTGCGCGTTCCCGAACCTCGCCGGGGTCCAGATCGGCGACGACGCCGAGCAGATCTTCGACGGCGTGAACCTCGCCCTGCTCGTCGGTGCGCGCCCGCGCGGCCCGGGCATGGAGCGCGGCGACCTGCTCTCGGCCAACGGCGCGATCTTCACCGCCCAGGGCAAGGCGCTGAACAAGGTGGCCGCCGACGATGTCCGCATCGGCGTGACCGGCAACCCCGCCAACACCAACGCCTTGATCGCGATGACCAACGCCCCCG
This sequence comes from Nocardioides sp. JS614, assembly GCF_000015265.1. Taxonomy (NCBI): domain Bacteria; kingdom Bacillati; phylum Actinomycetota; class Actinomycetes; order Propionibacteriales; family Nocardioidaceae; genus Nocardioides; species Nocardioides sp. JS614. Next base: position 3,797,228 of record NC_008699.1, read on the forward strand.
ACATCCCCCAGGCCCGCTTCTCCGCGCTGACCCGCCTCGACCACAACCGGGCGATCTCGCAGCTGGCCGCCAAGACCGGCGCCGCGGTCACCGACATCAAGAAGATGACGATCTGGGGCAACCACTCCGCGACGCAGTACCCCGACGTCTTCCACGCCGAGATCGGCGGCCGCAACGCCGCCGAGGTCGTCGGCGACCAGGACTGGATCGAGAGCACCTTCATCCCGACCGTCGCCAAGCGCGGCGCGGCGATCATCGAGGCCCGCGGCTCGTCCTCGGCCGCGTCGGCCGCCTCGGCGACCATCGACGCCGCCCGCGACTGGCTGTTCGGCAGCGCCGACGCCGACTGGGTCTCGATGGCGGTGGTCTCCGACGGCTCGTACGGCGTCCCCGAGGGCCTGATCTCCTCCTTCCCGGTCACCACCAAGGACGGCGACTGGGAGATCGTCCAGGGTCTCGAGATCGACGACTTCTCGCGCGCCAAGATCGACGCCTCGACCGCCGAGCTCGCCGACGAGCGCGAGGCCGTCAAGGAGCTGGGGCTGATCTGACGGGTCGGCCCCGACAACTCAGCCCAGCAGGGACCTGACCGCGGCCGAGTCGTAGAACGGCGTGAGCCGGGCGCGGATGATCCGCTCCAGCTCACCGGACTCGTGCAGCGCCGCCACGGCGTACGGCGCGAGCCGCACGACGTCCGCGACGACGTCGGCCCGGTCCAGGCCGAGCTCATCGAGCAGCTCGGTGGGCGTGTAGCCGCCGAGCCGCTCCAGCAGCCCGTCGACCGCGGCCTCGACCAGCCCCGCGGCCGGCTCCCCCGCGGCGGCGGTCACGACCAGGTCGTACGCCGCGTCGACGAGCCCGGCGAGCTGCTCGCGGGTGACGCTGCGGCTCAGCCCCGAGATCGGCTCGGCGGCGGCCAGCTCCCACACCTGCAGCACCGCCGCGCGGGTCGTGGGGTCCCGCACGGTCTCGACCAGGATCTTGTTGAGCCGGCCGACGGCGTAGGTGCCGCCGCGCCCGACGGTGTCGCCGATCAGCCCCTCGAACTGCTTGTCCGCCACGCCCATCACCTTCGACGCGGCGCTGGTGCCGAACGACATCAGGGAGCCGAGGCCGGGGACGCGGTCGGCGACCGCCTTGTTGGCCTGGAGCACCTCGCCGACGATCCGGCCCATGAACCGCGAGGCGACGGTCCCGACCAGCGGGCTGGCGGTGAGCCGGTCCAGGCCCCGTTCGAGCCCCGGGCTCAGCGCGATCAACTAGTCGAGCAGCGCCTCGATCTGCTCCCGGTCGGCCAGCTCGCCGAGCAGGTGCCGGTCGACCGGCCCGTCGTGGACGACGTCGGCGAGGACCTCGACGACCGCGCCGGTGGCGGCACTGCCCGGCACGCTCTGCAGCAGGCGCGTCGCGATCGCGACCAGGGTGTCCCGGTCGACGAGGTCGGCGATCGGCTGCCCGGCGGACGCCGCGAGCAGGTCGTCGGCGAGCCCGGCGACGGTCTCCGACAGGCCGGCTCCGCTCAACCGGGCCACGTGGTAGGCCACCTGCGCGTCGAGGAGCTGGTCGGCGAGGGCCGCGACATCGGAGGGGGCGCGGGAGGGGTCGGTCACGGACCGACCGTACGCGAGGGAGCGGTGCGGGCTACAGCGGCTGGTCGGGGATCGAGCCGGCCAGCAGGATCAGTGCGACGCCGACGCCGGCGAGCAGGAAGCAGTCCCACCAGCGCCGCCGTACGGCGAGCATGCCGGCGTCCCGGCTGGGCAGCACCGCCCGGACGACGGCCGCGAACAGCAACGCACCGGCGATCCAGCGGATCCCCTGGCGCCACGCGCCGGTGGTGACGATCCCGAACCCGATCGCGGTCACCGCGATGACCACGAGGTAGAACGCGCCCCCGATCGTGGACGGGTAGCGCCGGCCCACGTCCTCCGCGGAGACGGGCTCCAGGTCGTCGGGAGGCTCGAGGTCGCTCACGAATCCGTCTGCTCGGCCATCGCCACGATGTTGGACAGCAGCATCGCCCGGGTCATCGGGCCGACGCCGCCCGGGTTGGGCGAGACCCAACGGGCCACGTCCCACACCTCGGGGGCCACGTCCCCGGCGAGCTTGCCGTCGACCCGGGAGACCCCCACGTCGAGCACGGCGGCACCCGGCTTGACCATCGCGCCGGTGACGATGCCGGGCACCCCGGCAGCCGCCACGACGATGTCGGCGCCGCGCACGTGCGCCGCCAGGTCGCGGGTGCCCGTGTGGCACAGCGTCACGGTGGCGTTCTCGCTGCGGCGAGTCAGCAGCAGGCCGAGCGGCCGGCCGACCGTGACGCCGCGCCCGACCACGGTGACCTCGGCGCCGGCGATCTCGACCCCGTGGCGGCGCAACAGCTCGACGATGCCGTTGGGGGTGCACGGCAGCGGCGCGGCCTTGCCGAGCACCAGCCAGCCGAGGTTCGTCGGGTGCAGGCCGTCGGCGTCCTTGGCCGGGTCGATCAAGCCGAGCACGCGATTCTCGTCGCGGCCCTTCGGCAACGGCAGCTGCACGATGTAGCCGGTGCACGCCGGGTCGTCGTTGAGCACCCGGACCGCGTCCTCGATCTCGTCCTGGGTCGCGGTCGCGGGCAGGTCGATCCGGATGGACTCGATGCCGACCTCGGCGCAGTCCTTGTGCTTGCCGTTGACGTACCACCGCGACCCGGGGTCGTCGCCCACGAGGATGGTGCCGAGCCCGGGACGGATCCCGCGCTCGTGCAGGGCCGCCACCCGGGTCGTCAGCTCGCCCTTGATCGCCGCCGCGGTGGCGGTCCCGTCCAGCTTCTGTGCGGTCACGTGGTCATCCTCGCCTGTCGGCTCAGTGGAAGAAGTGCCGGGTGCCGGTGAAGTACATGGTGACGCCGGCGGCCTTGGCCGCCTCGACCGTGAGCTCGTCACGGACCGAGCCGCCCGGCTGCACGATCGCGGTGACGCCGGCGTCGATGAGGATCTGCGGGCCGTCCTCGAAGGGGAAGAACGCGTCGGAGGCGGCGACCGATCCCGCGGCCCGGTCCCCGGCCCGCGAGACGGCGAGCCGGCAGGAGTCGACCCGGTTGACCTGGCCCATGCCGATGCCGACCGAGGCGCCGTCCTTGGCGAGCAGGATCGCGTTGGACTTCGCGGCGCGGCACGCCGTCCAGGCGAACGCGAGGTCGGCGAGCACCTCCGCCGAGGCGGGCTCCCCCGCGGCCAGCGTCCAGGTCGACGGGTCGTCGCCCGTCGCGTCGACGTGGTCACGCACCTGCACGAGCACGCCGCCGCTGATCTGGCGCAGCTCGGTGGAGCGCTCCTCGGCCGGGTCGGCGCAGCGCAGGATGCGGATGTTCTTCTTGCCCTGCAGGATCTCGACCGCGCCCTCGTCGTACGACGGCGCGACGATCACCTCGGTGAACACGTCGGCCACCTGGCGGGCCATCTCGACCGAGACGGGCCGGTTGACCGCGATCACGCCGCCGAAGGCGCTGACCGGGTCGCACTCGTGGGCGCGGCGGTGGGCCTCGGCGACGTCGGCGCCGACGGCGATGCCACACGGGTTGGCGTGCTTGATGATCGCGACGGCAGGCTCGTCGAAGTCGTACGCCGCGCGCCGCGCCGCGTCGGTGTCGACGTAGTTGTTGTAGGACATCTCCTTGCCGTGCAGCTGCTCGGCCCCGGCCAGACCGCCGCCCCCTGACGAATCGGTGTAGAGGGCGGCGTCCTGGTGCGGGTTCTCGCCGTACCGCAGCACGGCGGCCTTCTGCCAGGTCTCCCCGGCGAACTCGGGCCAGCCGTCCTCGGCCGGCACGTACGTCGAGGCGAACCAGCCCGCGACCGCGACGTCGTAGGCCGCGGTGTGGGTGAACGCCTCGGCTGCCAGCACCTTGCGCTGCTCGAGGGTGAACCCGCCTGCGGCGACGGCCGCCAGCACGTCGGCGTACCGCTCCGGCGAGGTCACGATCGCCACGGACGGGTGGTTCTTGGCGGCGGCCCGGACCATCGAGGGCCCGCCGATGTCGATCTGCTCCACGCACTCGTCGGGCGTGGCGCCCGACGCGACGGTCTCGCGGAACGGGTAGAGGTTGGAGACCACCAGGTCGAACGGCTCCACCCCGAGGTCGGCGAGCTGCTGGACGTGGGAGTCCAGGCGCCGGTCGGCGAGGATCCCCGCGTGCACGCGCGGGTGCAGCGTCTTGACCCGGCCGTCGAGGCACTCCGGGAAGCCGGTCAGGTCCTCGACCTTGGTGACCGGGAGGCCCAGGCCCTCGATCAGCTTCGCTGAGCCGCCCGTCGACACCAGCTCGACGCCGGCGTCGTGCAGGCCGCGGACCAGGTCCTCGAGGTCGGTCTTGTCGTAGACGGAGACGAGGGCGCGGCGGATCGGGATGCGGTGCTCGGGCGTGGACACGGGTTCGGACACAGAGAACTCCTGCTCGGAAGGGGGAGCACCCAGGCGGTCGATGCTCCGTGCGTCACTCCCCGGTGGTCACCCACCCGCGCCAGTCGTGTGGAGTCCAGCATAGGACCGTCAGGTCTCGTCACCGAACCGAGTGCGCCGGCCCTCGACGGTCCAGCCGGCCCGGGCCATCCGGCCGACCGTGTCGACCAGCATCGCGCGCTCGGCGACCTTGATCCGCTCGTGCAGCGTCTCGACGGTGTCGTCGTCCTCGACCGGCACGGCTCGCTGGGCGACGATCGGGCCGGTGTCGACCCCGTCGTCGACCACGAACAGCGTGCACCCGGTCACCTTGACGCCGTACGCGAGGGCATCGGCCGGACCGTGCATGCCGGGGAAGGACGGGGACAGCGCGGGGTGGGTGTTGACGACCCGGCCGCCGAGCCGGGTCAGGAACTCGGCCCCCACCAGCTTCATGAACCCGGCAAGCACGACCAGGTCGGGCTCGAAGCCGGCGACCGTGTCCGCGAGGGCCCGGTCCCAGTGCTCGCGGCTGGTGAACTGCCCGACCTTCCGCACGAACGTCGGCACGCCGGCCCGATCCGCGCGGGCGAGTCCCTCGATGTCGTCGCGGTCGGCGCCCACGGCGACGACGCGGGCGCCGTACGACGGGTCGGCGCACGCGTCGAGCAACGCCTGGAGGTTGGTCCCGGACCCGGACACGAGCACCACGAGACGAGCGGGGCGGCGTGGGGTCACGCGGTGGATTCTAGGGAACCGCGGCGATGGGTCCGACGCTGCCACCAGGTCATGAGAACGCCGCCGACCAGGCCGCCGAGGCCGAAGGCGGTGATCGCGTGCACGAGCACGTCGAACGCGAACGGTCCGACCTCGCGCATCCGGCCCGGCCCGACGGCCCCTCCAGCGACCACGGCGAGCAGCCCGAGCAGGAGTCCGGCCAGCGCGCCGCCCACGCAACCGCGCAGGGCTCCGTGGTCCCAGCGCAGCGTCGGGTAGCGGCGCTGCGAGCGGGCGACGGCGGCAGCGGCGACCAGCGGCGGCACCGCGAGGAGGTACGCCGTCCAGGCCGGGGTCGGTCCGTTCGCCGGGAGCGCGGCGAGCAGCGGGAACATCGGCAGCGGGCCGAGCGCGACGCCGGTCGGGGACACCAGTGTGTCGACGCCCACCGCGAAGCCCGGGCCGAGCAGGTAGGAGCCGGTGAACACCGCAGCGTTGGGGACCAGGGTCGCGGTCAGCGCCGCGTAGACGGTGCCGTCGCCGGCGCTCAGGTGCAGCCGGGACATCACGTTGGCCGCCGTACCGAAGTCCAGCGCGAACGCGACCAGGAAGACCAGCGCCGAGAGCGCGAGGTAGCCGCCGAGGACCCGCAGGCAGGCGGCGCCCGCGGCCCGCACCGAGGCGGGGACGAACGCGGCCCAGATCGCCGCGCGCCCCGAGCCCACCGCGATCGCGACCAGCCCGAACGTGGCGCACAGCAGCAGCGATCCGGCGACCACCCGCGGCAGCGAGGGTGCGGTCTCGGCGGTGGCCGCGAGGCGGAACGTGACGAGGGCCACGAGCAGGTAGCCGGCGAAGAACGCGGCAGCCGCGGTCGGGACCGTCCAGTCGCGCTCACCGTCGGCGATCCGGTCCGCGTCGGGTCCGTGGCCAGACACCGAGTCGCCGACCCGGTGCCCGAGGCGCCACACGGCCCAGGCGGCCAGCGCCGTCAGGCCGAGGGGTACGACGGTCACCGCGACGCCGTCGACGTGGATACCGGAGCCGTGGGCCAGCAGCCAGCCGAGCGCCCCCACCCGCAGTCCGTCGCGTGGGGTTCCGTGTGCGCCCGCGTCAGCCAGGAACCAGCCCACGACTCCGACGGCCAGGCAGATCAGGAGGGTCGCCAGCGCCGCGCTCGCCCCGCCGAGGACCGCGACCAGCACCAGGGGTCGCCGGTGGCGGGGGTCCGAGCGGTCCGCGCCTGCGAGGCGGGCGGCGGCCGAGCCGGTGAGCAGCGAAGTCATGGCTCCGCCATCATCACCGCCCGGGCAGGCCGATCCGGGCTCCCACGCCGGTTCGGCCGGGATGTCCCGATCGGGCTACCGTGGACGTCGCCATGAGGGACCCCGGTCAGTTCGACGAGTTCTACAAGGACGTCCGCACGCGCCTGCTGCTGCTGACGTACTGCCTGACCGGCGACCTCGGATCCTCCCGTGCCGCCGTCCGCGACGCGTTCGTGGTGGGCTCGCACCACTGGCGCAAGGTGACCCGCCTGGAGGACCCGGAGGCCTGGGTCCGGGTGCGCGCCTGCGCACACGCCCAGCGCCGCCACACCGCGAAGCTCTGGCACCGCGAGAAGGGCCTCGACCCCGAGGTGAAGGCCACGCTGGACGCGCTCGGCAAGCTGTCGCTGGGCCAGCGCAAGGTGCTGCTGCTGACCGAGCTGACGACCGCCTCGCTCGCCGAGATCGCTCGCGAGGTGGGGCTCCCCCGGCTGGAGGCCGAGCGCGAGCTGCAGACCGCGATGTCGCGGCTCTCCGTCCTGCGCGAGGTGCCGACCACGAGCATCCGCACGCTCTTCGACCCGATCCGCGCCCACGTCGACGACGGCCGCTGGCCGCGAGCCACGATCATCCGGCGGGCCGGGGCCGCCCGCCGTCGTACCCACACGGTGATCGGCGTCGCCGCGACCGTCGCCGCCCTGGTCGTCACCGGCACGCTGGTCACCGACGCGACCGGGGTGCGGCCGACGCTGGCCGGTGAGCGGATGGAGGCCCCCCAGGACCACAAGCCGTCGAGCTCGCCGACCCCAGACCCGGTCGACGTTCCCGAGGACACGCTCCTCACGGCCGAGCAGGTCGGCGCCCAGGTGCCCGGCTCGGGCTGGACGGTGACCCGGACCGACGACAACTCCGGTGGCGACGGCTTGGTGATGCCGTGCCAGGCGAGCCGGTACGCCGACCCCCGCGGCACCGCCGCCCTGGTTCGGGTCTTCGGATCCGCGGGCAAGGGCTCGGCCGAGACGGTCCAGGCCACGCAGGCCTCCCCCTCGGCCAAGGCCGCGGGTCGCGGCTACCGGACCGCGCTCTCCTGGTTCGCCGGCTGCGCCTCCGAGCGCGCCCAGCTGCTCGAGACCCGCGAGGTTGCGGGCGTCGGCGACGAGGCGATGCTCGTGGTGCTGCGCACCTGGGACGCTCCCGCCTCGACCGTGGTCGCGGGCGTCGCCCGGACCGGGCAGCTCACGACCACGGTCGTCAGCCGCTCGCCGGTCGGCCGGGCGCCGGAGCTGACGAAGTCCGCCGCCCTGCTCGGGTCGGCGGTGACCGAGCTGTGCGGCCGCACCGGCGCCGGGACCTGCTCGAGCCGGCCGCGCCTGCGGACCGTGCCGCCGGTCCCGGTCGCGACCGTGCCCGCCATGCTCGCCGAGGTCGACCTGCCGCCGGTGGGAGAGGTACGCCGACCCTGGGTCGGCACCGAGCCGCGCCAGGCACGGGACAACGCCGCGGCCACCGGCTGCGACCGCGCGGACTTCAGCACCAAGGCGATGAGCAACAACGTCACCCGGACGTTCCTGGTGCCCGGCGCGAAGCTGCGCGCCGAGTTCGGCCTCACCGAGACGATCGGCTCCCTCCCCGAACCGAAGGCGGCCGGCTTCGTCGACGACGTCCGCGACCGGCTGGCGAGCTGCTCGAAGAAGCAGATGGGCACCCAGGTGGACCGGATCCGCCAGCTCGAGGGCAAGCACCGCGACCTCACCGTCTGGCGGGTGACCACGGAGATCAGCGACCAGCGGTCGGTGAGCTACCTGATGGGCATCGTCCGCGACCGGACCTCCGTCGCGCAGGTCGGCTTCGTCCCCGACCCCGCCGGCGGGATGTCCGCCGACGACTTCGTCGCCCTGGTCGAGCGCGCGCTCGCGCGCCTCGAGGCGATGCCGCGCCCCTAGCCCGGACCCGGCCGGCTGAACCTGCGCAGAAATACGGCGCTCCTGCTGCATCTGTGGTTCTGCACCAGGCGGTGGGGCCTGGTCGAGGCTGGGGTCTCCGGGAGGTCATGCGGACGGTGTTACCGCTTGCTCCGTCTGCATGACGTCCCGCCAGAACCCGGCGGCCGGGAGCGAACCGCAACCGCCCGCCCACCGTGCCCCCTGCCAGCCTTGTCGGCCGTCACCCCAGGCCGTCCGCAAGCCACGCAACGCCCGACCCGGGGCTCTACGCACCCACTGATAGGTCAGGAGAGCCAGAAATACTCCCCGAGCGTGCAACCGTGGTGCGCGGTGAGGCGTATCCCCTACGACTCGGCACCGAGCCGGGCCGCACACAGACGGGAACCCTGGGTCGATGGACGAGCTCGAGTTCGACGAGTTCTACAGCGCGTCGTTCCAACGCATCGTGGGCCAGGTCTACGCGATGATCGGCAACCGTGACGAGGCACAGGAGTGCGTCCAGGAGGCGTTCGCGCGGGCCTGGGCGCACCGACGCAAGCTGGACCGCGCGGAGCACCCCGAGGCGTGGGTGCGGACCACGGCGTACCGCCTGGCGGTGAGCCGCTGGCGGCGTACGGCGCGGGGCCGCAGGCCGGTCGACCGGGCCCTCGGCGCGCCCACCGAGACGGCGCCGCCGAGCGAGGCACACGTCGCGCTGGTGGCCGCGCTCAAGCAGCTCCCCGAGGCGCAGCGACAGGCGTTGGTCCTGCACCACATCGCCGACCTCCCCGTCCACGACGTCGCCCGTGAGGTCGGCGTCCCCGAGGGCACCATCAAGGCCCGGCTCAGCCGCGGCCGCGCGGCGCTCGCCGCGATGCTCGCCGACGAACGACCCGGCGGTCTCCAGGAAGGAGCGAGCCATGCGTGACCCGATCGAGGAGCTCGAGAACTTCACCGTCCCAGGACCTCCCATGACTCCCCTCCCCGCCGCCGAGGTGCGCCGACGCGGCAACCGGATCCGCCGGCGCAACAACGCGCTGGCCGGCGCCGCCGCCGTCGCCGTCCTCGCTGCCGTCGTCACGCCGGTCGCGCTGCTCGCCGGAGACCACCAGGACCGCGACGTCCAGCCCGCGCCGGCGGTCAGCTGGCAGCAGGAGGTGCCCGACGACTTCCCGCTCGCGACCGACCTCTTCGGTGACCCGCCCGTCACCGCGGAGTCCGGGGTCGACGACATCGTGCTGTGCGGGACGACCGCCTGGTCACCCGCCGACCCGGTGGCGACCGTCGACCTCGCCGGCGCGCGCTTCGAGGAGAACGAGGCCTACCTCGGCCGCACGCTCGCCCTGTACGCCGACGGCGCCACCGCTGAGCAGGCCCTCGCCGCGCTGCGCTCGGGCGTCGAGGACTGCGCGCGGGATGAGAACGGCACCGGGCTGCCGCTGGTGCAGGAGACCGTCCCGGTCGACCTCGGCGAGGACGGTTTCGCGTTCATCCAGCGCTCGAAGGACGGCGACCTGCTCGCCGAGCTCACGCTCTGGGAGGTCGTCCGGTCCGGGAACGCGCTCTACCTCGACACCTCCTACGGCGCCGCCGGCGACGACCAGGCCGTGGCGACGGCGATCTCGAACATGACCCACCGCTCCGAGGTGGTCCGGGCCCAGCTGTGCGTGTTCTCGGCCGACCCGTGCGCCCAGCCGGGGCTCGAGTCCGAATCGCCGTCGCCGTCGCCGAGCATCGGCGAGGGCGCGGTCGGCGCGATCCCGCCCCGCTCGACCGAGGGCTCGCTCGACAGCGCCGCCCAGAGCGTCCCCGACGTCACCGAGGCCAACCGGGGCCTGGTCCCCGCCCTCTGCCGCTTCACCGAGCGCGGCTGCTGAGCGCCGCGGCGGTCGCCGTTGGTCGAGCAGCGGGCGCCAGCCGGACGAGATCCGGGGCGAACGGCCCCGGGCAAGCGCGTGCCCGGGGCCGTCGTCCTACGCGGTGGATCAGAGCGAGGCGAGGACCTCGCGCATGAGCTCGGCGGTCTCGGACGGCGTCTTGCCGACCTTCACGCCGACGGCCTCGAGGGCCTCCTTCTTCGCCTGCGCGGTGCCGGAGGAGCCGGAGACGATGGCGCCGGCGTGGCCCATGGTCTTGCCCTCGGGCGCGGTGAAGCCGGCGACGTAGCCGACGACCGGCTTGGTCACGTGCTCCTTGATGTACGCCGCCGCCCGCTCCTCGGCGTCGCCGCCGATCTCGCCGATCATCACGATCGCCTTGGTGTCCGGGTCGGCCTCGAACGCCGCGAGGGCGTCGATGTGGGTGGTGCCGATGATCGGGTCACCACCGATGCCGATCGCGGTCGAGAAGCCGTGGTCGCGCAGCTCGTACATCATCTGGTAGGTCAGCGTGCCGGACTTCGACACCAGGCCGACCGGGCCGGAGCCCGCGATCGTGGCGGGCGTGATGCCGGCCAACGCCTCCCCCGGCGTGATGACGCCGGGGCAGTTCGGGCCGATCATCCGGGTGCCGCCCGTGTTCGCGGCGCTCTGCAGGTAGGCGAACACCTCGGCGGTGTCCTGCACGGGCACACCTTCGGTGATCACGACGAGCAGGGCGATGCCGGCGTCGATGGCCTCGATGCAGGCGTCCTTGGTGAAGGCGGGCGGGACGAACACGACCGACACGTCGGCGCCGGTCTCGGCCATCGCCTCCTTGACCGTGCCGTACACGGGCAGGTCCTTGCCGCCGAGCTCGATCGAGGTGCCGGCCTTGCGCGCGTTCACGCCGCCGACGATGTTGGACCCCGCCTCGACCATGAGGGTGGTGTGCTTGGAGCCCATGCCACCGGTCATGCCCTGGACGATGATCTTGGAGTCCTTGTTGAGGTAGATCGACATTGCTTCGTGGTCTCCAGTCTCAGGCGTTCGCGAGCTCGGCGGCCTTGTCGGCCGCGCCGTCCATCGTGTCCACCATGGTCACGAGAGGGTGGGCCGCCTCGGTGAGGATCCGGCGGCCTTCGTCGGCATTGTTGCCGTCGAGCCGGATGACCAGCGGCTTGGTGGCATCCTCACCGAGGATGTCCAGGGCGCCGACGATGCCGTTGGCGACCTCGTCGCAGGCGGTGATCCCGCCGAACACGTTCACGAACACGGCCTTGACCTGCTCGTCGCCGAGGATCACGTGCAGGCCGTCGGCCATCACCTGGGCGTTGGCGCCGCCACCGATGTCGAGGAAGTTCGCGGGCTTGACCCCACCGTGCTTCTCACCGGCATACGCGACGACGTCGAGCGTGGACATGACCAGACCGGCGCCGTTGCCGATGATCCCGACCGAGCCGTCGAGCTTGACGTAGTTCAGGCCCTTGTCCTTGGCGGCGGACTCGAGCGGGTCCTCCTCCTCGCGGATCACGAAGGAGGCGTGCTCCTCGTGGCGGAACTCGGCGTTCTCGTCGAGCGAGACCTTGCCGTCGAGCGCCTCGAGCTTGTCGCCGGCCAGCCGCGCGAGCGGGTTGACCTCGACCAGCGTGGCGTCCTCCTCGACGAAGACCTTCCAGAGCGCGAGCACGGTCTGCACGGCCTGCTCGGTCAGCGCCTCGGGGAACTTCGCGTCGGCGACGATCTCCCGAGCCTTGGCCTCGTCGACACCGGCGCCCGGGTCGATCGGGATCTGGCGCACGGCGTCGGGGTTGGTCTTGGCGACCTCCTCGATCTCCACGCCGCCCTCGACGCTGGCGATGCACAGGTAGCGACGGTTGGCCCGGTCGAGCAGGAACGAGAAGTAGTACTCCTCCTCGATGCTGGCGGCGGGAGCGATGAGCACGCGGTTCACGCGGAGGCCCTTGATCTCCATGCCGAGGATCGCCTCGGCGTGCGTGCGAGCCTCCTCGGGCGTCTTGGCGAGCTTGACGCCGCCCGCCTTGCCGCGGCCACCGGCCTTCACCTGCGCCTTGACCACCACGACACCCAGCTGCTCAGCAGCGGCCTGGGCCTCGTCGGGGGTGTGGGCGACGATGCCGAGAGTGACCGGTACGTCGTGCTTGGCGAAGAGCTCCTTCGCCTGGTACTCCATCAGATCCACTGATCCACCATGTTCCTCTGTAGGAGCGGGCGGACGCGTTTGACGTCCGCGCGCCGCTGGGATGTCGCTCGGGTGTCCTCGGGCACCCTAGTCCGGACCCCGCGGGTACGACGAGGGCGGCCGGACGTGACGCGTGGCATACGACTCGTCGGTAACCCTCAGCCGGCGAAGTGCTCCGCGACCCAGCCGGTGATCTCGCCGGTCGCCGCGCCGGGGGTGAACACCTTGGCGACGCCGAGCTCCTCCAGCACCGGGATGTCCTCCTCGGGGATGATCCCGCCCCCGAAGACCACGATGTCGGCCGCGTCCCGCTCCCGGAGCAGCTCGAGCAGCCGCCGGAACAGGGTCATGTGCGCGCCGGAGAGGACCGAGAGGCCGATCAGGTCGGCGTCCTCCTGGATCGCCGTCTCCACGATCTGCTCCGGGGTCTGGTGCAGGCCGGTGTACACCACCTCGTGGCCGGCGTCCCGCAGCGCGCGGGCGACGATCTTGGCGCCCCGGTCGTGGCCGTCGAGGCCGGGCTTGCCGACCACGATCCGGATCCGCGGCGACGGGCCGGCCGGGCCCCCCGAGGGTGTGGTCGACGTCATGTCCGCAGGTTAACCCACCCCGAACCGCGCCGGAGGCACGCGTGACCCTGCCCACTCCGCCACCCCGTTCCCCGCCCGAACGGGTTCAAGTACCCGGTTCTCCTGCCGAAGATTCCCCAGAAGGTTTCCTGCGCCCGTGATCTTTCCGTTACAGTCGGGCGTCGCCGTCTGAACCCCGAGCAGCGGAGAACTTATTCATGGGCAACCACCGAGCGGAACGTCGCGGCCCCGGCCGCCGTCCCTCGGACCTCCCGACCCCGCTCGAGGCAGCGACCCCGGTCGCCGTCGGCGGCAAGCGCCGGGCGACCCCGCCGGCCAAGGCGCCGAAGCTGCTGAAGACCGCGAAGCCCCCGAAGCCCGAGAAGGCCGGTCCGGCGGTGACCGACAGGCCGGCCCGGCGCGCCCACCGCCACACGGCCCCGCGCGGACCGCTCTTCCGCGGCCTCCTCCCCTCGCCGCCGATCCTGCTCGGCGTCGCCGCCCTCGCGATCTCCGCGGGCGGAGCCCTGACCGTCGCGAACGGCGGCCTCGGCGAGGACGCGGCCCGGTTCACCCAGGCGAGCGCCCTCAGCGGCGCCAGTGACGTCTCCCGGGTCAGCATGCTCGACCGCGGCACGATCAGCCGCGACTCCCGCCGGGACGCATTGGAGGATCGCGCCGACGCCGAGCTCGTCGCGCAGGCCGAGGACCAGGCTCGCCAGCGCGACGCCGCGCTCGCGAAGCTGACCGCCCTGGCCCAGCAGCAGGCCGACAAGCTCCGCCTCAACCAGTGGGTCCTGCCCGTGGCCGGCTACCACCTGACCGCGGGCTTCGGCGACTACAGCGGACTCTGGTCGAACTACCACACCGGCTTGGACTTCGCGGCGCCCAGCGGCACCCCGATCGTGGCGATCGCCAACGGCGTGGTCACCTCCGTCGGCTACGACGGCGCGTACGGCAACAAGACCGTCATCACGCTCGACGACGGCACCGAGCTGTGGTTCGCGCACCAGACGTCGTACACGGTCAGCGTGGGCCAGGAGGTCCGCGCCGGCGATCTGATCGGGTACGTCGGCTCCACCGGCAACGTGACCGGCCCGCACCTGCACCTCGAGGTCCGCCCCGGCGCCGGCGACCCCGTCGACCCGTACCAGGCGCTCGTGGTCCACGGCCTGACGCCGTAGCGCGGACGAGCGCTACAGCTTCTCCACGGGCGCGTAGCGCAACAGCAGCCGCTTGACGCCCTCGGAGCCGAAGTCGATCGAGGCGACCGCCTTCTCCGCGACCCCCTCGAGCGCGACGACCGTGCCCATGCCGAAGGAGTCGTGCAGCACCCGGTCGCCGGGCTCGAGGCTCGGGATCTCGCGGGCCGGCTTGGCCCGGGCCGCCGCGTCGGCGCGGACGGCGGCGGCGGAGAAGTTCCGGCGGCCGGCCGCGGTGGGCGAGCCGAGCCGGGCGGCCGAGCCGCTCGCCAGGTCGGGGCGCCCCCAGCGGGTCTGGGCGGCCTCGGTGCGGCGCCAGTCGACCAGGTCGACGGGCAGCTCGTCGAGGAACCTCGACCCGGGGTTGTGCGAGGGCGCGCCCCACGCCGAGCGGACCACGGCCCGGGAGACGTAGAGGCGCTCGCGGGCCCGCGTGACGCCGACGTACGCCAGCCGGCGCTCCTCCTCGAGCTCCTGCTGCTCACCGAGCGAGCGCGCGTGCGGGAACACGCCGTCCTCGAGACCGGTGAGGAAGACGACGGGGAACTCCAGGCCCTTCGCGGTGTGCAGGGTCATCAGGGTGACGACACCGGCGTCCTCGGGGTCGTCGTCGGGGATCTGGTCGGCGTCGGCGACCAGCGCGACCCGCTCCAGGAAGTCCGCCAGGCCCGGCGCGACGGTGCCGGCGTCGACGTCGGCCGGGTCGGCGGACGGACCTGCGACGGGGTCGTCGGCGAACTCGCGCGCGACGGCGACCAGCTCGGCGAGGTTCTCCAGCCGGGTCTCGTCCTGGGGGTCGTCGCTCTCCTCCAGCGCGGTGAGGTAGCCCGAGCGCGCCAGCGTGGTCTCCAGGATCACGTCGGGGCGCTCGCCCCCGTCGACCATCGACTGGAGCTCCTCGATCATCGCGACGAACCCTTGGATCTGGGTCAGCGACCGGGTGGCGAGCCCCGGCGCGTCCTCCGCGCGGCGCAGCGCCTCCCAGAACGTGGTCCGGTCCCGCTCCGCGAGGGCGTTGACGCACGCGACGGCCCGGTCGCCGATGCCCCGCTTGGGGGTGTTCAGGATCCGGCGCAGCGAGACCTGGTCGGCAGGGTTGACCAGCAGCCGAAGGTAGGCGAGCGCGTCCCGGACCTCACGGCGCTCGTAGAAGCGGACGCCCCCGACCACCTTGTAGGGCATGCCGAGGCGGATGAAGATCTCCTCGAACACTCGCGACTGGGCGTTCGTGCGGTAGAACACGGCGACGTCCCCGGGCCGGTAGGCCTTCGCGTCGGTGAGCCGGTCGATCTCCTCGGAGACGAACCGCGCCTCGTCGTGCTCGTCGTCGGCGACGTACCCGACGATCCGCTCGCCGTCGCCGGCGTCGGACCACAGCCGCTTGGGCTTGCGCGCCTGGTTGTGGCCGATCACCGAGTTCGCGGCGGTCAGGATCGTCTGCGTGGAGCGGTAGTTCTGCTCGAGCAGGATCGAGGTGGCGTTCGGGAAGTCCTGCTCGAAGTCGAGGATGTTGCGGATGTTGGCGCCCCGGAACGCGTAGATCGACTGGTCGGCGTCACCGACGACCATCAGCTCGGCCGGCTCGATGCGCTCCGCGGACGGGTCCAGCTCCTCCATCCGGTCGGCGCAGAGCTGGTGGATGAAGGCGTACTGCGCGTGGTTGGTGTCCTGGTACTCGTCGACGAGCACGTGCCGGAACCGGCGCCGGTAGGTCTCGCGCACCTCGGGGAACTGCTGGAACAGGTGGACCGTGAACATGATCAGGTCGTCGAAGTCGAGCGCGTTGGCCTGGCGCAGCCGCCGCTGGTAGGTGGTGTACGCCGCGGCGTAGGTCTCCTCCAGGTGGTTGCGCGCGTCCTTGGTCGCCTCGTCGGGGTCGCGCAGCTCGTTCTTCTGGTTGGACACCCAGTGCAGCAGCGCGCCCGGCTGGTAGCGCTTCGGGTCGAGATCCAGGTCGTTGCAGACCAGCGTCATCAGCCGCTTCTGGTCGGCCGCGTCGTAGATCGAGAAGTTCGACTTGAACCCCAGCTTGTCGACTTCCTTGCGGAGGATCCGCACGCAGGCGGAGTGGAACGTCGAGACCCACATGATCCGGGCCCGCCGGCCGACCAGGTCCTCGACCCGCTCCTTCATCTCGGCCGCGGCCTTGTTGGTGAACGTGATCGCCAGGATCGACCCGGGGTGGGCCTTCCGCTCGGAGATCAGCCAGGCGATCCGGCGGGTCAGCACCCGGGTCTTGCCCGAGCCCGCTCCCGCGACGACCAGGAGCGGCGCGCCCTCGTGGACGACGGCCGCCCGCTGGGGCTCGTTGAGCCCCTCGAGCAGCTCCTCGCGAGTGGGTCCGCGGCGGGTCGGCTCCGGCCCGTCGGACGTGGGGGTGGCGGGCATGCCGGGCAGGGGGATCGAGATGCTCATGCTGTCCGCCAGCCTACGTGTCGGGACCCCCGGTCTCAGACGACGACCGTCACCACCGAGAGCGTGCCACTGCCGTAGCCGGCGATCTCGAGGGCCACGTCCTCGCGGACGCCCGGTGTGGCCGCGCACGACGCGATCTGCGGGGGCAGCGGGTCGTGCGGGGCGAAGGTCGACGACAGCCGCTGGTGCACCCCGGCGCAGTCGCCGATGGGCGCTGCGAGCACGTTCAGGATCTCCGAGACGTTCTCGAACAGGTTGTCGGGCAGCAGGCCGTCCTCGACGGCCGCGTCTGCGCCGCCCTTGGGGATCAGCGCGAGGGCGGCGCCGGCGTACGCCGCCAGCGGCAGGTCCATCACGGCGATGGTGGCCAGGTTGTGCTGGGGGTCGACGTACGCCGCGACCACAGGCCGGGGCGGGTCGAGGGTGACCGGGGCACCATCGCCCACGGCGACGTCGCGGCCGAGCAGGCCCTCGAAGACGTCCTTGATCAGCTTGCGGTCCGGGAGGCTCATCGTCGCGCCCCTCAGCCCAGCATGCCGGCGAGCGCGGACTCGAAGTGCTCGGGGGTGAACGGCTTGGCGATGAGGAACAGCGCGCCCGCTTCCGCGGCGGTCTTGCGCATCTCGTCGGAGCCCTCGGAGGTGACGAACCCGAACGGGACGGCGTTGCCGCTGCCGCGCAGGTCGCGGAGCAGCTCGATCCCCGTCTTGTTCGGCATGTTCCAGTCCGAGAGCACCAGGTCGGGCCTCTCCGTGGCGACCTTGTCGAGTGCGTCGGCACCGTCGGTGGCCTCCACGAAGTCGTGGTGCCCGAAGCCGGCCTGGCGCAGCGTGCGCAGCACGATCTGGCGCATGACCCGGCTGTCGTCGGCGATGATGATCTTCATGGTCGGGTGGTCTCCTCCTAGTGGGTGGTCGGGTCAGCTGGCCACGGCGTCGGGCACGATCTGGACGTGCACCGGGTTGCCGCGCCAGGACACCACGAGGCTCTCCTCGGTGGACGGCGGTGACGCGCTCGCCCGGATGCCCGGGAGGCCGAGCGTCATCGAGCCGCCGATGGCGCCCTTCACGCTGCCGCCCACGACGTTCAGGACCTCGCCGACCGCATCGTGGACGTCCGGCTCGTCGACCGTCTCGTCCGGGCCCATGCCCAGGAGAGCGCCCGCGATCTGAGCCGCGACGGAGCTGTCGCAGGTCAGCAGCAGCCGGCCGTTCCAGCCGCCGCGGATCTCGATGTGGGCCTGGAGGCCGGTCTCGAACTCCGCCGGTACGCCCGCGGGCCAGGGGTCGGCGGCCTCGAAGAGCATCGAGCCCCAGACCTGCTCGATCGCGGCGTGCACCAGGGCCTGGTCGGGCGCGCTGTAGGTGGTCATACGGGATCTCCCACGGTCGTCGGGGTCAGCCCGAGCAGGTCGAGCTTCTCCACGAGGGCGTCGCCGGTGAACGGCTTGATCAGGTACTCGTGCGCCCCTGCAGCCAGCGCGCGCACGATCCGGTCCTGCTCGCTCTCGGTGGTCACCATCATCAAGGTGATGGCGCGCCACTCGACCTGCTTGCGGACCTCGGTGATGAACGTCAGGCCGTCCATCACGGGCATGTTCCAGTCCACGCATGCCAGGACGGGCAGGTTCCCGTCCTGGGCGGCGAGGACGTCGAGCGCCTCCTGGCCGTCACCGGCCTCGAGGACCTCGAAGCCGGCATCGACCAGGATGCGACCGACGATCCGCCGCATCGCTCGGGAGTCATCGACAATCAAGGCACGCATGTGCGCTGTTCCTCTCTGATCCGGTACACGGAGGATCGTCCGGCCGGTACTCGTTCCCAGGCGTCGTCGACGCCCATGGTCATCTCGGCCGCACCGAGGAACAGGTGGCCGTCGGGTGCCATCACCTGCCGGACGCGGCGCAGGATGTCGCGCTTGGTCGCCAGGTCGAAGTAGATGAGCACGTTGCGCAGGAAGACCACGTCGAACTTCCCTATCGGCGGGAAGGGACGGACCAGGTTGAGCTGGCGGAACTGCACCTGCGAGGAGAGTGCCGAGCTGATCCGCCAGTTCAGGCCGGCGCGCTCGAAGTGGCGGACGAGGGTGGTCGCGGGCAACCCGCGGTTGACCTCCAGCTGTGAGTACTCGCCCTTGCTCGCCCGGTCGAGCATCTCCTGGGAGAGGTCGGTGGCGAGCATGTCGATCTTCCACCCCGAGAGCTCGGGGGTGTCCTGCGCCGTCATCAGGATGCTGTACGGCTCCTGACCGCTGGAGCAGGCCGCGGCCCAGACGCGGATCTCGCGCTTGCTGCGGGTCTTGGCGAGAGCCGGGAAGACCGACTGTCGCAGCGTGGTGAACGGGTCGGTGTCTCGAAACCACGACGTCTCGTTGGTGGTGAGTGCCTCGACCACGAGCCGCAGGGCCGACGGGTTGCGGCGGGTGGCGAGCTCGGCGACGAAGGCATCGACGCTCGCGTGGCCGCCCTGACGGGCGAGCGGCACCAGGCGGGACTCGACGAGGTACTCCTTGCCCGGCTCGAGGACGATCGCGCTCTCCGCTCGCACCAGCTCGCGGACGAACGTGAAGGCGTCGTGCCCGATGCTCATGACAGCGCTCCTGCCGGGACGAGGGACGGACGTTGGCGAGCGAGCCGGCGCAGGATCTCCGGTCCGAGCTCGAGAAGGGGCAGCACCCGTTCGGCCAGCCCCGCGGTGGCGACGGCGCCCGGCATCCCCCAGACCACGGAGGTGGCCTGGTCCTGGGCCAGGACGCTGCCGCCGCGCTCGACGATCAGCCTCGCGCCCTTGCAGCCGTCGGACCCCATGCCGGTCAGCACAGCGGCCAGCACCGCCGGGCCGACGGCGGCCACGGCGCTGCGGAACAGCACGTCGACGGCCGGCCGGCAGTAGTTCTCGGGCGGCGCCTGGGTGAGCCGGGTGCGGAGGCCGGCGGCGTCGGTGGTCACCTCGAGGTGGTAGTCGCCGGGCGCGATCGCCACGGTGCCCGGCCGCAGCGGCTGGTTGTGCTCCGCCTCGACGACGTCGTACGGCAGCTGCCGGTCCAGGCGGGCGGCGAACTGGCGGGTGAACAGGGGCGGCATGTGCTGCACGACCGCCACCGGGACCGAGAGCGGCGGCAGCGTGTGCAGCAGCGCGCTGAGGGCCTCGGGGCCGCCGGTCGAGCTGCCGATGACCAGCAGGCGGTGGCCTCCGAGCGGAGGCGTCGCCGGGGCGTGCAGCTGCACGGTGGCGGTCGGGGCGACCGTGACACCAGCGGGGTGCGGGGTGATGCCGCGTCGGGGCACCAGCGACTTGATCCGCGGGATCAGCGCCTCGCGGACCTGCTCCATCGAGCGGCCCACGCTGCCGACGTTCGCCGGCTTGGGCACGTAGTCGGAGGCGCCCGCGCCGAGGGCGTCCAGGGTCGCGACCGCGCCCCGCTCGGTGAGCGTGCTGAACATGATGATCGGTACCTTGTTGCCGGTCGCGCGGATGGCGCGGACCGACTCGATGCCGTCCATCTCCGGCATCTCGATATCCATGGTCACCAGGTCCGGCCTGAGCTGCGCGACCTTCTGCAGCGCGGCCCGGCCGTTCACGGCCGTGCCGACGACCTCGATGTCCGGGTCGGCGGAGAGCAGGTCGGACACCAGCTTGCGGATCACCACGGAGTCGTCGACCACGAGCACCCTGATACCGGGCATGGGCGTCCTCTCGTCCTGTCCGCCAGGCTGCGGACGTAGTGACCATCGGCGGCGCGGGCGGATACCTAAGGAGTGCGACGCACCCAGGTCCGGATGTCAGGCCCCGAAGATCGGTCCCTCGCCGTACACCAGGTGCCACGGGCGCAGCAGCACCGTCGAGGCGGTGGCCGGCAGCAGGTCGGCGATCGCCACCGCCTGCAGGACGCCGGAGACCGCGTTCCAGACGCCGTACGCCGCGTCCCGGGGCGTGAGCCCGGCGAGCTGGAAGGCGATGACGCCGGCGAGCTGGGCGTCGCAGGCGAGCCGCAGCCGACCGGCCATCGACACCGCCCAGCTCGCCTGGTGCATCGCCGGCGCCCACTCGGCCGTGCGCACCCGGTTCTCGTCCACGACCCGGCGCCAGGCGGCCCGGACCTCCTCGTCGCCGTCGGCCAGCCGGTCGAGCACCCGGTCGAGGCGGCCCATCCCGGTCGAGGCCGTCTCGTCGCGGGTCGGCAGGTCCGCGCGCAGGTACGGCGCGACCAGCGCGCGCCGCACTCCCGGGTCGAGCCGGTCCCCGAGGAAGCCGCTGACCGCGGCGTCGGACAGCACGTCCGCGGCGGCCGAAGCGGTCGGGTCCTGCACGCTCATCGGGCCGGAGTGGATCCAGGTCCAGTCCAGGAGCTCGTGCCGGACGAAGTGGTCCAGGGCGTGCGTGTCACCGAGCAGGCTCGTCTCGAGGCGACGCAGGAGCGTGGACGCCCCGGTCGTGACGGCCTCCTCGACGGCCGCGCCGGCCAGGGGCAGCATCGACCGGACGGTGGCCGCCCGCTCGTCGGCGCGTGCGGCGGCCCGCAGCCAGTCGCTCCGGCGCACCGGTCCCGGGTGCTGCGCGGCCCACGCGTCCAGGTCTGCGACGTCAGCGGTGAGCGCGGTCCGCAGGACGGCGGCCGCCTGGCGACCACGGCCGAGCCGGGCGAGGTCGAACCCGATCGCATGTCCGCCCAGCAGGGAGTACGGCATGGTGGCACTCCCCCTTCACGAACAGCGGTCCGGCCGGGCCGGGTCAGGACGTGAAGCCGGCGACGGCCCCACGCAGGTCAGTAGCCATTCTGGCGAGGTCGTCGATGGCACCGCGGGTCTTTGCAAGAGCCAGGGTCGTCGCATCGGCGGCGGCGGCGACGCCGGAGATGTTCGTCGCGATCTCACCCGAGCCCGTCGAGGCCTCCGCGACATTGCGCGACATCTCGTTCGTCGTCGCGGTCTGCTCCTCCACCGCCGACGCGATCGTCAGCTGGTAGTCGTTGATCGAAGCCCGAGATCCTCGGAGCTGCCGGGGCACTCATGGTGCGGCCCTTCCAGTTGTCGTCAGCGGCGGAAGCGGGTGACCTCGGAGCGCAGGTCCTGGGACATCCGGGCCAGCTCCTGGATCGCGGTGAGGGTCTGGTTGACCGCCTGCGTCGTGGTGTCGGCGGCGGCGGCGACGCCGGAGATGTTCGCCGCGATCTCACCCGAGCCCGTCGAGGCCTCCGCGACATTGCGCGACATCTCGTTCGTCGTCGCGGTCTGCTCCTCCACCGCCGACGCGATCGTCAGCTGGTAGTCGTTGATCGAGGCGATGATCGCCGAGATCTGCCCGATCGCATCCACCGCACCACCGGTATCGGCCTGGATCGCCTCCACCCGACGCGCGATGTCCTCGGTCGCCCGCGCCGTCTCCTGCGCCAGCTCCTTGACCTCGTTGGCCACCACCGCGAACCCCTTGCCCGCCTCACCGGCACGAGCCGCCTCGATCGTCGCGTTCAACGCCAACAGGTTCGTCTGCTCCGCGATCGAGGTGATCACCTTGACCACGTTCCCGATCTCCTGGCTCGACGCCCCCAGCTTGCCCACCGTCTCGTTCGTCGACTCCACCATCGACACCGCCTGCGACGCCACCCGCGCCGCCTCGTTCGCCGACTGCGCGATCTCCCGGATCGACGCCCCCATCTGCTCCGAACCAGCAGCCACCGTCTGCACGTTGCGCGAGACCTCCTCCGCAGCACCAGACACCACACCGGCCTGCACCGAGGTCTCCTCCGCACCCGCAGCAATCTGCTGCGACGACGCCGACAACTCCTCCGACGCAGCCGCCACCGCATCCGCCGACCCCACCACGGTGCTGATGATGCCGCCGACCGAGTCGATGGAGGCGTTCAGCGCGCACTCGAGCTCACCGAGCTCGGCGGTGGACCTCTCCTCGGCGCGCTGCGTCAGGTCGCCCTCGGCGAAGCCCTTCAGCACGTCGACGCTGCGCCGCAGCGGCACGGTGATCGAGCGCCCGATCAGCCAGGCGATCACCGACATCACGATCATCCCGACGATGCCGACGGCGACCAGCAGCGTGGCCGCACGGCCGCGGGCCGAGTCCGCGGCCGACTCCTTGGCGGCCGTGTCCGCGTCGACCTTCTCGATGGCGGCGGAGAGCAGCACGTCCATCGCGTCGTTGGCCGTCTGCACGTCCTCGACGTTGACGCGCGCCGCGCTCTGGTTCGCGATCGCGGAGTCCACGAAGTCGCCGATCGCGGTCTCGTAGTCGGTCCAGGCCTGGCGGAACTCCGGAGTCGTGATCGACAGCCCCAGCGCGTCGATGTCGCCCACGATCTCGTCGATCGTCGCGATGTCGTCCACGACGTCCTGCGCGATCGCCTCGTTGTCGGGGTAGGCGACGGCCTTGAGGCCGTCGACCTTGAGCTCGGCGGAGCGCGTGTCCAGGTGGTACAGGTACGCCCGGGCGTCTTGGTACTTCCCGATCACCTCGGCATCCCGGTCGACCGCACGGAGGTTGAGGAGTGCCGAGCCGCCGACGACCGCGCCGGCGACGACGCCGATGCCGACGATCGCGGCCAGGCGACGACCGACGGTCAGGGTGACAGGAGAGTTCATGGGCGTGCCTTCGTGAGTGAGGTGGGGTGCCAGAAGGTCGAGCAGGCGTCAGGCCGCGACGGCGCGGTCGACGTCGAGGGCCAGCAGGAGCTCGCCCTCGAGCTTGTACGCCCCGAGAAGAAGATCGCGCGAGACGCCGACGAGCGTGTCCGGCGGCGGCTCGAACTGGTCGTCGTCGACGTCGACGACGGAGCCGATCGTGTCGACCATCAGGGCGACGGGCTCGCCCGCCACCCGGATCACCACGAGCATCGGCTCGGTGTCGCCATCTCGGTCCGGCAGGTCCAGCAGCGCGCGCAGGTCGATCGCGCTGAGCACCTGGCCACGCAGGTTGATCAGGCCGGCGAGGGTGACCGGGGACAGCGGGATCCGCGTCCGGGTCTGTCCTCGCAGGACCTCCTGAACCGCCTCGACGTCGACGCCGTACAGGTGTCCGTCGAGGGTGAAGGTCACCATCCGGGTGCTCACACCGCCTCCTGGAGCTCGTCGCGGAGATCGATCTCGACGTCCGAGTCGGAGTAGAACTTCGGGTCGGCGGCGAGGATCGCCGCGCGTACGTCGAGGACCTCGACGATCCGGTCGCGGATCAGCGTGGAGCCGACCAGGCCGTGGTCGTCGATGTCGCTGTGGACCTCGGACTCCTCGTCGACGATGTCGATGATCTCGTCGACCACGATCGCGACGCTGCGTGCGCCGGCCGAGTAGACGACGACCACCAGGTCGTCGCCGGCGCGCTCGCTGATCGCGCCGAGGTGCCGGTCCAGCCGCAGCAGCGGCAGGATCGCGCCGCGGTACTGGACGACCTCGCGGCTGCCCACCACCTCGACCGTGCTGGCCGCGATGTTCTCGAGGCGGGTGACCGAGGAGAGCGGGATCGCGACGCGGCGGCCGCCACCGATGCCGGCGACCAGCATCCGCAGGTGCTCCCGGGACGTCTTGGTCTCCTCGGCGGCGGTGCCGGCGGCGCCGCGCTCGAGGGCCTCGGCGGTGAGCGCCCGTCGGGCGAGCGCCTGGACGTCGAGGATCAGGGCCACCCGGCCGTCACCGAGGATGGTCGCGCCGGAGTAGGTCCCCAGCGACTTCAGCCGGGAGGTCAGCGGCTTGACCACGATCTCCTCGGTGCTGAGCACCCGGTCGATGACCAGGCCGAAGCGCTTGCCCTCGGCCTGGAGCACCGCGATGAGCACGTGCCCGTCGGACCGGTCGGACTCGACACCGAGGACGTCGGTGAGGCGGACCAGCGGGAGCAGGGCGCCGCGCAGGCGGTAGACGGACGCGCCGTTGACGTCCTCGACCGCAGTGGCGGCCCGGTCGGCGTCCAGCGCGACCAGCTCCAGCAGGCTGACCTGTGGGATCGCATACCGGTCGCCCGCACACTCCACGGTGAGCGCCGGCACGATCGCCAGCGTCAGGGGGATCCGCAGCCGGCAGGTGGTGCCCCGGCCGACGACGGACTCGACCTCGATGGTCCCGCCGATGGCCTCGATGTTGGTCTTCACGACGTCCATGCCGACGCCGCGCCCGGAGACGTTCGTGACCGACTGCGCGGTCGAGAACCCGGGGAGGAAGATCAGCTGGAGGATGTCGGCGGGCGACATCTGAGCGAGCTGGGCGGTGGTGCGCAGGCCGCTGGCCAGCGCCTTCTCGGCGATCCGGTCGGCGTCGATGCCCGCTCCGTCGTCGCAGACCTCGACGACCACCTGGCCGCCCTCGTGGTAGGCGCGCAGGGTCAGCACGCCCTCAGCGGGCTTCCCGGCTGCGATCCGGCCCGCGGGGTCCTCGAGGCCGTGGTCGACCGCGTTGCGGACCAGGTGGGTCAGCGGGTCCTTGACGGACTCCAGGAGCGAGCGGTCGAGCTCGGTCTCCCGGCCCACCATGGCCAGGGTGACGCTCTTGCCGCAGGCCGCGCCGAGGTCGCGCACGACGCGCGGCAGCTTCGACCAGAGATGATCGATCGGCTGCATGCGGGTCTTCATGACTCCCTCCTGCAGCTCGGTCGCGATCAGGTTGAGGCGCTGGGCCGACCGGGTCAGGTCGAGGTCGTCCTGGTCGCCGGCCTGCCGCACGATCTGGTTGCGGGTGAGCACCAGCTCACCGACCAGGCGCATCAGGGTGTCGAGCAGCTCGACGTCGACGCGGATCGAGGACTCGGCGACGTTCCGGCGGGTCGACGAGACCTCCTCGGTCGCCTCGACGGCCGTGGCAGTGGGCGTGGGGGTGGGCACCGGCTCGGCGGCGACCTCGGCCTCGACCTCCACCGCGGCCTCGGGCTCGGGCAGCAGCTCGGCGATGGGGGTCGGGGCGGCGTTGCCCTCGAGCACCGCGGTGATCCGCTCCACGACCTCGGTGACGTCGATGTCGCCCTCGGTGCCGCAGTCCTCGATCACTGCCAGGAGCTCGCGCACCTTGTCGACCATCGCGAGCAGCACGTCGGTGGTCTGCGGGGTCATCGACTGCTTGCCGTCGCGCAGACGGGCGAGGAGGTTCTCCCCGACGTGGGTCACCGACTCGAGGTTGCCGAACGCCAGGAACCCGCTGGTCCCCTTGATGGTGTGGATGGTCCTGAAGATGCTGCCCAGCAGGTCACGGGACCCGGGCTCCCTCTCGAGCGCGACCAGGTCGCGATCGAGCTGGTCGAGGTTCTCGTGGCTCTCCACGAGGAACTCCTGGACGATCTCGTCGATCTCTTCCACCGTGTCGGCCCTCTCGTCGGGTGACGTACGAGGGCCTCATCGGCCGAATCCGCACCGATCTGAGACAGGTGCAGACATTTGTGCAGGTTGTCGCAGGTCAGGCGTGGGCGGAGGCCCAGAAGACGGCGACGCAGATGTTGGCCACGGTGAGGATCAGGAGCAGCGCCCACAGGCCGTTGGCGATCCGCTCCTTGCGCAGGTTGGCCATCACCAGAACGAGGATGACCAGGCCGATGACGCCCTTGACCGCGATCTTGGCGTTGTCCAGGGTGCCGCCATCGGCCTCGATCACCCCGACCAGGAGCAGGCCGGCGACGAACGCCGTCCCGGCGCCGTCGCGCATCAGGGAGTTCACGGTCTTCTCCGGGCTGCGCGCCTGCACGAGCAGCCCGCCGACCAGGGCGGCGAAGCCGAGCATGTGGACGACGAGCAGGACGTGGCGCAGGAACTCCATGGGAGGAGCCTAGGCGGTGCCGGCTCCTAGAGCAGCCGGCGGTCGGAGGCCCAGCGGGTGAGCTCGTGGCGCGAGGAGAGCTGGAGCTTGCGCAGCACGCTGGACATGTGGGTCTCGACGGTCTTGATCGAGATGAACAGCTCCTTCGCGACCTCCTTGTAGGCGTAGCCGCGGGCGATCAGGCGCATCACCTCCCGCTCGCGCTCGGTGAGCCGGTCGAGGTCCTCGTCCACCGCGGCGACGTCGATCGAGCCGGAGAACGCGTCCAGGACGAAGCCGGCCAGCCGGGGCGAGAAGACGGCGTCGCCCTCGGCGACCCGGCCGATCGCCTGGACCAGCTCGGGACCGGTGATGGTCTTGGTGACGTAGCCGCGCGCCCCGCCGCGGATGGTCCCGATGACGTCCTCGGCGGCATCGCTGACCGACAGGGCGAGGTAGCGGGTGTCCGGGGAGGCGTGCGAGGCCGTCACCCTGCGCATCACCTCGGCCCCACCGCCCCCGGGCAGGTGGACGTCGAGCAGCACCACGTCGGGGCGGTGGGTCGAGACCGCCGCCACCGCCTCGTCCACGTCGGCGGCCTCGGCGAGCACCCGGACCAGCCCGCGGCCGGCGCTCTCGAGCTCGGCGCGCACTCCGCGCCGGAACATGGCGTGGTCGTCGACGATCACGATCGCCGCCGGTCCCCCGGCGCGGGACGCCGGGTGCTGCTCACTCATCGTTCTCCTCCTGTCGCGACTGCCGGGACAGGTGCAGGCGCACCTCGGTCCCCTCACCGGGCACCGACCGGATCTCGGCCGTGCCTCCGTGACGCTGCATCCGGTCGACGATGCTGCGGCGCACGCCGTACCGGTCGGTGGGCACCATCGCAGGATCGAAGCCGCGGCCGCGGTCGCGGACGAAGACGTCCACCGCCGTCTCGGTGACCTCCGCGTAGACGTCCACCTTGCCGGTGCCCGCGTGCTTGGCGGCGTTCGTCACCGCCTCGCCGGTCGCGTTCACGACCGGCCGCAGCGCCTCGTCGAAGTCACAGTCGCCGACGGTCACGACATCGACGGACACGCCGTACTCGTCCTCGACGCGCGCGGCGACGCCGCGTAGCGCGCTGGCGACGGTGCGCTCGTCGGTGGAGTCACCGGCGTAGAGCCAGGACCGCAGGTCGCGCTCCTGGGCGCGGGCCAGGCGGGCGACCGCGGTGGCGTCGTCGGCGTTCTTCTGGATCAGGGCAAGCGTCTGCAGGACCGAGTCGTGCAGGTGGGCGGCGACGTCGGCCCGCTCCTGGGTGCGCACCCGCTCGGCGCGCTCGTCGCTGAGGTCGGCGGCGAGCCGGTAGATCCACGGCCCGATCACGATCGCGAGGCCGACGATGCTGAGCAGCGCGGCGACCGTGACGTCGCGCGCCATCCCGATGGAGCCGCCGCGCACCGAGTAGAGGAAGACCGCCAGCACGATGAGGAGCACGCCGAGGCCGACGCGGGCGTACGACGCCCAGCCGCCGGGCCCGAACACGACCCGCACCGGGTCGATCCGGCCGGTGCTGTCGAGCCAGCGCTCGCGCTGCGCCTCGTCGGCCTGCCGCCAGAGCAGGGCGATGCCGACGACGGCGATCGTCATCGGCCAGAAGATCGCCCCGCGACCCAGCACCGCCTCGAGCAGCAGGATCGCGCCCAGGCCGAGCGCCGCCAGCGCGATCGCCGGCCCGATGTCGCCGAGCCGCCGGATCCGACCGGGGCGGCGGCCGCCACGGGTGGCGCTCTCGATGCCGGGAGCGCCGGTCTCGAAGTGGGCGTCCGAGGGGAGCAGCCACCACAGGCCGGCGTAGAACGCCACCCCGAAGCCGCCCAGGAACGCCCCCAGCACGAAGCCGGCGCGCACCCAGAGGACCGGGAAGCCGAGGTGCCTGGCCAGGCCCGCCGCGACCCCGCCGAGGATCGGCTCCTGGGTGTCCCGGGTCGCCCGCCGGCCGCCGTACGGGACCGCCGCCGATCGCGGGTCGGGCCGGCCGGCGTCGGCGGTGGCGTGTGCGCTGCTCATCTCCCCCTCATCGTCTCATCGCGGGTGGTCGCAGACCATGAGGGCGAACCCCGAGCCGCCCCTGAGTGCGGGGCCCCGCCCCCGGCCCAGGATCAGGGCTGTCCCCGATGGTGCGCGCCCCCGCGACCGAGCAGGCTGGTGCCATGACCACCACACCGCCCGAAGCACCATCGGACCCGCAGTCACCGCACCCCACCGGGAGCACCGGGCCGCGCGTCGACCGCGACCAGGTCCGCGACCTCGGC
The DNA here is from genome assembly GCF_000015265.1 of Nocardioides sp. JS614. Classification (NCBI taxonomy): domain Bacteria; kingdom Bacillati; phylum Actinomycetota; class Actinomycetes; order Propionibacteriales; family Nocardioidaceae; genus Nocardioides; species Nocardioides sp. JS614. Next base: position 3,825,808 of record NC_008699.1, read on the forward strand.
CGCCTGCGCCGCTCCGTCACCGACCGCAAGGTCGCGGGCGTGGCCGGTGGCCTCGGGCGGCACCTGGACATCGACCCGCTGATCCTGCGGGTGGCGTTCGTCGTGCTCGTGTTCTTCGGCGGCGCCGGCCTGATCCTGTACGGCGCCTGCTGGCTGCTCGTCCCGGAGGACGGGGCCGTCCGGGCGCCGTTCAACCTCGACGAGCGCAGCCGGACCGTCGCGCTGGTCATCGTCGGCGTGATCGCCGCCCTCGCCCTGATCGGCGACTCCTGGGGCGCCTTCTGGTTCCCGTGGCCGCTCGCGATCGTGGCGCTGGTCGTGCTGTGGCTGCTGACCCGCAACAACCCGCCGCATCCGGTGCCCCCGGTTGCGCCGGTCCCGCCGTCCGAGCCTCACGCCCAGACGTACGCCCAGACGTACGCCCAGACCTACCACCAGCCGGCACCGCCTCCGGCCCAGCCGACGTACTACAGCCCGCCGCCGGCGTACGTGCCGCCCGCGACGTACGTGCCGCGGCCGCCGAACCCGCGCAAGCGCGGCCCGATCCTGTTCTGGTTCACGCTCGCGCTGATCGTGCTGGCCGAGGGCGTCCTCGGCATGATCGACCTCGCCGGCGTGGGCTTCGCGGACGCGGCGTACCCCGCGCTCGCCGTGGGGATCTCCGGGCTGATGCTGGTGGTCGGTGCGTTCTTCGGCCGGGCCGGCGGCATCATCGCGCTCGGCCTCCTGGCCACGGTCGTGCTGACCGGTGCGACCGCTGCAGACCGGTGGGACGGCGACAAGGTCCTCGAGACCCCGCCGACCGCGGCGGCCGTGGACGACCGCTACTGGCTGGGCGTCGGCGAGCAGGTCATCGACCTGCGCGAGGTCGCCGACCTCCAGCGGCTCGACGGCCGCACGATCGAGGTCGAGGGCGGCGTCGGGCACATCGAGGTGATCCTCCCCGTCGGCCTGGCCGCCACCGTCCGGGCCGACGTCGACGGCCCCGGCAACATCAAGGTCTTCGACCTCGAGCGCGGCGGGATCGACACCACCCTGAACTCCTACGACGGGTCGCAGCTCGACCCGGCGATCACCATCGACGCCCAGCTCGGCGTCGGACAGATCGAGGTGCACCGATGAGCACGACCACCACCCAGCCGACCTACCCGGAGCGTCAGTCCGGCCGGCACCCCGTCAACGTCGGCCACCTGGTCATGGGGATCGCGTTCCTCGGCCTGGTGGGCGTCTGGGCCCTGATCCAGGGTGACGTCGTCGGCAACGGCGACGTGCGCTGGCTGATGCCGGTGCCGTGGGTGCTGGCCGGCCTGGCCGGCCTGCTGGCCGTCGGCCTCTCGGGCAGCAAGCGCTGGTCGACCCGGCAGACCGGCTGGGTCGGGTCCGACCCGGCGCCCGGGGCGGAGCCCACTCCGGACCAGGAGCCGTAGGCCACCCGCCACAATGGGTGCATGTCCGCCCCGACCCTCGGCTCGCTGGAGACCGTCCCCGCCCTCGACCGTCCCGACCTGCTCGCGGACCCCGTCGCCGCCGCCCTGCGCTCCTGGCCGGGGGCCGCGCAGATCGGGGTGGTCGAGATCGACCCGGCGATCGCCGACACCGCCGCCCTGGCCGAGGCCTACGACCTGCCGATGTCGACCGGCGCGAACTGCGTCGTGGTGGCCGGGCGCCGCGACGGCGCCGAGCGGGTCGCGGCGTGCCTGGTCCGCGCCGACTCCCGCGCCGACGTCAACGGCCTGGTCAAGCGCACCCTGGACGTCCGCAAGGCCTCGTTCCTGGCGATGGAGCGCGCGGTGGAGGAGTCGGGCATGGAGTACGGCGGCATCACCCCGCTCGGCCTCCCCGCCGGCTGGCGGTTGCTGGTCGATCCGCAGGTGCTGGACATCGAGGTCGCGGTGATCGGGTCGGGGGTGCGGCGCTCGAAGCTGCTGCTCCCCGGTGCGCTGGCCGCCGAGCTGCCCGGCGCAGAGATTGTGGCGGGCCTGGCTGGGTAAGACTGTCGCCATGAGCGACAGCGAGCAGTCCCCCGAGGAGAACCCGAAGTCGGGTCGGCGGGAGACCGAGGAGGAGCGGCTCGACCGCAAGTGGGAGGACCTGCTCCAGGAGCTGAGGGTCATGCAGACCGGCGCGCAGTTGCTCGCCGGCTTCTTGCTGACGCTCCCGTTCCAGGACAAGTTCGACACCCTCGACGACTTCCAGACCGGGCTCTACCTCGCGCTGGTGCTGCTGGCCACCCTCACCACGGCGCTGATCATGGGACCGGTCGCCATCCACCGCCGGCTGTCCGGACGACACGTCAAGGAGCGGCTGGTCGCCTCCGCCCACGTGCTCGTCTGGGGCGTCCTGACCGCGATCGCCCTGCTGGTGACCGGGATCGTGATGTTCATCTTCGACATGGTCATCGACCTGACCTGGGCCAGCGTGGCGGCGGCGGCGATGGCGCTGGTGCTGGTGACCCTGCTGGTCCTGCTCCCCCACCGGCTCATGGGCGGGGAGAAGAACCGGTCGACATAGCCGCGGACTGATTGTGACAGTTATGCTGTCACGATGAAGCTGTCGATGCCGCTGATGTACGGCGGGAACCCACGTCAGACCGCCGACCAGGTCGCCGGGCTCGAGAAGGCCGGCCTGGACACCCTCTGGGTCGCGGAGCCGTACGGCTTCGACGCCCCGACGCTGATGGGCTACCTGGCCGCGAAGACCGAGACCGTCGAGATCGGCGCCGGGATCCTCAACGTCTTCTCCCGCACGCCCGGCGCGCTGCTGCAGACCGCGGCCGGGCTGGACAACGTGTCCGGCGGGCGCGCGGTGATCGGCCTGGGCGCCTCCGGCCCGCAGGTGATCGAGGGCTTCCACGGCCTCCCCTACGACAAGCCGCTGGGCCGCACCCGCGAGGTCATCGAGATCATCCGGATGGGGCTGCGCCGCGAGTCGCTGGTCCACGACGGGATCTTCACGCTGCCGCTGCCGGCCGACCAGGGACTGGGCCTGGGCAAGCCGCTGAAGCTGCTCAACAAGCCCGAGCGCCCCGCCGTACCCCTCTGGGTCGCGGCGCTCGGCGACAAGAACGTCGCGATGACCGCCGAGGTCGCCGACGGCTGGCTGCCGTTCCTGTTCCTGCCCGAGAAGGCGAAGCAGGTCTGGGGCGACGCGCTCGCCCGGGGCGCTGCGAAGCGGTCGGCCGACCTCGGTCCGCTGGAGATCAGCGCCGGCGGCATGGTCGCGATCGGCGAGGACGTGAAGGGGATGCTCGACTTCATGCGACCGATGTACGCCCTCTACGTCGGCGGCATGGGCGCGCGCGGCAAGAACTTCTACAACGAGCTCGCCTGCCACTACGGCTACGAGAAAGAGGCACGCGAGATCCAGGACCTCTACCTCGACGGCCACAAGCGCGACGCCGAGGCGAAGGTGCCGCTCGAGTGGCTCGAGGCCGGCAACCTGGTCGGCCCCGCGTCGTACGTCCAAGAGCGCATCGCCGCGTTCCGCGAGGCCGGTGTGACCAGCCTGCAGGTCTCCCCCGCATCCGACGACCCGGCCGCGACCATCGCACAGATCAAGGAGTGGGTGGCCTGATGCCTGAGCAGCCGACGATTCTCGAGCAGGAGCACGAGGACTTCCGCGGCACCGTCCGCGCCTTCCTGGAGAAGGAGGTCGTCCCGCACCACGAGCAGTGGGAGAAGGACGGCCAGGTCAGCCGCGAGGTCTGGCGCAAGGCCGGCGAGCACGGCCTGCTGTGCTTCGACGTCGAGGAGGAGTACGGCGGCGCCGGGGTCAAGGACTTCCGCTACAACATGGTGGTCGCCGAGGAGATGTGCCGGGTCGGCGCGAGCGGCCCCGGCTTCCCGGTGCACACCGACATCATCGTCCCCTACATCAGCCAGCTCGGGACGCCCGAGCAGAAGGCCCGCTGGCTGCCCGGCCTGGTCAGCGGCGAGCTCATCTCCGCGATCGCGATGACCGAGCCGGGCGCCGGCTCGGACCTGCAGGGCATCAAGACCACGGCGATCGACAAGGGCGACCACTACGTCCTGAACGGCTCGAAGACGTTCATCAGCAACGGCATCCTCTCCGACCTCGTGATCGTCGTGTGCCGCACCGACCCCGACGCCGGCCACCAGGGCATCAGCCTGCTCGTGGTCGAGCGCGGGATGAAGGGCTTCGAGCGCGGCCGCAACCTGGACAAGATGGGGATGAAGGCCCAGGACACCGCCGAGCTGTTCTTCGACGAGGTCGAGGTCCCCAAGGAGAACCTGCTCGGCGCCGAGGGCTCCGGCTTCGTCTCGCTGATGGTCAACCTCGCCCAGGAGCGGATCTCGATCGCCGTGATGGCGGTCGCCGCCATCGAGCAGATGCTCGAGGTCTCGCTGTCCTACGCCAAGGACCGGCAGGCCTTCGGCAAGCCGATCGGCAGCTTCCAGCACAACCGCTTCCTGCTCGCCGAGATGGCCACCGACGCCCACATCGCCCGGGTGTTCGTCAACGACTGCGTGCTCAAGCTCAACGCCGGCCAGGTCGACCCCGCCCTCGCCTCGATGGCGAAGTGGTGGACCACCGAGACCCAGAAGAAGGTCGTCGACCAGGCCGTCCAGCTGCACGGCGGCTACGGCTACATGATGGAGTACCCCGTCGCCCGGGCCTACGTCGACAGCCGGATCCAGACCATCTACGGCGGCACCACCGAGATCCAGAAGGAGATCATCGGCCGCTCGCTCGGCATCTGACGACGGACCATCGGTGGTCGAGTGACCGATCTCTAACTGCCTCCGCCACCGGCGAAGAACATGGCCATCAGCGCGCCGACCTGGACGAGGAAGGACGCGCCCGCGCCGCACACGACGCCGAGCGCGGCGGTGACCCCCAGGATCGGCCAGAAGGCGTCGTCGAAGGCCTCGCCCGCATGGGACCCGAAGAAGAGACCTGCCGAGATCGCCACGGTCAGGACCAGCGCAACGAGAAGTCCCGTGAAGAACTGACGCCCGCGAGTCACCGTCCCGATACTGTCCGATCGGCGACCGGAGTGCACGACCATCGGCAGATCCGCGGGTCCGGTGGATCAAGGTTGTGACCTGGAGCCGCAGGTCGACGGCCGCGGGTGTAGCTTCCTGGTGATGGCCAGCTCGATCGATCATGTGGTCCTGGGGGCCGCCGGCGCGACGGGGTCTGCGATCGTCCGGTACCTGGTGTCTCAGGGCGCGCGGGTGCGGGCCGTGTCACGCAGTGGCCGAGCGGATATCGCGGGTGTCGAGTCCGTGGCCGCGGACCTCGGCACGAGCGACGGAGCGCGTCGGGCGTGCGCGGGGGCAGCGGTCGTCTACCACTGTGCACAGCCCGACTACACGAAGTGGCCCGAGCTTTTCCCTCCCATGACGGCCGCCGTCATCGACGGTGCGGCGGCCGCGGAAGCAAAGCTCGTGTTCGCGGACAACCTGTACATGTACGGGCCGCCCGACGGCCCGATGAGCGAGCAGACTCCCCTACGGGCCACCGGTTCGAAGGGCCGCACGCGCATTGCGATGGCCGACGCGCTGCTGAGTGCGCACGCCGAAGGGAAGCTGCGCTGCACGATCGGCCGGTCGTCGGACTACTACGGCCCGGGCGGGCTCGGCTCGACTGCCGGTGAGACTGTGATGAACCCGTTGGTGCGTGGCAAGCGGGCGCGCTGGCTCGGCTCGCTCGACCAGCCGCACACGCTCAACTACCTCGACGACATGGCCCGCGCGCTCGTGACGCTGGGTGAACGCGACGATGCGGACGGGGAAGTCTGGCATCTCCCAGCCGCCGAACCGCTCACCGGTCGCGAGTTCCTCACCCAGGCGTTCGAAGCGGCCGGGCATCCGCCACGGATCGGCGTCGCGTCGCGGACGACCATCAGGATCGCGGGACTGTTCAGTCCCCTTCTCCGCGAGCTCGACGAGACACTCTACCAGTTCGAGCGCCCGTTCGTGTCGGACGCGTCGAAGTTCCAGGCGACATTCGGGCCGTTTGAACCGACTCCGCATGCAGACGGGATACAACGCACGGTCGACTGGTTCCGTCGCCACTACGCGGCATGATCGGGAAAGCCGAGTCGTCGGCGATGCACGCTCACCAATTGGCGCGGTCGTCGCCCACGGAGCTGAGACATGACGCTGTCCCCGCCGGCCTGGTCGGCGGGGTGGGGTCAGTGGATATGTCGTGAGGACGTGACGACGTAGGTGCGGTGGTGGGGGCTGGTCCATTCGAAGGTGCTGCGGGTGTGGCGGTGGTAGGTCCAGCCGCCGGTGGTCTTCAGCCGGTGGTGCAGCCGGCAGATCGGGGCGAGGTTCGACGTCGCGGTAGGGCCGAGGGGCCAGGGGATGATGTGGTCGACCTCCTCACCCGGGTGCAGGGCGGCGCAGTCGGCGGCGATCTCGAAGCGGCGCGCCTCCGCGGCGGTCAGGTCGGCGCGCACGGCACGCGCGGCACCGAGGACCCGGTCGACTGAACCGGTCCTCGGGGTGTTCGCCACGGGTGCCTTCATGGCTTCCACTAGATCAGGGGCCACCGACAGTCCGAGGCCCAGAACGCCCTGTTCCACAGGGCCCTGGGAGATTCGAAAGCAAAGACCTTGCGCGGCCACCTTCGAACGGCTTGCATGGTCGCCGCTCTGCCTTTACTTCCGGGGTCTCGACGACGCTCGCTGGCGCTCGCTGCTCGACCAACGGAGGCACTGGGCCGAGCGGTCCGCAGGGGTCGCGCCGTACCCACCGCCACCTTCGAACGGCCTGCGTGGTCGCCGCCCTGCCTTCACTTCCGGGGTCTCGACGACGCTCGCTGGCGCTCGCTGCTCGACCAACGGCGCGCCCGCGGTGATCGAGCTCGTCGAGATCCCCGCCACCCGCGCAGGGCGGCGGCCACCTTCGAACGGCCTGCGTGGTCGCCGCCCTGCCTTCACTTCCGGGGTCTCGACGAGCTCGACCTGCGGGGTCGACAAGGTGTCCTGTCAGACGGGAGGCTGTGACCCACGCCACGTCGACCTTGAGGAGCACAGATGACCACCGACGTCCTGTCCGAGCGCGCCAGGATCGAGGCGGCGATCGCCGGCCGCACCCTCCCGGACGCCCTGGCCGAGACCGCGAGCCGGTTCGCCGACCAGCCGGCGTACTCCGACAAGCACGAGGTGGCCGAGGGCGGGTCGTGGCGCACGATCACCTGGACGCGGACCCGCGAGCTGGCGCTCGACGTGGCCGCCGCGCTCATCGACGCCGGCGTGCAGCCAGGCGACACGGTCGCGATCATGGCGACCAACCGGATCGAGCACTTCATCGCGGACATGGGAGCCGTGCACGCCGCTGCGACGCCGATGTCGATCTACAACACGCTCTCCGCCGAGCAGGTCGCCTACGTCGCCGGCCACGCCCGGCCCACCGTGGTGGTCCTCGAGAACGACGACCACCGCGCCCGCTGGGCGAACGCGCTCGAGGAGACCGACAGCATCCGCAAGGTCGTGATGCTCGGCGCGGAGTGGGACGCCTTCGTGGCCGCGGGAGCGGCGTACCGCACCACCCACCCGGACGCCGTCCAGCAGCGGGTCGCGGAGCTCGACGCGGACGCGCCGGCGACGATCCTCTACACCTCCGGCACCACCGGGTACCCCAAGGGCGTCGTGCTCACCCACCACAACGTCATGTACGAGGCGCTCAGCACGCTGGAGGCGGCCGGGCTGCACGAGGCGCAGACCGCGATCAGCTACCTCCCGCTCGCCCACATCGCCGAGCGGGTGCTCGGCCTCTACGGCCCGCAGATCCAGGGCAGCCACATGTACGCGATCGGCGACCCCTCGGGCCTGCTCGCCGCGCTCGGCGAGGTGCACCCGACCAGCTTCTTCGGCGTGCCCCGGGTGTGGGAGAAGATCAAGACCGGCATCTCCGCCAAGCTCGCCGCGGACCCGAACCCGGACAACGTCAAGATGGTCCAGGACGCGATGGCGGCGGGCCAGGCCTGGGTCGCGGCGCAGGAGGTCGGGGGCACGATGACCCCGGAGATCGAGGAGGCCTACCGGGCGGCAGACGAGGCGATCCTCGGCTTCCTCAAGCTGCTGCTGGGCCTCGACCAGGTCACCTGGGCCGGCTCCGCGGCCGCGCCGATGCCGATCGAGGTCGCCCGCTTCATGGCGGGCCTCGGACTCAAGGTGTACGACGTCTACGGGATGACCGAGACCACCGGCGCGATCACCGCCAACGGCCCGGACGCCTTCAAGCTCGGCACCGTCGGCCGCGCGACGCCCGGGATGGAGGTCCGGCTCGGCGAGGACAACGAGGTGCTCGTGCGCGGTCCGGTCGTGATGCATGGCTACCACCGCCAGGACGACGCGACCCGCGCCCTGATCGACGAGGACGGCTGGGTGCACACCGGCGACATCGGCACCCTCGACGAGGACGGCTTCTTCTCGATCGTGGACCGCAAGAAGGAGCTGATCATCACCTCCGCCGGCAAGAACATCGCCCCGTCCAACATCGAGGGCTACCTCAAGGAGTCGCCGATCGTCGGGCACGCGATGGCCGTCGGCGACGGTCGGCCGTACGTCGTCGCGATCCTCACCCTCGACGGCGAGATCGCCCCGATCGTCGCGCAGCAGCTGGGCCTCGAGTTCACCGACCTCGCCGACCTGGCCGAGAAGCCCGAGATCCGCGCGATGGCCCAGAAGGCGGTCGACGAGGCCAACGCCCGCCTTTCCCGGCCCGAGCAGGTCAAGTCCTTCGAGCTGCTGCCGGTCGAGTGGACCGCCGAGTCCGAGGAGCTCACCCCGACGCTCAAGCTCAAGCGCCGCGTGGTGAACGCCAAGTACGCCGACGTGCTGGATCGCCTGTACGGCTGACCCTCCGCCGCCGCAACTCTCCCAGCAGCTCTCCCGGCAAGCGGTCAGCCCGCGTCCTCAATCCCTGTCACAAATGGGCTAGGTCGTTCGTCGTACGGATGCCCGATGAGTTCGGGATCCACACCGGGTCGATCTAGGGGAAATCCCCGATGCGACCGACCCTCAGCCCCTGGGAGAGTTCACACCATGCACCGTCAGATCGCAGGCAAGCTCACCGGCCGCGTCAGCAAGTGGCTCGTACTCATCGCGGTCCTCGTGATCGCCGGCATCATGGGCTCCTTCGCGGGCAAGCTCACCGACGTCCAGAACAACGAGACCGAGTCCTGGCTCCCGTCCAGCGCCGAGTCCACCAAGGGCTTCGAGAAGCTCACCGCCTTCCAGGACGAGTACGACGTCGGCACCACGGTCGTCTACCACCGCGAGGGCGGGCTCACCCAGGCCGACCTGACCGCGATCGAGGGACAGGCCGCCGAGATCGAGCAGATCAAGGGCATCACGGACGTCGTGACGCCGCAGCGGGCCGAGGCGGCCGGCATCCCCGCGCCGTTCGTCTCCGACGACGGCCAGGTCGCCAAGCTGCAGTTCACCGTCAACTACGGCGACAAGCTCTGGGAGGAGCTGCCCGACCTCAAGGACCGGCTCGACGCGATCACCGCGATCGACGGCGTCGACACCTACCTCGCCGGCGCCGGCGGGCAGAGCGCCGACGCGGCCACGATCTTCAGCTCCTTCGACAGCAAGCTGCTGCTGGTCACCCTCGGAGTTGTGGTCCTGATCCTGCTGGTCAGCTACCGCAGCCCGCTGCTGTGGGCGCTCCCGATCATCAGCGCGGGCGTCGGGCTGATGACGACCATGGGCCTGCTGTACTTCCTCGCCAAGTACGCCGGCCTGACCGTCAACGGCCAGACCCAGTTCATCCTGACGGTGCTCGTGATCGGTGCCGGCACCGACTACGCCCTCCTCCTGGTCGCCCGCTACCGCGAGGAGCTGCGCCGCCACGAGGACCGGCACGAGGCGATGGCGTTCGCGCTGCACCGCGCCGCCCCCGCGATCCTGGCCAGCGCCGCGACCGTCGTCGTCGGGCTGCTCTGCCTGACCTTCGCCGAGCTGAACTCCACGGCCGGCATGGGCCCGGCCAACGCGATCGGCATTGCCATCACGTTCGTGGTGATGGTGACCCTGCTCCCGGCGCTGCTGGTGATCTGCGGCCGGTGGGTCTTCTGGCCGCTGGTCCCGCGCTACGGCTCCCAGGAGCCCACGGCCTCCGGACTCTGGGCCCGCGTCGGCAAGGGCATCGCGCCGCGCCCGCGGACCGTCTGGGTCGGCACGGCCATCGTCCTCGGCGTGCTGTGCCTGGGCTTCCTCCGGCTCGACACCTCCGGCATCCCCAGCGACGAGCAGTACACCACCCAGCAGGACTCCGTCACCGGCCAGTCGATCCTCGTCGACCACGGCCTGGTCGACGCCAGCACGCCCGTCCAGGTGGTCGCCAACGAGGACAAGGCCGAGGACGTCGCCGCGGCGATGTCGAAGGTCGACGGGATCGCCGACCCCGTGGTCGTCGCCGCCAAGGACGGCGTGGCCCTGGTCGTCGCGGAGCTGACCAGCGACCCGTACTCGCAGGCGGCGTACGACGCCGTCGAGGACGTGCGATCGGCGACCCACGACGTGGCGGGCGCGGACGCGCTGACCACCGGCATGACGGCGGTCTCGCTCGACATCGAGGAGGCGGCGGCGCGCGACAACCTGGTGATCATCCCGATCGTCCTGCTCGCCGTGCTGCTGATCCTGATCGGGCTGCTGCGCTCGCTGGTCTCGCCGCTGATCCTGGTCGGGACGGTGATCCTGTCCTTCGGGGCCGCGCTGGGCATCTCCGGGCTGGTGTTCGACTTCATCTACGGTTACGAGAACACCGACACCGGATATCCGCTGTTCAGCTTCGTGTTCCTCGTCGCCCTCGGCATCGACTACAACATCTTCCTGATGACCCGGGTCCGCGAGGAGACGGCCGTCCAGGGCACCCGCAGGGGATCGCTGATCGCGCTGTCCTCCACGGGCGGGGTGATCACGTCCGCCGGCATCGTGCTGGCCGCGACGTTCGGGATGCTCGCGACCATGCCGATGACGTTCACCCTCCAGCTCGGTACGACGATCGCGCTCGGCGTGCTGCTGGACACGATGATCGTCCGCTCGGTGCTGGTCACCGCGGTCAACCTCGACCTGGGCGGGAAGATCTGGTGGCCGAGCGCGCTGGACCGCAAGCCGCCGGTCGAGTTCACCCCCGAGGAGCCGACGCCCGAGCCCGAGGCGCTGCCGGTCGGCTGAGACACGCCGTTGTCCGGGTCCCGGGCCGGCCCGAGCATCGAACCGGCCCGGGACTAGCCTGACGTGGATGAACGAGCAGCCGACTGCGCAGCAGGTCCGTCGGGCGTTGGCGCGTGCCGAGCGTGGTGCCGTGTTGGATGTGGCGGAGGCGGCGGTGTTGTTGGCCGCGTCCGGGGATGATCTGGACCGGTTGGTGGCGGTGGCGGCGCGGGTGCGTGATGCGGGGCTGGTGGCGGCGGGTCGTCCTGGGGTGGTGACCTACTCGCCGAAGGTGTTCGTCCCGGTGACCCGGTTGTGTCGGGACCGGTGTCATTACTGCACGTTCGTGGAGACCCCGGCGCAGGCGGCCCGGGAGGGGCGGGCGCCGTACCTCTCGCCGGACGAGATCGTGGCGATCGCCGCACAGGGTGCGGAGCTGGGTTGTCTGGAGGCACTGTTCACCCTGGGTGATCGGCCCGAGGACCGGTGGCCGCAGGCGCGGGCGTGGCTCGACGAGCAGGGCTATGACTCGACGTTGGCCTACGTCCGGGCGATGGCGGTGCGGGTGTTGGAGGAGACCGGGCTGCTGCCCCACCTGAACCCCGGCGTGATGTCGTGGGAGGAGCTGAACCGGCTCAAGCCGGTGGCCCCCTCGATGGGGATGATGCTGGAGACCACCAGCCGCCGGTTGTTCGAGACCAAGGGGCTGGCGCACCACGGCTCGGTGGACAAGGACCCGGCGGTGCGGCTCCGCGTGCTCGAGGACGCGGGGCGGCTCTCGATCCCGTTCACCACCGGGCTGCTGGTCGGGATCGGGGAGAGTCTCGCGGAGCGGGCCGAGACGATCTTCGCGCTGCGCGCCACGATGAAGGCCTACGGCGCGGTCCAGGAGGTGATCGTCCAGAACTTCCGGGCCAAGCCCGACACCGCGATGCGACACGCGGGCGACCTCGACCTGGCCGAGTACCGGGCCGCGATCGCGGTCACCCGGATCGTGCTCGGCCCCAAGGCCCGGATCCAGGCCCCACCCAACCTGGTCGACCTGACCGAGTGCCGCGCACTGCTCGAGGCGGGGGTGGACGACTGGGGCGGGGTCTCCCCGCTGACCCCGGACCACGTGAACCCCGAGCGCCCCTGGCCCTCCCTGGACCGGCTGCGCGAGATCACCGCCGGCTGCGGGTTCGAGCTGCGGCCGCGGCTGACCGTGCACCCCGAGTACGTGCGGGCCGGGGAGCCGTGGCTGGACCCGCGGGTGTCCGGGCACGTCGCGGCGCTCGCCACCGAGGACGGCTTGGCGAAACCGGGCGTCCGCCCGACCGGTCTGCCGTGGCAGGAGCCCGACGGCGGCTTCGCCAGTGTCGGGCCCGGGGTCGGGCGCACCGACCTGCACGCGGCCATCGACGACGAGGGTCCCCACGGGGGCCGCACCGAGGACCGGCGCTCGGACTTCGCCAACGTGTACGGCGACTGGGAGGCGGTCAAGGACGCGGCGTCCACCACGGGCGCGCCCGCGGTCCTGCACGCCGAGGGGCGTGAGGCAATGGCCGCCGCGCAGGCCGACCCCGGGAACCTCTCCGACGAGCACGCGCTGACCCTGATGACCGCCGAGGGGGCGTTGCTGGAGCAGGTGTGCCGGCTGGCCGACGACCTGCGCCGCGACGCGGTCGGCGACGAGGTCACCTACGTGGTGAACCGCAACATCAACTTCACCAACGTCTGCTACGTGGGCTGCCGGTTCTGTGCGTTCGCCCAACGCCGCACCGACGCCGACGCCTACTCCCTGTCCTATGCCGAGGTCGCCGACCGGGCCGCCGAGGCCTGGGACCTGGGCGCCACCGAGGTGTGCATGCAAGGCGGCATCGACCCCGAGCTCCCCGCCACCGCCTACTTCGACCTCGTCGCCGCGGTCAAGCAACGGGTCCCCGACATGCACGTCCACGCCTTCTCCCCCATGGAGATCGTCAACGGCACCGCCCGCACCGGGCTGTCCATCGAGGACTTCCTCATCAAGGCCCGCGAGGCCGGCCTCGGGTCCATCCCCGGCACCGCCGCGGAGATCCTCGACGACGAGGTCCGCTGGGTCCTGACCAAGGGCAAGCTGCCCACCCGCACCTGGATCGAGGTCATCACCACCGCCCACCGAGTCGGGATCCCCACCACCTCCACGATGATGTACGGCCACGTCGACAACCCCCGCCACTGGGTCAACCACCTCCGCGTCCTGTCCCGGATCCAAGACGAGACCGGGGGCTTCACCGAGTTCGTACCCCTGCCCTTCGTGCACACCTCCGCACCCATCTACCTCGCCGGCGTCGCCCGCCCCGGCCCCACCCAGCGCGACAACCTCGCCGTCCACGCCATGGCCCGGATCCTGCTCCACGGCCGCATCCCCAACATCCAGACCTCCTGGGTCAAGCTCGGCATCGAGGGCACCCAAGCCATGCTCCAAGCCGGCGCCAACGACCTCGGCGGCACCCTCATGGAAGAAACCATCTCCCGCATGGCCGGCTCCGAACACGGCTCCGCCAAGACCGTCGCCGAACTCATCGACATCGGCGCCGGCATCAACCGCCCCGTCGTCGAACGCACCACGACGTACGCCGGACGCTCCTGACTCTCAGCCCTCCGGGGCGTCGAGCTCGGGGGTCGCGGTGCGGTAGCGGGGCCCGAAGGAGCCCTGCCAGGTCCAGTCGCGGATCTCCGGCAGGTCCTCGCCGTAGGTGCGGATGTACTGCCGGTGCCGGATCAGGGCGTTCTTGAACTCCTCCCGCGCGTCACTCGAGGTCGCCGCCAGCCGCGGCACCCGGTCGATCACGTCGATGGCGAGGTTGTAGCGGTCCATGTGGTTGAGGACCGTCATGTCGAACGGCGTGGTGGTGGTGCCCTCCTCCTTGTACCCGCGCACGTGGATGTTGGCGTGGTTGGTGCGCTTGTAGGTCAGCCGGTGGATCAGCCACGGATAGCCGTGGTAGGCGAAGATCACCGGCCGGTCGGTGGTGAACAGGGCGTCGAAGTCGGCCTCCGAGAACCCGTGCGGGTGCTCGCTCGCGGGCTGGAGGCGCATCAGGTCCACCACGTTGACGAACCGGATCCGCAGGTCGGGCAGGTGCTCGCGCAGCAGGTCGACCGCGGCCAGCGCCTCCATCGTCGGCACGTCGCCGGCACAGGCGATGACCACGTCGGGACCCTCGTCGCCGTCGTTCGACGCCCAGTCCCAGATGCCGGCGCCCTTGGTGCAATGCACGATCGCGTCGTCCATGGAGAGGTACTGCAGCGCCGGCTGCTTCCCCGCGACCACGACGTTGACGTAGTGCTTGCTGCGCAGGCAGTGGTCGCCCACCGAGAGCAGCGTGTTGGCATCCGGCGGCAGGTAGACCCGCACCACGTTGGCCTTCTTGTTCACGACGTGGTCGATGAAGCCCGGGTCCTGGTGCGAGAACCCGTTGTGGTCCTGGCGCCACACGTGCGAGGTGAGCAGGTAGTTCAGCGACGCCACCGGCCGCCGCCACTCGATGCGCCGGGTGGACTCCAGCCACTTCGCGTGCTGGTTGAACATCGAGTCGATCAGGTGGATGAACGCCTCGTAGCAGGAGAAGAGCCCGTGGCGCCCGGTGAGCAGGTAGCCCTCGAGCCAGCCCTGGCAGGTGTGCTCGGAGAGGATCTCCATGATCCGGCCGTCCGGCGCGAGGTGGTCGTCGTAGCCGAGGATCTCGGCGTTCCACGCCCGGTCGGTCACCTCCATGACGTCCTGGAGCCGGTTGGAGGAGTTCTCGTCGGGGGCGAACATCCGGAAGTTGTGCATGTTCTGCGCCATCACGTCGCGCAGGAACCCGCCCAGCACCCGGGTCGCCTCGACCGAGCCCGTACCTGGTGCGTCCACCTCGACCGCGTAGTCACGGAAGTCGGGCATCCGCAGGGGCTTGAGCAGCAGGCCGCCGTTGGCGTGCGGCGACGCGCTCATCCGCAGCTCACCGCCCGGGTGCAGGGCGGCGATGTCCGGGGCGGGCGCCCCCGACTCGTCGAAGAGCTCCTCGGGTCGGTAGCTGCGCAGCCACTCCTCGAGCACCGCACGGTGCGCGTCGTCGCTGCGGGCGTTGGCGAACGGGACCTGGTGGGAGCGCCAGAAGTCCTCGACGCGCTTGCCGTCGACCTCCTTCGGGCCGGTCCATCCCTTCGGGGAGCGCAGCACGATCATCGGCCAGGCCGGCCTCGGCAGCGGGTCCGAGGCGGCGCGCGCCTCGCCCTGGATCCCCGCGATCTCCTCGAGGCACCGGTCCAGGGTGCCGGCGAAGTCGGCGTGCATCTGGGCGGCGTCCGAGCCCGCCACGACGTACGGCGTGTACCCGTAGCCACGCAGCAGCGAGACCAGCTCGTCCTCGGGGATCCGGGCCAGCACGGTCGGGTTGGCGATCTTGTAGCCATTGAGGTGCAGGATCGGCAGCACCGCGCCGTCACGACGCGGGTCCAGGAACTTGTTGGAGTGCCAGCTGGTCGCGAGCGGGCCGGTCTCGGCCTCGCCGTCCCCGACGACGGCGGCCACCACGAGGTCGGGGTTGTCGAACGCGGCGCCGTACGCGTGCGAGAGCGCGTAGCCGAGCTCGCCGCCCTCGTGGATCGAGCCCGGTGTCTCCGGGGCCACGTGGCTGGGGATGCCACCCGGGAACGAGAACTGCTTGAACAGCCGCTGCATCCCGGCCGCATCCTGGGTGATGTCGGTGTAGACCTCGGAGTAGGTCCCCTCGAGGTAGGACGACGCGACCAGGCCCGGACCACCGTGGCCGGGACCGGTGATGAAGATCATCTGCTGCTGACGGGCCATGATCGCCCGGTTGAGGTGCGCGTACACGAAGTTCAGCCCGGGCGTGGTGCCCCAGTGGCCCAGCAGGCGCGGCTTGACGTGCTCGGCGACCAGGGGCTCGCGCAGCAGCGGGTTGTCCATCAGGTAGATCTGGCCGACGGACAGGTAGTTGGCGGCGCGCCACCAGCGATCGAGGGTGTCCAGGCTTGCGTCCATGTCCTCACCGTTCCCGGGGCGGTCGGCCCGGCGCAAGGGCAATCGGCCCTGTTTCGGCGTGGGTTAGCGTGAGGTTCGACCAAGGAGGACCCATGAGCACTCACAGCGAAGGCGAGTCGGAGATCTACGGCGACTACAGCGTCGACGACGAGGACCAGCCCGGGAACATCGACGACCTCGGTGACGGCGATGTCGAGGACGAGCTCGATCGGGGCTACTCCCCGCCCGAGCGCTACTCCGCCGGCCAGGGCTACGGCAACACGCCCTGGGAGGAGGAGCACCGGGAGACGATCGACCAGCGCGTCGATCAGGAGATCCCCGACGAGGACCCGTACGCCGACGCCGGCGACGACGAGCTCCTGGACGACGGCGAGGTCGGGCGAGCCCGCGCCGGGCGACTGGTCGACCCCGACGAGGGGCTCGGCGAGGACACCGAGAAGGACCTGGTCGGCGAGGACGTCGGCATCGACGGCGCGGCCGCGTCGGCCGAGGAGGCCGCAGTCCACATCGTCGAGGACTTCCCCGAGGAGTAAGGGCCCGCACCGCAGGGTACGAGACGGTCTCACCGAGAGGGAGGAACACTCATGGCATTCCTGCTGTGGATCCTGGCCGTCATCCTCGTGATCGCCGGCATTTTCCAGCTCTTCAAGGGCCAGCTGCTCTGGGGCATCGTGCTGATCATCGTGGGCCTGCTCGTCGGGCCCGGCGGCGTCAGCATCTTCACCTAGCCGGGACGCGCCAGCGGACCGGCTGATGGTGGTCGAGCGAGACGCGCGACCGAGCCTGCGAGGTCGCGACCGGCGTGTCGAGACCCATCCAGCTCAGTGGTCCATCAGCCGCTGCGCCACGACCCGCAGGTCGGCGACGAGACCCTCGTACGCCGACCTGCGGTCGTCGGCCCGCAGCACGGCGGACGGGTGCGTGGTCGCGAGCACCCAGGCGGGCGGCCGCGCCACGGGGAACGAGGCCGGCCAGTCGTGGATCCGGCCCCGTGACTCGCCCACTCGGAAGCCCGCGCCGTACACCGCCTTGCCGGCGGTGCCGCCCAGCAGCACCACGCCCGTGGGCCGTACCAGCCGCAGCTCCGCCTCGAGCCAGGGCCCGCAGGCCGCGACGTGCGCCCGGCTCGGCGACTTGTGGATGCGCTGCTTGCCCCGGGTCCCCGACCAGCGGAAGTGCTTGACCACGTTGGTCGTGTAGACGTCCGCCGGCGCGATGCCGACCTCCGCGAGTGCCTCGTCGAGCACCTTCCCCGCCGGCCCGACGAACGGCTCTCCCACCCGGTCCTCGCGGTCGCCGGGTTGCTCCCCGAGCAGCATCAGGTCGGCGTCGCGCCGCCCGTCGCCCATCACGGCCTGGGTGGCGTCGCGGTAGAGCTCGCAGCCGCGGCACGCCTGCGCGGCCGCGCGCAGGGCCCGCAGGCTGAGGCTCTCGGGGATCCACGCGCCGGCGCCGGGCCGCTCCTCGGGCATGGTCCGCCGGTACCCGGGAACCGGGCCGGCATGACCGACACCCCCCTGCGCGCCCTCGTCCTCGTCTGCACGCTCAAGCCCTCCCCGGCCGAGTCCAGCTCCCAGCTGCTCGGCGCGCAGGTGCTGCGCGAGCTCGAGGAGCACGGCGTGACCGGCGAGGTCGTCCGGGTCGTCGACCACGACGTCCGGTTCGGCGTGAGCGCCGACGAGGGCGACGGCGACGCGTGGCCGGAGATCCGGGCCAAGATGCTGGTCAGTGACATCCTGGTGGTCGCGACCCCGATCTGGATGGGCCAGCCGGCCTCGGTCTGCAAGATGGTCCTCGAGCGGCTCGATGCCGAGCTCAGCGAGACCGACGACGAGGGCCGGATGCTCACCGAGGGCAAGGTCGGCGTCGTGGCGGTGGTCGGCAACGAGGACGGCGCCCACCACGTCGTGGCCGAGGTGCTCCAGGCACTCAACGACACCGGATTCACGATCGCGGCGAGCGCCGGGACCTACTGGGTGGGCGAGGCCATGCAGAGCACCGACTACAACGAGCTCGACCCGACGCCGGAGAAGACGGCCGCGACCACCGAGGCGGCCGCGCGGCACGCCGCCCACCTGGCCCGGCTGCTCAAGGACGCGCCGTACCCGGGCCCGCAGTAGACGAGAACACGTTCTATTTCCTGGCTAGGCTGTGCACGTGCGCTTCTCGTCGGGTCGCTGGCGGCGATCACCACCCGGCTCCGGTTCCCCACGTCCGTCTACGTGCCGGCCATCCGGAGCCCGTACCAGGTCGCCAAGAGTGTCGGGACCGCCGCGGTGCTCTCCGGCAACCGGGTCAGCCTCGGCGTCGGGATCGGCTGGTGCCGCGAGGAGTTCGAGCTGCTCGGCCAGGACTTCACCACCCGGGGCCGGCGTACCGATGAGGCGCTCGCGCTGCTGGCCGCGCTGTGGACGCCGGGCTGGACCGAGTTCGAAGGCGAGTCCTACACCGCGCCGCGGCTGACCATGGAGCCGACGCCGACCGAGCGGATCCCGATCCTGGTCGGGGGCCTGTCCGAGGTCGCGTTCCGGCGCGCGGCCCGCCACGACGGCTGGGTCGGTGACATCTACCCGGTCGACGAGGCGATCGCCCTGGCCGGGCGGCTCGCAGAGGTCCGCCGGGAGGCCGGTGCGGACGACGACTTCACCGTGGTCGCCGCGCTCAGTGACGCGTTCCTGCCCGAGCACTTCGCCCGGGCGGCGGCCGGCGGGATCACGGACTGCTGGACGATGCCGTGGGCCTACTACCACGGACCGGACGCGACCCTGGAGCAGAAGGTCGACGCCCTGGAGCGGTTCGCACGCGAGGTGGTCGTCCCCGTCAACGGCTGAGTCGACGACTGATCTCGCATGGGCCCGCCGAGGGCGGGTACCTCCTCGGGGTCCGATCCATCGGCGATCTCAGGAGGACACCGTGCCCAGCAAGTCGGCGAACGTGAAGAACGAGAAGCAGTACGAGGCCCTCAAGGACAAGGGCATGTCGAAGGAGCGGGCCGCCAAGATCGCCAACGCCAAGGACTCCTCCAAGCACGGCGGCGAGCAGTCCGGCAAGGGCGGCGACAGCTCGCAGGGCGGCACCACCGCCCAGAAGAAGGAGGCCGGGCGCAAGGGCGGCAAGGCGACGGCGAGGAAGAGCTGAGGTGAGGATCGGCTACTTCCTCTCCTGTGAGGAGCACCCGCCCGAGGAGCTGGTCCGCCAGGCGAGGCTGGCCGCGGACGCCGGGTTCGAGGGGCTCTGGATCTCCGACCACTACCACCCGTGGAACCACGAGCAGGGCCAGAGCCCGTTCGTGTGGAGCGTGATCGGGGCGGTCAGCCAGGTCTGCGACCTGCCGATCACCACCGCGGTCACCTGCCCGACGGTGCGGATCCACCCGGCGATCATCGCCCAGGCGGCGGCCACCACCGCCCGGATGTGCCGAGGTGGGTTCCGCCTCGGGGTCGGCTCCGGCGAGGCGCTCAACGAGCACGTCACCGGCAGCCGCTGGCCCACCGCGGACGTCCGGCTCGAGATGCTCGAGGAGGCGGTCGACGTGATCCGCCGGCTGCTCACCGGCGAGCGGGTCACCCAGCACGGCCGGCACTACACGGTCGAGGACGCGCGGATCTTCACCCTGCCCGACCGGCCGGTCGAGATCCCGGTCTCCGGGTTCGGGCCGGAGGCGGTCTCGCTCGCCGCCCGGATCGGCGACGGGTTCGTGACCACGCAGCCGGACGCGGAGTCGCTGGCGTCGTACCGGGAACAGGGCGGCAAGGGCCCGGCGATGGCCGGCGCCAAGGCCTGCTGGGGTCCGGACCGCGAGCAGGCCCAGGCGCTCGCCCACCGGCTCTGGGCGAACGCCGGCGTTCCCGGCGAGCTCGCGCAGGTGCTGCCGAGCCCGGCGCACTTCGAGCAGGCCTCGTCGTTGGTGACCCCGGAGATGGTCGGCGAGACCATGCCCTGCGGGCCGGACGTCGAGGAGCACGTCACCAAGCTGGCGAAGTACGCCGAGGCCGGGTTCGACGAGCTGTACGTCGCGCAGGTGGGCCCGGACCAGGACGACTTCTTCCGCGCCTACGAGGCGGAGGTCCTCCCGGCGCTGCGGCGCTCGGCGATGTAGGCGAGCCGCCGCAGGCTCTCGGAGTTGCGCCACGTCAGCTGCAGGTCGCGAACCGGCTTCGGGATCAGGAGCGCAGGGCCGCTGACGGCGTCCTCCTCGATGCTGACGTCGGTCTCGACGCCGACCGCCTCCAGCCGGATCGTCACCCGGGCGGCACCGGTCGGCCAGGCCCGGGCGTGCAGCACCAGCGTCGAGCCCGGGGTCGACTCCACCACCTCGGTGCTGTCGTCCAGGAGCGCCGGCCAGGTGCCGACCGAGTGGTGCAGCTGCGAGCCGACCACGGGCCAGGCGTCGTCGACCTCGCGCATCCGGGAGGCGCCGACCACCCAGAGCGGGTAGAGCCAGCCGTCGGCCAGCACATCCCAGACCTGCTCGGGAGTGGCCTTCATCCTGCGGGTGTTGATCGCCATGGCAGCGCTGTACCCACTGGCCGGGATCCATTCGAGGAAATGGAAGAACCGCCGGGGTCTCGGGTCCCCGGCGGTTCGTTGAAAACTCTACCCAACCTGAACGGCCGGTGTCAGGAGGGCGAACGACCGAGTCGGTGAGACGTCCGTCACGCCGAGAGCGCCCGACAGGTGGACGCGGTCGGCGGGCCGGTCCGGGCCTGCCTACGCTCACACCGCGCATGTCGAGCGCAACCGCCCCAGGAGGAGAGATGACGTACCGACCCGAGACTCTTGCTGTCCACGCAGGCCAGGAGGAGCACGACCCGGCCACGAACAGCCGGGCCGTGCCGATCTACCAGACCACGTCGTACGTCTTCAACGACACCGAGCACGCGGCGAACCTCTTCAGCCTCGCCGAGCCGGGCAACATCTACACCCGGATCATGAACCCGACCCAGGACGTCTTCGAGCAGCGGATGACCCAGCTCGAGGGTGGCGTCGGGGCACTCGCCGTGGCCAGCGGCTCGACGGCGACGACCTACGCGGTGCTCAACCTGACCTACGCCGGCGACAACATCGTGGCGCTGTCCACGCTGTACGGCGGCACCTACGCGCTCTTCGCCCACACGCTGCCGCAGTTCGGCATCGAGGTGCGCTTCGTCGATCCCGACCGGCCCGAGGACCTCGCGAAGGTCGTCGACGACAAGACTCGCCTGGTCTTCGGCGAGACCGTCGGCAACCCCAGGATCAACGTCGTCGACATCCCGGCCTGGGCCGAGGCCGCCCACGCGCTCGGGCTGCCCCTGATCATCGACAACACCGCGCCCACGCCGTACCTGGTGCGGGCCTTCGACCAGGGCGCCGACGTCGTGGTGCACGCGGCGACGAAGTACATCGGCGGCCACGGCACCTCGATCGGCGGCGTGATCGTCGACTCCGGGAAGTTCGACTGGGCGGCCCACGCCGACCGGTTCCCCGGCCTGACGAAGCCCGACCCGGCCTACCACGGTGCGGTGTGGACCGAAGCGGCCGGCCCGGCGGCGTACATCATCCGGGCCCGCACCGTGCTGCTGCGCAACACCGGCGGGGCGACCACCCCGATGAACTCCTGGCTGTTCCTCCAGGGCCTCGAGACGCTGCACCTGCGCATGGAGCGGCACAGCGAGAACGCGTTGCAGGTCGCGGAGTTCCTGAACGGGCACGAGGGCGTCTCGTGGGTCAACTACCCGGGCCTGGCCGACAGCCCCCACAAGGAGACCTTCGACCGGATCGGCACCGGCAAGGGATACGGCGGCCTGCTGAGCTTCGGCCTGAAGTCCGGACGCGAGGGCGGCAAGCGGTTCATCGAGGCGTTGGGGCTCTTCAGCCACCTCGCCAACATCGGCGACGCGAAGTCCCTGGCGATCCACAACGCCACCACCACGCACAGCCAGCTCACGCCCGACGAGCTCGAGGCGGCGGGCGTCCCCGAGGACATGGTGCGGCTCTCGATCGGCATCGAGAACGTCGAGGACATCATCGCCGACCTGGACCAGGCGCTCGCAGCCAGCAAGTGACCCCATGACCGGCTCGCTCGGCTACGTCGAGACGCAGCGGGTCGTCCTGGCCGGCCCGGACGACCCGCTGCACCTGCGAGGCGGCGGCCGCCTCGATCACGTCGAGGTCGCCTACGAGACCTACGGGTCGCTCTCGCCGGCACGCGACAACGCCGTCTTCATCTGCCACGCCCTCACCGGCGACGCCCACGCCGCCGGGCTGCACGTGGGCTCGAAGAAGCGCGGGTGGTGGGACAACCTGATCGGCCCGGGCAAGCCCGTGGACACCGACCGCTTCTTCGTCATCTCCGCCAACCTGCTGGGCGGCTGCTCGGGCAGCACCGGCCCGCTGTCGACCGACCCGGCCACCGGCGCGCCGTACTGCCTCGACTTCCCGATGCTGCACATGAGCGACCTGGTCGCCGCACACCGGCGACTGGTCGCGCACCTCGGGATCGAGCGGCTGCACGCCGCAGTCGGCGGATCGCTCGGCGGCATGCAGGTCCTGCAATGGGTGATCGACGAACCCGACGCGCTCGAACGAGCGGTCCTCGTGGCCGCGTCCTCCCGGCTGTCACCGGAGAACATCGCGTTCTCCGCGATCGGCCGCGAGGCGATCATGTCCGACCCCGACTTCTGCAACGGACGGTACGTCGAGCAGGGCGTCTTCCCCTGGCGCGGCCAGAAGGTCGCCCGGATGATGGCGCACATCACCTACGTCTCGGCCCAGTCCCTCGAGACGAAGTTCGGCCACCGCCGCAGGTCTCGCGGCGACGCCTGGACGCTCGGCCCGGACTACGAGGTGGAGCACTACCTGCAGCACCAGGGACAGGTGTTCCTGGGCCGGTTCGACGCCCTGTCCTACCTCTACCTGACCCGCCTGCTCGACTACTTCGACCCGTTCGCCGACCCGGGGACGGCCGCTGCGCTGCGCAGCACCGCGACCCGGTTCCAGCTGACCTCGTTCGACTCCGACTGGCGCTTCGACTCCACCCAGTCCGCGCGGATGACCGCGGAGCTGAAGGCCTTGGGGGTGGCGGTGGACTGGGCCGAGCTGGCCTCACCGTTCGGCCACGACTCGTTCCTCCTGCAGCCTCCGGGGTACCACGAGCGGATCGCCGAGTTCCTCGGCTGACCTCGACCGGGCGGTCACTCCCACTCGATGGTGCCCGGGGGCTTGGAGGTGATGTCGACCGTCACCCGGTTGATCTCCCGCACCTCGTTGGTGATCCGGGTCGAGATCCGCTCGAGCACGTCGTACGGCAGCCGCGCCCAGTCGGCGGTCATCGCGTCCTCGGAGGTGACCGGACGGAGCACGACGGGGTGTCCGTAGGTGCGGTGGTCACCCTGGACGCCGACCGAGCGGACGTCGGCGAGGAGCACGACGGGGAACTGCCAGATGTCGCGGTCCAGGCCGGCGCGGGTGAGCTCCTCCCGGGCGATGGCGTCGGCCTCGCGGAGGATGTCGAGCCGCTCGCGGGTGACCTCGCCGATGATCCGGATGCCGAGCCCGGGGCCCGGGAACGGCTGGCGCCACACGATCTCGGCCGGCAGGCCGAGCTGCTCGCCGACCAGCCGGACCTCGTCCTTGAACAGGGTGCGCAGCGGCTCGACCAGCTCGAACTCGAGGTCGTCGGGCAGGCCGCCGACGTTGTGGTGTGACTTGATGTTGGAGGTCCCCGCTCCCCCGCCGGACTCGACCACGTCGGGGTAGAGCGTGCCCTGGACGAGGAACGCGACCTTGCTCCCCCCATCGTCCGGCAGACTCCCGCCGAGGATGTCCGCCTCCGCGGCCTCGAAGACCCGGATGAACTCGCGGCCGATGATCTTGCGCTTCTCCTCGGGGTCGGTGACGCCCGCGAGTGCGTCGAGGAACTGCTTCTCGGCGTCGACGACCTTGAGGTCGACGCCGGTCGCGGCCACGAAGTCGCGCTCGACCTGCTCGGTCTCGCCCTGGCGCATCAGCCCGTGGTCGACGTACACACAGGTGAGCCGGTCGCCGATCGCCCGCTGCACGATCGCGGCCGCGACCGCGGAGTCGACGCCGCCGGACAGCCCGCAGATCGCCTGGCCGCGATCGCCGATCTGCGCGCGGATGGCCTCGATCTGCTCCTCGACGATGTTGACCATGGTCCAGGTCTGGCGGCAGTGGGCGATCTGGACCAGGAAGTGCTCGAGCACCTTCTGGCCGTGCTCGGTGTGCAGCACCTCGGGGTGCCACTGGACGCCGGCCAGGCCGCGGTCGACGTCCTCGAACGCCGCCACCGGCGTCGTGGCCGTCGAGGCCAGCACGTCGAAGCCGGACGGGGCGGCCGCCACCGAGTCGCCGTGCGACATCCACACGGTGTGGTGCGCGGGGATGTCCGCCAGCAGCGTCCCGGGTCGGGCCACGGCGACCGCCGTACGCCCGTACTCCCGGGCGCCGGTGTGGGCCACCTCGCCCCCGAGGCCCTGGGCCATCAGCTGGAAGCCGTAGCACATCCCGAACACCGGGGTGCCGGAGGTGAAGATCGCGGGGTCGATGCTCGGGGCGTCGGGCTCGTAGACCGAGGACGGGCCGCCGGAGAGGATGATCGCCTTCGGCTCGCGGGCCAGGATCTCGGCCACCGGGGTCGTGTGCGGCACGATCTCGGAGTAGACCCGCGCCTCGCGGACCCGCCGGGCGATCAGCTGGGCGTACTGCGCCCCGAAGTCGACCACCAGGACCAGATCGTGCTCCGCGGGCTGCGTCATGCGGCACAGCCTATCGAGGCGAGCAGCCGACCCACCGCCTCGCTTCGGTGGGAGAGATCCAGGCTCGGTGCACGGCTGTCTTCTCAGGCAATCCGGGAACTTCTGGCCCGAAGTTTCGGCCGAACGGTTCCGGTTTCCCCGGTTAGCCGGGGAAACCGCCGGCGGCGTCCGGAAACGCATCAGGGCCCGGCCGGGGAGGGAGGGATGGCCGGGCCCTGACCGTCCACGCGTCTGCTGGACAGAGCCTGGACATGGGACCCGGCGGTGGGAGGGAGCGTATTTGCCGGGTCCGCTGGCTCAACGACCCGTGCTGACCCGGGTCACGGGCCATTCTCAGGAAATTTCTGCAGATTCCCGTCCGGTTCGGATCCACGCTCAGCTGACGCCGACGATCGGCAGCCGCAGCGCCCCGGGCGCGTCGTCGGGGACCACCGGGGCGGCGGGGCGGACCGGCTGGATCCGCTGGTACGCCGCGCCCAGGTCGGGCCGCGGGTCGGCCTCGCCCTTGTTGGGCCAGAACGACATGGCGCGCTCCGCCTGCGCGGTGATCGTCAGCGACGGGTTCACGCCGAGGTTCGCCGAGATCGCCGAGCCGTCGGCGATGTGCAGCCCGGGGTACCCGTAGACCCGCTGGTAGGGGTCCACCACCCCGGTCTCCCGGGAGTCGCCGATCGGGCAGCCGCCCAGGAAGTGGGCGGTCAGCGGCATGTTGAAGGCGTCGCCGACCGCACTGCCGGGGAAGCCGCCGGTGATCCGGGCCATCGCCCGGATCGCCTCGTTGCCGGCCGGGATCCAGGTCGGGTTCGGCTCGCCGTGGCCCTGCTTGGAGGTCAGGTAGCGCTTGCGGGTGCCGGGGATCCGCTTGGTGTAGGTGGTGATCGAGTTGTCCACGCTCTGCATCACCAACGCGATGATCGTGCGCTCGGACCAGTGCTTCATGTCGTAGAGGTTCGGCACCTGCTTGCGCTGGCGCCACACCTCGCGCAGCCAGGTCCGCCAGCGCGGCTCGTCGCCGTCACCGTCGGTGAGCACCGACTGGAGCAACGACATCAGGTTGCTGCCCGGTCCGTAGCGGACCGGCTCGATGTGGGTGTTCGCGTCCGGGTGGAAGCTGCTGGTGATCGCGATGCCCTGGCTGTAGTCGACCGACAGGTCCGGCGCGACCACGCCGCCGATCGACTCGGAGTTGGTCCGGGCCAGCTCACCGAGGCGGTCGGAGAGGCGGGGCAGGTGCCCCTCGTCCTTCATCTTGTGCAGCAGCCGCTGGGTGCCGAGCGCGGACGCGGCGAACACGACCTGCTCGGCGCTCAGCACCCGCCGCACCGAGCGCCGGTCGATCTTCGCCTTCGTGTAGCGGACGTGCACGTCGTACCCGCCGCCCTCGCGCGGGCGGACCCGGGTCACCGTGGTCAGCGGCATCACCTTCGCGCCGTTGCGCTCGGCGAGGTAGAGGTAGTTCTTGACCAGGGTGTTCTTGGCGTTGTGCCGGCAGCCGGTCATGCACGAGCCGCAGGCGATGCAGGTACGCCGGTCCGGCCCGGCGCCGCCGAAGAACGGATCGTCCACGGCCTGGCCCATGCCCGCCCCGGGACCGCCGAAGAACACCCCGACCGGCGTGGGGTGGAAGGTGTCGGCGACGCCCATCTCGGTCGCCACCTTCTCCATGATCTCGTCGGAGGGCGTGCGGAGCGGGTTCTCGACGACGCCCAGCATCCGCTTGGCCTGGTCGTAGTACGGCGCCAGCTCGGCGCGCCAGTCGGTGATGTGGCTCCACTGGGCGTCGGCGTAGAACGCCGGCAGCGGCTCGTAGAGGGTGTTCGCGTAGACCAGCGACCCCCCGCCCACGCCCGCCCCGGAGACGATCAGGCAGTCCTTGAGCGCGTCGATGCGCTGGATGCCGTAGCAGCCGATCTCGGGCCGGAAGAGGTACTTCGAGACCTCGAAGGAGGTCTCGGGCAGGTCCTGGTCCTCGAACCGGGCGCCCGCCTCGATCACGCCGACCCGGTAGCCCTTCTCGGTCAGGCGCAGCGCCGTCACGGACCCGCCGAAGCCGGACCCCACCACCAGCACGTCGTAGTCGAACCTCATGCGCGTCCCACCTTCTTCATCAGGCGCAGGTTGGCGTTCATGACCTTGGCGTACATCTGGTCGGACATGCCGTACTGCGGGGCGAACCGGATCAGCCGCTGGGTCGCGACGGCCTGGGTCTCGGTGAACCGCCGGACGCCCATCGCGCCCTGGCGGCGGCCGGCGCCGGACTCGCGCATGCCGCCCATCGGGGCGTCGATGCTCGCGAAGGTCGCGGCGAAGGCCTCGTTGACGTTGACGGTCCCGCAGCGCAGGTGCCGGGCGATCAGCCGCGCCCGGGCGCCGTCGCGGCTGTAGACCGAGGCGTTCAGGCCGTACTCGCCGTCGTTGGCCCGGGCGACGGCGTCGACCTCGTCGTGGAACCGGTAGAGCGACACGACCGGCCCGAAGGTCTCCTTGCCGAAGCAGGTCATGTCGGGGCTGACCCCCTCGAGGATGGTCGGCTCGAAGAAGTACGGGCCGAGGTCGGGGCGGGCCTTGCCGCCGGCGAGCACCCGGGCGCCCTTGGCGACCGCGTCGTCGACGTGGGCGGTGACCGTGTCGAGCTGGGCCTGGGAGATCAGCGGGCCCATGTCGTTGCCCCAGTCCAGGGTCGCGCCGAGGGTCAGCGCCTCGGTGCGGGCCACGAACCGGTCCACGAACCGGTCGTAGAGCTGGTCGGCGACGAAGATCCGCTCCATCGAGACGCACAACTGGCCGGCGTTGGAGAACGAGGCGCGTACGGCGCCCTCCGCGGCCTTCTCGAGGTCGGCGTCGCGGAGCACGAGGAGCGGGTTCTTGCCGCCGAGCTCGAGCGAGCAGCCGATCAGCCGGTCCGCGCAGCCCTTCGCGATCGACCGGCCGGTGGCGGTCGAGCCGGTGAAGCAGACGTAGTCGGCCCGCTCGACGATCGCGCCGCCGATCTCCGCGCCCGGGCCGGCGACGACCTGCCACAGGTCGCGCGGCAGGCCGGCCTGATCGAGCAGCCGGGCACCGAGCAGCGCGGAGAGCATCGTCTGCGAGTCCGGCTTGGCGACGACCGCGTTGCCGGCCATCAGCGCGGCGATGCCGTCGATCAGCGCCAGGTTGAAGGGGTAGTTCCAGGGCGAGATGATCCCGACGACGCCGACCGGGTTGTGGTTGACCTCGACCCGGGTCAGGCCGGGCACGACCCCGATCTTGCGCTCGGTGCCGAGGTGCCGCTTGGCGGTGCGCGCGTAGTAGCGGGCGGTCAGCGCGACGTGCAGCGGCTCGTCGAAGGCGTGCTTGCGGGCCTTGCCGCTCTCCCAGACGATCAGGTCGATGATCTCGTCCTGGTGGTCGAGCACCAGGTCGTGCAGCCGCAGCAGGATCGCCGAGCGCTCCGCGAGCGGGGTGCGGGCCCAGGCGACCTGCGCCCTTCGGGCCCGCTCGAATGCCGTCGCGACGTCCTCGACGGTGGACTGCGGGACGTGCCCGAGCGGGGCGTCGTTGAGCGGGGACCGGACCTGGACCGAGCGGCCGGCGGTGGCGACCAGGCGCCGGGTGAGCGCGTCGGCGTACTCCGGCTCGAGGGCGTAGGCCGCCGTCGGGTCGTGCTCGGGGTCGAACGGGCCTTCGACGACCGGGCCGCCGGCGGGAGTCGGGCTCTGGGCGCTCATACCGGCGAGGGTATGTGACGCGCGTCTCGGAAACTACCCTTCGGTAGCCTCGTGTGGGTTTTTACACATGGCGTCCGAATGTCAAGACGGTCGGCGGTCGGGTTCAGGGCGTGTAGATCGCCTTCAGCTCGGTGTACTGGGCCAGGCCCTCCGGGCCGAACTCGCGGCCGATCCCGGAGGACTTGTAGCCGCCGAACGGCGCCGCGAAGTCCATCGTGTAGGTGTTCACGCCGTAGGTGCCGGTGCGCACCCGCCGGGCCACGTCGAGGCCGGCCTCGACGTCACCGGTCCACACCGTGCCGGCGAGGCCGTAGTCGGAGTCGTTGGCGATCCGGACCGCGTCGTCCACGTCGTCGAAGGGGATCACCGAGAGCACCGGGCCGAAGATCTCCTCCCGGGCGATCCGCATCCGGTTGTCGACGTCGGCGAACACCGTGGGGCGGACGTACCAGCCCGCGTCCAGCCCGTCAGGGCGGCCGTTGCCGCCGACGACCACGCGCGCGCCCTCCTCCTGACCGAGGGCGATGTACTTCTCGACCCGCTCCTGCTGGCGCTGGGCCACCAGTGGGCCGATCTCGGTGGCCGGGTCCATCGGGTCGCCCACCTGCATCCCGGACACGGTCGCGGCCAGCGCGTCCACCACCTCGTCGTACCGGCTCCGGGAGGCGAGGATCCGGGTCTGCGCGACGCAGGCCTGCCCGGAGTTCATCAGCGCGGTGAACTTCAGGCCCTCCATCGTGGCGGCCAGGTCGGCGTCGTCGAGCACGATCGCCGCGGACTTGCCGCCGAGCTCGAGCGAGACCCGCTTGAGCTGCTCGCCACAGACGGCCGCGATCTTGCGGCCCGCCGCAGTGGAGCCGGTGAAGGCGACCTTGTCGACGCCCGGGTGGGCGACCAGGTGCTCGCCGACCTCGCGGCCCGCGGCCACGATGTTGACGACGCCGGCCGGTACGCCGGCCTCCGCGAGCAGCTCGGCCATCAGGTAGGTGTCCAGCGGGGTCTCGGGCGCCGGCTTGACCACCACCGTGCAGCCGGCGAGCAGCGCCGGGACGACCTTGGACATCGTCGTGAACTGCGGGACGTTCCACGGCGGGATCGCCGCGACCACGCCGACCGGCTCGCGCCGCACGATCACGTCGGCGCCGAGCGCGCCGGGCCGCGCCTCCTCCCACGGGAACGCCCGCGCGACCGCGAGGAACGACTCGATCTGCATCCACGGCGCCGGGGACTGGGCGAGGTTGGCGAACGACGTCGGCGAGCCCATCTCGATCGTGATCAGCTCGGCCATCTCGGCGAGCTTGCCGGCGTAGAGGTTCGAGAACGCCTGGACGACCTCGATCCGCTCCTGTGGGCTCATCCGCGGCCAGGGGCCGTCGTCGAACGCCCGACGCGCCGCCGCGACCGCGGCGTCGATGTCGGCGGCGCTGCCCTCGGGCACGGTCGCGACCACCTGCTCGGTGTGCGGCGAGACGACTTGGAGCGTGGCCGAGGTCGCCGGCGCCGCCCAGCCGCCGTCGATGAAGAACGCGGAGCGGTCGAGGGTCATGGGATCGGTTTCCTCTCGGGTGCGGTCACGGGGCGAGGGCGAAGAAGTCGGCGAAGCCCGACGGGTCGTGCCGGCCGATGCAGAAGTGCTCGAAGAGCCCGAAGCCCTCCTGGCCGTCGGCCCCTCCTTGGCTGCACAGCGCCCGCCCGACGTGGTCCACGCAACCGAACATGAACCGGCCCTGCACGGCCGGGTCGTCCAGCGCGTACGTGACCCGCTCGGCGAAGCCCGCGCCCTTCCAGGTGCCGTGGATCCAGTCCGGGTCGCCGCCGTAGCCGCCGCCGACGTGGAGGGGTACGGCGAGCCGGGACTCGACCTCGAGCACGAGCGGCTTGCCCTCGGGCGTCGTGCAGCGGATCGTCGCGCCGGTCGGCGTACGCGTGCCGGAGGCGTAGTGGACGTCGACCAGCGGCCAGCCGAGCTGCTCGACCCGGCCGTCCTTCCAGACCCGCGTGCAGTCGTTGAGGGTGCGGAACCCGTCGGGGTCCTCCTGGAGGATCAGCACGATCGCGAAGTCCTCGAACTGCAGCGGCACGTAGAGCCACCACATCCCCTCGAACGGCGGGTCGGACGGCGCGCCCGGCGGCTCGGCCTCCCCGACCGGGCGGATCCCCCAGGAGCGGTCCCGGCTGCCGACCCAGGTCGCCGGGTCGACGGTGATCTCCTCGCCGTCGATCGCGATCGTGCCGCGCCAGGTGCCGAGCTGGGCGAACCGCTGGGCGTCGAGGGTGACCCGGCTGCCGGAGCGCAGCACGTGCGGCTGCTCCTGGACCACCGGGCAGGTGCCCTCCCAGGTGAGGTCGAGCGCGATGCCCTCGGTCTCCTCGAGCACGACCCGGACGGTCTGCAGCGGCTCGGGGACCTCGACGCGGTAGCGGCCGACGTGCGGGTTGAGCCGGTCCTGGTCGATCAGGTCGGAGAGGTGCACGGCGGTCTGCTTGCCGTCGCGGGCGACCAGGACGAACGCGTCCTTGGTGCCGAGGTTGGGGTAGTAGCCGAGACCGGTGACCACCATGAGGTCGCCGGTGCGGTCGTGGGCGTTGAAGTACCAGCGGTCGTAGAAGTTGCGGTCGCTGCTGTTGGCCCAGGCCAGGGGCAGCGGCGCCTGGTGGAGCGGGAACTCGTCGAGCGGTCCGATGCCGGTCATGCTCCTGCTTCCTCGAGGAGGCGCTCCATCAGCGGCTTGTGGTGGAACAGCGTCTCGAGGTCGTCCGGGCGCTCGATCTCGCCGAAGTGGATCTGCCGGGCGCCGGTGCGCATGAACACGATGCACCACTGCACCGCGTTGTAGACGTGATACCAGTGCAGGTCGCCGACCTGGACGCCGGTGCGCTCGGCGTACGTCGCCCTGACGTCCTCCTCGCGCAGGAAGTGCGGCATGCCGGGAAGCTCGAGCATCCCGGTGATCGTCTCGAAGACCTGGTGGGCGAAGACCACCCACGACAGGTCGAGCTCGCGCGGGCCGAGCGCGGCCATCTCCCAGTCGAGGACGCCGACCGGCTCGAAGTCGCGGTAGAGCACGTTGCCGATGCGGGAGTCGCCCCAGCACAGCACGGCCTCGTCGGTGTCGGGCAGGTGCGCCTCGAGCCACGCCAGGCCGCGCTCGACCAGCGGGGAGCGGCCGATGTCGGCGACCGCGAACTCGTACCAGGCGCGGGTCCGCGCGAGGTTGCGGGCCAGCGGGGTCTCGCCGGGGTGTGCCGGGTCGAGGAACCCGAACCTCGTGGCGGCGTCGGGGATCGCGTGCAGCCGGGCGATCACGTCGACCGTGGCGTCCTGGAGCCGGCGCTGGTCCGCGTGGGTGGCGTCGTGGAGCCAGTTGTCGCCGAAGTTGTAGGGCAGCACGTCCTGCGGCACCAGCCCGTCGATGCGGTCCATGAGGAAGAACGGGGTGCCGAGCACCTCGCCGGTCGGCTCCATCCAGCGCACCTGTGGCACCGGGACGTCGGTGGTCTCGCCGACGATGCGGATCGCGTCGTACTGGTCCTGGAGCGCGTAGGTCGGGAAGACCGGGAGGTCGTCGAGCGCGGGTGCCACGCGGGCGACGTACTCCCCCAGCCGGCGCTCACCCCCCTCGGTCCAGGCGACGTCGAGGATCAGCGTCTCCGAGGACATCCCGTTGGCGTCCACGCCGCTGTGCAGCGTCACCACCGGGTCGGCCCCGTCGGGCAGCACCGGCGCCAGCCACCCGGCCAGCCGGGCCGGCACGGTGCTCGCCTCCCTGCTCGAGCGCTGCATCCTCAGGTCGGCCGGCGGCGGCGCCTGGGTCACGTTCCCCTCCCAACGGATCGCTGTGACATGGGTCTCAGCATTGGTGGAACGTGTTCTAGTTGTCAACTAGACGATTGCCGTCGCCGTCGACGGTTTCCCCGGTTCACCGGGGAAGTTGGAACTGTTGGCCCGAAGTTTCGGCCCAACAGTTCCGGTTTCCCCGGTGAACCGGGGAAACCGACCGCGGCCAACGCCCCTCACACGATGTCGGGGGCCGACACCCGGGCCTCGTCGGCCTCCTGGTCGGTGAGCTGCAGCTGGCTCTGCCGCTCGGCCTCGACCCGGCGCCGGTAGTGGTCGATCTCGTCGGCGGTGCGGGCGTCGTCCCAGCCGAGCTCACCGGCCATCAGCCGCGCGACCTCGGAGGCCACCCGGACACCGCGGTCGAAGGTCTCGATCGAGATGCGGGTACGGCGGGTCAGCAGGTCGTCGAGGTGCCGGGCACCCTCGTGGGTGACGGCGTAGACGACCTCGGCGGCGAGGTAGTCGTCCGCACCGTCCAGCGGCGCGGCCAGCTCGGGCCGGGTGGCCACCAGGTCGAGCAGGTCGTCGACCAGGCCGCCGTAGCGGCCGAGGAGGTGGTCGATCCGGGCGACGTGCAGCCCCGAACGACGCGAGAGGAGCACCCGCTGGTTGGCGCGGGTCTCCCAGTCGGCGGCGCCGACCAGCGGCACCCTGTCGGTGATCGAGTCGCGGACGGTGAGGTTCGCGGTGGTGCGCAGCGAGTGTGCGGCCGCGTCGACCGCATCCTTGCCCATCACCCGGTAGGTCGTGAGCTTGCCGCCCGCGATCATCACCAGCCCAGGGACCGGGGTGACCACGGTGTGCTCGCGGGAGATCCGCGAGGTCGGCTCCGACTCCCCGGACAGCAGCGGCCGGAGCCCGGCGTACACGCCCTGGACGTCGTCGTGGTCCAGCGGCTCGCGCAGGATCGCGTTGACGTGCTCGAGGACGTAGTCGATGTCGGCCCGCGACGCCGCGGGGTGCGCCTTGTCCAGGTCCCACGGCGTGTCGGTGGTGCCGATGATCCAGTGCCGGCCCCACGGGATCACGAACAGCACGGAGATCGCGGTGCGCACGATGAACCCCGCCTCGGAGCGGATCCGGTCGCGCGGCACGACGAGGTGGATGCCCTTGCTGGCCTGGACGTGCAGCGCGCCGCGGCCGCCGACCATCTCCTGGATCTCGTCGGTCCACACGCCGGCGGCGTTCACCACCACCCGCGCCCGCACCTCGAGCTCCTCCTGGGTCTCCAGGTCGAGGGCGCGTACGCCGACCACCCGCTCGCCCTCGCGGAGGAACCCGGTCACCTTGACCCGAGTGGCCACGTGCGCGCCGTGGGCGGCGGCGGTGCGGGCGAGCGTGACCACCAGCCGGGCGTCGTCGACCTGGCAGTCCCAGTACTGGATCGCACCGGTGATCGTCTCCGCCCGGAAGTCCGGGGCGATCCGCGCCACGTGGCGGCGCAGCAGGTGCTTGTGCCGCGGCAGCCCCATGTCACCCTGGCTCCGCAGCGCGCCGAGGGCCGCCATCCCGTCGTACAGCGTGAGCCCCGCGGCGACGTAGGGGCGCTCCCAGCCGCGATGGGTCAGCGGGTAGAGGAACGGGACCGGCCGGACCAGGTGCGGCGCCAGTCGGGTGAGCAGCAGGCCACGCTCCTGGAGCGCCTCGCGGACCAGGCCGAAGTCGAGCATCTCCAGGTAGCGCAGGCCACCGTGGATCAGCTTGCTGCTGCGGCTGCTGGTGCCGCTGGCCAGGTCGCGCTGCTCGAGCAGCCCGGTGCTCAGGCCGCGGGTCACCGCGTCCAGCGCGGTGCCGGCACCGGTCACGCCGCCGCCGACGACCAGGACGTCCAGCTCGGGCCGGACCCCGGCGGGCTGGCCGCCGGTCGACCGCATGGCGGCGAGCGCTCGGTCGCGGGCCTGCGGGCTGAGGGCGCTGGGCTGGCTCATATGCCCAGTCTCGCAAAGATCGGGATCGGCGATGTCGCCCCGCGGGCCGCCCCGACCCGGTTGAATGGAGGCATGGCCGGTCGACCGGTGCGCCGCGTCGCCATCACTGTCCTGCTGGTCGCGGCGTGCGCGCTCGTCCTCGCCATCGTCGGCGTCGCGTGGCCGACCCGCCTGGCCGAGGAGTCGCCCGCCGCACCGCCGCTCGCCGACACACCGGCGCTGGTCCCGACCGGCCTGCCCGCGGGCGAGGACGCCGCCCCGGTGACCGAGCCGCCCACCGAGCCGCCGCCGCGCACCGCGACGATCCTGCTGGGCGGGGACCTGCTGTGGCACAACACCGTCTGGCACAGCGCGGCGGAGGACCATGCCCGCACCGGCGCCGGCGACCGGTTCGACTTCGATCCGATGTTCGCGATGCTGCGGCCGTACGTCGAGTCCGCCGACCTGGCCGTGTGCCACGAGGAAGTGCCGTTCGCCGCGCCGGGCGGGCCGCTGCACAGCTACCCGGTGTTCGCCGCCCCACACCAGATCGCGGCCTGGATCGGAACCATGGGCTGGGATGCCTGCACCACGGCCTCCAACCACAGCATGGACGCCGGGGTGGACGGGATCGTCCGGACCGCCGACCTGCTCGACCGGGCCGGGGTCGCCCACGTCGGCACGTTCCGCAGCGCCGCGGAGCGCCGCGACCCGGTGGTGCTCACCACCGGCGACGGGGTGCGGGTCGCGATCGTGGCGGCGACGTACGGGCTGAACGGCTACGTGCTCCCCGCGGGGCAGGAGTGGGCCGTCGCTCAGCTCGGCGACGCCGACGACCTGCTCGCCCAGGCGGGCCGGGCGCGCCGGGCCGGTGCGGACGTCGTGGTCGCGCACGTGCACTGGGGCACGGAGTACGACCACCTCCCCGACGCCGCCCAGCTCGCCCTCGCCGAGCAGCTGACCGCGTCCCCCGACATCGACCTGGTCGTCGGCGAGCACGCGCACGTGGTGCAGCCGATCACCCGGGTGAACGGCACCTGGGTCGTCTACGGCATGGGCAACATGGTGGCCCAGAGCGAGCTCGAGCGGCCGGCGGCGTACGAAGGCATCACCGTCCGCGCCGAGGTCACCGAGCGGCCGGACGGGAGCTGGCGGGTCAGCGGCCTGTCCTACCTGCCGACCCAGTGGAACCACTACGTCCCGGGCCAGCCCATCCGGATCCAGCGCGCGACCGGTGCCCACCTCGCGTCGATCCGGTCGGCGGTCGACGGACTCGGCGGCAACGCCGGCCTCCTCGAGCAGTAGCGGCTAGCGACGCACCCGCGGGCCGAGGTCGCCGCGATGGTCGCTGATCATCGTGTGCGTGGCCCGGGTCTGCGCGACGAGCCCGGCGTCGAGGTCGGCGATCGCCAGTCCCTCCTCCTCGGCGAGCCGGGCGATCGGTCGCCCCTCGGGGTCGTAGACCGCCGAGCCGCCGATGAACTCGAACCCGCCGCACCGGCCGGTCAGCCCGGAGAACACGACGTACATGCCGTTCTCGACGGCGCGCGCGGCGTAGTAGAGGTCGCGGCGGTGGGCACCGCCGGGGAAGTACGCCGCCGAGCTCAGGTAGCCGACCGCGCCGTCGCGCGCCGCGGCCTGCGCGTGCTCGGGGAAGCAGCCGTCGTAGCAGATCGACAGGCCCAGCTCGAGGCCGTCGACCTCGATCGAGGTGCCGTGGTCGCCGACGGTGAAGAAGGTCTTCTCGAGCCCGTCCAGGTGCTGCTTGTCGTACGGCGCGTCCGCGCGGCCGTCCGGCCGCACCACGATCTGCGAGAGCCGGCGCTCGGCACCCCGGCGCAGCGCCGTGCCCACGACGACCGTGACCCCGGCGGCGGACTCCGCGCGCAGCGGGTCCAGCCACCCGCCGTCGAGCCCCTCGGCATCCGGCAGCGGGCCGTCGAACGCGGCGACGTCGTACCCGGTCAGGAACGCCTCGGGCAGCACCAGCACCCGGACGTCCTGGGTCGCGGCGAGCCGGGTGAGCCGCGCGGCCGTGCGCACGTTCGCGTCGAGGTCGCCGCTGACCGAGACCGCCTGCCCGGCCGCGACCCTCACGCCGGCCTCACTCGACGACGATCTCGACGCGCTGGAACTCCTTGAGCTCGGTGTAGCCGGTGGTCGCCATCGAGCGGCGCAGCGCGCCCATCAGGTTCATCGTGCCGTCGGCGACCCGGGACGGGCCGAACAGGATCTCCTCGATCGTCCCGACGGTCTCGAACTGCACCCGCTGGCCGCGGGGCAGGTCGTGGTGGTGGGCCTCGGTGCCCCAGTGGAACCCGCGTCCGGGGGCGTCGGTGGCCCGCGCGAACGGTGAGCCGACCATCACGGCGTCGGCGCCGCAGGCGATCGCCTTCGCGACGTCGCCGGACTTGCCGATCGAGCCGTCCGCGATCACGTGGACGTAGCGGCCGCCGGACTCGTCGAGGTAGTCGCGGCGCGCGGCGGCGACGTCGGCGACCGCGGACGCCATCGGCACCGCGACCCCGAGCACGGTCCGGGTCGTGTGCGCGGCTCCTCCGCCGAAGCCGACCAGGACGCCGGCCGCGCCCGTGCGCATCAGGTGCAGCGCGGCCTGGTGGGTCGCGCAGCCGCCGACGACCACCGGCACGTCGAGCTCGTAGATGAACTCCTTGAGGTTCAACGGCTCGGCCTGGGAGGACACGTGCTCCGCGGACACCGTCGTACCCCTGATCACGAACATGTCGACGCCGGCGTCGACGACCGCCTTCGCGAAGTCCTTGGTGCGCCCGGGCGAGAGCGACCCGGCGACGGTGACCCCCGCGTCGCGGATCTCGCGCAGCCGCTCGGTGATCAGCTCGGCCTTGATCGGCTCGGTGTACATCTGCTGGAGCCGGCGGGTGCCCTCGCTGCCCTCGAGCGCGGCGACCTCCTCGAGCAGCGGGTCCGGGTCCTCGTAGCGCGTCCACAGGCCCTCGAGGTTGAGCACGCCGAGCCCACCGAAGCGACCCAGTGCGATCGCCGTCCCGGGCGACATCACCGAGTCCATCGGCGCCGCGAGCACCGGGATGTCGAAGCGGTAGGCGTCGATCTGCCAGGCGGTGCTCACCTCCTCCGGGTCGCGGGTGCGCCGGGACGGCACGATCGCGATGTCGTCGAAGGAGTACGCATGCCGGGCCCGCTTGGCCCGGCCGATCTCGATGTCGGTCACCGATCAACTCTATCGAGACCGGCGGCAACCGGTCGCGGGGCCCAGATCCTCGGATCTGGTAGGTCAACCGTCGCGAGCGGCGACGCGCCGGGCCATCGTCACGGCGGTGACGACCAGGAAGAGGGCCAGTGCCAGGGGAACCGGGCCGACGGCGGCCCACGACCCGAGGAGCGCCAGCGGCGGCCAGACGCCGAGCATCCAGCGCGGCAGGAGCCCGGCCCGCCACGACCCAGCGGCCAGCAGCGCCAGGCCGAGGAACGTGCCGAGCGAGGACAGCACGTACATCGGTCCCCACCGCAGCTCGGCACCGACGAGGGCCGAGGAGAGGCACTGCACGACCAGCTCCGCGGAGCAGACCACGTAGGCCCAGGCGCCGATCGCGCCGAGTCGGCCGTCCCGCCCGCGTTGAAGGCGCTGCACGCCGAGCGTGTACAACAGCAGACCGGAGCCGAACGGGACGGCCGACGCCGTGTACCAGTAGTCGGCGGCGTTCTCGAAGTCGCCCTCGCTCACCGTCGGCCAGAACGTGCCGGCCGCCCAGAAGACGACGAGTCCCGCGACGGCGAACCCGATGCCGATCCGAACCAGGCGCAGCCAGCTGGCCTCGTTCCGCACGGCGGGGTGAACGGCGGTGGCGGTCATGGGAGGGTCCTCTCGTCGAAGGTGTGGCGAGGAGAAGCTAGGCCCGCCGCGGCGCGGCCGTCGTCGGCCTGGACGCCGAGCCGGCGTCCTTCCGGAGGTGTCCTCCTCGAGGAGGACCCGCGCCCGGCCGAGCGTGTCTACGCTGTGCGGTGTGCGAGGCGTGGGCAGGTCCGACGCAGCCATCGCGGCGGGGTTCGTGCTGGCAGCAGCCGCGGAAGCGGTCGCGTTGCACCGGTCCACGCCCGGGCTCCTGGCGTTCGGCACCTGCGGTGCGCTCGTCCTCGCAGTCCTCGGCGTGCGCCGGACGAGGCCGGTCGTCACGCTTTGCGTGCTTGCCGTGTTCGGCGTGATCGGGACGGCGGTCCAGGCCGAGGTGTGGCCCGACGTAGAGGACAGCGGCGGGGTGTGGATCTTCGCGCTGATGCTCGCGTGCTACTCGCTCGGCGCCCACGGGCCGCGGCGGGTGCTCGTCCTGGGCGGGCTGCTGCCGCTCCTGATCGTGGCGGCGGTAGACCTACCCACGATGCAGGGCTGGGCGTTGGTCAACGGAGTCGTGTTCGTGACGGCGTTCGTGGGCATGCTGCCTACGGCCGTCGGCCGGGTGGTGCGCGTCCGGCGCGACCGGCTGGTCTCCCTCGAGGGCCAGCGCGAGCGGATCGTGCAGGAGCAACGCGCCGCGAGCGAATCCGCGGCGCTGGCCGAGCGCCTGCGCGCGACGGAGCGGCTCCGGCCGGCCCTGCTCGACGGCCTCCGCGGACTCGCCAGGAGCGCGGACGACGGGACGGACCCGGCCCGGATCGAGGCGGCCGCCCGCGACCTGCTCACCCGGACCAGGGTGGAGGTCGTCGCGCTGGCCGCTCCCATCGGGACGGTGGAGCCGGCCGACCCGGCGCAGGTCGACCACGTCCGGGCGTTGCGGGCGGCCGCGCAGCGCTGGTCTGTGCTCGGCGCCGGCGCGATCGCGGCCGGCGTGGTGCTGGAGTCGGCGGGGACGCTCGACCTGGCCGCCCCCGGCTGGGCGGTGCTCGCCTCCGGTGCGGCGATCGGCGCACCGCTCGCTCTCGTCTGGTGGCGCCCGCTGCCGGCCGTCGCGACCGCCTGGTGTGCCGCAGCCGTGTTCTCGCACTTGGTCGCGCCGCTCGGCGGCACCCTGAGTGGAGCGGCGCTGACGCTGTCGACGGCCTTCGTGGTCGCCGCCCTCTCGAGCCGGCCAACCGCGCTCGCCGGGCTCGCCACCTGCTGGCTCGGCCAGCGGCTGGTCGGGACCGACGACCCGATCGGCGACGCGGCGATCGTCCTGGCCTGCTGGGTGGGCGGCATGGTGCTGAGCGAGGTCTCGGAGCTGGTGGAGCAGGAACGCGCCAACAACCGGCTACTGGCCGACCAGGAGGGGGTGGCCGCGCAGCGGGCGGTCGTCGAGGAGCGACTCCGGCTCGCTCGGGAGATCCACGACCACATCGGACACAGCCTCACGGTGGCGGCCCTCCAGGCCGGTGCAGCCCGACGACTCGGGACCGCAGACCCGGAGCGGGCCCGGGCCGCCCTCCGGACCGTGGCGGCCGCCGCCCGTGAGGGACTGGTGGTCCTGGACCCGAACACCTCCGCCGACCTCGAGGGACTCCTCGAGCTCACCCGAACGGCCGGCCTGGCCGTCGACGCGGAGCTCGCCGACCTCGCCGGCGTGGGCCCCGGTGCGCGCGGCGTCGTCCACCGGCTCGTCCAAGAGGCACTGACCAACGTCCTCCG
The DNA here is from genome assembly GCF_000015265.1 of Nocardioides sp. JS614. NCBI lineage: Bacteria > Bacillati > Actinomycetota > Actinomycetes > Propionibacteriales > Nocardioidaceae > Nocardioides > Nocardioides sp. JS614. The sequence goes on from NC_008699.1 coordinate 3,865,772, forward strand.
GCACGCGCCGGGAGCGCGGGTCGGAGTCGTCGTCCGTCTCGAGCGCGACGGCGTCGTCGTCGCCGTCTCGAACACCGCGCCGTCGGGTCCCGGAAGCGGCCCCGGCACCGGTCGTGGCCTGGACGGCATCCGGGAGCGGGTCGCGTCGCTGGCCGGCGAGGTTCGCTGGGGGCCTCGGCCCGACGGCGGGTTCGAGGTACGTGCGATGCTCCCAGCCGTCACCCGCGAGGGCGTGACACCGTGATCACGGTCGCGATCGCCGACGACCAGCCGCTCGTGCGCAGCGGGCTGCGGATGATCCTCGAGGGCGAGCCGGACATCGAAATCGTCGGCGAGGCGGCCGACGGCGCCGACGCGGTCGCCCTGGTGACGGCCGGAGCCCCCGACGTACTGCTGCTGGACGTGCAGATGCCCGAAGTCGACGGCCTGGCGGCGATGACCGAGATCGAGGCGTCGGAGTCGTCCACCCGCGTGCTGATGCTGACGACGTTCGACCTCGACGAGTACGTCTACCAGGCGATGCGCGCCGGAGCCGCCGGCTTCCTCCTCAAGGACATGGCCGGAGAGGACATCGTGGCCGCCGTGCGGCAGGTGGCCCACGGAGCCGACGCCCTGCTCGCCCCGGCGGTGACCCGCCGCCTCGTCGACCGCTACACCCGCGAGCGACGGCGTCCGCCCGCGCCCGCCCTCGACCAGCTCACTCCGCGCGAGCACGACGTGCTGCGGTTGATCGCGGCTGGTCTGTCCAACGCCGAGATCGCGGCCGAGCTGTTCATCGGGGAGACGACCGTGAAGACCCACGTAGCGCGGGTGCTGATGAAGCTCCGCCTGCGGGACAGGGTGCAGGCGGTCGTCCTGGCCTACGAGTCCGGACTGATGCGGGACTGACCCGGGCCCACGGAGCCCGCGTGGTCCACGCCTGACCGTTCGGAGCCGTCAATGGCCCGATCTGGCCGTTCCCAGGCGCCCTGGCTCGAGAGGAGGATCGGGCGCACCACTCTCGAGGAGGCCCCATGCGCCCGCTCACGCTGCTCGGTGCCGTCGTCGCGACGCTGTTGGCCCTGCTCGTCCCGGTGTCTCCGGCGACCGCGGCCACGACGTACACCTGGACCGGTGCCGAGAGCAACGCCTGGGGGAACAAGAAGAACTGGAACCCCGAGGGCGTGCCGCAGAACGGCGACTCGGTCCAGCTCGGCCCCGGCCCACGGCCCACGATCACCGACGTCCCCGACGTCCAGCTCGCGATGCTCACGGTCAACGGCTCGACCGACGGACTGGTGTCGATGTCCGGGCCGGGCCAGGTGATCACCGGGAGCCTGCAGTGGAACGGTGGCGACATCAACGTCGACCTGATGGTCTCCGCGCCACCGCTGGACCCGACCCCGTCGTTCATCATGATGGGCCAGACCCCGATGCACTTCGGGAACGGCGACAGCAATCTCGCCGACCACCAGACGCTGACGATCAACAGCACGCTGTCGCTGATGACCGGCCTCGCGGCCACGGACGACGCGTGGCTGACGTTCATGTTCGACAGCAGCATGCGGATCGCCAGCACCGGCAAGCTGCTGGTCGACCCGGCGGCCCGGGTGCTGGGCAGCCGGTGCTGCAGCGGCAGCACCTCGACGGTCATCGTCGACGGCACGCTCGAGGTGTTCTCGGCGATCGGCGCGACGGGCTACACGGCCCGGTTCGACGAGCTCGGCTTCGACCTCGCCGGCGACCTGGTCGTCCCGAAGGGCAACACCCTCGAGATCACCGGCGGCCCGATCCGGGTCGGCGGCCACGCCGTCAACGGCACCGTGGGCGATGCCTCGATCAAGGGTGGCGGGATCGTCGACATCAACGAGACCGACGGTGACGCCTGGGACGAGGCGCATCCGCTGCTGCCCGACGGGACCATGAAGTTCATCGAGGACGGCGAGAAGCTGACGCTGGCCGACGACACCGCGCTCCGCCTCGGGCCCTACAGCGAGGTCTCCGGGGTCGGCAGCATCGAGGGCAAGGGATCCGTCACGCTCGCCGGTACGACGGTGCGCGGCCGGCTGACCATCGCCGACGGCGTGCCCGCGACCACCGAGGCAGGTACCCAGACCACCGTCGCGGTCTGGGACCGCGACCTGCCCGGGCAGACCGGATGGCTCACTCCAGCCGGCGGGCTGAAGGTGGCGCCGACGTCGTCGGTCCGCGTGCTGGGTGGCGGCGGCCGGCTGATCGTGCCCAAGGACGCCACGCTCGAGGTCCCGGCCGGCGCGACCATCGATGCCGGCGGCTGCTGCTCCGACACCGGCCGGGTCACGCTCCAGAAGGGCTCGACCATGAAGATCGGCGCCGGCGAGGGCGACCCGGCGATGCTGACCTGGATCGAGCTCGGCGGCCAGGGCACCGTCGAGCACGCCGGGTCGTCCACGTGGGACCTGGCGGGCACCACGTTCACCAGCGGTGCCCGGATCACCGGCGAGGGCACCATCACCGGCGACCTGCCGGCCGGCCCGGCCGACATCCGGCCCTCCGGGATCCTCACGGTCGACGGCGACCTCACCACCAACCAGGCCGGCGTCTACCGGCCGCTGATGGCGACCCTGCGCAGCGAGCCGAAGGCGGCCGGGCGGCTGGTCGTCACCGGCACCGCGGCGCTGTCGGGGCGGCTCCAGCCGATCGGCGACACGACGTACGCCGTGGGCCGCCGGATCGTCGTCCTCGAGGCCGGCAGCATCACCGGCGGCTACCAGTGCGCGGTCGCCGGCGGGATGCTGCTCGACCCTGCCGCCACGAACATCGGCCTGCGGGCGATCGAGGCCCGGGTGTCGGACTGCCTGAAGCCGGCGCCCGCGTCGGTGCTCTCCGCGGCGTTCAGCGGCAGCCGGCGGATCGACCTCGGGCTCCCCGACTCCGCCCAGTCGGTCCTGCTCGACGTGACGGTCTCGGGCGCGACGCGCGGCACCACGCTGAAGCTGTCGGCCGGTCGGGGCACGGTGTCGCTGCAGGTGCCGAGGCGGCGGACGGTCACGCGGTGGCTCGAGGTGCCGGTCGCGGCCCACACCCGATTGACGGTCCAGCTCGCCAAGCGAGCCCGGGTGAAGATCAACCAGGTGGGCTACGCGTTCTAGCGATCCTTGGTCGCTAGCGGCCGGAGTAGTTGGGGGCCTCGACGGTCATCTGGACGTCGTGGGGGTGGCTCTCCTTGAGCGAGGCCGAGGTGATCCGCACGAAGCGGCCCTTCGCCTGGAGCTCGGGGATCGTCGCCGCGCCGATGTAGAACATCGACTGGTTCAGGCCGCCGATCAGCTGGTGGGCGACCGCGGCCAGCGGGCCCCGGTAGGCGACCTGGCCCTCGATCCCCTCGGGCACGATCTTGTCGTCGCTGGTCACCTCGGCCTGGAAGTACCGGTCCTTGGAGTAGGACTTCTTGCCGCGGCTGGACATCGCCGCCAACGAGCCCATCCCGCGGTAGGACTTGTACTGCTTGCCGTTGACGAAGATCAGCTCGCCGGGCGACTCCTCGCAGCCGGCCAGCAGCGAGCCGATCATCACGGTCTCGGCGCCGGCAACGATCGCCTTGGCGATGTCGCCCGACTGCTGCAGCCCGCCGTCGGCGATCACCGGCACGCCGACCGGCTGGCAGGCCAGCGACGCCTCGTACACGGCAGTGATCTGGGGTACGCCGCAGCCGGTGACGACCCGGGTCGTGCAGATCGAGCCGGGCCCGAACCCGACCTTCACGGCGTCGGCGCCGGCATCGACGAAGGCCTGCGCGCCGTCGCGGGTGGCGACGTTGCCGCCGATCACCTGGACGTGGCGGGTGGCCGGGTCGGCCTTGAGGCGGCGCACCATGTCGAGCAGCAGCGTGACGTGACCGTGGGCGGTGTCGGCGACCAGCACGTCCACACCGGCCTCCACGAGCGTGGTCGCGCGCTGCCAGGCGTCACCGAAGTAGCCGATCGCGGCCCCCACCATCAGTCGCCCCGCGCCGTCCTTGGAGGCATGCGGGAACTGCTCGGACTTCACGAAGTCCTTGACGGTGATCAGGCCGGCCAGCCGGCCCTGCGCGTCGACCAGCGGCAGCCGCTCGCGCTTGTGCTGGCGCAGCAGCAGGGTGGCGTCCTCGCGGGAGATGTCGGGGGGCGCGGTGATCAGCGGCATCGGCGTCATCACCTCGTCGACCTTGGTGGTGGCCCACTCCGCGACGGGGGTGAACCGCAGGTCGCGGTTGGTGATGATGCCGAGCAGGCGGTTGTCGGCGTCGACGACCGGGAAGCCGGAGATGCGGTACTCCCCGGCGAGCTGGTCGAGCTGCTCGAGGGTCGCGTCCGGCCCGATCGTCACCGGGTTGGAGATGATGCCGGTCTGGGTCCGCTTGACCAGGTCGACCTGGTAGGCCTGGTCCTCGATCGACAGGTTGCGGTGCAGCACGCCCAGGCCGCCCTGGCGCGCCATCGCGATCGCCATCCGCGACTCGGTCACGGTGTCCATCGCGGCGCTCACGAGCGGGACCTTCAACGAGATCTCGCGGGTCAGCCGCGAGGTCATGTCGATGTCCGCGGGCGCGAGGTCGGAGTGACCCGGCAGCAGCAGGACGTCGTCGTAGGTCAGGCCGAGGGCGGCGAACTTCTCAGGCAGCTCCACTCCGACAGCCTACCTGCGCCCGGAACGGGCCCGGCACCACGGCTCAGGGGAGAGACGGTCGTTCCTGGGACGGCCGGGGCCGTGGAACCGGCGCAGGGTCGGCGCGTCCTGCCCGCCGAAATGCGCGAGTCGGCGCCAGTTGCACGAACTGGCGCCGACTCGGCGTGAAGCGGGGTGGGTCAGTGGCCGTGGCCGTGCCCGTGGCCGTGACCGGCTGCCGCGGGCTCCTCCTCCTCGGGCTTGTCGACGACCAGGGTCTCGGTCGTGAGCAGCATGCCCGCGATCGAGGTGGCGTTGACCAGCGCGGAGCGGGTGACCTTCACCGGGTCCAGGACGCCCTGGGCGACCAGGTCGCCGTACTCCTCGGTGGCGGCGTTGAAGCCGTTGCCGAGGCCGAGCTCGCGGACCTTGGTGGTGACGACGTAGCCGTTGACCCCGCCGTTCTCGGCGATCCAGCGCAGCGGCTCGTCGGCGGCCTTGCGGACCACGCGGACGCCGAGCGCCTCGTCGCCGGTGAGGCCGAGGTCGTCGGAGAGCACCGAGACCGCGTGGACGAGGGCGGAGCCGCCGCCGGCGACGATGCCCTCCTCGATCGCGGCGCGCGTCGCGGAGACGGCGTCCTCGATGCGGTGCTTCTTCTCCTTCAGCTCCACCTCGGTGGCGGCGCCGACCTTGATCACGCACACGCCGCCGGCCAGCTTCGCGAGCCGCTCCTGGAGCTTCTCGCGGTCCCAGTCGGAGTCGGTGTTCTCCACCTCGGCCTTGATCTGGTTGACCCGGCCCTCGACGTCCTTGGGGTCGCCGGCGCCGTCCACGATCGTGGTGTCGTCCTTGGTGACGACGACGCGGCGGGCCTGGCCGAGCACCTCGAGGCCGACCTGGTCGAGCTTGAGTCCGACCTCGGGGGCGACGACCTGACCGCCGGTCAGGGTCGCGATGTCCTGCATCATCGCCTTGCGACGGTCACCGAACGCCGGGCTCTTCACCGCGACCGCGTTGAAGGTGCCGCGGATCTTGTTCACGACCAGGGTGGAGAGCGCCTCGCCCTCCACGTCCTCGGCCAGGATGAACAGCGGCTTGCCGGACTGGATCACCTTCTCCAGCAGCGGCAGCAGCTCGGCGACCGCGGAGATCTTGCCCTGGTGCAGCAGGATGTAGGGGTCCTCGAGGACGGCCTCCATCCGCTCCGGGTCGGTGACGAAGTACTGGCTGATGTAGCCCTTGTCGAACTGCATGCCCTCGGTGAACTCGAGCTCGGTGCCCATGGTGTTGGACTCCTCGACCGTGATCACGCCGTCCTTGCCGACCTTGTCGAAGGCCTCGGCGAGCAGGTCGCCGATCACGCTGTCACGGCTCGAGATCGTGGCGACCGACGCCATGTCCTCGCGCGACTCGACCTCGCGGGCCGCCTCCTTGAGGGCGTCGCCCACGGCCTCGGCAGCGGCGTCCATGCCGCGCTTGAGTCCCATCGGGTTCGCGCCGGCGGTGACCGCGCGCAGGCCCTCGTGGACCATCGCCTGGGCCAGCACCGTCGCGGTCGTCGTACCGTCGCCCGCGATGTCGTTGGTCTTGGTGGCGACCTCCTTGGTGAGCTGCGCACCGAGGTTCTCGAACGGGTCGTCCAGCTCGACCTCACGCGCGACGGTCACGCCGTCGTTGGTGATGGTCGGGGCGCCCCACTTCTTGTCCAGGACGACGTAGCGGCCCTTCGGGCCGAGCGTGACCTTGACGGCGTTGGCGAGCGCGTCGACGCCGCGCTCCAGGGCGCGCCGGGCGTGCTCGTCGAACTCCAGGATCTTGGGCATTTCTCTCCTCTATCGAAGACCGGGTCTAACGAAGACCGGGTCGTGTGCCTGAGAGCGCGCCATGGCGCGTCGTCAGGCACACGACCCGGAAGGACTTCAGGAAACGACAGCCAGGACGTCGCGCGCGGAGAGGATGAGGTACTCCTCGCCGGCGTACTTGACCTCGGTGCCGCCGTACTTGCTGTAGATGACCTTGTCGCCGACGGTGACGTCGAGCGGGACGCGGTTGCCGTTGTCGTCGATGCGACCCGGGCCGATCGCGAGGACCTCGCCCTCCTGGGGCTTCTCCTTGGCGGTGTCCGGGATGACCAGGCCCGAGGCCGTGGTCTGCTCGGCGTCGAGCGGCTTGACGACGATCCGGTCCTCGAGGGGCTTGATGTTGACCGACACTCCTGATCAACCTCCACTTTCTGGTACTTCGAGTTTGGTGGGTGGTGCACGTCTGTGCCTGCCCGTCCGGTACGCCGTCGCGGGGGTCGCACCGGGAAGACAAGCGCTGGCACACTCCGGTGGAGAGTGCCAACTGAGAAACTAGCACTCTCGCCAACTGAGTGCCAGAGCGGAGCCGGGGTGACAGGATCCGGGGGTGGACCTGGAGGCGTTCGGCTGGCTGCTCACCGCCGACGGCGCCCGGCTCCTGGAGGCCGCCGCAGCGGTCGTCGAGGCCGGCGAGGACCCGCTGGCGGCGCAGACCCGGTTGCGCCGAGGCGCCGAACCCGCCCAGGTCGCGGCCGCGCTCACCCAGGCCACCCTGCGGGTGCGCGCGCGGGAGAAGTTCGGCGAGCTCGCGGACCGGATGTACTTCACCCCCGACGGCCTGGAGCAGGCCACCCGCCACCGGGTCGCCACGCACCGGGCGAGCCGGCTGGTCGCCGCGTCCGCCGCGACCCTGGTCGACCTGGGCTGCGGCATCGGCGGCGACCTGCTCGCCGCGGCCCGCGCCGGGCTGACCGCGGCCGGCGTCGACCTCGACCCCGTGCGGGTGGCCGTGGCCCGGGCCAACCTCGATGCGCTGGGGCTGCCGGGAGCGGTGCAGCTCGCCGACGCGACCACGCTGGACACCAGTCCCTTCGACGTGGCGTTCGCCGACCCGGCTCGGCGTACCGCCCGGGGACGGACGTTCGACGTCGACGGCTGGACGCCGCCGTGGCCGTTCGTGGAGCGGCTGCTGGCCCGCGACTCCTGCGTCAAGGTCGCGCCGGGCATCCCGCACGAGCTCGTCCCCGAGGGGGTCGAGGCCGAGTGGGTCAGCGACCACGGCGAGGTCAAGGAGGCGGCGCTCTGGTCGGGCCGGCTCGCCACCACCGCACGGCGCGCGACCGTGATCGGCGAGGGCGGGCTGGCGACGCTGACCGACGAGGACGACCCCGGCGCGCCGGTCGGGCCCGTCGGCGCCTTCCTCTACGAGCCGGACGGCGCGGTGATCCGCGCCGGGCTGGTCACCGCCGTCGCCGCCGGGGTCGGCGGCCGGCTGGTCGACGAGCACATCGCGTACGTCGCCTCCGACGCGTCGTACCGCACCCCGTTCGCCCGCGGGTACCAGGTGCTCGAGGAGCTGCCGTACCGCGAGAAGGCGCTGCGGGCCGCCCTGCGCGAGCGGCGGATCGGCCGGCTGACGATCAAGAAGCGTGGCGTCGACGTGGTCCCCGACCAGCTGCGCAAGCGGCTGGACCTCGCCGGCGACGAGGAGGGCACGATCGTGCTCACCCGGGTCGCAGGCCACGGCACCGCACTGCTGGTGCAGCCCTTCTGAGGTTGCCGGCCGGCAGCCAACGCGCCGACCGCAACCCCACCGTCGGACCATCAGGCCCAAGAACGATCCCGCGCCCCGCGCGGCGACGAAGTCGACGCGCGAGGCGCGGGCATCGTCTCCCGGGAGTCGAAGGGGACTCCCGGGAGACGACGTTCAGTGAGCGGTCAGACCGCGGATGTCAGGCCGTGGCGGCCCGGGCACCCACCGGAGCGGTCTTCTCGACCCGCTTGGCGTGCCAGATGCCGAGGGCGAAGAGCGCCAGCAGGAGGCCCGCGCCGATGAAGGAGAAGACCGCGGCGATGCCGGCAATGGTGCCCATGGTGGCGAACGCGTAGCCGTAGAGGAGCAGGCCGCGCAGGGTGTTGCCGTCGAGCATGGTCTGCTTCAGACCGGCCCACGCGGCGGCCTCGTCCTGCTCAGCCTGGGTGGGGTTCGGGTTCTCGGCCAGCGCCGCACCGAGCTCGCGGGCCTTGCCGCTGACCTCGGAGTAGGACATGACCTCGCCGCCCAGACCCTCAGAAGCGGCGTTCATGTGGGCCAGGATGTAGTGGTCCGCGAAGGCCTGGGCCTCGGGGCCGCTGTCCAGCGGGCTGCCGGCGTACTGCTTGAGCACGTCCGCGTCGGCCTTGGGCAGGCTGGCGAGGGCCTCGCCCTCCGGCATGACGATGTCCTGCAGGGCGAACTGGTCCTTGACCTGGTCGCCGATGAAGGTGTTCGCCCAGGTGAGCAGGCCACCTGCGACGAGAAGGACGACGGCGAGGGCCAGACCCGTCCACGAGATGAGCTTGTCGAATGCAGATCGCATCGTGGTGACTCCTAGTTCGGGGCGGTGTCTCCGCCACATCTGCTTTGGTGACCCCACCGTATGAACTTGAACCCTCCACCAATCAGGGCCGGAGTCCTCGCATCGGAGGGCACAACGGTCCCGATCTGAAGGGACTTTCGGCGCCCCGGGCGCTGGGACCCGTCCCGGTCCGGGTCAGGACCCGAGTCCCACCCGTTCGGCGCCGATCGTGGTGTCCGCGCCGTGACCGGTGTGGACGACCGTGTCGTCGGGCAGCGCGAACAGCGTCGTCCGGATCGACTCCACGATCAGGTCGGCGTCGGAGAACGACCGTCCAGTGGCCCCGGGACCACCCTGGAACAGGGTGTCCCCGGTGAAGACGCAGCCCAGGTCCGAGGCGTACAGGCAGACCGCGCCCGGCGCGTGCCCGGGGGTGTGCAGCACCCGCAGGCTGGTGCCACCGACCTCGATCTCCAGGCCGTCCTCGAGGTCGAGGTCCCAGAGGTAGCGGGTGTGCGTGAGCTCCCACAGCGGGCGGTCGGCCGGGTGCAGCATGATCGGCGCCACGACCTCCTCCCGCAGCGCCGGAGCGACCCGGACGTGGTCGTCATGCGCGTGCGTGCACACGATCGCCTTCACCTTCCGGTCCCCCACGACGGCCAGGATGTCGGCGACGTCGTGCGGCGCGTCGATCACGACGCACTCGGCGTCGTCGCCCACGACCCAGATGTTGTTCTCGACCTCGAACGTCTCCCCGTCGAGGCTGAACGTTCCGGAGGACACCGCGTGGTCGACCCGCGCCGGGCCCGGCCCGGCCATCAGAGGATCACCACCGAGCGCAACACGCCGCCCTCGTGCATCCGCTCGAACGCCGCCTCGACGTCGCCGATGCCGATCTCCTCGCTGACGAAGGCGTCCAGGTCCAGCCGGCCCTGCTGGTAGAGGTCGACGAGCATCGGGAAGTCGCGGCTGGGCAGGCAGTCGCCGTACCAGCTCGACTTCAGCGACCCGCCCCGGCCGAAGACGTCGATGAGCGGGAGGTCCGGGACCTTCATCTCGGGCGTCGGTACGCCGACCAGCACCACCGTGCCGGCCAGGTCGCGGGCGTAGAACGCCTGCTTCCAGGTCTCCGGGCGGCCGACGGCCTCGATGACGACGTCCGCGCCGAAGCCGCCGGTGAGCTCCTGGATCGCCGCGACCGGGTCGGTCCGGCTGGAGTCGACGACGTGGGTGGCGCCCATCCGGCGCGCGGCCTCCAGCTTCTGGGCGTCGATGTCGACCGCGATGATCGGCGAGGCCCCGGCGAGCGCCGAGCCGGCGATCGCGGCCACGCCGACGCCGCCGCAGCCGATGACCGCGACGGACTTCCCGCGGGTGACCGCGCCGGTGTTGATCGCGGCTCCGATCCCCGCCATCACCCCGCAGCCGAGCAGCCCGACGGCGGCCGGCCGGGCCGACGGGTCGACCTTCGTGCACTGGCCGGCCGCGACCAGGGTCTTCTCGGCGAACGCGCCGATCCCGAGGGCCGGCGCGAGCTCGGTGCCGGCGTCGGGACCCTCGGCGAGGGTCATCCGCTGGGTGGCGTTGTGGGTCGCGAAGCAGTACCACGGCTCGCCGCGCTCGCAGGCCCGGCACTCGCCGCACACGGCCCGCCAGTTCAGGATCACGAAGTCGCCCGGGGCGATGGCCGTCACGTCCGGGCCGACCGCCTCGACGACGCCGGCGGCCTCGTGACCGAGGAGGAACGGGAAGTCGTCGTTGATGCCGCCCTCGCGGTAGTGCAGGTCGGTGTGGCAGACCCCGCAGGCCTGCACCTGGACGAGTGCCTCGCCCGGGCCCGGGTCGGGCACGTTGATGGTGGTCACCTCGACGGGTTGCCCCTTGCCGCGGGCGATCACGGCCTTGACCTGCTGCATGCTGCTCCCTCTCCGCGGACGGCGTGTGAGGGACCATGCAACCGCATCCGGGCCGGTGCGCGCAGGGCCGGGCGCACCGATGTGCTGCTACTCCTGGTCGGTCGGGCTCTCGGTCGGGCGCTCGGTGCGCCCGCCCATGCCGGCCTGCCGGATCAGCCCGGACACCAGCTCCTGGGCCTCGCTGATCGTCGCGTTGAGGGTCCGCAGACCGGTGTCGACGTCGCCGGCCTCCAGCGACCACTTCGCCGCCGCCATGCCCTGGACGAGCGAGTCGTTGATCTCGATGGCGTCGCGGTGCAGGAGTGCCGCCGTCTCCAGGCGCCGGCGCTCGGCCTCGTTGCGGCGCAGCCGGTCGCTGGCGTCGCCGAGCAGTACGCCGAGCAGCAGGATCGGCAGGATTCGCGAGGCCCAGCCGGCCGGGTCCAGGTGCACGCCGCGCGCGACGGCCCAGACGACGATGAGCAGCACCGCGAGCACCCCGGCGGCCGCCCCCTTCCGCAGGCCGAACGCGAACGCGACCAGCGCCACGGGGAAGACGTAGAGCATCGAGTAGGCGTCCTCGACGGTCCCGCCGGAGAGGCGCAGCAGGAAGACGCCGACGAACATGGCCGCCACCGCGGCCCAGGTCAGTGGCGGCCGCCTCCGGAACCAGGCTTCGGTGGCGGTGCCGGTGCTCGGGCCAGGAAGCGTCATGGCTCCCAGGATGCCGCGCCGCCGCCGTCCGGCGTTGGATCGGGTACTCATCGGCCCTCCAGCCAGGCCACCGCCTGCCCGGCCGTCCAGCCGCCCGGATGGCGCTCGAGCAGGCGGCGCGGGCCGCTGAGGTCGCTCCCGAGCGTGATCAGGCCCGGCTCCCGGTAGCCGTCCGGGCGGGTCTGTCCCAGGCCGACGTCGGCGGTCAGCGCGTTGCACAGGCACCTGCGGCCGACCGTGTCGGCGAGGTCGCCGCCCTTGCGCTGGTAGACCGCCACCGGCTCGCCCGGGCACCGGTACCCGATCCGGCCCGCCGCGGTGAGGTACGGCGTGCGCAGGTAGCCCAGGTCGCACAGCCGCTCGCGGTCCTCGTACACCTCGGACTCGGAGAGCGTGCCCTCGATCCGGGCGACCTTGAACGGGAAGCCGGTCGGCGAGGAGCGCACGTCGGTCCGTACCCGCAGCGTCCCGGCGCCGAGCTGGGCGCCGACCTGCTCACGCAGCTCGGGGCGCAGTCCCGACTCTGCGGCGAGCGCGAACAGCGTCCCGACCTGGATGCCGGCAGCCCCGGCGGCGCGGGCCGACTGCAGGCCCTCGGGCGTCCCGTGCCCGCCCGCCAGCCAGAACGGCAGGCCGAGGGCCGCGACCTTGGCGAGGTCGACCGCGTCGCGGTCGCCGTACACGGGCTCCCCGTCGTCGTCGACCACGAGCGTCCCGCGTGGCGGCGCGTTGTGGCCGCCCGCGACCGGACCCTCGATCACGAACCCGTCGGGCCGGGTCGCGTCGTCGCGGGCAAGGTAGGCGGCCAGGACGGTCGCGGACACGATGGCCAGGAACCGCGGCCGGCGCAGCGGCGGCAGGTGCCGACCGAGCAGGCCCCGCGGGTCGACCTCGATCCGCGACCGCTCGGGTGCGCCGTGCACGTCGACGCCGATCCCCCCGACGTCGCCGCGCGCGAGGTCGGTGAGCAGCTGCGGGATCTCCCGGGGCACCCCGGCCCCCATCAGGACGACGTCCACCCCGGCGAGCATCGCGCCGAGCGCGGCCGCGGGCGTGGCCAGCTGGATCTTCTCGAGGAAGTTGATGCCGACGGTCCCCTCGTGGCCCTGCTTGGCCAGCCACACCTCGGCGAAGTTGCCGAGGACGGCCAGCTCCTGGGCGTGCCGGCTGGGCCGCAGCGACGGCTTCGGCGTCGGCCGGTACGGGCGGCCCGGCGTCCGGCCCTCGGGGAGGTGGTAGCGGTCGAGCGCCCGGGCGACCATCGCCTGGTCGGGGAACGCGGCCAGGGCGCGCCGGGCGTGCCCGTCCGGGTCGCCGTCCTGCAGCCGGCGGGCGAGCGTCGCGTCGAGCGCCGTACCGGAGACCACGCCGAGGTGGCCGGCCAGGGCCACGGACCGGGCGAGCTGCCAGGACGAGACGCCGACCCCCATCCCACCTTGGATGATGGACGGTGTCGTACCGGGCACGGGCTCTCCTCACGTCGGACGGCTGCGGGACACAGACCGCTCCGCAGGTTCGCAGGCGCGCCCGGGCCGCGCCCAGGGCCGAAGGACCCTCAGTCGTCGCCGGTTCGGGAAGAATTGCAACCCTTCCGCCCACGATCGCGTCTTGGGGGTGTGTTGACGGAGGAACGAGGAGCCACGATGACGGAGCGGGACGCCGACTTCACGGCGTACCTCCAGGCCCGCCTGGGGCGCCTGCTCCGGATCGCGTACCTGCTCACCGGGGACCAGCACCAGGCCGAGGACCTGCTGCAGACCTCGCTGGCCAAGCTCTACCTGTCGTGGGACAGGGTCCGCGACCGCGGCTCGGTGGACGCCTACGTCCGCCGGATCATGGTCAACGAGAACAACTCGCTGTGGCGTCGCGGCTGGAAGCGGCGCGAGGCGCCGACCGACGTGGTGCCCGAGGGCAGTCCCGTCCACGACGCGTACGACGAGGGTCTCGGCGCGGCGGTGTGGGCGGTCGTCCAGACGCTGCCCCGCAAGGCCCGGGCCGTGGTCGTGCTGCGCTACTACGAGCAGCTGTCCGAGGCCGAGACCGCCGACGTGCTCGGCATCTCCGTCGGCACCGTGAAGTCACAGACCAGCCGGGCGCTCGCCGCGCTGCGCGAGCGAACGCCCGCCGACCTGAGCCCGACGCACCGGGAGGAGGAGCGATGACCGAGGAGATCTTCGTCCGCGAGCTGGAGCGCCGCGCCGAGCGTGAGTACGGCGGGGTCCACGGCGCGCCGCTCACCTTCGACGACGTCCGGGGCAAGGCGCACAGCATCCGCCGGCGCCGCCGGACCGCCGCGGCCGGTGCCGTGGCCGCCGCGGTCGCCGTCGCGATCCTGGTCCCGACCGTGCTGACCGGAGGCACGCCGCGGTCCGAGCACCCCGTGCCCGCGCCGGCACCGGACGTGCCCGGCGCGTCGGTGCTGCACGACGGCGTGGTCACCCGCCCCGACGGCAGCACCGTGCCGGTGGACGTGTCCAACGAGAACGTCACCAGCTTCGGGGTGCTGACCGACGGGCGGGTGGTCGTCGCCCTCCAGAGGCCGTACGCAGTCCGGGTCTTCGCGCCCGACGGCAGCCTGCAGGCGACGTACCCGGTCCAGGCGAACGTGGTCAGGATGAGCGCCGACGACAGTGTCGCGGCGTGGGTCGACGAGGACTACCGGACCGCGGTGCTGCGCAGCGGCGCCGCCGAGCCGGCCACGATGGACGGGCCGCCCTCGCCCGGTGGGGAGTCCCCGGGGAGCATCGACGCGGTGCTCGACGCCGAGCACCTGCTCGTGGGGGACTTCAGCACGACGACCGGGATGCTGACCCCCGAGGGCGTCACCGACCTGGCGACCACCCAGCCGCTGCGCGTGAGCGACGTCAGCCCGGACGGCGAGCTGTGGGCGGTGCAGTACGCCGACGACGCCGACCCCCAGTTCGGTTGCGCGGGGCTCTATGACCCGGAGGCGGGGGCGATGGCGGCGCGCAGCTGCGAGGTCGCGAACCTGAGGTTCGCCCCCGACGGGGAGCACCTGCTGAGCCTGAAGGGTGACAACAACATGTTCGGTGAGGGCACGGTCCTCGACCTGGACCTCCGACCGGTCGGCAGCTTCGCCTCCGAGGGCAAGGGCGACGTGATCAGCCGGGCGGCCTGGGCCGATGCGACGCACGTGCTCGTCAGCGGCACGAACTGGACGACCAGCACCTGGTCGGTGACCAGGGTCGGGCTCGCGTGGGACGACCCGCAGGTCGTCGTACCCGAGGGCCCCGGCGGCAACCCGGAGGAGGTCGCGGAGTACCTCCTCTCGGAGTGAAAGAGGTCTACTTAAGTCGGAGGCGGGCCGGCCGTTCCCCTCGCTAGGGTGGTGCAACGTGTTCGCCGCTCTTGGTCGCCTCGTCTCCCGTCGTCCCTGGCTCGTCATCGCCGCGTGGGTGGTGCTCGCCGTCGCCGTCATCTCGCTGGCGCCGGCCCTCGAGACCACCCAGCAGGAGGAGGAGTTCCTCCCCGACCACTACGAGTCGGTCCAGGCCTTCAAGATCCAGGACGAGGAGTTCCCGGGCGCCACGACGCCGGCCGCCCTGATCGTCTTCGAGCGCACGGACGGCGCGGCGCTGACCGAGGACGACCAGGCCGAGGTCGGCCGGATCGCCGAGGAGCTCGGGCCGGAGCTCGGCGAGAAGACGTTCGTCCAGCAGGTCGTCACCGCCGGCCCGGACGGCAAGCCCAACGTCTCCGAGGACGGCCAGGTGCAGATCGGCATCATCGGCCTCGCCGACGGATCGACCGGATTCGACCAGCAGGCCTTCGACGACGCCAAGGGCCTGCGCACGGACCTGACCGACCTGACCGAGGGCACCGATCTGCGCGCGCAGACGACCGGCTCGGTGCCGCAGGGCCTGGACTCCCAGGAGTCCGGTGACCGGGCCCTCGCGATCGTCGCTATCGCGACGGTCGTGCTGATCGTCGTCCTCCTTGCCCTGATCTTCCGCAGCGTGATCATCTGCCTGATGCCGGTGGTCGTGGTGACCGTCGTGTCGATGGTCGCGACCGGCCTGATCGGGTGGGCCAACGAGATCTTCGACCTCAAGGCAGACTCGTCGATCCAGACGATCCTCGTCGTGGTGCTCTACGGCATCGGCACCGACTACATCCTGTTCTTCCTGTTCCGCTACCGCGAGCGGCTGCGCCAGGGCGAGGACACCCGGGCCTCGGTGGTGCACGCGCTCGAGCGCGCCGGAGAGGCGATCGCCTCTGCCGGCGGCGCGGTCATCGTGGCCTTCCTCGCGCTGCTGTTGAGCTCGCTGGGCATCTTCCAGGCCATCGGCCCGGCGCTCGCGATCGCGGTGGCGGTCACGCTGCTGGCGGCGCTCACGCTCGTGCCCGCGGTCGTGACCGTGCTCGGCCGGGCGCTGTTCTGGCCCTCGAAGAAGTGGCGCGAGGAGCCGAAGAGCGCCCGCTTCGCGCGGATCGGTGACTCGCTCGGCCACCGCCCCGGCACCTTCGCGGGAGTCGCGGGAGCCGCGCTCGCCGTACTCGCCGTGTTCGCGTTCAGCTTCAACCCGTCCTTCGACTTCAACTCCAGCCTCCCCGACGACGTCGAGTCGACGAAGGGCCTCGAGACGTTCCAGGAGCACTTCGCCGCCGGCGCCAGCGAGCCGGTGCCGGTGATCCTCCGGGCCGACGACGGCGCGCTCGACGAAGGCGGTCTGGAGGCGTTCGGGGCCGCACTCGGGAAGGCCGAGGGCGTGGCGCAGGTCTACCCCGCCCAGCTGTCCGAGGACGGCACGGCCGCCCAGTTCAGCGTCGTGCTCGACAGCGACCCGGCCTCAGACCAGGCCCTCGACGACGTCAAGGGACCGGTCCGCGATGCCGCCCACGAGGCGGCACCCGACGGCACCGAGGCGTTCGTGGGCGGTACGCCGGGCATCTTCGCCGACCTGCAGTCGGCGATGATCCGCGACTACAAGGTCGTGTTCCCGGTCGCCGCGCTCGTGATCATGCTGATCCTCGCGCTGCTGCTGCGCAGCCTGGTCGCACCGTGGTACCTGATGGCGGCGGTGGGCCTGAGCTTCGCCGCCACCCTGGGTGCGACCGTCATCGCGTTCCAGGGCATCGGTGGTGACGACGGGCTGATCTTCATGCTGCCGATCTACATCTACCTGTTCGTCACGGCCCTGGGCACCGACTACAACATCTTGATGATCGCCCGGTTGCGCGAGGAGGCCCGGGAGGGCCGGAGCCCACGCGCCGCGGCCGCCGAGGCGCTCAAGCACGCCGGCCCGACGATCGCGGCGGCCGGCGTGATCCTGGCCGGCACGTTCGCCTCGCTGATGCTCAGCGGCAACAGCCTGATGATGTCGATGGGCTTCGCGCTGTCCTTCGGCATCTTCATCGCGGCGTTCGTGATGGCGATGTTCTTCACTCCCGCACTCACCGCGCTGATCGGGCACGCCGCCTGGTGGCCGGGCCACGGGGACCGGGAGGAGCCCCATGAGCTGTCCGAGGTCCCCGCCGCCGCGGATACTCCCTGACGGTTGTGGGGCTCGGGAGCGTTCCCACACCGCGCAAACGTCAGGGACTACCGCAGCGGAGTGGTCCTCAGACGAGAACCTCGGTCACGGGGAGCGAGGAGTCGGCGGGGAGGTCCAGGGGGGACGGGGTGCGGCCGCGGGCGACCATCTCGGCGCCCAGAGCGGCGACCATGGCGCCGTTGTCGGTGCACAGGCCGGGACGGGGCACCCGGACCCGGATCCCCCGCGCCGCGGCGCGCTCCTCCGCCAGCACGCGCAGCCGGGAGTTCGCGGCGACCCCACCGCCGATGAGGAGGTCCTCGATGCCCGCACTGGACGCCGCGTCGATCGCCTTGCGGGTCAGCACGTCGCAGACCGCCTCCTGGAAGCTCGCCGCCACGTCGGCCACCGGCACCGGCTCGCCGGACCGCTCCCGTGCCTCGACCCACCGCGCGACCGCGGTCTTGAGGCCCGAGAACGAGAAGTCGAAGCGGTGCCGCTCGAGGTCGCGGCGGCTGGTCAGGCCGCGCGGGAAGTCGACGTACACGGTGCTGCCCTCGCGGGCCGCACGGTCGATGTAGGGGCCACCGGGGAACGGCAGGCCGAGCAGCCGGGCCACCTTGTCGAAGGCCTCGCCGGCGGCGTCGTCGATGGTCGCCCCCATCGGGTCCACCCCGGAGGTGACGTCCTCGACCCGCAGCAGGCTGGAGTGGCCGCCGCTGACCAGCAGCGCGAGGCAGGGCTCGGGCAGCGGGCCGTGCTCGAGCTGGTCGACGGCAACGTGCGCCGCGAGGTGGTTCACGCCGTAGATCGGCTTGCCGAGGCCGACCGCGAGCGCCTTCGCGGCGGCTACCCCCACCATCAACGCCCCGGCCAACCCCGGTCCGCTGGTGACCGCGATCGCGTCGACGTCGTACAGGCGGATGCCGGCCGTCTCGCAGGCCCGTTCGATGGTCGGCACCATCGCCTCGAGGTGGGCGCGACTCGCGACCTCGGGCACCACCCCGCCGAAGCGGGCGTGCTCGTCGACGCTGCTCGCCACCGCGTCCGCGAGCAGGGTGTGCCCACGGACGATGCCGACACCGGTCTCGTCGCACGAGGTCTCGATGCCGAGGACCAGGGGTTCGCTGCTCACCGCTCCATTGTGCCGACCGGGGCACGCCGGCGATCGGCCACCCTCTTACGGGTGTGTCCCACTTCTCGGACCCCTCCAGCCGTGGAAGTCCCTACGCGCTCTCATGCCGAGATTCGTGCGGCCACGACTGGTCAAGTGGAGGCCAGCTCGCTCTTGATGGTCTTCATGGCGAAGCGCGATTGGAGGCGTCCCATCCCCGGCAGCGCCATCAACTCTTCAGTCATGAAGACCTCGTAGGCATGCAGGTCGGCTACCGCCACCAGCGCGAGGTAGTCGGGCTGCCCGAACATGCGGCGTGCCTCGATTACTTCGTCGAAGGCGATCAGGCCGGACTCGAAGTCCTTGACCGTGGCCTTGGCCTGGTTGGCCAGTTCGAACTCGACATGGACCTCGAACGCTCGGCCGACCGCAGCCGGGTTGATCCTGGCGTGGTAGCCGAGGATGACCCCTTCGGCCTCCAGGCGGCGGACCCGGCGCAGACACGGGGACGGCGTAAGTCCTACTAGGTCGGCAAGTTCCGTGTTTGTGAGGTGAGCGTCCCGACGCAGGTGCTCGATGATTGCGCGATCTGTACGGTCCATAGCGGAATAGTGCGCCGGCGAGGCGAACGACTGCAATGTTCGCAATCGGTCGTCACGGCTTTCGCCCTAGCGTTGCTGCTGCACCACCCGGAACGATGGAGAGATCCGTGGAAGTGTCAGCGCTAGCGGCGTTCATCGGCGTCGCGACGACCCTCGTCATCGTGCCCGGTCCGGACTGGGCCGTCGTCCTCGGCGCCGGACCGCGTCGGTCACTCGTGTTACCCACCGTCAGCGGGCTGGCGATCGGGTACATCGTCATCACTGCAGTCGTGGTCGCCGGCATGGCACCCCTAGTCGCAGCCGAGCCCGCAGCCCTCACCGCCCTGTCTGTTGTCGGTGGCGTCTACCTGCTCTACGTCGGCGTCGGCATCGTGCGGTCGCCGAACCGGGGTGTCGTACCAACAGCCACGTCATCGAGCCGTGACGCGGTACATGCCCTGGGTCGTGGCGTCGGAGTCAGCGCCCTGAACCCCAAGTCCCTCCTGTTCTTCCTGGCGTTCCTGCCCCAGTTCGCGCGCACCAGCGCTCCATGGCCCTTCGCGGTCCAACTCGCAGTCCTCGGCCTCACCTGGGTCGCCATCGCCGCAACCTTCTACTTCGCCCTCGGATTCGCCGTCCAGACCGCCCTGACACGAAGACCACGCGTGACCTCCAGACTCGCCTGGATCTCAGGGGCAGCCATGCTTCTCGCCGGCTCCGCACTCCTCGCCGAACAGGTCATCCGCGCCGTGCACTGACCCTGACCAAGTCCAGGGCCCGCAATGTTCTCGACCGCACTCATCTGCCGCCGAGCGCGCTCAATGCCAGCGCACCAGAGTTGCTGCGATTTCGTCGAGAGGCGCTTCTCTGCGCGCCACGGACATCACGAGCTCAAAGGCAGGATCATCGGGCGCACCGAGGTCGACGCCGTTGAGGCCGTAGAAGACGACAACGGCCAGCCAACCCAGTCGCTTGTTTCCATCGACGAGCGCATGGTTGCCAACGAGTGAGTCGAGCAGCGCTGCTGCCTTGCGGTCCACGTCCTGGTAGGCCTCGTGTCCGTACAGGACAGCCCCCGGCCGATGAGCTGCCGAGTCCAGCAGACCCACGTCGCGCACCGGTCCGACCCCGAGGTCCGCCACGAGGGACAGGAGATCCTCGACCGTGAGCAGAACCGTCAACGGCCGAGCCGGTCCAGTACGTCTGCATAGCGCTCACGAGCCCGGGCAGACAGGTCGGCCACCTTGGCCTGGTGCGCATGGCGAGAGGCCGCCTCACGGATCGCGCGCAGGGTCGCCTCGTGTCGACTCACCCCCTCAGCCTCCGCCAGCGCGGCCAGGAGACGCTCGTCCTCTGAACTCAATCGCAAAGTCATGGCCATCCCGCGATGATACCAAAGTGGTATCGCGCGGATCTGCCGCATTCCGTGCGAGGTCACGCTGCGGCACGGAGTGTGCGCCTGCCACCTGAGCACGCGAGAGGTGAGTACGGCGACCTGATCGGCGGCTCGTCCGACCGGGCCGTGAAGCTCCCCGACCCGACGTACTACCTGCCGTAGGAGCTACCTGCCGTAGGAGCTACCTGCCGTAGGAGCACGCCGGGCCGAGGCCCAGGCGCAGGACGACAGCGGTGGCGCCGTCGCGGTAGTAGCGGCGGCGCCGGTCGACCTCGACGAAGCCCCGGGCGGCGTAGAAGGCCAGCGCGCCCGCGTTGTCCTCGCGCACCTCCAGCAGCAGCCGGTCGGCGCCGCCCGCCCGGGCGGCCGCGACCGCCGCGTCGAGGAGCTCGGTCGCCACACCGGTACGCCGATGGGCGGGATCGACCGCGATCCGCTGGAGCTCGGCGATGTCAGCGACCACGCTGGTGGCCGCGTGCCCCACGACCTGCGGCCCGGCATCGCCGTCCACCTCGGCGACCAGGTAGGCGACGGTCGGCAGGTTGCCGGCGACACCCTCCTGGACGAGCGCGGGCGACCAGGCGTCGGCGCCGAGGTTGTCCCGCTCGAGGGCGGCGATCGCCGCGGCGTCCTCGGCGGTCGCCGGGCGGACGGTCACGACACGCGCTTCGGCGCGTGCGGGGTCGCCGCGTCGGGACGCCGCAGGTACAGCGGCTCGGGGTCGCACAGCTCGGCGCGCTCGTCGGTCACGACCCGCGCCAGCCAGCCGGCGCTCGGCGCCGTCGGCCCGGTCCGGCGGGGGAACACTTCGGGGTAGAGCACGGCCCCCTCCCCCACGACCGGGTCGTCGGTCGCCAGGTCGGCGGGCCTGCCGACGACCGGCCCGTCCAGCCGCAACCCCTCCGCGTCGTACCGGGCGAGATAGACCTCCTTGCGGCGTGCGTCCGTCGCGACCACGAAGTCGGCCGTGACCGCGCCGGTATCGACCGCCTCGACGGCGAGGACGTCGAGCGAGCAGACGCCGTACACCGGGATGTCGAGGACGAAGCCGAGGGTCCGCGCCGTCACGAGCCCCACACGCAGGCCCGTGAACGGGCCGGGCCCGACGCCCGCGGCGATGGCCGTGAGGTCCTGTCGGACGACACCCGCATCTGACATGGCCCGCTCGATGAGCGGCGCCAGCTGCTCGGCGTGCTTCATCGACCGTTCGGCCACCAGCTCGACGACGACGTCGGTGCCGTCGTGGAGCGCCACGGTCACGAGCGGGGTGGCGGAGTCGAGGGCGAGGAGCACGGCTTGAGGCTAACGCGTGGGCGATTCCTTCCCCTCCTGTGGATCTGGTGTGACCCGGACGTGGAAATGGCCGCCCTAGTGTTCGTGGTGTCGGGGGGACACCCACCGGCACCGGGGCCCAGGATCTGGGGGGGAGACAGGGCCACCGGTCGCGACAGATGACCGACCGAGCGGGACGTGGGGATCCGCCCGGCGCTGGGGGGAGCGCCACCGGTCGGTCCGAGAGGCCCGCTCCGCGCGCTTGGATCACTCCAGGAAGGCGGGGCGGGCCTTTCCCTCGTCGCGCGGCGGGTGCGGACGCCGGGTCACGCCTCGGGGGCGTCCTGCCCGCGTTCGCCCGCGGACGGGAAGCCGTGGTCGACGCCCCAGGCGACGGCCTGGGCGCGGCTGGTGACCTCGAGCTTGCGGTAGACCGACCTGATCAGGCTCTTGACGGTGTTGATGCTGAGGTAGAGCTCGGCCGCCAGCTCCTCGTTGGAGCAGCCGGCGACGATCAGCCCGAGGACGTCCTGCTCGCGCGGAGTCAGGTTGACGTCACGCCCCAGCTGGCGGCGCCGGTCGGCCTGGTTGTCCAGGTCCGCCTGGGAGCCGTCCTGCAGGTGCCCAGCGGCGAAGGCCTCGATCGCGGCCACGAGCTCCTCCGCGTGCAGGCCCACGGAGATCGACGCGACCGCGCCGAGGTCCAGGGCCCGCGCGGTCAGTCCCGGCTGGAGGACCCTGGAGAGGGCGAGCACCCGGTCCGGGTGCTCCTTGACCAACCGCTCGAAGTCGTCCTGCTCGCCGACGTAGAGGCCGAACACGTCGTACACCACCACGGTGTCGGCATCCGCGTCCGCTGCGTCGACGACGACGACCCGGTCCGGGAACCGGGCGAGCAGATGCTCGACCCCGGCTGCGATCACGGGCTGCTCGGACAGGACCATCACCGACACCACCCGGTTGCGCGCGGACATCGGATCCCTTCTCCTCTCTCGACTGATCTGACGTCGAGATTCCCCTTCGGATCCGCGTTCAAACCGGCTCAGGAGTCGATCCGGTTGCCCTCCTCGTCCCAGTGCGCGGCGACCTTCTTGCTCGGCTGCACCCGCGGCGGCTCGCCCGGCATCTTGGGGTAGTCCGGCGGGAAGCTCAGCTCGCCGCCGGGCAGGTCCTCCCAGAGCCGCAGCAGCGGGTCCAGGGAGTACGCCGTGTCGTCGATGCTCGCCCACGGATCGCCGTCGGCCACCCGATCCGGGACCGTGAACAGGTTGTAGTCACGGGGGTCGCCGATGCCGGCCAGCTCGTCCCAGGTGACCGGGGTGGAGACGGGTGCGCCGGGCAGCGGACGCAGGGAGTACGCCGAGGCGATGGTGCGGTCGCGGTTGTTCTGGTTGAAGTCGACGAAGATCCGCTCACCGCGCTCCTCCTTCCACCACTCCACCGTCACGCCCTCGTCGCGGCGCGCCAGCTCGCGGCCGAAGCCGATCGCGGCGTGCCGGACGTCGGTGAACTCCCAGCGCGGCTCGATCCGCACGTAGATGTGCACCCCGCGGTTGCCCGACGTCTTCGGGTAGCCCACCAGGCCGAGCTCCTCGAGGAGCTCCCGCGCCACCCCCGCCACCCGGACCGCGTCGGCGAACGAGGTGCCGGGCTGGGGATCGAGGTCGATGCGCAGCTCGTCGGGGCGGTCCACGTCGGCCCGGCGGACCGGCCAGGGGTGGAAGACCAGCGTGCCCATGTGCGCGCACCACACCGGGACGGCGATCTCCGTGGGGCAGATCTCCTCCGCCGTACGCCCTGACGGGAAGGTGACCTGGACCGTGTCGACGTAGTCGGGTGCACCCTTCGGCACCCGCTTCTGGTAGAACGCGTCGGCGTCCTTGTCCTGCGGTCCGGTCGCCAGCCGCATCCCCTCACGCACCCCCGAGGTCCAGCGCTCCAGGGCCGTGGGCCGGTCGCGCAGCGCGCGCATCAGCCCGTCCTCGACGCTCGCGAAGTACTCGGCCACCATCAGCTTGGTCACCTCGGGCGTCCGCTCGGTCGCCTCGTAGATGACCCGGTCGGGGCTGGACACGCGGACGGCGCGCCCGCCCGCCCGGACCTCGGCCGCGCTCACCTTCGCCATGGAGGGAGGCTATCCGGGTCCGGACTCCTCAGGTCCGGTCGAAATCGACCGATCGTCAGGTCATCGGTCGCACGGACCAAGTTTGATCCGGACACCGGGGGATCATGCGACCACCGCAGAGCCCCGTTGCCGCGCGCTCGTGCCCACCTCCCGGGGTGGGTTCGAGAAGGCGGCAGCGGGGCTCTTGCCTTGGTGCTCAGAGCAGCGAGTTGGGCTGGAAGGTGGGGCGGCGGTCGAGGTCCTCCCGGGCCGCGCGCACGAACTCGAAGCCGGCGGTGAGCGTGACCTGCCAGGTCGGGTCGGTGTCCGGCGTACGGCGCAGGTCCTCCGCGCAGCCGACGTGCATCGGCGGGAGGTGGAAGGCGTTGCGGGCGACCTCCTCGGGCGTGCCGAGGAACGCGACCGGCCGGCCCAGCGACTCGGTGCAGACGCCGCAGATCCGGCTCAGCGCACACCGGGTCACCCACCGGGTCGAGCCCAGCGCCGGCACCGGGGCCATCACGAGGCGCTCCGCATCCAGCCCCCGAGCTCCCGGCGTCGGGGCGGCCGCTCGGCGTCGGAGCGGCGCTTGCGGTCCCGCTCCGGGCTCGGCGGCTCCGCCACCGGGGGAGGCTGGTTGCCCGAGGTCATCGAGTTCGGCAGCGAGAGCTTGATGATCGTGCGCAGCGCCTGGCCGTACTGCCGGTGCAGCGGCCCGGTGGTGTAGGGCAGGTCGTACTTGTCGCACAGCTCGCGCACCCGCACCGCGATCTCGGCGTACCGGTTGCTCGGCAGGTCCGGGAACAGGTGATGCTCGATCTGGAAGCCGAGGTTGCCGCTCATGACGTGCAGCAGCGGGCTGCCGTTGAAGTTGGCCGCGCCCAGGATCTGGCGCAGGTACCACTCCGAGCGGGTCTCGTCCTCGATCTCCTCCTCGGTGAAGTGCAGCGCCCCGTCGGGGAAGTGTCCGCAGAAGATGATCCCGTAGGACCACAGGTTGCGGATCACGTTGGCGGTGAGGTTGGCGGTCAGCGTGGTCTTCCAGTTGCGACCGGACAGCGCCGGGTAGACGACGTAGTCCTTGAGGATCTGGTTGCGGCCCTTGCGGAAGATCTGCTTGAGCTGCCGCTTCATCTCCTTCGGGTCCTTCTCGCCCTTGCGGATCCGCTCGATGTCCAGGTCGTGCAGGGCCACCCCCCACTCGAACAGGGTCGCGAGCAGGGCGTTGTAGACGGGTTGTCCGAGGTTCGCCGGGTGCCACTTCTGCTCGCGCGCCATCCGGAGGATGCCGTAGCCGATGTCGTTGTCGTAGCCGAGCACGTTGGTGAACTGGTGGTGGACGTAGTTGTGGCTGTGCTTCCACTGCTCGGCCGGCTGCGCGGTGTCCCACTCCCAGTTGGAGGAGTGGATCTCGGGGTCGTTCATCCAGTCCCACTGTCCGTGCATGACGTTGTGGCCGATCTCCATGTTCTCGAGGATCTTCGCCACCGCGAGCAGCCCGACGCCCGCGGCCCAAGCGGGCTTGCGGTTGCTGGCGAACAGCGCCACCCGGCCGGCCGCGGCCAGCCCCCGCTGGATCGTGATGATCCGGTTGATGTACGCCGCGTCCGCGGCGCCGCGCGAGTCCTCGATCTCGGCCCGGATCGCGTCGAGCTCGCGGCCGATCTGCTCCACCTCCGCCTCGGTGAGGTGGGTGTACTCCTTGACGTCCGAGATGGCCATGTGATCCTCCAGGGATGCAGTCGGTCAGATGTCGAGGGTGCAGTCGCCGACGGCGGCGGTGACGCAGGTCTGCACGCGCTCGTTCGGTTGGGAGAACTCCTCGCCGTTGCGCAGGTCGCGCACCTTGCCGGAGACGAGGGTCAGGGTGCAGGTGTGGCAGATGCCCATCCGGCAGCCGAACGGCATGCCGACGCCGGCCTCCTCCCCCGCCTCGAGGATGGTGGTGGCGCCGTCGGCCTCGACGGACCTGCCAGAGTTGCGGAAGGTGATGGTGCCGCCCTCGCCGCCCTCACCGCCGAGCTCGAGCGAGAACCGCTCGAGGTGCAGCCGGTCCTCCAGACCGGCCGCCTTGAAGTGCTCGGCGATCGCGTCGAGCATCGGCCCCGGCCCGCAGGCCCAGGCCTCCCGCTCGCGCCAGTCGGGGCAGATGCCGTCCAGGCCCCGGTCCGGGTGGGCGAGGTCGAGCATCCCGTCGAGGTCGGTGTGCAGCCGGTGCACCGCCAACGACTCGTGCCGGGCCTCCAGCTCGTCGAGCTCGGCCCGGAAGATCATCCGGTCCGGCGTCGGCGAGGAGTAGTGCATGACGACGTCGGGCAGCGCCCTGCCGTTCTTCCGGGCCCGCCGGTCCATCGTGCGCAGCATCGCCATCACCGGCGTGACGCCACTGCCGCCGACGAGGAACAGCATCCTCGGCGGAGGCGGGTCCGGCAGCACGAAGTCGCCCTCGGGGTGGGCGAGCCGGACGATGGTCCCGGGGGCCAGCCCGTTGACCAGGTGCGCCGAGAGCTTCCCCTCGGGCATCGCGCGGACCGTGATCGAGATGGTCCGCCCGCGGCGCAGCGGCGGCGAGCTCACGGAGTACGACCGCCACTGGAAGCGGCCGTCGACCTGCACGCCGATCCCGACGTACTGGCCCGGGCGGTGGTCGAAGTGCCATCCCCAGCCGGGCCGGATCACGAGCGTGGCCGCGTCGTCGGTCTCGGGGATCACCTCCTCCACCCGGCCGCGGAGCTCGCGCTCGCTCCACAGCGGGTTGAGCAGCCGCAGGTAGTCGTCGGGGTGGAGGGGCGTGGTGAGCTTGTCGCCCGCTCCGCGCAGGCGACCCCACGGGATCGTCGTCGGTCCGGCCATGCGATTCAGTGAACAATTGTTCTCCGAATCAGTCAACGCCCCTAGGGGTGACCTGGCTCTCGCTCCCCGCCGCGACCGCCGGCTTGCGGACAGCACTACCGTGGGGGCATGGCGTACAACGTGGAGAAGACCGACGAGCAGTGGCGCGAGGAGCTCTCGCCGGACGAGTACGCCGTGCTGCGCGAGGCCGCCACCGAGCGGGCCTTCACCGGCGAGTACAACGAGACCGAGACCACCGGGGTCTACCGCTGCAAGGCCTGCCAGGCCAAGCTCTTCGAGTCCGACACCAAGTTCCACTCCGGCTGCGGCTGGCCGTCGTTCTACCAGCCGATCAGCGACACGATCGAGTACCTCGAGGACACTTCGCACGGCATGAAGCGGGTCGAGGTCCGCTGCTCCAACTGCGGCTCCCACCTCGGGCACGTCTTCCCCGACGGCTACGGCACCCCCACCGGCGACCGCTACTGCATCAACTCGATCAGCCTCACGCTGGAGCCCAACGACTCCTGACCCAGCTCCGCCGAGACCGGGCCGGCGGCGATGGGTCGTGTGCCTCAGCACGCGCCATGGCGCGTGCTGAGGCACACGACCCGCACTGCCTGAGCGGCTAGGAGTCGATCAGGGCGGGCCGCACGATGACCACGTCCGTGCCGTAGGTGGCGTCGGCCCAGGCCTGCAGCGAGCCGTCGTCGTAGACCACGTCGACGAGCACCTGCCCGGCGTCGGCGTACGCCCCCTGGGCGCCGGGCAGGTCGCCGACCTCCCCGGCGATGTCCTCCAGCTCGGCCTGGGTGTGCTCGACGGCGGGCGCCGGGAGCGGCACCTCCTCGATCGGCATCGCGTCGTAGAGCGCGGCCGGAACCGCGTCCTGGTAGCCGAAGGTGCTGCCGTCCCACGTACCGGTGACCACGAACTGGCCCCACCGGACCTGCTGCTGGCGCTCGAACACGCCGTGGTGGTCGGCCCAGTCCCAGCCCTCGATCGGCGGGCCGCCGCACTGCGGGGGCCAGGACTCGGCGACCGCGCCGAGGCACAGCTCGGGGCTGCCCTTGTCCATCACGGTGACCAGGCCACTGGTGTGCACGGTCCCCCGGGCGGCCGGGATCTCGGTGGGCATCCGGGCCGGCCGGGAGCTGCCCGGGTCGCTGCTGCCCGGGTCGGTGGCCGTCGTGTCCCCCTCGTCGCCGCACGCCGCCAAGAGCGGCGCGGCGAGCAGCAGGGCGACCGCGGCGAGCAGGGTCCTCATGGCGGTACGACGCGACCGGACCCGGGCCGGTTCCCTGGTCTGGTCCGGCCCGGATCCGGCTCCGTCGCCCGGCTCAGGGCAGCCGGTGGACCAGCTCGGTGATCGGGGTCCGGGCGCCGGTGTAGAACGGCACCTCCTCGCGGACGTGGCGGCGGGCGGTGGCCGCGCGCAGGTGCCGCATCAGGTCCACGATCCGGTGCAGCTCGTCGGCCTCGAAGGCCAGCATCCACTCGTAGTCGCCGAGCGCGAAGCTGGAGACGGTGTTGGCGCGCACGTCGGGGTAGTCGCGGGCCATCTTGCCGTGCTCGGCGAGCATGTGGCGGCGCTCGGAGTCCTCGAGGAGGTACCACTCGTAGGAGCGCACGAACGGGTACACGCAGACGTGCTTCCGGGGCGGCTCCTCGTCGTCGAGGAAGGCCGGCACGTGGCTCTTGTTGAACTCCGCCGGACGGTGCAGCGCCAGCTGCGACCACACCGGCTCCAGCCGACGCCCGAGCGCGGTGTGGCGGAGCCGTTGGTAGGCGTCCTGCAGCGCCTCGGAGGTCTCGGCGTGCCACCAGATCATCAGCTCGGCGTCGGCGCGCAGGCCGGCGACGTCGTACACGCCGCGCACCACCACGTCCGCCGCCTCGAGCTCGGCGAAGAGCTGCTCGACCTCGGCGCCCTCCGCGGCCCGGTCCGCACCGGAGTCCGGCGGGCCGAGCGGGTCGGCGACCCGGAACACCGACCACATCGTGTAGCGGATGGAGTCGTTGATCTCGCGTGCCCTCTTCGCCTTGGCGCTCATGGGGCCCATTGTCCCCCGCGCTCGATCGCGGCCGTAGCCGGCCTCCCGCGCGTTGATGATCGCCTCTGCCCGGCCGGCGGCGTGCAGCCGCTACACGTCGCGCTCACCGGCCCGCCGCACGCCTCACGGGCGCAGGGCGAGCACCTCCGCGGCGGCGCGACGGGCGGAGCCGATCACGGCCGGGATCCCCACGCCGTCGTACGCCGCCCCGCAGACGGCGAGACCCGGCACCGCGGCGACCGCGGCCCGGATCCGGGACACCCGGTCGAGGTGGCCGACGGCGTACTGCGGCAGGCCACCGCCCCAACGCTGCACGTGGGTGTCGGCCGGCGCGGCGAGCGGCCCGACGGCCTCGGCGAGGTCGGCGAGCGACCAGGCCACGAGCTCCTCGTCGGTCGCCTGCAGCGCCGTCTCCTCGCGGTGCCGACCGAGCGAGGTGCGCAGCAGGAGCAGCCCGTCGCCTGCGGCACGGACCCAGCCCCACTTCGCGAACGAGAAGGTCGCGGCCTTGACGCGGCGGCCGTCCACGGGCGGGACGAGGAAGCCCGAGGAGTCCGTCGCCGCGAGGGCGGGTACGTCGCTGCCGCGGAACGCGAACGTCACCACGACCATCGACGCCGACTCGACGGCCGCCAGCTCGGTGGCGGCGGCCGGCGCCACGTCGGCGAGCAGCCGGGCGGCCGGTGCGGCGGGCAGGGCCAGGACGACCGCGTCGGCCTCGACCAGCTCGGGGGCGGTGGTCGGGCCGACGGTGAGGGCGAAGCCGGTGGGGGTGCGGGCGAGCCCGCGGACCGTGGCGCCGGTGCGGACGACGGCACCCGCGGCCGGCAGCCCGTCGGCGAGCGCCTCGGGCAGCCGGCCCATCCCACCCGGGATCCCGGCGAACACCGGCCGGTCGTAGGTCGTCGGGATCGCGGCGGCCTGCTCGAGGACCGAGCCGCGGGACGCGTAGTCGAGCAGCTGCGGCACCGACGCGCGCGCCGAGATCAGCCGCGCGTGCCCGGCGTACACCCCGCCGAGCAGCGGCTCGACCAGTCGGTCGGTGACCTCGGGCCCGAACCGGCGGTCGACCAGGTCGCCGACCGAGACGTCGCCGTCGGGCGGTTCGAACCGTTCCGGCCACAGCGTCGGCTCGGCACGCACCCGGGCCAGGCCCTCGGCCGAGAGCACACCCGACTGCTCCAGCTGGGGCAGGTCCAGCGGGATGCCCATCAGCGAGCGCGGCAGCGGCCGCAGCTCCCCGCGGGTCCAGATCCGGGACGAGGCGACGGTCGGATGCTCGAGAGGCAGCCCGAGGCGGGCCGCCAGGCCGACACCCTCGGGGCGGCGGTTCAACATGGCCTCGGCGCCGACGTCGACCGTGACGCCGGCGACCTGGTCACGGCGGAGCTTGCCGCCGGCCCGGGGCGAGGACTCCAGTACGACCACGTCCTGCCCGGCGTCGGCGAGGTCGCGTGCCGCGGTCAGGCCGGCGATCCCGGCGCCGATGACGACGACCCTGCTCACGCCGCGATCCTCCCAGAGGGCGGACCGGAACCGATCCGCCGGGTCGGCCGTCCCAGCCGGTATGAGGCTCACCCCGGTCCGCACCCTGGTCCCCGCTCTCGTCGTCCTGGCGGTCGTCCTCACCGGCTGCTCCGGCGGCGCCGATGACGTCGCCGACTCCGCCGCCAACTCCGCGGGTGGCGACGGCAGCAGCTCGGTGGCCGGCGGGCAGCCGACGGCCGAGCAGCAGGACCCGGACGCCCAGCGCGGCGCGGCCTACACCGCCGCCGATGCTCCGGCCGACTCGGTGCTCTCGGTCGTGACCAAGCCCGGTCCGGTCGAGCCCCAGCAGGCGCTGATCAAGAAGGGCAACGTGTCGCTGCGCGCCGACGACGTCGGCAAGGCCCAGTTCGAGGTCCAGCGGGTCGTGGACAAGCACGGCGGCAAGGTGCCCGAGGAGAAGACCACGACCGACGAGGACGGCCGCCCGGCGTACACCCGGATGGTGCTCCGGATCCCTGCCGCGGCCTTCGACGACGCGCTGGCCGAGCTCAAGGATCTCGAGGGCGCCGAGCTCGAGGCGGCGAACACCAGCACGGACGACGTCACCACGAAGCTGATCGACACCCAGACCCGGGTCGAGGCCCAGCGGCGCAGCATCGCGCGGATCACGACCCTGTTCGACCGGGCCCAGAGCATCCGCGACATCATGGCGATCGAGGCCCAGCTGTCGCAGCGCCAGGCCGACCTGGAGTCCCTGGAGCGGCAGCTGGCCTACCTGCGCGGCCAGGCCTCGTTCTCGACGATCGTCGTCAGCATCGACCAGATCCCGGCGAAGAAGGCCACCCCGAAGAAGGAGGACGACACCGGCTTCGTCGCTGGTCTCTCCGCCGGCTGGGGCGGCCTGAAGACCTTCGCCGTCGCGCTGGCCACCATCCTCGGAGCGGTGCTCCCCTGGCTGGCCGTCCTCGTCGTCCTCGGCGTCCCCACCCTGCTGCTCACCCGCGCCGCCCGGCGCCGCCGCCCGCACCCCGAGCCGGAGCCCACCGAGATCTGAGCGATAGTCCCTGACGTTTGTGTGGTCTGGGAGCGCGCCCACGCCACGCAACCGTCAGGGAGTATCGCGCGGAGGGCTCAGCGGGGGTAGGTCTGGACGAACTCGGTGAGCCGCTTGAGCTGGTCGGGGTCGGTGGAGGGGATGACGCCGTGGCCGAGGTTGAAGATGTGACCGCGCGCGGCCCGGCCGGCCTCGACGATCTCGGCGGCGCGGGCGGTCATCACCTCGGTCGGGGCGAAGACCAGCGTGGGGTCGAGGTTGCCCTGCACCCCACGGTCGCCGACCAGCGCGATCGCGTGCGCGAGCGGGGTGCGCCAGTCGACGCCGACCACGTCGGCACCCGCCTCGCCCATCAGGCCGAGCAGGTTCGCCGTACCGACGCCGAAGTGGATACGCGGCACCCCGAGCGCGCCGGCGCGCTCGAGCACGCGCGCGGAGTGCGGCATCACGAACGCCCGGTAGTCGGCCGGGGTCAGCGCGCCGGCCCAGGAGTCGAAGAGCTGGACGGCGGAGGCGCCGGCGGCGACCTGGACCTCGAGGTAGGAGGCGGAGATGCCGGCGATCTTGCGCAGCAGCGCGTCCCACACGTCGGGGGCGCCGAACATCATCGCCTTGGTCCGCGCGTGCTCCTTGGAGGGCCCGCCCTCGACGAGGTACGACGCGACCGTGAACGGAGCACCCGCGAACCCGATGAGCGGGGTGCCGCCCAGCTCGCCGACCAGCCCGCGGACCGCCTCGGTGATGAACGGGACGTGCTCGGGGGTCAGGTCCGGGATCGCCTCGACGTCGGCCAGCGTGCGCACCGGGTGGGCGACGACCGGCCCGACACCCGGCTTGATGTCCAGGTCGACGCCGACCGCCTTGAGCGGCAGCACGATGTCGGAGAAGAAGATCGCCGCGTCCACGCCGTACCGCCGCACCGGCTGGAGCGTGATCTCCACCACCAGGTCCGGGTCCATGCAGGACTCCAGCATGCCGATGCCCTCGCGGACGGCGAGGTACTCCGGCAGCGAGCGGCCCGCCTGGCGCATGTACCACACCGGCGTGTGCGGCACCGGCTCGCCGCGGGCCGCCTTCAGGAAGGCGCTGTCGGCGAGTCGCGGATCGGGGGTCACGGGGCGAAGCCTCGCAGGTCACCCGGCGTGTTCGCACATCGGGATCGTCAGGATCGACCTACTGTGACCTCATGGTCGTCGGTCAGGAGACGCACCCGAGCACGGGTGCGGGTGCGGCACCCCCGGAGTTCCGGGACGCGGTGGCGACCATGCACGCCGCGCGGCTGCGCCCGGAGATCTTCTGCGAGGAGATGCCCGCGCCGCAGCGGATCGCGCCGTACGCCTCGGCGCTGAGCGCCGACGTGACCGTGGACGACACCGACATCGGCACCGGCCGGATCATCCTGCTGCACGACCCTGCCGGCAACGACGCGTGGGAGGGCACCTTCCGGTGCGTCGCGTACGCCCGCGCCGAGATCGACCTCGAGCTGATCACCGACCCGATGCTGGCCGCCGTGGGCTGGTCCTGGCTGACCGAGGCGCTGGAGGCGCACGGCGCGTCGTACGCCGCGGCTTCGGGCACGGTCACCCGGGTCGCGACCGAGAGCTTCGGCGGGATGGCCGACGAGGGCGGCACCGCGCAGATCGAGGTCCGGGCCTCGTGGACCCCGCTCGTCCCCGACGACCTGGCGCCGCTCGACCTGGCGCCCCACGTGGAGGCCTGGGGCGAGCTGCTGTGCACCGCGGCCGGGCTGCCGCCGGTCCCCGAGGGCGTCACCGTGATGCCGAGCCGCCGCGGGCAGCGGGGCTCGGGACGCTGACATGGCCGCTGAACCCACCGACGCCAACCCCGACGGCAACACCGACGCCACCCCCGACGCCACCCCCGGCACGTCCGAACCCGAGCCGGCTCCCGAGCGGCCGCTGCTGGTCCTGCGCGAGACGCTCCCGCGCGTCGTGGACACCGAGGCCGGCCTGGCGGAGGTGTGCGAGCGGATCGCGGCCGGGACCGGACCGGTCGCGATCGACGCCGAGCGCGCCTCCGGCTACCGCTACTCCTCGCGGGCCTACCTGATCCAGCTGCGCCGCGAAGGGTCGGGGACGTTCCTCGTCGACCCGATCCCGTTCGTGATCCTGCCCCAGCTCCAGGAGGCGCTCGAGGGCACCGAGTGGATCCTGCACGCCGCCACCCAGGACCTGCCTTGCCTGGCCGAGGTCGGGCTGCTCCCCTCGCGGCTGTTCGACACCGAGCTGGCCGGCCGGCTGCTGGGCTACCCCCGGGTCGGCTTGGCGACGCTGGTGGAGACGCTGCTCGGGTCCCGCCTCGCCAAGGAGCACTCGGCGGTGGACTGGTCGACCCGGCCGCTGCCGGAGCCCTGGCTGGAGTACGCCGCCCTCGACGTCGAGGTCCTCGCGGAGCTGCGCGACCTGCTGGCCGACGAGCTCGAGACAGCCGGGAAGGCCGAGTGGGCGCGCCAGGAGTTCGACGCGCTGCGCAGCTTCGTGCAGGCCGAGCGGGTCGACGCATGGCGGCGTACGTCGGGCCTGCACCGGGTCCGCGGGCGCCGCGCGCTGGCCGCCGTCCGGGCGCTGTGGGAGACCCGGGACGAGATCGCCGAGAACCGCGACGTCACCCCCGGACGGATCCTGCCCGACTCCGCCATCGTCGCCGCGGCCCAGGCGATGCCGACCGACCGCGCGACGCTGCTGGCGACCAAGGGGTTCCACGGCCGCGGCGCCGATCGCTACGCGAACCGCTGGGTCGCCGCGCTGCGTGAGGCGGCCGAGCTGCCCGAGTCGGACCTGCCGACCCGCTCACCGCGCGGCGACGGCCCACCGCTCCCCCGCGCCTGGGCGGAGAAGGACCCGGTGGCGGCCCGGCGGCTGGCCCTGGCCCGGGACGCGATGGCCGCGCTCGCCGAGGAGCACCACCTCCCGGTCGAGAACCTGCTCACCCCCGACTACCTGCGCCGGACCCTGTGGACGCCGCCGCGCTCCCGCGACCCGGAGAAGCTCGCCCCCGCCGTCGCCGACCAGCTGCGCACGCTCGGTGCCCGCGAATGGCAGGTCGAGCTGACCGGCCCGATCCTGGTCGACGCGATCCTCACCGCGGAGCAGGAGCCCCCGGCCGCGCCAACCACCGGGGCTTGAACCGGGGTCGCGGGCAGTCATCCTGGGTGTGGTCGGACCCTTCCGGCGCGCCGCTGATCGGAGGATAGTTCGAGTACGGGGGAGTATCGGGTGTTCACCTATGGAGGTGGTCACGGTGACTGGACACCACGAACTCAGATGGGGCGGTTTCGCCGGACTCGGATTCGTCGTACTTGCGGCGATCGCCGTGCTCCTGCCCGGCCTTGCTCCGATGTTGACCGACTCGGACCGCGAGATCACGACCTGGATCAGTGACTCGCGCACGCAGCTACTCGCATCGTCGCTGTTGTGGGCGGCAGGTGCCGGGCTGATCATCTGGTTCGCTGCGGCGTTCGCGGAGGCCATCCGCGAGCGTGAGGAGCGCAGCGACGTACACCTGGCTCTCCTGGCGGGCGCGGTGCTCGTCGGCGGAGCCGTCTTCGTCACGGCCGCAGGCCAGGCGATCATGGCCTACGGCGAGGCCGGGCGCGATCCGGGGCTCACGCTCGCGATGTTCGAGGGCGTCAGCGTCCTCAACAGCGTGATCGGAGTCGCGGCTACGCTGCCGCTGGTTGCCGCAGGCATCGGAGTCCTGCGCACCCACCTGATGCCGGACTGGCTGGGCTACCTCGCGCTCGCGGCCGCAGCCGTCTCGGTGATCGGCGCCTTCGGGGTGTTCTTCACCGACGGCGCCATGGTGGCCGGCGGACGGTTGAGCGCGATGATTCCCCTGCTCGCCTCGGGGATCTGGGTGGCGTGCACCAGTGCGTACATGGTGCGCGAACACCTGCCACAGATGACGCCGATGGGTCTTCCTCAGACCTGACCGGCGCCTCGCTCGCACGACACAACTGGCGAGGGCGAGCCACCGGCTCGCCCTCGCCAGCTTCGATGGCCAGCCGTTCCGCCCGCTCCTGGCGACCGGGCCGATCCGCGCCTGGGCGGCGAGCGGGGCCGTCGGCCGCCCGGACCTGCCGGCCGTCCAGTGAGGGCCCGGTGTCACGTCGGCAGTCCCTCCACATGGCATCCGACCCGGCTCCCGCCTCGGCACCCACCTCGTGGTGGTCGCGCTCTTCCCCGAACCGTGCTGACCCCTGGGCCGGCCGATCCTGAGGGGACGCTGAGCCGACCCTGAACCGATGCCCATGCTGTGCGACTACTTGACGCACGTCATGTTTCGACCATGGCCGCTCCATCCAGCATTCGGGCCACCCCAACGAGAAGGAGTGACCCCATGGTTGCTGCAAGCAAGAAGTTCCTCGCCCGCGCCGTCCTCAGGTCTCGCATCGGCCGGGCCGTCGTGGCCCTGCTGGCCGCGACGGCGGTCGCGGTCCCGCTGATGCTCGGGACGGCGGCGCCGGCTTCTGCCCACTGCGACTCCGCCCAAGGCCCGGTCGCGACCGCGGCCCGAGACGCCCTCGCGGAGGGCAACGTCGACCTGGTCCTGCCCTACGTGAAGGCGGACCAGGAGGAGGAGCTGACCGCGGCGTTCAACCAGACCGTCGCCATCCGCGACAGCAGTGCGGAGGTCCGGGAGCTCGCCGACCAGTACTTCGTCGAGACCGCGGTCCGGCTGCACCGCGTCGGCGAGGGCGCGTCGTACACCGGCCTCAAGGACGACGTCGAGATCAGCCCGGCGCTGGCCGCGGCGGAGACGTCCCTGGAGCAGGGCACCAAGGACCAGGTCTTCAAGGTCCTCAAGCGCGACCTGCGCGCCGAGCTGACCGACCGGTTCGCGGGGGTCCTGGAGGCGCGCGAGGCCGAGCAGGGCGACCCGAGCGTCGCGACGGCGCGCGAGCGTGCCGAGGCCGAGCTGATGTTCGAGAAGTACATCCTCGAGATCGAGACCGCGGTCAACGCCGAGCCCGGGCACGATGCCCCGGCCGGCGGCGAGGGCCACTGACGACCTCGGGCACCGTTCAGGGACAGTCGCGGACCTGATGTCCGCGACTGTCCCGCTCGCCCTCTTGGAGTTCCGACTGCCCGTTCATCCGGGGTCGGGGAGCCCCGAGGGGCCGGTCCGAACACTGCCCGGCAGAGCCGCGTCCGGCAAGTCGTCAACTACGTGCGCACATCCGGTTAGGTTCCCGCACGTCAACTCCGGCTGGGCGTGCGGCCAGTAGAGAGGCCGAGGCCGAATGCGTGATGCAGCGGCTCCCACAGAGCGGAATTGGCCGCAATCACGCCATGCGTCGAAACGCGGCGCAGGGGCGCAGTCAACCCTCCAGCCTGCTCGACAAGATGAGCACCGGCCGCCCAATCCCAGGGCTGCAAGTCATCTTCGACGAACCCATCTAGCGCTCCTGCCGCGACATGGCACAGCTCGAGGGCAGCAGAGCCACCGCGACGGACATCCCCGATGTCGGCCAGTGCCCGAGCCAGGGCAGCTCCCTGCCGTGCCCGGTCGGCGGCGTCATAGGAGAAGCCGATGCCGATCAACGAGCTTGCGAGATTCGTCGTCGCTGAGACTCGAATCGGGCGCCCGTTCACTGTCGCGCCGCGCAAGGCGGCACTGTAGAGCAACCCGTGAGTGGGGTCGTAGACCACTCCAACCGCGGTCTTCCCCTCGTGCTCGGCGGCGACGCTCACCGACCAGCCCGGGTAACCACGCAAGTAGTTGCTGGTCCCGTCCAACGGGTCGACGACCCAGGTGACGGAGCTCGAGCCGTCCCGAGGCGCGAGCTCCTCGCCGACGATGGAGTCAGCTGGCCGTGCGCGTCTCAGTACGTCACGAATGAGTGCCTCGGCCGTGCGGTCGGCTTCGCTGACCAAGTCCGTGGCACTGGACTTCTGTTCGGCAGTGTTCTGGTGGCGCATGTCCAGCAGAAGGTGGCCGGCTTGCCGTGCGGCATGCTCGGCGACGGGAAGCAGCGCATCGGCGAGATCAGCCAGTGCCTCGTGCACGATCACGTCGTCAACAGCCGCTGTCCGCCGGCTTCGAAGAAGTGCAGGCCCGCAGACGCGAAGTCCACGTCGACCAGGCTGCCCTCATGGATGCCCGACAGGTCGCGAGCCTCCACGACTGCAATGAGCCGCTCGCCATCGGCGTTGAGCGAGACGATGGCTCGCGGACCTAGAAGCTCGACCAGCTCGACTCGGGCCGCAGCGCCCGCACCGGCGCCAGGATCATTCCTTGCCCGGCTCGACTCGTTGTGGTCAGCCCCGACCAGACGAACGAGCTCGGGGCGTACACCCAAGCTGCCTTCCTGGTCGGCGGCACCCATCGGCACTCGACCCCACCGAGACTCGAAGACCCCACCGACGACCCGACCGGCGATCAGGTTCATGCGGGGCGATCCGACGAATCCGGCGACGAAAGTGGTGGCTGGAGCGGCGTAGACCTCCCGCGGGCTGCCCTGCTGAGCGATGGTGCCGCCGTCCATGACGACCATGCTGTCGGACATGGTCATCGCCTCCTCCTGGTCGTGGGTGACATAGACGGCCGTGACACCAAGCTGACGCTGCAGCCGGAGGATCTCCGAGCGCATCTCCACCCGCAACCGCGCATCCAGGTTGGACAGCGGCTCGTCGAACAGGAACACCCGCGGTTCTCGCACGACGGCACGTCCGATTGCCACCCGCTGCTGCTGTCCCCCCGAGAGTTGCCCAGGCTTGCGCTGCAGCAGTTCGGTGAGCCCGAGCATCTCAGCCGCCTCACGTGCTCGTCGAATGGCATCGGCGCGCTTGCCGCCGCGAGCAAGAACCGGAAAGGCAAGATTGTCCTGAACCGTCAGATGGGGGTAGAGGGCGTAGTTCTGGAACACCATCGACACATCGCGAGTCCGCGGTTCTCCACCGGTGACGTCCTCTCCGTCGAAGTGGATCGAGCCGTGGGAAACGGCTTCCAAGCCAGCGATCATGCGGAGCGTGGTCGTCTTTCCGCACCCGGATGGCCCGACCAACACGGTGAGCTGTCCGTCGGGCAGGGTGAGACTGATGTCATCGACAGTCGTCTTGGAACCGAAGATCTTGGAGACGTGACGCAACTCGA
Organism: Nocardioides sp. JS614; assembly: GCF_000015265.1. NCBI lineage: Bacteria > Bacillati > Actinomycetota > Actinomycetes > Propionibacteriales > Nocardioidaceae > Nocardioides > Nocardioides sp. JS614. The sequence goes on from NC_008699.1 coordinate 3,903,855, forward strand.
CAGCTGCCATCCTGCTTTCCTTCCTAGAACTTGACCGCGCCGCCAGCGAGGCCCTGGACGAGGCGGCGCTGGACGACGTAGCTGACGATGAGGACCGGCACGATCGAGACGACGATGGCGGCGCACATAGCGCCCAACTCGACACCACGGAAGGTGTTGAAGCTGGCAATCGTGACGGGCAGAGTCGCCGAGTTGCCGGGCGCGAGGATCAAAGCGTAGAAGAGGTCGTTCCACGACAGGACGAATCCGAAGATGGCAGCCGCACCCATGCCGGGAGCGACCTGAGGGAGTACCACCTTCCGGAAGGCGGCGAAGCGAGTCAGCCCGTCCACCATGGCCTGCTCCTCGATCGAGATGGGAACCGCGTCGAAGAACCCGATCAGGAACCAGCACACGACCGGCAGGACGAAGCTGAGATGGGCCGACGTCACAGCCACGAGCGTGTCGTTGAGGCGCAAGTTGTAGGAGACGACCAGGAACGGGAAGACGAGCACCGCGGGCGGGAGGACTTGCGCGGCAAGGATCCCGAATCGCGTCACGTCGCCGCCCGTCTTGAAGCGCGAGATCGAGTACGCGGCCATCGAGCCGAGCACGAGCGAGATGATCACCGTCGCGAGGCCGACAAGTGCGCTGCGACCAGCGGAGCCGAGAACCCCAGATGAGGCGATCGCTGACCAGTTCGATGTCGTCGGGCTGAACACCACGGCGGTCGGATCGTTGAGCGCTGTGGGGCTCTTGAAGCTGCCGAGCACCACCCAGAACAACGGCAACGCGACCAGGAGGAAGGCACCTCCGAGGAGAAGCCGTCCGCCCGTGGCCCACGCCCCGCTGACGGGGCGGAGGGAGCCGTCCTGCGACCGCCGTGGGCCGCGCGAGGCGTTGCGATCGGCACTGGGCGCGAACCGGGTCGCGAAGCGGCGGGACGACGTCGAGTCGCTCATAGGACTCCTCCTCGTCGAATCCGGGCGAACAGGAGAACCGCGAGCACCACCACGGCGGCCAGCAACAGGTAGGCCATCGCAGAGGCTGAGGCGAGACGGAAGAAGGTGATGCCAGTGTTGTAGATCAGGTACTGAATGGTCTGCGTCTCGGTTCCCGGCCCGCCGCGAGTAGTGGCGTATACGTACTCGAACACCTTGAGCGCGTCCAAGCTGCGGATCAGAACTGCGACGACAATGACAGGTCGCAACAGCGGAATCGTGACTTTGCGGAACGTGAACAGCGCGCTGGCACCATCGACCCGGGCCGCCTCGAATGGCTGCTTCGGTAGTCCCTCCAAGCCGGCGAGCAACATCAGCATCATGAAAGGAGTCCACTGCCAGACGTCAATGGCCACGATGGTCCACAGCGCCGTACCACTGCCGAAGAAGTCCATGGAGACGCCCAGCCCGTTCAGGAGCGACGGGATCGCCCCCAACTGGCTGTTGAGCAGGAAGCGGAACATCAGACCGACGGCGATCGGGGTGATGAACATCGGCGCGAGCAGGAACGAGCGACTGAGGTTGCGGACCCACCGTTGCTGCTGCAGCGCGAGTGCCAATAGCATGCCGATAGCAAGCTCGAGCACGACCGCGGAGACGACGAACGTCCCGGTCGTAAGCAGCGCTTGGACGTAGTCAGGATCGTTCAGTGCATTGTCGTACTGCTCCAGGCCACGGAAGGCTACGTCCCCCCGGCTGGTGATCTTGTAGTCCGTGAGGGAGAGGTAGAAGCTATAGGCGAGCGGGTACCCGACCACGGCGGCCAGCACCACCACCAATGGCAGCATCATGCGGATTCGGACACTCACCAGCTGCTACCTCTCCCTGATTCCTGACGGTACGTAGATCGGCCCAGGCTCAGCTGGACTGGATCCGAGTCGCCTGCTCCTGGGCCGCAGAGAGGGCGTCTGCCACGCTCTTCTGTCCGGAGACTGCGGCGCTGAGCTCGGTTCCGACCGCCTGGATCATCTCGTCGCAGTTGGCGCCCTGGCACAGGGGGGCCGAGTTGGCGAGGATGTCACCGACAGTGGCGTAGTAGTCAGCACCGAAGCCCTGGGCCGCCACCTGCGGATCAGTCAGGACGCTCTGCCGGACGGGTGCGCCACCGGCCTCCACTCGCTGCTTCTCACCGTCGGCAGAGGTCAGCCAAGAGATGAACGCCCAGTCGGCATCGTCCGTCTCACTGTTGGAGGGGATGGCCCAACTCCATGAACCGAGGACTTGCTTGCCGCCCGGCATGGTCGCCAAAGCGAACTTGCCAGCGAGATCGCCGGCGGGCGAGTCGTCAGCGTTGAGGGTGGGGAGCATCCAGTTGTAGGAGACCATCATGGCCGCCTTGTCGCTGCTCACGGATCGCAGCGCCTCGTCGAAGGCCCAGTTGAGGCTGCTGGCGGGAGCCGCGGTCTCGTAGAGCTCGATGTAGGTCTCGAGGGCCTCCTTCGCCTCGGGGGTGTCCAGGCTGAGATTTCCTTCGTCGTCGTAGATGGAGCCACCAGCGGCAAAGAGGAAGTTGGCCCATTCCTCAAATGCCTTGTAGCCGCGCTGGGGCTGCATCGCAATGCCAGCCCGAGTGTCAGTGGTGTTCTCCTGGGCGGCAGCAACGAGTTCATCCAGTGTGGAGGGCGCTGCCGAGAGGAGATCGGTGCGGTAGATCAGCCCCAAGCCGTAGTTGTAGAACGGAATACCGTAGGTCTTGCCGTCGACCTCGTTGATCTGGCGCAGAGGTTCGGCGAAGTCCTCGTAGTCGTAACCCGACGTCGACTCGATGTACGAGTCCAGTGGGGTCAGGAATCCGGCCTTCGCGAAGTCGCCCATCCAGGGGTTGTCGATGATCGCGAGATCGTAGGACGACTCAGGTGCGGTGAAGGACGCCACGTACTTGTCACGCATCTGGTCGTAGACGGCGGTCTCGATCTGGACCTTCACGTTGGGGTACTGCTCGTTGAACTCGCCGATCATCCCCTCGACGATGTCGGTGTCGGGCACGCCCTCCATGAGGACCCGGACGGTCCCTTCGACGTTCGAGCTCACGTCTCCGTCACCGCTGGGGGTCTCGGACCCCGGCGCACCCTTGCCCCCAGAGCATGCCGCCGTCAGGGACAGCGCCGCGACGGCAGCTGTGACAGCCACCGTGCGGCGCACAGTTCGATTCTTCATGGCACCTCTCCTTTACCTGTACTGCTCCATTGCTGCCGAGATCGTGCTGCGACATCGGTCGCACCGATGGGCCTTGCGACGTGTGGTCAATCCATGAACGCGCCCCCGTTGACGGCGATCGCCTCTCCAGTAATGAACGCGGCATCAGGTCCGCAGAGGAACGCAACAACCCTGGCAACGTCTTCGGGACGCTCGAGCCGACCGATCGGCGTGGCGTCGATCATCGACTGACGGACCTGCTCGGGCGTCGTGCCGCCGAGTTCTGCTTCCCAGGCGAGCTCACGGGTCTGCATGTCGGTCGCGACAAAGCCGGGGCAGACACTGTTGACGCGGATGTTGGCTGACGCGAGCTCTCTGGCCATCGCCTGGGTCAGTCCGACGACGGCGAACTTGCTGGCGACGTAGTCGGCGAGGAAGGGCACCCCGCCCTGCTTGGCTGCCATCGACGCGATGTTGACGATGCGGCCACCACCGTGCGTGGCCATATGACGGCTCGCCGCCTGAGACGCGAGGAACACCCCTGTGGTGTTCACACGCAGAGACCGTTCGAAGTCCTCGAGGGAGATGTCGAGGAACCGCTGCATCTTCGAGATGCCTGCATTCGACACCCACACATCGAGTCGCCCCATCTCGGCGGCAACCTCGGCGACCACGTCGGCGCATTGCTGGGCCGAGGTGACGTCTAGCCGGCGAGCGATCGCACCGGGTACCTCTGCGGCATTCTGCGCCGCCCGGTCAGCGTCGATGTCGGTGAACACCACCCGGTAGCCCCGGCTGGCGAGCTCGCGACCGATCGCAGCCCCAATGCCAGATCCGGCGCCGGTGACGACAGCCACCTCCTCGAGCGTGTCCATCATCCGGTCCTCTCCGTTGTGTCCTCGTCGGCGCCCAGGCGAGCAAGCCGTCTGGCGAGCGGATTCACCTGCTCCTGCAGGTCCAAGAAGATCTGATACGCGTCGGCGTATCTTCGAGTCCGATCACCGTCGGGCTCAATCGGCGTGTCGTACTGGATGCCGGCGGCTGCCCGCACCCAGTCGTCAGGGCCTTGTACGGATCCGGCGAGCGCGGCACCGAGCGAAGCCCCCGGATGGTCACGCACGGGGATCAGCGGCATGTTGAGAACGTCGGCCAGGACCTGCTTCCACAACACGGACCGCGACCCGCCATTGGTGACCCGCACCGTGGTCACTGCCACCCCCGCCTCCCGGAGGACCTCGACGTGCTGGCGGAATCCGTACGCGATGGCCTCCAGGGCCGCCCGATGCAAGTCCGCGGCGGTCGTCCCCAGGTGGACGCCCAGGAACGCGCCACGCAGCCACGGATCGTGGTGCGGCGTCTTCTCTCCGAGGAGATAGGGCAGCGCCACGAGCGCGGCAGCCGGCCTACCCGTCGCCTCTTGGTCGAGCTGTTCTAGGTCCTGCCTGCCGTGGATGGTCTGCAACCACCGCAGCATCGACCCGCTGGTGGCCATGCAACCATTGGGCAGCCATCGGTTGGGGATGGGATGGGCGTCGAGGTAGAGACGAGAGTCGAGCACCGGGCCGTTGGCGACCGCGAGGATGTCACCGGCGCCACCGAGCTTGACCAGCACATCTCCTTCCTCGGCAAGCCCCGCGGCATAGGCCGACATCACGTGATCGGCCCCGCCGACGACGATGGTGGTTCCTCCCCGCAGACCCAGGTCCGCTGCGGCGCTGGCCGAGAGGGTGCCGACCGCGTCGCCCGGCCGATGGAGCGCTGGAACGCGGTCGGCATCCAGACGCACCGCGTCCCACACCGCGGCAACAGGCTCCCCGGCAAGGTCGTACAAGCCACTTTCGATCGCCCAGTTCAACTCCACATGTGGTGATGCGCCCATCCGCATGGCGACGTAGTCGTAGGAGCCGACCACCCACCGGGTCTTCGCCCAACGATCAGGTTCGTGACGTTGCAGCCACCGCACAGAGGGTGCAACCGATTGCTGGCTGAGTACCGAGCCGGTGCGCTCGAGCAGGTCGATACCGGCCAGCTCGCGAGCAAGCTCGGCGATCTCGCGGGTCGCGCGCGCATCGTTCTGCAGCATGGCAGGGCCGAGGGAGCCTCCTCGTGCGTCGACGCACACCACGGCCGGGACCATGCCGGAAACCGCGACGACGCTCACCGGAAGGCCCTCGGGCAGGTCGTGCACAACCTGCCGAGTCGCGCGGCAGGTGGCTTCCCACCACTCCTCGGGGTCGGCCTCGGCCCACCCGGGCTCCGGCGAGTAGAGCTCAACCGGCACCGAGGCGGTGGCAAGAACCCCGCGCACGCGAGAGTGCGCGAGGACCTTCACGCCACTCGAGCCGATGTCGACGCCGACGGTCACTTCGTCGCCAATAGAGAGTGAGCGGCCTTCGGTCCTGGGCATGACGGTCACGATCTCAGGCGTCAACCAGGTCGCGGACGCGCCGTGCCTCGACCATGAACTCGGTCACCCGGCTGACGTCGACCTGGTTCTCGAAGATCCCGTCGTACTTGAAGGCGGTCCCGACGATCGCACCGTCTGCGGCGCTCAACTGTGTCTCGAGGGTGGCGACCCGCACGCCAGTGTTGACGAACACCGGCGTGTCACCAGCAGCCTGCTTCACCACCCGAAGTTGATCGGTGTCTGTCGCCGCACCCGCGGTGGCTCCGGAGACACACAATCCGTCAGGCGCGCAGTTGAAGACGGTCGTGCGAGCGATACTCGCCAGGTCTCGGTGTGCCAGGTACTGCGCTGCTTCCGGGACGATGTTGAACAGCAGTCGCACTCCCATGGCGTCGTGCTGGCGTTGACGCCGGGCCGACAGCCCGACGTTGGTGTTCCAAAGTCCGAAGTCCGAGGCGTAGACGCCCGAGAAGATCTCGCGCACGAACTGTGCACCCGTCGCAGCAGCCAGATCGATGCTGGCCGGGCCGTCCCAGAGCACGTTCACGCCGAACGGGACACGAATGTCGCTGGCGAGCTCACCGATGATGCGTGCCATCGAGATCGCGGTGATGGGCTCGGTCTTGGTCAGATAGGGGAGCGAGAACTCGTTGGAGAACATCACCGCGTCCACACCACCGTCCTGGAGCGCACGCAGATCCTCCCCTGCCGCACGGAGCACGGCCGCCATGCCGGTGGTCGCGTCATAGTGCGGGTCCCCCGGCAGCGGCTTGAGGTGGAGCATGGCGATGATCGGCCTGTCGACGCCGAAGGTCTCCTTCAACCACTGCATGAATGTTCTCCAATCACACTCGAACGTGAATCTTTCACGAACAGTAGGGGTTCGATGTGGTCTTGACTAGGGTTGAGGTCAAAAAATCTCAGAATCACCGATGTATTGAGAGAAAGTCTCAGCACCACTAGCATGCAGCCATGGGCGCAGTGGATGAGCGGCGTCAGGCGATCAAGGACCGGCTCCGCGCAGGCGACGACGTGCGACTCGCCAGCCTGGCCGAGGACTTCGAGGTGTCCGAGATGACGATCCGTCGTGACTTCGAGGCCCTCGAGGAGGAGGGGGTCCTACGACGAGTGCTGGGCGGGGCGATCCCGGTCGGCGGCATCGGCAAGAGCAGGGAGCCATCCTTTGCCTCGCGGGTCGGTGCCCGGGCCACGAACAAGGCCCACATCGGCGCGGCCGTGGCCCGTCGATTCGTCAAGGGCGAGGCCGTCTACTTCGACGGCGGGAGCACGGCGCTCGCCGTGGCGCGAGCAGTCAGGCACCGCGAGCTCGAGCTCACGGTCGTCACCACCAGCCTTCCGGTCGCCGTTGAGCTGGTCGATGAGCCGAGCACCAGTGTGATCCTGCTCGGCGGACAACTACGCCAAGGCGAACTGACCACGATCGGCACCGAGACGACCGAGGCGATCGCGCACTACAACGTCGACACCTACGTGATGGGGGTCGCCGGCGTCGACCCGGAGCGCGGACTGACGGAGTACCACCGAGACGAGGCCGGCGAGAAGCGAGCCGCCCTGCGCCGTACGGATCGCGTCATCGTGGCCGTGGATGCGAGCAAGCTCGGCAAGGTCCTCCTGGCCCATGTCGCGGACCTCGCTGAGATCCACACACTCGTGACGGACGCCCATCCGGACGATCCGACGCTCGCCGCCATACGAAGGCATGGAGTGGAGATCGTCATCGCCGAGAACTAGCCGAGAACTAGCCGGGAGCTCCGCGAGACCCGTGGCAGTACGACGCGGTGATGCCCGGACCGACCGGGGTGGAAGCGAGTGAGTCTCGTCAGCCGGGCTCGCGACCGAGCGTCACGACGATCTAGGACGAGGGCGTCGCCGCAGATCGCCCTGTCGGGCTGGGTGGTTCGCTGGGCTCGGGCGGGCTGAGGACCGCCCGGGACTCCTCGTCGATCTGCTCGGTGAGGCCCTCCAGGTCGAGTACGCCGATGCCGTAGACGAGCTGCTCGAGGCTCGGCTGCACCGCCGCCTCGAGCCGGCCGAGGGTGTCGATCAGCGGCGGCAGGTCGATCGAGCGGACCGTCGAGTTGAAGAACGCCGCGTGGAGCGGCTCCCGGCCGGGCTGGAGGAACGTGTCCGAGAGCGCCACCTCCAGGTTGGCGGGGGCGAGGTAGCCGGTGCGAGTCACCCGGCTCACGGCCTCGGTGGAGATCTCGTGGATCAAGAAGTCCGCCGCCAGCGGGACGCTGTCGGAGGTGCGGGACAGGCACAGGCCGGTGACGTCGCCGACGGTCGAGGAGCTGTCGAGCACCGGCATCGGCATCACGTCGAAGTCCAGGTCGTCGACCCCGCGCAACTCCGGCACCAGCGAGCGGTAGCCGGCGATCATGCCGAGGCGGCCGCGCTCGAACCAGGTCAGCGGACTGGCCTCGGCGAGCTGGTCGTCGTCGAGGGTGACCTGCGGGTTGCGGAGCAGCTCGAGGGTGCGCTCCAACGCCGAGCGGGTCCCGTCACTGGAGAAGGCCAGCGAGGTCGGGTCGGTGTTGTCGTCGTACACCGAGCCGCCACCGGAGCCGATGAACGGCGCCAGCCCGGGCAGGGTCGCCGCGATGTGCACGCCCTTGGTGCCGCGCCCGGGACGGGTGGCGAAGTCGGCGGCGGCGGCGAACTGATCGAACGACCAGCTCTTGGCGTCCTGGTCCGGGGCGTCCAGGCCGCGCTTGCGCATCCGGTTGAAGTTCACCAGGTCGCGGTTGTAGTAGATCACCATCGGGGAGACGGCGTACGGCATGCACTGCAGCCGGTCATCGGCGCTGAACGCCTGGATCGAGTCGCGGGAGTACTGGTCGCCGAACTCGACGCCACGCTCGTCGAGCAGCTCGTCGACCGGCTGGTTGTGCCGGTTCTCGAGCAGCCAGCTCAGGTCCGACCGCGAGGCCAGGAACACGTCGGGCACCGGGGCACCGGAGTCGATGTCGGCACGCATCGCCGCGTGATCGGGCCAGGAGCGCAGCTTGACCTCGGGTCGGTCCTGCTCCGCGCCGGCGGCGTTCCAGGCGTCGACGGTGGCGCGGTACGCCGCGATCTCGGCCGGCGCTCCGTAGACCCCGAACGTCAGCCGGGACACCTCCGGCTGGACCGGGCTGGTGGCCGGCTTCGGCCCCGGCGTCGCGCCGTCGCCCGTGCAGCCCACCGCCGAGAGGGCCAGCCCGACCACGGCCACGGCGCCCAGCAACGCGCGGCGCCCCCGACTCGCCCTCACCGGCAACCTCCTCGCGCGCACTCGCTGGTCTCGTCCCGGGTCGCGCCCGGCCCGCACAACCCTAGCGACCCGTGCCGACCGGTGGGCCGGGCCGCATGTCGCAACCCCGATCCGGGTCTGCGGATCCCTACGATGGCAGGCGTGCCTCGGGTCCGGACCACCTCCCTGATCGCCGCCCTGGTCGTCGAGGGCCTGGCCGCGACGTTGCTGCTCGCGGGCTGCGGCACCGACAGCGACGGGCCGGAGGCCGCGGAGCCCGCGGCGACGCCGAGCGCCCGAGCGACCGTGTCGGAGCAGCCCTCGGCGACCGCCGCGCCGTCCGCACCCGAACCGACCGCCGCGACGCGGGCCACCCGCAAGCCGCGCGGCCACAAGGTCGGCACCCTGCAGCCGAGGGCACGGGCCACGACCACCGAGCACCTGTTGGACGCGGACCGGCTGCCCACCGTGGGCGACCGGGCCTGGGCGGTCGATACCACCGGCCCCGAGGATCCCGAGCGCGACCCGGCCGTCGGCGCCTGTCAGAAGACGCTGCTGGGCACCATCGGCGCCGTCGAGACGGTACGCCGTACCTTCACCGCAGCCGACCGGGTCACCGCGACCCAGGTGGTCGCCCGGTTCGCGGACTCGCGCTCGGCGTGGCGCGCCCACCGGGTCCTGGTGGCGTGGCGCGACGACTGCGCCGAGCGGGTGGACCGCGCCGACGTCGGCCCACTGGAGCCGGTCACCGTCCGCACCGGCACCGCCGAGTCCTACCGCACCGCCGCGCGCAAGCGGGCCGCCGGGTTGGGCATCCTGCGCACCGGCAGCTACCTCACCGTCGTCGAGGTCACCGCACGCGCCGAGCGCTACCCCGACTCCTGGGACCCCGCCCGGGTGGCGCTGCGCCGGGTCGCCCGCACGTTCTGAGCTGCCCCCGCCTGAGCTTGCGAAGGCCGGGACCCAGCAGCCAGGTCGAGGAGCCCCGCGACGCGAGACCGGGTCGTTGCCGCGAGACGCTCAGCCCAAGGAGTGGAAGCGACGAGCCGCCGTGACCACCCGGTCGAAGGTGGCCCGGTCCAGGGCGGCGCCCTCGCGGCGTACGGCGTCGGGCGCGAGCTCGATCAGCCGGTCCAGACGCACCTCGCTGGGACGCCGCTCGCGATCCCACCCGCCGGTGCCGACGTCCATCCAGTGTCGGCCCCAACGGGCCTCGTCGGCCGCGTCCCGGTCGTGGTCCTTGCTGGTCAGCATCAGCCCGAGCAGCCGCCCCGCACGCCGGCCGACCAGCAGCACCGGGCGGTCCTTGCCCTGGCGGGGGTCGTCCTCGTAGGGCACCCAGCCCCACACGACCTCGCCGGGGTCGGGCCGGCCGTCGGCTCGCGGCGCGTACGACACGGTCGATGTCCTCGACGCGGTCCGGGCCCTCGGGCGGGCCCGGTGCAGCAACCGGCGCAGCGATCTCATGCGAGGAGCCTAGAAGGAGGAGTACGCCGGACCGGGAGCGCCTCACGGCGCGTGGCCGCTCGTAGCGGCTGATTTTGGGACCCGGGGCTGCCACGGCCCGGCGTACTCGGCGAGTGTAACGGCCCTAGGCCAGCTCGTGTTCCAACTCGGCGTGACCCGCCGACTCGAGCTGCTCGGAGAGCACCAGCATCCGCTGCACCTCGGCCCCGCTGGGGTCGCTCAGGGCCGCCCGGCCGGTCGCCACGACCCGCGCGAACGCCGCCGCGCGCAGCAGCACGTCGGCGAAGTCGCTGGCGGCGATGCCGCGCAGCACCTGGTCGACCATCGCCTTGAGCTGCTCGGGTCCCGGCGGCTCGGCGACGCCGGCGACCACCCGCGCCACCTGCGCGCTGCGGCGGCCGGCCTCGAACTCGCGGGCGACCTCGACCGGGTCGGCGTACACCCACGAGCGCAGCAGGTAGAGCCGCCACAGGCAGCCGGCCAGCGAGTCCGCGGGCGCGCCCGACCACACCTCGGCGATCGTCTCGATGCCCTCGGTGTCGGCGAGGTGCAGCAGCCGTTCGGCGACCGCGGCGTCGTCGGACTCGCGTGCCCCGCGCACCAGCAGCGCCGCCGCGCGGTCGGCGGCCTCGCTGACGAGCGCCGGATCGGCGCCGCCGACGAGCGCCTCGAAGAAGTCGCCGCCCGGTGTCATCGGGCGGTGGTGGGGGCGGTCGTTCACCCCACGAGGTTACGGGGTCAGGCTGCGTCGGATGCGCTGGTCGCTGACCGGGTACGGCGTGCCGAGCTGCTGGGCCCACAGCGAGACGCGGTACTCCTCGAGCATCCAGCGGACCTGTCGCAGCCGCTCCCCGGGCGGTCGGCCCGGCGGGAGCGCCTCGAGACGGTGCAGGTAGGCGTCCTGGAGCTCGGTGAGCTGGTCCATCAGCTGCCGGTCGCGGTTCACCTGTCCGGGCAGCCGCTCGCGGCGCTGCTCGAGGGCGGTGAGGTACACGGGGTAGCGCCGCAGCTGGGCCGCGCCCGCCTCGCCGACGAACCCGCGGTGCACCAACCGGCCCAGCTGCGCGCGCATGTCGGTGAGCGCGGGCAGCAGCGGCAGGTCCGCGCGACCGCTGAGCGCCTTCTCGGTCCGGCGCCAGGCGTCCAGGACCCGGATCACGTCTCCCATCACGGCCCGCAGGTGGGCCTCCTGGTCGCGGGCGGCCTCGGCACGCAGGGCGACGTACGCCGCCTCGTCGCGCACGGGCGGCCGCGCGTCGACGGCGGCGCCGACCACGGCCGCGCGGCAGTCCTCGAGCAGCTCCGCGACGCTGGGGTACGGCGAGCCCGCGAGACCCAGCTTCTCCGCATTCGTGAGCCCGTCGAGGACGCGCTTGACCGGCGAGTCGAGCTCGAGGAGCAGCAGCCGGCGGACGCCGAGGCGGTGCCGCGCCTCCTGCTCCTCCGTGGACCCGAAGACCTGCTGCCCGACGGCGCTGCCCTCATCGACGAGCGCCGGGTAGACCTGGACCTCGTGGCCGGCGCGACGCTCGGTGTGGCTGCTCGGGACCTCACCGAACGCCCAGGTCGTCTCACCGGTGCGGGCCAGGCCGCTGTCGCCGGCGACCTCCGCGATGGCCGCGGCGAAGGTCGGGCGCAGCGGCGCCTTGAGCGCCTCGAGGTCCTTGCCGCGGGCCTGCTCGCGGCCGGCGTCGTCGACGACACGGTACGTCGGCCGCAGGTGCTCGGGCACCTTGCCCCAGTCCCATGCCTCACGCGGGACGACGACGCCGGTGGTCGAGCGGCACCAGCGCTCGAGCGCGTCGAGGAGCGGCTCCTCGCCCGGCGGGACCGCGGCCAGGAACTCCCGGGCCTTGTTGGGCGCGGGCACGAAGCTGACCCGCAGGTTCTTGGGGAGGCTGCGGATCAGGCTGGTGACCAGCTCCTCGCGCAGGCCCGGAACGTTCCAGGAGAAGTCGTCGGCCTCGACCCGGTTGAGGGTCGCCACGGGCACCTCGATCGTGAGGCCGTCCTCGGCCGCGCCGGGCTCGAAGTGGTAGCTGATCGGGAAGGTCAGGCCCGCACCTTCCCATTGCTCGGGGTAGTCGGCGGCGCTGACCTCCTCGACGGTGTCGTGGGTGAGCATCGCGGGGTCGAAGGTCAGCAGCCGCCCGTTGCGCTGCCTCTCGCGCTTCCACCACTGGTCGAAGTGGGCGCCGCTGACCACGTCCGCGCCCACGCGCGCGTCGTAGAAGTCGAACAGGGTGTGCTCGTCGACGACGATGTCGCGACGCCGGGCCCGGTGCTCGAGCTCCTCGGCCTCCTCGAGCAGCCGGCGGTTGGTCTCCAGGAACTTGTGGCTGCCCTGCTCGGCCGCAGCCCACTCGCCGTAGACCAGCGCGTGCCGGATGAACAGCTCACGGGCCAGGGCGGGGTCCACCTTGCCGTACGCCACGGGGCGGTCCGCGACCAGCGGGACGCCGTACAGCGTGACCCGCTCGAAGGCCATCACCGAGGCCCGCTTCTTGCTCCAGTGCGGCTCGGAGTAGGTGCGCTTGACCAGGTGCGCGCCGAGCCGCTCGGCCCACTCCGGCTTGATCGCGGCGTTCTGCCGGGCCCAGAGCCGGCTGGTCTCGACGAGCTCGCCGGCCATCAGGAACTGGGGGTTCTTCCGATGCAGCCCGCTGCCCGGGAAGATCGCGAACCGTGCGCCGCGGGCGCCGAGGTACTCACGCGGGCCGCGACGCTCCTTCTCCCGCTCCTCGAGCAGCCCGATGTGGGAGAGCAACCCCGAGAGCAGCGCCTGGTGGATGCCGTCCGCATCCTCCGTGACCACCTGAAAGGTCTGACCCTCGGCCACCGAGCGACGTTGCCGCTCGGGGCCGATGGTCAGACCGACTTCCTTGCAGACCTGGCGCAGCTGGGACTCGAAGTCCTGCCACTCGCGCACCCGCAGGTAGTTGAGGAACTCGCGCTTGCACATCCGGCGGAACGCCGAGGAGGACAGCTCCTTCTGCTGCTCCTTGAGGTAGCGCCAGAGGTTGAGCCAGGTGAGGAAGTCGCTCGCCTCGGCCTTGAACCGTGCATGCAGCTGGTCGGCCTGCGCCTGCTCCTTCGGGTGGTCGGCGCCCGGCCGCTCCCGCGGGTCCTGCAGCGAGAGGGCGGCGGCGATCACGATCACCTCGCGCACGCAGCCGAGTCGTTCGGCCTCGAGGATCATCCGGGCCAGCCGGGGGTCGATCGGCAGCCGGGCCAGCCGTTGACCGATCCTGGTGAGGCGCGGGCCACGGGCCTTCGCCGCTCGCTCCGGCGGACGAGCGGTCGGTTCGGCCGCCGTGGACAGCGCGCCGAGCTCCTCGAGCAGCTGCACGCCGGCCTGGACGTTGCGCCGGTCGGGCGGCTCGACGAACGGGAAGCGGGCCAGGTCGCCGAGGCCGAGGCTCGTCATCTGGAGGATGACGCTGGCCAGGTTGGTGCGCAGGATCTCGGGGTCGGTGAACTCCGGGCGGCCCTCGAAGTCCTCTTGGGAGTAGAGCCGGATCGCGATGCCGGCCTCGACGCGGCCGCACCGGCCGGAGCGCTGGTTGGCGGAGGCCTGGCTGATCGGCTCGATGGGCAGCCGCTGGACCTTGGTGCGCACCGAGTAGCGGCTGATCCGCGCGACGCCGGTGTCCACGACGTACCGGATGCCAGGGACCGTCAGCGACGTCTCCGCCACGTTGGTCGCAAGCACCACCCGGCGGGTCGCATTGCCGTGGGAGGAGAAGACCCGGTGCTGGTCGGCGGCGGACAGCCGGGAGAAGAGCGGCAGGATCTCGGTCCGCGGCAGGTCCCCCAGCGCGTCGGCGGTGTCGCGGATCTCGCGCTCGCCGGGGAGGAAGACGAGGACGTCGCCGGGTCCCTCCCCCGAGAGCTCCTTGATCGCCTCGACGATCGCCTCGGTCTGGTCCCGGACGATCACCTCGCCCTCGTCGTCCTCGCTCTGCTCACCTGGGGCGAACGCCATCAGCGGCCGGTAGCGGATCTCGACCGGGTAGGTCCGCCCGGAGACCTCGACGACGGGAGCGTCGAAGTGCTTCGCGAACCGGTCGACGTCGATGGTCGCCGACGTGATGATCAGCTTGAGGTCCGGCCGCTTCGGCAGCAGCCGCTTGAGGTAGCCGAGCAAGAAGTCGATGTTGAGGCTCCGCTCGTGGGCCTCGTCGATGATGATGGTGTCGTACCGGCGCAGCTGCCGGTCGCGCTGCAGCTCGGCGAGCAGGATGCCGTCGGTCATCAGCTTCACGCGGCTCTTCCGCGAGGTCCGGTCGGTGAACCGGACCTGGTAGCCGACCAGGTCCCCGAGCTCGGTCCCCAGCTCGCTCGCGATCCGCTCCGCCACGGATCGCGCCGCGATCCGGCGGGGCTGGGTGTGCCCGATCAGGCCCGTCGAGCCACGCCCGAGCTCGAGACAGATCTTCGGCAGCTGGGTCGTCTTGCCCGACCCGGTCTCGCCCGCCACGATCACGACCTGGTGGTCGCGGATGGCGGCGGCGATGTCCTCGCGGCGCTGGGTGACCGGCAGCTCCGGAGGGTAGGCGATCTGGAGCTCCTCGGACATGGCCGGTCCATTGTGTCAAGCCTTCGACCGACGGCCTGAACTAGAACATGTTCTACACTCGCCGCATGACGCACGCGCGGGAGTACGACGTGGTGGTGGTCGGCTCGGGTGGGGGTGCGATGACCGGCGCGCTCTTGGCGCAGAAGGCGGGCCTGTCGACCGTGGTGGTGGAGAAGACCGCCCTGCTCGGCGGCACCTCGGCGTACTCCGGCGGCGCGTGCTGGTTGCCGGGCAGCGCGGTGCAGCAGCGGGCCGGGATCGCCGACTCGACGGCGTCGGCGCGCACGTACCTCGCCGCGATCCTGACCGGCGCGGACGAGGCGCGGATCGAGGCGTTCCTCGAGCACGCGCCCCAGCTCGTCGCGGAGCTCGAGGCGGACGAGGCGATCGACTTCGAGTGGCTGCCGTTCCCGGAGTACTACGACGCGCCCGGCCGGGTCCCGCTAGGCCGGTCCATCCAACCCACCAACGTCAAGCGCGCCGACCTGCCGGCCGCCCTCGGCGACCTCGTGCGACCGCCGGTCGAGCGCGACCGCGCCGGCCGGGGCGGCCGCAGCACGCTCAGCGGCGGGCAGGCGCTGATCGCTCGGCTGCTCGACGGCTTCCTGCGCGAGGGCGGGACGGTGCTGACCGAGCTCCCGGTGACCGGGCTGGTCCTCGAGGACGGCCGGGTCGCCGGCGTGGCCGCGAGGACGCCGGAGGGACCGGTCCGGATCGGGGCCCGACGCGGCGTGCTGGTCGCGGCGGGCGGGTTCGAGGGCAACCAGGCGCTGCGCGACGAGCGCGGCGTCCCGGGCGACGTCGCCTGGACGATGGCGCCCGCCGGCACCAACACCGGCGAGCCGATCGAGGCGGCCGCGGCGATCGGCGCCGCGACCGACTTCCGTGCCGTGGGCTGGTTCTGCCCCGGCCTGGCGCAACCCGACGGCGGCGGGTCGTTCACGCTCGGCTTCCGCTCCGGCCTCATCGTCGACCAGGGCGGGCAGCGCTACGCCAACGAGTGCCTGCCCTACGACCGCTTCGGCCGGGCCATGGCCGAGGACCCGGCCCGGATCCCGTCCTGGTTCGTCTTCGACTCCCGCGAGGGCGGTCGGCTGCCGGCGATCGCGATGCCCGAGGGCGACCCTGCCGACCACCTCGCCGCCGGCACCTGGGTGCGGGCCGAGACGCTGGCGGACCTGGCCGGCCTGATCGGCGTACCGCCCCACGCCCTGGCCGCGTCGGTCGAGCGGTTCAACGGCTTCTGCGAGACCGGCGTCGACGAGGACTTCGGCCGCGGCGGCGACGAGTACGACACGTTCTTCACCGGGGGAACCGGCCCGACCGAACACATCAGGAACGGGGCGCTGACGGCCTGCACCGAGGCGCCGTTCTACGCCGCGCGGCTCGTGCTCTCCGACCTCGGCACGAAGGGCGGGCTGGTCACCGACACCGCCGGACGGGTGCTGCGCGCGGACGGTACGCCGATCGCCGGGCTCTACGCGGCCGGGAACTCGGCCGCGTCCGTGTTCGGCGCGGTCTACCCCGGCCCCGGGGCGCCGCTCGGCTCCGCCATGGTGTTCGCCGCGCTGGCGGTCCGCGACCTGGCCGATCTGCCCGAAGGTGCAGTGGTGCCGACCGAGGTGCGGGCGTAGCGTCCGAGCATGCGCCGCGCGCTGGCCCTGCTGCTCGCCGTCCCGCTGCTGGGCCTGGCAACCGCAGGGGCGCCACCCGCGGTCGGCGGCGAGACGTTCTACCAGGTCGTGCGCGAGCTCGACGGCCGCTTCGACGCGGCGGGCTTCACGTGCGCCGGTGACCCGAGCACGGCGCCCACGGCCCGCATCGGCGTCTCCGACATCCACGTGGACGGGCAAGGCAGCCTGCTCCTGCGCAGCGCCGCGGACACGCTGGCGAGCACGATGCTCGTCGATCCGGCCAAGCCGAGCCGGGTGGTGTGGCACGCCTGGCCGACGACCGGCACGGACCCACGCGGGGTGTGGCGGGTCGAGATGAACGGCGACGTCCTGACCAGCGACCCGGTCGCGCTGCCGCCCGGCACCTGGACCCGCACCGGCGTCAGCGGCCTGACGCTCCACAACGGCGACTGGTCGGGCACGATCGACGACTACATCACCCAGTTCGGGAAGGGCGACCACTGGCGGATCGGCCTGCTCACCGGCGACTGCCTGGACAGCGCCGAGGTGCGGCTGGATGACATCGGCGCCCGCACGGCGACGTACGACTTCGAGGCGCGCAGCTGGCTCACGCTCCGGCTCGAGGCACGGACCGACGCGGCCCTGCTCGAGTACGGCGACCCCTTCGACGTCATCGTCCGGGCCAACCGCTGGGACGCCGACGCGGACCGCGGCCGCCGGGTCGCGGGCGCCCGGGTGACGTTCCTGCGCCGGTGGGCCGACGGACACGGCTGGCGGCAGGTCGCGGACGCGCGCACCGGCGCGGCCGGCCGCGCCGTGCTGCACCAGACGTCGCAGCGGCGGGCGTACTGGCGGGTCGTGTGGCACCGCTCGCCGACCCCGGTGCCCAGCGACCAGGAGTACCAGGGCTCAGACGTCGCCTTCGGCGCGCCGCTCGTGGACGGCCGCCGCTGCCGGGTCGTCGACGACTACCCGATGACGTGCGCGCGGGTCACCGTGTCCCGGGGCCGGGTCGTGCTGTCCGGGCGGGGCCGGCCCGGCGGCTCGGCCGTCGTGCACCTGTACCTCTACCGGGACGAGTCCCACGGCGAGCCCCTGCTGCACCGCCAGGACCGTCTCGACCGGCACGGCCGGTGGCGCATCGCCTTCCTCACCGGCTCCCGTCATGAGCTGTTCGCCCAGCTGGGCGCGAAGCCGACCTCGGACCGCCACTGGGTCTCCTACAACCCGGGGATCCCGCTGCGGGTGCGCTGACCCGCGCACCGGCTCCTCACCGCGACACAGAACACGCACAGCAACCGCACAGGTAGCGTCGCCAGGGTGAGCGGCATGGAGCTGGCCCGGCCGGACGGAACCCCGCTGCGCGTGCTCGTCGTCGACGACGAGGCGAACATCGCCGAGCTGATCTCGATGGCGCTGCGCTACGAGGGCTGGCAGGTCCGGGCGGCGCACACCGGCTCGAAGGCGGTGGCCGCGGCGAAGGAGTTCCGGCCCGACGCGGTGGTGCTCGACATCATGCTCCCCGACTTCGACGGCCTGGAGGTGCTGCGCCGGATCCGCTCGACCGACCCCAGCGTGCCGGTCGTCTTCCTGACCGCCCGCGACGCGGTCGAGGACCGGGTCGCCGGGCTCACCGCCGGTGGCGACGACTACGTGACCAAGCCGTTCTCGCTCGAGGAGCTGGTCGCCCGGCTGCGGGGCCTGATGCGACGCGCCGGGGCCCAGCAGGCGACCGCGTCGTCGACGCTGGTCGTCGGCGACCTCGAGCTCGACGAGGACAGCCGTGAGGTCTTCCGGGCCGGCCGGGAGGTGACCCTGACCGCGACCGAGTTCGAGCTGCTCCGCTTCCTGATGCGCAACCCGCGCCGGGTGCTGAGCAAGGCCCAGATCCTGGACCGGGTCTGGAACTACGACTTCGGCGGCCAGGCGAACGTCGTCGAGCTCTACATCTCCTACCTGCGCAAGAAGATCGACGCCGGCCACGAGCCGATGATCCACACCATGCGTGGCGCGGGCTACGTGCTGAAGCCCGCGACATGAGCCGGGTCCGCCACGCGCTCGCGTCCCTCACCTCGCGCCTCGTGCTGACGACGGTCCTCCTGGTGCTGTTGGTCTCGGTGCTGATCGGCACGGCGACGACGCTGTCCATGCGCAGCTACCTGCTCGACCAGCTCGACCAGCAGGTCCACCAGTCGGTGCGCGTGGCGGCGGGCGGGCCGGGCAGCGAGATCGGCCTCCTCCGCGCCGTGCTTCCCGACAGCGGATCGCCCCGGGTCGAGGTGGTGCAGTCGCCGACGGCAGTCGAGCCGCCGCGTCAGGTCCAGGTCGCCGGCGGCACCGTGGTCGGCCGGCTCGAGCGGGTGCCCGCGGACGGCGAGGCCCACAGCGTGTCCCTGCCCGGTCTCGGCGACTACCGGGTCCTCGTGATCGACGCCGACGGCGGCACGGTCCTCGTGGGGCTTCCCGCGGACCAGGTGGCGAGTGCCCTGTCCCGGCTGCTCTGGCTGGAGGTGCTCTTCGCGATGCTCGCGACGGCGATCGCTGCCGGGGGCGCGCTGGTCGTCGTACGCCGTCAGCTGCGCCCGCTGCGCGAGGTCGCCGCAACCGCGCACAGTGTCGCCGCCCTCCCGCTGGAGACCGGCCAGGTCGACATCACCGAGCGGGTGCCCGACCATCTCACCGACGAGCGCACCGAGGTGGGCCAGGTCGGGGCGGCGCTGAACACGCTGCTCGCCCACGTCGAGACCTCCTTGGCGGCGCGGCACCGCAGCGAGCAGCAGGTGCGCCAGTTCGTCGCCGACGCCTCCCACGAGCTGCGCTCGCCGCTGGCGACGATTGCGGGCTACACCGAGCTGGCCCGGCGCCGCCCCGAGGACGGGGCCGCGATCGAGACGGCGCTGGACAAGGTCGAGGAGGAGTCCGGCCGGATGACCTCCCTGGTCGAGGACCTGCTGCTGCTCGCCCGGCTGGACGCGGGTCGGCCGCTCGATCGGGCGCCGGTCGACCTGACCCGGCTGCTGCTCGAGGCGGTGTCCGACGCGCGGGTGGTCTCGCCCGACCACCGGTGGCAGCTGGACGTGCCCGACGACGCCGTGGACACGCCGTACGACGTGCTCGGCGACGAGCTGCGCCTGCACCAGGTGGCGACCAACCTGCTCGGCAACGCCCGGCGCTACACGCCGCCCGGCACGACGGTCACGGTGACCGTGCGGCGCGACGGCTTCAGCGTCCACGACGACGGCCCCGGGTTCCCGCCGGACCTCGTGGGGCACGCGTTCGAGCGCTTCGCACGCGGCGACGCCGCCCGCACCCGCGGCGCCGAGGTCGGGGTGGGCCTCGGCCTGGCGCTCGTGCAGGCGATCGTCACCGCCCACGGGGGCTCCGTCACCCTGGCCAGCGCGCCCGGCGACACCACCTTCGACGTGCTCCTGCCCGGTAGTCCCTGACGTTTGCGCGGCGTGGGAGCGATCCCAGACCCCACAACGGTCAGGGACTATCGCTCCGGGACGGTCTCCACGATGGCGGGCAGGGAGGCGGCGAGGATGTCCAGGAGCTGGTCGCGGGTGAGGTCGCCGGGGGCGGCGATCCAGGAGAGGACGAGCTCCTCGATCATCGCCGACCAGCCGCGGACGACGAGCCGGGTCACCGGGGTGTCCGGGATGATCTCGCCCTGGGCGTCCTCGCGGAAGATCCGGCTGTTGAGGGCCGCGCGCGCCTCCTCGTAGATCTCGCGCAGCGTCTCGTTGCCGCCGGCCGCGGCCTTCACCAGCGAGAGGTACCCCTCGTGGTTGGCCACGACGTAGTCGACGTACGCCGCGAGCGAGGTGACCAGTCGCACCATCGGCTCGCCGTCGGAGGGCGGCGCGGTCTGCGCGATCAGGTCGTCGGCCGCCCGTCGCACGACGGCCTCGTGGAAGGCATGCTTGTTCCCGAAGTAGTGGTAGAGCAGGCCCCGCGAGATGCCGGCCTCCTCGGCGAGCAGATCGATCGAGAGCTCGTCGAGGGAGCGGGTGGCGAGCAGGCGGACCCCGAGATCGAGCAGCTGGGAGCGCCGCTGCTCGGGCGTGAGCCGGGTGCGCGTGGTGGTCGTCGTCACGGACCCCACTCTATTGACACATTTTCAATAACGCCAGTACGGTCGGCCCCCATGAGCGCACTCCGCACGCCCTCCCCTGTCGAGCGGCCCGGCGAGCACCACGTCGAGCACCACGTCGAGCACCTGGTCGTCGGCGCCGGCTTCGCCGGGCTGTGCACCGCGATCCGGCTCCAGGAGGACGGCGAGGCCGACTTCCTCGTGGTCGAGAAGGCGGGCGACGTGGGCGGCACCTGGCGCGACAACACCTACCCCGGCGCGGCCTGCGACGTCCCGAGCCAGCTCTACTCGTTCTCGTTCGCGCCGAACCCCGACTGGACGATGTCGTTCTCCCCCCAGCCGGAGATCTGGGCCTACCTGCGCCGGGTCGCCCGGGAGTCGGGGACCCTGGACCGCTTCGCCTTCCACACCCGGCTGGAGCACGCGACCTGGGACGAGGTCGCGCAGCGCTGGCGCAGCCGGCTGGTCGGCCCGGACGGCGAGCGCACGGTCACCTCGACCACGCTGGTCGTCGGCGCGGGCGGCCTCTCGGAGCCGCGGCTGCCCGAGATCGACGGGATCGAGACCTTCGAGGGCGAGCTCTTCCACTCCGCCCGCTGGAACCACGACGTCGACCTGAGCGGCAAGCGGGTCGCGGTCGTCGGCACCGGCGCCTCGGCGATCCAGATCGTGCCCGAGCTGCAACGCACCCTGGAGGCTACGGGCGGGCACCTCGACGTCTACCAGCGCACCGCGCCGTGGGTGATCCCGCGCCACGATCGCCGCTACCCCGCGTGGGAGCGGGCGGCGCTGCGGCACGTTCCCGGCCTGCAGCGGCTCTACCGGACGGCCGTCTACTGGGCCCGGGAGACCTACGTCCCCGCCTTCACCATCGAGCCCAAGATCGCGACGCCCGCCAAGCGGGCGGCCCTGGCCAACATCGAACGCGGCATCGCCGACCCCGAGCTGCGCGCGCAGGTCACCCCGCACTACGAGATCGGCTGCAAGCGGATCCTGATCTCCAACACCTACTACCCCGCTCTCGACGCCGACAACGTCGAGCTGGTCACCGACCCGATCGTGAAGGTCACGGGCAGCGCCGTGGTCACCGCCGACGGGGTCGAGCGGCCGGTCGACGTCCTGGTCGTGGCGACCGGCTTCTACACCACCGAGCTGCCGATCACCGAGCACGTCACCGGGCGCGAGGGCCGCACCCTGGCCGACGTGTGGCGCAGCTCCGGGATGGCGGCCTACAAGGGCACCACCGTGCCCGGGTTCCCCAACTTCTTCATGCTGGTCGGCCCCAACACCGGTCTCGGCCACTCGAGCATGGTGTTCGTCATCGAGTCGCAGGTGGAGTACCTCCGTGGCGCCGTCCGCACGATCCGGCGCGGCGGGTACGCCGCGGTCGAGCCGCGCCAGGAAGCCCACGACGCGTGGAACGGCGACCTCCAGCGGCGGATGCGCCGCACCGTCTGGAGCACCGGCGGGTGCTCGAGCTGGTACCTCGACGAGCACGGCCGCAACACCACGCTGTGGCCGAAGTCGACGGTGACCCTGCGCCGCCAGCTCGCCCGCTTCGACACCGACGCCTACCACCTGCGCGCCGCCGCACCCACCACCATCCCCCAGCCGTCGCCCCAGGGAGAGGAAGCCCACGCATGAGGACGCTCGACGACAAGGTCTGCGTGGTCACCGGCGCCGGCTCCGGCATCGGCCGCGCACTGGCCCTCAACCTCGCCGGTCGGGGTGCCCGACTGGCCCTGAGCGACGTCGACGACATCGGGCTGGCCGCCACCGTGGACCAGGTCCGGGCGGCCGGGGGCCGCGAGGTCCGCTCGGACCACCTCGACGTGGCGGACCGGGACGCGTTCGCGTCGTACGCCGCCGACGTCGCCGGCCACTTCGGTCGCGTCAACGTCGCGATCAACAACGCAGGGGTGGCGCTCGCCGGCAACTTCGAGGACCTCGAGTACCCCGACATGGACTGGATCATCGGGGTCAACTTCTGGGGCGTCGTGCACGGCACCAAGGAGTTCCTGCCGCACCTGATCGCCTCCGGCGACGGCCACCTGGTCAACATCTCCTCGCTCTTCGGGCTGGTCTCGATGCCCGGTCAGAGCATGTACAACGCCTCGAAGTACGCCGTGCGCGGCATGTCCGAGGCGGTGCGCGAGGAGATGCTGATCGCGGGCCACCCGGTCGGCGTCACGGTCGTGCACCCCGGCGGCATCAAGACCGCGATCGCCCGCAACGCCCGCGTCTCGTCTCGTGAGGACAAGGAGAAGACGGCCAGGCTCTTCGACGAGAAGCTCGCGAAGATGACACCCGAGCGGGCCGCGGAGATCATCGTCCGCGGCATCCTGCACAACCGCGCCCGGGTGCTGGTCGGACTCGACGCCCACGCCGTGCACCACCTCGCCAAGCTGACCGGGTCGCGCTACCAGGACATCCTGGCCAAGGCCGCCGGCCGGGTGCTGCCCGACCAGACGACCGCGGTCTGACGCGACCGGCTACTCGTCCCGGTCCTTGGCCCCGCGACGGGCGCGCCGGGAGGTGCGGGTGCGCAGCGGGCCGACCAGCCGCGGCCCGGCCAACCGGCTCTCCAGACGGTGCGCCTCGCGCTTGAGCGGCTGGGCGACGTACTCGCCGAGGATCACGCCCGAGGCGAGGGCGATCGCCACGGACGCAGCGGTGATGATCGCGAGCAGCCCGTCCGAGGTCTGCCCGCCGCCCTCGGTGAGCAGGCTCAGGCCCCGGTAGATCGACAGGCCGGGCAGCATCGGGACGATCGCCGGGACGACGACGACCAGCGGTGGCACCCGCATCCGGCCGGCGACGGTGTAGCTGACCAGGCCGACGAAGAACGCTGCCAGCGCGGTCGGCCAGGTCCGCCCGAGGCCGCCCAGGGCACCGGAGCCCGAGATGACGATCGCCACGGCCGCGACCGCACCGATCGGCAGGAGCGAACGGCGGGGGGCGTACGACGCGAACGCGAACGCGGAGCCGCAGATCGCCGCGCCGAGCGCCATCACGGAGAGGGTCTTGAGGTCGGCGGCCGCCCCGGGGTCCAGGCGCCCCACGTCGACACCGAGGACCTCGGCGAGGGTCAGGCCGCCGCTCACGCCGGCGATGATCCCGGCGGTCGCCAGCAGCGCCTCGGTGAGCCGCGCCCCGGCGGTGACGTAGAACCCCGACAGCGCGTCGTGCAGCGCACCCATGAACCCGATGCCGGCGAGCAGCATGATGATGTTCGCGGTGACCGCGACCGAGGGGTCGAGGTCTCCGGGCAGGGCGACGGCGGCCAGCACGGCGATGATCGTCGCGACGCCGCCACCGGCCACCTGCTGGTAGAAGAACGGCAGCCGGCGCCGGGCCATCAGCAGCTGCAGCCGGTCGATGCACGCCGCGGCGACGAACGCGACCGCCACGATCACCGGGCCGCCGCCCAGCTGCAGGCCGACCCCCGCGCACATCGCGCCCCAGCCGAGCGTCACCGCCCAGCGTGGCGTCAGGTGCCCCGACGAGACGATCCGGGCCAGGCGGCTGCGCGCCTCCTTGAGGTCGACCTCGCCGCGGAGCACGTCGCGCACCAGGTGGTCGACCAGGGTCAGGTCCTCGTAGTCGATGTCGCGCTGCTTCACGTGGCGCAGCAGCACCGCCGCCGGCTCCTCGGGGTCGCGCTGGTAGCTCATCGACAGCGAGGTGAAGGTGATGTCGATCTCCGGGTGCCGCACGCCCAGGTGCCAGGCCAGCGACTGCATGGTGGCGGTCACGTCGGCGGCACCGGCTCCCGAGGAGAGCAGCAGCTCGCCGACCCGCAGACAGAAGTCCAGGGTCAGGTTCAGCTGGCGCGCCTCCGGCATGGGCGCCATCGTGGCAGCCCGACTGGTAGACAGGCCACGTGACCTCGGTTGCGCGCCCGGACCTGCCACCCCGCCCCGGCGACCGCGTGCGCGTCGTCATGACCAAGTGGCGCGACGGGCGGCACTGGGAGTTCGAGGCCGACTACCTCGGCCGGGACCAGCACGGCGACTGGCTCGGGATCCTCGCCGGCACCCCGATGGCGCGCCCGGGCGCGACGTACGTCGCCCCCACCGACCAGGTCGGCCTGGTGCCGGCGCCCGGTCCGGACACCGGGCGCGGGTGGCTGGCGACGTTCCACGCCGTGGGCGGCCCGGTGCGGGTGTACGTCGACGTCACCACCCCACCGGTGTGGGACGGTCCGGTGGTCCGCGCCGTGGACCTCGACCTGGACGTGGTGCGCGGCAACAGCGGCCGGGTGTGGGTCGACGACGAGGACGAGTTCGCCGACCACCGGGTCCGGCTCGGCTACCCCGACGAGCTGGTCCGGGCGGCCCTCGCCTCGTGCGAGCTGGTGCGCGCCGCGATCGAGACCGCGGCGGCGCCGTACGACGGCACGGCTGAGGCGTGGCTCACCCTGGTGGGCGCTCGGCGCGGACCCTGAGCTGTGGAACGCTGGAGCGATGCGGATCGACTTCCACGCCTCACCCGAGCCCACGCTCGGCGTGGAGTGGGAGTTCGCGCTCGTCGACCGGCGCACCCGTGACCTGCGCAACGACGCCACCCACCTGTTCGCTCGGGCCAAGCCCCGGTTGCCCGACCCCGACAAGCTGCACAAGGAGCTGCTGCGCAACACCGTCGAGGTCGTGAGCGGGGTGTGCCACACCGTCGGCGAGGCGATGGCCGACCTGCGCCGGACCCTCGAGGTGGTGGTCCCGGCGGGTGACGACCTGGACCTGGACCTGTACGGCGGCGGCACCCACCCGTTCGCGTCCTGGACCGTGCAGCAGCTCTCCGAGGGGCACCGCTACGAGGAGCTGATCAACCGCACCCAGTGGTGGGGCCGGCAGATGCTGATCTGGGGCGTGCACGTGCACGTCGGGATGCCCGAGCGCGACCGGGTGATGGCGGTGCTGTCGTCGCTGCTCAACTTCCACCCCCACCTGCAGGCGCTGTCCGCCTCCTCGCCGATCTGGTCCGGCATCGACACCGGCTACGCCTCCAACCGGGCGCTGATGTTCCAGCAGTTGCCGACCGCGGGCCTGCCGTTCCAGTTCGAGCGCTGGTCGGAGTTCGAGGCGTTCGTCGGCGACGAGCTGGTGACCGGCGTGATCGAGGAGCTCTCGGAGGTGCGCTGGGACGTCCGGCCCGCACCGCGCATCGGCACCCTCGAGAACCGGATCTGCGACGGCGTCCCCGACCTCGCCGACCTGTCCTCGCTGGTCGCGCTCATGCACTGCCTGGTCGTCGACCTCGACACCCGGGCCGCGGCAGGCGAGACGCTGCCGACGATGCCGCCCTGGCACGTCCAGGAGAACAAGTGGCGCGCGGCCCGCTACGGCCTGGACGCGATCGTGATCACCGACGCCGAGTCCAACGAGCGGCTGGTCACCGAGGACCTGGCCGACCACCTGGAGCGGCTCGCGCCGGTCGCCGACCGGCTCGGCTGCAGCGAGGAGCTCGCCCAGGTGGCGCAGATCCCGGTGCGCGGCGCGTCGTACCAGCGCCAGCGCGCGGTCGCCGAGCGCACCGGCGGCGACCTGGTCGCCGTGGTCGACTCGGTCGTCCGCGAGCTGCGCGCCGGCCTGGGCTGAGGCGCCCGGAACTTTCGGGTCGTGTGCCTGAGGACGCGCCATGGCGCGTTCTCAGGCACACGACCCGTTCAGCGCAGCGGTCCTTCGGGCGGGTCGACCATCTCGAGGCGCACGCCGAGCAGGCGGACGGGTCGGCCGCGCTCCACGCGCTCCAGCAACGAGACGGCGGCGTCCTCCAGCACGGCCGGATCGTTGCTCGGCTCGGGCAGGGTGAGGCTGCGGCTGACCGTGCTGAACGGCCGGTAGCGGACCTTGATCCCCACCCGCGCGGCCGGACGCCCCTCGCGGTCGATGTCGTCGACCACCCTCCGGGTCAGCGCCCGGACCTCCTCGGTGACCCGGTCCCAGTCCTCGAGGTCCTCCTGGTAGGTCTCCTCCCGCCCGTGTGCCCGCGGCACCCACGGCGTCGCGTCGACGGGGCTGGTGTCGACCCCGCGGCCGAGCCGGTGGAACCACGGGCCCATCGTCGGCCCGAGCTCGGCGGCGAGGACGCGGGCGTCGGATCGGGCCAGCTGCTCCACGGTGTCGATGCCGAGCGCGGACAGCTTCTTCGCGGTCCGGGCGCCGATGCCCCAGAGCGCGGTCGTCGGCCGCTCCCCCATCACCGGGAACCAGTCCGCCTCGGTCAGCTGCCACACCCCGCGGGGCTTGCCGAAGTCGGTGGCGATCTTCGCGCGCAGCTTGTTGTCGCCGATCCCGACCGAGCAGTGCAGTCGGGTCTCGGCGAGCACCTCGGCGCGCAGGTGCTCGGCGAACTCCCGGGGGTTGCCGAGCTCGCCGTGGTCCTCGCCCGCCGCCAGGAACGCCTCGTCCCAGCCGAGCACCTCGAGCACGACCGGTACGCCGCCCCACTCCAGGCCGCGCAGCGTCGTCATCACCTGCGCCGAGGCGGCGTCGTACGCCTCCTTGTCGACCGGCAGGAAGACCGCGTCGGGGCACTTGCGGGCCGCGACCCGCAACGGCATGCCGGACCCGACCCCGAACGCCCGCGCCTCGTACGACGCGGTCGCGACCACCCCACGCTCGGTCGGATCGCCACGGCCGCCGACGACCACCGGGCGGCCAGCCAGCTCCGGCCGGCGCAGCACCTCGACCGCGGCGATGAACTGGTCCAGGTCGACGTGCAGCACCCAGCCCGGTGCGGTCCGGCCGCTCATCGCGGTGGCGGGGGCAGGGCCTCGGTCGACTCCATCTGGTCGAGCCCGGTGACCATCAGGAGGTCCGCGACGACCGCCCGCAGCTGGGCCAGGATCGCCTCGGCGGTGAGCAGGTCGGTGCGCTCCACCTGCCCGGTGGCCTCGCCCACCACGAGCAGGACGCCTCGGGCAGCGGCCGCCATCCGGTTCGCGGCCAGCTCGTCGGCAACCCGGTCGGCCGCGTCGGCGAGGTCGAGGGCGAGCAGCGAGTAGGACGACGGCACCGGGCGCCGGCGGTACGCCGCGACCGCGGTGTGCCGGACCAGGACGCGGGTGCTGCGCAGCGCCCGGTCGAGCGGGTCGACCAGGTCGACCATCTTGCGCAGGTCGCCCTTGTGGCGGATCCGGAACGGCGAGGACTCGACCACGGAGAGGCCTTCGTCGGCGGCGTCCTTGAGCTCGCGGATCAGGTAGTCGGTCGAGCGGGCGTCGGCGAGCAGGTCGAGCGCCCGGGCCGCCTCCCCGTCGTCCATCACCTCACCGGCCGCCCGCAGCAGGGCTGCGATCTTGCGCATCACGACCGCGGCCTGCTCGCGCGGCCGGCGTAGCGGCGCGGCCGGCACCGCGGTGGCCGCGACCAGTGCGACCGCGCCACCCACGACCGCGTCGGTCCACCGGGTGAACGCCGCCCCCGGGTCCGGGACGAGCGACGCGACCACGATGGACTGCACCGCCGCCTGGGTCACGAACAGCTGGCCGCCGTCGAGCAGGAAGGCCGCCGCCATCGCGAGCGCGACGATCAGCCCGATCTGCCACCAGCCCGAGCCCAGCCACACCACCAGCAGGTCGGCGAGGAAGACGCCGACGGCCACACCGATGGTGACCTCGGCGACCCGGCGCAGCCGCTGGCCGTAGGAGGTGCCGAGGGCGACCACGGCGGCCACCGGGGCGAAGAACGGGGTGGGATGGCCCAGGACGTCGGCCGCGATCAACCAGGCGACCGCGGCGGCGAGCGCACACTGCGCGATCTGGAAGGACTTGGCCTGCAGCCGGCGGATCCGAGCCCGGACCGAGGTCCGGCTCCGGTCCCACATCCGGTCCAGCGGCCCCGCCTCCATGCCCGGGATCCTGCCACGCGCCCCCGATCAACCGGTGCCGGGACATCGGGCTCCGATGAGTCCCGCAGCCATCGCGCCGGCCGTGACCAGAGCTTCGGATCGCCAGCTCCAGGACCGTCGGGACGGTTCACCGGCCGGACCCGTGGGTACCGCCCCAGGGTGGACAAGGGAGACCTCCTCGGCGGCCGGTACCGGCTGACCGAGCGGATCGGCGCGGGCGGGATGGGGACCGTCTACCGCGCGCACGACACCCGGCTGGACCGGACCGTGGCGATCAAGACCCTGCACGAGGGCCGCGACGTCGACGACGTCACCCGGTCCCGGCTGCGCGCCGAGGCACAGCTCGCGGGCACGCTGCGCCATCCCGGTGTCGTGCAGGTCTTCGACTACGGCGAGGAGGCCGGCGCGACCGGCCCGACGCCGTACGTCGTGATGGAGCTGGTCGAGGGCACCCCGCTCTCCCAGGTCCTCCGCGCGCGGGGGCCGCTCCCGACCGAGGAGGCGGCCGCCCTGGTGGGTGACGTGGCCCGCGCCCTCGAGGCGGCGCACGCGGCGGGCATCGTGCACCGCGACCTCAAGCCGTCCAACATCCTGGTCACGCCCGAGGGCCGCGCGGTGCTCCTCGACTTCGGCGTCGCCCGCTCGGACTCCATGGAGCCGCTCACCGAGACCGGCCTGATCATCGGCAGCGCCGACTACCTCAGTCCCGAGCAGGTGCGCGGCCAGCGAGCGACCCCCGCGTCGGACGTGTTCGGTCTCGGGGTGGTCGCGCACCAGAGCCTGAGCGCCGCCTCGCCCTTCCACCGCGACACCCAGGCGGCGACGGTGCTCGCCCGCCTGCACGAGGACGCCCCCGAGCTGCCGGCATCGGTGCCCGCCCCGCTGCGCCGGCTGGTCGCCTCGATGCTCGCGCGCGAGCCCGACGACCGACCCTCGGCCGCCGACGTGGCCGACCGCGCGGCAACCGCCCATCGGAGTGGGCCGGTGCTGCCGCCGCCGCTGCCCACGCCGCCGTCGGCGCCGCGGTCGAGGTGGAATCGGCAACGCCTGCTGGCGATCGCCGCGGCCGCCGTCGTACTGGCAAGCAGCCTCGGCCTGTTGGCCCTGCAGCGCCGCGACGTGCCGCCGGCCGGAGCGTCCGAGCTCGAGGTCCCCGCAGTCGTGGGCAAGCGGGCAGAGCGTGCCGTCCGGATCCTCGAGCATGCCGGTTTCGAGGCCATCCTCGAGGACACCACGGGCGGCGTCCCGGGCCAGGTGGTCAGGCAGTCACCGGAGCCGGGCCCGTACGACGGCGCCGCGACCGTCACGCTGTGGGTGGTCGTCGTGCCCACCTCGGCCGTGCCCCCGTCGCCGATGCCGACGCCGGCGACCCGTCCGCAGCCCCACGAGAAGCCGACCGCGATCCGGCAGAACCCGAAGGAGCACGGCCCCGGATCCGCCCAGGGCCAGGGGTGGGAGAACGGGCACGGCAAGGGGCCGCACGAGGAGCCGGGGAAGAAGCACGACTGAGCGACGCCCCTTGTGGCGGCCGGCGTGACCGGACATAGTCGGACGCCACGACAACGGCGACACAACGAGTGGGGGACGCGCGTGGTCTCACCGATCGACCCGACGGCTACCGGCTTCCTGCTCGCCGAGAACCGCAGCATGCCGATGCACGTGGGCGGCCTGCAGCTGTTCGAGAAGCCGGAGGGCGCCGGGCGCGACTACGGCCGGGTGATGTACGAGGCGATGCGCGACGTCTCCGAGGTCGCGCCGCTGTTCATCAAGCGGCCGCACCGGTCGGTGGCGACCGCCGGGCAGCTCGTCTGGGTCGAGGACGAGCAGTTCGACATCGAGCACCACGTGCGGCACAGCGCGCTGCCCAAGCCCGGCCGGATCCGCGAGCTCCTGGACCTGGCCGGCCGGCTGCACAGCACCCGCCTGGCCTGGGAGCGGCCGCTGTGGGAGGCGCACGTCATCGAAGGCCTGCGCGACGGCCGGGTGGCGCTCTACACCAAGACGCACCACGCGCTGGTGGACGGCATCTCGGCAATGCGGCTGCTGCAGGGCGTGCTCACCACGGACCCCGACCAGCGCGACATGCCCGCGCCCTGGGACGCGGGCACCCGCCGCAACCAGGCCGCCGCGGCGGCCGGGGGCAGCAGCCCGGGTCTCGCCGAGCTGCCGGCCCACGTCGTCCGCCAGGCGCTGAGCCAGGGGCTGGGCATCGCCGCCGAGGCCGCAGGGCTGCCCGGCGCGCTGGTGCGCACCCTCAGCAAGGGCGTTCGCAACGAGACGTCCGCGATCTCCCTCCACGCGCCACGCACCCTGTTCAACCAGAAGATCACCGGGTCCCGCCGGTTCGCCGCCCAGGACTGGCCGATCGAGCGGCTCCGCGCGATCGGCAAGGCCACCGGCACCACGATCAACGACGTGGTGCTCGCGATGTGCAGCGGCGCGGTCCGCGCCTACCTGCTCGAACACGAGGCACTTCCCGAGGCGCCCCTGGTCGCGATGGTGCCGGTCGGACTCAAGGCCAAGGAGTCGAACATCGCCTCGATCGACGGCGGCAACGCCATCGGCGCGGTCATGTGCCGGCTCGGCACCGACCTGGTCGACCCCGCGGACCGGCTCCGCGCGATCCACCGGTCGATGAAGGACGGCAAGGACGCGCTGTCGAGCATGACGCCCACCCAGATCCTGGTGATGAGCGCCCTCGGGCAGGCCCCGGCGATCGTCGCGCCGATGCTCCGCATGCAGGGCATCGTGCGGCCGCCGTACAACCTGATCATCAGCAACGTGCCGGGCCCGCGCACCACCCACTACTGGAACGGCGCGAGGCTGGTCGGCACCTACCCGCTCTCGATCCCGATCAACGGGATGGCGTTGAACATCACCTGCACGTCGTACGACGGCAACATGGCCTTCGGGCTGATCGGCTGCCGCCGGACCGTCCCCCACCTGCAGCGGCTGCTCACCCACCTCGACGACGAGGTCCGGGCGTTGGAGAAGGCGGCCGGGGTCTAGAGCCGGACCTCCTCGAACCCACCGCCGACCCGCTCAGCGACCGCCCGCAGCCGGGCGCGGGTGATGTCGGCGACGGTGCGCAGTCCCGCGTTGCGGGCGTTGGAGCCCTCGCGGGTCGGCTCCGCGGAGTTGATGCTGACGCAACGGCGGGTGCCGCCGTCGGCGGCGTTCTGCAGCGCGACGGCGTGACCGGTGGTGCCGCTGCCTGCGAAGAAGTCGAGCACGACCGCGTCGCCGGGCATGGTGCCGAGGATCCGGCGGAGCAGGCCGGTCGGCTTCGGCGACTCGAAGACGTGCCCGACGACCTCCTTGAGCTCGGCGACCGCCGTGTCGGTGGACCCGACCTCCTCGGCGAGCCAGATCGTGCGCAGCTTCTTGCGCCGCACGCCCGGGACGCCACCGGCGGCGACGGGGTGCAGCCAGTCCTTCTGGAACACGTCGACCCGCTCCCCCAGGCGCCCCTTCACCCGGCGGCACACGAGGTCGTCGGGCCGCTGGTCGATCAGCGGCCGGCTCCACCGCCACACCGCCGGCGTACCGTCGCCGAACACCGGCCCGATCTCGACGGCCCCCTCGAACGGCACGGTCGCGACCCGGCCCGTCTGGGGGTCGCCCCACACCGTGAAGTGCAGGGTACGCGCGGTGACCGGGTTGAACTTCTTGTTGGTGTTGCGAAGCGGCAGCTGCCGGTACCGCCGGCCATCCGCGCTCTCCAACGGGAAGTCGCTCGGGTCGACGGTCTCGTGGGTCGCCGCGTCGAGGACCGTACGACGGGCGTCGCGGGCGTACACGAGCAGGTACTCGTGGCTGGTGGCGAAACCCCTGCCGAGCTGGCGCCCCTTCGGGTTGAGGTTCACCACGACCTGGGCGAGCAGGTTCTGCTCGCCGTACACCTCGTCCATCAGCAACCGGAGATGGGCGACCTCGTGGTCGTCGATGCTGACGAAGATCGCGCCGGTCTCGGCGAGCACCTCGCGCGCGGCCGTCAGTCGCGGGCGCATCATCTCCACCCACGCGGCGTGGCAGCGGAAGTCGTCGTGGTAGGCGAAGTCGTTGCCGGTGTTGTACGGCGGGTCGATGTAGACCAGGTCGACCGGCCGGCCGACCAGCTCCGGCACCCGGGGTAGCACGTCGAGGTTGTCGCCCTCGACGAAGACGTTCCACGGCTGGCCCACGGCCCGACAGTAGTGGCGCAGGCGCGCCCGAAGATGGGCGAAACGCCCCCGGCAGGCCCGCGGAGGCCCGAGAATCGCCGCGTGTTCCGCATGCTCTCGGCACAGCTGGCGCGGCGCCGCCATGCCCGGGAGCTGCGTCGGCTGCTGCGTGACCTCGACCGGCTGGAGCGGCGCCGGCGTCGTACGCACCGGATCGCGCCCCGCGCCCGCACGTCCGTCTCGCTGCTGCTCGCGGTCGCGCTTGCGGCTCTGGTCGTCGCCTTCAACCCGACGTCGACCGGTGAGCGGCTGCGCGCGACGCTCGGCATCGGCCAGGACCTCACGTTCACGATCACCGACACCGGCGGTGCCGGCTACACGTTCGCGATGCTGCAGCCCGACGGCGTCGGCCCGGTGACCTGGGACCGCTGTCGCGAGATCCCCTACGTGGTCAACCCCGAGGGCGCGCCGGCCGGGCACCTGGAGACGGTCGCGGCCGCGGCCGAGGACCTCGCGGACGCCAGCGGGCTGCGGTTCCGGTACGACGGCACCACCGACGACCGCCGCCTCGAGGACCGGGCCGGGCCGTTCGGGTCGACGGCCCCCGTGCTGGTCGCCTGGGCGACTCCCGAGGAGGTGCCCGCCCTGGCGGGCGACGTCGCCGGCGTCGGCGGCGCCGAGGCGCGGCCGGTGACGCCGGACCGGCTCGCCTTCGTCACCGGGATGGTCGCCCTGGACCGGGACGCGTTCGCCGCGATGGCGGCGCGCCCCGACGGGGCAGCGCTGCAGCGCGCGGTGGTCGAGCACGAGCTCGCCCACGTGCTCGGGCTGGGCCACGTGGACGACCCGGCCCAGCTGATGTACGCCGAGACCACCGGTCAGCGGCGCCTCGCCCCCGGCGACCGCGACGGACTGGCGGTGCTGGGCTCCGGTCCCTGCCAGTGAGCGGCGCGCGAGTTTCATCGGCCGGCCGACAAACGTCGTGCTTGGACGATGCAGTTTCATCGTCCAGGCTCGAGTTTCATCGGCCGGCCGATGAAACTCGCCGGGACGTTCAACCCGTGGTGACCCGTCAGTAACCTGAGGCCCGCTCCGGGCGTTGTCCTCACATGCTGCGCACCGCACTCCGCGCCACGATGGCCGCCGGGCTGGCCGCCACGATGGCCGCCGGCACCCTCCTCGCCGCACCGGTCACGCCTGCGGCGGTGGCCAAGCCGGTCGCCACGACGACCGACGGCTGCCTGAGCAGCGTCCCCGACCCGGGCACCACCGCGCCGGTCCAGATCTGCTACACGGTGTTCCGCCCGGCGGGCGCCTCCCGCCGGCACCCGGTGCCGATGCTCATGCACAGCCACGGCTGGGGCGGCTCGCGGGCCACCGAGCCGGCCGAGCTCTCGACGTACCTGGAGGCCGGCTACGGCGTGCTCTCCTTCGACCAGCGCGGCTTCGGCGAGAGCGGCGGCCACGCGTACGTCGAGAACCCCGCCGTCGAGGGCCACGACGTGCGGGCGCTGGTGCGGCTGGTCGGCCGGCTGCCGTGGGTCCGCCAGGACGGGCCCGGCGACCCGCGGATGGGTGCGATCGGCGGCAGCTACGGCGGCGGCTACCAGTTCCTGACCGCCTTCGAGGAGCTCCGGGTCACCGGGAAGCCGGTGCTCGACGCCCTCGCCCCCGAGATCACCTGGAACGACCTCAGCGACAGCCTCGCGCCCGACGGCGTGGTCCGCACCGCCTGGGCGGTCGCGCTCAGCGCCGGCGCGGTCCCGTCCGACGCGCTTCCTCCCAACGTCTACAAGGCCCTCGTGGAGGGGGCGGCCACCGGCTTCTGGCCGGACGGCTCGGTGCCCGGCACCGAGGACATGGCGACGTTCTTCCGCGCCAACGGCCCGAAGTGGCACGTCGAGCACGGGCGCTGGCTCGACATCCCGGTGCTGCTGGGCCAGGGCACCACGGACTCGCTGTTCCCGCTCCAGCAGGGGCTGGCGAACTGGCGGACCGCGCTGACCCCGCAGGCCCGCCGGCACAGCATCTTCGTGGCCTACAACGGCGGCCACGTGCTGCCCGCGGTGCTGCCCAGCGGCGTGAGCGTCGACTCCGACCCGTGCAGCCGGCAGCTGGCCGGGGGCAGCTTCGCCGACCTGACCGTGCGGTTCTTCGACGAGCAGCTGCGCGGGCGCGACACCGGGCTGCACGGCTACGGCAAGTACCACCTCGCCACCCCCGACAGCACCTGCACGACGGTCGCGTCGGTCGCCGCGAACACCTCGTACGACGTCGGCACGGTCGCCACGCCCGAGACCGGCGGCGCGCCGCTGGCCTACGAGGTCGCCGCCGGGCCGATCCGGGTCGCGGGGACGCCGTACCTCACCGGCACCCTGACCGCGCTCGGCGCCAACAACCGGGCGTTCTACGGCCTGGCGGTCGGTACCTCGCCGGCGGACGCGCACCTGGTGCAGAACAACGTGCTGCCGCTGAACACCCTCGAGCCGGTGGTCGGTCAACCGTGGCACCTGGCGCTGCCCTCGGTGGCGGTCGACGTGCCGGCCGGGCAGTCGCTCTACGTGATCGCCAGCCCGCTCAGCGACACCTTCGTGGGGATGGGCAGCCGGACCCCGGGCGCGGTGCTGCTCGAGGACACGGTGGCCCACCTCCCCATCGTCGGCAGGTGAGGCGCTTAGCCTTGTAGAGGTGCGTACCCGTCTCCTCTCGGTCAGTCTTGCCGCCTGCCTGCTCGCGGCCACGGGGCCCGCTCTCGCGGGCGACCCGGGCAGCGACGCGTCGGCGGCCGGCCAAGCGGTCGCGCGCGGTGGACACGGGAACCGCCCCGACGTCCCCCGCACGCTGCACCCGCAACACACCTCGGGGGGCGAGGAGGGTGAGGTCGCGGCGGCGCTGCCGTCGATGCGCCGCACGGCCAGCCAGAACTGGCGGACCAGCTGGCAGGTCGCCCCGGGCGTGAAGTTCACCCGCTGGAGCCAGACCGACGCGCGCGGACCGATCGTCGCGCACCTGCTCACGATCGACCCGAAGACACCGGGGCTGCGCATCGACTACGCCAGCATGGGCGCCGTACGTCGCGTCGCGCCGGTCCGCGACATCCTCGCCGTCGACAACGCCGTCGCCGGCGTCAACGGCGACTTCTACGACATCGGCCACACCGGCGCCCCCCTCGGCCTGGGCAAGGACCGGCAGCGCGGGCTGCTGCACGCCCGGGAGGACGGCTGGAACAAGGCGTTCTTCATCAATCGCCACGGTCGGGCCGGCATCGGCGACCTGCCGATGACGGCGCGCGTGCTCTACCACCCGAAGCTGAAGGTCACGAACCTGAACTCGCCCTTCGTGATGCCGGGCGGCATCGGCATCTACACCCCGCGATGGGGCCGCACCGCCGGGTACGGCGTCACCCAGGGCCAGACCGAGCGGGTGCGCGCGGTGACCGTCGTCAACGGCCGGGTGCGGACCAACCGCGCGAAGCTCAGCCACGACCAGCCGATCAAGGGCCTGCTGTTCATCGGCCGCGGCGAGGGCGCCAAGGTGCTGCGCAAGCTGCCCAAGCACACCCGGATCAAGGTCCGATGGTCGCTCCAGGGACGCCCGCAGATGGCCATCAGCGGGAACAACTTCCTGGTCCACGACGGCATCATCCGCGCGATCGACGACCGCGAGATGCACCCGCGCACCGCGGTCGGAGTCGACTCCGACACCGGCGAGGTGCTGCTGCTGGTCGTCGACGGCCGCCAGGCCGACAGCCGCGGCTACACGATGGTGGAGCTCGCGAACCTGATGGTCGACCTGGGTGCCGACGAGGCCGTGAACCTCGACGGTGGCGGCTCGTCGACGATGGTCGGCAAGAACCGCAGGGGGAAGGTGGCGGTCCTCAACGACCCCTCCGACGGCTTCCAGCGCTGGGTCGCGAACGCGATCGAGGTGACCTACTCCCCGCCGTCCTGAGGAACGGCCGCGAGTGCCACCGTCGTCACGGGCGCGAAGCACTCCTGCCGCGGCGACGGCACCCGCGCAGGCACGAAGGTCGTGGCGGCCCCCTCGCCCACGACGTCGACGTCCGGAGGTACGTCGCAGCCGACGGCGACGACCGCCGCGACGAGCTGGGCGTCGGGCGGGACCTCGAACCCGGTCGCCGCGCTCGCGACCTTGCCGGCCAGCGGGCCACGGAACCCGCCTGCGTACGCCCGGATCGCCGCCCGCCCGTCGAGCACCGTCACGCCGTCGGCGACCTGGCCGCCGGCCGCCGTGCCGGAGACGAGGGTGACCTCCGGCGCCGGCGGGTCGCCGATCGCGGAGACCCCCTCGTCGTCCCCGCACGCAGCCGCCCCGAGCGGGAGCGCGAGCACCAGCAGCGTCGTTCCGAGAATCCGTCGCATGACGATGGGACGGGAGCCGCCCGCGCGGGGTTCCGACCGCGTGGCAGGCTTCGGGCGTGCCTCGCTTCACCCGTGCCGAGCTCGAGTCCTTCCGCGACGCCGAGGTGCCCGACCTGGTCGGCCCCGGGCTGAAGCTGCTGTTCGTCGGCATCAACCCCGGCCTGTGGACCGCCGCGACCCGGACGCACTTCGCGCACCCGGCGAACCGCTTCTACCCCGCGCTGCTGCAGGCGGGCATCATCACCGAGCCGATCAGCCCGTCGGCCGGCATGACCGACGAGGACCGCGACCGGCTGCGCGCCCGCGGGCTCGGCATCACCAACCTGGTCCGCCGCGCGACCGCGCGGGCCGCCGAGCTCGGCGACGAGGAGCTGCGCGCAGGCGGGCTCGAGCTGGTCGAGACGGTACGCCGCACGACGCCCCGCGTGGTCGCCATCGCCGGCATCACCGCCTACCGGGCCGCGTTCGGCGCCCGGCGCGCCGTGCTCGGCCGCCAGCCGGAGCCGCTCGCGGGCGCCGAGCTCTGGATCGTCCCGAACCCGAGCGGCCTGAACGCCCACGAGACGATCGCGTCCCTGGCCGTGGCGTACGCCGAGGCCGCCCGCGCTGCCGGCGTGATCTGAGCCCGGCCGCAGTCGCCGGACGTGCCATCGTGGACACATGAGCGAGTCGCCCCCCACCGCACCGCCCGTCGTCGTGGTCACCGGCGCCAACGGCCTGGTGGGATCCCACGTCTGCGCGGCGCTCGCCGAGCGCGGTGCGACGGTCCGTGCCGTCGTACGCCGTCCGGGAGCGGCACCCGACCTCGCCGATGTCGAGGAGTGGGCCGGGGAGTTCGGTGACGCGGGGTTCGCCGCAGCGGTGACCGCAGGGGCGAGCGCGGCCGTCACGACCGTGCACCCGATGGGTTCGGACCTCGAGACCCAGCGGCGGGTCGGTGTCGAGGCGACCGGGACGTTCGCGCGCGCGGCCGCCGCTGCCGGCGTCGGGCGGCTGGTGCACCTCTCGACGGCGGCCGTCTACGACCGCTCACCCGGCCGCGGCGACGTCGACGAGGCGTCCGCGCTGGTGGGTGACGACGCGAACGACTACGCCGTCACCAAGCGCGACACCGACGCGGTGCTCCTGGCCGTGGCCGGCCCGACCAGGGTCCTGTTGCGACCGCCCGCGGTCCTGGGTGGCGGCGAGACGTCGGTGTGGAACACGCTGCGCCCGGCGCAGCTGCGCGCCGACGAGGCGGCCCGGCACGCGGTGCCCGAGCAGACCTTCTCGTGGGTCCACGTGCTCGACCTGGCGGCGTTCGCCGCCGATCTGGCCGCGGGCCGGATCGCGAACGCGACAGCTCCCGACGACGGCCCGGTCGCCGGCGGCTGCACCGCCGTCAAC
The DNA here is from genome assembly GCF_000015265.1 of Nocardioides sp. JS614. Lineage (NCBI taxonomy): Bacteria > Bacillati > Actinomycetota > Actinomycetes > Propionibacteriales > Nocardioidaceae > Nocardioides > Nocardioides sp. JS614. Next base: position 3,942,186 of record NC_008699.1, read on the forward strand.
GTAGCGGCCGAGCCGGGCACCGCGCGCGACTACTTCGAGACGGTCACCCGGGCCCTCGGGGTCGACGCGACCTGGGACGACGCCCCGGCGTGGACCGGCCGGATCCTCGCCGGCCGGGCCCAGCGCTGGGGCTGGACGCCCACGGTCGACCTCGCCACCGCCCTCGCCGAGATCGACGCCGGCCTGCGTGCCTGACCGGGCCGCTCACCACTCGTAGCGCAGCGACCACCAGTGCTTGCCCTGGTCGGGCCGGCGGTGCCAGCCGGCCCGGACCAGCTCCGCGTCGAGCTCCTCGAGGCGCTGCCGGGCCAGGTGGGTCCACTTGTCGTCGGTGTCGTCGTCCAGGTCCTGGAACGGGACCAGGGGGAACCGGTCGCTGGAGCCGGCGTGCTCGACCTCGGCGTGCTCACCGCCCGGCGCGGCGGCGACGAAGCGGTAGACCGGGCCACCGCCGGCGCTCATGACCGCACCGAACAGCGCGCTCTTCCACGAGTGGCGACCCACCTCCTCGAGCTGGATCTGGATCATCCCTTCGGGCGGCTCGGCGATCTCCACGAGGCCGTCGAGGTCGGATCGCTGCCATGACGTCATGGCGCTCACTCCCTCTCTCGTCGTTCATCGTGGCGGTGCCGGCCCGGCGCGGCTAGAGCAATTCGTCCCACCGGCCCGACGGCATCTCGACAGGCGCCGAGCCGCTGCCCCGGGCCCCCAGATGCAGGAGAGCCGGGCCGCCGAGGGTCACCGCCCTGCCACCCCGTCCGGGGTCTCGACGATGCTCGCGGGCGCGAGCCACTCCAGGGCTGCGGTGACGAGGGCGGTGGTGCCGGTGTCGAGGGTGGGCTGGAGCACCGGTGCGAAGGCGGCGGAGTGGTTGACCGGGACGTCCTGGGCGATCCGCCCGGCCGACCGGGCCCGCTCGTAGAGGTCCCGGTCGATGCCGCCGATCCCCCAGTAGGTGTAGGGGATCGCGAACGCGTTCGGGAGATCGGTGAAGTCCTCGCTCGCGGTCTGCAGCGGCAGCTCGACGGCGTCGTCGCCGAACCGGCGGCGGAAGGCCGCAGCGACCCGCTCGGTCACGTCCGGGTCGTTGTCGGTGAGCGGGAACCGGTCGAAGAGCTCGAACTCCGGCGGCCGCGGGCTGCCCGAGGCCTCGCACTCGGCCACGACGATGCGGCGGATGGCGTCGAGGATCGCGGTCCGGGTGTGTTCGTGGTACGTCCGCACGTTCAGCGCGATCACGGCGTGGTCGGGGATCACGTTGCTCTTGGTGCCGGCCTGCAGGCTGCCCACGGTGAGTACGGCGGGCTCGCCCGGCTGCGTCTCGCGTGAGATCACGGTCTGCAGCCGGACGACGATCATCGCGGCGAGCACCACCGGGTCCACCGACGCCTGCGGCATCGAGCCGTGCGCGCCACGGCCGTGCACCGTGATCCGCATGCTGTCCGCGGCCGACAGCGTCGGGCCGACCCGGGTCGCGACCTGACCCGTCGGGAGCGGCAGCACGTGCTGGCACAGCGCCACCTGCGGCCGGCCGACCCCGGCACCGTCGACCAGGCCCACGAGACCGTCGTCGACCATGCCCCGGGCCCCGTCGGCGACCTCCTCGGCGGGCTGGAACACCGCGACGACCGTGCCGTGCCAGGCATCGCGCGCGGCGGCGAGCAGCGACACCGCGCCCAGCAGGCACGCCACGTGCACGTCATGCCCGCAGGCGTGCATCACCGGCACCACGGCGCCGTCCGCGTCGGTCGCGACGGCGGTGCTCGCGTAGGGGACCCCCGTGGCCTCCCGCACCGGCAGCGCGTCCATGTCGGCGCGCAGCAGCACGGTCGGCCCGCCGCCGTTCGACAGGACGCCGACCACGCCGGTGCCGCCCACCCCCTCGTGGACGTCGCAGCCGTCCTGACGGAGCCGGTCGGCGACCACCCCCGCGGTCCGGGTCTCCTGGTGCGAGAGCTCGGGATGGGCGTGCAGGTCGCGGTAGCACTCCTCCTGCCAGGACCGCACCCTCGAGAGCCCGGCGAGGACGGACGTGAGTGGTTCGCTGGTCATCGGCTACCTCCATCGGTGCGGTCCGGCTCCTCAATCATGCCGGGCGGTCTGGGCGCGTTGATCCGGTAGTGCACGCCGAGCATCCGGATCGCGAAGCAGGTCCCCGCGGCCAGCAGCGCCGCCGGTACCCCGTATCCACCGGCGCGATCGGTGGCGACCACGATCGTCGCGGCGACCAGGGCGGGGATCGCGTAGAGCTCGCTGCGCAGCACCACCGGGACGACACCGGTCATGACGTCACGCAGCGTGCCGCCGCCGACCGCGGTGATCACGCCGAGGATCACCGCCTGCGCGACGCCGACGTCGAAGTTCAGTGCCTTGGCGGCCCCGGTGACCGCGAACAGGCTGAGCCCGGCGGCGTCGAGCACCAGGATCGGCGTGGTGAGCCCGGTGAGCGCCCGGCTGAACCCGAACGCGACCAGGCTGCCGGCCGCCGCGACCAGGAGGTAGCGCCAGTCGCTGAACGTCGCCGGCGGGACGGCGCCGATCAGGATGTCCCGGAGGATGCCGCCACCGATGGCGGTGATCATGCCGAGGGTCACCACGCCGACGACGTCGAGCCGCGCGACCCGGATCGCCGTCATCGCTCCGTTGAGCGCGAACGCGAACGTGCCGGTCAGGTCCAACGTCAGCAGCAGGGGCGACTCGGAGCTCACCGCACCTGTGTACCCGCTCGAGGGCTCCCAGGACAGGTTTGCCGGCACGGCCGCGCACCGGTGCCGGGGATCTCGACAGGCTCGATCACCGGTGCGCCGCTCGATCACCGGGCGCGGCTCGACCGCCGGAGCGGGCGGTTACGTCGGGAAGGCCTGGTCCTTGCCGAGGATCGTGAGCCCGTCCTCGACGACGAAGCCGCGGGCCCGGTCGGCCTCCGGGTCGACGCCGATCTGCGCGCCGGGCGGCACGACGACGTTCTTGTCCAGGATCGCGTTGCGCACGACGGCCCCGGCCCCGACGTACACCCCGTTCATGAGCACCGCGCCGGTGACCTCGGCGCCGGTGTCCACGCGCACGGACGGGGAGAGCACGGAGCGCTGGACCTGGCCACCGGTGACGACCACGCCCGGGGAGAGGACCGCCTCGTCGACGCCCGGCAGGTCGCCGGACGCACCCTGCACCAGCTTGGCCGGAGGCTGCGGGCCGTACGAGGTGTAGATCGGCCAGTCGAAGTTGTAGAGGTTGAACACCGGCAGCGGCGAGACGACGTCCATGTGGGCCGCGTAGTAGGAGCCGAGCGTCCCGACGTCGCGCCAGTAGCCGCGGTCGCGGTCGGTCGAGCCAGCGACGTCGTTGTCCTTGTAGTCGTAGACGGCGGCCTGCTGTCGGCGTACGAAGGCCGGCACGATGTCGCCGCCCATGTCGTGCTTCGAGCCGATCTCCGTCGCGTCCCGGGTCACCGCCTCGACGAGGGCGTCGGCGTCGAAGACGTAGTTGCCCATCGAGGCGAGCACCTCGCCGGGGCTGTCCGGCAGGCCGACCGGGTCGGTGGGCTTCTCGAGGAACTCGCGGATCCGGGACGGGTCGTCGGGGTGTACGTCGATGACGCCGAACTGGTCGGCCAGCTCGATCGGCTGGCGGATCGCGGCGACCGTGCAGGCCGCGCCGCTCTCCGCGTGGGCCTTGACCATCTGGTAGAAGTCCATCCGGTAGACGTGATCGGCTCCGACGACCACGACGTAGTCGGGCCGCTCGTCGCGCATCAGGTTCAGCGACTGGTAGATCGCGTCCGCGGAGCCGAGGTACCAGTGCTTGCCGACACGCTGCTGCGCGGGCACCGGGGTGACGTAGTTGCCGAGCATCGTCGACATCCGCCAGGTCTGGGTGACGTGCCGGTCCAGGCTGTGCGACTTGTACTGGGTCAGCACGACCACCTTGAGGAAGCCCGAGTTCACGACGTTCGACAGCGCGAAGTCGATGAGCCGGTAGATGCCCGCGAACGGCACCGCCGGCTTGGCCCGGTCCGCGGTGAGCGGCATCAGCCGTTTGCCCTCGCCACCGGCGAGGCAGATCACGAGCACGTTCTTCCGGGAGATACGAGCCATGCCGCCACGCTAGCGCCCCCAGGACGGCGGCGGAGGCGAGTAGGTTCGGGCTGTGCGAGTCGACGTGCTGAGCAAGGAGTACCCGCCCGAGGTGTACGGCGGCGCCGGCGTCCACGTGGCGGAGCTGGTCCGGGCGCTGCGGGCCCGCGACGACGTCACCGCGCACGTGCACGCGTTCGGCGCGCTGCGCGACGAGGACCGCACGTCGTCGTACCCCGACCTCGCCGAGCTGGCCACCGCGAACGCCGCGCTGCGCACGCTGGGCGTCGATCTCACGATCGCCGACGGCTGCGCCGGCACCGACCTGGTCCACTCGCACACCTGGTACGCGAACCTCGCGGGGCACCTCTCCTCGCTCCTGTACGACGTGCCGCACGTCGTCACCGCACACTCGCTCGAGCCGCTGCGGCCGTGGAAGGCCGAGCAGCTGGGCGGCGGCTACGCGATCTCCTCGTGGGCCGAGCGCACGTCCTACGAGGCCGCCGCCGCAGTGATCGCGGTGTCGGCGGCGATGCGCGACGACGTGCTCGCGTCGTACCCGCGCATCGACGCCGACCGGGTGCACGTCGTACACAACGGCATCGACACCGAGGACTGGCGACCGGTCGCCGATCCCGACCGGGTGCGTGGGCTCGGCGTCGACCCGGACCGCCGGTCGGTGGTGTTCGTCGGCCGGATCACCCGGCAGAAGGGGCTGCCGCTGTTCCTGCGCGCCTGCTCCGCACTGCCTCCGGACGTGCAGATCGTGCTGTGCGCCGGCGCGCCGGACACCCCGGAGATCATGGCCGAGGTCGAGGGGCTGGTCGACGGGCTGCGGGCGAGCAGGGACGGGGTCGTGTGGATCCCGGAGATGCTGCCGCGGCGCGACGTCGTCGCGCTCCTCACCGCCGCGACCGCGTTCGCCTGCCCGTCGATCTACGAGCCGCTTGGCATCGTCAACCTCGAGGCGATGGCCTGCGAGACCGCCGTCGTCGCAACGGCCACCGGCGGCATCCCGGAGGTGGTGGTCCCCGGTGAGACCGGGCTGCTGGTGCCCATCGAGCAGGCCTCGGACGGCACCGGCACGCCGCTGGACCCGGATCGCTACGTCTCCGACTTCGCCGCGGCTCTCCTCGAGATCGTCTCGGATCCCGGCCGGGCCGCCGAGCTGGGCCGCGCCGGACGTGCCCGCGCGATCGCCGACTTCAGCTGGGCCGCGATCGCGGAGCGCACCGTGGCGGTCTACCGCTCCGCGCTCGCGCGATAGTCCCTGACGTTTGCGGGGCCTGGGATCGCTCCCACGCCGCGCAAACGTCAGGGACTATCGCTCGCTGTGCGCCCGGTGGTCCGGTGCTTGTGGAGAACGGGGCGGCGGTCTGCCGGATCGGGGCAGGCTGCCGGGCATGAACGATCACGCCTACCGACCCATCATCCGCAGCCAGGCCGACCTCGAGACGGTCTGGCGCCACCTCATGCAGCCGCTCGGCTTCGCCACGGGCAGCGTCTGGATGCTGCGCCTCGAGGCCGACGGGCGCGCGGTGCCCCGCCTCATGGAGATCGCCGACGCCGAGCTCGCCGCGGATCCCCGCGAGGAACCGGAGCCGTTCGCGGCCCTGCTCGCCGACCTCGACAGCGTCGAGCCAGGCGGCAGCTACGCATTCCTGCGGTCCCGGCCCGGTCGCGACGGCATCAGGCCCGAGGACCGCGCCTGGGCGGGCTTCCTCTACGCCGCCGGCCGGCTCGCCGGGGTCCGGCTCGAGGTCGTGCACCTGGCGACCGACGCCGACGTCGTACCGCTGCCGCTCGACGAGGTCGGCCTGCCACGCAGCGCCTGACCGCCGCGGCGAGCGGCCGCTACCGTGGGCGCTCGTGACCAAGCTGGTGTTCGCCCTCTGGGGTGACGGACTGCCGACGAGCCTCCACGACCCCGGCCTGCACGGGCGGCTCGCCGCCGCGGGGGTACGCCGTCTGCAGCTCAACGTCGACGACGAGCAGGTCGCCGGGGCCATGCGGATCCCGACCGGCGAACCGGTGCGCGCAGTGGTCAGCGTCTGGGACGCCGAGCCCACTCCGGTCGCCGACGCCCTCGCCACCGCCGCGGCGACCGTGCACGGCTGGCGGGTGGACGAGCGCCGCCGGCTGGACCCTCCCGAGACCTGGGACGGCAGCCGCGCCGACGCGCTGAGCAACGTCGCGATCCTGCGCCGCCCCGCCGAGCTGGCGCACGAGGAGTGGCTGCGGCGCTGGATGGTCGAGCACACGCCGATCGCGATCCGCACCCAAGCCACGTTCGGCTATGTCCAGAACGTCGTCGTCGAGCCGGTCACCGCCGGGGCGCCCCGCGTGGACGCGGTCGTCGAGGAGCTGTTCCCGAGCGCCGGGATGAGCGACACGCACGCGTTCTACGGCAGCGGCGGCGACGAGGCCGAGCTGGGCCGCCGGCTCACCGAGCTGATGGCCAGCGTCACCCGGATCGGGGCCGACCGCGACCTCGACCTGGTCCCGACCAGCCGCTACCTCTACGCCCTGGATCAGGCGCTCGGGTAGGTCCGGACGTCCACGACGTTCGGGTAGAACGCGACATGGCCGGCGATCCCGGCGACCGCGTCGTACGGCTGCTCGTAGACCCACACCGCGTTGTCGTGGGTCGCACCGTCGGCGACCAGGCTGTAGTAGCCGGCGTCGCCCTTGTAGGGGCAGTACGTCGCGTGGTCGGTGCGTCGGAGCACCGCCGGGTCGACGTCGGCCAGCGGGACGTACTGCACCGGCGGGTAGCTCGCCTCCTGCAGCGTCAGGGCGGAGGTCGTGTCGGCCACGGTGCGCTCACCGAGCGTGACGACGACCCGGCCCGTGGTGGGCGTGATCGTGATCGGGTGCCCCTCGTCGGGCACCAGCACCTGCTTCTCGCTCATACCGGGCCCAACACCGTCCCGGACGCGCTGATTCCGCCTGCGCCACCCGTTCCCGGAGGAACGCGCGGCGCGGCATCCGACCTCAGGGCCGTCCGACGATCGCGTCGACGATCGCCTCGACGCTCTGGTCGACGTCGATGACCACCCCCCGCTCGTCCGGCTCGAGCGGCTCGAGGGTGGCGAACTGCGAGGCCAGCAGCGAGGCCGGCATGAAGTGGCCGGGTCGGCTGGCCTGGCGCCGGCCGATCACCTCGGGGGTCCCCTCCAGCAGCACGAACTCCACGACGGGCGCGTGTCGGCGCAGCTGGTCGCGGTACTTCCGTCTGAGCGCGGAGCAGGCCATCACGCCGCCGTCCGGATGCTCGGCGAGCCAGCCGCCGACCGCCTCCAGCCAGGGGTAGCGGTCGTCGTCGTCGAGCGCGTGCCCCGCGCTCATCTTCGCGACGTTCTCCGGCGGATGCAGGTCGTCGGCGTCCTCGTACGGCACGCGGAGTCGCTGGGCCAACGCTGCCCCCACGGTCGACTTGCCCGAGCCCGAGACACCGATCACGACCAGGGGATGCATCCTCGCACGCTAACCCGTGACGTCCAGCAGGGTCGCCACCGCGAACCGGGCGGCCGCGCGCTCGAAGGCCCCACCGTGGCGCAGCATGGCGTGCCGCGCGCCCGGCACCTCGACGTACTCGACCTCGGTCTGTCGCGCCAGGGTCCGCGCGACGAGGCGGGACCGCTGCGGTGGCGCGACGCGGTCCTCGGTGCCGTGGACGATCAGGACCCGTCGCCCGGTGAGGTCGACCGGCCGGCGCGGGTCGTCGGGGTAGACCCACGGGTTGAGGGCGACGACACCGCGCACGCCCGCTACCCCACCGGCCAGCAGCGCCGCGCGGCCGCCGAGCGAGTGCCCGACCAGGCAGACCGGCAGGTCGCCGAAGCGGGCCCCGACCTCACGCAGCGCCCACGCGACGTCGTCGACCGGGGTGTGCGTGGCGTCCCATCCGCGCGCGGAGTTGAGCAACCTCGACACGGCGAGCCGCCCCCGCCCGGCACGCGCGATCCGGCTCGCGACCGGCACCATCCGCAGCACCGAGAGCTGGGCCGGGCTCACCTCCGAGCGGCCCGGACGGCTCGCGCCGCCGTGCAGCACCAGGACCACTCCCCCAGGGTGGTCCGGCGTATGCGTGTCGATCAGCCGGGCGCGCGTCACGCCGTCATTCGGTGCGAGAGCCACGAGCGGATCGGTACGACGGCTCGCGCAGCCGCTCGACCGCGCCGTACTGCTCGAGTCCGGGGAGCCGGTTGACCACTGGGTCGAACGAGACGGCCGGGTCGTCCGCGTCGTCGTCCAGGGGCAACGCGGACAGCCGCAGCTCGGCGAAGCGCGCCCACTCCCCCTCCGGCGCGGCCGCGGCCAGCTCGAAGGACTCGGCGCCGGTTGGCCGGGCACCGAGCAGCAGCGGCCCCCGGTCGGTCCGGTAGGGCAGCAGCGTGGTCATCGGCCGCTGCCGCGGGGAGCGGCTCATGGTCAGCACGAAGCGGGTCAGCCGGCCCCATCCGGTCGAGGCGAGCAGGAGGTCGCCGTGCCCGCCGCCGGGGCGGGGCACGCGGATCGCCAGGCCATGGATGTCGGGCGCCGAACCGGGCAGGCCGATCGCCCGGGAGCGGCGCACCAGCACGTCGTCCTCGCCGGTCTCGTCGAGCCACGGCACGCCCGTGGCCGGCTGCGCACCGCGACGGAACAGCCGACCGCGGGTCACCTCTCCGCGTGGGTGCAGCGGCTTGGCGGCCGGCCGGACGGCGGCCACGGCGCGGGTCGTCCCGGCGAACAGCAGGCCTCCGGCGGAGGCGAGGGCGTGCGCGGGGGCGTCGAGAGCGGACATGACCCCGCCGTACCCATGCGGGACGGGCGGCACGCCGCTCAGGGCACCACGACCGTGAACGCGACCGCGTTGGCGAGCTTGTACGACCCGCCGGCCGTGAAGGTGAAGGTCCGCACGCCGAGGTCGCTGCCCTCGGGGCAGCCGGCGGCGGACTTGCTGAGGTACGCCGCGAGGTTGGCCCCCGCGGACTTGTCCCAGTCCACGCTGACCGCCGGCGCGACCGTGTCCGGGTCGATCGAGTCGTCGGCGTACGTCAGGCAGTAGACGCCGGTCTTGACCCGGACGACCGAGGCGAAGCCGCGGGTGCGGGCCGGGTCGAGGATCACGGGATCCTCCCAGGTCACGTAGGTGTAGGCACGCACCGAGAGGGCCGCGAGCGACGAGGCACTGAGGTCGGCCGGGCGCACCGCGCCGTCCTTGATCTTCACGCTGGTGATCGCGCTGTTCGCGATGTCCTTGGTGCCGATCCTGGAGGCCGCATAGCTGACGCCACCGAGCGAGAGGACCAGGGCCAGGCAGGCCACCACCATGGCGGGCGAGGGGATCAGTCGGCGCACACCAGCACTTTAGGGAGCCCGCCGGCCGCGGCGGTGGCGGCGCACCGCGCCGGTCGCCGTACCAGCCGGTAGCCTCTGCCACACCCCCTGCCCGACCACCGGAGGTACGGATGCAACTGGCGCTGTCCGCGGAGGACGCCGAGTTCCGCGACGAGATGCGGGAGTTCTTCACCACGAAGGTCCCCCAGGAGATCCGCGACGCGGTCCGCGACCAGCGTGAGCTGACCAAGGACCAGTTCGTCACCAGCATGCGGATCCTCAACGAGCACGGGCTCGCCGTACCGAACTGGCCCGTCGAGTGGGGTGGCCGAGACTGGTCGGCGCTGCGGCGCCACATCTGGCACGAGGAGATGCAGCGGGCCTTCGTGCCGGCGCCGCTGGCGTTCAACGCGACGATGATCGGGCCGGTGATCGCCCAGTTCGGCTCCCAGGAGCTCAAGGAGCGGTTCCTCCCCGCGACCGCGAACCTGGACATCTGGTGGTCGCAGGGGTTCTCCGAGCCCGACGCCGGCTCCGACCTCGCTTCGCTGCGCACCACCGCGGTGCGGGACGGCGACGAGTACGTCGTCAACGGGCAGAAGACGTGGACCACGCTCGGCCAGTACGGCGACTGGATCTTCAACCTCGTGCGCACCGACCCGGAGGCCAAGAAGCAGGCCGGCATCTCGATGCTGCTCATCGACATGACCTCCCCCGGCGTCGAGGTGCGCCCGATCGAGCTGATCGACGGTGGCCACGAGGTCAACGAGGTGTGGTTCTCCGACGTGCGGGTGCCGGTCGAGAACCTGGTCGGCGAGGAGAATCGCGCGTGGGACTACGCGAAGTTCCTGCTCGGCAACGAGCGCGTGGGCGTCGCGCCGGTCGGCGCCACCAAGCGGCTGCTGGCCCAGGCCAAGCAGTGGGCCGGGCCGCTGCTCGACGACCCCCTGGTCGCCGCCCGGATCGCCGAGCTCGAGAACGAGCTGCTGGCCCTGGAGCTCACCGCGCTGCGCGTGGTCGCCCACTCCGCCGACGGCAAGCCACACCCGGCGTCCTCGGTGCTCAAGCTCAAGGGCACCGAGCTGCAGCAGGCGGTGACCGAGCTGGTCGTCGACCTCGCCGGGCCGGCGTCGCTGGCGAGTGGCGCCGGCGACGACTCCGACCTGCCCTGGTGGACGCGGCGCTCGACGCCGATCTACCTCAACTTCCGCAAGGCCTCGATCTACGGCGGCTCCAACGAGGTGCAGCGCCAGATCATCGCCCGCACGATCCTCGGGCTCTGAGCCCGACCCTGGGAGAGGAACCGTCATGGACTTCACCTACGACGACGAGCAGCAGGCCCTGCGCGAGGCCGTGCGCGGCCTGGTCGGCCGGACCTACGCCGACTTCGAGAACCGCCGCCGGGCGGTGGCCGCGGACCCCGGCTTCAGCGAGGCCGTGTGGGGGCAGCTGGCCGAGATGGGGATCCTCGGGCTCCCGTTCGCGGAGGAGTACGGCGGGATGGGGGCCGGGGCCGTCGAGGTCGGCATCGTCGCCCAGGAGCTGGGCCGGGTGCTCGCTCCCGAGCCGTTCCTCACCGCCGTGGTGCTGGCCGGTGGCCTGGTCGCGGAGGCCGGGTCGGAGGAGCAGCGCAACGAGCTGCTCGGCGGGCTGTCGGCCGGGGAGCTGGTGCTCGCCTTCGCCCACGCCGAGCCCGGCTCGCGCTGGTCGCCGAGCGCCACGGAGGTCCGCGCGGAGGCGGCCGGTGCCGGCTGGACGCTCAGCGGCGTGAAGGAGCCGGTGTCCCACGGGGCCCGCGCGGACGTGCTCGTCGTCAGCGCCGCGCTGCCCGGCGGCGGGACCGGGCTGTTCGTGGTCGCCGGGGCGGACGCCGTACGCGAGGGCTATCGGACCCACGACGGCGGTCGAGCCGCGCGTGTCGCCTTCGACGGCACCGCGGCGACGCCGCTGGGGGCTGCCGAGGACCGCACCGGCATCATCGCGCGGGTGCTCGACACCGCCCGGGTCGCCGCCTGCAACGAGGCGGTGGGGCTGATGGAGACCGCGCTCGACCTGACCTCGGCGTACCTCAAGAGCCGCAAGCAGTTCGGCGTGACCCTCAACACCTTCCAGGCGCTCACGTTCCGTGCCGCGGACTTGTACGTCTCGCTCGAGCTGGCGCGCAGCATGGCGCTGTGGGCGACGATGGTGCTCGACGGCGGGTCCGGGGAGGAGACGTCGGTGGCGGCGTCGCGGGCGGCACTCCAGGTGAGCCGGGCCGGCCGGCACCTCGGGCAGGAGGCGATCCAGCTGCACGGCGGGATCGGCATGACCGCGGAGTACAGCGTCGGCAGCTACACCAGCCGGCTCACCGCACTCGACCACCTGCTCGGCGACGGCAACCACCACCTGGGCCGGCTGGCCGCCGGCGTGCGCGGCTACGACGAGGTCGATCCGCTGCCGTGACCTTCTGCCCGTGACCTCCGGCCCAGGGGCCCTGGCGGCGACACCCCGGCTGCGCGAGCGTCGAGGTGACGGCTCCCGATCGTGGGGAAGGCCTGGGAGGGTCGGCGGAGGGAGGGGCGGACATGGTCAACCTGGTCCACGACCGCTTCGTGGTGGTCGAGCAGTTCCAGCGGGACGGGGCGTACGTCGTGCGCGTCGAGCTGCCGGAGGTCGAGGTCTCGGTGGCGGGTCGCTACCTGGTGGTCCGCGGCGCCTCCGAGCGCGGCACCTTCTCCCGCAGCCTGCGGCTGCCGGACGGCGCCGAGCCGTTCGGGCTGCGCACGGTGCCGCTCGACGGGTGCGTCGAGATCGTCATCCCTCTGGTGGTCGGCCGCTGAGCGGTGCTCGGCCGGCCGGCGGACCTGCGCGCCACGGCATGCGGACGGAGCAAGGGGTGACACCATCCGGGCGACCTCCCGAGGACGCCCCTCGGACGCGGCAGGAGAGCCGCTTGTCCACAGGTCGCCGATGACCGGGGTCCATCGCCGGCTCGGCGGGGCATCGTCTCGGCATGGACGATCCGCTCGCCGCCGACCATCTGGCGTTCCGGGCCGCCGTCGCGCACGTGCGCGGCACGGTCGCGCAGCTGGCTGAGGACCGGGACCGGGTCGCGGCCCGGGTCGACGCGCTGCTCGACCGCGGCTGGCGCGGCGGCGCCGCCACCTCCTTCGCCGCCGGCTGGGCGGAGTGGGCCCGCGCGGCCGATGCCGTACGACGCGGCCTGGAGCTGATGGGCGACCTGCTGGAGGCGGCCGACCGCGACCTGGTCCGCGCCGACACCGACGCCGGCGATGAACTGGCCAGCCTCCGGGCGAGGTTGGGCTGATGTCCGCGCCGGGCTTCGCCGTCGACCTCGACGAGCTGCTCGACGTGGTCGACGAACTGGTGCGGTGCGGTGTGGCGCTCGACGCGCTGCTCGACGACGTCGTCGGGCGGGTCGCCGCACTGCAGCAGACCTGGTCCGGGAGCGCCGCGGACGCCCAGGCCGGCGCCCAGGCGGAGTGGGAGAGCGGCTTCCGCGAGATGAGCGCGGCGCTGGCCGTGATGCGGAGTGCCGCCGACACGGCCCATGACAACTACGAGCGCGCCGCGACCACGAACCTGCGGATGTGGGAGCAGGTCCGGTGAGGCTCGCGGTCCTGGGCGAGGGCTACGCCTCGGCGACGACAGCGTTCGTCTCCGGCAACGAGATCGCCGCACAGGCGGCCCGCGACCTGTGTGCCGACCTGATCGGCTTCGGTGGGATGGCGGGCGACGATGCGACGGCGACCGACTTCGCGGCGTCGTACGACGAGGCGGCCGCGGAGGCGGCCGCCGGGGTCGCCGAGGTGGCCTGCGCGCTCGCGTCCCTGGCCGAGCTGAGCGCGCACTCGCTGACCAATCACCATGCGGCGGAGGTCGCCTCGGGCGGATCCGGCGTGGGCGGGGAGCCCGACGCGTCAGGCGTCGTGCGCCTGATGGCGGCGACACCGCCCTCCGCGCTGGGGGCCGACGCCGACTTCCTGCCGGGGTGGGCGGGGGTCGTGCTCGACTTCCTGGAGGGGGCCGTCTGGCCCGACGCGGACACCGATCGGCTGCGTGCGGCCGCCACCACATGGCGCACCGCCGCCCGTGCGGTGGGCCTGCTCGGCGCGCACTGCGAGACCGCGCTCTCCGGACTTGACGACGAGGTCTCGCCCGAGATCCCCGTGGCGATCGCGACCACGCGCGACCTGCGCGATCGGGTGGCCACGGTCGCCGAGCAGCTCGTCGCGATCGCCGGCGCATGCGAGGCGTACGCCGACCAGGTCGAAGCGAAGCGCGCCGAGATGCTCGACCTGCTCAAGGAGCTCGGCATCGAGCTCGGGGTCGGCGCGGTCATCGCCGGCGCCCTGTCGTTCCTCTCCGCCGGCCTCGCCGCCGGGGCCGGCAGCGCCGCCGCGGGCGGCCGGATCGCCACCGCCTCGCGCGAGCTCAAGGTGATCGCCGACGCGCTGCGGATCCTCAACGGCAGCACCGCGGCCACCCTCCGCCCCGTCGCCGTCACTGTCCGAGACACCCGCTCCTCGCTCGCGCGGCTGCTGCGGGTCGACCTCGCTCGGGCGGATGAGCGGGGGGTAGCGTCCCTGGGCCGGTGGCCGGACGGCTGGCTCTCGCAACACGAGAAGGGCGAGCTGGCGCACACGATCAGGCGGCACGTGGCGAAGTCGGACCGCGAGCTCATCGAGCGCGTCACCGCCTCGGCCGGGCCGAGGCGGGCTTCATCGTTCGCCGACCAACGGACCGCGGAGCGCTTCCTCCGCCGTCTCTTGGGATCGCAATCCGATGACATCCGCGTCTGGTTGAGGACCAATCCCGAGGACCGCTTCGTCCTGACCCAGGACTTCGGTGTGATTGTCGGACGCACGGCCACCCGAGCCGGAGAGGTGTTCGACGTTTCGGGGCTTCGCGCCATCTTGACGGCAGACCCGACGATGCCTCAGGGCTACCGCATCGTGACGGCCTATCCCGCCTAGACTGGAGAACGCGATGGAGACACGAGCCCTCCGCCACTTCATGGGCGCCTACCTGCACCAGGACTTCGATCTGGTGGGTTCGGTCGAGGACAACCTCGCCCTGTTCGTGCGGCAGTCACCCGCGCTGGCCGCCGCGCTGTCGGACGAGGTCGCCGACCTGCTCGCGCATCCATTCACCGATGGTGAGCTCGAGCGGCTGCTCGACGAGATGGGCTGCGAGGCCTCTCCACCGGTCGGCAAGACCTACCGCGACTGGCTCACTCAGATCGCCGACCGGGTCCGTCGAACGACGGCCTGAGGGCGCCGCCAGTTTCATCGGTCGACCGACAGAGCTCGTGCTTGGACGACGCAGTTGCATCGTCCAGGGTCGAGTTTCGTCGGCCGGCCGACGAAACTCGCGAGCCGGCCATCTGGGCGGGCCGGCCCCCGGAGTAACGGAAGGCCGCCCCGTCGAAGGCGGAGCCGGTCGGCGCCCCGCAACACGCAGACGGAGAGGAGCAGGGCGAGCGCCCGGGGTCGGGGTGTGGCGGTCACAACGACCGTCCGGCGCCCACCAACCCCGGGGGCCCGTGCACGCCACCGGTCGACCCGCCGCGAAGGTCAGCGGGTCTGGTGCCGCAGGCGCAGCATCTCCAGCTCGACCTGGCTCTGATGGCGTCGGCGCAGGTCCTCCAGGCGCTGCTGCTTGTCCTGGTGGGTCAGCGAGCGCCACACCTCGCGGCGCTCGGCCAGCATCGACTTCATGACGGGTTCCTTCTCCGGTCTCGGGATCCACCTCCGTGGTGGGCACGCCCATCGTCGGCGGCGGCGCTTGGAGACGGCTGGGAGCCGACTTGAGGGAACCGGCGAGGAACCGGCGAGGAACCGGCGAGGAACAAGGTCCGTGCCGCCCACGGACCCACGACCCTGGGACGCGGGCACCCGGCGCCCCAGCCTGGTGCCATGAGCACGCCCACCCGGGTCGCCAGCCACAAGCGGTCGCCCACGGCGGCCGCCCGCCGCTCGGGGTACGTCGGCACCGTCGTCTTCGACGCGATCAGCCTGATCGCCATCAACGCGTGGCCGGGCTGGGACGTGCTGCCGTTTCTCACCGCCGACACCGACCGGGTGATCGGGCTCGTGAACGCCTCGATCGTGGTGCACCTGGTGGTCTTCGCGCTCTACACGCTCTGGGACCCGAAGGCGCTCCGGGCGGCCGGTGAGATGCTCACGTCCGGCTTCGGCATCGCGGTGACCGCCCGGCTGTGGCAGGTCTACCCGTTCGACACGGCCGATGACTGGTCCGGTTGGGGGCTGGTCGCCCACGTGCTGGTCGGGCTCGGGATCGTCGGGTCGGCGATCGGCGTGGTCACCGGGGTGGTGCACCTGGTCCAGGCGTGCGCCCGTCCTGAGTGAGCCGCGGCCCGGCGCCGTTCTCGAGCCGGTCCCGCAACCGGTCGCGGACCTCCTCGGGGCTCAGCTGCGCGCGCTGGCGCTGGTCGCGCGCGATGATGACACCGGTGGCGGCCACTCCGGCCAGCCCCGCCAGCCCGAGCCACTTCCACAGCTTCACGGGGGACTCCTCTCGATGACTCGTCCGACCGGCCCGACCGGCTCCACCCTCACGCTCGAGCAGGCCGTCGACCTGACGCGGACCGGCGACCTGTGGTTGTTCCGCGGGCGCTCGACCGCCGACCACGCTATCCGGGTGCTGACCAACGCGCCCGTCAACCACGTCGGCATGGCGATCGTGCTCGACGACCTGCCGCCGCTGATGTGGCACGCCGAGCTCGGCAAGGGGCTGCTCGACGTGTGGACCAACAGCCACCACCGCGGGGTCCAGCTGCACGACCTGCGCGCGGCGGTGGAGCAGTGGACCGGCCGCTACGGCCAGCGCGCCTGGCTGCGTCAGCTCGACGCGCCGGTCACCGCGGAGATGGAGGACGCAGTGCTGCGCACCGTCGCGCGCCTGGACGGTACGCCGTTCCCGGCGACAGCGGCGTTGGTCGGCCGATGGGCCCGCGGTCGACTGCGCCGCCCCGCGCCGGCCGAGCTGACCTACTGCGCCGAAGTGGTGGCGGCGACGTACACGGCGATGGGCCTGCTCGACGGCCGCCGGCCCACCAACTACTACGACCCGGGGCGGTTCTGGTCGGGTGACGACCTGGAGCTGCTGCAGGGTGCGGAGCTGAACGAGGAGATCGAGGTACTGCCATGACCGACCTGGCCCTGACCGCCGACGACCTCGCGGTGCGGTTCACGCCCGCCGAGAAGGCGCTCGGGATTCTGCGGAACGTGACCGTGCCGCGCACGGCGATCACCTCCGCCGTCCTGGTGCGGTCCTGGCGCCGCGAGGTGCGGGGCCTCCGGGTTGGTCTCGGGCTCCCGGGCATCCGGCTGCTCGGCACCTGGCGCTCGCGCGGCCACAAGCAGCTGGTCGCGCTGCGCCGCGACGTGCCGGCGGTCCGGATCGGCCTGGTGGGCGCGTCGTACGACGAGCTCCTGGTCAGCACGCCCGACGCCGAGCGACTGGTCGCCGAGCTCGGCTGACGAGCAGCAGGCGGGTGTACCACGTCGGCTCCCGCGAGGGACTGCTCGCCGAGGTGACCCGCGAGGTCGAGGCCCGGCAGCGGGCGCTGATGACCGCGACGTACGACGAGGAACTGCCGCCGCTGGCCGCCGCCGCGGCGTACTGGGAGCAGACCGTCGAGGCCACGCTGCGCCACGGCCCGCTCTTCTTCGAGCTCGCCGCGCACGCGATGCAGGGCAAGGAGCACGCCGCCGACCTGAAAGCCGAGCTGATCGCTGCGTGGCTGCCCTCGATCACCGAGCTGTGCCGGCGGCTCGGGATCCCCGCGCCTCAGGCCGAGATCCACGCGCGCCTGGCCCTGGGCGCGGCCCGCGGGCTGCTCATGGACCTGCTGGTGACCGGGCAGCGCGAGCAGGTCGCGCAGGCCGCCGACCTGCTCAGCCGGCTGCTCCTGCTCTCCGCCGAGGACGGCGGCGCCGGGCCCCACGACGACCCCGGCAACCACACCGGGCCGGCGCCTCGATGAGGCCCGGCCCGGTGCTGCGCGGTCTGTGGTGCGCGGTCTGTGGTGCGGTGGTCTGTGGTGCGGTGGTGGTCAGGCCTGGGCGCCGACCGACTTCCAGTACTCGTTGAGCGCGTTGTTGGTCTTGACGAACCACACGATCGCGCCGACGAGGAACAGCCAGCCCAGCAGCAGGAACCACAGGCCGGTGGCCGCGGTGACCGGGGCCTGCTGGCCGCGGCGCTCGTAGAGCTTGCCGACCTCGTTGGAGGACAGGAACGGGCTCACGATGCCGACGAAGATCGCCAGGATCAGCGCGATCCCGCCGCCGATGCCCTCACCCGTGTGCCGCTTCATCTCGTCGTGGGTCTTGTAGTACCAGAACCAGGTGTAGATCCCCAGGGTCACGATGCTGAGCAGGATGCAGGTCCCGGTGCTGCGGACCTCACCGATCGGGCCGGCGGCGGGGGCCGCGTGGGCCGCCCCGGCGTACGCCGGGGCGGCCGGCGCCGGCGCGGGAGCAGGCGTGGCCTCGCCGAAGGGCGGCGGAACGGATGCGCTCTGCGGGCTGACAGGGGTGGAGTCGTTGCTCTCGGTCATGCGGCAGAGGCTAGGGCCCCACCGACCCCGCCGCGGGGATTCCCGCGGTGGACTGGACCGCGTGTCCCCAGCGAGCGCGGGTCCGGCGGTGCTTCGGGTCAGCGCCGCCGCAGGAGCCGCAGGTCGAGCTCGACCTGGGCCTGCTGGCGGCGCCGAAGGGCCTCCAGGCGCGCCGCCAGCTCCTGCGCGGGGAGCACCTGCCGGGAGCGGTGGCGCGAGCGCTGCTGGGTCATGCCTCCATGGTGCCGACCGCACCTGGGGACGCGCTTCCGATCAACCGTCAACAACCTGTGGACACCCGCGCCGGGCGCCGGACGCGTGCCGGAGGATGGAGCGGTGTCGACCGCCCTGACCGCAGCCCGCACCACCTACGCCGAGGCCTCCGACGCGTTCGTGGCCCTCGCCGCCCAGGTGCCGATGGAGCGGTACGCCGAGCCGGGGCTCGGCACCTGGGACCTGCGCGCGCTCATCGGGCACACCGGCCGCTCGCTGGTCACCGTCGCGACCTACCTGACGACCCGCGCGGCGCGGGTCGACGCCCCGGACGCCGCGGCGTACTTCGCGATCGTCAGCCGGCTCGCGCACGGCAGCGCGCGCGACGCGATCCACCAGCGCGGGATCGAGGCCGGCGTCGCGCTCGGCGCGCACCCGCTCGCCGCCCTGGAGGCGGCACGCGAGGAGGCCGAGCTCGCCCTGGACCTCCTCGAAGGGGAGGACCCGGTCGTCGAGACCGCCGCCGGCGGGATGCGGGTCAGCGACTACCTGCCCACCAGGACGTTCGAGCTGACCGTGCACTCCCTCGACATCGCCGAGGCCGCCGGCCTGGAGTTCGCGCCGCCGGCCGAGGCGCTCGCCGACACCCTCGCGCTGGCCACGGCGAGCGCCCTGCGGCTGGGCCACGGGGTCGACGTGCTGCTCGCGCTCACCGGTCGCCGGCCGCTGGCCGCTGGCACCTCGGTCGTCCCCTGACCGCTCAGAGCAGCGCGCCGGGATCGTCCGGGACGTCGACCGCCTGCTCGTCGAGGTACTCCAGCGGGACGACCTCCAGGGCCCGCTCGCTCGTGGACGCCAGCACGACCGGCGCGGGGACGCCGGCCTCGTAGGCCTGCAGCCAGCGCGCGGCCACCACGCACCACCGGTCACCGGGGTGCAGGCCCGGGAAGCCGTACTCCGGACGGGGGGTGGACAGGTCGTTGCCGATCCGGCGCTGGTAGTCGAGGAACTCCGTGGTCATCACCGCGCAGACCGCATGCAGCCCCACGTCCTGGGGTCCGCACGTGCAGGTGCCGTCGCGGGAGAAGCCGGTCACCGGGTCGGTGCCGCAGGGCTCCAGCTGCGTCCCGAAGACGTTCCGCTCCTCCAACGGTCCGACCATCAGCCCCGCTCCCCTCTCAACCCAGGGCCCAGATCCCCGGACGTCCCTTGGTCATCGCGCCCTCGGCCACCAGCGCCTGCCGGGCCCGCCGCGCGGCGTAGCGCCAGCGCAGCTCGCCCTCGGGCGTCTTCTCGTGGTCGGCGTCGGTGAGCCGCTCCTCCATCCGGACCTCGAGCTCGAGGAAGACCTCGTCCTGGTCCAGCTCGCCACCGGCGGCCGACAGCACCGCGAGGATCTCGGGCTTGAAGACGTCCGGCGGGGTCCACCGGTGCCGGACCGGTCGCGCCGGCGCCGCCGCGGTGGTCGACCTGGTCGAGGTGGTCGACCTGCTCGATCCGGGCGACGAGGTTGCGGTTCGGCGTACGACGGGCCGGGTGGCCGGCGCCTTGCGCACGGTCGGCGGGGGTGGAGCCGGCGGGTTCCCGTGGATGCACTGGGACTTCGGAAGGTCACACAGCTCGCAGTAGTCCTCGGCGCTCATCGGCTCCAGCCTAGACGACCGGCCGACCGATGGGCCGAGCGGATGAACGGCCGGCGGCGGCGGCCGCCCGATCGTCAGGGGAGCAAGGCGCTGCTGAGGCTCGTGAGGGTGTCGTCCACCAATCGGTAGAACGCCCAGCGACCGCGCTGCTCGCGGGTCACGAGCCCGGCGTCGACCAGCTGCTTCATGTGATGGGACACCGTCGGCTGGGAGAGCCCGACCGGCTCGATGAGGTCGCAGATGCAGGCCTCGCGCTCGGGATGGGCGGCGATCATCGAGAGCAGGCGCAGCCGGGTCGGGTCCCCCAGCGCCTTGAACACCCGCGCCAGGTTCTGCGCCTCCTCGGCGTCGAGCAGCCCGCGGGCGACCGGGACGCAACAGCCGCCGGTGTCGTCGAGGACAGGGAGGGCGGATCGAGCGGACATGGCTCCATGGTGCCACACCCATTGACATTCGTCGATTGATTGATAATCTTCGATGCATCGACAGTCGTCGATACGGATGAGAGGATAGAGCCATGACGAGTACCGACGATCTCCGCGAGGAGGTCCGCACCCGCTACGCCCAGGCCGCGACCGCCGTGCGCGCCGGCAGCACCAACACCGAGCTGAACGACGCCCTGCAGGTCGTCGACGACGGCTGCGGCTCCAGCTCGTGCTGCGGCGGCGACGCGACAGCGGTCGACCAGTCCTTCGGCGCCGGGCTCTACGCCCCCGAGGAGCAGGACGAGCTGCCCGCGGAGGCCCTGGCCGCCAGCCTCGGCTGCGGCAACCCCACCGCCGTGGCCGCGCTGCGGCGCGGCGAGCGGGTCCTCGACCTGGGCTCGGGCGGCGGCATCGACGTACTGCTCTCGGCGCGCCGGGTCGGCGAGACGGGCTTCGCCTACGGCGTGGACATGACCGAGGAGATGCTCGAGCTGGCCCGTGCCAACGCCGCCAAGGCGGGCGCCACCAACGTCGAGTTCCTCCAGGGCACCATCGAGGACGTCCCCCTGCCGGACGCCTCTGTCGACGTGGTGATCTCCAACTGCGTGATCAACCTGTCGGTCGACAAGCCCCGGGTGCTCGCGGAGATGCACCGGGTGCTGGTGCCGGGCGGCCGGATCGGGATCTCCGACGTCGTCGCCGAGGACCAGCTGACCACGGCCGACCGCGCCGAGCGTGGCTCCTACGTCGGCTGCATCGCCGGCGCCCTCTCGCGGGCCGAGTACCTCGACGGCCTCACCGCGGCCGGCTTCGTGGACGCCGAGGTCGAGTTCACCCACGAGGCCGCACCGGGGATGCACGGCGCGATCATCCGAGCCACCAAGCCCGTCGCGTGAGCGACACTGCAGCGGCGCAGGTCCGTGCCGACGTCGTCGGCCGGCTCCCCACGCTCGACCGGTACCTGCCGGTGTGGATCGGGCTGGCGATGGCGGCCGGGCTGCTGCTCGGCCGCTGGGTGCCCGGCATCGCCGACGTCCTCGACGCGATCACGATCGCCTCGGTGTCGCTGCCGATCGCGCTCGGGCTGCTGGTGATGATGTACCCCGTCCTCGCCAAGGTCCGCTACAACGAGGTGGGCGACGTCGCTCGCGACACCCGCATGATGGCGCTGTCGGTGGTGCTGAACTGGGTCGTCGGTCCGGCCCTGATGTTCACCCTGGCCTGGGTGTTCCTCGCCGACCTGCCCGAGTACCGCACCGGGCTGATCATCGTGGGCCTGGCCCGGTGCATCGCGATGGTGATCATCTGGAACGACCTCGCCTGCGGGGACCGGGAAGCGGCGGCCGTCCTGGTCGCCCTGAACTCGGTCTTCCAGGTGCTCGCCTTCGCCCTGCTCGGCTGGTTCTACCTCGACCTGCTGCCCGGCTGGCTCGGCCTCTCCGGCACCGGGCTGGAGGTGTCGCCCTGGCAGATCGCCTGGAGCGTGGTGGTGTTCCTCGGCATCCCGCTCGCTGCCGGCTACCTCAGCCGCCGGGCGGGAGAACGACGCCGCGGCCGCGAGTGGTACGAGCAGCGGTTCCTGCCACGGATCGGGCCGTGGGCGCTGTACGGACTCCTGTTCACCATCGTGGTGCTGTTCGCACTGCAGGGCGACACCATCACCAACCAGCCGGCCGACGTCGCGCGCATCGCCGTCCCCCTGGTCGTCTACTTCGCCCTGATGTGGGGCGGGTCGATGCTGGCCGCCCACCGTGCGGGGCTCGGCTACCGCCGATCCACCACGGTCGCCTTCACGGCAGCCGGCAACAACTTCGAGCTCGCGATCGCGGTGGCCATCGCCGTGTACGGCGTCACCAGCGGGCAGGCGCTCGCGGGAGTCGTCGGCCCGCTGATCGAGGTGCCCGTCCTCGTCGGCCTGGTCTACGTGAGCCTCTGGGCCCGCCGCTTCTTCCCCGACACCGTCCAGGAGGACCTACCCCGATGACCGAGACCCACGTCCCCACCGTCGTGTTCGCCTGCGTCCGCAACGGTGGCCGCTCCGTGGCTGCCCGGCTGCTCACCGAGCACTACGCCCGCGGCCGCGTGCTGGCCCTGTCGGCCGGCACCCAGCCGGGCGAGCACATCCACCCCGAGGTCGCCGAGGTCCTGGAGAAGCTCGGCCTGGACACCTCGCAGGAACATCCCAAGCTGCTCACCACCGAGATGATCGCCGGCAGTGACCTGGCGATCACGCTCGGGTGCGGCGAGGAGTGTCCCTACGTGCCCGGCGTCACCTACCGGGACTGGCCGGTCGACGACCCCGGGGGCCAGGAGGAGGAGACGGTGCGTCGCATCGTCGCCGACCTCGACCGCCGCGTGCGCGACCTCCTGCAGGAGCTCGCGCCGGATCTCCCTCTGTCGCCCCCGGTGGTGCGGGCGGGCTAGCCCGCCCGCACCACGAACGGCGCGGTGACGACGGTGTCGTCGCCGAGGCGGAACTGCGCCCACAGGCGATAGGTCCCCGCGACCTCGAACCGGGCGTGCATGGCCAGCTCGGGCCCGAAGGTCGTCCCGGGCAGCGCCGGCACCGGCCGGCCGTCGTCGTCGAACGTCTCGGCGTGCCGGTGCGCGAACCGGGTGCCGTCCTCGCGCAGGACCACGACGTGGCCGGCGGCGCCCAGGTAGGGCCCGAGGTCGTCGATGGGGGCACCGGTCGCGGCGTCGGCGAAGGTCAGCGTGAACTCGCTGACCGCGTCGACGTGCGCCTCGCCGTCCAGCGTGATCCGCACGCCGTCCACGGTGACCTCGCGGACGTCGGCGCTCGGCACCGGCGCGGCCGGCGGCGGGTCGCCCGCGACCGTCACCTCGTGGCTGTCGAGCACGTCGGCGAGCTGACCCTCCTGGCGCAGCTCGGTGTGCAGCGCGTAGGTGCCTGCCGTCGGGAACGTCGCCCGGACCGTGAACACCCCGTCCTCGCCGGTCGGCTCGGGGTGCAGGTGCGCGAAGGTGCCGAGGTCGGACCGGGTCACGATCAGGTGCATCCACACCTGGTGGGTGCGGACCAGGTCGCCGACCGGGTCGCCGGTGGCCGCGTCGCGCACCGTGACGGTCAGCGTCGTCGGAGCTCCGGGCCGTACGTCGGCAGGCAGGTCGTACCCGATGTCGAGCCCCGCGTGGTGGGCGCTGGTCGGCGGCACGTCCGTCTCCTCCAGGACGCTCATCGCCGGACGCATCGGCATGCCCATGCCAGCCTGCCAGGTGAGCAGGCCGTTCATCCCGCGCTCGGCCTGGTCGGTGCGGCTGAGCCAGGTGAAGCCGATCCCGATCGCGAGGGCGACCACGGCGATCAGGCCGAGGTAGCCGGCGTCGACGATCCGGCCGCGCAGGCTCCCGCCGTGGCCCGGCTTGCGCAGCCGCAGCGCGTTGGTCACCACGCTGACCGAGCTCATCGCCATGGCGGCGCCGGCCAGGACCGGGTCCAGCAGGAGCCCGTCCCACCAGTAGAGCGCGCCCGCGGCGACGGGGACGAGCAGCACGTTGTAGGCGAAGGCCCAGACCAGCCCCTGCTTGATCGTGGTCACGGTGCGGCGCGAGATGTCGATGGCCGACGCGATCCCGTGCAGGTCACCGCCGACCAGGGTGATGTCCGAGGCCGCGATGGCGACGTCCGTGCCGGTGCCGATCGCGATGCCGAGGTCCGCCTGCGCCAGTGCGGGCGCGTCGTTGACGCCGTCGCCGACCATCGCGACGACCTGGCCGGCGGCCTGGAGCTCGGCGACCCGGCGGGCCTTGTCGGCCGGCCGCACGTCGGCCATCACGTGCTCGATGCCGACCTGCTCGGCGACGGCGCGGGCGGTGGTGGCGTTGTCGCCGGTGACCATCCAGACCTCGAGGCCGAGCCGCTCCAGGGCGGCGACGGCCGCGGCCGAGGACTCCTTGACCGTGTCCGCGACGGTGACGCTGCCGGCCAGGACGCCGTCGACGGCGGCGTACACGCCGGCGCCGTCGAGCGGTGCCGTGTCGATGTCGTGCTGGGCGAGGTGGGCGGTGTTGCCGACCAGCACCGTGCGGCCGTCGATCTCGGCGACGACGCCGTGGCCGGGGACCGAGTCGAAGTGCGTGACTGCCGGCAGCGTGAGCCCGCGGTCCTGTGCCCCGCGCACGATCGCCTCGCCGACCGGGTGCTCGCTGCCGACCTCGGCAGCCGCCACCAGTGCGAGCAGCTCGTCGGCGTCCCAGCCCTGCGACGTGACGACCTCGGCGAGGTCGGGGTGGCCGCGGGTGATGGTGCCGGTCTTGTCGAGCACGACCGCCGTCAGCCGGCGCGCGGTCTCGAGGGCCGCGCCGTCACCGACCAGGATGCCCATCTCGGCGGCCTTGCCGGTGCCGACCATGACCGCGGTGGGCGTGGCCAGGCCGAGCGCGCACGGGCAGGCGATGATCAGCACCGCGACCGTCGTACCGATCGCCAGGACCAGGCGGTCCGCCTCCGGGCCGAGGAGCAGCCAGCCGAGGAAGGTCAGGAGCGCGACGACCAGCACGGCCGGCACGAACCACGCCGAGACCCGGTCGGCGAGCCGCTGCATCGGCGGGGCGCTGGCCTGCGCCTCCTCGACGAGGCGCACGATCTGGGCGAGCGTGCTGTCGGCGCCCACCGCCGTCGTCCGGACCACGAGGCTGCCCGTGGTGTTGACCGTGGCGCCGATGACCGCATCCCCCGCGACCTTCTCGACCGGGACGCTCTCGCCGGTCAGCATCGACTCGTCGACCGCGGACCGGCCCTCGGCGACGACGCCGTCGACGGGCAGCTTCTCCCCCGGCCGGACCCGCACGTGGTCTCCCACGCGCACCTCGGCGATGGGTACGTCGACCTCCGCACCGTCGCGGAGCACCCGGGCGGTCGTGGGCGCGAGCCCGACCAGCGCCTTGATCGAGGCCGCGGTGCGCTTCTTGGCCTTCAGCTCCAGCCACCGGCCCATCAGGATCAGCGCCATCACGATCAGCGCGGTCTCGTAGTACAGGTGGAGCGGCAGGCCCCAGCGCTCGGCCGGCCCCGGCCAGAGGGTGACGAACGCGCTGTAGCCGTAGGCCACGCCGGTGCCGAGCGCGACCAGGGTGTCCATGCTCGAGGACCCGTGCTTGGCGTTCGCCCAGGCCCGTTGGTAGATGTCGCGGCCGGCCCAGAACAGGGTGACGGTCGCGACCACGAGGAGCAACGGCATCAGCCAGTCCATCGTGTCGAGGTCGAACGGGACGTACATCAGGCCCATCAGGGCCAGGCCGACGACGAGCGCGACCCGCCACTTGCGGCCCAGCCGGGCGATCTCGACGTCGCGGCGCGCGTCCAGCTCGGCGACGGGGTCCGGCGCGGCCGGCAGATCCGCCTCGGGCCGGGGCGCCGCGCGCAGGGTGCCGGCGTACCCGGCCTTCTGCACCGCCGCCGTGAGCGCGGCGGGCTCGACGACCGCCGGGTCGTAGGTGACCGCGGCCGTCTCGGTCGCGAGGTTCACCGAGGCCTCCACCACGCCGTCGACCCGGGACAGCGCCTTCTGCACCCGGCCCACGCAGGACGCGCAGGTCATGCCCTCGATGTCGAGGGTCCCCTCGGCGGTGAGCGGCGGGTTCTCGGTGGTCGGTGTCGTCGGTGTGGTGGTCATGGCCTCAGGAGACGAGCTCGTAGCCGGCCTCGTCGATGGCGGCGGCGATCTCGTCGTGGGTGAGCTCCCGGGTGGACCGCACGGTGACGTCGCCGGTCTCGAGCTCGACCTGGACGTCGGTGACGGGCTCCAGTGCGCTGACCTCGCGGGTCACGGCGCCGACGCAGTGGCCGCAGGTCATCCCGGTGACGCGGTACGTGTGGGTCGTGGACATCTCGATTCTCCTCAGAGTAGACCGTATATACCCCACTGGGGTATCACATCGGAGCGAACCTAGCATACCCCTGCGGGGTATGAACAGGGCCGGTCGGCCGATCGTTCGCGGGCCCATCGCCTGAGGTGGCGCGAGCCGGGAAGTACGGCGATCTCCCGATGTGCCGGCCCACCTCAGGCGCGCACCGTGGCACTCGCCACCGCCTAGCGACCGACTACTCCCAGGAGTACCCCGATGATCGACTCCCTCACCATCCCCGACCCGACCTGCGCGCTCATGCTCGCCCACCTCAGGGTGGACCAGGAGGGGCGGGCGTACGCCGTGCGCCGGCGGGCCCTGCGCCGCCGGCAGCGACGATTCCAGCACCAGGCGCGCCTGCGCCGACTGCTCGCGTGAGGACCATCGCCAAGTCGTGACCGATACCCCCCGGGGTATATCATCGTTCGCATGACGACCTCCACGATCGCCCAGTCCACCGAGCACCAGGCCTCCGAGCACCCCCACGGCAAGGAGGTGCTGGACGCCCTCTCCCCGCTGCACCGGCAGCTGCGGCAAGCGGTGCCCGACGTCTACAAGGGCTTCGGCGAGCTGCACAAGGCCGCGTTCGCCGCGGGTGCGCTCGACACCCGCACCAAGGAGCTGATCGCGGTCGCGATCGGGGTCGTGGAGGGCTGCGACGGCTGCATCGCCTCCCACGCCCAGGCCGCGGCCCGGGCCGGCGCGACCAAGCAGGAGGCGGCCGAGGCGATCGGCGTCACCTTCCTGATGAAGGGCGGCCCGGCCACGATCTACGGGCCGCGCGCCTACGACGCGTTCTGCGAGTTCGCCGACGCCCTGGAGCAGGGCCGCCCCCCCGCCTGAGCCGGCGGTCTCAGGCTGCGCGCGGACCGCAACCCAACCGTCTGAACACCGACCCAGGAAAGATCCCGCGGCCGGCGCGGCGGCGAAGCCGACGCCGCAGACGCGGCCTCGGCGGGTGTGGCGGCGAAGCCGACGCGGCAGACGCGGCTACCAGCGGTCGTGGATCGCCGCGCGGAGCCTCGTGTCGTAGATCCGCGTGACCCCGTCCAGGACGGAGCCGGGCAGCGGCCCGGCCAGTCCGGCGACCGCGTTGGCGCGCGCCTGCTCGGCGTTGCGGGCGCCCGGGATCACCGTGGTGACGCCCGGCTGCTGCACCACCCACGCGATCGCCGCCTGCGCGGGCGTCAGGTCCAGGTCACGCACCAGCTGCGAGAACTCCTGCGCCGCGCGGACGCCGGTCTCGTAGTCGACGCCCGAGAACGTCTCCCCCACGTCGAAGGCGCTGCCGTCGCGGTTGTAGCTGCGGTGGTCGTCCGGGGCGAACGTCGTGTGCTCGTCGTAGCGACCCGACAACAGGCCGGACGCGAGCGGCACCCGGGCGATGATCGCGACCCCGGCCTCCGCCGCCGCCGGCAGCACCCGGTCCAACGGCTTGAGGCGGAACGCGTTGAGGATGATCTGGATCGACGCGACGTGCGGGCGCGCGATGGCGGACAATGCCTGGTCGACGGTCTCGACGCTCACGCCGTACGCCGCGATCGCGCCGTCGGCGACCAGCGTGTCGAGCGCGTCGTACGTCGCGTCCGCGTCGATGACCGCGCTCGGGGGGCAGTGCAGCTGCACGAGGTCGAGGGTGTCGACGCCGAGGTTGCGTCGCGACCGGTCGGTCCAGGCCCGGAAGCTCTCGAGCGTGTAGTGCTCGGGCAGCTGCTCGACGCGACGACCCATCTTGGTGGCCACGACGACCTCGGGGTGCTCGCGCAGGAACCGGCCGATCACCTGTTCGCTGCGCCCGTCGCCGTACACGTCGGCGGTGTCGAAGAACGTGACACCGGCGTCGACCGAGGCGCCGAGGACGGCGAGGGCGTCGTCCTCGGAGACGTCCCCCCAGTCCGCGCCGAGCTGCCAGGTGCCGAGTCCGACCACGGAGACCGGACGCCCGGTCCGGCCGAGGGTGCGCTGCTCCATGCCGCGAGTCTGGCACGCGGTCTCGGGCCTCACCCAGGGAGGTAGGAGAGCACCTTCCGCGAGAGCCGGTGCTTGCCGGGCACGTAGTCGTCGGTGCGGGCCGGGGCGTCCATCTGGTAGGACCGCACGGACACCGCGAACCGCACCGAGGGCTCCAGGCAGCTGGGGTCGAACCGGACGACCGACCGGCGCTGGTTCATCCGCAGCGACGCGCACTGCTGGTCGGTGATGTTGCGACCGTGGTGGGTCCACGAGCTCGTCTTGTAGACGGCGTACTCGGAGAAGGACGGGCCAGTGACGAACAGGTCCGGCACCCGGTCGTCGTCGGTGTCCACCCAGAAGTCGATCGAGTCGCGGACCTCGACCGGCCGGGCGTGCCGGATGACGACCTTGGCCTTGCGGCCGGGGGCCGGGGCCGAGGTCAGGGTCACCGAGAGCACGTCGTACGCCTTGTCGGGCTCACGCGCGTCGGTGATCGTGCGCTCGGTCGGCGGCGCCGCGACGGCCGGTGGGACGAGCGCCGCGACCAGGGCGAGGGCGGCGAGGAACGGAACGACCCGAGCAGCACTCATACCGCCAGTCTGCCCCCGTGAAGGGGCGAATGGCATGAGACTTTGGTCCATGGCGTACGACGAGGGGCTGGCCGACCGGCTCCGGGAGATCCTCACCGGCGAACCCGGACTCAGCGAGCGCAAGATGTTCGGGGGCCTGGCCTTCCTGGTCCACGGCAACATGGCGGTCGCCGCCAGCAGCGAGGGTGGCCTGCTCCTGCGGGTGGCGCCGGAGCGCACCGAGGAGCTGCTGGGCGAGCCGCACACCTCGTCGTTCGTGATGCGCGACCGCGAGATGGTGGGCTGGCTGCGCGTCCAGCCGGCGGGGGTGGTCGCCGACGAGGACCTCGAGCGCTGGGCCGAGGTCGGTGCCGGCTACGCCCGCACCCTGCCCGCGAAGTAGCCCGCGGCCCGGCCCGGCCCGGCCCAGCCCGGCCCGGCCCGGCTCAGGCGCAGCCGACGCAGGTCGTCGCGGTGGGCCGCACGTCGAGGCGCTCGGCGGCGATCGGTGCTCCGCACCGGGCGCATGCCCCGTAGGTCCCGTCGTCGAGGCGGGCCAGCGCGTCTGCGACCTCGGTCAGCCGCTGCTCGGCTCGGCGCACCAGGGCGCCGACCTGCTCGCGCTCGAAGGCGATCGTCGCCCCCTCCGGGTCGTGCTCGTCGTCGGCGTTGGTGTCGCGCGAGGCGTCGACGAACCCGCGGTACTCCCCGCGGAGTTCCGCCAGCCGGGCCGTCGTACGGCGACGCTCCTCGTCGAGCCGCCCGCGTGGGCCGGTCACAACCGCTCCAGCAGCGCGAGGACCTCGTAGTGCGCGGTGTTCGGGAACATGTCGAGCAGCTGCGCGCGCACCGGGCGCAGCGAGGGCATCGCGTCCAGGTCGCGGGCCAGCGTGTGGGCGTTGCAGCTGGAGTACAGGACGTGCCGCACGCCCGAGTCCTCGAGCCAGCCGCTGAGCTCGGGGCCGAGGCCCCGTCGCGGCGGGTTCACGACGACCAGGTCCGGGACGTCGGGCCGGTCCGACACCCAGGCGGTGGCGTCGCCGGCCTCGAACCGCACGCGGTCGAGCCCCGCCTCCCGCGCGCTGGCGGTCGCCGAGGCGATCGCCTCGCCGCTGACCTCGACGCCGGTGACCTCCGCGTGCGCCGTGGACGCGATCGCGAGGGCGAAGCCGCCCACCCCGCAGTACAGGTCCCAGACCCGGCCCGGGGCCAGCTCGGCCGTCCACGCGCGGGCGAGCCGGTAGAGCTCGGCGGCCATCGCGGTGTTGGTCTGGAAGAAGCTCTGCGGCCGCAGGTGCAGCCCGAGGCCGCCGACCTGCATCAGCAGCGACTCCTGCTCGGTGAGCACGATCTCGCGCTCGCCCTCCAGGACCGCCTTGTGCTCGGGCTGGAGGTTCACGGTCGCGACCGCGACCTGCGGCAGCCGCTCGAGCAGCGCGGGCAGGTGCTTGCGGATCCGCGCCACCGGCTCCTGGGAGCGCAGCACGAACCGCACCATCAGCTCACCGTCCGGTGACTCGGTGACCAGCAGGTACTTCAGCTCACCCCTGCGAGTGGCCAGGTCGTACGGCGCCAGCGCGGCCCGGGTCACGAAGTCGGCGAGCACCGGGAGCGCTGCCTGGATGCCCGGCGTGTGCAGCGGGCAGTCGCGCAGGTCCACCCCGGCGCCGGCCGGGTTCAGGATGCCGAGCGTCGGCTCCGCGAGGGTGCCGCTGACCACCATCTTCGCCTTGTTGCGCACGCCCAGCTGGGCGCTGGCGACCGGCGGCAGCCAGGCCGTCGCCCCGGCGGCGCCGACCGACCGGGCGAGCAGCTCCTCGACGGTGTGCTGCTTGGCGCCCAGCTGCGCGGCGTACGCCGTGCCGAGCCAGGTGCAGGACCGGCAGCGTCCGGCGTCGAAGTGGGAGCAGAGCATGACCGCACCAGGCTACGGGGGCCCCGGTGCGGCACTGGTCTGATCCGGTGGCACCAGGACGGCCGTTCCCGGGACCGGACGCTGCCCCGACGCTAGCCTCGAGAGGTCAGGACGGGGGGTCCGGGCGCGCCACACGCGCGTCGGGGGTCGTGACGAACCACCAGCAGGACGCCTCGTCCCGTCGCCACCGATGGAACGAGGGGGGTCCAGCCGTGGTCACGTCTGGTCGTATTGCCAACCGCACGCACGTCGTCCTGAGCGGGCTGCTCGGCCTGCTCGTCGCGCTCGCGCTCGTCGTCGTCCCGGGGACGCCACTGGCCGGGCCCGCCCGGGCCGCAGGCGATCCGCCGGGCAACAACGGGACGGTCAAGATCGCCGAGCACGGCGAGCTCGACGGGACGCCGGACAACGACCCGCACGTCGGCTGCGAGTTCGAGGTCGAGTGGTACGGCTTCGACCAGGGATCCGACATCATCTCGACCGTCACGTTCGAGATGCAGGCCCCGACCGACGACGTCGTCCTCGACGTCACCGGTCCCGCCGCGGTCTTCGTAGGTGGCGACCCGGCGAGCGGCGCCGGCACCGGCACCGGCCTGGACGGCCGCGAGACCTACACGCTCGCGTTCTACGGCGAGCCGCAACCGCTGCAGGGTTACCACGTCAAGCTGACCATCCACACGCCCGGATCGCAGGGTGCGGACAAGAAGTCGAAGGTCTTCTGGGTCGAGGGCTGCGAACCCGTCGTGCCGGACGGGCCCGGGATCCACGTCGAGAAGAGCGTCACGGACTCCGCCGACGCCGACACCGTCGGCTCGTTCGGCGAGCAGCTGACCTACGGCTTCGTGGTCACCAACGTCGGCGACACGACGCTCGAGGACGTCACGCTCACCGATGACCTGCTCGGGCTGGCCGCCGCACCCTGCGTCGCGACCCTCGCGCCGGGTGAGTCGACGACCTGCCCGCTCCTGCCGACCCCGACGTACGTCGTCACCTCGGCGGACGTGGCCGCCGGCCGGGTGTGGAACCTCGCCACCGCGACCGGGACCCCGCCGTCCGGCCCGGACGTGTCCGACTCCGACGACGCGGCGATCCCCACGGGACCCGGCGAGCCGGAGCCCGCCGGCCTGGCGGTCGTCAAGACCGCGGACGTCAGCCTCGCCGCGCCGGGTGACCTGGTCACCTACACCCTGCGCGCCGTGAACAGCGGCCCCGGCGCCGCCGAGGACGTCGTCATCACCGACGTGCTGCCCGCCGGCGCCAGCTTCGTCTCGGCCGGTGCCGGCTGCACCTACGCCGCCCCGACCGTCACCTGCGCCCTCGGCGACCTCGCCGCCGGAGGGCAGCGGTCGGTCACCGTGACCGTGCGGGTCAGCCTGCTGCCGAGCACCGTCACCACCCACGACCACCTCTTCGACGTCACGAAGATCGAGAGCCACCTGTCGGCGTTCGCCGGCCAGACCGCCACCGCCACCACCTCGTGCCCGACCGGGTACCTCGCGACCGACGGCAGCGTCCGGATCGATCATATCGACCAGAACGCCGGGACCTGGCCCGACGTCGACGTGCTGGCCTCGGCCACCACGGCCGACGGCCGGGGCTGGACCGGGACGCTGCGCAACGGCACCACCGGCCAGGTCCAGGCCAAGGTCAACGTCGTCTGCATGAGCGAGCGGACCGTCTCCGGCGAGGACCACTCGCACCCGCTGGTGGTCTCCGACGTGCTGAGCACGACCCAGGCGTGGGCGGCCGGTCCGCACAGCGTCGACCTGTCCTGCGGACCCGGCGCGGTCGCGATCGCACCCGGCTTCGCCTTCCTCGAGGGCGACGGCGTGGTCGCCAGCCGCCCGATCTCCGACGGCCGACGGTTCGTGGGGGACATCGACGACGACGCCCTGGTCACGCTGACCGCGCGGTGCCTGCGGACCACGCTCGGCGTGGCGCGCGGCCACACCCACGAGCTGCTCACCTCCGAGCTCTCCGGCCACGTGGACGTCGCGCCGGGCGCCCTGGTCGAGCGGAGCCTCACCTGCCGCGACGGCGCCAAGGGGATCGTCGCCTGGGTCGACCCGCACGGCACCCTGCCGCTCGGCAACGACCCGCAGCCGGTGACGCGGGTGTTCCGGTTCTACAACCCGTCCGCCGGGTCGCTGACCGTGGACTACGGACTGCTCTGCGTCGACGTGCGTACCAGCCCGGCCGAGGAGGAGAGCCGTCAGGTGGAGAACACCGCCACCGTGGCGACCAGCAGCCCGGACTCCGCGACCTTCGACGACACCTCGACCGCCACGATCACGGTCAGCGCGACGGGCGTCTCGGCCGGCGGCTCGGGCTGGGTCAACGCCGGCCGGACCAGCGTCCAGGTCCGGGTCGCGACCGAGGTACGCCGCCACGTCTCGCTGAAGCTGATCGCCACCCACCGGGTCGCGGGCGCGCCCGTGCGCCGCGGCACCGTGCTGGCCCAAGGGAAGGCGGTCGTCCGGAAGGCCCAGCCCACCGTCCGCCTGGCCGTGACCAAGGCCGCCCGCGCGGCGTTGCGCGGCGACCGGATCCACCGGGCCCGCCTGGTGGTGACCGGTCCCGGCGGCGCCCGCGACGCACGGCTGATCACGCTGCGCTGACCGCACGGGGCACCACGCGCCTGTCCCCCGCGTGGTGCCCCCGGCGTGCCACCCGCGTGGTGCCACTGTGGCCAGTGGGGCCAGAGGTACGCTCTGGTGCCGTGCGCAGGACGATCGTGGTGCTCGGCTGCGCCCTCGCGCTGCTCGTGTCGCTGGCCATCTCCGCCCCGGCGGTGACCGCGAGCAGCGCCGACAGGAAGCACCAGCACCGCCACCACCACGCGACGTCCTGGCGGCCGGCCGAGGGCGGCTTCTTCAACAACCCGTGGGGCGAGCGCGCCGACAAGTTCCGCATCGAGCGGCAGATCGTGGCGGCCATCCGGCACGCCCGGAAGGGCTCCTACATCCGGATCGCCGTCTACTCCTTCGACCGGGTCAACGTCGCCCGGGCGCTCATCGACGCGCACCGCCGCGGCGTGCACGTGCAGGTGCTGCACAACGACCACCAGGTCACCGCCGCGATGCGGATGCTGCGCACGGAGCTCGGCACCGACCGGGGGCGGCGGAGCTGGGACCACATCTGCACGACCGGCTGCCGCAGCGAGCAGGGCGTGCTGCACGACAAGATCTACCTCTTCGACCGCACCGGCGCCGCCGAGAACGTGGTGATGACCGGCTCGGCGAACCTCACCCTGAACGCCACCGCCCACCAGTTCAACGACCTGCTGGTCCAGCGCAACGCGCCGCGCCTGCACCACGTGCTGCTGCGGCTCTTCTGGGAGCTGCGCCGCGACCGGACCGCCCAGCCGCTCTTCGAGCACAAGGTGCTCAAGCACTACCGGCTGTGGGTGCTGCCGCACCCGCGCACGACTGCGGCGAACGACCCGGTCATGCAGGTCCTGCGCCAGGTGCGCTGCCGCGGGGCCCGCGGGAACACCGGTGTCGACGGGCGCACCAAGATCCGGGTCTCGATGCACTCGTGGAACGGCGACCGCGGCACCTGGATCGCCGACAAGCTGCGCCGCCTGTACGCGCGCGGGTGCAACGTGAAGGTGATGTGGTCACTCGCGGGTGCCGAGATGAAGCAGGCGATCGGGGCGCCGACCCCGCGGGGCGAGGTTCCGCGCCGGGCCGACGGCTACAACACCGACTGCGACGTGCTGCAGGAGGTGGACATGTACAGCCACCAGAAGTACCTGACGATCTCGGGGCGCTACGGCAGGGACCGGCGCGCGTCGTACGTCTTCACCGGCTCGAGCAACTGGACCGCCCAGGGGCTCAGCGGCGACGAGATGATCCTGCGCGCGCACGGGCTGCGCCTGGTCCGGCAGTGGAACCACAACTTCGACTTCATCTGGCGGCACCGGGCCCGGCAGGTCGGCGGCGAGCGCGGGTTCCGGCCGGGCGCCCCGTCCTGCCCGTACTACTACCGCACCACCCGGCCGCACCGCGGGCTCGCCTTCTCCGGCGAGCACTGGGAAGCGGACTGAGCTGAGCCTCGGCGGCTTCAGGCCTGGGCGGCTTCAGGCCTGGGCGTCCCGGGCCGCGACGAACGCCGCCACGCAGCGGCGGACGTCATCCTCCGAGTGCGCGGCCGAGAGCTGGACCCGGATCCGGGCCTTGCCCCGCGGCACCACCGGGAACGAGAACGCGATCACGTAGACACCCTGGGCGAGCATGTCGTCCGCGATGGCGGTGGCGAGCCGGGCGCCGTCCTCGCCGGGGAACATCACCGGCGTGATCGGGTGCGTGCCGGGCAGCAGCGAGAAGCCGGCCTCGGTCATCAGCGACCGGAACAGCGCGCTGTTCTCCTCAAGGGTGTCGCGCGCCTCGCTCGAGGAGGTCACCAGGTCCAGGGCCGCGAGCGAACCGGCGACGACGCCGGGTGCGACCGAGTTCGAGAACAGGTAGGGCCGCGAGCGCTGCCGCAGCAGGTCCACGATCTCCTGGTGGGAGGCGACGTAGCCGCCCGACGCACCGCCGAGCGCCTTGCCCAGGGTGCCGGTGATGATGTCGACCCGGTCCAGCACCCCGAACAGCTCCGGCGTGCCGCGCCCGCCAGGACCCACGAACCCCACGGCGTGGGAGTCGTCGACCAGCACGAGGGCGGAGAACTCGTCGGCCAGGTCGCAGATCTCCGACAGCGGCGCGAAGCTGCCGTCCATCGAGAACACGCCGTCGGTCGCGATCAGCACCCGCCGTGCGCCGGCTTCGCGGGCCGCGACCAGCTGGTCGCGCAGATCGGCCAGGTCGGCGTTCTTGTAGCGATACCGCGCCGCCTTGCTCAGCCGGATGCCGTCGATGATCGAGGCGTGGTTGAGCTCGTCGGAGACGATCGCGTCCTCCTCACCGCACAGCACCTCGAAGACGCCGCCGTTGGCGTCGAAGCAGGAGCTGTAGAGGATCGTCGCCTCGGTGTGCAGGAACTCCGAGAGCCGCCGCTCCAGCTCCGTGTGCTGGGTCTGGGTGCCGCAGATGAACCGCACCGAGCTCATCCCGAAGCCCCAGGTGTCCAGCGCCGCCTTGCTGGCCGCGATCACGTCGGGGTGGTCGGAGAACCCGAGGTAGTTGTTCGCGCAGAAGTTCAGCGCCTCGCCCGCGGTGGTCGCGATGTGCGCCGCCTGTGGCGTGGTGATCTCGCGCTCGCGCTTGTAGAGCCCCGCGCTCTCGATCTCCGCAAGGGTCTGGGCCAGCTGCTGCTTCACGTCGCCGTACATCTCAGCTCCAATCCAGGACGGCCTTGCCGGCGGTGCCGGACCGGGTGTGCTCGAAGGCTTCCTCCCAGTCCTCCGCCGGGCCACGCCACGTGATCACGGACTGTACGGCGTCCCGCAGCGCCGGCGTGGTCGCCAGCATCGAGCCCATCAGGTACCACGTCTCGAACATCTCGCGGCCATAGATCCCGCGCAGCGTGATCATGTGCGTGATCACCTTGCCCCAGTCGATCTCGTACGCCGACCGCGGCAGGCCCAGCATCGCGACCCGGGCCCCGTGGTTGAGGTTCTCGAGCATGTCGCGCACGGCGTCGGGAGCACCCGACATCTCCAGGCCGATGTCGAAGCCCTCGAGCATGCCGAGCTGCCGCTGTGCCCAGGCCAGGTCCTGGCCCTGGGAGACGTCGACGGTGAGGTCGGCGCCCGCGCTTGCCGCCAGCTCCAGCCGCTCGGGGCTGAGGTCGGTGACCGCGATCCGCCGGGCGCCCGCGTGCCGCACGATCGCGGTCGCCATGATCCCGATCGGGCCGGCCCCCGTAATGACGACGTCCTCCCCCACCACCGGCCACTGGAGGGCGGTGTGGGTGGCGTTGCCGAGCGGGTCGAACAGCGCACCCAGGTCCGGGTCGAGGTCGGCCGGCTGGACCCAGGCGTTGGCCGCCGGGATGACGACGTAGTCGGCGAACGCGCCGTCCCGGTTGACCCCGACGCCGACGGTGTTGATGCACAGCTGGCGCCGCCCGGCCCGGCAGTTGCGGCAGGCCCCGCACACGATGTGTCCCTCGCCGGAGACCCGGTCGCCGACCGAGACGTGGTCGACGTCCGCGCCGACCTCGACGACCTCCCCGAAGAACTCGTGGCCGATCGTCATCGGCGCCTGCACCGTCGCGGCCGCCCAGTCGTCCCAGGACAGCAGGTGCAGGTCGGTGCCGCAGAGGCCCGCTCTCAGCACCCGGATCTTCACGTCGCGGTCACCACAGGCCGGCTCGGGCACGTCGATGAGCTCGAGCCCGGGTCCGGCGGTCGTCTTCACGAGAGCACGCACGTGCCCATCCTGCCCACTCCTGTCCAGCCCCGCGGGCCCGGCCCGGGCATCACCCGTCCCCGACGGTCACGGTCCGCACCACCGGGTCGCCGGCCTTCTGCACCCGGATCCGCAGGATCACGGTCTCCGCGCCCTCGTCCAGCCCGTCGCGACGGACCGGGATCGCGAAGCGGTCCGCGGTCTCACCCGGCTCGATCAGCCCGAAGAAGCGCAGGTCGACCTCGTGCAGCGGGGTCCCGGCCGGCGGTACGACGGCCACGTGGTGGCGCAGCCAGCCGGACGGCAGGTCGTCCACGCTCAGCTGGTCCGGGCTCCGGTCGTCGACGACCCGGGCCCGGATGCCGGTGTAGTAGTCGGCGGGCTCGGAGCGCTCGACGACCCAGCGTGCCAGGGCGCCCTCGACGATGCGCGCCCGCGCCGCCCGGATCGTCACCGTCGGCGCGGGGTCGTCGTCGAGGACGGTCAGCACCGGGGTG
This sequence comes from Nocardioides sp. JS614, assembly GCF_000015265.1. Lineage (NCBI taxonomy): Bacteria > Bacillati > Actinomycetota > Actinomycetes > Propionibacteriales > Nocardioidaceae > Nocardioides > Nocardioides sp. JS614. The sequence continues at coordinate 3,979,553 of NC_008699.1, forward strand.
AACCGTCCCGGCATCACGCCGGTGGCGCCGAACACGTTGAGCACGATCGGGTTGCGGTAGAGGTCGTCGCGGCGATCCGCTGCGTAGGCGACGTCGACCGAACCGCGCGTCGTACCCGCAGGCACCCGGACGGCGGCCGACTGGGGTGCACGGTAGTTGCGCGGGTCGAGCACCACGAAGGTGAACCGGGCCGGCGACGTGAGGTCACCGACCACCTCGAAGGACAGGCCGGCCGTGGTCGTCCCGTCGGCGTCACCCTCGGGGACCCTGACGTCGCGGAAGAGCACCAGCGGCAGCCGCTTCTCGGGCACCGGAGCGATCTCCTCGGAGACGGCCGCGAGGTCCAGCACCCACACCTGGCCGGCGTCGCTACGCCCGACCAGGTCGACGCGGCGTACGTCGCTGAGGTCGATGCCGCTCGCGCCCGCCAGAGGCACCCGGAGGGTCTGGGCGAGAAGCTTGGTCCACCAGACCTGGCCCGGGAGGCGGCGCAGCACGCCGTCGGCCTCGGGCGTGAGCAGCGCGGTGGCCCCGCTGCCGTCGTGCAGGCGCACGGCGAGCCGCACCCGGCCCGGCTCGGGCGCGACCACGGTGCGCAGGTCGAGCCGGGTGGCCTCGCTGAGGTCCCAGGGCCGGTCGAGGAGGAGGCCGCCACTCGCGCCGGTCCGGCGCCAGGTCACCTGCCACGCCGGCGAGGTCGGGACGCGGCGGCTCCAGGCACCCTGCGCGACCCAGTGCGGGGCGACCGAGTCGCTCTGCGTGGTGCACAGCCGCTCGTCGCGCCCGGTCTTGCCCACGCAGATCCGCGACGCGCGCGGCACCTCGGAGACCGCGGCCGCGTCCACGCCGGGTCGGCGCAGGGAGCGCCCCAGCCCGAGCGCCTGGGTCCGCACGTCGGCGCCGCCGGCCGAGGCGACCTCGACGTCGCTGCCGTCGAACATCGGTAGCACGCTCCGGTCACCGGCCGCCATGAACGCGACCGCCCCCGCGATCCAGGTACGCCCGACCGCACGCTGCTCGGCCGCGGTCAGCCGGGTCTCGCTGCCCGGCCGGCACGCGCCACCGAGGTCGCCGTCGTCCCACGACGGTGCCGCCGAGAGCCCCGGCGTCCACTCGGTGTTGAAGAAGTTGTGGTTGGCGCCCATCACCAGCACCGAGCTGCGCAGCGCGGTGTCGTCGGCGGCCAGGTCCCGGGCGCGGTCGGTGTAGGCCTGCCCCTGCAGGTCGAACACGTCGCCGTCGCAGTAGGGCAGCATCACGACGGTCGGCACGTAGGCCGCGACCGCCCGGGCGAAGTCGGTGGGCGCGAGCAGCACCTGCCCGACGATGCGGTACGGCGCCTCCAGCGGCGTGGTCAGGCTCGCCAGGTCGACGCCCTCCCCGCCGCGGGAGTGGCCGACCAGGACGACCCGGCTCGGGTCCACGTCGTAGGTGCCGTCGGCGGCCCACGCCGCCCACTGCTCCAGGTGCGAGCGGACCAGCCGGGCGCGCGCGTCGGCGCCGCCGTCGCGGGCGACCCAGTCCTGGGCGTTGATGCCGTTGGCCGCGATCGACACGGTGGCGTAGCCCTGGCTGGCCAGCAGCCGCTGGACGTAGCGGTAGCCGAGCTGGCTCGGGACCGGCCGGGTCCCCGCCGGGCACGGCCAGTCCGGCCCGGGCCGGGGGTCGTCGGGGTGGCCGTAGCAGTAGTCGTGGCGGCCGTGCAGGAACAGCACCAGCGGCGCCGGGCCCGCCGTCTCGGGCAGCACCGGCAGCACCACGTGGCCGATCCGCTCGACCGGGGCGTCGAGCTCGGGGACGACCAGGTCGGACAGCTCGTAGTCGGAGCTCGTGACCGCGTACGGCCCGCGGACCCCCGGATCGACCGGCAGCGGATCGCCCGCCCGCGGCTCGGCGTACGACGCGGGGCTGGGGCGCGCGGCGCGGGGCCGGTCCAGGACCCGGCCGGACAGGCTGACCTCGAGGTCGGCCACCTGCGGCTCGGTGTCGGCGGTGACGACCAGGCTCAGGGTGCGGCCGTCGGCCTCGAGCGACGGGGCCGGCAGCAACACGCCGGCGAGCCGGAACTCCGGGCGTGCCGAGGTGATCGGCAGGTCCGTCGGCGAGCGCCAGGTCAGCCGGTACGTGCCGGGCGCGACGAGCGAGACCTCCCAGCTGCCCCGGGCGCCCGGCGCCGACAGGGTGACGTCGAGCGCGGGTGCCCGGGTGCTGCCGGTGGCGGGGGCGACTCCCGGGGCGAGGGTCATGCCCACCGCGAGGTTCACGACGAGCGCCAGGCCCGCCACCGTCGTACGCCGTGCGCGGCCCATGGCTCACCCTGCGTCCGCTCCTCCGGCCCGGTGCAGGGTCCAAGGTCACCTGCTCGCAGGATCACCGACGCGGCGCAGCACCGGTGAGGCGAGCACGCCGTGCAGGAGCACCGAGGCGACGACCGTGAACGAGACCGTGGACCACAACCAGTCCGTGCCCAGCTCCGCGGCGTGTCCGGCGGCGTAGGCCAAGTAGTAGATCGAGCCGACGCCGCGGACGCCGAAGAACGCCGCCGCCCACCGCTGGCCCCGGGTCAACGGTGGGCGCTCCCGTCGGGCGAACGGCGCGAGCGCGACCAGCCCCGCGAGCGGGCGGATCACGAGCAACAGACCGAGGCCGAGGACGACGCCGCGCCAGTCGAGCCCGCCCAGCAGCCCGCGGCTGAGCGCGATGCCGAGCACCAGCAGCACGAACAGCGTGAGCAGTCGCTCGAGCCGCTCGGCGACCTCGTGCATCGCCGCGTGGTAGTCGTGGGCGCGCTCCGCCGACCGGAACGTCATCGCGCAGACGAACACCGAGAGGAAGCCGTAGCCGCCGACGACCTCGCCGACACCGTACGCCGACACCAGGGCCGCGAGCGCCAGCAGCGACTCCCCGCGCTCGGCCACCCGCAGCGACCGGCTCGCGGAGCGGAACGCGACCCAGGCCAGCACCCGTCCGACCGCGATGCCCGCGACGACGCCGATCACGACCTTCCCGACCAGGTAGAAGCCGACCCACTCCAGCGCCCACCCCGAGACCGCGCCCTCGGTCGCGAGCAGGATCGCGGCGTACACGAACGGGAACGCGAGCCCGTCGTTGAGCCCGGCCTCGGAGGTGAGGGTGAAGCGCAGCTCGTCGGACTCGTCGATCTCGTGGTCACCGGTCTGCGGGCCGGCGACCTGGACGTCGGACGCGAGCACCGGGTCCGTCGGCGCGAGCGCCGCCCCGAGCAGCAGGGCCGCCGCCGGCGCGACCCCGGCTCCCCAGGCGAGCAGGGCCACGGCGCCGATGCACAGCGGCATCGTGATGCCGAGCAGCCGCCAGGTCGTGCTCCACCGGGCCCAGGAGGCGCTGCTGCGCGGCCGCAACGGCCGGTCGAGGGCCAGCCCGACGCCCATCAGCGCGACCAGCACCGCGAGCTCGGTGACGTGCTCGATCGTGGCCCGGTTGGCCTGCGGATCCAACGGCATCCCGTCGGGCAGCGGAGTGAACCCGATGCCGATCCCGACCGCGACCAGCACCATCGGCGCGGACACCGCCCACCGGTCGAGCAGCTCCGGCAACACGATGGCGAGCAGGAGGCTGCCCCCGGCGACGACGTACACGAGGTCGGCGGTCACGCCGGGCAGTACCCCTGGGACGCCTTGTTATCCTCGCCGACGTTCGAGGCTCCCCCCGTCCGGGCGCGGGCCGACCGCGAACGAAGGGTGCGAGCGTGCGGTTGAGGATCACGGGTGTGCTGGGCGCGCTCGTCCTGGTGGCGACGATGTTGGCGACCAGCCCCACGGGGCCGGCCGAGGCGGCGAGCCGGAAGCGCTGGGAGCCACCGACCGGGGGCCACTTCAACAACCCGTGGCGGGACCGGGAGGCCAAGTTCCGCATCGAGCGGCAGATCGTCGCCGCGATCAACCACGCCCACAAGGCCTCCTACATCCGGATCGCGGTCTACTCCTTCGACCGGGTCAACGTCGCGAAGCGGCTGATCGAGGCGCACAAGCGCGGCGTGCACGTGCAGGTCCTGCACAACGACCACGCGTACACGAAGGCCATGAAGATGCTCAAGCGCGCGCTGGGCACCAAGCGGAGCAGGAAGAGCTGGGACTACACCTGCAAGACCGGATGCCGCAGCCAGCAGGGCGTGCTGCACGACAAGATCTACCTCTTCGAACACACCGGCGGCGCCAGGAACGTGGTGATGACCGGCTCGGCGAACCTGACGAAGAACGCCGCCGTCCACCAGTTCAACGACCTGCTGGTGAAGAAGGACGCCCCCAAGCTGTACGACGTCGTCCTGACCCTGTTCCGGCAGCTGAAGAAGGATCGGACGGCCAAGCCGCTCTACTGGCACAAGGTCCTGCGCGACTACCAGCTCTGGGTGATGCCGCACCCCCGTACCGCCGCGGACAACGACCCGGTGATGGACATCCTGCGCCCGGTCCGGTGCCGCGGCGCCAAGGGTGGCACCGGCACCAATGGGCGCACCAAGATCCGGGTCTCGATGCACTCCTGGAACGGTGACCGCGGCGCCTGGATCGCGCGCCGGCTCCGGCACCTGTACGCCGACGGCTGCAACGTCAAGGTGATGTGGGGTCTGGCCGGGGCGAAGATGAAGGACGTGATGGGCGCGCAGACGCCCCGTGGCCGGGTGCCCCGCCACGCGAACGGCTACGACACCGACTGCGACGAGCTCAACGAGGTCGACATGTACAGCCACCAGAAGTACTTCACGATCTCGGGCCGCTATGGCAGGGACCGCTCCGCGTCCCTCGTGTTCACCGGGTCGAGCAACTGGACGCACTCCGGTGTCAGCGGCGACGAGATGATCCTGCGCGCCAAGGGCCCGCACCTGGTGAAGCAGTGGAACAACAACTTCTCGAACATCTGGAAGAACTGGTCACGTCCGGTCGGCCACCAGGGCGGCTTCCGCCCGGCGCCCCCGCCCTGCAAGGCCGAGCGGGGCATCTCCGCCCGCCGCGCCACCACCCACGACCTGTCCTTCTCCGGCCCGTACTGGGAGGCCGACTGACCGCACCCTCGGTCGAGCAGCGAGCAGGTTCCGCCGGTCGAGCAGCGAGCTCCAGCAAGCAGGTGCCGTTGGTCGAGCAGCGAGCGCCAGCGAGCGTCGTCGAGACCCCGGAAGTGAAGGCAGGGCCTCGACCATCGACGGCTACTCGAAGGTGGTCGCCGCCCCGCGCAGGTCCAGGGTCTCGACAAGCTCGACCACCGCAGCCGCGCCGTTGGTCGAGCAGCGAGCGCCAGCGAGCGTCGTCGAGACCCCAGGAAGCCAAGGCAGGGCCTCGACCATCGACGGCTACGCGAAGGTGGCCACCGCCCTGCACAGGTCCAGGGGTCTCGACAAGCTCGACCACCGCAGCCGCGCCGTTGGTCGAGCAGCGAGCGCCAGCGAGCGTCGTCGAGACCCCGGAAGCCAAGGCAGGGCCTCGACCATCGACGGCTACCCGAAGGTGGCCACCGCCCTGCGCAGGTCCAGGGTCTCGACAAGCTCGACCACCGCAGCCGCGCCGTTGGTCGAGCAGCGAGCCCCAGCGAGCGTCGTCGAGACCCCGGAAGCCAAGGCAGGGCCGTAGCCACCGACGGCTACTCGAAGGTGGTCGCCGCCCTGCGCAGGTCCAGGGGTCTCGACAAGCTCGACCACCGCAGCCGCGCCGTTGGTCGAGCAGCGAGCGCCAGCGAGCGTCGTCGAGACCCCGGAAGTGAAGGCAGGGCCTCGACCATCGACGGCTACGCGAAGGTGGCCACCGCCCCGCGCAGGTCCAGGGGCCTCGACAAGCTCGACCACCGCAGCCGCGCCGTTGGTCGAGCAGCGAGCGCCAGCGAGCGTCGTCGAGACCCCGGAAGTGAAGGCAGGGCCTCGACCATCGACGGCTACGCGAAGATGGTCGCGGCCCTGCGCAGGTCCAGGGGTCTCGACAAGCTCGACCACCGCAGCCGCGCCGTTGGTCGAGCAGCGAGCGCCAGCGAGCGTCGTCGAGACCCCGGAAGCCAAGGCAGGGCCTCAGCCATCGTCCTTGCGCCGGCGTGACCGGCTTCGGGCGAGCGCAGGCAGGTCGTCGAGCCGGCCCTCGATGAGGGCGATCCGCTTCGCACGCCCCCAGCCTTGGATCTGCTTCTCGAAGTCGTAGGCGTCGTCGACGCGGTCGTAGAAGACGGCCCACGCCAGCCGCACCGGCGGACGGCGCTTGAGCCTGGTGTACGCCGAACCGAGCCCGAGGTTGTGCTGGCTGATCCGACGGTCCAGGTCGATGGTGCTGCCGACGTACAGCGAGCCGTCGGCGCACTCGACGATGTAGGTCCAGGCCATGCACCCGGTCTGCCCACCGGGGCGACCGTCGACGCGACGGGCCCGGCGCCTGTGGACAAGTCGGCTGTCCGTGGTCGCCGCCCTGCGCAGGTACGGGGGTCTCGACGGGCTCGACCAGCGGTGTGGCCCGCCGGAGAGCAGCGAACGCCAGCCGTCCTGAACCGCGCCGAACATTTTTTCCTCCGAACCCGTATCCCAGGCAGGTGGATCGGACGATCTACCGGATGAGCGCGCTGAATCGCAGCGCCAACGGGAGGAACCAGCACCGTGAGCACCACCTTCTTCGAGCACCGGCGCGGCGTGGCGGCTGTGGCCGCCGGGTTGGCCGCCATCGCCGCCCCGTTGGCCCTCGGCAGCCCGAGCGTTGCGCAGGGCGCCCGCGACAGCGACGGCGACGGCATGCCGAACCGGTGGGAGATCGCCCACCAGCTCAACCCCCACAAGGCCAACGGTCGGGCCGACGCCGACAAGGACGGGTTGCGCAACATCGGCGAGTTCCGCCAGGGCCTCGACCCTCAAGACGAGGACTCCGACGACGACGGCGACGACGACGGCGACGAGGTCAAGGACGGCAGCGCGAGCACCGATCCCAGCGACGCCGACACCGACGACGACGGCACCCCGGACGGCGACGAGGACGCCGACCACGACGGCGTCGACAACGAGGACGAGGACGACGCCACGGAGCCCTGCGCCGCCGACGACGAGGACACCGACTCCGACGGCGTCGACGACGAGGACGAGAACGAGCAGGGCACCGACCCCGAGGACGCCGACTCCGACGACAACGGCGTGGATGACGGCAACGAGGACACCGACAACGACGGCGTCGACGACGAGGACGAGGACGACGTCTCCGACGACAACTGCTCGACCTCGGACGAGGGCGAGGACGACGACGACAACGGGAGCGACAACGGGAGCGAGAACGGCAGCGTGCCCGGCAACGACGGCGACCGCGCGACGGCTTCGGGCAACCGGGTCGTCTGGTACGCGGTTGTCTGAGGACGCAACCCGTCCACGGGGGACGGTGCCGGTCCGACCACCGGCGCCAGGACCCTCACAATGAGGGCCCGTGGACTTCCAGGACCTGCTGCATGACGCACGGCTCGGCGAGGGCGCTGCCTTCGCCGAGCTGTGGTCGCGCTATGCCACTCGGGTGGCGGCATTCGTGCGGGTCCGCGGGGCCACCGACGTAGAGGAGATCACGAGCGACGTGTTCGTGGCGGCATTCGAGGGGATCGGTCGCTTCGAGGGGGACGAGGCGGGATTCGTGGCGCTCCTCCTCACGATCGCCCGCCGCCGCGTCGTGGACGAGCAGCGACGCCGGAGCCGGCGGGTGCCGGTCGCTCCCTGGACGGCCGAGGACGACGGGCGCACCGTGCGGAGCGTCGAGGACGACGTGCTCGACCGGGCCGCTGCCGACGACCTCGCCGCCCACCTGGACCGGCTCACGCCCGAGCAGCGCCAGGTCGTCACCCTCCGCCTGCTCACCGACCTCTCGCTCGAGCAGACCGCGCAGGTGATGGGCAAGCGGGTCGGCACCGTGAAGTCCCTCCAACGCCGGGCCCTCGACGCCCTGCGCCGCTCCATGGCCGGCGAGAACGGCACCCGACACAGCACCTTCGACACCAAGGCGAACTCATGAGCACGCTCCTGACCGACGACCAGGCGGAGGCACTCATCGCCCGCGCCCGCGGCGGTGACGTGCCCGTGGCGGCCGACCTCCGCCCCCTGGGGGACGCCCTGGCCGCCCATCGCGCCGCCCTCGCCGCCACGCCCGCTCCCGTGCCGACGACCGCGCTCGAGGGTTGGCTGGCGCCGGGCACCCACGCACCAGCCCCGGTCGCCGGACCGGCGTGGTGGCGTCGTGCGGTGCAGGCGATGGCCGGGCTCGGCCTCGGGATCCAGGTCGCGATCGGCGCCGGCGCCGCGGTCGCCGCCGGTCTCGGCATCGGCATCGCCCACCACCAGGGCCTCCTGCCGGGCGGCGGGACGGAGCAGCAGGCTCCGGCGCCGTCCGACCGGTCCCCCGCCTCCGGCACGCCCTCCGACGGGTCGGACGCCACGGTGGACCCCACCGACGCTCCTGCGGGCACATCAACCCCCGTGGTGCCCGCGGGAGCACCCTCCGGCCCGACCGGCGGCCCGTCGTCCGGTACGTCGGGCCTGCCGGGCATCGGCACCAGCCCCGGGGGAACCGACGACGGGGACGAGGCCGACGATCCGTCGGGCGACGACCAGGGCCAGGACGAGCCGGGCGACGAGCCCGATGACCAGCCCAGTGACCAGCCGGACGACTCCGGCGACCCGGGTGAGGACTCGGGAGGCCAGTCGGACGGGCCGGACGACTCGACCGAGCCCAGCGAGTCCCCCGAGCCCAGCGAGTCCACCGACCCGAGCGAACCGGCACAGGACGCACCCGACGGGCCCTCGGAGTCCGACGAGCCGGACCAGCCGGACGCGAGCCCCGATCAGGCGGGACGGACCGCCAACCTCCTGAGCTGAGGGACCAGGTTGCGCCGGTTGGTCTCGGCCAGCCAGCCGTTGGGCAGCGAGAGCCGGATCACCTTGTGCCAGGCGCTGGCGACCTGCTTGACCATCGGCCGGGCGTTGTAGGCCAGGTCGAACCTCGCGAACACCTCCCGCACCCGGGGCGCGATCTCGGCGTACCGGTTGCTCGGCAGGTCGGGGAAGATGTGGTGCTCGATCTGGTGGGACAGGTTGCCGGTCATCAGGTGCAGCAGCCGCGAGCCGGAGATGTTCGCCGAGCCGAGCATCTGGCGCAGGTACCAGCTCCCGCGGGTCTCGTTCTCGTCGAGCTCGGCCTGCTCGAAGGTCTGCACGCCCTCGGGGAAGTGCCCGCACATGATCACCGAGTGGCTCCACAGGTTGCGCACCAGGTTCGCGGTCGCATCCGCCGCGAGCGTCGAGCGCCAGCCGCGACCCGACAGCGCCGGGTACAGCACGAAGTCCTTGGTCAGCTGGCGGCCGGCCTTGGCGAGCGCCACCTTGACCTCCGCCTTCTTCTCCGGCGTCATCTGGCGCTTGTCGCGGAGGTGGTCGCCGAGGTCGAGGTCGAACATCGCGATGCCGTACTCGAAGATGCAGGCGGTCACGAAGTTCCACGCGGGCTGCACGAGGTAGCGCGGCTGCCACTCCTGCGCCTCGTCGACGCGCATGATGCCGTACCCGAGGTCGTTGTCCAAGCCGCGAATGTTCGTGTAGGTGTGGTGGGTCTCGTTGTGGGCGCGCTTCCACTGAGCCGCGGGGGTGACGTGGTCCCACTCCCAGGTGCTGGAGTGGATCTTGGGGTCGCGCATCCAGTCCCACTGACCGTGCAGGACGTTGTGCCCGATCTCCATGTTGTCGAGGATCTTGGCGATCGCGAGCCCGGCGGTGCCGACCACCCACGCGGCGGGGCGCCGGCTGCGCAGCAGCACCGCCCGGCTGCCGAGTTCGAGCATCCGCTGCACCTGGACGACCCGGCGGATGTACGCCGCGTCCCGTGCGCCACGGCTGTCGAGCACGCCCTGCCGGATCGCGTCGAGCTCCTTGCCGAGCAGCTCGACCTCGTCGGTCGTGAGCCCGCCCGGCGCCGTCCGCGGGCGCACCTGCATCGTGGTCATGCTCACACTGTGCCCCACCGGCGGGCACGACACGCCGTACGGGGTTCGGCCGCCGTGCGTGACGACGTACGGCCGGCAGGTGGGGGCCCCTCCCGGGAACGCCGCCGGCGAGGTTCAATGGTCGGGTCGAACCGGTGGGGCGACCCATCCGCAACACGCTGGAGGATCCATGGCCGCGCCAGGCACCTTGATCCAGTCCGTGAGCCGAGCACTCCACCTGCTCGACGCCGTGGGGTCGTCCACGCGCCCGATGACCGCGAAGGCCCTGGCCCGGCAGGCCCGGATGCCGCTGCCGACGACGTACCACCTGCTGCGGACCCTGGTCCACGAGGGCTACCTCGCCCGCGATCCGGAGGGCTACGTGCTGGGCGACCGCGCGATCACTCTCGCCGGTGCGCCGACGCTGCGCCCCACGCACACCCACCGGATCCTCGAGCACCTGCGCGACGAGCTGAACGCGCCGGCCTACCTCTCGGTCCTCGACGACGGGGAGATCCGCCTCGCCGACGTCGCCGACAGCCGCACCTCCCCGCGGGTCGACCTGTGGGTCGGCTTCCACGACGCCGCCCACGCCACGGCTCTGGGCAAGGCCGTGCTCTCGACGCTGCCCGAGCCCGCCCGGCGGGAGTACGTCCAGACCCACGACCTGGCCGACCTCACCCAGCACACCGTGACCAGCACCCAGGCGCTGCTCCGCGAGCTGCGCGAGTCCCCGGAGCTCGCCGTCGACCGCGAGGAGTACGCCGTGGGCACCGCGTGCCTGGCGGTGCCGGTGCCGTCGACCGCGTTCGCGGCGGCCGTCGCGGTCTCGGTGCCGACCCGAGCACTGCCGCGGGCCATGGAGCGTCGCGACGCGATCCGCCGGGCGGCCCGCCTGATCGCCTATGCCGGCCCGCAGTCGACGCCGGGACCGTCTATCACCATCTGAAACTTCGACCCTGGCTGGCCCGCGGACGCGGGTCTACGTTCCGAAGCAGGCACCCATCTGCGGAGGACAACCATGACCACTCAGGCAGCGGCACAGCCCGCGACTCCCCAGCAGGCCGGCGGCGGGACGGGCCTCGACCCCGCCGTGCGGCTCGACCTCTACGAGACGATGGTGCTCTCGCGCACCTACGAGGAGGCGATCCTGCGCGAGTACCACGCGGACAAGGGCCCGGGCTTCGACATCGGCAAGGGCCTGATCCCGGGCGAGATGCACCTGTCCGCGGGTCAGGAGCCCGTCGCCGCCGGGGTCTGCGCGCACCTCACCACCGACGATGCCGTCACCGCCACCCACCGGCCGCACCACTTCGCGGTCGCGCACGGCGTGGACCTGCGGCGGATGACCGCCGAGATCTTCGGCCGCGAGGACGGGCTGGGCCGAGGGCGGGGCGGCCACATGCACCTGTTCGACCCGGACACGCACTTCTCCTGCTCCGGCATCATCGCCGAGGGCTATCCGCCCGCTCTCGGCCAGGCCTTCGCGTTCCACCGCCAGGGCACCGACCGGATCGCCGTGGCCGTCACCGGCGAGGGCGCGGCCAACCAGGGCGCGTTCCACGAGTCGTTGAACCTCGCCGCCCGCTGGTCGTTGCCGGTCGTCTTCGTCGTGGAGGACAACGACTGGGGGATCTCGGTGCCGCGGACCGCGTCGACCTCCGTGGCCTCGAACGCCGATCGGGCCGCGGCGTACGGCATCCCCGGCGAGCGGATCGAGGGCAACGACGTCGAAGGGGTGTACGACGCCGCGAGGCGTGCGGTCGCCCGCGCCCGTGCCGGGGAGGGCCCCTCGCTCATCGAGGTGCACACGCTGCGGTTGTGGGGCCACTTCGAGGGCGACGCCCAGGGCTATCGGCTCGACCTGGAGGACGCGCCGAGCCACGACCCGATCCCCCGCTACGAGACCCGGCTCCGCGAGGCCGGCGTACTCGACGACGAAACGGTCACGCGGATCAGGAGCGCCGCCAGCGAGCGCACCGAGGACGCGATCGCGTTCGCGAAGAACAGCCCCGTGCCGGACCCTGCGTCGGCCACGTCCTACGTGTTCGCCTGAGGAGACGACGATGACCATCACCGAGACCCCGACCACCCCGACCCCGCACTCGCGGAGGCTGACCACCTCCAAGGCGATCGTCGAGGCCATCGCCTTCGAGATGGAGCGCGACCCGTCCGTGTTCTACCTGGGCGAGGACGTCGGCTCGTACGGCGGCATCTTCGGCTCCACCGGCGGGCTGCTCGACCGGTTCGGGAAGGACCGGGTGATCGACACCCCGATCTCGGAGACCGCCTTCATCGGGCTCGGCATCGGCGCCGCGGTGGAGGGCATGCGGCCGATCGTGGAGCTGATGTTCGCCGACTTCATGGGGGTCTGCCTCGACCAGATCTACAACCACATGGCGAAGATCCACTTCGAGTCCGGCGGCAACGTCAAGGTGCCGATGGTGCTGACGATGGCCGCCGGCGGCGGCTACTCCGACGGCGCCCAGCACTCCCAGTGCCTGTGGGGCACGTTCGCGCACCTGCCCGGGATGAAGGTGGTGGTCCCGAGCAGCCCGGCCGACGCGAAGGGGCTGATGACGGCGGCGATCCGTGACGACAACCCGGTCGTCTACCTGTTCCACAAGGGCGTGATGGGGCTGCCGTGGATGGCGAAGAACCCGCGGTCGAACGACGCCGTCCCCGACGGCGACTACGAGACGCCGATCGGCAAGGCGAACGTCGTCCGGTCGGGCAGCGACGTCACGGTGGTGACGATCTCCTTGTCGGTCCACCACGCCCTCGACGTGGCCGAGCGGCTCGCGGACGACGGCATCGACGTCGAGGTTCTCGACCTGCGCAGCCTGGTGCCGCTGGACCGGGAGGCGATCCTCGCCTCGGTCGCCAAGACCGGTCGCCTGGTCGTCGTGGACGAGGACTACCTCTCCTTCGGGATGTCGGGCGAGGTGGTCGCCACGATCGCCGAGCACGACCCGACGCTGCTGAAGCGACCGGCCGAGCGGGTCGCGGTGCCCGACGTGCCGATCCCCTACGCCCATGCGCTGGAGTACGCCGTGCTGCCGCGGCAGGACCGGATCGAGGCCGCCGTACGCCGGGTGGTGGCCGGGTGACCGACGTCCTGTTCCCATCGCTGTCGAAGGAGACGCCGGACGCGGAGGGGGTGGTGTCGACCTGGTTCGTGCGCGAGGGCGAGACGGTGACCGCCGATCAGCTGATCGCCGAGGTGCAGGTGGACAAGGTCGCGGCCGAGGTGCCGGCGCCGGTCGGCGGCGTCGTGCACCTGCTGTTCGAGGAGGAGGCGGCGGTCGCGCAGGGCACGCCCATCGCCCGCATCGACGACTGACTGGTGTCACCACCGGGTCGAGCGCGCCCCGCCTGACGCGCTCGGCCCCGACGAGCACGAACTTCATCGAACCTTCACACGATGCCCACGGTTCGCACCGGGTCCACCACCCACGCTGGCGCCGCGGTTCGTCCGACCCGCTGTCCACCGACCAGCCGGGAGGCGATCGTGACCCACGCCAACGACGACCAGGGCGAGCCGCCCGAGACGACCGAGCCGACCGACGGAGCTGGGTCGGGCCGGCGCGCCGGACGGGTCTGGCTCGGCGCGGCCGGGCTGGCCGTCCTGGTCGCGGTCGCGTCCATCGCCGTCGCGCTGGCCGACGACGACGGGGCCGAACGGCCACCCAGCGCCGCCGCCGGCGTGACCGGCACGATCTGGGTCGCGAACGAGGCGGGCGACAGCCTGACCGCGATCGACGCCGCCACCCACGAGGTCGTGACGACGGTCTCCGGCATCGCGGGCCCGCACAACGTGCAGGTCGCGCCGGACGGCAACACCATCTGGACGGTCAGCGGGCACGACTCGCTCGCCGTGATGCTGGACGCCGCGACGCTCGGCCTGCACGGGACCGTCGGAACGGGAAGCATGCCCGCTCACGTCGTGCTGACGCCGGACGGCAGCACCGCCTACACCTCCAACGGCGAGGACGGGACGGTCACCGCGATCGACACGGCCACGATGAGGCCGACCGCCACGATCCCCGTCGGGGCGGGTCCGCACGGCCTCCGGCCGAGCCCGGACGGGAGCCGGATCGTGGTCGCGAACATCGGCGGGAGCACGCTGAGCGTGATCGACACCGCCTCCAACGAGGAGGTGACACAGATCGAGGTCGGCGCGGCACCCGCCCAGGTGGCCTTCTCGCCCGACGGGCGGTTCGTCTACGCGTCGTTGAACGCCGAGGACGCCGTCGTGAAGGTCGACCTGGCGAAGGGCCGCGCGATCGCCAAGACCACCGTCGGGAGCGGGCCCATCCAGACCTACGTGAGCCCGGATGGCGAGCTCCTGCTGGTCGCCAACCAGGGCACCGAGGACGCCCCGGGCACGACCGTGTCGGTGGTCGACACGGACAGCTTCGAGGTGGTCGAGACCATCGAGACCGGCGAGGGCGCGCACGGCATCGTCATCGATCCGACCGGCCGTCAGGCGTACGTCACGAACATCTACGGGAACGACGTCGCCGTCATCGACCTGCAGGAGCTGCGTGTGGTCGCCCGGGTGCCTGTCGGCGAGGCCCCCAACGGGATCAGCTTCTCACCGGTCGTCGTCGACGAGCAGCCGACCGTCGAGCTCCAGCTGCCGGACGCCGGCATGGACTCGCACGACGAGGGCGACGAGGGCGACGAGGGCGACGAGGGCGACGAGGGCCACGGCGACGACGGTCACTGACGCTCGGACCCCGCTGGGAACACGGATTCTCCACGCGAAGGTGATCGGATCTTCATCCCGGGCCGGAAGGGTCGAGTCATGCGACCTGACCAGGTAGGGCGATCGTGAGGCCGGTGCTGTTCGACCTCTTCGGGCTCTCGGTGAACAGCTACGGCGCCAGCAAGGCGGCGGCGGCGCTCGTGGCCGGCTTCCTGCTGGTCCGCGAGTTCCGCCGGATGGGCTGGGACGAGGACCGGGCGTGGACGCTCGTGATGGCGACCACCTTCTTCGGGTTCGTCGGCGCCAAGGCGTACTTCCTCGCGGAGAACGGCGGCAGCATCAGCCTGCACCACTTCGGGGGGTCGGGTTTCACGTGGTACGGCGGTTTCCTCGCCGGCACCCTGACCGTGCTGGTGCTGGCCCGGCGGTGGCACCTCCCCCTCGTGCCCCTGGCCGGGGTGCTGACGGGCCCGCTCGCAGCGGCGTACGCGATCGGTCGGGTGGGCTGCTTCCTGGCCGGCGACGGGACCTACGGCCGCCCCAGCGACCTCCCGTGGGCGATGGCCTTCCCGAACGGGACGGTGCCGACGTCGGTCCCCGTCCACCCGACGGCGCTCTACGAGACCATCGGCGCGCTCCTGCTCGCGGTGGTGCTGTGGCAGCTCCGCACCCGGGTCCGGGCCATCACGCTGATCGCGGTCTACGCGCTCGCCAGCGGTATCACCCGGCTGTCGATCGAGGAGCTTCGCATCAACTCCGAGAGCTGGCTCGGCCTGACGCAACCCCAGCTCTGGTCCGTCGTGCTCGTCCTCGTCGGCCTCGGCCTGCTGCTGCGCGCGGCGTACCGCTCCGGCGCTGTCCCCGGGGACGACCCATCGCCCCTGACGCCTGAGCACACGGGCAGCGGCGCGCCCACCTGACCGCACGCGGTACGTCCCCACGCGCCGCTTCGGGAAGGGAACTCATGAGCAAGCATCGCGCCGGTCGCCACGCCCGTGGAGGCGCCCATCGTGCGCCACAGCACCAGCACCGCCGCTCCGCAGGAGGCCGCTCCTGGAGAGTGCCGCTGAGCACGACCCTGGGCGCCCTCGCCGCGGGAGCGGCCATCGCCGGCGCCACACTCGGCGCCGCGACGCCCCTCGACCAGGACATCGAGCAGCGCGGCGCCGAAGCCGCCGTCGCTCCCCCGCGGCTGGCGACCGGGGCCCGGGGCCGACGCGTGGTGTCCCGCAGCGCCGACCGCCTGGCGACGCAGAGCGCCGCCGGCGCCGAGGCGGGCCGGCTGCAGGCCGCGGCTCGAGCGCGCGAGGCAGCCCTCTCCCGGATCGAGGACCTCGCCGGCACCCGGGCCGCCTACCTGCGCCGGAACCGGTGGGTGCTGCCGTTCACCGGCTACCGCATCACCGCCACCTTCGGCGACACCGGCTCGCTGTGGTCGACCGTGCACACGGGCGTCGACCTCGCCGCGCCCACCGGGACGGTGACGGGCGCCGTCGGCGCCGGGGTCATCACCTTCGTCGGGTACGACGGCGCGTACGGCAACAAGGTGGTCGTCACGCACGCCGACGGCACGGAGACCTGGTACGCCCACCTCGATACCATCACGGTGGCGGTCGGCCAGGAGGTGGCGGCCGGGCAGCAGATCGGGACGGTCGGCGCGACCGGCAACGTCACCGGCCCGCACCTGCACCTCGAGGTCCGTCCGGACGGGCAGGACCCGGTCGACCCGGTCCCGGTGCTCAGGGAGCGCGGGGTCGAGCTCTGAGCCCTACGACGGCACGTCGGCGCCCGGCCCGTACCGATCGGGGTGGGAGCGGAACTCGGCGGCGCACGCCTCCGAGCAGAACCAGCGCGGACGTCCGTCCACGTCCACCCGAGGGCCCGTCGTCTCGACCTGCATGCCGCAGACCGGGTCGACCGCCATCGCCGCCAGCTCCTTGAACCTCCCGTCCTCGAGCCACAGGACGCGGTCGGCGACCTCGCGCAGCCGGTCGTCGTGGCTGACGATCACGACCGCGCGGCCGTCCTCGTCCGCAACCCGCCGCAGGAGCCGGGCCAGCTCGCGCCCGCGGGCAGCGTCCAGGTTCGCGGTCGGCTCGTCGGCCAGGACCACCGGCGGATCGTTGGCCAGCGCACGCGCGACAGCGACGCGCTGCTGTTCGCCACCGGAGAGCCGCGACGGCCGCGCGCCTGCGCGGTGATCGAGCCCGACGCGTTCGAGCAGCTCTCGAGCCGTCGCCCGTGCCGACGGCCCCGTTCGTCCGGCGATGTTGCAGGCGACGGCGACGTTCTCCTCGGCGGAGAGCGCATCGAGCAACGCATAGTCCTGGAAGATGAACCCGAAGGTGTGGGCGCGCAGCTGCGGTAGGACCTTCTCGGACGCGGCGGTGAGCTCGAGCTCGGCTCCGTCCGCGCGGATCACCGCGATCGAGCCGGCGGTCGGCCGCAGCAGCGCCCCGAGCATCAGCAGCAGCGTCGTCTTGCCCGACCCGGACGGCCCCATGACCAGGAGCAGCTCCCCCGCCCGCACTTCCAGGTCGATGCCGTTGACCGCCTTGACCGACGTGGCGTCACCGCCGTAGGTCTTGACCAGGCCGCGAACCTTGAGGACGGGGCCGGATGGCGAGCTGGGCGCGTCTCGAGGGACGCGCCTGTCTGAGGGTGTGATGCTCATCTGGACTCCCTGAAGGCGGTGGCGGGATCGAGGGCGGCGACGCGCCGTAGCGGCCACAGCGCGGCCACCAGTCCGACCACGAGCGCGGAGACCGCCGTCCGCGTGCTCGCCTCCGCCGTCACCTCGATCTGGACGTCGGGTGCGACCTGGCGAAGCGCCACCGCGACCACCATGGCCAGGACGGTCGCGAGTCCCGCCGCCAGGCCGACGGTCCACAGCACCTGGCTGACCACGGTGCCCACGAGCCGGGCGGTCGACGACCCGAGTGCCTTGAGGACGGCGAAGTCGCGCAACCGGTTCAGCGTCGACGTCATCAGACCGAGCGCGATGACCGCGAGGGCGATCGCCAGCCCGACGGTCGACATCAACCGCAGCAGGTCCGCGCTCATGTCGGTCACGACTCGGGTCTCGGACGCCACGAACTCGTCGCGGGTCTGCACGGCCAGGTCCGGGGCCGCCGTCCGGACCCGGTCAGCCAGGATCGCCTGGTCGACACCGGCGGAAGCGCCCACGAGCAGGTACGCCGGGCTCGCGCTGTGGTCCTGCCCGTGTCCCGCCACCGGCAGCAGTGCGAACTGCTCGGAGTCGACGAACACCGTGGTGTTGGTGATGCTCGTGCCGGCCGTCGAGAGCCCCGAGACGCGGAGCGGTGTCCCGAGCACGGTCACCGAGCCGCCCAGCGGGGCACCGAGCTGGTCGCCGGCCTGCTCGTCGATGACCGCCTCACCCATGCCCGGCGGACGGCCGGCGACCAGGCGGGCCGGACCACCGCGCCCGAGCTCGGTGTCGTAGCCGATGACGTACGACAGCTGCCGGCCGTTCGGGCCGCCGATCGATCCGGACGTGAAGTCGATGCCCGTCACCCAGGCCACCCCCGGCACCTCGGCGACGCGTGCCAGAGCGTCCGGAGGGAGGACCGACGAGGACATGTGCATGGTGCGCACGCCCTGCTGGGAGACGAACACATCCGCGGGCGACGTGCGGATGTAGTAGGTGACGCGGTCGATGGCGCCGGCGAAGATGCCGTTCAGCAGGAGCACCAGCAGCAGCGACGCAGCAACGCCCAGGACGGCGAGCACGGCCCGGCGGCGCTCGACGAACAGGAACCGCCGGCCCACAGGGACGGCCCGGCCGCTCATCGTCCGGTCCTGAAGGCCGAGGCGGCGTCGAGCCGGCCGATCCGGCGGACCGGCAGCCAGGCGGCCAGCAGCGTCATCGCCACTGCCGCGGTCGTCGTCTGCACGAGGGTCGTCCGGGTGATCACGACCGGGAAGGCGGGGCGCCACCACGCCAGCAGCTCTCGCGCGAGCAGGAGCAGCACGACCGAGCCGACCGCGCCGGTCGCAGCGAGCACCGCCGTCTCGGCCAGGGTGATCCGTCGGAGGTCTCGCGGGGTCGCCCCCAGCGCCTTCAGGATGCCCAGGTCGCGCTGTTGCTCGCAGATGCGCGTGTAGGCGACGAGCGCGACGATCAAGGTCCCGGCCGCGAACGCGACTCCGACCATGAGCCGGACCGGCGTGCCGTAGATCGAGGTGGCCAGGCTCAGGGACTCCTGGTGGAGCTCGCGCGGCGTCCGGACGGCGTACCCGGCCGCTGTGAGCTGCCGCCGCACGGCGGTGGGATCGTCGGCGCTGATCAGCACGGCACCGGCCGCGCCGGGCGAGTCCAGCATGTCGTTGACCGCGTCCGTGGTGAGGAACAGCAGCGGGGTCATGAACAGGGCGGTGCCACCGGTCCGGCCCACGATCCGCATCTGGTGGCCGAGGATCGGGAGCCGATCACCGAGCGCCAGCCCGTGCTGGTCGGCGAAGACCGCATCGACGGCCACCTCGTCGATCGCGACCGGCGCCCGCCCGTCCTCGATGTCCCAGGGCCCGCCCATCCCGCTGGCTGGGTCGAACGCCACCGTCGCGGTCGCAGCCTTCCCATGCGCCAGCTCCAGGATCTGGTACATGGTGCGCACACTCGCAGTCGCGGTGACGCCGTCGACCTGACCCACGGCTGCGGTCGTCCCGGCGGGGAGCACCCCTGGGTCGGCGAACAGCGTGTGCGTGTCGGGAGGGACGACGACCAGGTCGGCGCGGGTGTGGTCGTCGTACGTCGTGACCCGTTCCTGGATCCCGGCCCACAGCCCCGTGAGGAGGAGCATCAGCATCAGGGCCAGGGCGATACCCGCTGCACCGGCGGCGCTCTGCCGTCTGCTCGCGGCCAGCAACCGCGCGGCCACCCCGGGGGTCCAGGCCGACCCACCGGTGGTCGCCCCGCCGGTCCCTCCAAGCGAACTCACGTCCCACGCCCCTCGCGGGTAGACCAGCTAGTGGTTCCCGTGACCCCCACCCGGCATGGCGCGCATCATCAGCGCCATCATGAGCGTGCAGAGGATCGCCGGGACCAGGATCCCGGGGCTGGCGGCACCGGCCGCCATCAGGCCGACCGCGATCAGCAGCATCGGGATGCAGCAGATCAGCATCATCCAGCCGTGGCCCCCATGACCCCCATGGCCACCCGCCTGCTCGGTCCGGGCGTGCTCGGTGTGGTCACCGTGATCGCCGCCCGGGAGGTGCTGGTCGTGCCGGAGCAGGCTGCCCTCGGCGGAAGGAATGCGTTCCTCCGACCCGCCGTACGACGCCACGCCGCCGGCCCGCTCGGTCATCGGGTGCTCCCCTCGAGCGAGGACGGCACGTGGTGGAGCCGGGCGTAGAGCGGGCAGTGCCCGACTGCGCCGGTGACCACCAGGTCGAGGCCGGCGAGCACCAGCAGCACCTCCAGGACGAGCACGATGATGCCCGGTCCTGCGGTCAGCAGGGCGACGCCGCCGACCGCGGCGGCCGCGCCGATCACGATCCTCGCCACCCGTTCCGGTGGGGTGACGTTCACGGGCCAACGAGGTGACATGACAGCCTCCGAACTTGTTCTCGACCCGCTAGTCGGGTCCTGGCTCCACTGTCGGCGGCGCCCTTGAAGATCAGTGCTGCGTTGGCGTGAAGGTTCGTTGAAGGTCGCCGTGCTGGGCTTCGGATGCGCCGCTCAGCCGTCGTGGTGCTGCGAGTGCTGGTCCGGGGAGGACGGTCGCGCTGGGCCGGAGTCGTCGGCCGAGCGGGTGATCGCCGGTCCGATGCCGAAGGCGGAGAGCGAGAAGACGGTCACGAACACCGCGACGGCGATCGCGGGCGCCTTCCACGTCCGGTGCCGCCGGTACAGACGAAGCAGGAACGGGATCGAGAGCACCAGGCCCGCGACGCCGAACAGGGCGTTGCCGGTCGCCCCCGTGACGAGGAAGGCGCCTGCGAACAGCCCGACGTGGTGCAGGACGTGGGGCGCCAGGCCGAGGAGACCGGTCACCGCGGTGCCGGCCGCGTTCCAGGCACTGGCCAGCCACCTCCGGTCGGCCACTGTCGACTCCGTCGCCGGTTCGGTCGCTGCGGGCAGCTCACCGAGCACCGGGGCCGGCCCTTGGTCGGCCACGTCAGGAGCCCTGGACGTCTGAGGAGTGACGACGGCGCGGGTGGTCGGTCGTGCGGAGCACGTCCGTCCGCAGCCGGTACTCGGCCTCGTCGATCTCGCCGCGCGCATACCGCTCGGCCAGGATCTGATCGGGCTGCCGGTCGGAGCGCGGACCGCCGCCCTCCTGGGAGCGAGCAGGCCGGAACACCATCACGATCACCGCGATCACGGCGCCCCAGACGACCGCCATCATCACGGCCATGCCCAGCCAGGTGCCCCAGCCCCAACCAGCGTCAGGGTTCCACCCCATCATCGGACCTCAACCTCCCTCGGGCCGCCGGCCGACCGATCGGCCGATCGGTCGCTGTTGCTCCACCTTGGGTGGCACACCTGGATGGCGCCGTACGGTTCCTGTGAAGGTTCGGTCAAGATGCCGCCGTCAGGTCGGGATCTCGTTGAACCAGGCGCCACTGCTGCCACGATGAACGTCGTGATCGAGAATGCAGACCGGCCCTCCTCCCGGACGGATCCCACGAGTGCCGGTGCAGGCGGATCCACAGCACCGGGGGCGGCACGGCCTGCCCTGCGCGCCATGGTCGTGGAGGACGAGGTCGAGCTCGCCGCCGTCGTGGGCAGCTACCTGGAGCGGGCCGGGTACGAGGTCGCGCTGGCCCACGACGGACTGCGAGCGGTCGACCTCGCGCGTGAGGTCGATCCGGACGTCGTGATCCTCGATCTCGGACTCCCGGGCATCGACGGCATCGAGGTGTGCCGCCGGCTGCGCACCTTCAGCGACTGCTACGTCGTGATGCTCACCGCCCGCAGCGACGAGGTCGACATGCTGATCGGACTCTCCGTCGGCGCCGACGACTACATGACCAAGCCGTTCAGTCCGCGCGAGCTCCTCGCCCGGCTGCAGGCCATCCTGCGCCGGCCACGACCGAAGACCGGCCAGCGGGCCGACGTCGCAACGGCGGGCACGATCCTGACGTTCGGTGCGCTCTCCATCGACGTGGAGGCGCGCGAGGTCTGGCTCCGCGACGAGCTGGTGCCCCTGACCCGCACCGAGTTCGACCTGCTCGCCACGCTCGCCGAGCGCCCCCGACTCGTGTTCTCACGCCGCCAGCTCATCGATCGCGTCTGGGGGGAGGACTGGGTGGGCGACGAGCACCTGGTCGACGTCCACATCGGGCACCTGCGTCGCAA
This sequence comes from Nocardioides sp. JS614, assembly GCF_000015265.1. Lineage (NCBI taxonomy): Bacteria > Bacillati > Actinomycetota > Actinomycetes > Propionibacteriales > Nocardioidaceae > Nocardioides > Nocardioides sp. JS614. Next base: position 4,001,530 of record NC_008699.1, read on the forward strand.
GCTGGACGACGACGCGAGCCGGGGCCAGTACCTGCGAACGGTCCGCGGTGTCGGCTACCGCATGGGCACCGGCGAGGAGTGATCGCATCCGGTGCCGGCGCCGCACCGGGGCCGTAGGACCCCGCGATCCGGGACCTTCCTCCGTCGGCTTCAGCGAATCTTCATACGAGCAGGGCGCGAATCTCCACCAGCGACGCGGAGGCTGGGAGCACCAAGGACACCGCGACTGACAGAAGGGCCGGCCATGCCGCTGATCCCGCCCGTCCACCACTCGGCCGGAACGCCCGCCACGGGGTCCCAGCCGGCTGCCGCGATGCGAGTGACCGTCGTCGAGTCGGAGGCGTGCCACTTCTGCGAGGACGCCCTGGCGGCCCTGAGCGGGTTCGCGCAGGACCACGAGTTCGCCCTCGACGTGGTCGACATCCGCTCGCAGACGGGCCAGGCCCTGGTGCAGCGACACCGGCCGTCGCTGACACCGCTCGTCCTCGTCGACGGCGAGTTCTTCTCCCAGGGCCGGCTGCCGCGACGGAAGTTCGCGAAGCTCCTGACCGCGCGGGGCCTCGATGGGTGACCTGCTCACGACCGGCTCCGTTCTCGCGGCCTTCTTCGCCGGTGGCGTGGCGCTGTTCGCCCCGTGCTGCATCGTGTTCCTGGCCCCGTCGTACCTGGCCGTCGCCGTGAAGAACCGGCGCTGGCGACTGCTCCCGCTCACGTTCGTGTTCGCGGCCGGCCTGGCACTGGTCCTGGTGCCGATCACCCTCGGCATGAGCCTGGTGGCCTCGACGATCGCCAACTACCACGCTCCGCTCTACTACGCCGGGGGCGCGTTGATGCTCGCCCTGGCCGCATTCTCGCTGTCCGGGCGGATGGTCAGCATGCCGTCGTTCCTCCGCGCACCGGACACCGCCCGCGGAGACAGCGCCAGCTTCTTCGCGCTCGGGGTCTTCTCCGGTGTCGCGAGCTCGTGCTGCGCGCCCGTCCTCGCGGGCGTGATGACCCTCTCGGCCCTCTCCGGGTCCGCGGTCGGTGGGATCGCCCTCGGGCTCGCCTACACCTTCGGCATGGTGTTCCCGCTGTTCGTGATGGCCCTGGCGTGGGACCGCTTCCGGCTCGGCGAGCGGCGCTGGCTCCGCGCGAAGCCGGTCCGCATCCGGGTGGCCGGACGGGTGCTGGCGACGAACACGATCAACCTGGCCGTCGCGATCGCGTTCGCGCTGATGGGCGGCTTCGTCATCTATCTCGCCAACACGGGCCAGATGACCGGCGGACCCGGGTTCCAGGTCGCGATGGGCGAGGGTCTCGAACGCCTCTTCACGCGCATCGAGCGCTGGACCGACCCGGTTCCCGAACCCGTCCTCGGCTTGGCGGTCCTGCTCCTCGCCGCGGGTTTCATCACCGCGACCCTCGCCGATCGGCGCCGGCCGGGACGGGCACCGGGGGACGCGTCAGCAGCCCGGCACGAGCCTGGCCCGACACCCGATGACGCGTGCCACGACCACCACGAATCAGGCAAGTGAGGAGAGCACGAGATGTCTCGCAAGGCGGCCGAACGGTCGAGGAACGAGCGCCGTGAGCGCGCGGCGAAGGTGCTTCACGACCAGGAGCGGAACCAGCGCCTGCGGCGCGCGGCCGTCTGGCTCGTGGCCCTCGCCGCCGTCGGCGGCATCGTCAGCGCGATGATGCTGACGTCGCGGCCCCAGTCGTCCGACGACGTCAAGAGCGCGCCGGACTTCACCCTGACCGACACCGCCGGTGCGACCCACAGTCTCAGTGACCACCGCGGCGACAACGTTCTCCTGTACTTCTCCGAGGGCGCCGGCTGCCAGTCCTGCCTCGTCCAGATGGCCGAGGTCGAGCGCCACATGGACGAGCTGCGTGACCTTGACGTGACCGTCCTTCCCATCGTGATGAACACCCGCGAGCAGATCCTGCAGGACATGGCTGCCAACGGGGTCCGGACGCCGTTCCTGCTCGACGACGGCACCGTCTCCGGCGAGTACGGAACCCTGGGCAAGGGGATGCACGCCGGCCTTCCCGGGCACAGCTTCGTGCTCATCGACAGCGAGGGGCGCCAGCGCTGGTACGGCGAGTACCCGTCGATGTGGCTCGCCCCCGAGAAGCTCATCGACGAGGTCCGCGCGCGTCTGGCGTGAGCGCCGGCTTGCGAGAACGGGACCATGGTCCCTGGGCCACGATACCCCCTAGGGGTATATTGGCGAGGCGATCAGGAACCGGTGGCAGCTGATGAGGAGGCGGGCCGTGCACACGCACGCAGCAGCGGATCCCTCCGCCCCGAGCCCGGGGTACATCAACGACAAGGCCGCCTTGCGGGTCAGGTTGCGCCGGATCGAGGGCCAGGTCCGCGGTGTGCAGCGCCAGGTCGACGAGGACGCGTACTGCGTGGAGATCCTCACCCAGGTCTCCGCCATCACGAGGGCGCTGCAGAGCGTCGCCCTGCTCCTGCTCGAGGACCACCTCGAGCACTGCATGTCGCCTCCCGCGACGCCCCAGGAACGGCAGCAGCACGTCACCGAGGCCACCAACGCCATCGCCCGGCTGGTCCGCTCCTAGAAGCGACCGGCCCTCCCAACAACAACCCTAGAGACAGACAGGAAGTCCCATGAACGACTCCAGCCCCATCCAGCTCCTGCCGCTGGCCGACGACACATCCGCCGCCGCGGACTCCTCATCCGGCTGCGGCTGCGGCGGGTGCGGCTGCGGCGAGTCCGGAGCCACCCCGTCCGCGAGCACCGACAGCACCGCAGCTGCTCAGGATCGCCCCGGCCAGGGCGGTGACGTGACCGGCGAGCACGCCTACTCCGTGCTCGGCATGACCTGCGGTCACTGCGCTCGGGCCGTCACCGCCGAGCTCGGCGCCCTGGAAGGCGTCACCGATGTCCAGGTGGACCTGGTCGCCGGTGGTGCTTCCACCGTGCGCGTGACCAGCCGCCGGCCACTGAGCGCCGACGCCGTCGCCGCGGCACTGGCCGAGGCCGGCGAGTACCGCCTCGCCTGACCGCCGAGACCCATCGACGAGGTAGCCACATGACGCAGCAGACCGAACCGATACCCACCACGGAGAGCGAGTCGCCGCAGACGGTCGAGCTCACCATCGGCGGGATGACCTGCACCTCCTGCGCCGCCCGGATCGAGAAGAAGCTGGCGAAGATCGACGGCGTGGTCGCCTCGGTCAACTACGCGACGGAGAAGGCCCGGGTCACGTACGTCGCACCGGTGACCGTCGACCAGCTGGTATCGGTCGTCGAGGCCACCGGGTACACGGCAGCTCAGCACGAGTCCGTCCCGACGGCCCCGGAGGGCGGCGCCGGGACGGACAGCACCGAGGCCGCGCCCGATCCAGCGACCGCCGCCTGGCACCGCCGGCTGACGATCTCGGCGGTGCTGACGCTCCCCGTCCTCCTGCTGGCGATGGTTCCCGCGCTGCAGTTCGACAACTGGCAGTGGATCTCCCTCACGTTGGCATCGCCTGTCGTCGCCTGGGGGGCCTGGCCGTTCCACCGCGCGGCCGTCGTCAACGCCCGGCATGCGACCGCGACCATGGACACCTTGATCTCCGTGGGCGTCACGGCCGCCTACCTGTGGTCCTTGTGGGCGCTGCTGTTCACCGATGCCGGGATGACCGGCATGCGGATGCCCTTCCGGCTGCTCCCGGACGACGCCGGCGGTGCGCACATCTACCTCGAGGTCGCGGCCGCCGTCACGACGTTCATCATCGCGGGGCGCTACTTCGAGGCGCGCGCGAAGCGGCAGTCCGGCGCAGCCCTCCGCGCACTCCTCGACCTGGGCGCCAAGGACGTCGCCGTGCTGCGCCACTCCAGCGACGGCGCCGCCCGGGAGGTCGAGACCCGGATCCCGATCGGCCAGCTGGACGTGGGAGATCGGTTCGTGGTCCGCCCGGGCGAGAAGATCGCCACGGACGGCGTCGTGGAGGAAGGGTCCTCCGCGGTCGACGCCTCGATGCTCACCGGTGAGCCGGTCCCGGTCGAGGTCGGCCCCGGTGACCCTGTCGTCGGAGCGACCATCAACGCCGGCGGCCGCCTGGTCGTCAGAGCCAGCCGGGTGGGTTCGGACACGCAGCTCGCCCAGATGGCGAGCCTCGTCGAGGCGGCCCAGTCCGGGAAGGCCCAGGTACAGCGGCTCGCGGATCGCGTCTCCGGTGTCTTCGTGCCGATCGTGATCGCGATCTCACTGGCCACCCTCATCACCTGGCTGGCGACCGGGCACACCGCCACCGCGGCCTTCACCGCGGCGGTCGCCGTGCTGGTCATCGCCTGCCCGTGCGCGCTGGGCCTCGCAACGCCGACCGCGCTGCTCGTCGGCACCGGACGCGGCGCGCAGATCGGCATCCTGATCAAGGGCCCGGAGGTGCTCGAATCCACCCGGGTCGTCGACACGATCGTGCTCGACAAGACCGGCACCGTCACCACCGGCAAGATGACGCTCGTCGGGGCGGTGCCCTCTATCGGAACCGACACCGATCAGCTGCTCGGCCTCGCGGGGGCGCTCGAGGACGCGTCCGAACACCCCATCGGGCGTGCCATCGCCGCCGGCGCCGCCAGCCTGACCGGCCGACCACTCAGCCCGGTCCAGGGGTTCAGCGCCACCCAGGGGCTCGGCGTGTCGGGAGTCGTCGACGGCCACGAGGTGGTGGCGGGGCGGCCGAGCTGGCTGCGCGAAGCGTGGGGCCAGGCCCTGGATGAGCCGCTGCTCCGTGCGGTGGCCGATGCCGAGGGGGTCGGCCGGACGGCCGTCGCCGTCGGTTGGGACGGCGCGGCTCGCGGCGTGGTCATCGTCGCCGACACCCTCAAGCCGACGAGCGTGCAGGCGATCTCCGAGCTCAAGGCACTCGGGCTCACCCCGGTGCTGCTGACCGGCGACAACCAGCGCGCGGCGCACGCAGTAGCGGCCGAGGTCGGCATCGACGAGGTCATCGCCGAGGTCCTGCCGGCGGACAAGGTAGGCGTGGTCGAGCGGCTCAGGGCCGAGGGTCACACGGTCGCGATGGTCGGCGACGGCACCAACGACGCTGCCGCGCTCGCAGCCGCCGACCTCGGCCTTGCGATGGGGACCGGCACGGACGTCGCGATCGAGGCCTCGGACCTCACCCTCGTCCGGGGGGACCTGCGCACCACGGTGGACGCGATCCGACTGTCGCGCCGGACCCTGCGGACGATCAAGACGAACCTCTTCGCCGCCTTCGTCTACAACGTCGCCGCCATCCCATTGGCGGCGCTGGGCCTGCTCAACCCCGTGATCGCGGGCGCGGCCATGGCGCTGTCGTCGGTGTCCGTGGTGTCCAACAGCCTGCGCCTGCGCCGGTTCGAGGCCATCTCCGTCCAGCGGTCCACGACTGGCGAAGTCGAGCCCATGACCGGCACCTGACCCGCCGGGGACCCTTCGCCGGCGGCGTCGGACAGCCGTCGAGAGCACACCCCAAGGAGCGACGATGAACCGACCGCACCCTCCTCACCACACCGGCCGACGTCCCGACCAAGCCCGTGGAAGCTCCGCGCGGCCTGCGACCCCGGCGGGCGGGCGCGTCCCGGCGCGGCGTCCCAGCTGCGCCGGTGGACATGACGGAAGGTGGACCGCATGAGCGCGCGCCCCGGACCTCGCCCGACTACGCGTCGACCCTTCCTCGCCGCCCTGGTCGGAGGTGCCGCGGCCGTCGCCGGGATCGGCGTCGCCGCCCGCAACGGGGTCCTGTCCGGCTCCAGCGAGGGCCCCCCGCGCACCGACGGGGTGCTCCAGCTCTCCGCCGGGCGGATGGGGGTGGAGTCGCTCGCGGTGCGACTCACCGACGAGATCCTGGCTCTCGAAGAACCTGGCACCTGGCGCACCTCGCGACTGGCGACGAGCACCCACACCATGGTCGGCTTCACCTGGCGCAGCGGCGAGGTCGAGCCGCACATCGACGTCAGCTCACGCACCGATGGTGCCTGGCAGCCGTGGTCACGGATGCCCCACGTCCACCACTCGCCCGACGCCGACTCGGGCGAGGCCACCGGCATCGTCGGGACCGAGCTCGCCTGGATCGGGCCGGCGGACGGCATCCGGCTGCGCATCCGCGACAGCCGGCCGGCGGGTCTCACGATGGTTCTCCTGCATCCGACGCCACTGCCGAGCGACCGGTCGATCGGCCACGCCCGGGTGGGACGGCGGCGGACACGACGCGCCGGCGGCGAGCCGGCGAGCACTCCCGCCGGCGTCGTACCGCCGCCCGACCTGCTGAGCCGGGCCCAGTGGGGCGCCGACGAGGGCTGGCGCAAGGGACGGCCCTCCTACGTCGAGACGATCGAGCAGGTCCACGTCCACCACACCGCGAACAGCAACACCTACGCGCGCACGGACGTCCCCGCGCTGATCCGCGGCATGTACGCGTACCACACCCAGAGCCTGGGCTGGTCGGACATCGCGTACAACTTCCTGGTGGACCGGTTCGGTCGGGCCTGGGTCGGCCGCGCGGGTGGTCCCGCCAAGCCGGTGCGCGGCGCGCACACCCTCGGCTTCAACGCCACGTCGGCAGGGATCGCCGCCATCGGCAACTTCGACCAGGCCACGCCCAGCCGGGCGGTCCTCGGTGCGTTCGCCCGGATCGCCGCGTGGAAGCTCCACCCCTACGACCGGAACCCCGAGGGACGCACCATCGTGACCTCCGAGGGCAGCGACAAGTTCCGAGCCGGCAGGCGGGTGACCCTGCCCGTCATCGACGGGCACCGGGACACCAACGACACCGCCTGCCCCGGGCAGCACCTCTACGACGAGCTGCCCGAGATCCGACGGCGCACCCAGGTCCGGATCGACCGCTTCAACCGGGCAGGACAGGTCGAGATCACCGAACCCTTCACCGCGGCCGGGACCCCGGTGGATGGCGAGCTGCTCACCGTGAGTCCGGGAGCCTGGGCGCCTGCGGCCGCATCGGCGGCATACACCTGGATGCGGGACGGCGAGCCGCTCGGCTCCGCAGCCACCGCCGATCGGCGGCTGTCCACAGACGACGTGGGAGCGCAGATGACCGTCCGGGTCGACCTCACGGCCGAGGGGTACGAGCCCGCGAGCCAGGTCGTGACCTTCCCCGACCCGGTGCGCTCGCGCACCCGGATCGACGTCGCGGCAGTCGGACGGCGCGGGCGCGCCGTCGTCCGGGTCACGATCGAGACACCGGGGCTCGACGTACCCTTCGATGACTCGGTGACGATCACGTTCGCCGGGCACAGTCGGACGGTCGCGGCCACTGACGGGCGGGCCCGCGTGGTCTTCCGCGACCTCGCACCCGGGCGGTACGAGGCCCGGGTCGACTTCGCCGGAGGCCCGACCGCCGCCGGTGCGAGCGCGACGGACACCGCCACCGTCAGACCGTCCGGGTGACCGGACGCGATCCAGCCGAGCCGAGCAGGAGGTCCCGATGCCAGCCATGTCCGTCCTCGAGGCGGCGTTCTGCCGCAGCGGACCCTGGCGCGCGATCGCGCGGCGGGCGATCCTTCCCTGGGCACTCCAGGGGGTGGAGCTCCATGGCGAGGTGCTCGAGCTCGGCAGCGGCAGCGGGGCCATGGCGGTTGGCGTCGCCCGCTCCTTTCCCTCCGTGCAGCTCACGGTGAGCGACGTCGACCCGGCGATGGTCGCGGCGGCAGCCCGGCTCCTCGGCGATCGCGGGAACGTCATCGTCGACCAGGCCGACGTCACGGCACTGCCCTATCCGGACGGCGCCTTCGAGTTCGTCACGAGCTGTCTGATGCTGCATCACGTGGTCGACTGGAGGCGCGGACTGCAGGAGGTCGCCCGAGTGCTCCGTCCGGGCGGCACGTTCGTCGGATACGACCTCGCGGACACCTCGATCGCAAGCGCGGTCCATGTCATCGACCGCTCGCCCTATCTCCTGCTCGACCCCGATGACCTGCACCGGGAGCTCCTGGAAGCAGGGTTCGTCGATGTCGCCGTGCGAGCCGGCTTCGCCGGGACCGTGGCGAGGTTCCTCGCCCGTCGGTCAACGCCATGAGCACATCGGGGCCGGTCACGGCGGATCGGCTGCGGATCACCTGGTCGCCGCGCGACGAGTGGAGGACGCTGACGGCCCTGGCGGTCGTCGGTGCCCTGCTCGCTGCCGCGATGGCGCTCTTCGGGCTGCCTCCCGTCGACCTCCACGGCCCGCTCCACCGGATGGGCATCATGGATCCCTTCTGCGGAGGCACGCGAGCCACCCGATTCGCCGCCCGCGGCGACCTCGGCCGCGCCTGGACCTACAACCCGCTCGGTGTCGTCGTCGTCCTCGGCGCGCTGGGAGTGCTGGGCCGCGCGGTGGTCGGGGTGGCCTCGCGACGCTGGCTGACCGTCGAGGTGCGGCTGGGTCGTCGCGGCCGGCAGGTCGTCCTGGCCGTCGTGATCCTCCTGCTCGTGGCCCTGGAGATCCGCCAGCAGTCGCGGGTCGACCTGCTTCTGGTGCCGACACACTGACCAGCTGAGGCGGTCGTCAGAGTCGGTCCGGGACGCTGTCCTGGAGGCGGGAGAACACCAGCTGCGGCGCGCCGAGGACCACGACTGCCAGGGCCAGCGCCAGAAGACCGCGAGCGAGCAGCTCGTCGGGCAGGTGCTCGAGAGCCGTGCGGCGCCGGTCGTCTGTGGTCCCGACCCAGAACGCGCGCTGCAGAAGGAGCACCGACTCCGCGACCGGGTTGGTGTCCTGCCAACCGAACCGGCCCCCGGAACGGTTGCCCACGCACCGCCGGCCCGGCACGAGCGACCCACGGATGCAGCAGGCGAGCCCGAAATACTATCGACCTTCGTAGAGCGGCCCGAGCCCGCAAGAGGATCGGCCGACCCCGGGACCAAGGTCCCGACTTGATCAGGTCCTTGGTCCCGAGTGCGGACGCATCATGAGAACACCCGCCCAGGGCCACTCGGCACCCCTAAGGTCTGGCCCATGATCCGGACGCGCTGTCGTGACCAGGTGGGGCAGATGATCCCCAGCCTGAGCGACTGTTGCTCGAGCGCGCCCGCCCCGCTGCGAATGCGCTGAGCGCGTCGCACTCTCCGCTCGAGGCCACGGGCCCCAGTCCTGAGGCTCGAGTCCTGGCCGGCGCGCGCCTTCGACCTTCTCGTCGCCTCGGCGACATCGACCACGCCGTGGTCGGTCGACCGGCCGACCCGTCGACCCTCGAACCATCCGGAGCACCCTCATGACCGAGACCCCGACGCGCACCCGACGCGCCCGAGCCGACCGCCCGCCCCCCGACTGGGAGCAGGTCTACCGACGCAACTTCCTCGAACGACTCAAGCGCGACCGGCCCCCGGTCGACGTGCGCGCCGAGCTGCCCGACCTGATCGCCCGCGGCTACGAGGCGGTCCCGGAGGAGGACATGGTCCGACTGCACTGGTGGGGCATCGCCCACGACAAGCCGAAGGTGGGCACCTTCATGGTGCGGGTCAAGGTTCCCGGTGGCGTCCTCACGGCGTCGCAGGTCCGCGGGCTGGGCCGGATCGCGCGCGAACATGCCCGCGACGGGGTCGAGCTCACCACCCGGCAGGGCGTCCAGCTTCACTGGGTCTCGATGGCGGACCTACCCACCGTGGTCGCGGAGGTCGAGGCGATCGGCCTGAGCACCGCCGGCGCCGAGGGTGACACCGTCCGCAACGTCACGGGCTGCCCGGTTGCGGGGTTGAGCGGCCACGACGTCTTCGACGTGACCGATGTAGTTCGCGAGGTCGCGGCGTTCTTCGGGTCCCATCCCGACTACAAGAACCTGCCGCGCAAGCACAAGTACACGATCTCCGCCTGCCCGGCCCAGTGCAACGCTCCGGAGATCTCCGACGTCGCGCTCGTGGCGGTGCTGCAGAACGGTCGTCGCGGGTTCGCCCTCCGGGTCGGCGGCGGCATGGCGAACACCCCGCGCATCTCCCGGGACGTCGGCGTCTTCATCCCCGTCGAGGACACCGTCGAGGTCCTCCGGGCGGTGACCGACGCCTGGCAGACCGACCTGCGCTACCGGATGTCGCGGGCGCGGGCGCGGATCAAGTTCATGATCGACGACCTCGGCCCGGAGGCGTTCCGAGCCCGCGTCGAGCACCAGCTCGGGCACGCACTCGGAGACGGGGTGGCCCCGGACCCGGTCGGCGGGGCCGACCACCTGGGCGTGCACCCACAGCGTGATGGCGGTCGCGTCTACGTCGGGGTTCCGGTGCCCTCCGGACGGCTGTCTGGAACGACCCTGACTCACCTGGCCGACCTGGTCGACGACATCGGCGGCGACCTGCGTCTCACCCGGCAGCAGAACTTCGTGCTCGGTCACGTGCCCGGAGCCCGCGTCGAGGAGGTCAGCGCCCGACTCGCCGAGCTGGGTGTCCCGGTCGACCGCAGCCGAGCCGTCGGACGATCCGTCGCCTGCACGAGCAACCGGTTCTGCAACTACTCCGTCGCCGAGACCAAGGACAAGCTGGACGGGATCCTCACCCGGCTCGAAGCAACTCACGGCGCGGAGCGCCTGTCCGATCTGGCCATCCATCTCGACGGATGCCCCCATGCCTGCGCGCAGCATTGGGTCGGAGAGATCGGCCTGCAGGGCACCACGACCCACGACCCCGACACCGGGGAACGGGTCGAGGCGTACGACCTCAGCGTCGGTGGCGGCCTCGGCCGACGAACGGCGATCGGTCGACGGCTCGTCCGGCGTGTCCCCACGAAGGACGTCGAGGACGTGCTCGACCGGCTCGTCGGCGCCTGGCTGGCCGAACAGGACCGGACCGGCGGCCGACCGTCGTTCGGCGAGTTCTGCGACCTGCTGGAAGACGACGAGCTCCTCGCCGTCTCCGTCGGCGCTCGCGGGTCCGTCGCCGGGCCCGGGGAGCGGGTGGACGCCGGGGTGCTGGTCCGGGTGCCCGGGCCGCTGCAGAGGTACGTCGACGGCGCGGACGAGCTGAGCGTCGACGGCCGGACCGTCGGCGGAGTGCTGGCCGAGGTGACTCGCCGGCATCCCCAGTTCGGCAGCACCGTCCTGCCCGACGGCGAGGTGGCGGGCGCCTTCCTGGTCACCGTCGGCGACCAGGACATCCGTGGGCTGCAGGGGTTGTCCACGGATGTCACCCCGAACGACACGATCACCATCGTGATGGCGATGGCAGGGGGCTGACCGACATGACGACGTACGACAGGAGAAGCACGGTGACCATCGTCGACGCGAGGACTGCCTCCAACCCGGCCGAGCGCGTGGTCTTCGACGACCTCGAGATCGGCGAGATCGCCGTCGACCTCGATGACCAGGAGCCCGAGGACGTCATCGCCTGGGCACTCGAGGAGCTCGGTGATCGGATCGCCATCGTGACGGCCCTGCAGGTGGACGGCATGGTCGTGCTGGACATGGCGACCCGTCTCCGGCCGGACATCCGGGTCGTGACGGTCGACACCGGCCGGCTCCCGGACGCAACCCTGCGCTTCATCGACGAGGCCCGGGCGCACTACCCCCGGACCCGCTGGGACGTGCTCCACCCGGACGCGGCCGAGGTCCAGGCGATGGTCGCCGAGCGCGGCGTCGACCTGTTTCGCTCCAGTGTCGCCGACCGGATGCGGTGCTGCCAGGTCCGGAAGGTCCGGCCGCTCACCCAGGCGCTGCGCGGGCTGGACGGGTGGTTCACCGGGTTGCGGCGCGACCAGTGGGCCTCGCGCGCGGCGATCAAGAAGGTCGAGCTGGACCACGACCACGGTGGCATCGTGAAGGTCAACGCCCTGGCCGACTGGGCGAGCGCCGACGTGTGGGGCTACGTCGAGGAGCACGGTGTCCCAGTGCATCCGCTGTACGCGCAGGGTTACACGAGCCTGGGCTGCGGCCCCTGCACCCGACCTGTCGCGGTGGGAGAGGACGACCGTGCCGGTCGCTGGTGGTGGGAGAAGGGCGCGCCCAAGGAGTGCGGCATCCACTGCCCGATCGAGACCGGCAGCTTCGAGCACGAGGCGGCAGAGATCCTGGCGTCGTCGACGCACGCGTGACCCTGCCCGCCTACCGCCACCCGACCACGCCCTGCGATGGTTCTCCCGTGAAGTCACGTCCCCGCCTGGTCACCCTGGCCCTGGTCGCACCGCTGCTCCTCACCGCCTGCGGGAGCTCCGATCAGGGCTCCGACGCCGACGCGTCGACAGCTCCGACCGGCTCGGTCGAGATGACCACCACGCCCCCACCGTGGCCGGCACCCACGGACGACGTCGCGGCCCGGGTCGCGGCAGCCGGCCTCGACCTGGGTCCGATGGGCACCGCGGAGCACTACCACCCGCGGCTGGAGATCGTGGTGGCAGGAACACCGGTGCCGGTACCGTCGAACATCGGCGTCGACCCGTCCACGGGAGCCATGTCGGCCCTGCACACCCACGAGGCGGACGGAACCATCCACATCGAGGCCGACACCGTCGGCGAGGTGTTCACGCTGGGGCAGCTGTTCGTCCAGTGGGGGGTCCCGCTCACGCGGACCCAGATCGGCGGGGTGCGCGCGGAGGCGGGCGAGACGGTCACGCTCACCAGCAACGGGACTCCCGTGACCGGCGACCCGGGCGACCTGCGCCTCGAGCCCGACCAGGAGATCGTCCTCAGCATCCCGTAGTCGCGTCCTACAGTGGAGGCAGCCGTCGCCACTCGCACGGCACGATCGGAGGCCCTCATGGTGTTCCTGGCCCTTGCGGCGTTCATCCTGCTGGTCGCGGTGCTGGTCCGGGTCTCATCGCTGAAGGGCCAGCGGGTCACCGGCTGCTGTGCGCCCGCCGACCCTCGCGACGACCTGCGGATGCGCCCGGTCTACGACCGGGACGACAACGGCGCCGAGTCCTAGGCGGCCGCCCGGGCGGCCGTGGCTAGCTCGCGACAGATCGCTGCCGCGGGGCCGAAGAGCCGGTCGGCCAGGGCCAGCAGCCCGGGCGCGTCCTCGGGCCGGATCCGGTCGGCCACCCGCTCGATCATCGGCGGGGAGCAGAGCACGGCCGCGACGCACGGCCACAGGTCCACCTCGGCGTCGTCGACGCCGGTGGAGAGCTCGCCCCGGAGCGCCGCTCGCACCAGCGCAGCCCCAGACTCGGCCAGCACGCCCGGCGTCAGCGGGGCGCCGAGCACCTCGGCCCAGCGCAGGACGGCGTACTCCCAGACGACCTCCGGCACGTCGGTGAGCAGGTGGTTGCCGCGCATGATCGCGGTGTGGCGCCCCTCCTCGCCGGGCTCCCACCGACGAAGGGCGCCCACCCAGTCACCGGGGTCCGCGGCGACCGCCGCAGCGACGTCGGCCGGCACCGGCAGGGGCGTCCCCTCGAGCATCGGTCCGTCCGAGGTGGGCACCAGCCGGCCCAGCACGGTCTCCCCGGGCAGCAGCAACGCGGCGGCACCGAGATCGGGGACGCCGACCGGGGCGCCGGTGGCGACGTCGGCCCAGTGCAGCAGCGCCGGCTCGCGTCGGACGAACCGCAGCGCGCGCATGGGTGCGGACACCCACTCCTGGATCCGGTCCGCCCCGGCCACGAGATCGGCCGCCGCCCCGTGCCGCAGGAACGCCGCGAGTCCGCCCTGGTCGTAGAGGTAGAGCTGCCGGTAGACCCAGTCGTCGTCGGCCACGCGGGAGAGCGCGTCGATCTCGTCGACCCCCGGCAGGGCGTCGCGGCCGCCACGCAGCTCGACCGTGACGTCGCGGGCGAAGGCCCGGCCGCGTCTCGTCGTCGGGTCGCACGCCTGGGCCGCCTGCTCGAGGATCCAGCGCGAGACGACCCACCTCGGCAGGAACGGCTCGAGCACGATCAGCTGCTCGAGCCGGGCGATCCGCCAATGTCGCCAGAACAGCTCGCCCCGCTCGTCGAGGGGCTGCCGGCTGATCACCTCGAGCGTCGCCGCCGCGTCGCCGCGCGCCTCGGCCTCGTCGGCGAGGCGCACCAGGCCGGCCATCCTGCGCAGGTACGGCGCACCCGGGCCCCCGGGTCGTGGTCCTGATCCGGTCCCCGTCTGCTTCTGCTTGCGTCCCCGAGACTTCGGCATGGGTCCAGCGAACGCCTCGCGGGGCCCGCGCCGCCAGGGGGTCCGAACGATCTGTGGACAACCGCCGGCGACCGCCGTGAGAGGACCCTCACCGAGGCCTCACCCCCGCCTCATCTCGCGCGCGCAGGCTCGGGCCATGAAGACACTCCTCGCCACCACCGCTGCCGTCCTGCTCGCCGTCCCGGTCCTGGCCGCCGCACCCGCAAGCGCCGCCGGCTCCGACGTACGCCGCTCCGGGTCGTGCTCGGGCCGCACCGACTGGAAGATCAAGGCCGGTCCCGACGACGGCCGCATCGAGGTCGAGGCCGAGATCGACGGCAACCGGGCCGGCCAGACCTGGCGCTGGAAGCTGCGCCACGACGGCGACGCCCTCGACAGCCGCGACGCGTTCACGTTCCGCGCGACCAACCGCGCGACGGGTGAGACCTGCGTGGCCCGGGTCACCCTCTGAGCCCGCCGGGTTCACCTCGTGCCCGGCCCTCACCGGGCCGCCGGGCTCACCTCGTGCCGGGCTCGCAGGCGACCCCACCCGCACACGCGGGACCGGGGGCGGTCGGGGCGGGCACCGGCGGCGCGTCCCGGCCGATCAACCCGGTGGCCTCACCGAGCCACGGGACCATGCTGAGGACCAGGACCGCGAGCACGAGGAAGAGCAGCAGTCGCAGCGTTGAGGGGCTCGCCTGCTCGTCGTACCCGGCCTGCGGCCGGTCGGGTCTCCGACGGCGAGCCGACTGACCGGTCCACTCAGTGGCCACGTCACTCCCCGATCTGTCCTCTCCAAGGATTCATCGGCTCGCCCGGCAGGTTCCTTGAGCGGCTCGGACCCTTCCTGGATCGGGTCCTGGGACCCTGGCCCCGGCCCGACGTGCTCACTAGCGTCGGGGGCGGAGGGGAGATCAATGGGTGACAACACGGGCTCGTCGTACTCCGGCGCCAGCGGCGCGCTGTACGGGATCGGCATCTTCGGCGCGTGGGTGTGGTTCTGGCAGCAGGCCGACAGCTTCTGGTGGTACGTCCTGGCCATCCTCGAGGGGATCGTCTGGCCGGCGTTCCTCGTCTACTACGGGCTGGAGCGGCTCGCGGGCTGAGCGCCGGACGCCGCCCGCGCCCGACGGCGCGGGTCAGCGGTCCCCGTCGTAGCGCAGCCCGTCGGGGGTGACCCGCGCGCCCGCGGCCGGCACGTGCTCGGTGCGCCTGCCGTCGTGCCAGAGGTGCAGCACCGGAACACCGTGCAGGAGCACCGCGACGTCGGCGATCAGCCGGCGGTGGCAGCGCCACCACAGGCTCTCGCTGCACATCACCGCGGTGCTCGCGTCGGCGCGCGCGGAGACCTCCGTGAGGAGGCCGTCCATCGCCTCACGGAACTCCTCGGTGCGGGTGTACGCGGCGTACGCCCGGAACGCCTCGACCCGCCACCACGGGTCGGCGTCGCGCTCGTCCGGCGGGACCCGGCGGCGTCCGCCCAGCCGCGGCTCCCAGCGGTAGGCGACGGCGGCTGCCGGGAGCCACCGCTCGAGCCGGTCGGTCGCCACGTGCGGGTGGCGACGGCTGCCGGGGAAGCGTCGTACGTCGACGACCAGGCCCACCCCGCCACCCGTGAGGAGCTCGGTGAGCTCATCCTGGCTCGCGGTGCCGTGGCCGACGGTGAGCAGCGTGACGATGGGGGCCTCCTCGGGTTCCTGCCCCGCCAGTACCCACCGTCGGTGCCACCGTCACGACCCACCGGTCCCGCGATCAGCGCCGGGCGACGATCCGGATCACCGCCGGGCGGCTGGGGCGTCCGAACCCGATCGCGTTGACAGCCGCCACGGTGAACTCGTGCCGGCCGCGACCGGCCTTGAACACGGTCCGTCGTACGTCGGCGCCGACGACCTTCGCCCGACCGCTGCTCGAGACGATCCGGTACCGCTTGATCGGGCTGGCGTTGTCCGACGGAGCGCTCCAGCGCACCACGACCCGGCCCCGGCTCGCGCGGGTCAGGTCCGGTCTGCGCACCCGGCCCGGCGGACCGGCGGCACCCGGATCGGCGGCTCCGACGCAGGGACGTGCCGCGGCGCCGCCCGTGACGTGACCCGGTCGTGGCGCGGCTCACCTCCCGGTCGTGGCCGCTACCGGTGGTCGCCGACGGGATCGGCCCGGTGCCACCGGGTGGCGCTGGTGGCTCCCGTGCGGACCAGCTCGCCGGCGTCGACGAGCTGCTGGAGGAGGGTGCGCGACCGCGCCGGGCTCAGTCCGGTGGCGGCCCGCACCTCCGCGCCGCTGACCGGGCCGGTCGACGCCAGCTCCAGGACCACCTCGCGGGGACCCGCCGGCCTCGTGACGACCACGGTCCTCGGCGCCAGGTCGAGCAGCCGCTGGTCCTCGGCGTGCTCCGCGGTCGGGTCGTGGACGACCAGCACGTCGAGCCGCCCGCCGGCGGCGCTCTGCGCGATCAGCTCGGGCATCGCGACGACCCGGACCGCGGGGCCGGCCATCGCCTCCGAGAGCTCGCGGGCCGCCGCCCACGCGGCGTCCCACCTCGCGATCCGCGGCGCCCAGCTCGCCTCCGTGGCGTCGGCCTCGAGCAGGGCAGGCAGACCGGGCGCGCCCTCGGCGAGTCGCGACGTGAGCTCTTCGCGCAGCACCGCGAGCCGCCGGGCCCGTCGCGCGGCGGCCATCTTCACGTGCCAGTCGGCGTAGGCCTGGTCGGCCGCGGCGCGCAGGCACAGGACGAGCTCGGCCACCTCCGGCGCCGGCTGGTCCAGGCGCTCGGCCGCCGCGACCCTCACCGCGGCCTGCTCCAGGGTGTTCGCGGCCGTCTCCAGCTCGCGGCGCGCCAGCTCGCCCTCGCGGACCGCGGCCAGCGCGTCACCGGCCCAGCCGACCCGCTCGGCGTCCTCGAGCGAGGCGACCGGCAGCTCCTCCACCGGCCCCGGTCCGAGCACCTGGACCAGGCGCCGGGAGACGTCGACCAGCCGGGAGATCGCGCGCAGTGCCTCCAGCACCTCGGCGTACCCGGCGACCATCCCGTCCCGCGGCGTGTCCGGGGGCACCGGCACCCCGAGCGAGCCCAGCTGCTGCCCCAGGTCCGCCGACTCGGCGGCGACCTCGAGGAAGCGCCGTACGGTGGACGCGCCGGCGACGTCGGTGACCGGCTCGCCGTCCACCCGAGCGCTCTCGAGCAGGCGGGCGGCCGTCCGCTGCGTCCGACCCCGGAACCATCGTCGCGCGGGCTGCCCCGCGGCGAGCTCGTCCTGCAGGGCGCCGAAGGCCTGGGCCGCCTCCTCGGAGGGTTCGACCCCCTCGACCACGGCGTCGCCGAGCTCGGCGAGCGACCGGAGCAGGTGCTCGATGCCGTCGGCGTGGGCCGACAGGCGCTGCCAGGTCTCGGCCCCGGGGTCGCCGAGCGCCACATCGACCACCCGGACCACCCAGGCGCGCCGGTGCCGCAGCACCTCACCGAGTCGAGCCTTGACCTCGCGGATGGTGGCGAGGACCTCGCTGGCGTCGGCGCGCTCCAGGACCTCGCGGAGGCTGGGGTCGAGCTGCCGGGCGGCCAGGTCGCCCCGGGTCACCCGGTCGGCGAGGACGCGCACCTCCTCGTCGGTCGGGACGGCCTCCACGGGCGGGAACGCCTGCCGCCGTCGGCGCTCGTGCTCGGGCGTCGTGCGGGCGAACAGGCGGACGAGGCGCTGCAGCTCCTCGGTGGTCAGCGGCAGGTCCCCGCGCACCGGCAGCGGCAGCCACCGCAGTGCCGGGTCCGCCACTTGGGCCGCCGGATCCCGCGGCGTGAGCACCACCCCGAGCCGGTCGCGGGTCTTCTCGAGCACCGTGTCGTCCGTGCCGGTCACGGTGATCCGCAGACCGCCGACAGCGAGTCCGGCGGCGGTGGCCGCCAGCCGGTCCTCCGGCGCCTCACCGGACCCGAGCACCACCCGGTCCAGGCGCCGCTCCGGCTCCTCGCCAGCTCCCACGTCACACCCCTCCACCGAGATCTCTCCGCGTCCGGCGGGACACACAGCGTCGATGCTAGGGCGTGGGCTCGGTGGGCCCCGTGACCCGCCCGGCGTCGCCGGGTACGGGTCCCCCATGAACACCACCACCGCCGCACGCCGGGCCCGGGCCGGGGCCCGGGCGCGTCCGCACTTCTTCATGGCCATCAAGGCGGCTCTCGCCGCGATGCTGGCCTGGCTCGTGGTGCAGCCGCTCGGCGGGTTCGCCGCGGAGTACTCCTTCTACGCCCCGCTCGGCGCCCTGGCCGTCGTCTCCACCTCCGTGGTGCGCTCCGCCCGGAGCGCGCTCGAGGTCGTGCTCGCGATCCTCCTCGGCTCGGTGCTCGCGCTCATCGCCATCGGTGCTCCGCTGCCCGAGCCGATCCCCCTCGGGCTGGCCGTGGTGGCGGGCGTGATCGTCGGCGGTGCGGGCCTCGCCGGCGGGATGGGCAGCTGGGTGCCGCTGGCCGCCATGTTCGTGCTGGTCGCGGGCAAGGGCGACCCGATCGAGTACACCGCGGCGTACGGAGGCCTGACCGCCCTCGGCGCCGTGGTCGGCGTCGGGGTCTACGTCGCGTTCCCCCAGCTGCCGCTCACCCCGGCCGCCCTCGCCCAGGAGCGGCTCCGCACGGAGCTCGCCGACCACCTCGACGAGCTCGCCACGGCGCTCGAGCGGGAGATCGTCGGCGAACGGGACTGGAACTCGCTGCGGCACTCCCTGGCCGGTACGGCGCGTGACGCCGACGGCCTGATGGACGAGGCCCGCGACGCCAGGCGCGCCAACTGGAAGGCGGCCCGCTGGGCCGAGAGCACCGAGCGGCACGACCTGCGCGCTCAGGCCCTCCAGCGGCTCACCGGCTGCGTCGACGAGGTCATCGCCCTGGTCTCCGACCAGCGTGCGGAGATCCGCCACGACGACCCCGCCGCCGCCTCGCTCCGGGCGAGCACCGCCCAGGCCCTGCGGTGCGTCGCCGCCCTGCTTCGGGAGGAGGCCGATCCCGACGCAGCCCGCGCGGACGTCTCGGCCCTCCGCTCCCGCGTCGTCCAGGCCCAGAGCAGCACCGGCGACCACCACTTCGCCGCCGCCGCGATCGTGCTCAACCTCGAGCAGGCCGTCGAAGCCTGGACCTGACCTCGGCCGGCAGCTCAGGCGCGCGGTCGACGTCCGGGGTCACGGTCCGAGGTCGTGTTCAGGGTCATGTTCAGGGTCATGGTGACACCCGGTCGGCCACGGCCTGGGCGCACCCGAACGGCACCGTCAGGACCTGCCCGCCGACCCGCAGGTGGTAGCGGGTCCGACCCCGCTTCACCAGCGTGCCGGTGAGCCCGTCGTACTTGCTGCCGGGCGCGGCGATCCGCAGCCGGTCGCCGAGGCCGGCCGGCAGGTCGAACAGGGCGGGCTCGGAGGACTCGGACCGGGCCCGCGCCAGCTCGGCCCGGTAGCCGGCGGTCATGGCGGCCGGGGCGCCGCGGTAGGTCCACGTGAGCAGGTGGTCGGCGGAGAACCCCGGCGAGCAGGTCGCGCAGGACCCGGGCCGCGACGGGCGGCGGTGGCGGGTGATCCGATGACCGGCGGGGCAGGTGCCGACCCAGTCGCCGGCCACGCCAGGCAGCTGCGGGTCCGTGCACCGCTGGCCGCTGCACCCGATCCGCAGCGCGGCCGCCCGCCAGACCTCGTCGTGGCCGCGGCGCGGGCCGACCAGAGCGTGGGCGATCTCGTGGAGGATCGTGTCGCGCACCTCGGGCTCGGGGTGCAGGGTCGTCAGCGGCGCGCTGAGGCCGATCTCACGACGTGCGTGCCGGCAGACGCCGGCCCGCTGCTTGGCGCGGTCGAGGACCAGGGTCCAGGTCGTCAGTCCGTGCTGGTCGAGCAGCTCGCGTCCGAGCCGGCGCGCCGCCTCCAGGTCCATTCCGGTCTCCTCACCGCTCCCAGCAGTTCCTCGTCGGCAGAACGCTAGAGGCGGGCACCGACAACCCGTCAGACGTGGCCGCCCCGGCGAGCCGCCGACGCGCTACTCGGACTCGTGGGCGGCGAGGTACGCCGCCCGCACGGCGGCCGGGATCCGGCCCCGGTCCGAGACTTCGAGGGACGCAGCGATCGCCCAGGCCCGGATCTCGGCGGACGTCGGCTCGCGCGGCGGCAGCACGTTGCCGGTGGCCAGTCCACCGAAGTACAGCTCGCCCGGCTGGTCCTGCACGGCCTCGGCCAGGGCGGCCCCGAGGAACCGGTAGGTCCATTCCTGCGCGAGCTTCCTGGTTTCGCAGAACACGATCGGCACGTTCGGGAACGCCACCTGGCACTCCGCGAGCCCATCGGCGACCACGGCGGCGCGGACGATCTTGTGCTGGAAGGCGCGGGAGTAGCGGTCCTCGACGACCAGAGCGCCGTGCGGGACCGCGGCCAGGTCGGCGAGCTGGTACTTGAGCTTGCCGGTGGTCAACGAGCTGACCAGGTCGCCCAGCCCCTTGCGTTCCACGACGCCGACCGGCCGGCCTTGGTGCAGCACGGCGTAGTCACCGGCCGGCAACCGCTCCCGCCGAGTGGTGGCCTGCTGGGCCGAGAACGACCAGGCGTACCGCTCCGAGACGTCCACGACGATCTCGAGGTCCTCCAGCCCGCTGGCCCGTGCCCGCGGGGTCTGCACCCGCGGCCGGACCTGCTTGGCGGTCCGCGCGGTCTGCCAGAAGATCGCCTGCCGCCCGCCGCGGGCGAACGACATCACGAACTGCGACCGGTTCTCCCGGGCCCGGTCGAGGACGAGGTCGATGGCCGCGCCCCGACGTACGCAGGATCGCACCCCCACGCGCTCGACCACCTCGACGTCGGCCGGCCATTCCTCGAACCGGTGGCAGTAGACCTTGCTGGTCCGCGGCCACGCCTCTCGCGCCTTGAGCAGGATGCCGCGCTCGCCATAGGGGATCCGCAACAGGTACGGCAACGAGGAGTCGGCCTCCGGGTTGCGCGCGACCACGAAGTCGTCGTACGTCGTCTGTCGCGACGGCATGCCGGGAGTCTGCCACCCTCACCCGGCGATCTCGGCGACCCCCGCGAGCAGCCGCTCGACGTCGTCGGCGCTGCTGTACGGCGCGAGCCCGGCCCGCACCGCGCCGGTGTCGCCGAGGCCGATCCACCGCGATGCCTCGATCGCGTAGAAGCTGCTCGCCGGAGCGTTCACCCCCGCGGCGGCCAAGCGCTCGTAGACCTCCTGGTCCGCCCGGCCGGCGA
This sequence comes from Nocardioides sp. JS614, assembly GCF_000015265.1. Lineage (NCBI taxonomy): Bacteria > Bacillati > Actinomycetota > Actinomycetes > Propionibacteriales > Nocardioidaceae > Nocardioides > Nocardioides sp. JS614. The sequence goes on from NC_008699.1 coordinate 4,022,736, forward strand.
CGGAGAAGAACGCGGTCGGGGTGCGCCGCTCCGGGTCGCCGTACAGCGTGACGGCGTCGATCCCGCGCAGCCCGTCCAACAGCCTCGCGAACAGGGCCTCCTCGTGCTGCTCCACTGCCCGCATCGACTCCAGCACCCGGGTCCGCCGGTCCGCCGCGTCCGAGGCGAGGCCCGCGAGGTAGTCGACTGCAGCCGTGGTGCCGGCGAGCAGCTCGTAGGGCAGCGTCCCGAGCTCGAACCGCTCCGGGACCTGGTCGCCGGCCGGCACCAGCTTGTCCGGGTGGATCCGCTCCAGGAGCTCCGGTGCGGCGACCACGATGCCGTGGTGCGGGCCCAGGAACTTGTACGGCGAGCACGCGTAGAAGTCGGCGCCGATCGCCGCGACGTCCACGGGCACGTGCGGGGTCAGGTGCACCCCGTCGACGTAGAGCAGGGCACCCACCTCGTGCACCGCAGCCGCGATCGCCGGCACGTCGGGCCGGGTGCCGAGGACGTTCGACGCACCCGTCACCGCGACCAGCTTGGTCCTTGCCGACAGCTGCTCGCGGACGTCGTCGACGCCCAGCTCGCCGGTCTCCTGGTCGAACCCGGCCCACCGCACGGTCGCGCCCGCCGCCTGCGCCGCCTGCACCCACGGCCGGATGTTCCCGTCGTGGTCCAGGCGAGTGACCACCACCTCGTCACCCGGCCCCCACTCCTTGGCGAGCGCGCGGGAGACGTCGTACGTCGCCTGCGTCATCGACCGCGCGAACACCACCCCGCCCGGGTCGCAGCCGAGCAGGTCCGCGACCGCCGCCCGCGCACCGACCACGACGTCCTCGGCGCGCTGCTCGGCCGCCGTGACCTGGCCACGGTTGGAGATCCCGGACGTCATCGTCCCCGCCACCGCCTCGGCCACCTGCCGCGGCACCTGGCTGCCGCCCGGCCCGTCGAAGTAGGCGGTGCCGGAGTCGAGGGCCGGGAAGTCTTTGCGGATGCGGTCGACGTCGAAGGTCATGGGGACATCTTCTCCGCACGAGTCGATCTGAGGCTCGGCGGTCGGCTCATCGGCCTCCGGACGAGGGCCGGTCCTGACCCCGCTCGCACGCGATCCAGTCGTGGTCCGTGTCGAGTGCCCTGTTCGCGGCGTACACGGCCATGTCTACGACCGGCAGCTGCTTGCGGTGAAGGCTGTCGACTCCGGCCGTAGTGCCTACTCCGTTCGGATACACACCGCGAAGCTCCTTGCAGCTGTCATAGCTGACCGCCGGCTGCGGCACGATGGCCTTGGCGACATCGTCGCTGAGACTCGCGAGGCGCGGAAGTTGCGTCAGCCCGACCATGGCAACCACGACGACGAGCAACAGGCCGAAGAGCTGACGCTGAAGCCCGTGCCTCTTCCGGCTCTTCGGGCTGTGTCGCCGAGGCGGGGGTGCCGTGACCCGCGGCGTCGGCATAGGTCTGCGGCCAACAGGTCTCGCCGCGGAGGCGGGAACAGTTGATTGGGCTGCGGCACGGAACGCGATGTCGAGCTCGAGACCCGCCATCCGCGCTTGATCGACCGTCAGGGCAGGAGGTCGAGTCAAGAGCATCTCCCGGAGGTTCCCGGTCGAGCAGACCATCACGTCGTAACACCATCCTGCGAGGTGTTCCTCGCGGACGAAGCACAACACCGAGCGCGCTGTGGCCGCTGCCGGGGCGCTGACCAGACCGGCCACTGCCAGCGCCGCGTCACCGGCCGCGGCAACGATCTTGTCCTGCTTCCGACCGTCGCATCGGAACGTGTTGTCCCGGACATCGATCCGACCCGACCAGTTCTTGGAGTCGATCACGTAGATCCCAGGCGGACCGACGACCACGTGGTCGATGTTCGCGCGTGGACGACCGGGCCACTTGACGTCGTGGAAGACAGCCCATCCCTCGTGACGCAGTGCGTCGAGGATCGTCGCGGTGGCGCGTTCCCCGTGCGCCCCGCGCTCGTACATCTGGGCAGACCTCAGGAGTCGCTCGGCGCGTTCACGCTGGCGACGAGCCAGCTGCTCCGCTGATTCTCCTGCCATGTCGACCCCCGTCCGAGATGCAAGAGCGTCATCGGTCGAGCTCAGGCTCAACTTGAGCCTGGGGGAACGTGGGGCAGGAGAGACGGAGGCGGAAGTCGGTTCGGTGAAAGCTCAACGCATGATGGCGCGTGCTTGGGCTCACGCTGGCGCGTAGCGATCGGTCATCGGTCGAGCTGGACTTGAGGCTGGGCGGCACGACCACAACCCGAATGCCAGCCCGATGTCTGCATGGCCTGGCAAGCTCGGCCCGTGCACGAAGGTCTCTACGAGTCGCTCATCACTCCGGAACTTCGAGACCGCCTCCGAGCGACCGAGCGCTTGGCTGCGGCTGAACTCGCGGTCGACAAGGCGGACGAGCCACACGTCATCGCACAACACGTCGCTCAGGTTGTGCAGCGTCATCTCGAGAGCATCAGCGATCGCGGCCAGCGGTTGGCATCGGTGAACGCGGTTCTCACCGCGCTCGACTCGCGCGAGGCCATCGAGCCGCCCACGCGGCTGCTCGGCTCTCTGCTCGAGGAGCGGAGTGTGCGTGGCTCAGGGCGGTACGGATCCCGACCCAAGACCCCGTTGTCAGAGGCCGCACTCCTCACGAATGCACGCGATGAGCCGAGTCTTGCGGCCGAGCTCCGGGCCGAGATGGCCTCGGCCGACTCCGTCGACCTGCTCTGTGCCTTCGTCAGATGGCATGGAGTCCGCCTACTCGACGACGACCTTCGGGAACTGCAACGGGCGGGCATCCCCTTCAGGGTCGTCACCACCACCTATCTCGGATCCACCGAGCGTCGAGCGCTCGATCGGCTCGTCGAGGAGTTCGGTGCCGAAGTGCGCGTGCAGTACGACTCGCAGCGGACCCGCCTCCACGCGAAGGCCTGGCTGTTCCGTCGTGACACCGGTTTCGACACGGCGTACGTCGGCTCCTCCAACCTGTCGCGCGCCGCGCTCCTGGATGGGGTCGAGTGGAACGTACGTCTGTCCAAGATCGCCACCCCGAGCCTGCTCCAGAAGTTCGAGGCGACGTTCGACTCGTACTGGAACGACGCCAGCTTCGAACGCTACGACCCCGCGCAGGATCGCGATCGTCTCGACGATGCACTCCTCGAGGCCAGCGGCCGCAAGCAGCACGACCGCGTCACGCTCACGCTGTCGGGTCTCGAGGTCCGGCCCTACGCCTACCAGCAGAAGATGCTCGACGACCTCGACGTCGAGCGGACGATCCGTGGTCGACACCGCAACCTGGTCGTGGCGGCGACCGGAACGGGCAAGACGGTCGTCGCCGCGCTCGACTACCGGCGGCTGGCCGGGCACACGCCCGGTCGTCGACCGACGCTTCTCTTCGTCGCCCACCGCGCCGAGATCCTGGAGCAGTCCCGTCGGACCTACCGCGAGGTGCTGGCCGACGGGAGTTTCGGAGAGTCTTGGTACGGCGGCACCCGGCCCGAGCGCGGGGAGCACGTGTTCGCCAGCGTGCAGTCGCTCCACTCCTACGGGATCCACCAGATCCCGCCCGACGCCTTCGACGTCGTCGTGATCGACGAGTTCCACCACGCCGAGGCGCCGACGTACCGCCGGATCATCGAGCATCTGACGCCGCGGGAGCTACTCGGCCTGACGGCAACGCCGGAGCGGACCGATGGCACCGACGTCCGCGACTTCTTCGATGGCCGGATCGCCACCGAGTTGCGCCTCTGGGATGCCCTGGAGTCCGACCTGTTGTGCCCGTTCCACTACTTCGCCGTCGCCGACAACACCGACCTGTCGGCGATCACGTGGCGGCGAGGACGTTACGACGACGCCGAGTTGGAGAACCTCTACACCGGCAACGATGCTCGCGCGGCGATCGTCCTGCGCGAGCTCAACGACAAGGTCGGCAACCTGTCGACGATGCGCGCCTTGGGCTTCTGCGTCAGCGTTGCGCACGCGCATTACATGGCGAAGGTCTTCAACGACGCCGGAATCCCTTCGGTGGCCGTGAGTGGTGAGACTGCGCCGACGGCGCGACAGCAGGCGCTGAGCGATCTGCGGGGCCGTCGGGTGAATGTCGTGTTCGCAGTCGACCTGTTCAACGAAGGCCTGGACATTCCCGAGATCGATACCGTTCTGTTTCTGCGCCCGACCGAGAGCGCAACGGTGTTCCTTCAGCAGTTCGGTCGCGGCCTGAGGCGTACGACCGACAAGGCCGTCCTCACCGCCCTCGACTTCGTCGGCCACCAGCACGCCGAGTTCCGCTGGGACGCCAAGCTCCGCGCCCTCACCGGACGCGCCCGAGGCGAGCTCGTCAAGGACGTCGAGGAGGGCTTTCCGTTCCTTCCATCTGGCAGCCAGATCATCCTCGACCGCACCTCGCAGGAGCTCATCCTCGAGAACGTCAAGGCCCAGGTCACCCGGCGCTGGCCCCAGGTGGTCCAGGAACTGCGGTCCATGGGCGACACCTCATTGCCAGACTTCCTGGCGCGGTCCGGGCTGCCGCTCTCCGAGGTGCTTCGGCAGGGCAAGAAGTCCTGGACCCAGCTCCGGGTCGACGCGGGCCTACCTGTTCGCGTGCGCAGCGCGTACGCCGCCGGCCTCGCCAAACGGAATCGCGCTCTCGCCCACGTCGACGACCCCGAGCGAGCTACCACCTATCTCCAACTGCTGGCGGACGATGCCCCGGCATACCGGGACCTGGGCCAGGCCGATCAGCGGTACGCACGCATGCTGTTCTTCTCGCTGTGGCCGGACGGGGGCGGCTTCTCGTCGTACGACGCGGGCCTCAACGCGCTCCGTCGGGAGGAGGCCATGCGCGACGAACTCCGCGAGGTCGTCGACCTCGCACTCGATGGCGCGCAGCACGTCACCACCCCTCTCGTTGGTGGGCTCAGTGCCTACCCGCTGCGCGTCCACGGCCGGTATCAGCGCGAGGAGATCCTGGCTGCCGTCGACTACGCCACCCTCGACCGCAAGCCGACCAGCATGATGCAGGGCGTCGCGTTCGCCCCCGCGGCAAACGCCGACCTGCTCATGGCCACGCTCAAGAAGTCGGAGGCCGACTACTCCCCCACGACGATGTACCGCGACTACCCGATCAGCCCGACGCTCTTCCACTGGGAGTCGCAGAACGTCACGACGGTCGGCTCACCCACCGGCCAGCGGTACGTCAACGGCACCAGCAACATCCTGCTGTTCGTGCGCGACACACAGCATGACCCCTTCGGCACCGCGCCCTACCAGTTCCTCGGCCCGGCTACGTACGTGAGCCATCAGGGCGAACGACCGATCGCGATCACCTGGAAGCTCGAGCACGCCATGCCGACCGACCTCTTCCGGGCGGCCAGCGTGGCGGCGCAGTAGCGGACCCGATCGCCTGCGGATGCCGCAGCCACGTGCCAATTGATCGATCAAAACCGCATTCGCGCGAGCTGCGGGATTGCTCGAATCCCCTGCAGGCACACGAACTCAGGCCTAACGTCTGGCTCGGACCGGTCGAAGTCGAGCGAACGGGAAGCGTGATGACTGGCTACACCATCATTGACCTCGAGACCACCGGGCTCTTCCCGCAGAAGCATGACCGAATCGTTGAGATCGGCCTCATTGAGGTTTCAGACTCAGGAGCGATCGAGCGCGAGTGGGCCACCCTCGTCAACCCGCAGCGCGACGTGGGCCCGACGCACATCCATGGCATTACGGCGCGCGACGTGCTCGATGCCCCGACCTTCCAGGAAGTTGCTCCATACCTGATCGGTTCGCTGGCCGGTCGTACTCTGGTTGCGCACAACGCACGCTTCGACACCCAGTTCCTCGACTACGAGTTTGAGCGCGCCAGCGTCGGAACGCGACCGCCTACGCCGTCACTGTGCACCATGCAGCTGTCGAGTTCGTATCTACGAGGCGCGTCTCGAAAGCTGAAGGACTGCTGCGTTGCCGCAAACGTTCCGCACGCGGACGAGCACACGGCCCTCGGTGACGCCCGAGCCGTCGCTGGTCTTCTCAACTATTACCTCGTCAATACCGACAGACCGGTGCCGTGGTCCGCTGTCTTGGAATCCACACGGCGTCACTGGTGGCCGGCCCCCGGGCCAACGCCGGGCAGGCCCCGCTCAGTACTTCGGTCTGCCACTCCTCGAGAACCGGCCGCCTGGCTGGACCGCATCACCTCGACCCTGCCGCGTAACCCCAATCCCATGGTCGAGGCGTACCTCGACGTTCTGGAGCAGGCACTGCTCGACGGATACCTGTCCGCACACGAGGAGAACGCCCTCGTTGACCTCGCGCTATCTCTTGGCTTGCACCGCGACCATTTGGCCGCGGTCCATGCCACGTACCTCGATTCAATGGCGATCGCGGCCTGGGCCGACGGCATGGTGACCGAGACCGAGCTGGCGGATCTCACTAGTGTTGCGACGGCGCTCGGCTTACCGACCGACTTGGTGAGGGTGGCCATCAAGAGGGCCAAGAACGTCGCGGCGCACGCGACGAGCGAGGGCGGTTTCAAGTTGTGTGTTGGTGATCAGGTTGTGTTCACCGGCGAGCTGTCTGTCCCACGCGACCAGTTAATCGACTTGGCACAACAAGCTGGCTTGAAGCATGGCGGAGTCAATAAGAGCACCAAGCTCGTCGTCGCCGCAGATCCCGATTCCCAGAGTGGCAAAGCCGCGAAGGCTCGCAGCTACGGAATACCCGTCGTCACGGAGGCAGCCTTCGCTCGTATGCTCGCCGACCTCCACTAGTTGCCCATCAGCCCGGTGGCTGGCGCGCATGTCAATCCGCCACCTCTCCACCTCAGACTTGCCGTCGCCGTACTTGAGCGCCCTGTGGCGGGCAGACGTAGGTAGGCCCCGGATCCTCGGGGCTCCCCGAGCTCAGGCACCTGACGTTCCTGCTCAGGCTGCGCGCGTGACACGACCCCTATGTCAGGTGCGGCCACCAGCAACGCAGTCGGGCCCGCCACCTCGCGGTGACGAGCCCGACTGACGTACCGAACGATCAGCTGCAGCCGCTGGTACTGCCGCAGCCCTCGCAGACGTAGCAGGAGCCGGCGGGGCGCATCTTGGTGCCGCAGGTGAAGCACAGCGGGCTGTCGACGGCGGTGCCGGTGATCTGCTCGAGGAGCTCGGCGGAGGTGTGGGCCGTCTTCACAGGCCCTGCCTTCACCTCCGGGGTCTCGACAAGCTCGACCACCGGTGCCTCCTCGACCACCGTGGCTTCCTCGATGTCGTGGTCGTGGTCGGCGATCAGCTCGGCGGCGGAGCCGGTCTCCTCGATGGGCTCGTACGAGCCGGTCTCGAGGTAGCGCTGACGCTCGTCGGCGGAGTAGATCCCCAGGCCCTGGCGGGTCTCGAAGTCGAGGTAGTCCAGGGCGAGGCGGCGGAAGATGTAGTCCATGATCGACTGCGCCATCCGCACGTCCGCGTCGTCGGTGAGGCCGGCCGGCTCGAAGCGCAGGTTGGTGAACTTCGAGACGTAGGTCTCCAGCGGGACGCCGTACTGCAGGCCGATGCTGACCGCGATCGAGAACGCATCCATCACGCCGGCCAGGGTCGAGCCCTGCTTGCCGAGCTTGAGGAAGATCTCGCCCAGCTCGCCGTCGTCGTGGGCACCCGAGGTCATGTAGCCCTCGGCGCCACCCACCGTGAACGAGGTGGTGCGCGAGACGCGGGACTTCGGCAGCCGCTTGCGGGTCGGGGCGTAGACGATCTTCTCCACGACCTTGGTCGGCTCGCCGGCCGCAGCGTCGGTGCCCGCGTCGGCCTTCTTGGCCTTGGCGTCGGCCAGCGGCTGGCCCACCTTCGCGTTGTCGCGGTAGATGGCGGTCGCCTTGAGGCCGAGCTTCCAGGACTGCAGGTAGATGTCCTCGACGTCCTCAACGGTGGCCGTCTCCGGGAGGTTGACGGTTTTCGAGATCGCACCGCTCAAAAATGGCTGGGCGGCGGCCATCATCCGCACGTGACCCATCGGCTTGAGCGAGCGAACGCCCATCGCGGTGTCGAAGACCTCGTAGTGCTCGGTCCGCAGGCCCGGGGCGTCGACCACGTGGCCGTGCTCGGCGATGTAGGCGACGATCGCCTCGATCTGCTCGGGCTGGTAGCCGAGCTTCTTCAGGGCCCGCGGGACCGTCTGGTTGACGATCTGCATCGAGCCGCCGCCGACCAGCTTCTTGAACTTGACCAGCGAGAAGTCCGGCTCGATGCCGGTCGTGTCGCAGTCCATCATGAAGCCGATGGTCCCGGTGGGCGCGAGCACCGAGGCCTGCGCGTTGCGGAAGCCGTGGGTCGCGCCGAGCTCGATCACGTCGGCCCAGGCCTGGGTGGCGAGCTTGTGCACCTGGCTGTCGGTGATGGCGAGCGTGCGGACCGTGTCGTTGGCGGCCTGGTGCTTGCGCATCACCCGCTTGTGGGCCTCCGCGTTGCGGGCGTAGCCGTTGTAGGGGCCCACGACACCGGCCAGCTCGGCCGAGCGCTTGTACGACGTGCCGGTCATCAGCGAGGTGATCGCGGCGGCCATCGCGCGACCACCGTCGGAGTCGTAGCCCAGGCCCATCGCCATCAGCAGCGCGCCGAGGTTGGCGTAGCCGATGCCGAGCTGGCGGTAGTCGACGGTGGTCCGGCCGATCGCCTCGGTCGGGAAGTCCGCGAAGCAGATCGAGATGTCCATCGCGGTGATGATCACCTCGACGGCCTTCGCGAACAGCTCGGCGTCGAAGGTGTCGTCGTCCTTGAGGAACTTCAGCAGGTTCAGCGAGGCGAGGTTGCACGAGGAGTTGTCCAGCGACATGTACTCCGAGCACGGGTTGGACGCGGTGATCCGCCCGGTCTCGGGGTTGGTGTGCCAGTCGTTGATGGTGTCGTCGTACTGCAGGCCCGGGTCGGCGCACTCCCACGCGGCCTGGCTGATCTTGCGGAACAGCTCACGGGCGTCGACGCGCTCGATGACCTCGCCGGTCTTGCGGGCGCGCAGGCCGAAGTCGGTGCCGTCCTCGACCGCACGCATGAACTCGTCGCTGACCCGCACCGAGTTGTTGGCGTTCTGGTACTGGACCGAGGTGATGTCCTTGCCGCCGAGGTCCATGTCGAAGCCGGCGTCGCGCAGCGCGCGGATCTTGTCCTCCTCGCGCGCCTTGGTCTCGATGAACTCCTCGATGTCGGGGTGGTCGACGTCCAGGACGACCATCTTCGCCGCGCGCCGGGTGGCGCCACCGGACTTGATGGTGCCGGCGGAGGCGTCGGCGCCACGCATGAACGAGACCGGGCCCGACGCGGTGCCGCCGGAGGAGAGCAGCTCCTTGGAGGAGCGGATCCGGGAGAGGTTCAAGCCGGCGCCCGAGCCGCCCTTGAAGATGAAGCCCTCCTCCTTGTACCAGTTCAGGATCGAGTCCATCGAGTCGTCGACGGAGAGGATGAAGCAGGCCGAGACCTGCTGCGGCGACGGGGTGCCGACGTTGAACCAGACGGGGCTGTTGAAGGAGAAGTACTGGTGCACGAGCAGCCAGGTCAGCTCGTGTTCGAAGACCTCGGCATCGCCGACCGTGGCGAAGTAGCCGTGGTCGACGCCGGCCTTGGTGTAGGTCTTCACGACCCGGTCGACCAGCTGCTTGAGGCTCCACTCGCGGGCGTCGGTGCCGACCGCACCGCGGAAGTACTTGGTGGTGACGATGGTCGAGGCGTTGACCGACCAGGTGTCGGGGAACTCCACGCCGCGCTGCTCGAAGACGGTCTCACCGGTCTTCCAGTTGGTCTGCACGACGTCGCGGCGCTCCCAGGTCAGCTCGTCGTACGGGTGCACCCCCTCGGTGCTGAAGACCCGCTCGATCTTCAGGCCGGTCTTGGCGCCGGTGCGCCCGCTCACGGTCTCGGTCATCCCTCTTTGTCCCGTCTCTCGAGGTGGTGTTGCTTCGATCATTGCCCTGAGCACCGACACCGCTCGGGTGAGCGGCCGGGCTCGATGTGGTGCGCCCGGCGCGTGCAGCTTCCCCACTACACACGCCGGGCGGTCTGGGGTCAGCCCGTCGCGACGGGCTGAGGTGGGGCCGGCTCCGTGGCCGGCACCGTCACCGGCTCGATCGCGACGGCCGGGCGCTCGGCGCGCAGCATCGCGATCTCGTCCTCGAAGTCGTCGGCCGACTCGAAGGCGCGGTAGACGCTGGCGAAGCGCAGGTAGGCGACCTCGTCGAGCTCGCGCAGCGGACCCAGGATCGCCAGGCCGACCTCGTGGGCCGGGACCTCGGCCGCCCCGTCCAACCGGAGCGCGTCCTCGACCGCCTGGCCCAGGCACGCGAGCTGGTCCTCGGTGACCGGACGGCCCTTGCAGGCCTTCCGGACCCCGGCGACGGCCTTCTCCCGGGTGAACGGCTCGGACGCGCCGGAGCGCTTGAGCACGGTCAGCTGCATCAGCTCCACGGTCGTGAACCGCTTCGCGCAGGCCGAGCAGGTACGCCGGCGGCGGATCGATCCGCCGTCGTCGGCGACTCGCGAGTCGAGGACCCGGGTGTCGGTGTTGCGGCAGTACGGACAGTGCACGGGTCACTCCTCTCCGGTGGGCTGCGCAGGGGTCGCCGAGAATCCCCAGGAGGGGTGGGCGCGGGCTGTGGATATCGGGGGTTCCGCTGTGTACAACAAGGGGCGAGCTGTGGGTCTTCCACCCTGGACCTGTGAGTCGCCGAGGCGCTTCTGGGGACTAGATGTGGATAACTACACCGTTGTAAGTACTAGATGTAGTGGTAACCGTACGCCCGGCCCCCAGGGCTGCGCAAGTAGCCCGCGGAAGTTCTTGCGGCGATCGCCGGCCACGCGGCAAACCTGCAGGTCAGGGCCCCTCCGGGCATCGGATCGGGGGGCTCGCGAGGGCGTGTCGCGGCCTCGTCCCCCGCCGTCCCCGGACCTGCTGCCGGGCCCGGGCGCCGCGCCCGGGAAGCCCCTCGGCGCGGCGGTCGGTGCGGCGGTCGGTGCGGCCGGCCGATGCACGATCCGCCCCCGGATAGACCACCCGCACGGGTGGTTTATCGCTCCACCAGTCCGGGGCAAGACAACCAAGACGGTCGTGAAAGGGCCGCAGCACAAAGGGCCCCAGGACAATCGAAGACAGGAGAGGTCACCCCCGATGACTGCAGGGATTGCACCGAGCCGTTCCGACGAGACCATCCGTCTCTTCACCCTCCGCTCCGCCGCCGACCCGGCAGAGCGGGCCGAGATCGAGGACCAGCTGATCCGCCTGAACATGGCGGTGGCCGTGGACGCGACCCGTCGCTTCCGCGGGCGCGGCATCGCCACCGACGACCTCGAGCAGGTCGCGTACGTCGGCCTGGTCAAGGCGGTCAAGGGTTTCGACCCGGACCGCGGCCACGACTTCTTGAGCTTCGCGATCCCGACCATCCGCGGCGAGGTCCGCCGGCACTTCCGCGACCTCGGCTGGACGGTGCGCCCGCCCCGCTCCATCCAGGAGGCGCAGACCAAGATCATCGCCTGCGAGGGCGAGCTCTACCAGCAGCTCGGCCGGGCGCCGCGCCCCTCGGAGATCGCCGAGCACCTCGGCCTCGACCGCGACCTCGTGGTGGAGGCGCTCGGCGCCAGCGGCTGCTTCGCGCCGGCCTCGCTCGACGCCCCCGCGCACGAGGGCGACGACGACCCGATCGGGCGCCGCCTGGGCTTCACCGACGAGGGCTTCGACGTGGCCGAGGCCCGCGCGGTGCTCGCGCCGGTGCTCGCGAAGCTCTCGAAGCGGGAGCGGATCATCGTGGAGATGCGCTTCTTCCGCGGCTGCACCCAGGCCCAGATCGGCGAGGCGATCGGCGTGACCCAGATGCAGGTCTCGCGGCTGCTGACGCGGCTGATGGCCCGGCTGCGCGAGGAGCTGAACGTCACGCTCGCCGCCTGAGCCTCGCCGTCTGAACCTCGCCGCCTGAGCCCGGCCCCGGGCCGATCCGTGCGGCCACCGGCGTGCGCCGCGCGCACCGGCCCCGGGTGGCCGGAGGGCGACCGGGGATCGGCGACAATGGCGCGGTGGCAGGCAGGGCGACGGGGAGCACGGCGGGCAAGCGCGCGGGATCGCGTCGCGGGCCGCGGCGCCGGGCCCGGTTCCAGCCGGCGCTGCTGCTGCTCGCACTCGGGATCACCGCGTGCATCGTGGCGTGGGGCTACCTGGTGTACGCCGCGATCGACTTCGGCTCGACCGCCCGCGGCGGTGACCGGACGGCGTGGTGGTTCCTGGCCCTGGCCTCGGTCGGCGCCGTGGCCTGCCTGTTCGTCGGCCTGATGCTGCTCGCGCGGGTGCTGCGCCGGCTCGGCATCACCGGCGGCCCGCCGCCGCGCTCCGGACCGGCCCCGGCCGAGCCGGCCGCCGAGGACGATCGCACCCGTCCCATCGGCGGACGCCGCGCCGCCCGCTGAGGCCACGGCCGCGCTCGCACGGGGCCGGTCCGCCACGAAACTCGTGCCTGGACGACGCAGCTTCATCGTCCAGGCGCGAGGTTCATCGGCCGACCGACGAAACTGGGCGCGGCCCCGGCACCCCACCAGGACGCCGCGAGGGGCGGGGCCACCAGGCCCCGCCCCTCGTCTTCCCCGGCTCGTCAGCCGGGGTCGAGGCGGCTGACGATGTCTGTGTGGGCCTGCGTGGGCCTTGGTGTGGGTCTGTGAGGGCGCCTACTCCACCGGCACCAGGAGGCGCTGGCCGGCGACGACCATGCCGGAGTCGAGGGCGTTGAGCCGCTGGATCCGGTCGACCATCGCGCGCACGTCGCCGTCGTCGGAGAGGCCGGCGGCGATGTCCCAGAGCGTGTCGCCGGTGCCGACCATCACCACGCGGGTGGGCTCCGGGTGGCCCGACTCGCCGGTGGCGACCGAGCCGCCGGCCAGCACGAAGCCGATCGCCAGGATCGCGAGCACCGCGACCGCGAGCACCACCAGGCGGCCACGGCGGGTCAGCCGGACCGCGCCGCGGCGGGCGGCTGCGGAGCGCACCACCCGAGCCGGGTGGGCGGGAATCGTCATCGTGCTCATCGTGACCTCCTGGGGAAGCGGCGGTCTGCCTGGGGTCCTGCTCTCTCGACGTCAGTTCTAGTGGTGGCCACCGACAGTCCCCGCGGGACGGTCTGGACCAGGCACTCGATCAGACGTTCGATCGAACATGTGTACGACGATAGAGCACGTGTTCGAACCGATCAAGGAGCGACACGAACATTTGTTCGATGGCCGCGGGGCGGCCCCGCGACGGTCCTCAGCGGCCCTTCGCGATCGCCCGACGGCCCTGGGCGGCGAACAGGCCGGTGGCACGGGCGGCGACGGACGGCGCGAGGGTCGTGGCCCGCACCAGCCCGCCCCGCCAGGCCGGGACGGTGCGCACCACCCGGCCGGTCCCGAGCAGCCCGACCGCGGCCGCGGCGACCTCCTCGACGGTGAGGATCCGCCCGCCGGAGTGCACGAGCGCGGCGCCCAGGCCCCCGGGCGTCTGCGCGTCGAGCATCGCGGTCCGCACGCCGTCCGGGCACAGGGCGTGCACCCGGACCCGGCGCGGGGTCTCCGCGGCCACCGACATCGAGGCGGAGACGATCGCGGCCTTGGTGGCGGCGTACACGCTGTAGCCCGGCACCGGGCCGAGGCCCGCGAGCGAGGCGGTGTTGACGACGTCGCCGCCGCGCGGGCCGAAGGCGGCCACCGCGGCCCGCATCCCCCACAGGGTGCCGAGCAGGTTCACCTCGACCACCCGCCGCACGGCCTCGTCGGTGAGGTCGCCGATCAGGCCGTCGTCGCCGACCCCGGCGTTGTTGAACCAGGCCGCCAGCTCGCCGTGCCGCATCGCCGCGGCCGCCGCGGCGCGGTGCGCGTCCGGGTCGCGTACGTCGAGCCCGCGCCCCTCGGCCGCGCCGATCTGCTCCGCGCAGGACCGCGCCGCCGCCTCGTCCACGTCGCCGACGACCACGGCGTACCCCTCCGCCACCAGCCGCTCGGCGATCCCGCGCCCGATGCCGCGCGCCCCGCCCGTGACGACCGCGCTGCGGCCACTCGCCCCGCGCCTGCTTGAACCTCGGAGTGCACCCATGGCCGCAGTCTGGCCGACACGCCGTTCGAACAGGTGTTTGAACCCGACGGCCGAGATGGCTACCGTGCTCCCATGGCCACGCCCCAGACCGGCAAGAAGACCCCGTCCCGCCGCGTGAGCGAGCTGCCCGACGGACCGCCCGACGCCACCGGGCTGACCCCGCGCCAGCAGCGGGTGCTCGCCCACATCAAGGACTCCATCGAGAAGCGCGGCTACCCGCCCTCGATGCGCGAGATCGGGGAGGCGGTCGGGCTGACCAGCTCCTCGAGCGTGGCCCACCAGCTGAAGACCCTCGAGGAGAAGGGCTTCCTCAAGCGCGACCCGCACCGCCCGCGTGCCCTGGAGGTGTTCCTGCCCGAGGTGATGGCCGCGCGCCGGTCGATGTCGGCGGCCGAGGAGTCCTCCTTCGACGAGACCGGGGTCGGCGACGCGCTGCCCGCGGCGCAGTACGTGCCGGTCGTCGGCCGGATCGCCGCCGGCGGCCCGATCCTCGCCGAGGAGCGGGTCGAGGACGTCTTCCCGCTCCCCCGCCAGCTGGTCGGCGACGGCCAGCTGTTCCTGCTGGAGGTGCGCGGCGACTCGATGATCGAGGCCGCGATCTGCGACGGCGACTACGTCGCGATCCGCCAGCAGCCCACCGCCGAGAACGGCGAGATCGTGGCGGCCATGATCGACGGCGAGGCGACGGTCAAGACCTTCCAGCGCAAGGACGGAAATGTGTGGCTGCTGCCGCACAACCCGGCCTACGATCCGATCGACGGCACCCATGCCACCATCCTCGGTAAGGTGACAGCGGTGCTGCGACGGGTCTGACATCGACCGGACGTCGGGGAATTACCTGAGCAGACCCTGGTGTTGATTCCGGGTGGAGCCCGGATGACTCAGGGAGGTTGCATGAACAACGCTGGTGCTGTGACGACAGCATCCGCGCTCGCCCGCAGCCGCCCGATGCCGCGGTGGGCGCGCGGCATCCTCGAGCTGGTCCTGATCCTCGCCCTCTGGGTCGTCTACAGCCTGGCCCGGCTCCTCGCCGACACCGACATGGGCCCGGCCCTGCGCCGCGCCGACGAGCTCTTGCACCTCGAGGGCCTGATCGGGATCCAGTGGGAGGTCCCGCTCAACCAGCTGTTCAGCGACCACCGGGTGCTCGGCCTGGCCGGCAGCTACTGGTACGCCACCCTCCACTACGTCGTCACCGCCGGCGTGCTGATCTGGCTGTGGCGGCTCGGCGCCGACCGCTATGGGCCCGCCCGCCGGGCCCTGGTGATCGGCACCCTGATGGGCCTGATGGCCTACATCTCGCTGCCGACCGCGCCGCCGCGCTTCATCGGTGGGTACGTCGACATCCTCAGCCTGCACGCGGCCGACGGCTGGTGGGGCGCTGACGCCTCGGCGCCCCGCGGCCTGGGCGGGCTGACCAACGAGCTCGCGGCCTTCCCCTCGCTGCACGCCGGCTGGTCGCTGTGGGTCGCGCTCGCCCTGCAGATCTACGCCACCCGCAAATGGGTGCGCGTGCTCGGCTGGCTCTACGCCCTGGGCACCGCCGTCGTCATCGTCGGCACCGGCAACCACTGGGTGATCGACGCGATCGTGGGCTGGATGGTCATCCTCGCGGGCTGGGCCGCGGCCGAAGCGATCGGCCGGGTCCGGCTCCGGCACGCCCTGGGCCACCTGCTGCGACGACTGCGCCGGCGCGAGCCCGGCCTGGTGCTCACGGCCGCACCGGTCCAGACCACCTCTCGCGATGACGCGGCGGCGCAGGCCCCGTGCCCCGATGACGCGGTGGCGCAGGCCGCCGGGCGGCTGGTCGACTCCGAGCAGTGACCCGGCGCCCCCGTCCGGAGTGACGGCCGGGTGAACATACGGTGCTCACACCGGTGAGCCCGTGCCCCGGCACCCGGTGCGTCGTTCATTGAGGCGTGACCACCCTCGATCGCCGTACCCTCCTCGCCACCGGCACCGCCGGCGCCGCGACGCTCGCCGTCGCCACCGGCCTCGACGGGCCCGCGGGCGCCGCCGCACCCACCGGCGCCGCGGACGACCCGCGCGCGAGCGGCCGGGTGTTCCGACACGGGGTCGCCTCCGGCGACCCGCTTCCCGACGCCGTGCTGATCTGGACCCGGGTGACGCCGACCGCCGCGAGCCGGCCGGGGTCGGGCCACGGCCCCCGGGTCGAGGTCCGCTGGGAGGTGGCGCGCGACGCCGACTTCCGCCGGGTGGTGCGCCGCGGCAGGTTCCAGACCGGGCCGAGCCGCGATCACACGGTCAAGGTCGACGTCACCGGGCTGGAGCCGGCGACCTGGTACCACTACCGCTTCCGGTACGACGACGCCGTCAGCCCGGTCGGCCGGGCCCGCACCGCCCCGGCGAGCGACGCCAGCCCGGACCACCTGCGCTTCGGCGTCGTGTCGTGCGCGAACCTGCAGGCGGGCTGGTTCTCCGCCTACCGGGGCCTTGCCGCGCGCGACGACCTGCACGCCGTGCTGCACCTCGGCGACTACCTCTACGAGTACGGCCCCGGCGAGTATGGCTACGGGATCGACGACGAGGACATCCGCTCGCACCAGCCGGCCCACGAGATGCTCACGCTGGCCGACTACCGCCAGCGGCACGCCCAGTACAAGCAGGACCCGGATCTGCAGGCGCTGCACGCGAAGTACCCGTGGGTGATCACCTGGGACGACCACGAGGTGACCAACGACGCCTATCGCGAGGGCGCCGAGAACCACAACCCCGACCTCGGCGAGGGCGACTTCCACCGGCGCCGCGCCCGGGCGCATCGCGCCTACGACGAGTGGATGCCGGTGCGCATGGACGGCACCGCCGGGCTGCGCGACGGCGACCGGTTGTTCCGGCGGCTGCAGTTCGGCCGGCTGGCGGAGATCAGCATGCTCGACCTGCGCACCTACCGCGACGAGCAGGTCGCACGCCCGCTCCCCGAGCCGCTCCCGGTGGCCGACGCGGCGGTGAGCGACCCCGACCGCACCATCGTGGGCCGCCAGCAGCTCGACTGGCTCAAGCAGTCGCTCTCGCGCGGTCGCGCGCAGTGGAAGATCATCGGCAACCCGGTGATGATCGCGCCGGTGGACTTCGGCGGGCTCCCCGACGAGCTGATCGACCCGGTCAACGACGTCACCGGGCTGCTCCCCCGCGACGGCCTGCCCTACAACGTCGACCAGTGGGACGGGTACACCGACGACCGCCGCGAGGTCTTCACGCACATCCGCGACCACCAGGTGAGCGACGCGCTGTTCGTGACCGGCGACATCCACTCCGGCTGGGCGTGCGAGCTGCCGTACGACGCCTCAACGTACCCAGCCGGCGACTCCGCGGGCGTGGAGTTCGTGTGCTCGTCGGTCACCTCGAACAACCTCAAGGACCTCACCGGCACGCCCGCGCACACCACGAGCACCGCGGTCGAGCAGACGATCCTGGCCAACAACCGGCACATCAAGTACCTCAACTTCGACGACCACGGCTTCTCCGTCCTGGACGTGACGCCGCTGCGCGCGCAGATGGACTGGTACGTCATCGGCGACCGCGCCGACCGGGACACCTCGATCACCTGGTCGGTCTCCTACGCGACCCGCACCGGCACCGGCCGGGTCGAGCAGGTCGGGGAGCCGGTGTGAGCGGCCCGGTCGCGGCCGACCGCCGTACCTTCCTCAAGGCGGGCGCCGCCGGGCTGGTCTTCTCCACGGTCGCCGGCGCCCCGGCGCTCGCAGCTGCCGGGCGCAGCCCCCGACGCGCCTACGTGCTGGTCGTCGACGGCTGCCGGCCCGACGAGATCGACAGCGGCCTGACGCCGAACCTGGCGGCGCTGCGCGACGGTGGGCTCCGGTTCCCGCAGGCGTCGTCGATGCCGGTCATGGAGACGATCCCCAACCACGTGATGATGATGACCGGGCTGCGCCCCGACCGCACCGGGGTGCCCGCGAACTCCGTCTTCGACCGCGGGCTCGGCGAGGTGCGCACCCTCGACCGGCCCTCGGACATCCGGTGCGGAACGCTGCTGGGCCGGCTCGGCCGGCGCGGCCTCACCACCGGCACGGTGCTCTCCAAGACCTACCTGTACGGCGTCTTCGGCGGCCGTCCCACACACCGCTGGGAGCCCAGCCCGACGCTGCCGATCACCGACCACGCCCCCGACGCGCTCACCATCGACGCCGCGATCACGATGCTCGAGGAGTACGACCCGAACCTGATGTTCGTCAACCTCGGCGACATCGACCGGTTCGGGCACGCCGACCTCACCGGCACCACGCTGCGCGTCGCCCGCCGGCTCGCACTGGCCGACACCGACCTGCAGGTCCAGCGGTTCCTCGACGCGCTGAAGGCCCAGGGGCTCTGGGACCGGTCGATCGTGATCGTGCTGGCGGACCACTCGATGGACTGGTCGACCCCGGACCGGTTGATCGGCCTGACCGGGCCGCTCACCGCAGACCCGCTGCTCGCCGGGCGGGTCCAGATCGCCGACAACGGCGGCGCCGACCTCCTGTACTGGACCGGCCCCGATACCCAGCGCGCCGAGGCGATCGAACGGATGCGGACCATCGCGCGGGCCCAGGAGGGGGTGCTCGCGGCGTACGCACGCACCGCCCCCTGGCTGCGCCTGGGACCGGAGGCCGGTGACGTCGTAGTGTTCTGCCAGGCCGGCTGGCGGTTCAGCGAGCCGGACCCCACCGCGAACCCGATCCCCGGCAACCACGGCCACCCGGCCACCCGGTCGATCCCGTTCTTCGTCGGCGGCGGCCACCCCGACGTACCCCGACGCACCGCGTCCTCGCGGGTCGCCCGCACCATCGACGTCGCCCCCACCGTCGCCGCGTTCTTCGGCGCCGGCGCGCCGAAGGGCGGGTACGACGGCCGCAACCTGCTCCCCCGCACCCCACGACAGCAACCGGTGATCGAGATCGTGGAGGTCCCCGCACCCCACGCCGGCCACCGGTGATCGAGCTCGTCGAGATCCCCGCACCCGCGCAGGGCGGCGACCACCCCCGGCTGACCTCGGTGGTCACCGCCCTGCCTTCACTTCCGGGGTCTCGACAACGCTCGCTGGCGCTCGCTGCTCGACCACCGGAGGACACCCACGCCGGGCGGCGACCACCGCCAACCCGGTGTGGTCACCGCCCTGCCTTCACTTCCGGGGTCTCGACGACGCTCGCTGGCGCTCGCTACTCGACCGACGGCGGCCACCCGCGCCGGGCGGCGACCACCCCCGGCTGCCCTCGGTGGTCACCGCCCTGCCTTCACTTCCGGGGTCTCGACAACGCTCGCTGGCGCTCGCTGCTCGACCACCGGTGGACACCCGCGCAGGGCGGCGACCACCCCCGGCTGACCTCGGTGGTCACCGCCCTGCCTTCACTACCGGGGTCGCGACCCGGTTGCTGCGCAACCCGCTCGACCGACGACGGCACCGACACCGGGCAGGCCGAGCGAGGATCACCGGATCCGCGGCCCGGCGTGGTTCAGTAGTCCGGTGCGTCTGCGTCGTGTCCTCGTCCTGGCCGCGACCGCCGCGGTCGCCGGCTCGCTGCTGGGTGTCGTGCCCGCGCAGGCGGCCCCGGACAGCACCCCGGCGGGAGCGCGGGCACTGGCCGAGGCGCGGGCGGTGCTCGGGGGCGAGAGCCACCGCGACGCGACCCTGACGCTGCGCGAGCTGCGCCGGCACCGCGACGCCCTGTCCGCGGACGACCGGGCGAGCGCCGACCGGCTCCTGGCCCGGCCGAGCACCGGACGCACCAGCTGCTTCACCACCGTGTGCGTGCACTGGTCGGCCAGCGGCCCGAACAAGGCGACCGCCGGGTACGTCGACGAGGTCGCCAGCACCGCCGAGCACGTGTTGTCGACGTACGCCGCCGCCGGCTATCGCGCCCCGGAGAGCGACGGGACCCGCGGCGGGAACGGGCTGCTCGACATCTACCTGCAGGACCTGGGCGCCCAGGGCCTGTACGGCTACTGCGACAGCGACGGTCAGCCACCCGTGAACGGCCCCTACGACACGTGGGCGTACTGCGCCTTCGACAACGACTACCGCGAGTTCCCCGCCCACACCCCCGTGCAGAACCTGCAGGTGACCGCGGCCCACGAGCTCTTCCACGCCGTCCAGTTCGCCTACGACTACTTCGAGGACGGGTGGTTCATGGAGGCCACCGCCACCTGGGCCGAGGACGAGCTCTACGACGACGTCGACGACAACCTGCAGTACCTCGCCCAGAGCCCGCTCACCCAGCCGGCGCGGTCGATGGACCACTTCGAGTCCTACGGCCTGCGGCAGTACGGCGACTGGATCTTCTTCCGCTACCTGACCGAGAACCTCCCCGGCCGCAAGGGCGGGCTGCCCACCCTGGTGCGCGACGTCTGGGAGCAGGCCGACGGCGCCAAGGGCGGTCCCGACGACTACTCCATCCAGGCCGTGGCCCACGTCCTCGCCGAGCGCGGCACCAGCCTGCGTGACACCTGGGCGGCGTTCGCCGACGCGAACCGCCGCCCCGGCACGTCGTACCGCGAAGGCCGGGTCAACAAGTACCCGACGGCGTCCCCAGCCCGCACGATCGCGCTCACCGGCCGCCAGCGGGACACCGGCTGGACGACCCGACGGGTCGACCACCTGGCCAGCACCACCTACCGGATCACCCGGGCCGTGAAGATGAAGGCCCGCCGGCTGCGGCTGCGGCTGGACCTGCCGCGCACCGAGCGCGGGTCGGGTGCGGTCGCCACCGTCTACCGCACCGAGGGCCGGCCCGAGCCGGTGCCGCTGCAGCTCTCGGCACGCGGCAACGCGACCCGGTCCGTGGCCTTTGGCCGGGACGTGAGGTACGTCGAGGTGACCCTCGCGAACGCGGGTGTGGCCTACCGGTGCTGGCGCCGGACCGACACGGGCTACTCCTGCCGGGGCCGCTCGGAGGACGACGACCTGCCGATGCGGCTCCGGGCGGTCGCGCTGCGATAGCCCGATCGGGTCATGCGGCCCGGAGCAACCCGTAGTTGGCTGGTCACGTGTCCATTCACCGTCTCCACACCCGCTTCCAGGCCCGCCTCGTCGTCCCCGCCTGCCTCGCCGTCCTGCTCACCGGCGGGCTGATCGCCGGCCTCCCCGCAGCGAGCGGCGCACCCGGCGACCCGTCGGGAGCGGCCGGCAAGACGACCGCCTCCCGGACCGAGGCCCGGGCCGCGCTCGCCGACGCGCGGGCGGTACTCGCCGGGGACGCGGCGCCGGCGGCAGACGCGACGATGACGCTGCTCCGGCTCTGGCAGCTGCGCGGTGAGCTCACCGGCGCCGACCGGGCCGCGGCGGACCGGCTCCTGTCCCGCCCCGACGCGACGCAGGACGCGTGCACGGCGGACAACTGCTACCACTGGGTGACCACCGGCCCGGACGCGGTGCCGACGGGTGACCTGGACGGCGACGGCGTCCCGGACTACGTCCAGGACGTGATGGACATCGTCGACGGCGTGCACGACACCTACGTCGGCGCCGGCTACCGGGCGCCGAAGACCGACGGCGCGATCGGCGGGAGCCCGAACACCGACATCTACCTCGCGGACGTCGGCAGCGACAACCTCTACGGCTACTGCACGAGCGACGCACCGAACCCGCCCAGCGGCGGTCCCTATGACGCCTGGGCCTACTGCGTCCTCGACAACGACTACGACCCGAGCCAGTTCCCCACCAACACCCCGCTGGAGAACCTCCAGGTCACCGCGGCCCACGAGTACTTCCACGCCGTCCAGTTCGGCTACGACGCACTCGAGGACAGCTGGCTGATGGAGGCCACCGCCACCTGGGCCGAGGACGAGCTCTACGACGACGTCAACGACAACCTGCAGTACCTGTCGGAGAGTCCGCTGAAGAAGCCCGGCCAGCCGCTGGACACCTTCAACGACGCCGGCGCGCAGTACGGCACCTGGATCTTCTTCCGGTTCCTCACCGAGTGGGCGACCGACGCCGAGGGCGGCATGCCCACGCTGGTGCGCGACATCTGGCGGTACGCCGACGGTGCCGCCGGCGGCCAGGACGACTACTCGATGCAGGCGCTGTCCCGGGTCCTGGCAGAGCGAGGGTCCACCCTGCCGGTGATGCTCGCGACGTTCGCGACCGCGAACCGGGCACCCGCGCTCTGGTACGACGAGGGCGCCGCCAACCACTACCCGGTCGCCGCACCCGGCGGTACCTTCCGGCTCAGCACGTCGAAGAAGGACAGCGGCTGGAAGGCCGCCCGCCTCGCCCACCTGAGCAGCGTCACCGCCCGCTTCGTGCCGGGCACCGGGCTGGGCTCGTCCACCTGGAAGCTGAAGGTGACCCTCGACCTGCCCGACGCCGCCACGAAGCCCGCCGCCGTCGTCACGGTGTACCCGAAGGCGGGCGCTCCCACCGCCACGCTGGTCCCGCTGAGCTCCAGCGGAGCGGGGACCCGCAAGGTCGCCTTCGGCTCGACCCGCGTGAAGTACGTCGAGGTCACCCTCGTGAACGCCGGCAGCCGCTACGACTGCTGGACGGGCGGCGCCTACTCGTGCCAGGGCAGCTCGCTCGACGACGGCCGCAAGGTGCTGATGCGGGCGCAGGCGGTCAGGTAGCCGCGAGCCGGGTCAGCGCCTGGCGGGCGACCGCCGGATCGGTGGTCGTCCACATCGGCGGCAGGCTCGCCTTGAGGAACCCGCCGTACCGGGCGGTCGCGAGCCGTGGGTCGAGGACGGCGACGACGCCGCGGTCGGTGTGGGTGCGGATCAGCCGGCCCGCGCCCTGGGCGAGCAGCAGTGCGGCATGGGTGGCCGCCACCTGCATGAAGCCGTTGCCGCCGGCCTGGTCGGCGGCCTTCTGGCGGGCACTGAGCAGCGGGTCGTCCGGTCGCGGGAACGGGATCCGGTCGATGAGCACCAGCTGGCAGGTGTCGCCGGGGACGTCGAGGCCCTGCCACAGGCTGAGCGTGCCGAACAGGCAGGTGTGCGGGTCGCCGACGAACTGCGCGGCGAGCTCGGGCAGCTGCGCGTCGCCCTGGGCCAGGGTGGTGAGGTGCGGCAGCCGCCCGCGGACGGTCTCCGCCGCTGCCTCGGCCGCGCGGCGGCTCGAGAACAGCCCGAGCGTGCGGCCGTGCGCCGCGTCGACCAGCTCGACGATCTCGTCGAGCTGGGCCTTCCCGAGCCCGTCGCGGCCCGGGGGCGGCAGGTGCCGGGCGACGTACAGGATCGCCTGCCGGCCGTAGTCGAACGGGCTGCCGACGTCGAGGCCGCGCCACGGCTGGGCCTGCTCGGACACCGGCGTCTCGGCGACCGGGGAGCCGTCGACGATCCGCTCGGCGGGCTTCAGCCCGACGCTGGTGGCGACCGAGGAGAAGTCGCCGCCGAGCATCAGGGTGGCCGAGGTGAACACCACCGTCTTGTCGGCCAGCAGCTTGTCGCGCATCGGGCCCCACACCTGCAGCGGCGCCACACACAGCCGCGGCGGCATCCGCTCGGTGCCCTCGCTGAGCCACAGCACGTCGCTCTCGGAGGCCGCGGCCATCCGCTCGGCGGTCGCGAACACCTCCTGCACGGCGCCCTTGGCCTGCTGACGGCCCGCGTCGGGCTCCTCCGAGGAGTCCGCCTTGGGGTACGCCGAGAGGCAGGCCCGCGCCGCGTCGCGGACCAGCACCAGGGCGTCCGAGAGCTCCTCGGGGACCCGCTCGAAGCGGCCCGGCCGGGCCTCGGCGATCGCGTCGCGCAGCGCGTCGGCCGCGTCGGCGAGGTCGTCGGCCGCGCTCCCGTCCACGTGCCGCTGGCTGCGGCGCGCGGCGCGCTCGACCTCGGCGGCCCAGAGCTCGTCGGTCGCCGCCTGGGTCACCCGGGTGGTGAGCTCGTGCGCCTCGTCGATCACCACGACGTCGTACTCGGGGATCATCGGCACGCCCTCGATCGCGTCGATCGCGAGCAGCGAGTGGTTGGTGACCACCAGGTGGGAGCGGTGTGCCTTCTCCTTGGCCAGCTCGGCGAAGCACTCCTGGCCGAACGGGCACTTGGCCGCGCCCAGGCACTCACGGTGGTTGACGCTGACCTGGCGCCACTCCCGGTCGGTGTGCCGGGGCGCGTTGTCGCGCTCGCCGCTGCCACCCTGCTCGGCCTCCTCCTCGGCCCAGGCCCGCAGCTCGAGCACCTTCTTGCCCAGCGAACCCTCGGGCAGCTCGACCAGGGCACCCTGGTCGTCGGGGACGCCCTCGCGGATGCGGTGCAGGCAGGCGTAGTTGGAGCGGCCCTTGAGCACGGCGTAGCTGGTGTCGAGGCTGCCGGAACCGTCGGCCGCGGGAGCGCCCTCGACCGCCTCGACCAGCCGCGGCAGGTCGCGCTCGACGAGCTGGTGCTGCAGCGCGAGCGTCGCGGTCGCCACCACCACGCGGTCACCGTGCAGCAGGCTCGGCACCAGGTAGGCCAGGGACTTGCCGGTGCCGGTGCCGGCCTGGACCAGCAGGTGCCGGCCCTTGTCCATCGCCTCGGCGACGGCCTCGGCCATCCGCACCTGCCCGGCGCGCTCCTGGCCGCCCAGCGCCGCCACCGCGGTGCCGAGCAGCTCCGTGACGACTGGGGTCACGGCCGTCGCGGGGGACGTGGCGGGTGGGGCTTCGGGCACCCGAGCACCCTAGCCGCGCCCCCAGACACCCCGCGCCGCACCGTCCCCGCCCAGCTGTAACGCCGGGTTACCCCTTGTTCCCACGGTGCTGCAACATGGTCGGAACAAGGGGTAACCGGGCGTTACAAGGGAGAGGTCGCCGGGTCAGTCGTCGGTCGAGGCCACGTCGAACTCGGGGGTCCCGTCGACGCAGCGGGCGATGAGCTCGGTCTCCCGGCCCTCCTCGCCCTGGCCCTCGAAGTGCACCTCGAGCTGCTCGGGACCGTGGTCGCCGACCTCGACCCGGAAGCCCGGGTCGGCGGAGGAGGAGACCAGCGAGATGGCCGGGCCGCGGCACTGGGCGATGACCAGGCCGCCGGCACCCTGCCAGGTACGCCGTTGCGCGACCGGCCCGGGCGTCCCGCTGGAGGTGGGGCGCCGCGACGGGCGCGCGGAGGCGGCCGGCGCGGTGGGCGAGTCCGGCCCGGCGCCGGCGGAGGTCACCACCACTCCCGGGTCGGCCGTCGGGGCGATGCCGTCACCCGCCCGAGAGATGACCACCCAGACGACGCTCGACCCGACGGCCACCACGGCCAGCCAGGCCAGGACCGCGACCACCGCGCTGCGGCGCATGCTCATGACGCCAGTCTCCCAGCGCCGGACCACCCGTGCGGCGTACGTTCTGTCCCATGGCCAGCATCCTCGTCGTCGAGGACGACGCCGCGATCCGGGACGCGGTCCGACGGGGGCTCACCGAGCGCGGTCACGCGGTCGCCACCGCGGCCACCGGCCTGGCCGGGCTCGAGCACGTCCTGGCCGAGCGGCCCCAGGCGGTGCTGCTCGACCTCGGCCTGCCGGACGTCGACGGGCTCACCCTGATCGGCATGATCCGCGCGGCCAGCACGGTCCCGATCATCGTCATCACCGCCCAGGACGACGACCCGACGATGGTCAAGGCGCTCGACGGCGGCGCGGACGACTACGTCGTCAAGCCGTTCGGCACCGGCCAGGTCGAGGCCCGGATCCGGGCGGTGCTGCGGCGCGGCGACCGGGCGCTGACCAGCGAGCCGATCCGCGTCGGGCAGCTGGTCATCGACGAGGGTGCCCGCACCGCCGCCCTGGCCGGGCGACGCCTCGAGCTGGCCCGCCGCGAGTTCGACCTGCTGCTGGCACTCGCGCAGCGCCAGGGCCAGGTGATGACCAAGCGCGAGATCCTGGCCGAGGTGTGGCAGCAGGCGTACGGCGGGGGCGACCGCAGCATCGACGTCCACCTCTCGTGGCTGCGCCGCAAGCTGGGCGAGACGGCCGCCGAGCCGCGCTACCTGATCAGCGTGCGCGGGGTCGGCGTACGCCTCGTCGACCCGGACGCGGACTGAGGCGGCACCCGGTGCGTCGTCGGATCTCATGGCTGGTCGTGGCCACGACGTCGAGCGTCGTGGTCTCCTTCGTGATCCCGCTGTGCCTGCTGGTGCGCACCCTCGCCGAGGACCGCGCGATGGCGGCCGCCGACCAGGAGGCCCGCAACGTCGCGATCCTGGTCGCGAGCCTGCACGACGATCCGCAGCTGCCGGGTCTGATCGGCGATCTCGACCAGCGGGGCACGCCGTCGACGAGCGTGCTCACCGCGGACCGGCGGGTGATCGGTGCCGACACGGCGATGCGCGGCGACCCGGAGGTACGCCGCGCCGCGGCGGGCGAAGGCTTCGAGGTGGTCGACTCCACCGGCGGCCGGGTGCTGCTGCCCGTGGTCGTCGAGTCCGGCACCGCGGTGGTGCGCAGCAGCGTGACGCCCGAGGACCTGCGGCGCGGCGTCGCGGCGGCCTGGGCCGGCATCATCGGGCTGGGTGCCGTGCTGCTGGCGCTCGCCCTGGTCATCGCCGCGCGGCTCGGGCGCCGGGTCAGCGAGCCGGTGCGCCAGGTCGCCGCGGTCGCCCACCAGCTGCGGGAGGGCGACCTGCACGCCCGGGCCCGGGTCTCCGGGCCCGAGGAGACCCAGGAGCTGGCCCGCGCGCTGAACGCGCTCGCCGATCGCACCGTCGAGCTGCTCGCCGCCGAGCGGGCGAGCGTCGGCGACCTCTCCCACCGGCTGCGGACGCCGGTGACCGCGCTCCGCCTGGACGCGGAGGCCGTGGCCGACCCCGCGCTCGCGGCGCGGCTGGCCGACCACATCCAGGTGCTCCAGCGCTCGATCGACGTCATCGTCAAGGAGGCCCGCCGGCCGGTGCGCACCGACCTGGCCGCGGCGGGCGATGCCACCGCGACCGTCCGGGAGCGGGTCACGTTCTGGTCGGCGCTGGCCGAGGACCAGGGCCGGATGCTGACCGTCTCGCTGCCGGGCCGGCCGCTCGTCGTACCGGTCGCGGCCGGCGACCTCGCCGACCTGGTCGACGTGCTCGTCGACAACGTCTTCGCGCACACCCCCGACGGCACCGCGTTCGAGGTCGGGCTGGGCGTCGAGGACGGGCAGGCGGTGCTGGTGGTCGCCGACGAGGGTCCGGGGACGGCGTCGCGGCCCGGCGCCGACCGGGTCGGCAGCACCGGCCTGGGGCTGGACATCGCGCGGCGGACGGCCGCCGGCTGCGGCGGCGAGCTGCGACTCTCCGCGCCGTCCCAGCCGGGCACCCGGGTCGAGGTCCGCCTTCCGCTGGTGGCCGACCGCGGCTGAGGGCGGCCGCGGCTCAGTCGTCCTCGTGCTCGCCACCGTCGTCCCCGTGGTCGTCGCCGTGGTCGTCCCCGTGGTCCTCGGCGCGGTCGTCCCCGTGGTCGTCCCCGCGGTCGTCCCCGTGGTCCTCGGCGCGGTCGTCCCCGTGGTCCTCGGCGCGGTCGTCGCCACCGGCCCGCACGGGGCGGGTGGCCGGGGCAGCGGGGGCCGGGGCGGGTAGGACGACGGTGCGGACCTCCTCGGTCACACAGGCCTTGCCCCGGCGGACGGCCGGGGGCTGGCAGGGCGCCCAGCGCACCTTCGGGCGGGCGTGCCGGGTGCGCTCCACAACGGGTGCGGCGCCGGTCGAGGCGGTGGGCGACGAGCCGGCACCCACGGGACCCGCGGCGACCTGGTAGGCGGCGACGCCACCCAGGAGACCCACGGCGAGGACCGCGGCGAACACGAGAGCAGGAATGGTCTTCATGCCCCGACCCTGCGCCGACCACCGCTATGGGCACCTCGCGAGAACGTCAAGCGCGGGTCAAGGACCCCCATGACCCGGACTTAACGGTCGGATGAGGCGCCATTGCGGCGCCGCCCGGGAACGTCTGCGTCATGAGCTACTCCTCCACCGAGCGCAGCCGCCACGGCGTGGTGCGCCTCCGGATCGCCGTCGCCGCCGTCTCGGGGGCCACCGCGATCGCCGCGTTCTCCGCGACCGGCTGGCTGGCCGGGGCCGCGGCCCGGACCACCGAGGCCCAGCAGGCCGATCCGGTCCAGCAGACCACCGCCGCGACCGGGACGAAGGCCGCCGTCGCGCGACCGGACCGGCACCGCAGGGTGGTGCTGAAGCAGCGCCCCCAACGCACCCACGTGACGGTGCGCTACGTCCGGGCCACACCGTCGGCGCCGGTCGGCGGCGGGGGCACGGTCTCCCAGCCCGCCGTACACACCCCGTCGGCACCCGCCCCCCAGCCGGCCCCCCAACCGGCCCCTGCGCCGCAGCCCCCGCCGGCCCCGAGCTCGGGCTCCTGAGCCGATGACCGCCGCCACCGCCCGGTCCAGCGCACTGGGCACCTACGTCTTCCTGGCCACCCGCCGGGCGGCCGACCTCGACACCGCGAGCCGGATCGCCCGCCACGTGCTCGACGACGTCGACCGCACCTGCAGCAGGTTCCGGCCCGACTCCGACCTCTCCCGCGCCAACGCGGGCGCGGGCGGCTGGGTCGCGGTCGACCCGGTCCTCGTCGCCGCCGTCACCGCCGCCTGCGCCGCGGCCGAGGACACCGACGGGCTGGTCCACCCGCTGCTCGGACGGAACCTGGTGGAGCTGGGCTACGACCGCGACTTCGCCGCGCTCGCCGCCGTCGAGGACGACCGGGTGCCGGCGCAGCTGTGGCCCACCACGGCGCCGGGCCGGGACCGCTGGCGCGAGATCGGACTCGACGCCGACGGTGCGATCAGGGTGCCCGCCGGCACCGCCCTGGACCTCGGCGCGACGGGCAAGGCCTGGGCCGCGGACGTGATCGCGACCGCGTTCGCCGAGGAGCTCGGCGGACCCGCCCTGGTCAGCCTCGGCGGCGACCTGGCCATCGCGGCGCCCGACGGGCAGCCCTGGCCGGTCGCGATCTCCACCCATCCGGACGGACCGGTCGAGACGACCATCGCGCTGGACCGGGGCGGCCTCGCGACCTCGAGCACCCGGGTGCGCCGTTGGTCCCGCCGCGGGACCGACCTCCACCACCTGCTCGACCCACGCACCGGCCGGCCCGCGCCGGAGGTGTGGCGCACCGTGACCGCGACCGGGCCCACCTGCACGGCGGCCAACACCGCCTCGACGGCCGCGGTCGTGCTGGGGCGGGACGCACCGGCCTGGCTGACCGGCCGCGGAGTCGCCGCGCGCCTCGTCGACCGCACCGGGCGGGTGCGCACGACCGGCGCCTGGCCCACCGACACCGACGAGCACAGGAGACCCGCATGATCGACGGCGCCTCCCTCTGGTACCTCAACCGGAGCACCGGCTTCGTGCTGCTCGGGCTGTTCACGCTCACCACCGCGCTCGGCGTGCTCGCCACCGGCGGCCGCGCCGGCCGCGGCCTTCCCCGCTTCGTCACCCAGACGATGCACCGCAACCTGGCCCTGTTCTCGGTGGTGGCGCTCGGCGTCCACGTGACCACCGCGGTCGTCGACAGCTACGTCGACATCCGGTGGTGGCAGGCGCTGGTGCCCTACGTCGGTTCGACGTACCTCCCGCTCTGGCTGGGGCTGGGCACCCTGGCCGTGGACCTCGCCCTCGTGGTCACCGTGACCAGCCTGCTGCGCACCCGGATGCGGCACCGCTCGTGGCGCGCCGTGCACGTGCTGGCGTACGCCGGGTGGGCCGCGTCCGTGGCGCACAGCATCGGCATCGGCACCGACATCCGGAACGGAAGCTCGTGGGCCCAGCTCACCGTCGCGGCCTGCGTCGCCGTGGTCGCCGGCGCCGCCGTCCTGCGGCTCGCCCGGCTGGCCCTCGAACTGACCGAGCGCCACCGTGCCGTCCGGCCCGTGCGGAGCGCGCCGTGAGCGCGTCGCCGGTGCCGGTGCCCACCGAGCTGCACGTGCTCCCCGGCCCCGCCCTCCTGTCGGGCCTGGACGGCGGGCCGGGGCTGCGCGCGCACCGCCGGCAGTACGGCGAGCCGCCGCGCGTCGACGTGGCCGCCCTGCTGGCCGCGCTGGCGCGGCTCCGGGTCCGCGGCCGTGGCGGCGCCGCGTTCCCGTTCGAGGTCAAGCTGCGCACCGCGGCCGACCGGTCGAGGCAGGGCCGGCGCCCGGTCGTGGTGGTCAACCTCAGCGAGGGCGAGCCGGCCAGCGCGAAGGACAGCGCGCTGGCGCTGACCCGGCCGCACCTGGTGCTGGACGGCGCCGTCGCGACGGCGTACGCCCTCGGTGCGCGCGAGCTCCACGTCGTCGTCCCGCAGGAGCGCCCGCTGGTCGGCACGGCGATCCGGGCGGCCCTGGCCGAGCGCCGCGACCGGCTGCGCACCCACCTGCACACGGCCCAGGGTCGCTTCGTCGCCGGCCAGGCGCGTGCCGTGCTCGAGCTGATGGCCGGGCGTCCCAACCTGCCGGTGACCGCCTGGTCGCCCGAGGCGGTCGCCGGCCACCGCGGTCGCCCCACGCTGCTGTCGAACGCCGAGACCTGGGCGCAGGTCGGGCGGCTCGTCCTCGCCGGCGAGGAGCGGTACGCCGCGCTCGGGTCCGCGGACGAGCCGGGGACGACCCTGCTGACGCTGTCCGCGGCCACGTCCACGGTCGTCGAGGTCGAGCTCGGCAGCCCGTGGCGCGACGTGCTCCCGGAGGCATGGGCCGGCCGGTCGCTGCTGGTCGGCGGGTTCCACGGCGCCTGGGTGCCGTGGGCGACGCTGGTGGCCGGCCGGGTCTCGGTGGACGCGATGCGCGCCGCCGAGACGCCGCTCGGGGCCGGCGTGGTGGTGGCTCCGCGCGGGTGCCCGGTGGCCTTCACCGCCCGGGTCGTCGACTACCTCGCCGCGCAGAGCGCGCGCCGGTGTGGTCCGTGCCTCAACGGCCTGCCCGCCCTGGCGAGGGCCGTGCAGGAGGTCGTCGACGGCGCCGGGCACCCCGAGCGGGTCGAGGGGCTGGCGGCGCTGGTCACCGGCCGGGGCGCGTGCGCCCATCCCGACGGCACGGCCCGACTGGTCCGCTCGATGCTCGCGACGTTCCCCGACGAGGTGACCCGGCACGCGACGGGCCGCTGCACCGCCGTACCGTCCGCCCGGCTCGCCGAGGTGGCGTCATGACCGTCCGGCTCCGGGTCGACTGGCCCGACTGCCGCGCCCGCGGGCTGTGCCACGAGGTGCTGCCCGAGCTCGTCGACCTCGACGAGTGGGGCTACCCCGTGATCACCGGCGAGGTCACCCCCGAGCTGCTGGCCGACGCCCGGGTGGCCGTCCGGATGTGTCCCCGGCTGGCCCTCCGCCTCGTCACCTGACCGCCCGTGGCCCGGCCCCGTGCGCCAGCTGTAACGCCGGGTTACCCCACCTTCCCACCATGTTGCAGCACAGTGGGAAGAGCGGGTAACCCGGCGTTACATGCGGAGTGGCGGCCGCTAGTCCGTCGTGGCGAAGGCGGCGTCGAAGGCGGCCTCGGGGGCGTCGAAGGCCAGCCGGCGCACGAACGCGAGGGCCTCGGGGGCGCCGACCAGGCGGTCCATGCCGGCGTCCTCCCACTCGACCGAGATGGGGCCGTCGTACCCGATCGTGCCTCCTGCGCCAGCCCCAGCTCGGCCAGCCGTGAGACCTCCGCGGCGATCGTGGTCCGTGACACCTGGAGCCGGTCGGCGAGCTGGGCCTTCGACAGCGGCCCCTCGTCGCGGAGCTCGGCGAGCAGCCGGGCCTGCGTGGGGGTCTCCGCGCGGCCGGCCAGGGAATGACGCACGCTCGGATACTCCCACGGGGCGCCAACCGCCCGGCGCCGAACGCTGTAACGCCCTGTTACCCGATCTACCCGGGATGTTGCAGCACGGTGGGAGGGCAGGGTAAACGGGCGTTACAGCTCAGGAGGGCAGGCGGGCGAGCCGCGAGGCGACGTAGTCGCCGAAGGCGTCGTGGCCGGCGAGGGTGAGGTGGAGACGGTCGCCGAGGTAGTCCAGCCGGAGGCCGGACGTGCGGATGTAGGGGACGCCGTACCAGTCGGAGAGGGAGGCGAGCAGCGCGTCGACGTGGGGTACGGCGGCCGCGCGGGACGGCGCGCTGGCCGGGCCGACCACGACCACCCGCTGCCCGTCCAGGGCGGTCATCAGCCGCGCGAACCCGGCCCGGATCTCGCTGTCGGGCCGGTCGTAGTCGTTCAGCCCGCCCTCGACCACCACGAGGTCGGCGCCGCCGCGCAGGGCGGCCGGCGCCCGGTCGGCGAACGAGACCCCGGCGCAGGCGCTCGCGTGCACGCTGAAACCGGAGCCGGAGAACCCGGCCACGTGCACCGCACCGGGCAGCCGCGAGGGCCAGGAGGCGGCCGGCCGGTCCAGACCGAGGCCCGCGGACCAGGAGTCGCCGATCACGACGACCCGGTCGCCGGAGCCGCTGACCTGGGCGGCCCGGGCGACGGAGTCGGCCGTGAAGGCCCGGCATCGGTCGGCGTCCGCGCCGGCACGGTCGGCGACGCGCAGGATCAGCGCGGAGGCCAGGAGGAACACGAGGAGCGCGCCGATCGCCGCCGTGCGACGGCGTACAGACCTGCGCGAGCCCGGGCTCGCGACCCCCCGGAGGACCACGCGAGCAATGATGCGTCGCGGCGCGACCGCCCGCCCGGGATGTTGCCAACCCGTGATGAACCTGCAAGAAACCCTGGCAGGCTGGTCGGATGAGTGAGTACCTGGAGGTCACCGGTCCGGACGGTCGCACCATCGAGGTGCTCACCGGGGGCGACCCCGGCGGGTTCGGCCTGCTCTACCACGGCGGATCGCCGTCGGCGGCCGTCCCGTTCGTGACCATCGACGACGCCGCCCGGGCGCACGGGCTGCGGCTGGTGACCTACTCCCGGCCCGGCTACGGCGGCTCGACGCCGCGTCCCGCGGCAGGGCGGTACGCCGACGACGTGGTCGAGTCGCTCGCCGTGCTCGACGCGCTGGGCGTGGCCGAGTTCGTGACGGTGGGCTGGTCGGGCGGCGGACCGCGGGCGCTGGCGTGCGCCGCGCTGCTGCCGGACCGGTGCCGGGGCGCGGTCTCGCTCGCCGGGGTGGCGCCGTACCACGCATCGGGCCTGGACTGGTTCGCCGGCATGGCGGAGGAGAACCACGAGGAGTACCACGCCGCCGAGGAGGGACGGGAGGCCTACGAGGCCCACCTGACCGAGAACTTCCTCCCGATCCTCGGCGCCTCCCCCGGTGAGCTCGCCGCGGCGATGGGCGGCCTGGTGCCGCCGGTCGACCGCGCGGTGCTGCGCGGCGCGTTCGCGGACTGGCTGAGCCGGACCTTCCAGCGCGCCGGCGCGCAGGGGGTGGTCGGGGTGCGCGACGACGGGCTGGCGGCGGTGGCGCCCTGGGGGTTCGAGCTCGCGGACATCCGGGTGCCGGTCGCGGTCTGGCAGGGCCGCGAGGACGCGATGGTCCCGTTCGCCCACGGGGAGTGGCTGGCCGCGAACGTGCCCGGTGCCCGGCCGCACCTGCTCGACGACGAGGGCCACCTGTCGCTGGTCCAGGGGTTCGACGAGGTGCTCGCGGACCTCACCCGGCTGGCCGGGCTGTCGCCCGAGGCATGACCCGAGGCATGACCTGGCGCCCGACGGGGAACAACCCGCACATGGAAGACACGCCCATCTGCGCCTCCGTCGAGCGTGACCTCGAGCTCGAGTTCGACCAGATCACCGGCCCGCGCCCGGAGTGGACCCCCGCCGGGCAGCCCACCTGACGGCGCGGCCGCTCAGACGGCGTACGCCGCCAGCTCGCCGGCCAGGTCCTCGTTGGCCCGGCCGACCACGATGGTGCCCTCGCCGGTGTGCTCCATCGAGTCGATCTCGCCGTGCTGGTGCAGCCGGTTGATCAGGTCACCGCGCTCGTAGGGCAGCAACGCCTTGAACTCCACGCCGGGGCGGGGCAGCTCACCCTCGATCACCCGCAGCGCCTCGGCGACGCCCTCGCCGGTCTTCGCCGACACGACCACGGAGTGCGGCTCGCGCTGGCGCAGCCGCGCGATCACCATCGGGTCGGCGGCGTCGGCCTTGTTGATGACCACGAGCTCGGGCACCTGGGAGGCGCCGATCTCGGCGAACACCTCGCGGACCGCGGTGAGCTGGCCCTCCGGGTCGGGGTGCGAGCCGTCGACCACGTGCAGGATCAGGTCGGCGTCGGCGACCTCCTCCAGCGTCGAGCGGAACGCCTCGACCAGCTGGTGCGGCAGGTGTCGCACGAAGCCGACGGTGTCGCTCATCGTGTAGACCCGCCCGTCGGCGGTCGTCGTACGACGCGTCGTCGGGTCGAGCGTCGCGAACAGCGCATCCTCCACGAGGACTCCGGCGTCGGTGAGCCGGTTGAGCAGCGAGGACTTGCCGGCGTTGGTGTAGCCGGCGATCGAGACGCTGGGGATGTGGTGGCGGCGCCGCTCCTGGCGCTTGGTGTCGCGGGTCCCCTTCATCTCCTTCAGCTCGCGGCGGAGCTTGGCGATCTTGGTGTTGATCCGGCGGCGGTCGGTCTCGATCTTGGTCTCACCGGGGCCGCGGCCGCCGATGCCGACGCCACCCGCGGCGCGACCGCCGACCTGGCGCGAGAGGTTGCCACCCCAGCCGCGCAGGCGCTGCTTGAGGTAGTTGAGCTGGGCCAGCTCGACCTGCGCCTGGCCCTCCTTGGACTTCGCGTGCTGGGCGAAGATGTCGAGGATCAGGGCGGTCCGGTCGACGACCTTGACCTTGAGCCGGTCCTCGAGGTTGCGCAGCTGGCTGGGCGCCAGCTCGCCGTCGCAGATGACGGTGTCGGCGCCGGTGGCCTGCACGATCTCGCGCAGGCCGTCGACCTTGCCCCGGCCGATGTAGGTGGCGGGGTCGGGCTTCTGGCGGCGCTGGTAGATCGCGTCGAGCACCTCTGAGCCGGCGGTCTCGGCGAGCAGCGCGAGCTCGGCCATGGAGTTCTCCGCGTCCTCGACGGACCCCTCGGTCCAGACCCCGACGAGCACCACCCGCTCCAGCCGGAGCTGGCGGTACTCGACCTCGGTGATGTCCTCGAGCTCGGTGCGCAGCCCCGCCACGCGGCGCAGCTCGTGCCGCTCCGCGAGGTCGAGGTCGCCGGTCGTGGGCTCCTCCGGGTCGGGCTCGTCGACATAGCCGGACCGGAAGTCGTCGTCCTCCCAGTCCTCGGTGGCCGCGAGCTCGTCGTCGAGGCTGAAGGAGTTGAGGTCAGGTGCGTTCGTCATACGCCCCCAAGGGTACGTTCGCAGCCCTGAACCGCGCGAGCCGATAACGAACGCGCCGTCCGGCCGGGCAGTACGTTGAGCCGGTGACGAACCTCCCGGACCGGGCCCGCGTCGTGGTCATCGGCGGCGGCGTGATCGGCTGCTCGGTCGCCTACCACCTGGCCCACGCCGGCTGGAGCGACGTGGTCCTGCTGGAGCGGGACCGGCTGACGTCGGGCACCACCTGGCACGCAGCCGGCCTGATGACCTGCTTCGGCTCGACGTCGGAGACCTCGACGGCGATCCGGCTCTACTCCCGCGACCTCTACGCGCGGCTGGAGGCCGAGACCGGCCAGGCCACCGGCTTCCGGCCGGTCGGGCTGATCGAGGCGGCGGCCGACGAGGCGCGGCTCGAGGAGTACCGCCGGGTGGCGGCCTTCCAGCGGCACCTCGGGCTGGAGGTGCACGAGATCTCCCCGCGCGAGATGGCCGACCTGTTCCCGTGGGCGCGCACCGACGACCTGCTGGCCGGCTTCCACGTCCCGGGCGACGGGCGGGTCAACCCGGTGGACCTGACCCTGGCGCTGGCGAAGGGCGCCCGGCGGCTCGGCGTACGCATCGTCGAGGGCGTCTCGGTCAGCGACGTCCAGGTCTCGCCCGGCCCCGCCGGCGGCACGGACCGGGTGACCGGGGTGACGACCACGGCGGGCGACATCGAGTGCGAGTACGTCGTGAACTGCGCCGGCATGTGGGCCCGCGAGCTCGGCGCGCGCAACGGCCTGGTCATCCCCAACCAGGCCGCCGAGCACTACTACCTGATCACCGACACCATCGAGGGCCTCGACCCGGACGCACCGGTCTTCGAGGACCCCGCGTCGTACGGCTACTACCGCGAGGAGGGCGGCGGCATGATGGTCGGCCTCTTCGAGCCGGTCGCCGCGCCATGGCGGGTCGACGGCGTCCCGGCCGACTTCTCCTTCGGGACGATCCCGCCGGACTGGGACCGGATGGGCCCGTTCCTGGAGAAGGCGATGGCCCGGGTGCCGGTGACCCTCGATGCCGGGGTGCGCACGTTCTTCTGCGGGCCCGAGTCGTTCACGCCGGACCTCGCGCCCGCGGTCGGCGAGGCCCCGGGCCTCCGCAACTACTTCGTCGCCGCCGGGATGAACTCCGTCGGTGTGCTCTCCGCGGGCGGCCTGGGCCGGGTGCTGGCCGAGTGGATCACCACCGGGCGGCCCGACGTCGACGTCACCGGCTTCGACGTGCACCGGTTCCGGCCCTGGCAGGCCGACGACGCCTACCGCGCCGCCCGCACCACCGAGATCCTCGGCACGGTCTACGCCGCGCACACGCCCGGGACCCAGCTGCGCTCGGCCCGCGGCACGCTGCTCTCGCCGGTGCACGACCGGCTGGTCGAGCAGGGCGGCTACCTGCGGGAGGTCTCGGGCTGGGAGGGCGCGGACTGGTTCGCCGGTCCCGGCACCACGCCGGTCGCCGAGCCCAGCTGGGGCCGGGCCCCGTGGTTCCGGGAGTGGGCGGCCGAGCACCGCGCCGTCCGGGAGGGCGTGGGACTGATGGACATGAGCTTCATGGCGAAGCTGGCCGTCCGCGGTGCCGGCGCGGCCGCCCTGCTCGACCGGGTCTCGGCCGGCGACGTGACCGCCTCGGTGGAGACCATCACCTACACCCAGTGGCTGGACGAGCGCGGCCGGATCGAGGCGGACCTCACCGTCACCAAGCTCGCCGACGACGACTTCCTCGTGGTCGCCTCCGACACGGCCCACGGGCACACGCTGGCCTGGCTGCGCGGGGCGGTCGCCGACGGCACCGACGTACGCATCGAGGACGTGACCGCCGACTACGCCCAGCTCAACGTGCAGGGCCCGCGCTCCCGGGACCTGCTGGCCGCTCTCACCGACGCGGATCTCTCGACCGCTGCCTTCGGTTTCCGCACGGCACGCTGGATCGAGGTGGCCGGCGTGCGCGTGCTGTGTGCGCGGATCACCTACCTGGGCGAGCTCGGCTACGAGCTGTACGTCCCCGCCGGCTCCGGCCTGAAGGTGTACGACGCGCTGCAGGACGCCGGCCCGGCGTACGGCCTGCGGCCGGTGGGGCTCAAGGCGCTGGCGTCATTGCGGATGGAGAAGGGTTACCGCGACTTCGGGCACGACATCGACAACACCGACTGCCCGCTCGAGGTCGGCCTCGGCTTCGCGCTGTCGCTCGACAAGCCGGGCGGGTTCGTCGGCCGCGACGCGGTGCTGGAGCGCAAGGCGGCGAACGCGGCGGCCGGCGGGATGGGCCAGCGACTGGTGCAGGTGCGCCTGCTCGACCCGGATCCGCTGCTCCACCACGCGGAGGTGGTGCACCGCGACGGCGTGCCGGTGGGGTACGTCCGCGCGGCGTCGTACGGCTGGACCCTCGGTGGGGCCGTCGGGCTGGCGATGGTCTCGGGACAGGGGGCGCCGGTGACGCCGGACTGGCTGTCGGGCGGCACCTGGGAGGTCGACGTCGCCGGGACCCGGCACCGCGCCGAGGTGTCGCTGCGGCCGATGTACGACCCGGCATCCGCGCGCGTCCGGGCGTGAGCGCGGTGCGCCTGCCGGAGGTCCCGCCGGGGATCCGGCTGCTCGGCATCACCGGTGCTCCCGGGGTGGGCAAGTCGACGGTGGCCGCCGCGCTCCGTCGACAGCTGGGGCTCGCGATCCTGCCGATGGACGGCTTCCACTACGCCGATGTGGAGCTCGTGCGGCGCGGGCTGCTGGACCGCAAGGGCGCGCCGGAGACCTTCGACGCCGAGGGGTACGCCGCGCTGCTGCGGCGGGTCCGCGCGGGCGAGGCCGACGTGGTGGCGCCGATGTTCGAGCGGGACCTGGAGCAGCCGCTGGCCGGCGCGATCCCGGTGCCGGCGACGGGGACGGTCGTGACCGAGGGCAACTACCTGCTGCTCGACGAGCCGCGCTGGCGGGCGGTCCGCGAGCAGCTCGACGTGGTGTGGCACCTGGTGCTCGACCAGACGGTGCGGGTCGAGCGGCTGGTCGCCCGGCACGTGGCGTTCGGCAAGACGCCGGAGGCGGCTCGCGCCTGGGTGATGCGGGTGGACCGGGCGAACGCCCGGCTGGTCGAGGCCTGCCGGGACCGGGCCGACCTCGTGGTCGAGCTCTAGCTCTGGCCGGGGCCCCTCCGGGTCGTGTGCCTGAGCACGCGCCATGGCGCGTCCTCAGGCACACGACCCCACCGCAGGCTGGTCGGCGCCTACTTGGGGGGCATCCGGATGCCGCCGTCGACGCGGATCACCTCGGCGTTCAGGTAGCTGTTGGTGATGCACTCGACGACCATGCTGGCCAGCTCGTCCGGCACGCCGAGGCGCTTGGGGAACAGCACGCTCTCGCCGAGCTTGGCCTTGAACGCCTCCGCGGCCTCGCCCTCGCCGTAGATCGGGGTGTCGATCAGGCCCGGAGCGATCGTGTTGAGCCTGATGCCGGCGGCGGAGAGATCCCGGGCGACGGGCAGGGTCATGCCGACGACCCCGCCCTTGGAGGCGGAGTACGACGCCTGCCCGATCTGGCCGTCGAAGGCGGCCACGCTGGCGAGGTTGACGATCGCGCCGCGACAGCCGTCCTGGTCCGGCTCGTTGCGGCTCATGGCGGTCGCGGCGAGCCGGACCATGTCGAAGGTGCCGATCAGGTTGATCGCGATCACCTTGCGGAAGGCTTCCAGGTCGTGCGCGGAGTCGAACTCGCCGTCGCGGCCGATGGTGCGCTGCGCCCAGCCGATGCCGGCGGAGTTGACGCACGCGCGCAGCGGGGCGATCTGGGCGGCGGCCTCGACGGCCGCGCGGATCTGGTCGGTGTCGGTGACGTCGACCCGGGCGAAGACGCCCCCGATCTCCTGGGCGAGCGCCTCGCCCTTGTCGGCCTGCAGGTCGGCGACCACGACGACCGCGCCCTTCTCGGCGAGCTGACGAGCGGCGGCCGCGCCGATGCCCGACGCCCCACCCGTGACGATGGCACTGGCTCCGTTGATGTCCATGCGCGCGAGCATAACCATGCTCACAGTGGGACTGTCACGGTGCGGGTCCGAGCGGTCGCCGGGTTCGCCGCTCAGAGCACGGTGGTGCCCCGGGCGACGATGACGGCGGGGCCGGTGAGCAGGACCCGGTCGTCGGCGGTCCAGGTGACCGTGAGGGTGCCGCCGGGGACGTCGACGCGGTAGGCGACGTCGGCGCCGGAGGGGCGGGCGCCGTCGGCCACCGCGGCCGCCACCATCACCGCGCAGGCGCCGGTGCCGCAGGACCGGGTCTCCCCCGAGCCGCGCTCATGCACACGCATCGCGACGTGCCGCTCGCCCCGGCGTACGACGAACTCCACGTTCGCCCCGTCCGGGAAGGTCTCCGGGTCGCGGCTGGGCGGGTCGAGCAGCGGGCCCACGGGTCCGTGCGGGTCCAGCGAGTCCACGAACGCCACCGCGTGCGGGTTGCCCATGTCGACGTGGCGCGCGGGCCAGCTGACCGTGCCGACGCCGACCACGGTCTCGCCGAGCACCCGGGGCCGGCCCATGTCCGCGGTGATCAGGTCGCCGTCGACGGTGAGCACCTTGACCCCGTCGCGGGTGTCGACCTCGATCGGCTGACCGGGATCGGCCAGCCCCTCCTCGACCAGGTGGCGCACGAAGACCCGG
The DNA here is from genome assembly GCF_000015265.1 of Nocardioides sp. JS614. Lineage (NCBI taxonomy): Bacteria > Bacillati > Actinomycetota > Actinomycetes > Propionibacteriales > Nocardioidaceae > Nocardioides > Nocardioides sp. JS614. The sequence continues at coordinate 4,062,567 of NC_008699.1, forward strand.
ATCCCGTTGCCGCACATCTCCGCGATCGAGCCGTCGGCGTTGCGGTAGTCCATGAACCACCCGGCGTCGGTGCGCAGCACGCGCAGCACCCCGTCGCCACCGATGCCGGCGTGCCGGTCGCACAACGCGCGGACCCGGTCGGCGGACAGGTCGCCGTGGAGGCTGCCGTCGAGGTCGGGCAGCAGCACGAAGTCGTTCTCGGTGCCGTGACCCTTGAGGAACGGGTAGCCGTCAGCCGCTGTCGGGGCGGGCGTGGTGGTCACGCCCCCACGGTACTGGCCGGCTCCGCGTCAGGCCCCGGCAGCACGGCGTACCGGGCGCACAGGAACTCGCGGTTGCGGGCGTGCTCCTCGAGCCGGAGCTCGACGTGGCGCGGGAGCAGCGGCGCTCCGCCGCCGAGGGTCACCGGCGCGTACTGCACCCAGACCTCGTCGAGCAGGCCGACGTCGGCGAACTGGCCGACCAGGTCACCCCCACCCATCAGCCACACGTCCTTGCCGGCGGCGGCCTCGACCATCGCGGCATGGACGGTGCGCACGTCGTCGGTGGTGAAGGTGATCGCGTCCTGAGCCGGGAAGTCGCGGTGGGTGAAGACCCAGGAGGGCAGGGTGAACTCCCAGCCGTCGGGGTCGTTGTCGAGGACCCACTGGTAGGTGGTCGCCCCGAGCGCGGCGGCGCCGACGCCCGCCCGGAAGCCCGGGTAGGCCATCGGGCCGTCCTGGTCGATGTCGCGGCTGAGCAGCCAGGCCAGCGAGTTGTCCGGGTCAGCGATGAAGCCGTCGAGCGAGCTGGCGGTGTAGTAGACGGTCTTCGTCATCCGTCCAGTGTGGCGGCGACCACCGACACCGCCCGGTCGACCAGCCCGGGATCGTCGTACCGGATCCAGGTGACCCGCGGGTCCTTGCGGAACCAGGAGTCCTGGCGCCGGGAGAACCGCCGGGTCGCGCTGACCGTGCGCTCGCGCGCCTCGGCGAGGCTGAGCTCGCCCGTGAGGTACGACGCCACCTCGCGGTAGCCGATCGCGCGACCCGCGGTGCGGCCCTCGGCGAGCCCCTCGGCCAGCAGCCGCTCGACCTCCTCGACGAACCCGGCGGCGAACATCGCGTCCACGCGCGCGACGATCCGCGCGTCGAGCGTCGGCCGGTCGATGTCGACGCCGACCTGGACGGTGCGGGGGTCGGCGTACTCCATGGTCGGGAGCGAGGCCGTGAACGGCCGGCCCGTGATCTCGACGACCTCGAGGGCCCGGACGATGCGCCGGCCGTTCTCGACCAGGATCCGCGTCGCGGCCTCGGGGTCGACGGCGCGCAGCCGCTCGTGGAGGGCGGCCGGCCCGAGGGCGTCGAGCTCCGCCTCCAGCCGCCGTCGGACCGCCTCGTCGGTGCCGGGGAACTCGAAGCGGTCGAGGATCGCCCGGGTGTAGAGGGCGGACCCGCCGACCAGGACCGGCGTCCGCCCCCGGCCGCGGATCTCCGCGATCTCGGCCCGCGCCCAGGACTGGAACTCCGCGACCGTCGCCGGGTCGCGCACCGTGAGCGTGTCCAGGAGGTGGTGCGGGATCCCGCGGCGCTCGGCGACCGGCAGCTTCGCCGTACCGATGTCCATGCCGCGGTAGACCTGCATCGCGTCGGTGTTGACGATCTCGCCCCGCAGCCGCTCGGCCAGGTCCAGGGAGAGCCCCGTCTTGCCGGACGCCGTCGCACCCACCACGGCCACGATCGGCGTGCGGTTTGGGGTCGGGGCCATGTGGTTAGTGTGGCAAGCATGAGCGAGCCCGAGGACAACCCCCAGGACACGCCCCAGGGACCGGTCGACCCGCACGGGCCCGGTGGCGCGGACGCCCCGCCGCCGCCCGGCGGACCGCAGCGCACCGACACTCCGCACGGCCCCTACGGCACGCCGCCCGGCGAGCACGACAGTGACCTTCCCGACGAGCACGACGGCTCCCCCGACCGGGCTGCGCAGGAGGAGAATGCAGGCACGTCGCTCGATGAGCCGTCCGACGGCTCGGGAGGTGAGTGAGATGAGCGAGTTCGACCTGACCGAGGACCTCGAGCCCGAGGAGTCGCCGGACGAGGAGGAGTACGAGGCGAACGAGCAGGAGGCCGTGTCCGCGGAGACCGGCACGGTGTACGACGGTCGGGGCGAGCCGGCCGTGACCCCCCACGACCTCGAGGGCGAAGACGAGGACGACGAGGAGTGATCGACCGCTTCGTCGTCGTCCCTGCCGCGTACGTCTTCCTGCTCCGCGACGGGGTCGCCGGCCCCGAGGTGCTGCTCCAGCTGCGCACCAACACCGGCTTCATGGACGACCACTGGGCCGCCGCCGCGGCCGGGCACGTCGAGAAGGGCGAGACCGCGTACGACGCCGCGCATCGCGAGGCGCTCGAGGAGATCGGGGTCACCGGCCTCGACCTGACGTTCGTGACCGCGATGCAGCGCACCCGCGGCGGCGAGCCGATCGACGAGCGGATCGACTTCTTCTTCACCTCCCGCACCTGGACCGGGGAGCCCCGGATCCTCGAGACCCGCAAGGCCGCCGAGCTCCGGTGGTGCCCCCTGGACGCGCTGCCCGACCCGGTGGTGCCGCACGAGCTGGCCGTGTTGGACGGGCTGCGAACGGGTACCACGACGGCATACTCGACGTTCGGATTCTGAGCAGGGAGGGACCCATGGCATCCGATCTCGGCCCGATGCCCATGCCCCAGATCGAGCCCGGCGAGCCCAACCCGGGCGGCGTCGACGCGGTCGAGGACGACAGCGGGCCCATCCTGATCCCCGACCTCACCCCGGAGGAGAACCCGGCGATCGAGGAGAAGGCTCCCGATCCGCTGGTGGAGGAGGTCAGGGGCACCGGGGACACCTCCACCCGCGCCACCCGCAGCGAGGGCGGCGCGGACGAGGGGTCCGACGACGACAAGGAGTCCCCCGCATGAGCGACATCGAACCCACCACGTCCGGCGGCACCGACGACGCCGACGAGGAGATCCAGTCCTCGACCCCCGGATCCGGAGGCCCGCAGCGCGCGTCCGGCGGCATGGGGGTCAGCAGCGAGCGGGTCGGCCATGCCGGCCCGGGCCAGGAGGCCACCGACGGCCTCCGCGACGTCGCGCCGCACGAGCACCACGCCGGCGCCGACGAGCCTCCCGAGCAGCACCCCGGCAACCCCGAGGAGAACCCGGTCGGCCTGCCGCCCAAGGCCGGCTACTCCAGCAAGGACCCGCGCTCGGACGACGAGGTCTGACTCCGCGGGACCGCCGGCTCAGCGGCAGGCGGGCGCGTCCGGGAGCGGTGCCGGGGCGCCGACGGTCGGCATGCCGAGGGTGACGCCGGACGACGGGGCCGGCGCGGCGTTCCGGGCCGCCCAGGCGTCGCCGGAGCGGGTACGGCGTACGTCGACCACGGGCCCGTCGGCCACGAGGTGGTGCGGCGCCGCGTAGGTGACCTCGACCGTGGCCAGGTCGCCCGGGCGGATCTCGACGCCCGCGGGCGGCGCGAAGTGCACCAGCCGGTTGTCCGGGCCGCGCCCCGACAGGCGGTGGGTGGCGGCGTCCTTGCGGCCCTCGCCCTCGGCGACCATCAGCTCGACCCGGCGGCCGACCAGGCGCTTGTTCTCCTCCCACGCGATCTCGTTGACCAGCGCGACCAGCCGCTCGTAGCGGTCCTTGACGACCTCGGGCGGGACCTGGTCGGGCAGCGTGGCGGCGGGGGTGCCGGGACGCTTGGAGTACTGGAACGTGAACGCCCCCGAGAAGCGCGCCGCGCGCACCACGTGCATGGTCTGGAGGAAGTCCTCCTCGGTCTCGCCGGGGAAGCCGACGATGATGTCGGTGGTGATCGCGGCGTCCGGCATCGCGGCCCGGACCCGCTCGAGGATGCCGAGGAACTTCCGCTGCCGGTAGGACCGTCGCATGTCGCGCAGCACCTTGTCCGACCCCGACTGCAGCGGCATGTGCAGCTGCGGCATCACGTTCGGCGTCTCGGCCATCGCCGCGATGACGTCGTCGGTGAACTCGGCCGGGTGTGGGCTGGTGAACCGCACCCGCTCCAGACCGTCGACCTCCCCGCACGCCCGCAGCAGCTTGGAGAAGGCCTGCCGGTCACCGAACTCCACGCCGTAGGCGTTGACGTTCTGGCCCAGCAGGGTGATCTCCGAGACGCCGTCGGCGACCAGCGCCTCGACCTCCGCGAGGATCTCGCCCGGGCGCCGGTCCTTCTCCTTGCCGCGCAGGCTGGGGACGATGCAGAACGTGCAGGTGTTGTTGCAGCCGACCGACACCGACACCCAGGCGGCGTACGCCGACTCGCGCCTGGTCGGCAGCGTCGAGGGGAACACCTCCAGCGACTCGAGGATCTCGACCTGGGCCTCGTCCTGCACCCGCGCCCGCTCGAGCAGCGCCGGCAGCGAACCGATGTTGTGGGTGCCGAACACCACGTCGACCCAGGGTGCGCGGGTGGTGATCGTGTCGCGGTCCTTCTGCGCCAGGCAGCCGCCGACGGCGATCTGCATCCCCGGTGTCGCGGCCTTGACCGGTGCCAGGTGGCCGAGATTGCCGTAGAGCTTGTTGTCGGCGTTCTCCCGGACCGCGCAGGTGTTGAACACGACCACGTCGGCCTGCTGGCCGTCGGGCGCAGCCACGTAGCCCGCGTCCTCCAGCAGCCCGGTGAGCCGCTCGGAGTCGTGGACGTTCATCTGGCACCCGTAGGTGCGGACCTCATATGTCCGGGGGGAGGTGTGCTGCGCAGTCGACATGACAGTCGTCAAGGGTACGGCGGGCCGGCCTGCCGGACCGAACCGCGGCGTACCGTGCGGTCCATGTGGTCCTACGGCTCGCGGGGCTCGGTCCTCTCCTTGTGGTCGGACGGCTCGGTCCTCTCCATCGGGAGCGTCGGCTCGATCGCCTCGTTCGGCAGCGTGGGATCGGTGATGTCGGCCGGGTCGCTGGGCTCGCTGATGTCAGCGGCGTCCGCGCTGTCCGTCCAGAGCTCGGCGTCGGTCCTCTCCCGGGAGAGCAACGGTTCGGCGCTCTCCTACCAGTGCCATCGGGCCCTGCGCGGGTACCGGGAGCACGGCGAGCTGCGGATCTGGCCCGGGCTGGTCGCCGGCTCGATGCTGCTCGCGGCCGCAATCACCGGGTTCGCCGTACGACGCGGCTGGCGCTGAGCCATCCTGGTGGCACCATGAGCAGCCATCACCTCGACCGGCGCCGGCTCCTGCTCTCCGGAGCCGGCGTGGCGACCACCGCCGCGCTGACCACCTTCGAGCCCGCGGCCGCCGGCTCGACGGTCACCAAGAAGTTCCGGGGCCACTTCTCCCCCACGGACACCGAGGATTGGCGATACCTGCCGTTCCAGGTGCCCCGCGGCGTACGCCAGATCGAGGTCTCCTACTCCTATCCGCCGCCCAGCGACACCGGGTTCGGCTTCAGCACGAACGTCATCGACATCGGCATCTTCGACCCCTCAGGGGTGGGGTTGGGCAACGCCGCCGGGTTCCGGGGTTGGACCGGTGGCGCGCGCTCCTCGTTCCGCCTCAGCCGCGGGTCGGCCACGCCGGGCTACCTGGCCGGGCCGATCGAGCCGGGGCGCTGGCGGATCTCACTGGGCCCGTACCAGATCATGCGCCGGGTCGACTACGAGGTGACCGTCACCCTGCGCTTCGGCCCGCGCGGCCCGGCCTTCGAGCCGGCTCCGGCGCCGACCGCGGTCCCGGGCACCGGCTACGGCTGGTACCGCGGCGACCTGCACGTGCACACCGTGTTCTCCGACGGCTCGCAGACGCGGCGCCAGGTGCTGGAGTACGCCCAGGCCGCCGGTCTCGACTTCATCGGGACCTCCGAGCACAACAACAGCTCGGCGACCCGGACCTGGGGCCGGCACGTGCCCGAGGGCTTCCTGGTGATCAACGGCGAGGAGGTCACCACGCGCGGCGGGCACTGGCTGGCGACCGGGCTGCCCGCCGACACCTGGATCGACTGGCGCTACCGCCCCGAGGACGACCGGCTCGCGGAGTTCACCCAGCAGGTGCGCGACCTGGGTGGGCTGTCCATCGCCGCGCACCCGAACGTCCCGGTCCCCTCGATCCGCTGGGACTACGACCCGGGGTTCTCCGAGGTCGACGCGGTCGAGGTGTGGAACGGCCCCTGGTCGGGCGTGAACGCCGTCTTCAACGCACAGGCGGTGAAGCGCTGGCACACGCTGCTCAGCGCGGGCACGTTCAAGCCCGCGGTCGGCAACTCCGACACCCACCGGCAGGCGCAGCAGATCGGCCTGGCCCAGACCGTGGTGCGCGCGGAGTCGCTCTCGACCGAGGCGATCATCGCCGGCTACCGGGCCGGGCACTCCTGGATCGCCGAGTCCTCGGGCATCGGCCTGACGTTCACCGCGACCCTCGGCGACGTCAGCGGCGAGTGCGGCGACCGGGTGCCGAGCGGGCCGGGCGACCAGGTCGCCGTACACCTCGAGGTCACCGGCCTCGACGACGGCTGCGTGGCGACGCTGCTCGGGCCTGCGGCCGCGACCTACGGGACCGCCCTCGCCAGCGCCGGAACCGTGCGGCTCGACGCCGCGGTGCCCGGTGGGACGGCGTTCGTCCGGGCGGAGGTACGCCGGGAGTCGGCCACCGGGCAGATGGTGGCGCTGACGAACCCGATCTTCCTCACGACCGCGGGGTGACCCAGAGCCGGATCACGCCCTCGATCACGACGGTGCCGTCGTCGCGGATGCCGTGCACCCGCACGGGCAGGTCCGGGTCGCCCGACACCCACTGCTCGGGGTCGGTCTCGGCGACGCACACGATGTCGCTGGTGGCCTTGGCGGTGTAGGCGACCTCCATCCCCTTGGGGATCCAGCGCCTGTCGGCGGGGATCGTGGCCTCGGCGAGCGCCCCCATCGCGGCCTCGAGCCCGTTGCACAGCGCGATCGCGTGCACGGTCCCGAGGTGGTTGTGGACCCGGCGTCGCTTGGGGATCAGCAGCTCGACCCGGTTCGGCTCGATGCTCAGGAAGCGCGGGCGGATCGAGGCGAAGTACGGCGCCTTCTGCGCGAACAGCACCGAGAACAGCCGGCTGCCCACCACGGGGACCGCGCTCGTCCTCTGCCACATCGTCAGGACTTGGCTCATGCGGTGATATTACCGACCAGTAACCGGTTGCCGCCGGCCAGCGGTGCCCAGGCAGCCGAACCCGACCCCCGGACGGTTGCTGGGCCACCGCCGGCCCTGCGTCGGCCAGGGTCACGGCGATCCGAGCCGGAGCGCGACGCCGCGGATCTGGTCGTGGTCCAAGAACACGGTCACGCCCCACCACTGCAGGCAGGAGTCGATCGCGTCCTCGGGGACGGTGAGGCTGATCGCGCGCAGCCCGGCGAGCCCGGCCGGCGCCTTCGCGTTGCCGCCCGGGCAGGTGCCGACGATGCCGCGGTGCAGCTCGTAGTACCCGCCGCTGCTCGCCAGGACGTCCAGCGCCGAGAACGGGCCGCCGCGCTCGGCGTACTCCGCGTCGAGCTGCCAGGCGGCGAGGTCGGTCCGCTCCGCGGCGCCGACGGTCGTCGACGCCAGGCCGTCCTCGATGCCGGTCCACACCTCACCGGCGACGAACGGCGCCCCGACCGAGGGGTCGGCCGCGAACCGGTAGAGCTTGCGGGCCAGCACGGCGTCCGCGCCCGTCACGGGCCCGAGCTCCTCGGCCTCGCAGGGCCCGCGGAACGCCTCGAGGTCGAGAGTCGCGGTGCGCAGCCGCACCACCGTGTGGTCGGTGAGCACCGAGCCGGCGGCCGGTGCCTGGCGGACGACGGTGCCGGGCCGGGCCTCGCAGCGCACGGCGACGGTGCTCCACTCCGAGCCCAGCTCGAGCGCGCCGAGCAAGCGGCCGGCCTCGGCCGAGCCGAGCCCGACGAGGTCGGGCATCGTGCCCGGTGCGTAGGCCTGGCCACTCGGATCCGGCGGGGACGCCGGGGTGGAGGCCTGCGTGGGCTCAGGCGTCGCGTCCCGGGCCGCGCCGGGGTCCGAGCCCGGCGTCCCGCAGGCGGCCACCAGCAGCGGCACCGCGACCTGCGCCGCCCACCACCGCCACCGACCCGGTTGGCCCGAACGACTCGAACGACCCTGCCGCGTGCCCATCTCGCGCCTCCCCTGGTGTCCTACAAGTGGGACGCGCGGTGGAGCCGCCGGGTTTACCGGACCGCTCAGGCGCGCGGCGCGCGCGGCGAGGGGGTCGACCCGCGAGCCGCGGGCACCCGCGCGACGACGAACACCCGGCGGAACGGCAGCACGACGCCGTACTCGTGCACCGGGTAGGCCTCGGCCAGCCGGCGCCGCAGCTCCGCCTCGAACGCCGGCCGCAGGTCGTCGGGGAGCGCTTGCAGCGTCGGGCGCGCACCGGTGCCGGACACCCAGGTGAAGACCGGGTCCGGGCCGGCGAGCAGGTGGAGGTACGTCGTCTCCCAGGCATCCACCGTGCATCCGTGGCCGGCCAGGACGTCCAGGTAGCGACGAGGGTCGTGGCTGCTCGGCAGGACGACACCACGGGTGTGGGCGGCGTACGGCGGCTCCGCGGCCAGCTGGTCGCGAACCGTGTGGCTGGGCTCCTCGAAGTTGCCGGGCACCTGGAAGGCGAGCCAGCCGCCGGGCGCGAGCCCCGCGACCAGGCGGGGCAGCAGCTCGAGGTGGCCGGGCACCCACTGGAGCACCGCGTTCGCGACGAGCACGTCGACCGGCTCGGCCGGCGCCCAGTCGCGCAGGTCGGCGACCTCGAAGGCCAGGTCGGGCGCCGCGGCTCGCGCGGCCCGGATCATCTCCGGACTGGAGTCCAGGCCGGAGACCGCCGCATCCGGCCACCGCTCGGCGAGCAGCCTCGTCAGGTTGCCCGGACCGCAGCCGAGGTCGACCACGGTCCGAGGATCCTCGGCCCGCACCCGGGCCAGCAGGTCCACGAACGGGCGGCCGCGCTCGTCGGCGTAGGCGAGGTAACGGTCGGGGTCCCAGGAGTGCGCCATGCCGACCACCGTGCGCCCGGTGTATCTCGATGTCAAGATTCTCGACGCATCCGGTACGCTCGCGCCATGCGGGACGAGGTCGACGCGCTGGTCGAGGCTTGGGCGCGGGAGCGCCCGGACCTGGACCTGGCGCCGGTCGAGGTGTTCAGCCGGATCAGCCGGCTGTCCCGCCAGCTCGATCTCGCCCGGCGCGACGCGTTCACCGCGGCCCGGGTCGAGCCCTGGGAGTTCGACGTCCTGGCGGCGCTGCGCCGCGCGGGGACGCCGTACGAGCTCTCGCCGGGCCGGCTCCTGCGCGAGACGCTGGTGACCAGCGGCACCATGACCAACCGGGTCGACCGGCTGGCCGCCCGCGGCCTGGTCGAGCGGCTGCCCGACCCGCACGACCGGCGCGGCGTGCTGGTGCGGCTCACCCCCGAGGGGCGAGCCGCCGTCGACGAGGCCTTCGAGGCCCTGCTGGCCGCCGAGCGCACCTTCCTGACCGCACTCGCCGAGCGCGACCGCACCCGGCTCGCCGGGCTGCTGCGGACCCTGTCGGCGCCGTTCTCCGGCTGACCGTCGGGGCCGCGCAGGACCGCTGGGTCGCTACTCCAGCAGCTCCGCGGCCTCGAGCCACTCGAGCTCGAGGCTCTCCTTCTCCGCCGCGAGCCCGTCGAGCTGCGCACTCAGCCCGGCGAGCCGCTCGTAGTCGTGGGCGTGCTCGAGGATCTCGGCGTTGAGCCCGGCCTCCTGCTCGGCGATCCGTTCGAGCCGCTTGTCGATGCGGGCGATGGTCTTGCGAGCCGCGCGCTCCTCGGCACTCCCCGCCTTGGCCTTCACCGTCGGCTCGGCGGCCGGAACTCCCGCATCACCGGTCACAACTCCCGACTCGACCGTCGGAACTCCCGACTCAGCGGCCAGAAGTCCCGGCTCGACGTGGAGGTCGGCCGCGCGGCGCTCGAGGTACTCGTCCACGCCCCGGGGCAGCATCGAGAGCTGCCCGTCGCCGAGCAGCGCCCAGACCGAGTCGGTGACCCGCTCGAGGAAGTACCGGTCGTGGGAGACGACCACCAGCGTGCCGGGCCAGCCGTCCAAGAAGTCCTCGAGCACGTTGAGCGTCTCGATGTCCAGGTCGTTGGTGGGCTCGTCGAGCAGCAGCACGTTGGGTTCGGACAGCAGCAGCCGCAGCAGCTGGAAGCGCCGCCGCTCGCCACCCGAGAGGTCCCCGATCCGGGCGGTGAGCCGGTCGCCGGTGAAGCCGAAGCGCTCCAGCATCGCGGTCGCGGTGATCTCCCCGTCGGCGGTCTTCGTGATCCGGCGGATCGACTCGACGGTCGGCAGCACCCGGCCCTCGGGATCGAGGTCGTCGAGCTGCTGGGTCAGGTGCTGCAGCGCGACGGTCCGGCCCAGCCGCACGCGACCGGCCGACGGCGCGAGCTCGCCGGACAGCAGCGAGAGCACCGAGGTCTTGCCGGCACCGTTCACCCCGACGATGCCGACCCGGTCACCGGGCCCGAGCCGCCAGGTCGCGTGCGAGAGCAGCTGCTTCTCGCCGCGCGCCAGGTCGACGTCCTCGACGTCGATCACGTCCTTGCCGAGCCGCTGCGTGGCGAACCGCTGCAGCTCGAGCCGGTCCCGCGGCGGCGGCACGTCCTCGATCAGCTGGTTGGCGGCGTCGATGCGGAACTTCGGCTTCGACGTCCGCGCCGGCGGCCCGCGACGCAGCCAGGCCAGCTCCTTGCGGACCAGGTTCTGCCGACGCACCTCCGAGGCGGCCGCCTGCCGCTGCCGCTCGGCCTTGGCCAGCACGAAGGCGGCGTACCCGCCCTCGTAGGCGTCGACGACGCCGTCGTGCACCTCCCAGGTCCACTGGCAGACCTCGTCGAGGAACCAGCGGTCGTGGGTGACCACGACCAGGGCGGAGGTACGGCGGACCAGGTGCTGCGCCAGCCAGGCGACCGCCTCCACGTCCAGGTGGTTGGTGGGCTCGTCGAGAACCACCAGGTCGTGCTCGCCGAGCAGCAGCGCCGCGAGCGAGCAGCGCCGGCGCTCCCCGCCGGAGAGGCCGAGGACCGCGCGGTCCAGCGCCACGCCGGCCAGCAGCACCTCGACGACCTCGCGGGTGCGCGGGTCCGCGGCCCACTCGTGGTCGGAGCGGCCGGCCAGCACCGCCTCCCGGACGGTGTGCGTGTCCTCCAGCTGGTCGGCCTGGTGGAGGAAGCCGACCTGCAGCCCCCGGCTGCGGGAGACGCGGCCCGAGTCGGGCTCCTCCAGGCCGGTCATCACCTCGAGCAGGGTGGTCTTCCCGTCACCGTTGCGGCCCACGATGCCGACCCGCTCGCCGGCGCCGATGCCGAGCGAGACCTCGGTGAGCAGCGGCCGGACGCCGTACGCCTTGGAGACCCGTTCGAGGTTGACGAGGTTGGCCGCCGGGCTAGGCATAGGAGACCAGGTGCGCGCCGGCGACCGGCCCGTTGGCGGCGAGGACGACGGGATGACCGGCGCCGGACAGGTCGGCGGCCAGCGAGCGAGCGTGGTCGGCGGAGCCGCACAGGAAGACGCAGGTCGGGCCGGACCCGGACACCAGGCCGCGCAGCGCCCCGGCCTCCTCGCCGCGCTCGATCAGCCGGCCGAGCTCGGGGCGCAGGTCGATCGCGGCCGCCTCGAGGTCGTTGTGCAGGGCGTCCGCGAGCGCCCAGGTGTCGCCGGCGGCGATCGCGCCGAGCAGCGCGTCGGCCGGCACCGGCTGGGAGGGTGCGTCGGGGAACATCCGGTCGAAGTGCCGGTAGACCTCGGGGGTCGACAGCCCGGTGTCGGAGGGGACGACCACCCACCACCAGGTGCCGCGGTCCTGCACCGGCGTGACCACCTCGCCCCGGCCGGTGCCGAGCGCGGTGCCGCCGAGCAGGGCGAACGGCACGTCGCTGCCCAGCCGGGCGGCGAGCGCGAGGAGGTCGTCGTCGGAGGTGTCCAGCCCCCAGAGCCGGTCCAGGGCGACCAGGGCCGCGGCGGCGTCGGCGGAGCCGCCGGCCATGCCGCCCGCGACCGGGATCGCCTTGGCGATGTGCAGCTCCCCGGTCCGTTCGACGCCGTGATGGGCCGCGAGCAGGTCCGCGGCCCGGTCCACGATGTTGGCGCCGTTGAGGGGTACGGCGTCGTCGTCCATCCAGTCCGGCAGGCCCACGCCCACGCTCCAGTCCGGCGCCGCGCGCGCCGTGACGTCGTCGTAGAGCCCGACCGCCTGGTAGACCGTCACCAGCGGATGGAAGCCGTCCTCGCGGGGCGCGCCGACCCCGAGGTGCAGGTTGACCTTGGCGGGCGCGCGCACGGTCACCTCCACGGCCCCTCCTTCGAGGGCAGCGCCTCCCACGGCAGCCGCTCCGCAAGCCGGGCGAAGTCCTCCACGCGCAGCGACTCCCCGCGGGCCAGCGGGTCCACGCCCGCGCCGGCCAGCGCCGCGTCGACCGACTCCGCCGGGGCGAGCGAGCGCAGCACCCCGCGCAGGGCCTTGCGGCGCTGGGCGAACGCCGCGTCGACGACCGCGAAGACCTGCTCGCGGGTGGCGGTGGTGGCCGGCGGCTCGCGCCGGGACCAGGCCACCAGGCCGGAGTCCACGTTCGGCGCGGGCCAGAACACGTTGCGCCCGACGGCACCGGCGCGGCGGACGTCGGCGAACCAGGCCGCCTTGACCGAGGGGACGCCGTACACCTTGGAGCCGGGGGCCGCGGCGAGCCGGTCGGCGACCTCGGCCTGCACCATCACCAGGCCCCGCTCGAGGGAGGGCAGCAGCGTGAGCAGGTGCAGCAGCACCGGCACGGAGACGTTGTAGGGCAGGTTCGCGACCAGCGCGGTCGGCGTCGGCCCGGGCACCTCCTGGATCCGCATCGCATCACCGAGGACGACCTCGAACCGGTCGGCCTGGGCCGGCGCGTACGCCGCGATCGTCGCGGGCAGCCGGCCGGCCAGCACCGGGTCCACCTCGACCGCGACCACCCGGCCGGCGACGGCGAGCAGCGCGAGGGTCAGCGAGCCCAGGCCGGGACCGACCTCGAGGACCACGTCCTCGGCGGTGACGCCGGCCTCCCGGACGATCCGACGGACCGTGTTCGCGTCGATCACGAAGTTCTGACCGCGCTGCTTGGTGGGTCGCAGGTCGAGCTCGGCGGCGAGCAGGCGCACGTCCGCCGGCCCCAGCAACCTGGGGCCGGCGGAGGTGTCAGACATGGGCGCCAGCGTAGTCAGCGCGACCCCGCGCGCTTCGCGGCGGGCTCCGGTGACGTCAGCGGGGCAGCCCGAGCGCCGCGGCGCAGCCCGGCCAAGCGCCATAGCCGCCGGAGGCGTTGCGGAGCTTGGTGGCGATGGCGATCTGCGTCTCGCGGCTGTGGTTGCTGGGCAGGCCGGTGCCGCCGTACGCCTGCCAGGTGCCGAGGCTGAACTGGAGGCCGCCGTAGTAGCCGTTGCCGGTGTTGATCGCCCAGTTGCCGCCGGACTCGCACTGGGCGAGCCGGTCCCACACGCTGTTGCCGGACGCGAAGTTGACCGCCGGCGCCTTGGTGCCGACCTTGACGATCTCGTCGACCGGCTGGCGCAGCACGTCTTGGCGCAGGACCTTGCGCACCGAGACCTCGCCGTTGCGGTAGACGATCCGGTAGGTCACGTCGCGCAGGCCGGTCTCACCCTCCCGCACGACCGAGGTCTGGCCCTGGACCATCGACCCGTCCTCCTGTTCGACGGTGCCGAAGTCGACGACCTCGCCGTCGACGTGCTTGGTCACGATCCTGACGTTGGTGAAGACCAGCCGGTCGCCGTCCTGCAGCTCGTGCCCGGGGGCGGGCTTCGTCTCGTCGTGCTTGCCGAGCTTCACCCCGAGCTTCGCCAGGGCGTCCTCGACGGTGAGCGCGGTGACGGTCCGCTTGACCATCTGGTGCTTGCCGAGCTTGACCTTCAGGGTCTTCGGCGTCACCACCGCCAGGCTCATGCCGCCGCGATCGATCGAGCCGCCGCGGCTGACCGACAGCTCGGCGTCGCCGTACCGCCGGCCGATCTCGCCCAGCGCCTGCGCGACGGTGGTGGAGGTGACCCAGTAGGTGCGGGTGTCGCCGTCGACGCTCAGCGCGAGCGGGCGGGCGAAGCGCACCGAGATCTTGGTGCCGTCCGCGATCGGCTCGTCGACGCTCGGGGCGACGACGTCGCGGGCCGAGACCTCCACGCCCTCCGACTTCAACACGTCGCCGACGGTCCCGCCGAAGGCGGTGACCTCCTGGGCCTGCCCGTCGAGGGAGAGGGTCACGGTCTTGCTGAGGGCGCTGTAGCCCCAGGTGCTCCCGGCGACGGCCAGGACCACGATCGCCGCGAGGGCGACCATCAGGGGCCGGCTCCGGCCGGCCCGGCTCAGGAGGCTGCTGGTGGGCTGCTGCTCATTGCTGTGCTCACTGGTGGGCACGATTCTCCGAACGTCGTACGACCCGGGCCTCGGGCTGCCAGCGCGGTCCCGACGTGTTCCCCACACCCGCGCTGGTCCTTGCTGGACCTGTCCTGATCCGTCCCGATCCCGGCCTTCCGCATTCCAGACCACCAGCCAAGGTGCCAGAAATGCAAACCGAGCCAAGCACATTTCACCCGGGCGTGAGCAGGATCTCGATGGTAAAGAGGGCTACCAGGAGCCCCCGAAGGCCGCCTCGGTGGTCGCCTCGACGGCCGCGCAGAGCGTCTCCAGGTCCGCGCCGCGGACCTGCGCCATCGTCCGCATCGTGAGCGGGACGAGGTAGGAGGCGTTGGTCCGGCCGCGGTACGGCGTGGGTGTCAGGTACGGCGCATCGGTCTCGACCAGCAGCCGGTCGAGGGGCGTGATCGCGAGCGCGTCGCGCAGCGGCTGGGCGTTCTTGAAGGTCACCGTGCCCGCGAAGGAGAGGTGTGCCCCACGGTCCAGGCAGCGACGCGCGAAGGCGGCGTCGCCGGAGAAGCAGTGCATCACCCAGCGCGCCGGCGCCCCCTCCTCGTCGATCACGTCGAGGACCGCGTCGTGCGCGTCGCGGTCGTGGACGACCAGGGTCTTGTCGAGCCGCTTGGCGAGGTCGATGTGCCGGCGGAAGGACTCGACCTGCACGGCCCGCCCCTCCTCACCGGTGCGGAAGTGGTCCAGGCCGGTCTCGCCCACCGCGCGCACCTTGTCGTGCGCGCCCGCGAGCCGCTCGATCTCGGCCATGGCGGCGTCCAGGTCGGGCAGCCGCGGCGCCTCGTTGGGGTGCAGGGCGACGCCGGCGACCAGCGCGTCGTACGTCGCGGCCGCCTCGACCGCCCAGCGGGCGCCGGGCAGGTCGCAGCCGATCTGGACGATCCGGGTGACGCCGACCGCCGCGGCCGCGGCGACCGCCTGGTCCACCGGGAGCGGGTCTGCGTCGTCGCGCACGACGTCGAGGTGGCAGTGGTTGTCCACGACCGGGTGTGGCAGCGGCTCCGGGGCGGGTGGGCGGTCGGTCATCCGTGCACCCGCGCGAGGATCGCGGCGGCGCACTCCTCGGGCGCCTGGGTGGGGATCCAGTGGCTGACGCCCTCGAGGACGACCAGGTCGTACGGCGCATCCACCCAGCGCGGGGTGCCCTCGACCGCCTCGCGGCCGATCGCGATGTCCCGGTCGCTCCACACCAGCGTGGTCGGGACCGTGACCGTGACGTCGGCGCTGCCCGGGCGGGTGAACGGCAGCGCGCGGTACCAGCCCAGCGCGTGGTGCAGCGCGCCGTACTCGACGATCTCGGTGCGGAACCGGGTGACCTCCTCGGCGGTCATCCCGGCCTTGCGCATCGCCTGGTCGAAGCGGCCGCCGGGCGTCCGCGCCATCAGCTCGGGGAGCACCGGGAGGTTGAACATCGCCATGTAGCCCGACCGCCGGCGCTGGCTCCGGCTCCTCATCGCGCGGGCGAACGCGGCGGGGTGCGGCACCGACACCGCGGTGTAGGTGCGGACCTGCTCCGGGAGCCGTCCGGCGACGGCCCAGCCGACCGCGGCACCCCAGTCGTGCCCGACCAGGTGGACGGGCCCGCCGATGCGTTCGATCAGCGCGGCGACGTCGCCGACCAGGAGCGGGAGCCGGTAGCTCCACCGGGCCCGCGGCCGCGCGCCCGGTGAGTAGCCGCGCTGGTCCGGTGCGTAGGTGCGCAGCCCCGCCTCGTGCAGGATCGGGGCGACCCCCCGCCAGGTCGTGCTGCGTTCGGGGAACCCGTGCAGCAGCACGACGGGCGTCCCGTCCAGCGGCCCCTCGTCGAGGACGTCGAAGGTGAGGCCGTCGTGCTGCAGCCGGGTGATCCGTGCGTTCATGCTCACTCCTGTGCCCCGTGGTCCCGGTCGTGAACCAGGTTGTAGACCTCGCGCTTCGGTACGCCGGCGCGGCGGGCGACCACGACGATCGCCTCCTTGCGCGGCACGCCCTCGCGCACCAGGTCGGCGACCGCGGTCCGCAGGCTCGCCGGGTCGCTGGCGACCTCGGCCGCCGGCGCGGCGCCCGCCACCACGATGGTGACCTCGCCGCGCACCCCCTCGGCCGCCCAGGACACGAGCTCGGCGAGCGGACCTCGCCGTACCTCCTCGTGGGTCTTGGTGAGCTCGCGGCAGACCGCGGCGGCGCGGTCGGCGCCGAGCGCCTCGGCCATCGCGGCGAGCGCGGCCTCGGTGCGGTGCGGCGCCTCGAAGAACACCATCGTGCGGCGCTCGTCGCGCAGGTCGGCCAGGCGGCGCTGCCGCTCCCCCGCCTTGCGGGGCAGGAACCCCTCGAAGCAGAACCGGTCGACGGGCAGGCCGGAGACCGCGAGCGCGGTCAGCACCGCCGACGGACCGGGGACGGCGGTGACCCGCACGTCGTGCTCGACCGCGGCGACCACGAGCCGGTAGCCGGGGTCGGAGACGCTGGGCATGCCCGCGTCGGTGACCAGCAGCACCCGATCGCCCGCGAGGAGGCTCTCGAGGAGAGCCGGCGTGCGCGCCGACTCGTTGCCCTCGAAGTACGACACGACCCGTCCGCCGATGCTCACCCCGAGGTCGGTCGTGAGCCGCTTGAGGCGCCGGGTGTCCTCGGCCGCGACGACGTCGGCGCTCGCCAGCTCCTCGGCGAGCCGCGGCGGCGCGTCGGCGACCCTGCCGATCGGGGTCGCCGCCAGCACGAGCACGCCCAGGCTGTCGTCCACGCCCCGATCATCGCAGCGTCTGATCCCGGGGCCCGTATCCTCGGGCCCGTGACGACCGGCGCCCCTCCCTCCGCCTGGGAGCGCGCCCGGGGCCGGGCCCGGCTCGAGGACCCGTTCATCGGCTGGGCGGCGACCATCGCGGTCGCGCTGCTCGCCCTGTTCCTGCGGCTCTGGAAGCTCGGCAAGCCGCACGTCTTCGAGTTCGACGAGACCTACTACGCCAAGGACGCCTGGTCGCTGCTCAACTTCGGCTTCGAGCACGACACCACGGAGAAGGCCAACGACCTGATCCTCCGCGGCCAGACGCTCTCCGGCGTGTTCAAGGACACCCCGGAGATGATCGTGCACCCGGAGGTCGGCAAGTGGTTGATCGCCGCGGGCATCAAGGTCTTCGGGATGGACCCGTTCGGCTGGCGGGTCGCGGCCGCGGTCGTCGGCTCCCTGATGGTGCTGGTGATGGTCCGGCTCGCCCGGCGGCTCACCGGCTCGACGTTCCTCGGCGTCCTGGCCGGGCTGCTGCTGTGCTTCGACGGCCTGCAGTTCGTGCTCTCCCGCCTCGCCCTGCTCGACATCTTCGTGGCGTTCTTCCTGCTCTGCGGCGTGCACTGCGTGGTCGCCGACCGAGACTGGCACCGGGCGCGTCTCGCTCGCCTGGTCCCCGCACCCATCGACAGCTCCCGGTCGTGGGGACCCGTGCGCGGACTGCTGTTCCGGCCCTGGCTGCTGCTCGGCGGAATCGCCTGGGGCCTGGCGGTCGGCACCAAGTGGGAGGCCGTCTACCCGCTCGCGGCGTTCGGGCTGCTCGTCTGGCTGTGGTCGGCCGGCGCCCGCCGCTCCTTCGGCGTGCGATGGCCGATCCTGCGCTCCGCGGTCGTCGACGGCGTCCCGGCGTTCGTGCACCTCGTGCTGGTCGCGTTCGTCGTGTACGTCGCCAGCTGGACCGGCTGGCTGATCAACGCCCACCAGTACGAGGAGCACCTGTCCGCGACGCAGTACACGCACTTCGACGGCGGCCAGGACTGGCCGACCCGCACCGAGGCCGACGCGTCCGGGCTGGGCGAGGTGACCCAGTCGCTGCGGTCGCTCTGGTACTACCACCAGGACGTGTACACGTTCCACACCGAGTTCCTCAACGACAGCACCCACACCTACGCCTCGAAGCCCTCGGGCTGGCTGCTGCTCAACCGGCCGGTCGGCGTGGCCGCCGACGTCGACATCCAGCCGGGCACCCAGGGCTGCCACGCCCCGGCGGACAGCGACTGCCTGCGCCAGGTGCTGCTGCTCGGCACGCCCGTGCTGTGGTGGGCGGGCTGCCTCGCGCTGATCTACGCCGTCGTCATGTGGGCCGGCTCGAGGGACTGGCGCTTCGGCGTCGTGGTCGTCGGCGCCGCCTCGACCTGGCTGCCCTGGTTGCAGTACGACGACCGGCCGATCTTCTCCTTCTACGCCGTGATCACGCTGCCGTTCCTGGTGCTCGCGCTGGTCCTCGCGATCGGCCGCATGATCGGCCCGGGCACCGGCGCCGCGGGCCGGCGCACCGCCGGCGTGATCGCCGCGGGCACGTTCTTCGTGCTGGTGCTGCTGAACTTCGCGTGGTTCTGGCCGATCTACACCGACCAGCTGCTCACCCACTCCGAGTGGCTGGACCGGATCTGGTTCTCCCGCTGGATCTGACTCGGTGGTTGAGGTGCGAGGAGCGCCAGCGACGAGCCTCGAAACCACCATTCGTGTGATCGGCTCGCGGCCGTAGGTGGCTGCGGCCCTTGGCAGCAAAGCGGGCACGGCACGCTCGGGTCACCGTCGGGCACCCGGCTTACCGGCCGCCGCTTCGCCCCCTGACCAACCGCACGCGCACCCGGCGTGTCGCGTGCCCGTTCGTCAGGGACGCGGCGACTCGGCGCCGACCATCCGGAGGGCGAGCAGGCGGTAGTGGGCGGCGACCTCGTCGGGGGCCCAGCGCCCCTCGTCGCGGTACCAGCGGGCGACGTCGATGCCCAGGGACAAGATGGCGAGGGCCGTCATCCGGGGGTCGGGCGTGGTGAAGACGCCAGCGGCGACGCCACGGTCGAGCACGTCACGCAGCACCAGGTCGATCTCGTGGCGGATCGCGAGGACCTCGGCATGGTGCTCGGGACTGAGCGCGGCGAGCTCGTAGTTGATCACCCGCGCCCCGGTGTGCGCCTCGGCGTGGTCGCGCACGAAGTCCTCGACCAGCTGACCGAGCTGGGCCACGGGGTCGGACAGCGGCGCCACCGACGCGCGCACCAGCTCCAGCACTCGCAGGTGCCCCACGCGCGCGAGCTCGAAGAGCAGCTCCTCCTTGGAGCGGTGGTGGACGTAGAGCGCGGCCGGGCTCATCCCGGCGCTGGTCGAGATGTCGCGCGTGGTCGTCCCGTGGAAGCCGCGCACGGCGAACGCGTCCACGGCGGCGGCCGCGAGCCGGGTCCGGGCATCGGGAACGGGGCTGGACGCGCTCATGTCCAACATGGTAAGCAAGCGCTTAGCTAGGAGCAAGCCAGGACGCAGGAGGACACGTGCAAGGACTCGCCGGCAAGGTCGCGATCGTGACCGGGGCCAGCCGCGGCATCGGGCTGGGCATCGCTCAGCGCCTCGTGGACGAGGGCGCCAAGGTGTGTGTGACGGCGCGCAAGCAGGAGGCGCTCGACGCGGCCGTCGAGAGCCTGGGCGGCGCGGAGCACGCGATCGCCGTGGCCGGCAAGGCCGACGACCCAGCGCACCGCGAGGACGCCGTACGCCGCACCATCGAGACGTTCGGCAGCCTCGACCTGCTGGTCAACAACGCCGGCATCAACCCGGTGCTCGCCCACCTCGTCGACATCGACCTCGACGCCGCCCGCAAGATCGTCGAGGTCAACGCGCTCGGTGCGCTCGCCTGGGTGCAGTCGGCCCACCGCGCCTGGATGGCCGAGCACGGCGGCGCCGTCGTCAACATCTCGTCCGTGTCCGGGGTCCGCCCGGCGCCGGGCATCGCGATGTACGGCGCGTCCAAGGCGATGATGATCAGCCTCACCGAGTCGCTCGCGGTCGAGCTCGGCCCGTCGGTCCGCGTCAACGCGGTCGCCCCGGCGATCGTGAAGACCCAGTTCGCGGGCCCGCTCTTCGAGGGCCGGGAGGACGAGGTCGCGGCGAGCTACCCGCTCCAGCGGCTCGGCGTGCCCGAGGACATCGCGGGGGCGGTGGCGTTCCTGCTCTCCGACGACGCGTCCTGGGTCACCGGGCAGACGATCACCCTCGACGGCGGCGTGACCCTCACCGGCGGGCTGTGATGCACGAGCGACTGGACGGCCGCGGCGTGGTCGTCACCGGCGCCGGCCGCGGCATCGGCCGCGCACTCGCGCGCCGGCTCGCCGCCGAGGGCGCCCGCGTCGTCGTCAACGACCTCGACCCGGCGAGCGCCGAGGCCGTCGCCGCGGAGGTCGGGGGCGTCGCGGTGCCCGGCGACGCCTCGTCCGCCGACGGCGTCGCGGCGCTGGTCGAGCGCGCCACGGAGGCGCTCGGTCGCATCGACGTCTACTGCGCCAACGCCGGCATCGACGGCGCCGGCGGCCTGGGTGGGGTCGACAGCCTGCAGACCTCCGACGAGCACTGGCAGCGGATCCTCGAGGTCAACGTGCTGGCGCACGTGCGCGCCGCCCGGCTGCTGGTCCCGCGCTGGCTGGAGTCCGGCGGCGGCCGGTTCGTGGTCACGGCCTCCGCGGCGGGACTACTGACGATGATCGGCAGCGCGCCGTACTCCGTCACCAAGCACGCCGCTGTGGGCTTCGCGGAGTGGCTCTCGGTGACCTACGGCCACCGCGGGATCGTCGTGCAGGCGATCTGCCCGCAGGGGGTGCGCACGCAGATGCTGGAGGACGCCGGACCGCTGCAGGAGCTGCTCTCCCACGACGTCGCGCTCGAGCCCGAGCAGGTGGCCGACGCGTGGGTCGCCTCGCTCGAGGACGATCGGTTCCTGGTGCTCCCCCATCCGGAGGTCGCCGGCTACTACGCCGCCCGTGCCGCCGACACCGACCGGTGGCTGGCCGGCATGCGCCGCCTCCAGCACAAGGTCGACGAGGCACTCGACCGGAGCGGACGGCCGGCGTGAGCGACCTGCAGACCCACGGCCTCCCCGGTCTCGACCTGGTCGCCTTCCGCCGGTGGTATGACGAGCAGCGACCCGGCGAGATCGCCGGCGAGCTGCGCGCCCGGGTGATCGCCGGCGGCCGCTCGAACCTCACCTACGAGGTCACCGACGGCGACTCCTGGTGGATCGTGCGGCGGCCGCCGCTCGGGCACGTCCAGGCGACCGCCCACGACATGGGCCGCGAGTACACCGCGATGAGCGCGCTGGCGGACACGGCCGTGCCGGTCCCGACCACCTACGCGCACTGCCCCGACCCCGAGGTCCTCGGCGCCCCGTTCTACGTGATGGAGCGGGTCGCGGGCACGGCGTACCGCTCGGTCGCGCAGCTCGCGCCGCTCGGCCCGGAGCGCACCGCCACCATCGCCGGCCGGATGATCGTGGTGCTGGCCACCCTGCACGCGGTCGAACCCGCGTCGGTCGGGCTCGCGGAGTTCGGCCGGCCCGAGGGTTTCCTCGAGCGGCAGGTCCGGCGGTGGGGCCAGCAGCTCGCGGGGTCCAAGACGACCGATCGCCCGGACGCCGACGAGCTGCACCGCCGCCTCGCCGCACGAGTGCCCGAGGACGACGACGACTGGGTCGGGATCGTGCACGGCGACTACCGCCTCGACAACCTGCTCGTCTGCACCGACGACCGCATCAAGGCGGTCGTGGACTGGGAGATGGCCACCCTCGGCGACGCCCGCACCGACCTCGCACTGCTGCTGGTCTACGACCGGCTGGCCGAGCTGCCGGCGGCCGGGCTGGTGTCCGACGTGAGCACGGCGCCCGGCTACCCGACCGGTGAGGAGCACCTCGCGCGGTACGCCGCAGCGCGCGGCCGCGATCTCGGCGACCTGAGATCCGGCATGAGGTTCCACCTCGGGCTGGCCTACTTCAAGCTCGCGGTGATCCTCGAGGGCATCCACTACCGCTTCCTGCAAGGAGCCACGGTCGGCGACGGCTTCGACCAGATCGGCACCGGCTTCGACCCCCTGATCACAGCAGGGCTTTCTGCCCTCGGAGAGGACTGAGATGGACTTCGGACACGACGACAAGACCGCCGAGCTGATCGCGAGGCTCGAGACGTTCATGGCGGAGCGGATCGTGCCGTCCGCGCCGCTCTTCCACGAGCAGCTCGGACAGCTCGAGGACCGCTGGGCCTGGACGGAGACGCCGGTGCTCAAGGAGCTGCAGGCCGAGGCCCGCGGCCTCGGGCTGTGGAACCTCTTCCTGCCCCACGAGCACGCCGACTCCCCGGGGCTGACCAACCTGCAGTACGCACCGCTCGCCGAGATCACCGGCCGCCTGGGCCACCTGGCGCCGGCCACGCTCAACTGCGCGGCGCCCGACACCGGCAACATGGAGGTGCTCTCGCTGTTCGGCACGGCGGAGCAGAAGGAGCGCTGGCTCCAGCCGCTGCTGGCCGGCGACATCCGCTCGGCGTTCGCGATGACCGAGCCGGACGTCGCGTCGTCGGACGCGACCAACATCGAGACCCGGATCGAGCGCGACGGCGACGAGTACGTCATCAACGGCCGCAAGTGGTGGATCACCGGCGCGATGAACCCGCACGCCGAGATCTTCATCGTGATGGGCAAGACCGACCCGTCCGCGTCCCGGCACCGCCAGCAGAGCATGGTCCTGGTGCCGCGGGACACCCCGGGCGTGGTGGTGAAGCGGGGCATGGAGGTGTTCGGGTACGACGACCACGAGCACGGCGGCCACGCCGAGCTGGAGTTCCACGACGTCCGCGTGCCGGTCACCAACCTCATCGGCGAGGAGGGTGCCGGGTTCGCGATCGCGCAGGCGCGACTCGGCCCCGGACGCATCCACCACTGCATGCGCGCCATCGGGGTCGCCGAGGCCGCGATCGAGCTGATGAGCCGGCGCGCGTCGTCGCGGGTCGCGTTCGGCCGCCCGCTGGCCGACCAGGGCGTGGTGCGCGGGTGGATCGCCGAGTCTCGGGTCCGCGTCGAGCAGCTGCGGCTGCTGGTGCTCAAGACCGCGTGGCTGATGGACACCATCGGCAACCGTGGCGCCCACACCGAGATCCAGGCGATCAAGATCGCCACCCCCGAGACCGTCCAGTGGATCCTCGACAAGGCGATCCAGGTGCACGGCGGCGGCGGGCTGTCCCAGGACTTCCCGCTCGCCTACGCGTACGCCCAGGTCCGCACGCTGCGCTTCGCCGACGGGCCCGACGAGGTGCACAAGAGCTCACTGGCCAAGGCCGAGATCGCCCGCTGGAAGGACTGAGGCCATGGACCTCAGCCGCAGCGAGGAGCAGCAGGCGTTCCGCACGCTCGTGCGTGACTTCCTCGACCGTGCGGCGGTCCCGCCGCACCGCACCGCCCGGGACCGCGCCGAGACCGGCGTCCGCGCGTTCGTCTGACGTCTCACACCTTCCGATCGCCGAGGAGTCCCATGACCGTCGACCCGCAGATCGCCGCCTTGCTCGAGTTCATCGCCTCGGTCGAGGCCAAGCCGATGTCCGAGGGCACCCCGGAGGAGGCCCGCCAGGGCTTCCGCACGCTGACCGTCGACCTGCGCGACCCGGCCGCCGTGCCCGCCGTGCGCTCGGTCGAGGAGACCACCGTGCCGGGCGCCGCAGGTGACCTGCCCGCCCGCGTCTACCGGCCCGGGCTCGACGGTCCGCTCCCGACGATCGTGCTGCTGCACGGCGGCGGGTTCGTGATCGGCGACCTCGACACGCACGACATCACCGCCCGCACGTTGGCCAACGGCTGTGCGGCAGTCGTGGTCTCGGTCGACTACCGGCTGGCGCCCGAGCATCCGTTCCCGGCGCCCGTGGACGACGCCGTCGCGGCCGCCCGCCACGTCGCGGACCACCTCGCCGACTTCGGTGGCGACGACCGGGTCGCGCTCGCCGGTGACAGCGCCGGCGGCAACCTCTCGGCCGTCGTCGCGCAGGCGTTCCGCGAGGAGGGCCGTCCGCTCGCCGGGCAGCTCCTGATCTACCCGGTCACGGACATGACCGGCGAGTACCCCTCCCACACCGAGAACGCCGAGGGCCTCTTCCTCGACCTCGCGACCATGGCCTGGTTCCAGCAGCAGTACGCCGGCCACCTCGCCGACCTCGCCGACCCGCGACTGTCCCCGCTGCTCGGCGACCTGCACGGGCTGGCGCCCGCCGTGGTGGTGGTCGCGGAGCTCGACCCGCTGCGCGACGACGGCCTCGCCTACGCCACCGCGCTCGCGGCCGCAGGCGTGCCCGTCGAGGTGCGCAGGTTCCCCGGGCTGGTGCACGGCTTCGTCGACATGGGCCGCCACTCCGAGGCCGCCCAGCGGGCACTCGACGAGACCTGCGCGCTGTTCCGGGCGGTGCTGCACGGCTGACGCGGGTGCGGGTCAGCTGCCGACCGTGCCGATCGCCGTCCCGATCAGGAGCGCGAGCAGGAACGCCGGGCCGCCACGCTCGCCCGCCCCTGGAACCTCCCCGGAGAACCCCTGGGACACCGTGACGTGGTCGACGTCCCCGCGCGCCACGGCCGTGCGCGGGTCCTCGGGCTCGTGGTCCGCTCCCCGGCGACGAGCCCGAGGACGACCAGGCCGAGGCACGCTCCGAGCAGCGTCCACCCGGCGACCCGAGCGGTCCACGATCCCGCCGGATGCACGGCGACGCCCGACGGAGCAGCCGGGCCTCGACGGCCCCACCGGTCCTCCCCCGAGCTGCCACGCTCGCACGGTGGGCGCGATCCGCAGGGCGCGATGTCGAGAACGCCGAGGTCGCGCCGTCCCAGGGGTGTGCCACCACAATGGCGGCACCGGACCCGAGGAGAGATCACGATGGCGAAGTACCTGCTGCTCAAGCACTACCGCGGCCCGAAGCCGCTCGACTGCGCACCGATGGACGAGTGGACGCCGCAGGAGGTCGACGCGCACATGGCGTTCATGGGCCACGTGGCCGACCAGCTGCGCGAGCGCGGCGAGTTCGTCGACGCGCAGGCCCTGTCGCCGGACGGCGCGTGGGTGCGCTTCGACGGGGACGGCCGGCCGCCGGTCACCGACGGCCCGTTCGCGGAGACCAAGGACCTGATCGCCGGCTGGATGGTGATCGACGTCGACTCCGTCGAGCGCGCCCACGAGGCCGCGGCGTACCTCTCGTCGGCGCCGGGCCCGGGCGGCGAGCCGATCCGGGAGTGGATCGAGGTGCGGCCGTTCCTGGAGCAGCCGCAGGCCGTCACCGAGTGATCGACTGATCGCCGGTGGAGGAGCTGGTCCGGGAGCTGGTGCCCCAGGTCCTCGGTGTCCTCGTCCGTCGCGGAGCCGACTTCGCGTCGGCCGAGGACGCCGTCCAGGAGGCGCTCGTCGAGGCGGTACGCCGCTGGCCGGACGCGCCGCCGGACGACCCGAAGGCATGGCTGGTCACGGTGGCCTGGCGCAAGGTCGTCGACGCCGGGCGCTCCGAGTCGGCGCGCCGGGCCCGCGAGGAGCGCGTGCACGAGGAGCCGGCGCCGGGACCCGCGGCGGGGCAGGACGACACCCTGCTGCTGCTGTTCCTGTGCTGCCACCCCGCGCTCAGCCCGTCCTCGGCGGTCGCGCTCACGCTGCGCGCGGTCGGCGGGCTGACCACCCGGCAGATCGCCGCGGCGTACCTCGTGCCGGAGGCGACGATGGCCCAGCGGATCAGCCGGGCGAAGCGCACGGTCGCCGACGCCGGCGTCGGCGCACCCGGTGACCTGCGGCGGGTGCTGACCGTGCTGTACGTGGTGTTCAACGAGGGCTACTCCGGCGACGTCGACCTCGCGGCCGAGGCGATCCGCCTGACCCGGATGCTCGCCGAGGCGAGCGACGAGCCCGAGGTCGCCGGCCTGCTCGCGCTGATGCTGCTCCACCACGCCCGCCGCGCCGCCCGCTGGACCGAGCAGGGCGCGCTGGTGCCGCTCGCCGAGCAGGACCGCAGCCGCTGGGACACCGCGCTGGTCGCCGAGGGGGTCGAGATCCTGCAGGCCGCGCTCGCCCGCGACCGGCTCGGGGAGTACCAGGCCCAGGCCGCGATCGCCGCCCTGCACTGCGACGCCCGCTCGACGGAGGAGACCGACTGGCCGCAGGTCCTGGAGTGGTACGACGAGCTGCTCGGCCTCACCGACTCACCCGTGGTCGCCCTCAACCGGGTGGTCGCGGTCGGCGAGGTCGACGGACCCTTGGTCGGCCTCCGCGAGCTGGCGTCGGTGCCGGCGGACGTGCCGCGTCGTACCGCCGTCGAGGCGTGGCTGCACGAGCGCGCCGGCGACACCGCCCTCGCGGGCCGGCTCTACGCGGCGGCCGCGGCCGCCGCGAGCAGCGCCGTCGAGCGCGACCACCTCACCCGACAGGCGGCTCGGCTGCGGCACGACTGACCAGGACCCGGAACCCCCTGGCGCTGGCGAGCCGCTCCGTCGGCCAGCCCTGCTCGCCCAGCCAACGCTGCAGCGAGTCGGCGCCGAGGTTCTTGCCCACCACCATCACGGCGCGGCCGCCCGGCGCAAGCCGCGGCAGCCAGGTGAGCAGCAGCTCGTGCAGCGCCTGCTTGCCGATCCGGATCGGCGGGTTGGACCAGATCTCGTCGTACACCTCGTTGGTCGGCACCTGCTCGGGCCGGCAGGCGACGAACCGGCCGTCGACGCGCATCGCCCGGGCGTTCTCGTTCGCGAGCGCGATCGCGCGGTCGTTGACGTCGATCGCGGTGATCGAGGCGAGCGGTACGGCGGCGGCGATCGCCAGCCCGATCACGCCGTACCCGCAGCCGAGGTCGAGGAACCGGCCCTGCACGGGCGGCTCCGTCTCGCGGAACAGCACCGCGGTCGCGTGGTCGAGGTGGCCCCGGCTGAACACACCGGAGCCGCTGACCAGCGTCAGCTCCCGGCCCCACACCTCGCAGGTGAACGGCTCGCGCTCGAACGGCACCGACGGGTCGGCGCTGAAGTAGTGGTCCTCACTCATCGGCGACCCTCTTCGCTCGTGTCTGCTCGGCCCGGGCGGCGAGCTCGTCGTCGGCCGGGTAGGCGACCTCCTCCAGCGTGAGGCCGTGGGCGTGCACGACCGCCACCGCGGGATCACGCGCCTCCGCCCGCAGGATGTCCTCGGCCCAGGCGACCGGCTTGCGCGCCTCCCCGACGGCGATCAGGCAGCCGACCAGGGACCGGACCATGCTGTGGCAGAACGCGTCGGCGCGGACCGTCCCGACCAGCACGCCGGCCGGGTCCCGCGCCCAGGACAGCTCAAGCAGGGTCCGGATCGTGGTCGCGCCCTCCCGCTGCTTGCAGAAGGACGCGAAGTCGTGCCGGCCGACCAGGAACGCGGACGCCGCGTTCATCGCGTCGAGGTCCAGGGCTCGTGGCCAGGCCAGGACGTGGGAGCGGGTCAGCGGGTCCACTACGGCCGGGGTGTCGGCGATCCGGTAGGCGTAGCGCCGCCACAGTGCCCCGAACCGGGCGTCGAACCCCGCGGGCGCCTCGACCGCCCGGCGCACCCGTACGTCGGCGGGCAGTCGCCCGTTGAGCCGCCGTACCAGCCCCTCGACGGTGGCCGGCTCGAGGCCGTCCAGGTCGGCGTGCACCACCTGGCCGCGCGCGTGGACGCCGGCGTCGGTGCGGCCGGCGCAGACCACGGCGACCTCCGGGACCCGCAGCACCGTCGCGAGGGCGTCGCTCAGCTCGCCCTGCACGGTCCGCAGCCCCGGCTGGCTCGCCCAGCCGTGGAAGTCGGTGCCGTCGTAGGCGAGGTCGAGCCGGATCCGCACGGGCCAACCCTATTGCGGTACTCGACGCTGCTCCGGGACGGGGACGTCCCTGACCTGTCGCACACCCCCGCCGGCGGGTCGCGTGCGCGTTCGTCAGGGACGCGGCACGCCCCGGGGTCAGGCCTCCAGCTCCGAGCGGTACGGCGGGTCCGCGCCGGGCCGGGAGACCGTGACGGCCGCGGCCCGCGTCGCGTGCGCCAGCACCTCCGCGATCACGCCGGGGTCCAGCTCCCTCAGCTCGGAGCGATGGTCCGCGCCGAGCAGGTCCCGCTGCCACAGGGCGTCGACGACGGCCGCGCCGAACGTGTCGCCGGCGCCGATGGTGTCGGCGACCTCGACGGGCAGGGAGGCCGCCTCGACGATCGCGTGCGCAGCGAACCAGGCGGCGCCGTTGCCGCCGCGGGTGACGACCACGCCGGCCGGGCCGAGCGCGAGCAGGTGGCGCGCCGCCGCCTCCTCGTCGAGCTGTGGGTAGAGGTGGGCGAGGTCCTCGTCGGACGCCTTGACCAGGTCGGTGACTGCGGCGAGCCGTTCCACGAGCGCGACCACGTCCGGGCCGGTGCCGGTGATGGCGGGTCGCGCGTTCACGTCGTAGCTGATCGTGGCGCGGTCGCGCAGCCGCTCGACCAGGGCGAGCACCCCGTCGGCGCCCGGCTCGAGCACCGCGCCCAGCGAGCAGGTGTGCAGCACCAGCGGGGCGGGCTCGGCGCTGACGTCCGGGATCTGCCACTCCAGGTCGAACTCGTAGCTGGCCGCCCCGTCGGCGCCGATGGTCGCCGCGGCGGTCGCGGTCCGGGCCAGGACGTGCGGGTCGCCGGCGAGCTCGACCCCGGCCCTGGCCAGGTGGTCGGCGAGCACCCGGCCCCGCTCGTCCGCCGCCCACGCCGTCACGAACCGGACCCGGCGGCCCAGCCGGGCCAGCGCGACGGCAACGTTGGCGGCGCTGCCGCCGGCGTACTCCGTGGTGTTCCCGTCTGGACCGTGCACGATGTCGACCAGCGACTCCCCCACCACCAGCACGCTGCCCACACTCTCCATGGGGATTTCTCTACCATGCGGACATGCAGGTGCACCCGTGGGACCCCGGCTCCCCGGTCCCGCCGTACGAGCAGCTGCGCAGCCAGCTGGCCGCCCGCGCCGCGTCCGGTGACCTGGCAGCCGGGACCCGACTGCCGACGGTGCGGGCACTGGCCGCGGAGCTGGGCCTCGCGGTGAACACCGTGGCCCGCGCCTACCGCGAGCTCGAGGCCGACGGCGTGGTCGTGACCGAGGGGCGCCGCGGCACTTTCGTCGCCGCCTCGGCGGCCGGCCGGTCCACCGAGGCCGCCGACGCCGCCGCGGCGTACGTCGCCACCGCCCGCCGGCTCGGCCTCACCCTCCCCGAGGCCACCCGCCTCCTCGAACAGCACTGGCCCACCTGATCCCACGTTGATTCGGGACTCAACCGGAGAAAATGACGCCGACCCGCCCGAGGTCTCGGGCGGGTCGGCGGCTCGGACGGGGCCGGCTCAGGCCTTGTCGTCCTCGGTGCTCTCCTCGGTGCTCTCCGCGGCTGGCTCCTCGGTGGCGGCCTCGTCCTCGACGGGCTGCTCCTCGGTGACCACGCTCTCCTCGGGCGACGCCTCGTCGGTCAGCTCGGTGGGAGCCTCCTCGACAGCCGTCTCCTCGGCCACGGTCTCCTCGGCGGGCGCCTCCTCGACCGGCGCCGGGGCGGTTGCGGCCGGTGCGGCCTTCTTCGCCTTCGGGGCCGACGGCTTGTAGGCCTCGGTCACGAGCTCGATGACGGCCATCGGGGCGTTGTCGCCCTTGCGGGGACCGATCTTCGTGATCCGGGTGTAGCCACCCGGACGCTCGGCGAAGGTCGGCGCGATCTCGGTGAAGAGGGTGTGGACGACCGACTTGTCGCGGATGGTCTTGAGGACCTCACGACGGTTGTGCAGGTCGCCCTTCTTCGCCTTGGTGATCAGCTTCTCCGCGTGCGGACGCAGCGCGCGCGCCCGCGACTCGGTGGTCGTGATCCGGCCGTGCTCGAACAGCTGGGTGGCCAGGTTCGACAGGATCAGGCGCTGGTGGGACGGGCTGCCGCCGAGGCGGGGACCCTTGGTGGGCTTGGGCATTGTCTTCTCTCTCCTCCCGAGCCGTACCAGGTACTCGGGTAGATCCTTCTTGTGAGGTACCCACCCGCGGTGGCCACGGTTTCGATCGTCACCACCGACGGGGTCTGGGGCGAAGCCCCAGTTGGGCTAGTACGGGCGAAGCCCGTTCGATCAGTACTGCTCGTCTTCGACGAACGCGTCGTCGTCGTCATCGCCGTACGCCGCGAGCGCGGCGTGCGGGTCGAAGCCGGGCGCGCTGTCCTTGAGGGACAGGCCCATCTCGACCAGCTTGGCCTTGACCTCGTCGATCGACTTCGCACCGAAGTTGCGGATGTCGAGCAGGTCCTGCTCCGAGCGGCTGATGAGCTCACCCACGGTGTGGATGCCCTCGCGCTTGAGGCAGTTGTAGGAGCGGACGGTCAACTGCAGGTCCTCGACCGGGAGGGCGAGGTCCGCGGCCAGCTGCTCGTCGACCGGCGACGGGCCGATGTCGATGCCCTCGGCCTCGACGTTCAGCTCGCGGGCCAGGCCGAAGAGCTCGACCAGGGTCTTGCCGGCCGACGCGATCGCGTCGCGGGGCCGGATCGACGGCTTGGTCTCGACGTCGATGACGAGCTTGTCGAAGTCGGTGCGCTGCTCGACACGGGTGGCCTCGACCTTGTAGGTCACCTTGAGGACCGGGCTGTAGATCGAGTCGACCGGCATCCGGCCGATCTCGTTGTCGGCGCCCTTGTTCTGGACGGCGGAGACGTAGCCACGGCCACGCTCGACGACCAGCTCCATCTCCAGCTTGCCCTTGTCGGACAGGGTCGCGATCTTCAGGTCGGGGTTGTGCACCTCGACACCGGCCGGCGGCGCGATGTCGGCGGCGGTCACGTCACCGGCACCCGACTTGCGCAGGTACATGGTGACGGGCTCGTCGTGCTCCGAGGAGACGACGAGACCCTTGAGGTTGAGGATGACCTCCGTGACGTCCTCCTTGACCCCCTCGATGGTGGAGAACTCGTGGAGGACGTTGTCGATCTTGATGCTCGTGACCGAGGCACCCGGGATCGAGCTGAGGAGGGTACGGCGGAGCGAGTTGCCCAGCGTGTAGCCGAAGCCGGGCTCCAGGGGCTCGATCACGAACCGCGAGCGGAACTCGTCGACGGTCTCTTCCGACAGGGTGGGGCGCTGTGCGATGAGCACTGGTTCTTTCCTTTCCGGACCTACCCGCTATTTGACAGGTCCGAACTTCAGGGTTGACGGAAGGCGATCCACCGGCCACTCCGGCCCCAGACCCGGGGGTCTGGGGGCGGAGCCCCCAGTGGGGGTTCAAGGGGGCGAAGCCCCCTTGTGTCTACTTCTTGGAGTAGTACTCGACGATGAGCTGCTCCTGGACCGGGATGTCGATCTGCGCGCGCACGGGGAGCTGGTGGACCAGGACCCGCATCCGCGACGGGATCGCCTCGAGCCACGCGGGCACGACGCGCTCGCCGTGGGTCTCGCGCGCCACGATGAACGGGGTCATCTCCAGCGACTTCTCGCGGACGTCGATGACGTCGTGCGCGGTGACCTGGAAGGACGGGATGTCGACCTTCTTGCCGTTCACCTTGAAGTGGCCGTGCGTCACGAGCTGACGGGCGTGGCGACGGGTCCGGGCGAAGCCGGCGCGGTAGACCACGTTGTCGAGGCGGCACTCCAGCAGCTGGAGCAGGTTGTCACCGGTCTTCCCGGCGCGACGCGAGGCCTCGGTGTAGTAGTTGTGGAACTGCTTCTCGAGGACGCCGTAGGTGAAGCGCGCCTTCTGCTTCTCCCGGAGCTGGAGGAGGTACTCGCTCTCCTTGATCCGGCCGCGGCCGTGCTGGCCGGGGGGGTAGGGGCGACGCTCGTAAGCCGAGTCGCCACCGACGAGGTCGACACCGAGGCGGCGCGACTTCTTGGTCATGGGTCCGGTGTAACGGGCCATTGCTACAAGTCTCCTGTTCTCAGGTGTCGGGTCAGACGCGCCGGCGCTTGGGCGGGCGGCATCCGTTGTGGGGCGTCGGCGTGACGTCCTGGATGGTGCCGACCTCGAGGCCGATCGCACCCAGGGAACGGATCGCCGTCTCGCGGCCCGAGCCCGGGCCCTTCACGAAGACGTCGATCTTCTTCATGCCGTGCTCCATCGCCCGACGACCGGCAGCCTCGGCTGCCATCTGCGCGGCGAACGGGGTGGACTTGCGGGAGCCCTTGAAGCCGACGGTGCCGGCCGAGGCCCACGAGATCACCGCACCGGTGGGGTCGGTGATCGTGACGATGGTGTTGTTGAACGTGCTCTTGATGTGGGCCTCGCCCATCGCGACGTTCTTCTTCTCCTTGCGGCGCACCTTCTTGGCGCCGGCCGCAGTGCGGCTCTTGGGAGGCATGCAGTATCTCCTGGAAGTAGCTGGTCTGTGGTGGTCAGTGCTGACGGCGGTTGAGGCGCAAGCGGAGCGAGCCTCGAAACCCCGTCAGATCACTTGGCCTTCTTCTTGCCGGCAACCGTGCGCTTCGGACCCTTGCGGGTGCGGGCGTTGGTCTTGGTGCGCTGACCGCGGAC
Source organism: Nocardioides sp. JS614 (assembly GCF_000015265.1). Lineage (NCBI taxonomy): Bacteria > Bacillati > Actinomycetota > Actinomycetes > Propionibacteriales > Nocardioidaceae > Nocardioides > Nocardioides sp. JS614. The sequence continues at coordinate 4,095,238 of NC_008699.1, forward strand.
CGGGAGGCCCTGGCGGTGACGGCGACCCTGGTAGCTGCCGATCTCGATCTTGCGCCGGATGTCGGCCTGGACCTCGCGACGGAGGTCACCCTCGATCTTGAAGTTGGCTTCGATCTCGTCACGGAGCTTGACCAGCTCTTCGTCACCCAGCTGGTGGACGCGGAGGTCGGGGTTGACCCCGGTGGCCTCCAGGACCTGCTGGGCGCGGGTACGGCCGATGCCGTAGATGTAGGTGAGTGCGATCTCGATGCGCTTGTCGCGCGGGAGGTCCACACCAACGAGGCGTGCCATGTGGGCGGTTTCCTTCTGTTGTTCGCAGCGGTTTCGGTCGTGTCGCATCCCGGCCTCGTAGTGTCCCGGGCTCCGGCCGTCTGCTCCGGAGGTGGCTTCGCTCGTCGTCCGACGGGCTAGCGATCACGTTGTGGGTTCTTCAGTTGTGCGGTTCTGCGGCTCAGCCCTGACGCTGCTTGTGGCGCGGGTTCTCGCAGATGACCATGACGCGGCCGTGGCGACGGATCACCTTGCACTTGTCACAGATCGGCTTGACGCTCGGCTTGACCTTCACTGTCAGGCCCTTTCCGGTGAGTAGCGGCTTGCTTACTTGTACCGGTAGACGATCCGACCTCGGGTGAGGTCGTACGGCGAGAGCTCCACCACGACCCGGTCCTCGGGGAGGATCCGGATGTAGTGCTGGCGCATCTTGCCGCTGATGTGGGCGAGAACCTTGTGGCCGTTGCTCAGCTCCACGCGGAACATCGCGTTCGGGAGGGCCTCCACGACGGTGCCCTCGATCTCGATCACGCCTTCTTTCTTCGGCATGTCCTCCACAATCTGTTGATCGTTTGTCTACCGTCGGCCCGGGAACCGCCCCAGCACTCCCGTCCTTCCGGGGGTTCAAGGGGGCGGAGCCCCCTTGTGGGTGGACCTCGTAGCGCCGCCCGTCGAACCTCATTCCGGACACGCGCACGAGCCACTCCGAGGAGTGATCCGATTGGATTCCGGGCAGCCGCGAGGCACCACGAAGCAGACCCACGTTGGGCCGACGCACCAGTCTAGTGGCATTCGGGCGCGAATCCCTAACTGAGCAGCCGCAGCGTCTGCTCGCGAGCGGGGCTCGCGGTCGGCTCCGTGCCCGTGAAGGCACCGGCGACCGGGTGCACCATCACCTCGTCGACGTCGTACGTCGCCGCCAGCTCCTCGATCCGGCTCCGGGCCCGGTCGGGGGCGCCGATCACCCAGCGCTGCGCCATCGCCTCCAGCAGGTCGTGGTGCGACGGCGGCAGCTCGACCTTCTCCGCCTCCTCGACCCTGAGCTGCGGGCGCAGCTCCCCGCCGGTGCGCAGCGCCACCATGGCCAGCAGCTGGGGCAGCGCCAGGCGCCGCGCCTCGTCCTCGGTGTCGGCCACCACTGCGTTCACCGTGAGGAAGGTCCGCGGCTCCGAGAGCTCGGGGGACGCGCGGAAGCCGGAGCGGTAGAGCTCGAGCGCCTCGGCGGTACCCGAGCCGGAGAAGTGGTGCGCGAAGACGTAGGGCATCCCCTTCTCGGCGGCCAGCCGGGCGGAGTAGTCCGAGGACCCGAGCAGCCAGACGGTCGGGACGGTGCTCGCCGCGGGGGTGGCGCGCAGCGGGTAGGTGCGGCCCTGGATGCCGAGGCCGACCCCCTCGGGAGCCATCATCGCGAGCACGTTGTCGACGTACTCGGGGAACCGGGTGACCGCCTCGTCGTTCACTCCCCCGGCGCCGTGCCGCAGCGCGTAGGACGTGACCGGATCGCTGCCCGGCGCCCGGCCGATGCCGAGGTCGATCCGGCCGGGGAAGGCCGCCTCGAGGAGCGCGAACTGCTCGGCGACGACGAGCGGCGCATGGTTGGGCAGCATCACCCCACCGGAGCCGACCCGAAGCCGCCGGGTCGCGCCGGCGACCAGCCCGATCAGCACCGGTGGGTTGGTCGCGGCGACCGCGGGCATGTTGTGGTGCTCGGCGAGCCAGTAGCGCCGGTAGTCGAGCTCGTCGGCGACCCGGGCGAGCGAGAGCGTCGCCGCGAGTGCGTCAGCGGTCGTCTGGTCGCTGCGGACCGGGACCAGGTCGAGGACGGACAGGGCGGTACGACGGGCGCTCACCCTGGTGCCAACCGGCCGGCCGGGTGTTCCATTCCGGTCCCGGCCTCGGGCCACGGGCTAGTCGTCGCCGAGCGAGGCCGTGCGCTCCTCGACCTCCGCCTTGGACATCCGCGAGGAGACGGCCAGGCTGACGACCGCGGTGATCGCCAGGGTCCCGATGATCACCGCCAGCGAGAGCCAGATCGGGATGTCGGGGGCCCACCCGATGTGCTCCCCGCCGTTGATGAACGGCAGCTCGTTCTCGTGCATCGCGTGCAGCACCAGCTTGACGCCGATGAACCCGAGCAGCACGGCGAGGCCGTAGGAGAGGTAGATGAGCCGCTGGAGCAGGCCGCCGATGAGGAAGTAGAGCTGCCGCAGGCCCATCAGCGCGAACACGTTGGCGGTGAACACCAGGTAGGGGTCGCGGGTCAGGCCGTAGATCGCGGGGATCGAGTCCAGGGCGAACAGCAGGTCGGTGGTGCCGAGCGTGAGGACCACCAGGAACATCGGGGTGATCAGCCGCTTGCCGTTCGTCTTGGTGAGCAGCTTCGTCCCGTGCCACTCGCTGGTGGCGGGCAGGTGCTTCTCCGCGAACCGCACCAGGCGGTTCTCCTCGTACTCCTCGGCGTCGTCCTCGGTGGAGCCCTGCTTGGCGAGCTTGACCGCCGTCCACAGCAGGAACGCCCCGAAGACGTAGAAGACCCAGCTGAACTCGTTGATGGCCGCGGCGCCGACCACGATGAAGATCGCCCGCATGACCAGCGCGAGCACGATGCCGATCATCAGGGCGGTCTGCTGGTACTGCCGGGGCACCGAGAAGTTCGCCATGATGATGATGAAGATGAAGAGGTTGTCGATCGAGAGCGAGTACTCCGTCAACCAGCCCGCGAAGAACTCGGGCCCGGGGTTCGGTGACAGCGCGTGCGGCTCGGCGAACAGCCACAGCGCCGCGCCGAACAGCACCGCCAGGCCGATGAAGAACGCGAGGTGCCGGCTGACCTCGGGCATGGTCGGCTCGTGCGGGCGGCGCGCGATGATCGCGAGGTCGACGAACAGGACGCCGACCGTCACCGCGATCGTGATCGCCCAGACGAGTGGGGAGGCGACCGAGTCGCCCACGATCATGGCAGTCATCGAGAGTTTCTCCTCCGGAGTGGCCCAGAATGTCAACGTACGTCGTACGCCGGCGCGGTCATTTCTCCGGAGGTCTCTTCCGCTCGGGTCACGAGCCGATGGCACCGGGTCCGGGCGCGGACCCGGGCCGTACTGACGACACCACCGCGGGGAATACTCCCCTCCTGGCGGGAGCCATCATTCCACGCCGCCACCGCGGAACGCGATTCGGGGCCCGGGTCGACCCGGTCAGTCCCCGCCGTAGCGCACGCCGAGCGCGGTCAGGGCCGCCTCGCCGCCGTCCAGGGCGGTCAGCACCCAGGTCCCGCGCGGCGTGAGCGTGAAGGTGTGCTCGAAGTGCGCGGCCCAGCTCCCGTCGTCGGTGACCACCGTCCAGTCGTCCTCGAGCACCGAGGTGTCCTTGGCGCCGAGGGTGATCATCGGCTCGACGGCGAGGGCCAGGCCCTCGACCAGCCTCGGGCCCTTGCCCGGCCGACCGTAGTTCGGGACGTTCGGGGGCTGGTGCATCTGGGAGCCGATGCCATGGCCGGTGTAGTCCTCGAGGATCCCGTAGCTGCCCTGGCCACGCACCTGCCGCTCGACGGCGTGCGAGATGTCGGTGACCCGCCCGCCGAGCCGGGCCGCAGCGATGCCGTGCCACATCGCCTCCTCGGTCACCCGCATCAGCTCGGTGAGCTCCCGGCTGACCGCGCCCACAGCGACGGTGATGGCGGCGTCACCGTGCCACCCGTCGACGATGGCGCCACAGTCGATCGAGACGACGTCGCCCTCGGCGATCACGCGCTCACCCGGGATGCCGTGGACGACCTCGTCGTTGACCGACGCGCAGATCGAGGCGGGGAAGCCGTGGTAGCCCTGGAACGACGGGGTCGCGCCCGAGGACCGGATGTGGTCCTCCGCGATCGTGTCCAGCTCCCCGGTCGTGATGCCGGCCCGCACGTGGCCGCGCAGCAGCTCCAAGGTCCGGCCCACCACCAGGCCGGCCTTGCGCATCCCGGCGATCTGCTCGGGTGTCTTGATCTCGATCCCGCGGTCGAGGAAGCCCATCAGTCGAGAGTCACGACTCAGGGATGACGTCCAGCGCCTGGAAGATCCGGGCGGTGACCTCGTCGACCTCGCCGATGCCGTCGACCTCGTGCACGAGGTCGCGCTGCTTGTAGATCTCGATGAGCGGCGCGGTCTGCTCGAGGTAGAGGTCCTGACGGCGCCGGATCACGTCCTCGGTGTCGTCCGCACGACCCTCGACCTGGGCCCGCTGGAGCAGCCGGCCGACGATCTCGTCCTGGTCGACGGTGAGGCACACGACCGCGTCGAGCCGGTGCCCGGTGAACCGGATCATCCCGTCGAGCTCCTCGACCTGGGCGACCGTGCGCGGGTAGCCGTCGAGCAGGAACCCGCCGACGGCGTCGGGCTCGTCGATCCGGTTGCGGACCATCCGGTTGGTGACCTCGTCGGGGACGTACTCGCCGGCGTCCATGTAGCGCTTCGCCTCGACACCGAGCGGCGTGCCCTCGGTGACGTTGGCGCGGAAGATGTCACCGGTCGAGATCGCGGGGATCTTGAAGTGCTCGGCGATGTACTTCGCTTGGGTTCCCTTGCCGGCCCCCGGGGGGCCCATGATGATCAGGCGCATGGCAGCGGCATTGTCGCAGAGCGCGTCGCGGCGCCGCAGTCGTTGGTGATCAATCGCATATCAGCGCAGGAATCCTTCGTAGTTGCGCTGCTGGAGCTGGCTCTCGATCTGCTTCACCGTGTCCAGCCCCACGCCGACCATGATCAGGATGCTGGTGCCACCGAACGGGAAGTTCTGGTTGGCACCGATCACGGCGAAGGCGATCAACGGGATCAGGGAGATCAGACCGAGGTAGAGCGAGCCGGGCAGCGTGATGCGGGACAGGACGTAGGACAGGTAGTCCTCGGTCGGCTTGCCCGCCCGGATCCCGGGGATGAAGCCGCCGTACTTCTTCATGTTGTCGGCCACCTCGTTCGGGTTGAACGTGATCGACACGTAGAAGTAGGTGAAGAAGATGATCAGCAGGAAGAACGTGAGCATGTAGAGCGGGTGGTCGCCGCGCACCAGGTAGGAGTTGATCCAGTTCGCCCATCTCGAGTCGGCGTTCGGGTTGAACGAGACGAGCATGGCGGGCAGGTAGAGCAGCGACGACGCGAAGATGACCGGGATGACGCCGGCCTGGTTCACCTTGAGCGGGATGTAGGTCGAGCTGCCGCCGAACATCTTGCGGCCCACCATCCGGCGGGCGTACTGCACCGGGATCCGGCGCTGGGCCTGCTCGACGAAGATGACCGCCGCGACGATCACCAGGCCGGTGACCATCACGATGCCGAAGATCCACCAGCCCTTGGAGCTCTGGACCGACCACAGCGAGGACGGGAAGCCCGCGATGATCTGGGTGAAGATCAGCAGCGACATGCCGTTGCCGATGCCGTGCTCGGTGATCAGCTCGCCGAGCCACATGATCACGGCCGTGCCGGCGGTCATCGTGACCACCATGACGAGGAACGTCGAGGTCCCGTTGTCGTGGAGCAGCGGGAACGTGTTGGGGTCGCAGCCCTGCAGCAGGTTGCCCGAGCGGGCCAGGGCCACGATGCCCGTCGCCTGGAGGACCGCGAGGCCCAGCGTCAGGTAGCGGGTGTACTGGGTGATCTTGGTCTGGCCGGACTGGCCCTCCTTCTTCAGCGCCTCGAGCCGGGGGATGACCACGACCAGCAGCTGCAGGATGATGCTCGCCGTGATGTACGGCATGATGCCGAGCGCGAAGATCGTCAGCTGGAGCAGCGCTCCGCCGGAGAACATGTTGACCAGGCTGTAGAGGTCGGCGTTGCTGCCCTCGGTCGCGATGTCGACGCAGGCCTGCACGTTGCCGACGTCGACGCCGGGGGTCGGGACCTGGGATCCGAGCCGGAAGACCCCGATGATCAAGACGACGAACAGCAGCTTGCGCCGCAGGTCCGGGGTCCGGAAAGCGTTCGCGAACGCGCTCAGCACGAGATCCTCTTTCTCCAAGCGTGAAGCGGCCCCTGCGACTCGACCGCAAGGACCCGGGGAAGCCTAACAGGCAGGGTGACGGGCCCGGAAAGCGCGACGGGCGCGGACCGTCCTGCCTGGGGCAGGACTGCCGCGCCCAACGCGCTGAAGCGGGTCACCCGTGGGTCACACCAACGTCGTGGTGCCGCCGGCGGCCTCGATCTTCTCCGAGGCCGTCGCCGAGAACGCGTTCGCGCTCACCTGCACGGCCACGGAGATCTCGCCCTGGCCGAGGACCTTCACCGGGTGGCCGTCACGCACCGCGCCCTTGGCGACGAGGTCCTCGACGCCCACGGCGCCGCCCTCGGGGAAGAGCTGGTTGATGCGGTCCAGGTTCACGACCTGGAACTCCACCTTGAACGGGTTCTTGAAGCCCTTGAGCTTCGGGAGCCGCATGTGGATCGGCATCTGGCCGCCCTCGAAGGCGGCCGGGACCTGGTAGCGGGCCTTCGTGCCCTTGGTACCACGGCCCGCGGTCTTGCCCTTCGAGCCCTCACCGCGACCGACGCGGGTCTTGGCGGTCTTGGCGCCCGGGGCAGGACGCAGGTTGTGCAGCTTGAGCGTCATGTCACTCGACCTCCTCGACCGTCACGAGGTGACGGACGGTGTTGACCATGCCGCGGATCTCCGGGCGGTCCTCCTTGACGACGACGTCGCCGATGCGCTTCAGGCCGAGGGTGCGCAGCGTCTCGCGCTGGTTGGCCTTGATGCCGACGACGCCCTTCTTCTGCTGGACCTTGAGCTGCGCCATCAGGACGACACCTCCTCGGAGACCCCCGCGGGGACCTCCACCCGGGCCTTGAGCAGGGCCGCCGGGGCGACCTCCTCGACCGGCAGGCCGCGGCGGGCGGCCACGGCCTCGGGCTGTTCGAGCATCCGCAGGGCCTCGACCGTCGCGTGGACGATGTTGATCTGGTTCGACGAACCGAGCGACTTGCTCAGCACGTCGTGGATGCCGGCGCACTCCAGGACCGCGCGCACCGGGCCACCGGCGATGACACCGGTACCGGGGGCGGCCGGACGCAGGAGGACGACACCGGCCGCCTTCTCGCCCTGGACGGGGTGCGGGATCGTGCCCTGGATGCGGGGCACGCGGAAGAAGTGCTTCTTCGCCTCCTCGACACCCTTGGCGATCGCCGCCGGGACCTCCTTGGCCTTGCCGTATCCGACACCGACCAGACCCTCACCGTCGCCGACGACCACGAGGGCGGTGAAGCTGAAGCGACGACCGCCCTTCACGACCTTGGCGACCCGGTTGATCGCAACGACGCGCTCGATGTAGGCGGTCTTGTCAGCACCCTGGCCGCGACGGTCGTCACGTCCACCACGGCGCTCGCCACCGCGCTGTCCGCGCTGGGCTCCGCTCATGAGACTTTCCTCTTCTCTTCCAAGCTCTTTGCTCTTCGGGGGCACACGGGGGTGTCCCCCGTGCGTATGCGATCAGAAGGTCAGGCCGCCCTCGCGGGCGCCCTCCGCCAGGGCCGCGACGCGACCGTGGTACTTGTTGCCGGCCCGGTCGAAGACGACGCCCTCGACACCGGCGGACTTGGCCCGCTCGGCGACGAGCTCGCCCACCTTCTTGGCCTTGGCGGTCTTGTCGCCCGAGAAGCCGCGCAGGTCCGCCTCCATGGTGGAGGCCGACGCGAGCGTCTTGCCGACCAGGTCGTCGACGACCTGGACGCTGATGTGCTTCGAGGAGCGGGTGACGACCAGGCGCGGACGCTCCGGCGTGCCGGAGACCCTCTTGCGGCCCCGGACCTGGCGGCGCAGACGGGACTTGGTCCGCGCGGCGGTGTGCTTGTTGTTCGACAGCGAGATCGCCATGGTCACTTACCGGCCTTTCCGACCTTGCGGCGGATGTGCTCACCCGCGTAGCGAACGCCCTTGCCCTTGTACGGCTCGGGCTTGCGCAGCTTGCGGATGTTCGCGGCTACCTCACCGACGAGCTGCTTGTCGATGCCCTGGACGCCGAGCCGGGTGGGGCCCTCGACCGCGAAGGTGATGCCCTCGGGGGCGTTGAAGGTGATCGGGTGGGAGTACCCGAGCTGGAACTCCAGCTGGGTCGGCCCCTTCGACAGGACGCGGTAGCCCACGCCCACGATCTCGAGCTTCTTCTCGTAGCCCTCGGTCACGCCCACCACCATGTTGTTGACCAGGGTGCGGGTCAGGCCGTGGAGCGCCTTGCTCTCGCGCTCGTCGTCGGGTCGCTTGACGTCCAGGACGCCGTCGCCCTTCTCGACCGTGATCGGTGCGGCCACGGTGTGCGACAGGGTGCCCTTGGGGCCCTTGACGGTCACCCGTGCGCCGTCGATCGCGACGTCGACACCCGACGGGACCGCGACGGGGAGCTTGCCAATACGCGACATGCTTTACTCGTTCTCCTTCTCGGTCTCGTCGTTACCAGACGTAGGCGAGGACTTCCCCACCCACGCCCTTCTGGTTCGCCTGGCGGTCGGTCAGCAGGCCCTGGCTGGTCGAGATGATCGCGACCCCCAGGCCGCCGAGCACCTTCGGGAGCCCGGTGTGCTTGGCGTACACCCGCAGGCCGGGCTTGCTGATCCGGCGGACGCCCGCGATCGAGCGCTCCCGGTTGCGGCCGTACTTGAGGGTGATGGTCAGCGTCTTGCCGACCTCGCCCTCAGCCGGCTCGGTCACGTCGTAGGAGGTGATGTAGCCCTCCTGCTTGAGGATGTCGGCGACACCCTGCTTGAGCTTGCTGTACGGCATCGACACCGCGTCGTGGTACGCCTGGTTGGCGTTGCGCAGACGAGTCAGCATGTCTGCGATCGGGTCAGTCATCGTCATGGCCGAATTGGCCCTTTCTCGGTGTGGTTTCGATCCGCATCCGCAGATCGACCTTCAGCGTTTGATGTTGTGGTTTTCCCGCCGTAACCACCGACGGGGGTGTGGGGGGCGAAGCCCCCACCAGGTCGCGGGGCGAAGCCCCGAAATCCTTACCAGCTGGACTTGGTCACGCCCGGCAGCTCGCCGCGGTGCGCCATCTCGCGCAGGCAGATGCGGCACAGGCCGAACTTGCGGTAGACGGCCTTGGGCCGGCCGCAGCGCTGGCAGCGGGTGTAGCCGCGCACCGCGAACTTGGGCTTGCGAGCGGCCTTGACCTTCAGAGCGGTCTTCGCCATGTCAGTTGCCCTCCTTGAACGGGAATCCGAGCTGCTTGAGCAGCGCACGGCCCTGCTCGTCGTTGGTGGCGGTGGTGACGACCGTGATGTCCATGCCCCGCGAGCGGTCGATCCGGTCCTGGTCGATCTCGTGGAACATGACCTGCTCGGTGAGACCGAAGGTGTAGTTGCCCCGGCCGTCGAACTGGTCGGGGTTCAGGCCGCGGAAGTCGCGGATGCGCGGCAGCGCGAGCGACAGCAGGCGGTCCAGGAACTCCCACATCCGATCGCCACGCAGCGTGGCGTGCGCGCCGATCGGCATGCCCTCGCGCAGCTTGAACTGCGCGATCGACTTGCGGGCCTTCGTGACCAGCGGCTTCTGGCCCGTGATCGCGGTGAGGTCCTTGACGGCACCCTCGATCAGCTTCGAGTCGCGAGCGGCCTCGCCGACGCCCATGTTGACCACGATCTTGGTCAGCCCGGGCACCTGCATGGCGTTCTTGATGTCGAACTCGGAGCGCAGCGCGGGAACGATCTCCTCGCGGTAGCGGGTCTTGAGACGAGGGGCGACCTTCGCGGAGGCCGTCGTCTGCGACTGCTCAGTCTCGGTCTGGGTCATCAGATTTCCTTGCCGGTCTTGCGCGAGATGCGGACGCTGCGCTCCGCCTTGTACGTCGAACCGTCGGGACGGCGCTTGGTGACCTCGTCGCGGCGGAAGCCGATCCGGGTCACGCCGCCGCCCTCGACGAGCATCACGTTCGAGACGTGGATCGGGGCCTCGGCGGTGATGATGCCGCCGGTGGTGCCGGCGCGACCGCCCTGGTTGACGACCTTGGTGTGCCGCTTGACGCGGTTCACGCCCTCGACGATCACCCGCTGCTCCTCCCGGAGCACCTGGATGACGCGACCCTCGGCGCCCTTGTCCTTGCCCGCGATCACCTTGACGGTGTCGCCCTTCTTGATGCTCACGCTCTTCTTCTTCTCAGCCATGGCTCAGAGCACCTCCGGGGCGAGCGAGATGATCTTCATGAACTTCTTCTCGCGCAGCTCACGGCCCACGGGGCCGAAGATGCGGGTGCCTCGCGGCTCGCCGTCGTTCTTGAGGATGACGGCGGCGTTCTCGTCGAAGCGGATGTACGAGCCGTCGGGGCGGCGACGCTCCTTGACGGTGCGCACGACGACAGCCTTGACGACGTCACCCTTCTTCACGTTGCCACCGGGGATCGCATCCTTCACGGTGGCGACGATGACGTCGCCGATACCGGCGTAGCGCCGACCCGAGCCACCGAGAACACGGATGCAAAGGATCTCCTTCGCACCGGTGTTGTCGGCGACCTTGAGCCGCGACTCCTGCTGGATCATCAGTTTCTCCTTGTCACCCTGGTTCTCGGCCGGCTAGCCCGGATGAGCCTGGGGGAACTCACTAAGTTGGTCCCGGCTTCGCCGGGGCTGTCTTTCTGTTGCGAAGTAGGCAAGCTCGCTGCGCTCGCGCCTACTTCGCCTTCTCGAGGATCTCGACGACGCGCCAACGCTTGGTGGCCGACAGCGGTCGGGTCTCCATCAGGAGGACCCGGTCACCGATGCCGCACTCGTTCTGCTCGTCGTGCGCCTTGAGCTTGCTGGTGCGGCGCATGACCTTGCCATACAGCGCGTGCTTGACGCGGTCCTCGACGGACACGACCACGGTCTTGTCCATCTTGTCGCTGACGACCAGGCCCTCACGGACCTTGCGGGCGTTCCGCTCTGCAGCGTTCGCCTGAGCCTGCTCGCTCATGCGTCACCATCCTCGTTGCTGTCCTGGCCCGGGGTGGAGCGGATGCCGAGCTCGCGCTCTCGCACCACGGTGTAGATCCGGGCGATGTCCTTCTTGACCGTGCGGAGCCGGCCGTGGCTCTCCAGCTGGCCGGTGGCCGCCTGGAACCGGAGGTTGAAGAGCTCCTCCTTGGCCTCGCGCAGCTTGGCCTCGAGGTCGACGGCGTTGAGCTCGTCGAGCTCGTGGGCGGTCGTTGCCATCAGAACTCACCTGCTTCGCGGGAGATGAACCGGCACTTCATGGGGAGCTTGTGCATCGCGCGGCGCATGGCCTCGCGGGCGACGGTCTCGTCCACGCCGGAGAGCTCGAACATGACCCGACCCGGCTTCACGTTGGCGATCCACCACTCGGGCGAGCCCTTGCCGGAGCCCATGCGGGTCTCGGCGGGCTTCTTGGTGAGCGGGCGGTCGGGGTAGATGTTGATCCACACCTTGCCGCCACGCTTGATGTGACGGGTCATCGCGATACGGGCCGACTCGATCTGACGGTTGGTCACGTAGTGAGCCTCGACCGCCTGGATGCCGAAGTCGCCGAAGGCGAGACGCGTACCGCCCTTGGCAGCACCCCTCCGCGTGGGGTGGTGCTGCTTGCGGTGCTTGACACGACGGGGCATCAGCATGACGTCAGCCCTCCTGGTTCTCTGCCGGGGCGGGGGCGGCCTGCTCGGTCGCAGCGCCGGTCGCCTCGCTGGTGGGGGCGTCGCCGCCGCGGTCCGCGCGGGTCGGACGGTCGCCGCGCGAGCCACGGCTCGGGCGCTCCCCACCACGCTGCGGACGACCACCGCGACCGGGGACCCCGGCGCGGGCGGCAGCCTGGGCCTGGCGCTCGGCACGGGTGCCGGCGACCTCGCCCTTGTAGATCCAGACCTTCACGCCGATCCGGCCGAAGGTCGTGCGGGCCTCGTAGAAGCCGTAGTCGATGTCGGCGCGCAGCGTGTGCAGCGGGACGCGACCCTCGCGGTAGAACTCGGTGCGCGACATCTCGGCGCCGTTGAGCCGGCCCGAGCACTGGATCCGGATGCCCTTGGCACCCGAGCGCATCGAGGTCTGCATGGCCTTGCGCATGGCGCGCCGGAACTGCACGCGGCCGGAGAGCTGCTCGGCCACACCCTGGGCGACCAGCTGGGCGTCGACCTCGGGGTTCTTGACCTCGAGGATGTTCAGCTGGACCTGCTTGCCGGTGAGCTTCTCGAGCTCGCCGCGGATCCGGTCGGCCTCGGCGCCGCGGCGGCCGATGACGATGCCCGGGCGCGCGGTGTGGATGTCCACCCGCACGCGGTCACGGGTGCGCTCGATCTCCACCTTGGCGATGCCGGCCCGCTCCATGCCCTTGGAGAGCAGCTTGCGGATGGCGACGTCCTCGCCGACGTACGACTTGTAGAGCTTGTCGGCGTACCAACGGCTCTTGTGGTCGGTCGAGATGCCGAGGCGGAAGCCGTTCGGGTTGATCTTCTGGCCCATCAGGCACTCTTCCTCTTCTTCGGGGTCGCCTTCTTCTCTGCCACCACGTCGGCCGGCTGGACGACCAGGGTGATGTGGCTGGTGCGCTTGTTGATGCGCGTCGCACGACCCTGCGCCCGCGGGCGCCACCGCTTCATCGTCGGACCCTCGTCGACCTGCGCCACGGAGACGACCAGGTCCCCACGCTCGAGGCCCTCGGTGAGCTCGGCGTTGGCGACGGCGCTCTCGAGCACCTTGTAGACGGTCTCGGAGGCGGACTGCGGCGCGAACTGCAGCAGCGACAGGGCCTCGTCCACGGGCAGCCCGCGGACCATGTCGACGACCCGGCGGGCCTTCATCGGCGTGATCCGCGCGTAGCGGGCGCTCGCGAAGGCTCCGGGCTGGTCGCCGAGCAGCGTCTCGCGGCGCGCGCTGGTGCGCCTGCGCTCCGTGGTGCTCATCGACGACGCCCCTTCCGGTCTTCCTTGACGTGCCCGCGGTAGGTGCGGGTGGGAGCGAACTCCCCGAGCTTGTGGCCGACCATCGAGTCGGTCACGAAGACCGGCACGTGCTTGCGACCGTCGTGCACGGCGATCGTGTGACCGATCATGTCCGGCACGATCATCGACCGGCGCGACCAGGTCTTGATGACGTTGTGAGAGCCCTTGGCGTTCTCGGCGTCCACCTTCTTCTGCAGGTGGTCGTCGACGAACGGACCCTTCTTCAGGCTGCGAGGCATGTCTCTATTTCCCTATCAGCGCTTGTTCTTGCCGGTCTTGCGACGACGGATGATCTGGGAGTCGCTGGCCTTGCGCTTGCGCGTGCGGCCCTCGGGCTGGCCCCAGGGGGACACCGGGTGACGACCACCCGACGTCTTGCCCTCGCCACCGCCGTGCGGGTGGTCGACCGGGTTCATGACGACACCGCGGACGGTCGGGCGCTTGCCCTTCCAGCGCATCCGGCCGGCCTTGCCCCAGTTGATGTTGGACTGCTCGGCGTTGCCGACCTCACCGACGGTCGCGCGGCAGCGCACGTCCACGAACCGCATCTCGCCCGACGGCATCCGCAGCGTGGCACGCGAGCCCTCACGGGCGACCAGCTGGGCGCTGTTGCCGGCGGAGCGGGCGATCTTCGCGCCGCCACCCGGACGCAGCTCCACGCAGTGGATCGTCGTACCGACCGGGATGTTGCGCAGCGGCAGGTTGTTGCCGGGCTTGATGTCGGCGTTCGGGCCCGACTCCACGCGGGTGCCCTGCGTCAGGTCCTTCGGCGCGATGATGTAGCGCTTCTCGCCGTCGACGTAGTGCAGCAACGCGATCCGCGCGGTGCGGTTCGGGTCGTACTCGATGTGCGCGACCTTGGCCGGGACGCCGTCCTTGTCGTAGCGACGGAAGTCGATCAGACGGTAGGCGCGCTTGTGGCCGCCACCCTGGTGCCGGGTGGTGATCCGGCCCTGGTTGTTGCGGCCACCCTTCTTGGGCAGCGGACGCGTCAGCGACTTCTCCGGAGTGGTCCGGGTGATCTCGACGAAGTCGGCGACCGACGAGCCGCGGCGGCCCGGGGTAGTCGGCTTGTACTTGCGGATTGCCATGTGTCTTCAGTCCTCGTATCCAGCTGCCCGGTCAGGAGACCGGACCTCCGAAGATGTCGATGCGGTCGCCCTCAGCGAGGCTGACGATCGCGCGCTTGGTGTCCTTGCGCTTGCCCAGCCCGTTGCGGGTCCGACGCGTCTTGCCCGGACGGTTGATCGTGTTGACGGAGGTGACCTTGACGTTGAACACCTTCTCGACCGCGATCTTGATCTCGGTCTTGTTGGCGTCCGGGTGCACCAGGAAGGTGTACTTGTTCGCGTCGAGGAGGCCGTAGCTCTTCTCGGACACGACCGGCGCGAGCAGGATGTCGCGGTGGTCCTTGTGGAGCGTGCTCACTTCGCAGCCTCCTCGGCCGGGACGGGCTTGGACACGGCGGTGCCGTTCACGAAGGCGTCGTAGGCGCCCTGGGTGAAGACGACGTCATCGGATGCCAGCACGTCGTAGGTGTTCAGCTGGTCGACCGCCACGATGTGCACCTCGGGGGCGTTGCGCAGCGACAGCCAGGTGACGGTGTCGGTGCGCTCGAGCACCACGAGGAACCGCGAGCGCTCGGAGAGCGTCGACAGCGCGGCCAGGGCCGTCCTGGTCGACGGGGCCTCTGCCGTGATCAGCGACTCCACCACGTGGATCCGGTCGTTGCGCGCCCGGTCGGAGAGGGCACCGCGCAGGGCGGCGACCTTCATCTTCTTGGGGGTGCGCTGGTCGTAGCTGCGCGGCTGCGGGCCGTGGACGGTGCCACCGCCGGCGAACTGCGGGGCGCGGGTCGAGCCCTGGCGGGCGCGGCCGGTGCCCTTCTGCTTGTAGGGCTTGCGGCCACCGCCGCGGACCTCGCCGCGGGTCTTGGTGGCGTGCGTGCCCTGCCGGGCGGCGGCCTGCTGGGCCACCACGACCTGGTGGATCAGCGGGACGTTGAGCTCGACGTCGAAGATCTCGGCCGGGAAGTCGACCTTCGCGGCCTTCGGCGCGGCGGCCTTCTTGGCCGGGGCAGCCTTCTTCGCGGGCGCCGCCTTCTTGGCCGGAGCAGCCTTCTTCGCGGCGGTCGTCTTCGCAGCGTCCGTCTTCTTGGCAGCCGTCTTCTTCGCGGGGGTGGTCTTCTCGTTGTCCTCAGCCATGATCAGACCTCCTTGCCCGACGTGAGAGAGCTCTTGGCGGCCGAGCGGAGGACCACGAGGCCACCCTTGGGGCCGGGAACGGCACCCTTGAGGAGGATCAGGCCCTTCGCAGTGTCCACGGCGTGCACGGTGACGTTCTGGGTGGTCACCGTGTCGGTGCCCATCCGGCCGGCCATGCGGACGCCCTTGAACACGCGGCCCGGCGTGGCGCACGCGCCGATCGAGCCCGGCTTGCGGTGGTTGCGGTGGGCACCGTGCGAGGCGGAGACACCGGCGAAGCCGTGGCGCTTCATCGTGCCGGCGAAGCCCTTGCCCTTGCTGGTGCCGGTCACGTCGATCTCCTCGCCCGCGGCGAAGGTGTCGACGGCCAGCTCCTGGCCGACGGTGTAGTCGGCCGCGAGGGCGGTGCGGATCTCGACCAGGTGGCGGCGCGGCGTGGTGCCGGCCTTGCCGAAGTGACCGGCCTGCGGCTTGGTCACCTTGCGGCCGTCGATCTCGCCGTACCCGACCTGGATGGCGTTGTAGCCGTCGGTGGCGGGCGTCCGCACCTGGGTGACCACGTTGGTGCCCGCGGCGATCACGGTGACGGGGACGACGCGGTTGTTCTCGTCCCAGACCTGGGTCATGCCGAGCTTGGTGCCCAGCAGGCCCTTCATGTTGCGCTCGATTGTCATCTCAGGAACCTCAGAGCTTGATCTCGATGTCGACGCCGGCAGGCAGGTCGAGGCGCATCAGCGAGTCGACGGTCTTCGGCGTGGGGTCGATGATGTCGATGAGGCGCTTGTGGGTGCGCATCTCGAAGTGCTCGCGGGAGTCCTTGTACTTGTGGGGCGAGCGGATGACGCAGTACACGTTCTTCTCGGTCGGCAGCGGCACCGGGCCGGCGACCTTGGCACCCGTGCGGGTGACGGTGTCCACGATCTTGCGCGCCGAGGTGTCGATCACCTCGTGGTCATAGGCCTTGAGCCTGATGCGGATCTTCTGTCCCGCCATAGGTCTCTCTCGTCCTTCTCGATTCGGTACCGCGTGCAGTCCCGGGGCTTCCTCCGGCTTGAGTCGGCCCCGCCCGGTGCTCCGCCGCCTCGCAGCTCCGACCCCCGCGGTCGGGCGTGTCGCACCTGTGAGGCACAACACGAGACCGGTTGATCTCGCCTGCTGTGTTGGTGGTGCCCGACGGTTCGTCGGGCGGATCGGGTCTCCTGGGTCGGTGCGGCCGCACGCCGGACCACTGACCCCTCATGGAGACGCGATTCAGTAGTCAAGATGTGTGGCGCACCCCGGCAACCCGCCGAAGCAACCGGACCATCTTGGCAGACTTCGCGGCGAGCACCAAACTCGGCGCCGCTGACCACCCCTGACCGCTCCCCGACCGCCCCCCGGCCGCCCTCCGACCTCCGACGGCGGGCACCTGGGAGGATGTCCGGGTGTCGGGCGACCAGTACCCTCCCCCGGGCGGATCGCCCCCGAGCCCGCCCCCGCCCGGATGGCAGCCACCGCCGCCCCCGACACCCGTCCCGCCGGCGCCCGGCTGGGCGCAGTCGCCAGTCGTCGCGCCGGGCATGCTGGGCGCCGCACACAAGCCGGGTGCGATGCCGCTGCGCCCGCTCGCGCTCGGCGACATGTACGACGCGGCGTTCCGGATCATCCGGTTCAACCCGAAGGCCACGGTCGGCTCCGCGGTGCTCGTCGCGGCGGTCGCGATGGGCGTCCCGGTCCTGGTCACCGCGCTGCTGACGCTGGTCGTGGATCTCTCCGCCGCACAGTCCGGCGACGACCTCTCCACTGCCGAGGTCGTCGGCTACGCCGGGTCGATCGGCTCGCTGTTCCTCGGCACCGCGCTGCAGTCGGTGGGCTCGATCCTGGTCACCGGCATGGTCGCCCACGTGACGGCGGCCGCGGCGATCGGCCGCCGGCTCACCCTCGGCGAGGCCTGGGCCGCGACCCGGGGCTCGCGCTGGCGGCTGGTCGGGCTGACACTGCTGCTGGGCCTGATGCTGGCCGGGCTGCTGCTCGCCTACGGCCTGCTCTGGATCCTGGCGGTCGTGCTGCTGCCGACCTGGGCGATCGTCCTGTTCGGCGTGCTCAGCGTCCCGGCGTTCCTCGCGTTCGCCTGCTGGTTCTGGATCCGGGTCTACTACCTGCCGGTGCCGGCCCTGATGATCGAGCGGACCCGGGTGCTGGCCGCGATCGGGCGGGGCTTCCGGCTGACCCGGCGGCAGTTCTGGCGGACCTTCGGGATCGCGCTGCTGACCGTGATCGTCACGGGGATCGCCGGGAGCATGCTGTCGGCGCCGTTCACGATCGCCGCTCAGCTGCTGCCGCTGGCGATGGCCGAGTCCCGCTACGCCGTACTCGTCCTGGTCGTGCTGAGCGCGATCGCCACCGTCGTCCAGACCGCGTTCGTCACCCCCTTCACCTCCGCGGTCACGAGCGTGCAGTACCTCGACCAGCGGATCCGCAAGGAGGCCTACGACGTCGAGCTGATGACCCAGGCCGGGATCACCGCGTCGTGACCGGTCCGCTGCTCGCGATCCTGGCCGAGCCCCCGCTCGATCCGTCGCCGGACGAGGCCGGCTCGCTGCTGCGCCGGGAGCTGGTGCGCCCGGAGTACCACGACCGCGACGTGCTCCAGCAGGTGCTGGACTGGGTCGACCGGCTGGTGAGCAGCGCCGTCGACGCCGCCTCGCGGACCCCACCACTGTCGACGTTCGCGGCCATGGTCGCGTTCCTGCTGCTCGCGCTCGGACTGGGTTGGCTGGTCTCCCGGGCGCGGCGTACCGCCCGGTCCACCCGGGAGCGCGCGGTGCTGCCGGCGGGAGCCGTCCTGAGGGCGGACGACCTGCGGGCCCGGGCCGAGCGGGCGCTCGCGGAGGGCCGCGCCGAGGACGCGGTGGTCGACGCATTCCGCGCGCTCGCCGTCCGGCAGGTCGAGCGCGGCGTGCTGGAGGACCGCCCTGGTGCCACCGCTCACGAGGTCGCCACCGCCCTCGGCGCTGCTCACCCCGACCAGCGACCGCGGGTCGACGGCACCGCGGCGCTCTTCGACGCGGTGCGGTACGGCGACCGACCGGCCTCGCCCGCCCAGGCACGGGGCGTGCTGGAGCTCGATGACGTGCTGGGCGGTCGGGGATGAGTGGCCACGGGCTGCTCCGGCAGCGCTCCACGCTGGTCGTCCTCGCCGGCCTGACGCTCGCGGTCGTCGTCGTGCTCCTGCTCGGCGACGCCGGCGCCCGTCGTGGCGTGGCGCTCGACCCGGACAACCCCGACCCGGACGGCGCGCGAGCCCTCGCGCGGGTGCTTTCCGACCAGGGGGTGGACGTGACGATCGCGCGCGGCGCTGAGGCCCTCGACGCGACCGAGGTCGAGGACGCGACCGTGCTGGTGACCTCGACCGGGCTGCTCGGGGAGAGCACGATCGCGCGACTCGTCGAGCACACCGCGGGGGCCCGGCTGGTGCTGGCCGAGCCCGGCCCGGGCACCACCGCGGCGCTCGGCGTCGACAGCCTGCCCTACCAGGTGACGCTCGACGAGCCGCGCCCCGCCGACTGCGCGGACCCGACGTATGCCGGGCTCTCCGTCCAGGTCGACCACGCCGTGGAGTACCCCGTGCGCGGCGGCTGCTTCCGCGGCGAGCACGGGGCGCTCGTGGCCGAGCCCCGTCCCGACCTCGTGCTGCTCGGCGCCGGCGAGCTGCTCAGCAACGGCCAGGTGCTCCGCGCCGACGACGCCGCGGTCGCGCTGCGGCTGCTCGGCGAGCGGGACCACCTGGTCTGGTACGTGCCCTCCCTCGACGACCTGGTCGGCGACGACGGGGTCAGTCTCGCCACCCTGCTGCCGCGCTGGCTGCGGCCCGCGCTCTGGGTGCTCGCGCTCAGTGCGTTCGCGCTGCTGCTGTGGCGGGCGCGACGGCTGGGACCGCTCGCGACCGAGCCGCTGCCGGTGGTCGTGAAGGCCATCGAGACCACCCGGAGCCGGGGCCGGCTCTACCGCAAGGCCGGCGATCGCGGGCACGCCGCCGAGGTCCTGCGCTCGGCCGCCCGAAGGCACGCGGCCGACCGGCTCGGGCTCGACACGCGCGCCGACGCGGCCAGGCTGGTCGACGACGTCGTCCGTCACACCGGCCGGGCTCGCGACGAGGTCGCGTGGCTGCTCGGGCCCGGCGCCCCTCCCCCGACCACCGACCACGACCTGATCGCCCTGGCCGACCGCCTGGCCCAGCTCGACAGAGAGGTACGCCGCCCATGACCGACCCCCACCACCCCGACCACCCCGGCCGTTCCGAGGCCGCCGACCGGGACGCGCGCGACCGGCTCGCCGCCGTACGCACCGAGGTCGCGAAGGCCGTCGTCGGCCAGGACGCCGCCGTGTCGGGCCTGCTCGTGGCCCTGCTGTGCGGCGGGCACGTGCTGATGGAAGGCGTGCCCGGCGTCGCGAAGACGCTGCTGGTGCGCACCCTCGCGGCGGCGCTCTCGGTGGACGCGCGCCGGGTGCAGTTCACCCCCGACCTGATGCCCGGCGACATCACCGGCTCGATGGTCATCGACGGCACCCGCGGGGAGCTGATCTTCCGCGAGGGTCCGATCTTCACGAACCTGCTGCTGGCCGACGAGATCAACCGCACCCCGCCGAAGACCCAGTCGGCGCTGCTCGAGGCGATGGAGGAGGGCCAGGTCTCGGTGGACGGCGTCTCTCGGCCGCTGCCTCGCCCCTTCCTCGTCGCGGCGACGCAGAACCCGGTCGAGTACGAAGGCACCTACCCGCTCCCCGAGGCGCAGCTGGACCGCTTCCTGCTCAAGGTGGTCCTGCCGATCCCCGAGCGGGCGGACGAGCTGGAGATCGTGCGCCGACACGCGGCCGGCTTCGATCCGCGCGACGTCCCGGCCGCCGGCGTGCGCGCGGTGGCCGGCGCCGACGACATCACGGCCGGCCGGGCGGCGGTCGGCCGGGTGCAGGTGACGCCGGAGGTCGCGGCGTACGTCGTCGACATCGCCCGGGCGACCCGGGAGTCGCCGTCGCTGAGCCTGGGGGTGAGCCCCCGCGGCGCCACCGCGCTGCTGCGCTCGGCCCGGGCCTGGGCATGGCTGACCGGCCGGGACTTCGTGACGCCCGACGACGTCAAGGCGCTGGCGCACGCGACGCTCGTGCACCGCCTCGGGCTGCGACCCGAGGCCGAGCTCGAGGGCGTCGACGTCGGCCAGGTGCTCGCGTCCGCCCTCGGGTCGGTGCCGGTCCCGAGGTAGAGGAGCGTCGATGGCGATCTCCGGCCGGGTCCCGCTGCTGCTGCTCCTCGGGGTAGCGGCCGTGCTGCTGCGCCCGGGGATGGGGACGGTCTGGCTGTGGGTGCTCGCGGTCGCGCTCCTGGTGGCCGCCGACCTGCTGCTGGCGCCCGCACCCGAGCGGCTCTCCTTCGAGCGGCCGGCGGTCGGGACGGTGCTTCTGGGGCAGCCGACCGAGACCCGGCTGGTCGCGTGCAACGTGTCGCGACGCCGGGTCCGGGGCACCCTGCGGGACGCGTGGCAGCCGTCGGCCGGCGCGACCGGCAACCGGCACCGGCTCGCCCTCGGGCCGGGTGACCGGGTGGAGCTGCGCACGGCACTGCTGCCGGTGCGGCGGGGGGACCTGCGCGCCCTGGGCGTCACCGTGCGCCTGCGGGGTCCGCTGGGGCTGGCCGCGCGCCAACGCACCCGCGTCGTCGACGGGGCGGTCCGCTCGCTGCCGCCGTTCGACTCCCGCAAGCACCTGCCCAGCAGGCTGGCCCGGCTGCGGGACCTGGACGGCCGCGCCGCGGTGCGGGTGCGCGGCGCCGGCACCGAGTTCGACTCGCTGCGCGAGTACGTGCGCGGCGACGACGTACGCTCCATCGACTGGCGCGCGAGCGCGCGCAACCGTGCGGTCGTGGTCCGCACCTGGCAGCCCGAGCGCGACCGTCGAGTGGTGCTCGTGCTCGACACCTCACGGACCTCGGCCGGACGGGTCGGCGACGTCCCCCGCCTCGACTCCGCGATGGACGCCGCCTTGCTGCTCGCGGCGCTCGCCGCCCGGGCCGGCGACCGCGTCGACTTCGTGGCCGGCGACCGTCGGGTCCGGGCCCGGCTCCGCTCCGCCGGCGCCCGCGACGTCGCCGCGCGGCTCCAGGACGCCATGGCCGACCTCGAGCCGCTGATCGCCGAGGCCGACTGGGACTCGCTCGCCGGCGCGGTCACCGCGCTGGGCCGCCAGCGCGCGCTGGTCGTCCTCCTCACCCCGCTCGAGCCGGCGGCGGTCGAGGAGGGACTGCTCCCCGTCCTGCCGACGCTCACCAAGCACCACCGGGTGGTGCTCGCCTCGGTCCGCGACCCCGCGCTGGAGCAGCTCGCCGCCGCGCGCGGCACCCTCGACGAGGTGTACGACGCCGCCGCGGCCGAGCAGGTCCTCGGCCGGCGCCGCCGTACCGCCGGGCTGCTGCGCACGCTCGGCGTGGACGTGGTGGACGCCGACGCCGAGCAGCTGCCGCCCGCCCTGGCCGACCACTACCTGAGCCTCAAGGCGCGCGGGCTGCTCTGATCGGCGCGGCGGTGGTGGACGGTTTCCCCGGTTAACCGGGGAAACCGGAACTGTTGGGCCGAAACTTCGGGCCAGAAGTTCCAACATCCCCGGTGAACCGGGGAAACCGACCCCGGCGCTCAGGCCTCGCTGGTGACCCGGTCCTCGAGGAGGGCGGGGTCGAGGTCGCCGGTGTGGCCACGACGGACGGCGTCGCGGCCGAGCACGAACACGTAGGAGAGGAACACCGCCTCGGCGAGGACGCCGATGCCGACGCGGGCCCAGGTCGGCAGGCCGGAGGGAGTCACGAACGCCTCGATCAGGCCGCTGACGAGCAGCACGGCGACCAGGCCGAGGGCGACGGTGCCGGCGGTGCGGCCCTCCCGCGCCAGCGCCTGGGTACGGGTCAGCGGACCGGGCTCCACCCAGGACCAGAACAGCCGCAGGCCGACGCCGCCGGCGACGAACACCGCGGTCAGCTCGAGCAGCCCGTGGGGCAGGATCAGCCCCCAGAAGTGCGCACCGTGGTCATGGCGGATCATGATCGAGCCGATGATCGCGAGGTTCGCGATGTTCTGGAACAGCAGGTAGACGACCGGGACGCCGAGCACCCCCAGCGCCAGGCACAGCGCGGCGACCCAGGCGTTGTTGACCCAGACCTGGGCGGCGAAGTGACTCGCGGCGTACTCGCTGTAGTAGTCCTCGAAGTCGTGGGCGACCAACTGGTCGACCTGCTCGGGTGAGAGCAGGCTCTGCTCGACCGCCGGGTGGTCCAGCAACCACAGCATCATCACGGCGGTCACCGCGACGTTGGCCGCGAGCGTGCCGAGCCACCACCAGCGCAGCCGGTACAGCGCGGCCGGGAACCGGTCGACGAAGAAGAGGCGGACGCCGCGCCAGGTGCTCGTGCGGGTGCCCGTGGCCCGGTTGCGGGCCCGGGAGAGCAGGGCCGAGAGGTGGGCGACGACGGTGGCGTCCGGCGCGGAGGTGCGTACGACCGAGAGATGGGTGGCGACCCGCTGATAGCGCTCGACGAGCTCGTCGGCCTCGGCGCCCGTGAGCCGATGCTTGCGGGTCAGCTCCTCGAGCCGGCGCCACTCCGACGCGTGCGCGCCGACGTACGCGTCGAGGTCCATGACCAGGAGCCTAGGCTCCCCGCGCCGGGCCCCGGCCGCTCCTACACTGGGCGCCGATGGCGCCCCCCGAGTTCGCGACGCTCACCACCGACGACCTGGTCACCGGCGAGGCGGTCGCGCTCGACCTCCCGCCCGCGGGCCTCGGCCTGCGGATCGCCTCCGGCCTGGTCGACGTGCTCGTCACCGCCGGCGTCCTGGTCGCGCTGGTCCTCGGCCTGGTGATCGCCGCCCTCCAGGCGGACGAGGCGCTGCTCCAGGTCGCGATGCTGGCCGCCGTGATCGTCGCCTTCGTGGGTTTCCCGACCGCGCTGGAGACGCTGAGCGGCGGTCGCTCCCTGGGCAAGCTGGCGTTCGGGCTGCGCACGGTGCGCGACGACGCGGGGCCGATCTCCTTCCAGCACGCGTTCGTCCGGGCCCTGGTCGGCGTCGTCGAGATCTACCTGTTCTTCGGCGGGCCCGCGTTCTTCTCGGCGCTGCTGAGCGTCCGCGGCAAGCGGCTCGGCGACTTCGCCGCCGGGACGTACGTCGTCCGTGAGCGGGTCAAGCTGCAGCTCGGCCCGCCCGCGGCGATGCCGCCGCAGCTGGCGCGCTGGGCGGCCGGCGCCGACCTCGCCGCGCTGCCGACCGGCCTGGCCCTGGCCGTGCGCCAGTTCCTCGCGCGGCTCCCGCAGATCGACCCGGCTTCGCGGGCGAGCATCGGCGGCCGGCTGGCCGCGGCCGTCGAGGAGTACGTCGCCCCCGCGCCACCAGCGGGCACCCCACCCGAGGCGTTCCTCGCCGCGGTCGTGGCGGCCCGGCGCGACCGCGACGCGGCCCGGCTGGCGCGGCAGGCGGAGCTGCGCCGGCGGCTGACCCGCGACCGCTGAGCCCGCGGTCCCGGGCGAAGGTCACGGAACGTGACCACCGGCGGGCCCAAGGTCAACCGGTTCTGCTGTCCTTGGTCCCTCCCCCGCACCCGGGGGCGCGCCCACGATGGGCCCGTGCCGGCAGCATCCCGTTGCCGGCAGCGCATGGAGATCGTCCGGCTCCCCGACCCGGTCGCGGCGGAACCACGCCCGGTTGTGGGAGCGTTCCCATAGAAACGCGATGCGTGTTACGGAAACGTTACGGCTGGTCCTTGACGGGAGGGAGCGTAAACGTTTACATCGTGTTCGACGGAGCGGGTTTCGGGCACGCGGACCCAGGACGGACCTGCTGACAACGCAGAGAGGAAAGCACGCATGCGATCACGCAAGACGCGCCGGGGGATGGCAGTCGCTGCCGCTCTCGTGAGCGCAGGACTCGTTCTCGCCGGCTGTGGCGGGAGCGACGACGGTGGTAGTGGCGAGGCCAGCGGCAAGTCGCCGGGCGAGGGCAAGGCCGAGTGCGAGCAGCTCACGCAGTTCGGTGACCTGACCGGCAAGGACGTCACGGTCTACACCTCGATCGTGGCGCCCGAGGACAAGCCCCACATCGACTCCTGGAAGGTCTTCGAGGACTGCACCGGCGCCGATGTGAAGTACGAGGGCTCGAAGGAGTTCGAGACCCAGCTGCAGGTGCGCGTCCAGTCGGGCAACCCGCCGGACATCGCGTACGTCCCGCAGCCCGGCCTGCTCCAGACCCTGGTCGGCACCGGCAAGGTCGTCGAGGCCCCCGACACGGTCTCGGCCAACGTCGACAAGTGGTTCGGTGAGGACTGGCGCTCGTACGGCAGCGTGGACGGCAAGCTGTACGCCGCCCCGCTGGGCGCGAACGTGAAGTCCTTCGTGTGGTACTCCCCCAAGATGTTCGCCGAGAACGGCTGGGAGATCCCGACGACGTGGGACGACATGCTCGCCCTGTCCGACACGATCACCGCGACCGGCATCAAGCCGTGGTGCGCGGGCATCGAGTCCGGCGAGGCCACCGGCTGGCCGGCCACCGACTGGCTCGAGGACGTGCTGCTCCGCTCGGTCGGTCCGGACGTCTACGACCAGTGGGTCGCCCACGAGATCCCCTTCAACGACCCCGCGGTCGTCGAGAGCCTCGACAACGTCGGCGCGATCCTGAAGAACGACAAGTACGTCAACGGCGGCATCGGTGACGTCAGCTCGATCGCCACGACCGCGTTCCAGGACGGCGGCCTGCCGATCCTCGACGGCAAGTGCGCCCTGCACCGCCAGGCGAGCTTCTACGCCGCCAACTGGCCCGAGGGCACCGACGTCTCGGAGAACGGCGACGTGTTCGCGTTCTACCTGCCGGCCATGGGCGACGAGTTCGGCAACCCGGTCCTCGGCGGCGGCGAGTTCGTCGCAGCGTTCTCGGACGCGATCGAGGTCCAGGCCTTCCAGACCTACCTGTCCAGCGACCAGTGGGCCAACGAGAAGGCCAAGGCCACCCCGAACGGCGGCTGGGTCAGCGCGAACAAGGGCCTGGACATCGCCAACCTGGCGAGCCCGGTCGACAAGCTCTCCGGCGAGATCCTGCAGGACCCGGACGCGGTCTTCCGCTTCGACGGGTCCGACATGATGCCGGGTGAGGTCGGCGCTGGTTCGTTCTGGAAGGAAATGACCAACTGGATCACCGGCGAGAGCACCCAGGACGCGCTCGACAAGATCGAGGCCTCCTGGCCGTGACGGAGCTCCTCCCCGCCGGTCGCTGACCGGCGGGGAGGAACCGCTCTCGGCTCCATCTGCCAGGCCGCGACACCCCTGTCCCCCCGCGGGGCGGGTGTCGCGGCCCGGCCCGTCTCCACCACCACCTCACCGTCCGCCCGGCCGCCGAGCCGCCGCTCGCCGGCCCGAGTCCATCGGGAGTGCCTGTATGTCCACAGGTGAGAAGTTCATCCAGATGGTGATCGCGATCGCGGTGTTCTTCGCCGTGGTCGCGGTCATCTTGCTGCTCACCCAGCGGCTCCGGTCCCGCCGGGGCGAGCTGGTGCAGTCGGCGGCGTTCGTGCTGCCGGCGATCGCCCTGATCGGCGTCGGCCTGCTGTACCCCGCGGTCACGACGATCTACCAGTCGTTCCTGGACCGCACCGGCGACGCCGGGGTCGGGTTCGACAACTACAAGACCATCTTCACCGACGCCGACCAGCTCATCGTGCTGCGCAACACCGCGGCCTGGGTGATCCTGGTGCCGATCCTGTCCACGGTCATCGGCCTCGTGTACGCCGTGCTCGTGGACCGGTCCCGCTTCGAGAAGGTCGCGAAGGCGCTGATCTTCCTGCCGATGGCGATCTCGCTGGTCGGCGCCTCGATCATCTGGCGGTTCGTCTACGACTACCACGACAAGAGCCAGACCCAGATCGGCATCGCGAACGCCGTCCTCAAGGGGCTGGGCTTCGACACCTACAAGTTCATCCTCAACGATCCCTGGAACACGGTCTTCCTGATCGTCGTGATGATCTGGGTGCAGGCCGGCTTCGCGATGGTGATCCTCTCGGCCTCGATCAAGGCCATCCCCGACGACATCGTCGAGGCCGCCCGGCTCGACGGTGTGGGCGGGTTCCGGATGTTCCGCTACATCACCGTGCCGAGCATCCGCCCGTCCCTGATCGTCGTGCTCACCACGATCAGCATCACCACGCTGAAGGCCTTCGACATCGTGCGGACGATGACCGGCGGCAACTTCGACACCAGCGTGCTGGCCTACCAGTTCTACCGGGAGTACTTCGTCTCCGCGAACCAGGGCCTGGCCACGGCGATCGCGACGCTGATCTTCGTCCTGGTCATGCCGATCGTCATCTACAACGTCCGTCAGATGCGCAAGCTGGAGGCACGATGAACCACCCCACGCAACCGCTCGCTGCGCTCGCGCTTCCGGGGGGCCACCGATGAGCACCGCCGTCCCCGAGCAGAAGGGCGTCGAGGCCGTGGTGGCCCAGGAGCCCGTGACCGCCACCGCCAAGCGTGCGCTGAGCTCGCCGTGGGCATCGCTCGCGGCGATCATCATCGCCGTCCTGTGGACCATCCCGACCTTCGGCCTGCTGGTGACCTCGTTCCGGCCCGAGTCCGCGATCACGACCAGCGGCTGGTGGACGGCACTGTGGAACGGCGGCTGGACACTGGACAACTACGACCAGGTCCTCAACGGCAGTGACACCAACCTGGGCACGTACTTCGTGAACTCGCTGGTGATCACGGTCCCGTCCGTGCTGATCCCGATCAGCATCGCGGTGATGGCGGCCTACGCCTTCGCCTGGATGAAGTTCCCCGGCCGCGACTTCTTGTTCGTCGCGATCTTCGCGCTGCAGATCGTGCCGATCCAGGTCACGATGATCCCGCTGCTGAAGCTCTACGTGAACCAGGGTTTCGCCGGTTCCGAGGCACCCGGCGGCGGCTTCTACACGATCTGGCTGTCGCACTCGATCTTCGCGCTGCCCCTGGCGATCTACCTGCTGCACAACTTCATGAGCCAGATCCCCGGCGAGCTGATCGAGTCGGCGCGCGTCGACGGCGCCGCCCACGTCCAGATCTTCACCCGGATCATGCTGCCCCTGATGGCGCCCGCCATCGCCGCGTTCGGGATCTTCCAGTTCCTCTGGGTCTGGAACGACCTGCTCGTCGCGCTCGTCTTCGGCGGCGGCAGCCTGGAGATCTCGCCGCTCACCGTCCGGCTCGCCGAGCTGTCCGGCACCCGCGGCAACGACTGGTTCCTGCTGTCCGCCGGCGCCTTCGTCTCGCTGGTCATCCCGCTGATCGTGTTCCTGTCGCTGCAGCGGTACTTTGTCCGCGGCCTGCTGGCGGGCAGCGTCAAGGGGTAGGTCCAGGAACCACGGTCAGGACGGACGACATGAGGAGGTCAATGGGCCTCGGCGACGTGCTCGGCCAGCCAGTGGTAGGACGCCTTGGGGGTCCGGGTCTGGTCCTTCGGGTCCACGTGGACGACACCGAACGTCTTGGTGTAGCCCTCGGCCCACTCGAAGTTGTCCAGCAGGGTCCACACGATGTAGGCCCGCACGTCGGCACCGGCCGACCGGGCCCGCTCGGTCGCGGCGATGTGGTCGCGCAGGTAGGCGATCCGGTCCTGGTCGTCGATGACGCCGGCGGCACCCTCCCGGAGGGTGTCGTCGGCGTAGGCCGCGCCGTTCTCGGTCACGATCAGCGGCAGCCCGGTGCGCCGGTGCGTCTCGACGAGCAGCTCCTCCAGGCCACGGGCCTCGACCTCCCAGCCGATGTCGGTGCGCGGCTCGCGGACCACGAAGGACACCGGGGTGGCGCCGGGATAGGCGTCGACCTCCGGGTGGGTCTCGAGCGCGGGGTCGGCGAGGGTCGGCCGGAACGGCGTGTAGTAGTTGATCCCGATCCAGTCGGCCGAGCCGCGGACCAGCTCGAGGTCGCCCTCGTGGACCACGTCGGGGTCGGCCAGCTCGGGCGCGACGGCGAGCAGCCCGTCGTCGTACGCGCCGTCGACGAGCGGGCCGAGCCAGAGCCGGTTGCGGATGGCGTCGACCCCGTCCGCCGCGGCCACCGCGTCGGGCGACTCGGGCCAGAACGGCGCCAGGTTGAGGGCGATGCCGACGTCGCCGACCCCGGCCTCGTGCAGGCGGGCGGCGGCGAGGCCGTGGCCGAGCAGCAGGTGGTGGGCCGCCCGGTGGGCGGCGCCGCCCTCGCGCCGGCCGGGGGCGTGGATGCCGGCGGCGTAGCCGAGGTAGGCCGCACACCACGGCTCGTTGTGGGTCGCCCAGACGCCCACCCGGTCGCCGAGCCGCTCGTGGACGACCATCGCGTAGTCGGCGAAGGCCTCGGCGGTCGACCGCTCCAGCCACCCGCCCCGGTCCTCGAGGGCCTGCGGCAGGTCCCAGTGGTAGAGGGTCGCCGTCGGGGAGACGCCGCGCGCCAGCAGCGCGTCGACCAGGCGGTCGTAGTAGTCGAGGCCGCGCGGCTCGACCCGGCCGGTGCCCTCGGGCAGCACCCGCGGCCAGGCGATCGAGAAGCGGTACCACCCGACGCCGAGGCCGGCGACCAGGTCGGCGTCCTCCTCGTAGCGGTGGTAGGAGTCGCAGGCGACCGAGCCGTCCGAGCCGTCCCGGATGGCGCCGGGACGGGTTGTGAAGGTGTCCCAGATCGAGGCGCCGCGACCGTCCTCGGCGGTCGCTCCCTCGATCTGGTACGACGCGGTCGCGGCGCCGTAGGCGAGGGTGCTGGGGCTCGGCAGGTGCAGGCTCATGCGCTCCACGGTAGTGCGTGGGCCACCGGAGTGGGAGCGCTCCCGCTGTGACGGGCATCAAGGACGTCGCCCGCGAGGTCGAGATGTCGACCGCGACGGTCTCGCGCGCCCTGCGCGGCCTGCCCGGGGTCTCCGAGGAGACCCGGAGCCGGGTCCGGGAGACCGCCCGGCGGCTGGGCTACGTGCCCTCGCCGAGTGCGGCCGGCCTGGCCAGCGGGCAGACCCGGACGGTGGCCGTGATCGTCCCGTTCGTGACCCGTTGGTTCTTCGCCGCCGTCGTCCAGGGCGCCGAGGAGGTGCTCCGCGAGCGCGGCTACGACCTGTTGCTCTACAACCTCGCCGGCGACCCGTCGGCGCGGCACCGCGTCTTCGAGACCAGCCTGCTCACCAAGCGCGTCGACGCGGTCATCGTGCTCAGCCTCAAGCCCAGCCCGGACGAGCGGGCCCGACTGGAGAAGCTCGGGCGTCCGGTGACCATCGTGGGGGCGGACCTGCCGGGCTGGGCGACGGTCCGCATCGACGACCACCTGGCCGCGCAGACCGCCATGCGCCACCTGCTCGACCTCGGCCACGAGCGGATCGGGTACGTCGGCGGCGCCACCGAGGGGGTCCTCGACTTCACCGCGCCCACGGCCCGGCTGGCCGGCTACCGCGACTCCCTCGTCGAGGCCGGCCACGCCCTCGCGCCCGCGCTGGAGGCCAACGGCGAGTTCACGGTCACCGGCGGGATGCGGGCCGGCCGGGAGCTGCTGCAGCGCCCCGACCGCCCCACCGCCGTCTTCGCCGCCTCCGACGAGATGGCCATCGGCGTGCTCCGGGCCGCCCGTGAGCTCGGTCTCGCCGTGCCCGAGGAGCTGTCGGTGATCGGCATCGACGACCACGAGATGGCCGCGATCTTCGACCTCACCACGGTCGCGCAACCGGTCCACGAGCAGGGCCGGGTGGCCGCCCTGCAGGTCCTCGGCGCGCTCGGCCGGCGCGACTGGGAGCCCGAGCAGGTGCTGCTGCCGACCCGGCTGGTGGTACGTCGGACGACGGCCGCCCCGGCGCCCCGCCCGGGGCCTAGCGCGCGGCGCCGCGGCGGCGGTAGGCGAGGTCGGTGATCGCGCGCCCGGCCGCGATCCCCTTGCGCTCGAACTTCGTCACCGGACGCTCCGCCCACCGCTCCACGACGCCGCCCTCGAGCATCGGCTCGGCGTCGAGCACCTCGACCATCTGGTCGGCGTAGTCGGCCCAGTCGGTCGCCAGCCGCCACTCGGCACCGGGCGCCAGCCGCCCCGCGACGAGCCGGGCGAAGGACGCGGTGACCAGGCGTCGCTTGTGGTGCTTCGCCTTGTGCCAGGGGTCGGGGAAGAAGGTCCAGAGCGCCGCGAGGCTGTCGGGCTCCACCAGGTGCGCCATCGACCACACGGCGTCCACGCTGAGCAGCCGGACGTTGGACAGGCCGGCCGCGCCGATCCGGCCGAGCGTGTCCGCGACCCCGGGCCGCCAGACCTCGATCGCGACCACGTCGTGGTCGGGCCGCGCCGCCGCCAGGGCGACCGTCGACTCGCCGATGCCCGAGCCGATCTCGACGATGAGGGGCGCGCTGCGCTCGAAGCAGCCGGCCAGGGTGAAGCCGGGGTCGTCGACCGCCTCGTCGGGCACCCACCAGCGCTCGGCGTACGCGGCCCAGGCCTGCTGCTGACGAGGCGAGAACCGGCTGCCCCGACGCGAGTAGGTGAGCACCTCCCGCATCCGCCGCCCGTCCGCCGTGAGCTTGTGGTGCGGGCGCGCGGGGCGCACCCCGTCGGGGGCGTGTTCGGGCATGGCCCCATCCTCCCCCAGCCCCCGACCGGGACGCGGATCGGGAGGCGTGCCCGGGCGTCCCGGGCACCCGTGCCCTTCGGCCCTACTCGTGCCGAACCGGGTTTTCTAGCGTCGGAGACGAGGGAACCAACATCGGGTAGGCAGGTAGGCAGGTAGGTCGGCATGAACCACACCATCGACGACGTGCACGAGGCCGGGCGCAGGATCGCGGTCACGTCGTTCCCCTGGGACCACGAGGACATCAGCGAGCTGATGGCCGCGTCCTTCGGGACCGTGGCGCGGTACCTCGGGCGGATCGGGGTCCCGATCACCGGGCCGGCAGTGGGCTACTACACCAAGCAGGCCGACGGCCGCTTCCGCGTCTCGGCCGGCTTCGTGGTGGACGAGGCGTTCGAGGGTGACGGGACCGTGGAGCTGACGCGGCTGCCCGCCGGCCGGGTGATCACCACGGTGCACATCGGCCCCTACGAGCGGCTCACCGAGAGCTACGACACGCTCCAGGACTACGCCGCCCGCCACCATCTGGTGCTCGACCAGGAGGCCATGTGGGAGGAGTACCTCTCCGGCCCCGACGTCGACCCCGAGCAGGTCCACACCCGGGTGACCTGGCCGGCGACCCACGCGAACGTGCCCGTATCGGTACATTGACGGGCGTGCTGGACCGCCACCGCCTCGCCGAGCTCCGAACGACCGAGGAGGAGCGGTTCGTCGCCGCTCGTCCGCGCTCAGCCGCGCTGGCGGCACGGGCCCGCGGGCCGTTGCTGGCCGGCGTGCCGATGCCGTGGATGACCCGCTGGCCGGGCCGCTTCCCGGTGTTCTTCGAGTCCGCCACGGGCGCCCGACTCGTCGACGTCGACGGGCACGAGTACGTCGACCTGTGCCTGGGCGACACCGGCGCGATGACGGGGCACGCGCTGCCGCAGGTGGCCGACGCCCTGGCCGCCCGCGCCCGCAGTGGCATCACCACGATGCTCCCGTCGGCGGACGCCGTGTGGGTCGGCGAGGAGCTCGCCCGGCGCTTCGGGCTGCCGACGTGGCAGCTCGCGATGTCGGCGACCGACGCGAACCGGTTCGTGCTGCGCTTCGCCCGGCACCTGACCGGGCGACCGAGGATCGCGGTCATGGACTGGTGCTACCACGGCACGGTGGACGAGACTCTCGCCGTCCTCGACGGTGACCGAGTCGTCCCGCGTCCGGGCGCGCTCGGGCCGCAGGTGCCGGTCGCGGAGACGACGGCGGTGGTTCCCTTCAACGACGCCGAGGCGCTCGAGCGCCGGCTGGCCGTCGGGGACGTGGCGTGCCTCCTCATGGAGCCCGCGCTGACCAACATCGGCATCGTGCTGCCCGAACCGGGCTACCTCGAGGCCGTCCGCGAGATCACCCACCGCCATGGCGTGCTGCTGGTGATCGACGAGACCCACACCCTGTGCACCGGGCCCGGCGGCGCCACCGCCGCGTGGGGCCTGGAGCCGGACCTGGTCGTGGTCGGCAAGCCGATCGGCGGCGGGGTGCCGTGCGCGGCGTACGGCATGAGTGCCGCGGTCGCCGACCGGCTCTCCGGCCCGATGCTCGGCCACGAGATCGACGTCGCCGGCGTCGGCGGGACCCTCACCGGCAACGCCCTGGCCCTGGCCGCGATCCGGGCCACCCTGTCGACCTGCCTGCGCGAGGAGGACTTCACCGTCGCGATCCCGCTCGCCGAGCGCTTCACCGACGGCGTGGCCGGCGTGATCGCCGAGCACCGGCTGCCCTGGCACGTGCAGCGGCTCGGCTGCCGGGCGGAGTACTGGTTCTGCCCGCCCCCGCGCGACGGCGCGGCCGCGGCCGCCGCGGTCGACGAGGAGCTCGAGGGCTTCTTGCACCTGTGGTGCCTCAACCGGGGCGTGCTGCTCACCCCGTTCCACAACATGGCGCTGTTCTCCCCCGCCCACACCCCCGCCGACGTGGACCGGCACACCGAGGTCTTCGGCGAGGCCGTCGCCGCGCTGCTCGCCTGACGCCGAGTCGGCGCATCTTGCCCGCTCAGGGAGCTGGCGCACGGCTCATTGCCGCCGTCTCGCTGCGCTCGCCGGCTCGTGGTTAGGCGCGGGGTCACCGCCGCCGTCTCGCTGCGCTCGCCGGCTCGTGCGTACGGGTCGCCGAGTCGGCGCTATTTGCTCCTCCGCTGCGCTCCCCCGCAACTACCGCCGACTCGGCTCACAAGCGCGCAGGATGCCTGATCCAAAGCAAAGGGCCCCGAAAGCTGCTGCGCAGCTTTCGGGGCCCTTCGTTTGGATCAGGCGATCACTTCGTGATCTTGGTGACCCGGCCGGCGCCGACGGTGCGGCCGCCCTCGCGGATCGCGAAGCGCAGACCCTCGTCCATGGCGATCGGCTGGATCAGCTCGACGGCCATCTCGGTGTTGTCGCCCGGCATGACCATCTCGGTGCCCTCGGGGAGGGTCACCACGCCGGTCACGTCCGTGGTCCGGAAGTAGAACTGCGGGCGGTAGTTGTTGAAGAACGGCGTGTGGCGGCCGCCCTCCTCCTTCGAGAGGATGTAGACCGAGGCCTCGAAGTTGGTGTGCGGGGTCGTGGTGCCGGGCTTGGCGACGACCATGCCGCGCTCGACGTCCTCGCGCTTGGTGCCGCGGAGCAGCAGACCGACGTTCTCACCGGCCTGGCCCTCGTCGAGCAGCTTGCGGAACATCTCGACACCGGTGACGGTGCTCTTCTGCGAGGCCTCGCGGATGCCGAGGATCTCGACCTCCTCGCCGACCTTGACGATGCCGCGCTCGATCCGGCCGGTGATGACCGTGCCGCGACCGGTGATCGTGAAGACGTCCTCGACCGGCATCAGGAACGGCTTCTCGGTGTCGCGCTCCGGGGTCGGGATGTACTCGTCGACCGCGTTCATCAGCTCGAGGACCGACTCGCCCCACTTGGCGTCGCCGTTGAGGGCCGGGAAGGCCGCCACGCGCACGACCGGGATGTCGTCGCCCGGGAACTCGTACTCGGAGAGGAGCTCGCGCACCTCCATCTCGACGAGCTCGATGAGCTCCTCGTCGTCGACCATGTCGCACTTGTTGAGCGCGACGACCAGGGCGGGCACGCCGACCTGGCGGGCCAGCAGCACGTGCTCACGGGTCTGCGGCATCGGGCCGTCGGTGGCGGCGACCACGAGGATCGCGCCGTCCATCTGCGCGGCACCGGTGATCATGTTCTTGATGTAGTCCGCGTGACCCGGGCAGTCGACGTGCGCGTAGTGCCGCGACTCGGTCTGGTACTCGACGTGCGCGATCGAGATGGTGATACCGCGCTGACGCTCCTCAGGGGCCTTGTCGATCTCGTCGAACGGCGTGAAGGGGTTCAGGTCCGGGTACTTGTCGTGCAGCACCTTGGTGATCGCCGCCGTGAGCGTCGTCTTGCCGTGGTCGATGTGACCGATGGTGCCGATGTTGACGTGCGGCTTGGTCCGCTCGAACTTCGCCTTAGCCACTGTGGGCTCCTCCTGGTTGGGTTGTTACTTGACTCGTACTTGCTGGTGGTACTGCCGAGGGTCCGGACTGCAGCCGCTGGGGCTACTCGCCACGCACCTTCTTGATGATCTCGTCGGCGATGCCCTGGGGGACCTCGGCGTACGAGTCGAACTCCATCGAGTACGAAGCCTGGCCGGAGGTCTTCGACCTCAGGTCGCCAACGTACCCGAACATCTCTGAGAGCGGCACGAGGGCACTGATGACCATGTCACCGTGACGCTCCTCCTGGGCCTGGATGTGGCCGCGACGGCTGTTGATGTCGCCGATGACCGTGCCGAGGAAGGTCTCCGGCGTGGTCACCTCCACCGCGAACATCGGCTCGAGCAGCACGGGCTTGGCCTGCCGCGCGGCCTCCTTGAAGGCCTGGTTGCCGGCGATCTTGAACGCGAGCTCGGAGGAGTCGACGTCGTGGTAGGCGCCGTCCTCGAGGGTGACCTTCACGTCGACCATCGGGTAGCCGGCGAGCACGCCGAACTCCATCGCCTCCTGGGCGCCCTGGTCGACCGAGGGGATGTACTCGCGCGGCACGCGACCACCGGACACGTTGTTCACGAACTCGTAGCCCGCGCCCGTGTTGGTCTCGGGGTCGATGCTCGGCTCGAGCGAGATGATCACCTTCGCGAACTGGCCCGAACCACCGGTCTGCTTCTTGTGGGTGTAGCTGTGGTTCTCGACCTTGCGGCGGATGGTCTCGCGGTAGGCGACCTGCGGCTTGCCGACGGTGGCCTCGACGCGGAACTCGCGGCGCATCCGGTCGACCAGGATCTCCAGGTGCAGCTCGCCCATGCCGGCGATGATGGTCTGGCCGGTCTCCTCGTCGGACTTGACGGTGAACGTCGGGTCCTCGTCGGAGAGGCGCTGGATCGCCGTACCGAGCTTCTCCTGGTCGCTCTTGGTCTTGGGCTCGATCGCGACCTCGATCACCGGGGCGGGGAACGTCATCGACTCGAGGACGACCTGGTGCTGTGGGTCGGACAGGGTGTGCCCCGTCTTGGTGTCCTTGAGACCCATGACGGCCACGATCTGGCCGGCACCGACCGACGCGATCTCCTCACGCTTGTTGGCGTGCATCTGGTAGACCTTGCCGATCCGCTCCTTGCGGCCGTTGACCGAGTTGACCACGGTCGAGCCGGCCTCGAGCTTGCCGGAGTAGACCCGGATGTAGATCAGCTTGCCGAGGTGCGGGTCCGAGGCGATCTTGTAGGCCAGGCCGGAGAACGGCTCGCTGTCGGCGGGCTTGCGGGAGACCTTCTCGTTCTCGTCCTTGACGGAGTGACCGATGATCTCGCCGATGTCCAGCGGGGACGGCAGGAACTTCACGACCGCGTCGAGCAGGGGCTGCACGCCCTTGTTCTTGAACGCGGTGCCGCACAGGACCGGGTTGACCTTGTCGGCCAGGGTGGCGCGACGGATCGCGGCCTCGAGCTCCTCGACGGTGAAGTCCTCGCCCTCGAGGTACTTCTCCATGACGTCGTCGTCGGCCTCGGACAGGGTCTCGAGCAGCTTCTCGCGGTACTCCGCGGCCTGCTCGGCCAGCTCGGCCGGGATCT
Source organism: Nocardioides sp. JS614 (assembly GCF_000015265.1). Taxonomy (NCBI): domain Bacteria; kingdom Bacillati; phylum Actinomycetota; class Actinomycetes; order Propionibacteriales; family Nocardioidaceae; genus Nocardioides; species Nocardioides sp. JS614. Next base: position 4,131,258 of record NC_008699.1, read on the forward strand.
CCTCGACCTCGTAGTCCTCGCCCATCTTGGTCTCGCCGCGCCAGGTGAGCGCGCGCATCCCGACCAGGTCGACCACACCGAGGAAGTCCGACTCGGCGCCGATCGGGAGCTGGAGCACGAGCGGGGTGGAGTTGAGGCGCTCGACCATCATGTCGACGCAGCGGAAGAAGTCCGCGCCGGTGCGGTCGAGCTTGTTGACGAAGCACATCCGCGGGACGGCGTACTTGTTCGCCTGGCGCCACACGGTCATCGTCTGCGGCTCGACGCCGGCCACGCCATCGAAGACGGCGACCGCGCCGTCGAGGACGCGCAGCGAGCGCTCGACCTCGGCGGTGAAGTCCACGTGGCCCGGGGTGTCGATGATGTTGATCTGGTGGTCCTTCCACCAGCAGGTCGTCGCCGCGGACGTGATGGTGATGCCGCGCTCCTGCTCCTGCTCCATCCAGTCCATCGTGGCCGCGCCCTCGTGGACCTCACCGATCTTGTAGGTGATGCCGGTGTAGAACAGGATGCGCTCGGTCGTCGTCGTCTTGCCGGCGTCGATGTGCGCCATGATGCCGATGTTGCGGACCTTGTTGAGGTCGGTGGTGATGTCGACAGCCACTGTCTGTCCGATCCTTGGGAGTCGTAGGTAGTGCTGGGCGCGAGAGCGGGACCCGGCGAGTTGCGCCGCGGCCCGCTCCCCGCGATCACCAGCGGTAGTGCGCGAAGGCCTTGTTGGACTCGGCCATCTTGTGGGTGTCCTCACGCTTCTTCACCGCGGCACCGAGGCCGTTGGAGGCGTCGAGGATCTCGTTCATCAGCCGCTCGTGCATCGTCTTCTCGCGGCGGTCCTGGGCATAGCCGACCAGCCAGCGCAGCGCGAGCGTGGTGCCGCGCGTGCCCTTGACCTCGATCGGGACCTGGTAGGTCGCGCCACCCACGCGGCGGGACTTGACCTCGATCGCGGGCTTGACGTTGTCGAGCGCACGCTTCAGCGTGACGACCGGGTCGGTGCCGGTCTTCTCGCGGCACCCCTCGAGCGCGGTGTAGACGATGCGCTGGGCGACCTGCTTCTTGCCGTCCTGGAGCACCTTGGAGACCAGCTGGGAGACCAGCTGCGACCCGTAGACCGGGTCGATGTCGATCGGCCGCTTCGGGGCCGGACCCTTGCGCGGCATATCAGCTCTTCTCCTTCTTGGCGCCGTAGCGGCTGCGGGCCTGCTTGCGGTTCTTCACGCCCTGGGTGTCGAGCGTGCCGCGGATGATCTTGTAGCGGACGCCCGGGAGGTCCTTCACGCGGCCACCGCGGACGAGCACGATCGAGTGCTCCTGCAGGTTGTGGCCGACGCCCGGGATGTACGCCGTGACCTCGACGCCGCTCGACAGGCGCACGCGGGCGACCTTGCGGAGGGCGGAGTTCGGCTTCTTCGGAGTCGTGGTGTAGACGCGGGTGCACACACCGCGTCGCTGGGGCGAACCCTTGAGGGCAGGCGTCTTGTTCTTCGACACCTTGTCCTGGCGGCCCTTGCGGACCAACTGCTGAATGGTGGGCACCGGGTGGTTCCCCTTCTTTTCCGCTCTCAGTACGGGCGCTCTGCTCGCACGGTGTCTTGCTGCGTGTCCGGGTGGTGCTGGCCCTCGTCGCCACCCCCGAGGTCGGGCGTGTCGCCCGCTCCACACTGCTTCAGCGAGAACCGGTGAGGGCTTCCGCTGCTGGAGTTTCGGTGCCGGATCCGAGGACCTGACTCCCCGACTGCTTCCGGGCACGCGCGACGGCCTGGTTGTCCCAGACACGAGGAAAAAGGTTACCCGGGTGGTCTACCTCGGTCAAAACGGTGCGCACCCCGCCGCGGAGGCGGGAATGGGCGGCCAGCGCCAACAGTACGCCGAGGATGGTCAGCGTCCCGCCGATGATCAGGCCCCACCGGGCACCGAGGTGCTGGGCGACCCAGCCGATGATGGGCGCGCCGATCGGGGTGCCGCCCATCAGGATGGTCATGTAGAGGGCCATCACCCGGCCGCGGAACGCCGGGGCGGCCTCCAGCTGGAGGGTGGCGTTCGCCGAGCTGAGCAGGGTCAGCGTGAAGAACCCGATGACCGGTGAGAACAGCGCGAACAACAGGTACGACGGGAGCAGGCCACCGATGATCTCGGCGGTGCCGAAGCCGAGCGCGGCGAGCACCAGCAGCCGGACCCGGATCTGGACTCGCCGGGCGGTCAGCAGCGCCCCGGTCAGCGACCCGACCGCGAGCGCCGAGCCGAGGACGCCGTACTCCCCCGCGCCCTTGCCGAACACCTCGGTGGCCATCAGCGCCGACGTGATCTGGAAGTTCATGCCGAAGGTGCCGGCGAAGAAGACCATGATCAGGATCAGCACCATCTTGGGCTGGCTGCGCACGTAGCGGACGCCGTCGACGAGCATGCCGGGCGTGCGGTCCTGGATCTCGGCCGGATGCAGCAGCACCACGTCCATCCGCTGGAGCTGGCCGATCACGGCGAGGTACGACGCGGCGTTGACGAGGATCACCCAGCCGGTCGCCTGCGCGCCACCGCCGAGCGCGCCGATCATCAGGCCGGCGACGGCCGGGCCGAGGATCCGGGCGGCGTTGAAGCTCGCGGAGTTCAGGCCCACCGCGTTGGTGAGGTCCTCGGGGCCGACCATCTCGGAGACGAACGACTGTCGGGCCGGACCGTCGAAGGCCGCGCCGATGCCGAAGAGGAACGCGATCAGGTAGACGTGCCAGGTCTGCGCGACCCCGAGCACCGCGATCAGGCCGAGCGCCAGCGACGCGAGCGCCATCGTCGCCTGGGTGACCTGCAGCAGCCGGCGCTTCGGGAACCGGTCCGCGACGACCCCGGCGTAGGGGCTCAGCAGCAGGATCGGCAGGAACTGCAGCCCGGTGGTGATCCCGAGCTCGCTGCCGCTGTTGCCCGGCAGCTGGAGCACCAGCCAGTCCTGGGCCACCCGTTGCATCCAGGTCCCGGTGTTGGACACCAGGCTGCCGGCGAGGTAGCGCCGGTAGTTCGGGTTGCGCAGGGAGCGGAACGTGGGGCTCACAGTGTGGTGGTCAGTCCTTCTGGTCAGTCTCGTTGGGCAAGGTGCTCGAGGAGGGGGGCCGCCTGGCGGAGGATCGCCCGCTCGTCGGGCGTCAGCTCCTTGAGCCGCTGGGCCAGCCAGGCGTCCCGTCGGTCGCGGTCGGCGAGCACCCGGGCGCGGCCCTGGTCGGAGAGCTCGACCACGACCTGGCGGCCGTCGGTCTCGTGGGGACGCCGTACGACGTCGCCGGTCTCCTCCAGGCAGTTCACGGTGCGGGTCATCGAGGGCGGCTGCACCCGCTCGGCCGCCGCCAGCTCGCCGATGGTCAACCCGTCACCGGTCCGGTAAAGCACGCCGAGCACGCCCATCTGGTTGAGACTCAGCTCGTTGTCGGGGTGCCGCTCTCCGGCCAGCCGGCGGCGCAGGCGCATCACGCTGAGCCGGAGCTCCGCGGCGAGCCCGGCGTCAGTCCTGGAGACCTTCTGCAATGTCGGCATACCGTTAGCATAACTCATTACCTGTGCTAACGATTCCCTCTTCGGGCGCGAAATGCCGTCGACCCGCCCGGGAGGTCCGCGGGCGGGTCGACGACAGGGAACGGGTCGGTCAGGTGAGCCAGTTGGTGATCGGGTTGATCGCGAAGTACACGGCGAAGAGGGCGGCGACCACCCACAACAGCGGGTGCACCGCGGCGAACCGGCCCCGGATCACCTTGATCAGCACGAACGCGAGGAAGCCGGCGCCGATGCCGACCGAGATCGAGTAGGTGAACGGCATCAGCACGATGGTGAGGAACGCCGGGATCGCGATCTCGAGGTCGTCCCAGTCGATCCCCTTGACCTGCTGCATCATCAAGAAGCCGACCAGGACGAGCGCGGGGACCGCGGCCTCGGACGGGATGATCTCGACCACGGGCGCGACGAAGATCGCGGCCAGGAACAGCACGCCGGTGACGATCGAGGCCAGCCCGGTGCGCGCGCCCTCGCCGACCCCCGAGGCCGACTCGATGTAGGAGGTGTTCGAGGACACGCCCGCGGCGCCACCGGCGGCGGCGGCCAGGGAGTCGACCACGAGGATCCGGCGGGTGGCCGGCGGGGTGCCGTCCTCCTGGAGCAGGCCCGCCTCGGCGCCGATGGCTGTCATCGTGCCCATGGTGTCGAAGAAGTCCGCGAGCATCAGCGTGAAGATCAGCAGCAGCGCGGTGACGACGCCGGCGTTCTCCCACGAGCCGAGCAGGCTGAACTCGCCCAGGGTGTCGAAGTGCGGGGTCGCGATGATGTCGTCGGGCCACGACGGGACATTGAGGCTCCAGCCCTTCGGGTTCTCCGAGCTCGGCCCGAGGTCGGCGATCGCCTCGACGATGATCGCGAGCACGGTCGTGGCGATGATCGAGATCAGGATCGCGCCCCGCACCTTGAGCACCCACAGGCTGACGACGAGCACCAGCCCGATCGCGAAGACCAGGACCGGCCAGCCGGACAGCTGGCCGTTCTGCCCGAGCTGGACCGGCACCGTGCTGTGCGCCGCGTCGGGGATCCGGCGTACGAACCCGGCGTCGACGAACCCGATCAGCGCGATGAACAGGCCGATCCCGACCGAGATCGCGATCTTGAGCTGGGCCGGCACCGCGTGGAACACCGCCTCCCGGAACCCGGTGAGCACCAGGACCAGGATCACCAGGCCCTCGATGACCACCAGGCCCATCGCGTCCGCCCAGGTCATCTGGTTGGCGACCGAGAACGCGACGAACGCATTGAGGCCCAGGCCGGTCGCGAGCGCGAGCGGGTAGTTCGCCACGACCCCCATCAGGATCGTCATCACGCCGGCGACCAGGGCGGTGCCGGCCGCGATGGCGGCCAGGTTGGAGCCGTCACCGGACCCCCCGCCGAGGAACGAGCCGTCCTGGTCCGGCGCGAAGCCGAGGATCAGCGGGTTCAGCACGATGATGTAGGACATCGTGAAGAACGTGACGATCCCGCCACGCACCTCACGCTCCACGGTCGAGCCGCGCTCGGTGATCTTGAAGTAGCGGTCCAGGCCGCTCCGGTCCTTCGTCGCCTGTGTACTCACGCGCGGCAGCATCCCAGACCCGGGGCACCGTCGACTAGCGTGTCTCGCGTGGAGTTCCGCGACAACCAACCGCTGCAGCACGAGTTCGGCCGCCGGACGTTCTTCGTCGCCGACGTGGAGCCGCTCGACGTCGACGGGGTGCGCACCGTCGAGGTGGGCACCGCGCTGTGGCTCGTCGGGTTCGTCGCCCTGCTGCCGTTCTACGGTCGGCTCCAGGACTCCGGCAACGAGTGGTGGCTGTGGACCTGCCTGGCCGGGTTCGGGCTGGGCCTGTTCGGGCTCGACTACTGTCGCCGGCGTCGCAAGGCGCGGCGCGAGGTGGCCGAGGAGGGCGACGGGACCAGCCTCTGACTGATCCGGTCTCGAGCGGCTTCTGAGCGACTGGGTCTCGATACGCCCCTCGCGACCTCCTGCGTCGGTCGCGGGGCTACTCGACCTGGCTGCTGGATCCGAGCCTTCGCGAGCTCAGGCTCGGGCAGCTCAAAACCTCTCGAGGTCGTCGGGGTTGATGGTGTCGACGACCGGCTCGGGCAGCGGCTGCGGCTCGTGCCGCTTGGCCAGCCGCACCTCGGAGTGTGCACCGCAGCCGTGGTCGAAGGACACGATCCGCCCGTCGTCGTTGGCGTCGCCGTTCGCGCAGACGCCGAACAGCTCCGAGAGCGGGCCCGTGACGCGCACCAGGAAGCCGCAGGTGGTGCAGCTGTCCGGGGCGGATCGGGCCAACGGTGCTTCCGGCCCGCCGGCGCCGTCGTACCAGCGCTGGGCGGCGAGCTCGCGGCCCTCGGGTGAGAGCGTGCGGACCCGGCCGAGGCCGAGGTCCTGGGCGACCTGGCGGACCTGCGCCTTGTCGTCGGCGTCGAGCGGGTCGTCGCCGTAGGAGTACGTCGGGACCAGCCGCGGGTCGTCGTCGTCGACGGGCAGCAGGTCGCCCGGGGAGAGGTCGCCCGGCTTGATCCGCTCGCGGTAGGGCACCCACGGCGGGGCCACGATGGCCTCGGCGCCGGGGACCAGGACGACCTCGTCGACCGTCACCTGCTTCTGCCGCGGCGCCCGCGCGACCGTCACCGACCAGCGCCACCCGACGTACCCGGGCCGCTCGCAGGCGAACAGGTGGGTGACCACCCGCTCCCCCTCGACCAGGTGACCGAGGTGGTCGCCGACGTCGGCCGCGCCGGCCTGCTGGGCCAGGGCCGAACGGGCCAGGTCCACCGCCGCCACGGTGGCGGCGTCGGGCTTGGGGCGCGTGGTCGTGATCACCCCGGAATCATGACTCATGTCCGCCCGGACTGTCAGGTCGGGTGCGGCAGGATGGCCCCATGTCCGCGCCGTCGCCCGAAACGCCGACGACCCGGCGCGGGGCCAAGGTGATCCGCGGTCTCGGCGCGACCGCGCGGGCGACCCAGCGGTTCGGCCGCTTCACGATGCGCCAGGCCAAGCGGGCCGCGGAGGCCGAGGGCGCCGGCGAGTCCGGACTGTCCCGGCTGATCCAGATGCACACCTTCAACACCGCGGGAGACGCGGCGGTAGCGATCTCGCTGGCCGGCACGCTGTTCTTCCAGGTCCCCTCCGGGGAGGCGCGCGGCCAGGTGGCGCTGTTCCTGGGCCTGACCATGCTCCCGTTCGCGATCGTGGCGCCGCTGATCGGGCCGTTCCTCGACCGGTTCGCCCATGGTCGGCGCTGGGCGATCGGCACGACGATGGCGATCCGCGCCTTCCTGTGCTGGGTGCTCGCGGACGCGGTCGTGACCGAGTCGACGCTGCTGTTCCCCGCCGCCCTCGGCGTGCTCGTCGCGTCCAAGGCGTACGGCGTCACCAGGGCCGCCGCCGTACCCCGGCTGCTGCCGCAGGACTTCACCCTGGTCAAGGCCAACGGCCGGGTGTCGATGTCGGGCATCGTCGGGGTGGCGATCTCGGCGCCGATCGCCGGGCTCGCCTCGCTGGCCGGGCCCGAATGGGTGCTGCGGTACGCGTTCGTGCTGTTCGTCGTGGCCACCGTCGCCGCCATCCGGCTGCCGGCCCGGGTCGACTCGAACCAGGGCGAGGAGGAGCTGGTGCTCCGCGGCTCCTCGGAGCGACGCGGCGCGGGCCGCCGTACCCGGATCCCGCTCGCGGTCGCCTATGCCCTGCGCGCCAACTGCGGTCCGCGCTGGCTCTCGGGCTTCCTCATCATGTTCATGGCGTTCCTGCTGAGGGAGAACCCGATCGGCGACTGGAGCCCGCAGCTGCTGACCGGGATCGTGGTCGGAGCCGCCGGCCTCGGCAACTTCCTCGGCGTGGTGGCCGCATCGGTCCTCAAGCGGATCAGCCCGGCGATCACGGTCACGGCCGTGCTGGTCGCCGACGTCGCGGTCGCCGTCGTCGCGGCGCTGTTCTACGGCGTGCTCACCGTCGCGCTGCTGGGCCTGCTCGCCGGCCTCGGCCAGGCGTTGGCGAAGTTCTCCCTCGACGCGACCATCCAGCGCGACATCCCGCACCGCGTGCAGGCGAGCGCGTTCGCCCGCAGCGACACCACGCTCCAGCTCGCGTGGGTGATCGGCGGCTTCGTCGGCATCGCGCTGCCGCTCGATCCGCCTCGGCTCGGGCTAGGCGTCGCCGCGGTCGTGCTCGCCGCCTGGGCGGTGTTCGTGCTCGCCAACCACCCGCGCAGGTTGATCCGGGACTTCTGAGTCAAACGGTCAGTGCTCGAGCTCGTCGGCCAGGGCGCGGAGCAGCTTGGCGGCCGGGCGGGCGGTCTTGGGGTCGGGGTGCCGACCGTGGCGGTAGGCCTCGCCGACGCCGTCGAGCAGTCGGATCAGGTCCTCGACGATGGTGACCATCTCCTCGGGCTTCTTGCGCCGCGCGTCGCGCTGGTTGCGCGAGACCGACGCGGGCGCGTCCAGGATCCGCACCTGGAGGGCCTGGTCGCCGCGCCGGCCCTGGGCGATCCCGAACTCGACGCGGGTGCCGGCCTTGAGGCTCGACGTGCCGGCGGGGAGGGCCTCGCTGCGCACGTAGACGTCGGGACCGTTCTCCTGGGAGAGGAAGCCGAAGCCCTTCTCCGCGTCGAACCACTTCACCTTGCCAGTGGGCACGGACTGACCTCTTCTAGCTTGTTCGGGACCGCTGTCGGACCGGGGCGCTCCAGCCTATAGCGCCTCGTTCATCGACCCCGAACGGAACCCGCGCCGGTCCACCTCGGCACTCGCGAACCCGGCCCCGCGCACCGCGTCCAGCAGCCGGGCCTCCACGTCGGCGGCCAGCGGCAGCAGGGCCGCGTCGACCTCCACGCAGGCGCGCTCGCCGAGGTCACGGACCCGCAGGTTGCGCAGCCCGACGGCCGCCAGCAGCGCCCGCGCCGCGGTCTCGGCCCGCTCCACCCGGCCCAGTCGGTACGGCGTCACCTCGACGCCGTACGCGACCCGCGAGGACAGGCAGGCGGCCGCCGGCTTGTCCCAGGTCGGCAGGTCCCAGCGGCGGGAGGCCTCCCTGACCTGGGCCTTGGTCAGCCCGGCGTCGCGCAGGGGCGCGATCGCGCCGCGCTCGTCGGCTGCGCGGATGCCGGGCCGGAAGCCCGCGACGGCGTCGTCGGCGTTGGTGCCGGTGGCGACGTGGGCCAGCCCGCGACCGGCGGCGAGCGGGGTGAGCACGTCGAGCAGCTCGGCCTTGCAGAAGTAGCAGCGGTCCGCCCCGTTGGACCGGTAGCCCTCGCGCTCGATCTCGTGGGTGGCCGGGGTGAGCACCTCGACGCCGAGCGCGGCCGCGAAGTCGCGTGCCGGGTCACGCTCGGCCAGCGGCAGCGAGTGCGAGTAGCCGGTGGCGGCCGCGACGCGGTCGGCGCCCAGCGCGCGGACGGCAGCGGCCAGGAGGAACGCGCTGTCTGCGCCCCCGCTGTAGGCGACCAGCACCGAGCCACGCTCGCGCAGGTCGGCCGCGAGCGCGTCGAGCCGGGTCTGCAGCAGGTGCTCCTCGAGCCAGTCCGGGAACTCCGCGAGACTGCCGAGGAGCACGTCGGTGCCGGCCGCGACCAGCTCCTCCCGCGTCGACCCGCCGGTGAGCACCGAGACGCTCAGCGCGCCGGCGGCCTTGGCGCCCTCGACGTCGTGGACGTGGTCGCCGACGTAGATGGTCGCGCCCTCGCGGCGCAGCACGTCCGCCTTGCCGACGCCCCACACCCACCCCTCGAGGTGGTCCACCTCCACGCCGAGGTGATCGAGGTGCAGGCGCGCGTTGGCGGGGTACTTCCCGGTCACGACCAGCACCCGGCCACGGTGCCGGCGGACAGCCGCCAGGGCGTCCTCGGCGCCGGCGAGGAGCGGGACCGGGGCGATGGCGTGGTCGGGGTAGAGCGCCCGGAACCGGTCGCCGGCGGGCGCCACCGCGTCCGCGGCGAGGTGCTCCCCCAGCAGCAGGTCGAGCGGCGGTCCGAGACGGGTGATCAGGTCCTCGACCGGGAACTCGACGCCGAGCTCCGCGCCGAGCGCCAGCAGCGTCGCACTGAAGCCCGGCACGGTGTCGATCAGCGTCATGTCGAGGTCGAAACCGACCACCAGGGGCGCCGCGTGCATGGCCCCACCATAGGGATCCGGGGGAAGGGCACCGAAACTCCTGTCACAATGGTTCGTTCAGGCATCAGGGGGTGATGGCGATGAACCGACGGCGTACGACGCGCGCCGGGCTGGTCGCCGCCCTCGTCACCGCGACCCTGGCCGCCGCGACCCTGGGGGCCCTGGCGCCGGCGACCGGCCCCGCGGCCGCCGCGGAGCCGGACCGGGCGGACCCGCTCTACCTGGTGACCCTGGCCGGGCCCGGCACGGCAGGCGTCCACACGGACCTGCTCGCGGCCGCCCGGATGCGTGCCGAGCAGGACGCCGTGCTCGAGACCGTCGGCGGCCCGGAGCCCGCCTACCGCTGGACGACGGCGCTCAACGGGTTCGCGGTCCGGCTCCCGACCGCGGCGGTCGACGACCTCCGCGGCGACCCGAGGGTCGCGCTGGTCGAGCGGAACGCCGTACGCCCCCTCGCCGGTCACGCGACGGCCACCGGGCTGCGCGGCGCCACCGGGACGACACACGGCGGCGCGGGCGTGGTGGTCGGGCTGGTCGACTCCGGGCTGTGGCCGGACTCCCCCTGTTCTCGCCCATCGCGGGTCTCGGCCGGGCGGCGCGCGGCTTCACCGGCACCTGTGAGACCGGCGACGGCTGGCCGGAGTCCGCCTGCAACCGCAAGGTGCTGGGCGCCCGCTGGTTCGTCGACGGCTTCGGCACCGACCACCTCCGGTCGGCCTCGTCGCTCTCGCCGCTCGACGACGACGGCCACGGCACCCAGGTCGCCTCGATCGTCGCCGGCAACGCCGGCGTCCCGGCGCGGGTCCGCGGCCAGCGCCTGGGCACCTACGCGGGGATCGCGCCGCAGGCCCGGCTCGCGGTCTACAAGGCGTGCTGGTCCGCCCCCGACCCGCGCGACGACGGCTGCGCGACGGCCGACCTGGTCGCCGCGATCGACGCAGCCACCGCCGACGGCGTGGACGTGCTCAACCTCTCGGTCGGTGGCCCGGCGCGGATCGACACCGTCGAGCGTGCGCTGCTGGGCGCCACCGAGGGCGGCGTGGTCGTGGTCGGCGCCGCCGGCAACGCCGCCGGCACCCCCGCGGCGCACCGCGGCCCCTGGGTGACGACGGCCGGCGCGGCGACCGGTCCGGTACGCCGGGGTCGGGTCGTGCTGCCCGGAGGGACGTCGTACGCCGGGGCCATGGCCGCGGCGCGCGTCGTCGGGCCGGCCCGCGCGGTGCGGGCAGCCGACGCCCCGGCGACCGGCTCCGGCCGCGGCGCCGCACGCGTGTGCACCCCCGGCAGCCTGGACGCCGGCCGCGTGGCGGGCCGCATCGTGCTGTGCGAGCGCGGCGTCGTCGGCCGCGTCGACAAGTCCGCCGCCGTCGAGCTGGCCGGCGGGGTCGGCATGGTCCTCGCGAACGTCGCGCCGGGTGACCTCGTGGCCGACTTCCACCGGGTGCCGACCGTCCACGTGGACCGCGCCGCGGGCCGCGCGCTCGCCCAGTGGCTCGCCGGCCACCCGGACGCCCGGATCCGGCTCGAGCCGCGCGGCCTCGTGCGCACCCGGGCTCGCGTCGTCGCGTGGTCGAGTGCCGGTGCCCGGTCGGCGCCGGTCCTCAAGCCGGACCTGGTCGCGACCGGCGTCGGCGTCCTCGGCGCCGTGCCCCCCGACGGGACCGACGCCGGCTGGGACCTGCTCTCCGGGACCTCCGCGGCTGCCGCGATCACCAGCGGCGGCGCCGCCCTGGTGCTCTCCCGGCACGAGGACTGGTCGCCGGCGCGGGTCCGCTCCGCGCTGGCCACGTCCGCGCGACGGCTTCCCGGCGCCCCGGCCCTGCGCGCCGGCGCGGGCCTGGTCGACCCGGCCGCCGCCGTACGTCCCGGGCTCGCCTACGACGTCCCGGTCAACGACTACCGGGCCTGGCTCGACGGCCGCCTGGCGGAGCTGAACACCCCGTCGATCCGGATCGAGGGCGCGGGCAGCGTCGAGCGCACCGTCACCAACGTGACCTCCCGGCGCCTCTACTTCTCCTCGGCCGCCGCCGGGTTCGCCCACCACCAGGTGCGGGTCACACCCGCGGCGCTGCGGCTCGGCCCGGGCGAGAGCGCGACGTTCACCGTGACCGTCGCCCCCGGCGCGCGTCGGGCCGACGACGGCTGGATCACATGGCGCGGCGCGACCGGGACCCGCACCCGGATCCCGGTCCTCGTCAGCCGCTGAGCCAGTCCCCGAGCTCCGCTTCGGCCATCAGCTCACGGGCGTCGGCGGCGCGCTCGTCGGGCACCAGGATCCGCACCTTGATCACCTCGATCAGGCCGTCGAGCACGCTCATGTTCCGGTCGGCCACCTCGTAGGGGATCTCGGCGGACGTCAGCAGCCCCTCGACGACCGAGATCGCCACCGGGTCGTTGGTGCGGACCAGCTCTGCCATGGAGCCTCCAGTGCTCGGGGCTCCAGTGTCTCGCACACCGGGCGGGCGTGGCGCCCAGGGCCGGTTCGGGTCCCGCTGCGGGGCTCACGCGCTGTAGCGCGTCCAGACGGTCTCGAAGTGGCTGTTGTAGGCCGCGAGGGCCGACGCGAACGGGACCTGCACGGTGACCTCGTCGTTGTACCGCGAGACGTCGGACCAGTTCTCCGAGCCGGTCCACACCCCCTTGAACGGCTCCCCGGCCCAGGTCCCGGACAGCGACATCCACTTCTCGTGGGAGAAGACCTCCCATCCCGTCTCGTCGAAGCCCGTGAGCGGGTCGTCGTCGAGGTCGAGGGCGGACCTGCGGATGGCGACGCCCGACCGGTGCAGCACGGCGTGGACCCGGCGCCCGGCCCCGCTGACCAGCACCCGGACCCGGCACCCGGACCGCGACAGCGCCGCGACCTTGCGGGCCAGGAACAGGCCGCGCTCACCCACCCAGCCGTACATCATGATCCGGATCGTCGTGTGGCCTCGATCGCCGTACCCGGCCGGGGCCCGGCAGCCGACCTGGTCGAGGCGCTGGTAGACGTGGTCCTTCGACCCGGTGGCGCGCGGGTCGGATCCGAACTCGACGGCGTACTTGCCGTCCTGGACCGCCACGTAGGGGTCCTTGCGCCACTGGTCCTGCGCCATCTGGGCGAAGATCGTGCTGAAGTCGTCGAACATCCGCTGGTTGCCGAGCACCGTGTAGAGGTCGTTCCAGTGCACGTGGGCGGCGAAGCTCATCAGGTTGTTCGAGCCGAACATGACGACCGGCTTGCCGTTGCCGGACGCGGAGAACAGGTAGAACTTGCTGTGCTGGTTCGACCGGTCGCTGCCCAGCCGACAGGCGCCCTGGCACACCTTGGAGAAGCTCGGCACGGGGTACGGCTGGCGCCGCGGACCGTACTTCCTCGGGTGGCACCGGTCCTTCCACCTCGGCTGCGTCTTCTGGCCGAGGTAGCGCATCATCCGGTGGGCCTCGGCGCCGATCGCGTTGTCGTTGAGCACCAGCTGGACCGACACGCGCCGCTTGCAGGCCCGGATGAGGGCGTCACCGATGTCGCGGCGGTTGTAGGAGTAGACCGCGATCCTGATCACCCCGCCCCGCGGCACGCTGTCGATCGTGTTCCGGACCTTGGCCATGTTGACGTTGCGCGCGGCGTAGTCGCCCTGCGGGTTGTTCCAGGTCGGCCCGGGGCGCGGCGTGAACGAGGTCGCTGCGCCCACCGGACCCGACGACAGGGCTCCGAGCACGACAGCCAGGACAACGACCACGGCAACCCGCTTGAGCACCCGACCCCCTGCTTGCTCCCTGACGACCCCTGGATCGTAGGTGCGCGACGACGGCGCCGCGGGAGAATCGCCGGGGTCCTGGCAACAAGAGCGCCGTCTGTTCCCGGCCGGGCAACCGGTCGTCGTCAGGCCGGAGCGCCTTCCTCACGCACGGAGGCCGAGTCGCTTCGCGCTCTCCTCACGCATCTGCACCTTGCGGATCTTGCCGGTCACCGTCATCGGGAACTCGTCCACCACCAGGACGTAGCGGGGGATCTTGTAGTGCGAGAGCCGTCCGGTGGCGAACGCGCGCACGGCGTCCGCGTCGAGCGGCTCGGCCCCGGCACGCATCCGCACCCAGGCGCACAGCTCCTCGCCGTACCGCTCGTCCGGGACGCCGATCACCTGCACGTCCTCGATGTCGGGGTGCTGGTAGAGGAACTCCTCGATCTCACGCGGGTAGATGTTCTCCCCGCCCCGGATCACCATGTCCGTGATCCGTCCGACGATGTTGCAATAGCCGTCCTCGCGCATCTCGGCGAGGTCGCCGGTGTGCATCCAGCCGTCGGCATCGACCGCCTCGGCGGTCTTCTCGGGATCGTCCCAGTAGCCGAGCATCACCGAGTAGCCGCGGGTGCAGAACTCACCGGTTCGCCCCCGCTCGACGGTCTCGCCGCTCACCGGGTCGACGATCTTGATCTCGACGTACGGGTGCACCCGCCCGATGGTGGCGGTACGCCGCTCCAGGTCGTCGTCGGCACGCGTCTGGCAGGACACCGGGCTGGTCTCGGTCATGCCGTAGGCGATCGCGACCTCGGCCATGTGCATGTCATCGACGCAGCGCTTCATCACCTCGACCGGGCAGATCGAGCCGGCCATGATCCCGGTGCGCAGGCTGGAGAGGTCGTGCTCGGCGAAGGTCGGGTGGTTCTGCATCGCGATGAACATCGTGGGCACGCCGTACACGCCGGTGCAGCGCTCCGCGGCGATCGTGCGCAGGGTGATCTCGGGGTCGAAGCCCGGCGCGGGGATCACCATCGTGGTGCCGTGGCTGGTGCACCCGAGGTTGCCCATCACCATCCCGAAGCAGTGGTAGAAGGGCACCGGGATGCACAGCCGGTCCTCGGGGCCGAGGTGGATCAGCTCGGTGGTGAAGTAGCCGTTGTTGAGGATGTTGCGGTGGCTCAGGGTCGCGCCCTTGGGGTAGCCGGTCGTGCCCGACGTGTACTGGATGTTGATCGGCTCGTCGGGGGCGGTCTGCGCCAGCCGGTCCGCGACGACGCCCTCGGGCAGCGTCCGGCCGGCGTCGACGAGCTGCGCCCAGTCGTCGGTGTCGAGGTAGACGACCCGTTCGAGGGTCGGGGTCTGCGCCGCGGTCTCCTCGACCATCGCGCGGTAGTCACTGGTCTTGAACGTCGACGCGCTGATCAGCAGCCGCAGGCCGCTCTGGTTGACCGCGTAGGAGAACTCGTGCGTGCGGTACGCCGGGTTGACGTTGACCAGGATGATGCCGAGCTTGGCGGTCGCGTACTGGACGACCGTCCACTCCGCGCAGTTGGGCGCCCAGATCCCGACCCGGTCGCCCTTGCCGATCCCGGCGGCCACCAGCCCCCGCGCCAGGTCGTCGACGTCGCGGTCCAGCTCGGCCCAGGTCCAGCGCCGGCCGCTCGCCACCTCGACCAGCGCCTCGCGGTCGGCGTACGCGGTCACCGTCCGCTCGAAGCTCGCGCCGATGGTCTCCTCGAGGAGGGGCGGCTCGAGCTCGCCCTTCGCGTAGGCCTCCATGCCGGCAACCTACGCCCGACCGCGCGCGGCTGTCGTCGGTCGGGCAGGTGTCAGGGGCGCTTCTCGGCCATGGCGACCAGCGTCTCGAGCGCGCGCGGGGTGTCGGCGGTGACCATCGGCCCGACCTCCTCCGCCGCGGGGCCCTCGATGGTGGTGCGTACCGTGATCTCGGAGCCTTCGGCGGTCTCCTTGACCTGGTGGTCGATCCGGACCACCAGGTCGCCCAGGGTCACCCGATCGAGATAGCGCGCGCACGGCTCGACGATCTCGAGGATGAACGGCGCCTCCACGCCGCTGGTGAGCACCAGCGTGCCCGCAGCACCCTCGCCGAAGTGCCCCTCGATGGCGACCTGATCGACCGCCGGGTCCCAGCGATGCCAGCAGCCCACGTTGCTCCAGAGCGCCCAGACGTCGCCGGGAGTCGCGGTCGTGGTCACGGTGTGCTCGTACTCGAAGCTCATGCACAGCAACCTAATACGACCGGGCGCCCGGTGGGCCGGTTCGCAGCCGCCCATCAGCCGCCCGGATGTCGGCCCGGTCACTGGCCGGTCGGTGCCCGAGCCGAGTGCCGGTGATCGAGCCGGTGGAGATCCCCGCCACCCACCCAGGGGCTCACCGCCCTGCCTTCGCTTCCGGGGTCTCGACACGCTCGACCAACCGCGCTCCCCGATGATCGAGCCGGTCGAGAAGCTCGACCAACGGGTCGAACGAGAGCGGGCCCCGCCACGTGGTGGCGGGGCCCGCTGGGGATGGAGCAGATCAGCTGGAGGTGCCGACCCGGACGGTCATCACACCGGTCCTGCTGTTGACCTTGACCACGCGGATCGTGGTGCCGGTCTTGGGCACGTCGACGCTGTACCACTCGGGCTCGTAGAAGCCGGGGTGGTCGCCGGAGCCGTGCTCGTCGCCGCCGAACCACCAATCCAGGGTGTCGTCGAACAACGGCACCGCGGACTGGCTCTTCAGGGTGTAGGCGTGGCCGCGGTAGTGCAGCTTCTGCGACGGGCTCGGGCGCCGCGAGAACGTCGAGTCCGCGGTCAGCACCTTCGGGCGCAGGATCGACCCGTCGAAGGCGTGCTGGAACGTGGGACGCGCGTCCACGGGGAGCACCTCGCCGTGACCGGGGTGGTCGCCGACGTTGTTGTCGGCGTACGAGGTGTCCCAGTAGCTGATCAGCGCACCGGGCTGGTAAGCGAAGAAGTCGACCCAGTCGGGCCGCTTCTCGAAGCCCGCGAAGTTGTAGACGTGCGCGAGCACCCGGTCGCGGCCGACGTACTGCCGGTTGTCCACGAAGTAGGTGTTCAAGAACGCCCGGGTCTCCTCGGAGTGGACCGCCTCGAAGCCGTCCATCACCCAGCCCTCGTCGTCGGTCTCGGCGGTCCCGATCGACGCACCCGCGAGAGTGATGTTGTCGACCTGGAAGCCGGGGTACGCCGCCGCACCGTCGGTCAGGTAGCGCCAGCGCACCGCGTTGGTGCCGTCGGGCACGGTGGCCGTCAGGTCGACCCAGGCGCCGTCGGTGGTGCCGCTGATGCCGGTGCCGTCGGGGTTGAACGAGCCCTGGTCCGGCTCCGTGTAGCTCTCGCTGGTCGGGATCGAGGTCCAGGTCTCACCACCGTCGCTGGACACCTCGAGGAACGCGTAGTCCCAACCGGGCTCGATGTCGTAGCGCACCTTGGCGGTCAGCTCGCCGCCGCCCTCGACCGTGCGGGTCATGGTCTGGTCGAGGTTGTCGCCGCTGCCGCTGAAGTAGAAGCGCTCGCCGCACTCCGCGCAGGGCTCGCCGTACTGGAAGGTGACGTCCTTGTCCGGCAGCAGCACGATCAGGCCGTTGGCCTGCGAGCCGGTCGTCGAGGCGCCCGGACGCAGCCGGAAGGTGCCGGAGTGGCCGGCGTTGATGGTGTCGTAGTCGAGCCAGCCGAGCTGGAACTTCTCCCACGCGCCCATCGGCTGCGGGCGGTCGCCGATGCCGGCGTCCCGCTTCGCGGTGCCGCGGGACTGGGCCATCAGCGACCAGTGCTCGACGCTGTTGCTGGCACCGCCGGTGTTGCCGGAGGTGTCGTACAGGTCGGGGAGCTCGAGGTCGTGGGTGTACTCGTGGGCGAAGACGCTGAGGCCGCCGTTCTCGGGCTGCATCGTGTAGTCGCTGACCCACAGCCCGGTCGGGTTGTCGGGGAAGACCACGCCGCCGTCCGGCGCCGAGCCGTCGCTCTTGCCGCCCTCGCCGACCTGGATGCCGCCGATGGCCGGGCCCGGGCCCTCCCCGAGACCGTGCAGGGCGGCGTTGCCGCGGTGGCTCCAGATCGCGTCCGAGCCGTAGACCGGGTCACCGTCCGCCTCGTCGCCGCCCGCGTGGACGATCTGGAAGTGGTCGAGGTAGCCGTCCGGCTCGCGGAAGTCGCCGTCCCCGTCGAAGTCGTAGCGGTCCTGCACGTCGAAGGTCTTCAGGTAGTCCTGGATCCGCGCCATCGTCCAGCCGGCGTCGAGGCGACCCTGCACCCACTCCGAGAGCGCGTCCCGGATGAGGAAGTTGACGTTGCCGCAGACGATGTACCCGCAGTCCTTGTTGCTGCCGTAGCGGGCCTCGTTGAAGGGGACCTTCACCCAGGCGGTGACGTCACCGTCGATGGAGTACTGGCCGCTGGACTGGTCCTCGAAGAAGTCCCGCATCCGGTTGAAGTACATGTTCTGGAAGTAGGACCTGCTGAAGTCCGCGTTCCAGAGCGTCGAGTTGTCCTTCTTGCGGTTCGGCTTCGGGATCTGGTTGTGCAGCGGGCCGTCGTACCGCTGGGCGCCGGAGTCCGGGTCGTCCTGGTAGGCCTGGTGCCGGCGGTCGCCGAACTCGGCCAGCACGACGAAGATCCGGTCCTTGCCGGTCTGCGCGACCCGGCCGTAGACGCCCTTGCCGAGCTTCTCGGCCTGCCCCTTGCCGCCGGTGCGCAGCCGCTTCTCGAGGGCGGCCTGGGTCCGCTCGTGGTACTTCGTCTTCCAGCCCGGCGTGAGGACGTCCGAGGGGGTGCCCCGATCCGCCTTCGTGGCCCGGTCCGCAGCCGGCGGGGTGGCGCCGGCCTGGGGGGTGGTGGTGAGCGACAGCGCCGTGGCTGCCGCGATCAGTGATGCGGTCGCCGTGGCGGCGACCCGGGTCCTTCGCAAAAGATGCCTCCCGTGATGTCGGGGCGAGATACGCCCGAAAGCCTCCCGAGGTGCGCGACACACGGGTTGCGGTGCCGAGATCACCGACGGGGAGGAGAGCAGTCGACACGCCCGGCGCCAGACGACGGAAGAGGCGCTCGGGTTCGTTATCGGACCGTTATCGAACGGGCGGCCCGGCGTCGGGGCCGGCGTCGCGGTCGACGCGCATCTCCCGGTCGCCGAGGCGGACCAGGTCACCGTCGAGCAGGGTCGTCGACCGGCCGACCGGCAGCTCGCGGGCGGCACCCTGCCGGATCAGGATCGAGCCGTTGGTCGAGCCGCGGTCGGCGATCACGAGGACCCCGTCGGCGTCCACCTCCAGGTGCGCGTGCGTCTTCGACAGCGACATGTCCTCCGAAGGCAGTGCGACCAGGTGGACCACCGGCTCGCCGGCCCGCGGCTCCGGTCGGCGACCGACCAGCGCCGGCCCCTCCAGCACGAGGCTCTCGCCGGAGTCGAAGCCGATCCGCCACCGGCCCGGAGGAGCCGGGTCGGGCACCAGTGGGTGGCCGAGCCGCTGCCGCCCGGGCGGTGCGGCCGGCGGGGGTTGCGCCGGACGTGGGGGTGGCGGGGCGGGAGGGGGTGCGAGCGGTGGCGCCGGGGGTGGTGGGCCGGGTGGTGCGGTCGCGGCGGGGACCGGGACCAGCCGGAGCGCCGTCAGGTTCACGACGTGACGCGGGCCGAGCTCCACGGGCGCGGGCTCGGCCGGCGCTCGCCGTACGTCGACGACCTCGGAGCCGGCGATCCGGTCGTGCCAGGCGCGCCGCCGTCCGCCGGGGTCGGCCACCGCCGTCCAGGCGAGGACGGCGGCACCCAGGCCGAAGGTCGGCAGCGTCGCCAGGCCGAGCACCAGCTGGCGGCGCAGCGCGGCCGCGACGCCGATCGGGGCGCCGTCGTCGGCGCCGACGAGCCCGGTCGTGGTGGCGGCCCGGCCGGGCGAGCTGCCGGTGAGCCCGAGCACGACGGCGAACCCAGCCCCCACGAGCAGCACGCAACCGAGGATCACGAGGACACCCGCGAGCAGGTGACCACGGTCGATCAGGAGGCGGTAGGCGAGGTAGGCCGCGACCGCGTCGAGCGTCCACGCGGCCAGCCGGTCGACGACGAACGCGTAGAACCTCCGGTCCGGGTCGGCCGGCGGTCGGACCGGTACGGCGTGGTCGGTCATGGCGTGAGGACCCGGATGGTCACGCCGTCGCCCAGGTCGATGACCGCGCCGGGGATCAGCTGGACCGGGACCCCCGCGTGCAGGTCCTCCGGGGGCAGGCCGGGCTGGACGAGCAGGGTGCCGTTCGTGGAGCCGAGGTCGGTGACCACGGCCGAGCCGTGGTCGGCGCCTGAGCCGGGCCGGATCTCGAGGTGGGTCGAGGAGACCTCGTGGTGCGGGCTGCGCACGGCGACCAGTCGGGGCTCCTCCGTCAGCGTGTGCCGTCGGGGCTCGGGGGCACGACCGACGAGCACGAGCCGGTCGACATCGACGTGCTCGCCGCCGGAGAACAGCAGCCGGGCGACCGGTCGCGCGGTCACCGGCGGTGCGGGCGGCTGGCCCGGGATCCCCGGTCGGGCCGGGTCCGACGGCCCCGGGTCGGCCTCGCCGGCGCGGGTCAGGCCGTCGTGGTCGGCCCCGAGAAGCGGAGCGGCCGGGCCGGTCGGCCCCGGTGGCACCACCGGCATCGCCTCGGTCAGCGGCCCGTCGTCGAGCATGACGTCGAGCACGACGTCGAGGTCCGGGACCGGGTCGGCGGCCGCGCCCGCGACCGGGACCTCGGGGCGCGCGGCGACCGGCGGCCACTCGGCGACCGCGAGCCGGACCAGCCCGCCGGCGACCGCGAGCTCGTCGGATCCCGCTTCCTCGCCGACCTCGATCCGCACCCGGGTGACGCCGGTCAGGGTCCGCTCCACCCAGGTGGCCGCCGGATCGCCGTCGAGGTGCACGACGTCGTCGGCGGTGGCGAGGTCGACCCGGACGGCCCCGCGCAGCAGCATCCGCGTCCGGTCGCCGGCGCTGTCGACCAGCACGAAGCCCGGCAGGTCCCGCAGGCCGCCGCTGATCAGCGCGTCCAGGGTCTCGTCGAAGCCGGCCCCGTCGTCGACCAGCTCCCACAGCCCGGCGACCCGGGCCTTCTCCGAGGGTGGGAGGACCAGGATCAGGTGGGCACCGAAGACGCCGAACCAGTCGCCGCCCCGGACCGACCAGGTGGCGTGCTCGCTCACGGCCGCGCTCCCAGCTTCTCCTCGAGGCTCGCGCGCTGACGTTCGGAGTCGTAGCCGCTCTCGGGAGCCCACCCCACCACGTCGACGACCACGGCGGTCGCGTTGTCCTCACCTCCGGCCTCGAGGGCGGCCGCGACCAGCCGGTCGGCCGCGTCGCGCGGGTCCGGGCAGGCGCCGAGGATCTCGGCGACGTCGGCGTCACCGACCGGGCCGCTCACCCCGTCCGAGCAGAGCAGCAGCCGTTCGGCGTCCGCGAGCGACACCACGAAGAAGTCGGCGGGGCCTCCCGTGGAGTCGCCGAGGGCCCGGGTGATCACGTTGCGCTCGGGGTGGGTCGCGACCTCGTCGGCCCCGATCCGGCCGGCGTCGACGAGCGCCTGCACCAGGCTGTGGTCGACGCTGACCTGGGTCAGCCGCCGGTCGGCGTACCGGTAGATCCGGGAGTCGCCCAGGTTCACCAGCAGCCAGGCCGGCCCGTCGTCGTCCTCGATCAGCAGGGCCGCGACGACCGTGGTCCCCGCGGAGCGCCCGCGGGCCACGCCCTCGGCGCGCTGGACGCCGGCGTACTCGGTGATCCGCTCCTGGCAGGCCGCCAGGGTCGCGGTGACCGCGTCGACGCCCCGCCGCGGGTCGTAGCCGTCGGTCGCGAGCCGGCCGAACTCCTCGACCACGATGCGGCTGGCCACGTCGCCGCCCTCGTGGCCGCCCATGCCGTCGGCGACGACGAACACCGGGGGCGCGGCCAGGTAGGAGTCCTCGTTGACCTCGCGGACCAGGCCGACGTCGGTGGCCGCGCCATGGTGCAGCTCGACCTGCTTCATCACCACCCGGCCCCTCACGACTCGGCCACCTGTTCGCCCGCCGGCGCAGCCGGCAGGGCTCAGTGTCCTAGATGCCCCGGGTGTCGCCGGTCAAACCATCGACACCGCGGCACCGGGGAGTCAGCCCAGCGCGCGCTCCAGGTCGGCCCACAGGTCTTCGACGTCCTCGAGACCCACGGACAGCCGGAGCAGGGCCTCACCGGGACGGGCGGCGGCCTCGACGGGGCGGTGGGTCAGGCCTGCGGGGTGCTGGATCAGCGTGTCGACGCCGCCGAGCGAGACCGCGTGGGTGATCAGCCGGCACCGCTGGGCGGTGCCCGCGGCGGCGGCGTACCCTCCGGCGAGCTGGAAGGCCAGCAGGCTGCCGGGGCCGCTCATCTGGGTGCCGACCAGGCCGGTGGGGTCGCACTCCTTCAGGCCCGGGTACATCACCCGCGCCACCGAGGGGTGCTCCGCGAGCCGGCCGGCGAGCACGGCCGCCGACTCCTGCTGCGCCCGGACCCGCAACGGCAGGGTCTGCAGGCCGCGGTGCAGGTCGTACGCCGCGCGCGGGTGCAGGAGCCCGCCGGTCAGCGCGCGGACCTGGCGCAGCCGGACCTGCCACTCCTCGCCCGCGGCGACGACGCCGCCCATCACGTCACCGTGACCGCCCATGAACTTCGTCGCGGAGTGCAGCACCAGGGCCGCGCCGTGGGCGGCGGGTCGCTGCAGCACCGGGGTGGCGAAGGTGTTGTCGACCAGGACCGGCACGTCGCCCGCCTGGGCGACCACCGCCGTGAGGTCGACCAGGTCCACGGTCGGGTTGGCCGGGGTCTCGACGACCACCAGCCCGGTGTCGGTGCCGATCGCCTCGGCGATCCGGTCCGGCGCGGCCCAGGTGACCCGGGTCCCGAGCAGGCCGGTCGCGAGCACGTGGTCGGTGCCGCCGTACAACGGACGCACGCCGACGACATGCGGGCGGCCCGCGGCGACGGTCGCGACCAGCACGGCGCTGAGCGCGGCCATGCCGGAGGCGAACGCGACCGCACCGGGCAGGCTCTCGAGGCCGGCGACCGAGCGCTCGAACCGGTCGACGTTGGGGTTCCAGAGCCGCTGGTAGACGAGCGAGTCGGACGCCTCGGGGCGGCCGCCGGTGGCCAGTCGCTCATAGGCCGCGCCGCCGTCGTCGACGCTCGGCAGCGGGTAGGTCGTGGAGAGATCGAGTGGAGGCACGTGTGCGCCGCGCGCGGCGAGGTCCTCCCGGCCGAGGTGAACGGCGTCGGTGTCCATGCGGCTCATGCCCTCCAGCGTGGATCTGCGTGATCTCGGGGGCAACAGTCGCGCAGATCCTTCGTGAAGCAGCCGTCCTGCCGAGGGATCTTCGGAAACCGGCGGTAGGCTGGGTGGCGTGCCGAAGAACCCGCCGCGGCTGCCGCCCGGCCCGCCGCCCCGCGAGCGCCCGGTCCTCGACGAGGTCGACCGGGCCCTGGTCGCTGCGCTGCTGCGCGACGGCCGGACCCCCAACGTGGAGCTGGCCCGCGCGACCGGCATCGCGGAGTCGACGTGCCTGGCCCGGGTCCGCGGCCTGCGCGAGCGCGGCATCGTCACCGGGGTCACCGCCGACGTCGACCTGGCCCGCCTGGGACTGCCGGTGCAGGCCATGGTCACGGTGCGCTTCTCCGGCCACCTGCGCGCCGACGTGGACGCCTTCGCCGAGGAGGTGACCGGCCTGCCCGGCGTGCTGGCGGCGTACAACATCTCCGGCGCCAACGACTTCCTGGTGCACGTCGCGACCGGCACGCCGGAGGCCCTGCGGGACTTCGTGCTCGACAACCTGACCGGCCGGCCCGGTGTCGTGCACGCCGAGACCAGCCTGGTCTTCCACGCGACCCGGGGCCGCACCGTCCTCGCCTGAGCGAGGGTCGTGTGCCTGAGCACGCGCCATGGCGCGTGCTCAGGCACACGACCCGACCCCGTCCCGCGCCCGGCCCGGCCCGGTAGCGTTGCAGGGATGTCCACGACCGGGTTCCGCACCCTCGCCGACCAGCTGCGCAGCTGGCCGGACGAGCGGCTGTCGCGCCTGCTCGTCGCCCGGCCCGACCTCGCCACGCCGGCGCCGCACGACTCGGGCCAGCTGGCCTCGCGTGCCGCGACCCGGTCCTCGCTGCTGCGGGCGCTCGACCAGCTGACCCGTGCCGAGCTCGCCGTGCTCGACGCGCTCGTCGTCGTCGGCCAGACCACGCGCAGCGAGCTGGCCGAGGTGGTGCGCGCGAGCACCGCCTCCGTCGCCGCGGCGGTCGACCGGCTGCTCGACCTCGCCCTGGGCTGGGAGGCCCCCGCGGGCCTGCGGGCGCTCAGCGCCGTGGCGGACACGCTCGCCCAGAGCGGGGGCGCGGCGGGCGCCAGCGGGCTGCGCCCGGTCTCCGAGGACCCGCCACCACCCGAGGAGGTACGCCGGCGCCTGGACGAGCTGTCCCCCGCCGCGCGGGCGCTGCTCGAGCACGTGCTGGACTCCGGCGGGGAGGCGACCACTGGGTCGGCCCGGCACACGGTGCTGCCCGAGGAGGCCGCGAGCCCCGCGGAGGAGCTGCTCGCCCGGCGGCTCCTCGTGCCGCGCTCCGGGGGCGTGGTCGTGCTGCCCGGTGAGGTCGGCATCGCATTGCGCGGTGGGCGGACGACCACCGAGCCGATCGACGAGGAGCCCGCGCTGGCCACCTCCGAGCGTGGTCCCGCGATGGTGGAGCGCGCCGGGTCGGGCGCCGCCTTCGACGCGGTGCGCCGGGTCGAGCTGCTGCTCGACCACTGGGGCCTCCAGCCACCGACCGCGCTGCGCAGCGGCGGGCTCGGCGTCCGGGACCTGCGCGCGACGGCCGCCCACCTCCACGTCGACGAGCCGACCGCTGCGCTGCTGGTCGAGGTCGCCGCGGCAGCCGGCCTGCTCGCGACCGCCGCGGACCCGGACGGCAACCCTGCTTGGATCCCCACCGACGCCTTCGACCAGTGGGCCGCGCAGCCTGTGGTCGCCCGGTGGGGGGCCCTGGTCCGGGCCTGGCTGGACAGCCCGCGGCTGCCCGGCCTGGTCGGCACGCGGGACCCGGCCGGCAAGGCCTGGAACGCGCTGGCCCCCGAGCTGGCCGGCGTGCACCAGGTCGAGACCCGGCGGATGACCCTCGACGCGCTGCTCGAGCTGCCCGTGGGCGAGGTACTCGCGACCGGCACCGGGCTGCCGTCGCTGGTGGCCCGGATCGCCTGGCGCCGGCCGCGCCGGCCGCGGACCCGCGCCGACCAGGTGGGCTGGGCGGTCGCCGAGGCGACCGCCCTCGGGGTCGTGGCGCTCGGCGGGCTGCCGGCGTACTCCCGCCTCCTGCTCGGCGGCGACGAGCCCGCCGGGCTGGCCGCGCTCGCGGAGCTGATGCCCGAGCCGGTCGACCACGTGCTACTCCAGGCCGACCTGACCGCCGTCGCGCCGGGGCCGTTGGAGTCGCAGCTCGCCCGCCGCCTGCAGGTGGTCGCCGACGTGGAGTCGCGCGGCGGGGCGACGGTCTACCGGTTCACGCCCGACTCGGTACGCCGCGCCCTCGACACCGGCTGGACCGCGGCGGAGGTGCACGCCTTCGTCACCACGGTCTCGCGGACGCCGGTCCCCCAGCCGCTCACCTACCTCGTCGACGACACCGCCCGCACGTTCGGCAGCATCCGGGTCGGCCACGCCGAGGCGTTCCTGCGCGCCGACGACGAGGCCGCGCTCACCGAGCTGCTCCACCACCCGCGGTCGGCCGCGCTCGGGCTGCGCCGGATCGCGCCGACCGTCCTGGTCAGCTCGACCCCGCTGGACGTGCTGCTCCCCCGGCTGCGCGAGCTCGGCGCCGCGCCCGTGGTGGAGGCCGCCGACGGCACCGTGCACGTCGCCCGCCCCGACCTGCTGCGGGCGCGCACCCCCCGCGAGCACCGCGCCCGGGCCGCGCGGACCGCCCGGGAGACGGCCCACGCCGCGCACGCCGTCACCGCGATCCGGGCCGGCGACCGCGCCGAGTCGAGCCGGCCCGACAGCCCGGCGCGGGTCCTCACGCCGAGCGGCTCGATGGCGGCGCTACGCGAGGCGGCCGAGGCCGGCGAGACGGTGCTGATCGGCTACCTCGACAACCAGGGCACCCGCTCGGAGCGCCTGGTGGACCCGGTCCGGGTCGAGGGCGGGTCGCTGACGGCGTACGACCACCGCTCCGACGACGTCCGCACGTTCGCGGTGCATCGCATCACCACGGTCCGCGCAGTGACCGCCGATCCGTAAACTTGAAGCATGGACTTCCTCCGGTACGCCGAGGCCTCCGCGGCCCTCCTGAACGCCGACATGGCCGATGTCGACGACCTGGTGGCGTACCTCGACGGCCGCGACCGCCTGGTCGAGCGCGCCACCGACCGTGACTGCATGCTGCTGCGCAAGTTCCAGCGCGAGCTGCGGCCGGTGTTCGAGGCGGGCGCCACGGAGGACACCGCCGCCGTGGTCGAGCGGCTCAACGACCTGATGGCGCGGCACCCGGTCACCCCGCGGATCTCCGGACACGACGAGCACGACCTGCACCTCCACGTCGCCACCGCCAACGCCACCGTCGCCGACCTCCTGGTCGGTGAGTCACTCCTGGGCCTCGCCACGCTCGTGTGCGACCTGGGCCCGGACCGGTTGGGGGTGTGCGCCGCGCCGCCGTGCACGGACGTCTTCGTCGACACCTCGCCGAACCGGTCGCGACGCTACTGCTCCGAGCGGTGCTCCTCGCGCGCCAACGTCGCCGCCTTCCGGGCGCGGCGGAAGGCCGTCGCCTCGGCTTGAACGGCGCGCGCGAGTTTCATCGGCCGACCGACAGAACTCGTGCCTGGACGATGCAGCTTCATCGTCCAAGTGCGAGGTTCATCGGCCGACCGATGAAACTGGCCGGCCGCTCCGACCCCACCGCCACCACCTAGGATCGTGAAGTGAACGACGGCCCCCTGATCGTCCAGTCGGACAAGACGCTGCTGCTCGAGGTCGACCACGAGCGCGCCGCCGACTGCCGCAAGGCGATCGCGCCGTTCGCGGAGCTCGAGCGCTCCCCCGAGCACGTCCACACCTACCGGCTGACGCCGCTGGGCCTCTGGAACGCCCGCGCCGCCGGGCACGACGCCGAGCAGGTCGTCGACACGCTGCTGGAGTACAGCCGATACGCCGTACCGCACGCGTTGCTGGTCGACGTCGCCGAGACGATGGCGCGCTACGGCCGGCTGAGGCTGGAGAAGCACCCCGTCCACGGGCTGGTGCTGGTCAGCACCGACCGGCCGGTGCTCGAGGAGGTGCTGCGCGCGAAGAAGGTCGCGGGGATGCTCGGCGCGCGCATCGACGAGGACACGGTCGTCGTGCACGCCTCCGAGCGGGGCAACCTCAAGCAGGCGCTGCTCAAGCTCGGCTGGCCGGCGGAGGACTACGCGGGGTACGTCGACGGCGAGGCCCACCCGATCGCGCTCGACGAGACCGCGTGGCACCTGCGCGCCTACCAGCGCGAGGCGGCCGAGTCGTTCTGGCACGGCGGCTCCGGGGTCGTCGTCCTCCCCTGCGGGGCCGGCAAGACGCTGGTCGGTGCGGCCGCCATGGCCGAGGCGCAGGCGACCACGCTGATCCTGGTCACCAACACCGTGTCGGCGCGGCAGTGGAAGGACGAGCTGGTCCGGCGTACCTCCCTGACGCCAGCCGAGATCGGCGAGTACTCCGGGGCGGTCAAGGAGATCCGGCCGGTCACCATCGCGACGTACCAGGTGATGACGACCAAGCGGAAGGGCGTCTACCCCCATCTCGAGCTGCTCGACGCCCGGGACTGGGGGCTGATCGTCTACGACGAGGTGCACCTGCTGCCGGCGCCGATCTTCCGGATGACCGCGAACCTGCAGGCCCGGCGCCGGCTCGGCCTGACCGCGACCCTGGTGCGCGAGGACGGCCGCGAGGGCGACGTGTTCTCGCTGATCGGGCCGAAGCGGTACGACGCGCCCTGGAAGGACATCGAGGCGCAGGGCTGGATCGCCCCTGCCGACTGCGTCGAGGTGCGGGTCACGCTGCCCTCGGGCGAGCGGCTGGCGTACGCGACCGCGGAGCCCGAGGAGCGCTATCGGCTCGCGTCCTGCACCCACCACAAGATCGACGTCGTCGAGTCACTGGTCGCAGCCCACCCGGGCCAGCCGACGCTGGTGATCGGTCAGTACATCGAGCAGCTCGACGAGCTGGCTCTGGCCCTCGACGCGCCGGTGATCAAGGGCGAGACGAAGGTCGCCGAGCGGCAGCGGCTGTTCGACGCCTTCCGGCACGGCGAGATCGGGCTGCTGGTCGTCTCCAAGGTCGCGAACTTCTCCATCGACCTGCCCTCCGCCGAGGTCGCGATCCAGGTCTCCGGATCCTTCGGCTCCCGCCAGGAGGAGGCCCAGCGCCTGGGCCGGCTGCTGCGGCCCAAGACCGAGGGTCGCACCGCGCACTTCTACACGATCGTGTCCCGCGACACCGTCGACGCCGAGTTCGCCCAGAACCGGCAGCGCTTCCTCGCCGAGCAGGGCTACGCCTACCGGATCGTGGATGCGGAGGACCTGCCGGCGTAGGGCGGTCGGCCCGGCAGGCCCGGGGGTCGGTTTCCCCGGTGAACCGGGGAAACCGGAACTCTTGGGCCGGAACTTCGGGTCAACAGTTCCAACATCCCCGGTGAACCGGGGAAACCGACGGGCGGGCCTCGCTGAGCCACCGGGTGGCGGTGGCGATCTCGGCGGGGGCCGGTCCCTCAGCATCGGGCGCCACGTGCCGATGGGACGGGGGTAACGCCCCGTCCGTCTCGAGGTAGTCCGTGCCCGACCCCCGCCCGACCGGTGCATCCGCACCGAGCGTGACGAGTCGTCTCCACTCCTGGGCGGGCGTGGGCACCTTCCTCGTCGCGGCCGCCGTCACCGGGTACGCCGGCATCACGGTCGCGCAGGCTGTCTCTCTGGCCACGGCGGGGGACGTGGCGGTGACCGTCGTCGCGGATCCGCCGGTCCGGACGGCACCGACCCAGGCGGCGACGGCCGCCGACCCGGGCGGACCGTACCCGGCGGTGGTGGCGGAGGCACCGCAGCCGACACCGGCGACCGGGCGGCCGACCGGAGAGAAGAGCGGCCGGAAGACCGCCCAGCAGACCGACCCGTCGCGTGCCACCGGCAAGGACGCCGACCGCGGCCCCAGCCGCTCGTCCACGACCGCCCGCAAGGCCACGCCCGCCGCCGCCGAGCCGGAGAAGAACCCGACGCGCAGGGAACGGCTGGAGATCAAGCACGCGATGTGGGCGGATCGCCAGCTCGCGGCGATGCTGCGCGCGACCTCGCAGACGATGCAGTGGTTCGGCGGCGCACCGTGGACCACGCCCGTCGCCGACTACCACCTGACCGCCCGCTTCGGTGCGTCCGGCCGGCTGTGGTCCTCGACCCACACCGGCCTCGACTTCGCCGCGCCGACCGGCACGCCGGTGCGCGCCGCGACCGCCGGCACGGTCACCTCGGTCGCCTGGGCGGGCGCCTACGGCAACAAGGTCGAGATCACCCACCCCGACGGCACCGAGACCTGGTACGCCCACCTGTCGCGCACCGATGTCCGGGTCGGGGCCCGGGTCGGGACCGGCGCCGTGATCGGCGCCGTCGGCGCGACCGGCAACGTCACCGGCTCTCACCTGCACTTCGAGGTGCGGCCCGCAGGCGGCAGCCCGGTCGACCCGGAGAACGCCCTCGAGGAGCACGGCGTCGACCCCTGACCGCAGCACTTCGCGAGCCGGGGCGCTGCGTCAGCCGGTGACCCCAGGCAGGTCGGCGTCGACCTCGAGGATGTCGTTCTCGAGCCAGGGGCTCGCCGGGTCGCCTCCCACCGGCAGGCAGCGCACCACCACCCCGGTTGCGACATCGAGGGCGACGTCGTAGTGGTCGGGGTAGTCCTCGCCCGGCGGGTGGTACGCGTCGGCCGGGTCGGACACCTCGCACACCCGGCCGACCTCGCTCCAGAGCAGTTCGCAGCAGTTGCCGCCGCAACGCGGGTCGTAGCCGGGCAGCGCCTGCAGGTCCGCCCGCCACGCCGGCCGACCGGCCACCTCGTCGACGCGAAGGCGGTCCATGGCCACGTGGTGGCTGAGCTCGACGGGGTTCAGCGCGGCCACCCACCGGTAGTTGACCCACATCGGGTCATGGTCGCCGTACGCCGAGCCGTAGGCGGGCGGCGGAACCGGTTGCACACCGGGAACAGCATCGGGATCGAGACCGGCGTCGACGTCGACCGCGAACCCGATCGCGCGGCTGCTGCCCGCCTGCTCCACCACGCGGCGCTCCTGGCCGTCCGGCGTCCGCACGAGCAGCCGGCCCGGCCTGCGCAGCCATGCCTCCACCCCGTCCTCGACCAGAGTGGCCCGATGCCGGAAGTGCAGCGTCGTCCACCGCCACGGCGAGCTGCGCGCCAGGGCGTGGAAGGCATCCACGGTCGGGATGGTCGGGTTCACACCCGCCAGTGAGGCACGGCGAGTTCCGTGTGCGCAAAGGGTTTCCGGGCACCTACGGTACGGCGGCACCGGCCGACCGACCGCCGCTGACGCAAGGAGACGACCCGAGGCGGGACGGCTCGGGCTGATCCCCGCCAAGCCCCTGGGACGGGCTCGATGTGGCCCGCGTCTCGGCCGCCGGAGAGCACCGGCGGCCGGGGTGCGGGATCGCTACGCTGCCGCCATGAACGACGACCAGGTCATGTTCACGCTGGACGAGTCCGAGCAGGTCACCCACTGGTACAACATCGTGGCGGACCTGCCGACGCCGCCCCCGCCGCCGCTCCACCCCGGCACCCACGAGCCGGTCGGACCCGACGACCTGGCCGCACTGTTCCCGATGGAGCTGATCCTCCAGGAGGTCAGCGGCGAGCGGTACGTCGAGATCCCGGAGCCGGTGCGCGAGGTCTATCGCCAGTACCGGCCCAGCCCGCTCTACCGCGCCCGCCGCTGGGAGCAGAAGCTCGGCACCACGGCGCGGATCTACTACAAGTACGAGGGCGTCTCGCCCGCCGGGTCGCACAAGACCAACACCTCGGTGCCGCAGGTCTACTACAACTCCCTGCACGGGGTGCGCCGGCTCACGACCGAGACGGGCGCCGGCCAGTGGGGCACCGCGCTGGCCTACGCGTGCTCCCTGTTCGACGTGGAGTGCGAGGTCTGGCAGGTCGGCGCGTCGTACGACTCCAAGCCGCAGCGCCGGACGCTGATCGAGGTGTTCGGCGGCTCCGTGCACCGCTCCCCGAGCCGGCTCACCGAGTCCGGCAAGGCGTTCCCCGACGGACACCCGGGGTCACTGGGCATCGCGATCTCCGAGGCGGTCGAGGTCGCCGCCCAGGACGAGACGACCAAGTACGCCCTCGGCTCGGTGCTCAACCACGTGCTGCTGCACCAGACCGTGATCGGCGAGGAGACGCTGCGCCAGCTGGCCAAGGCCGGTGAGTCCGGCGCCGACCTCGTGGTCGGCTGCGCCGGCGGCGGGTCGAACTTCGCCGGCCTCGCCTTCCCGTTCCTGCGCGAGAAGCTGGCCGGCACGCAGGCTCCCCGGATCCTGGCGGTCGAGCCCACGTCCTGCCCGACCCTGACCCGGGGCGAGTACCGCTACGACTTCGGCGACACCGCCGGGCTGACACCCTTGATGAAGATGTACACGCTCGGCCACGACTTCGTGCCGTCGCCGATCCACGCGGGCGGGCTGCGCTACCACGGCATGGCGCCGCTGGTCTCGCACGCCGTGCACGAGGGCCTGATCGAGGCCACCGCGCTGCACCAGAGCGAGTGCTTCGAGGCTGGCCTGGAGTTCGCCCGCACCCAGGGCATCGTCGCGGCGCCCGAGTCCTCGCACGCGCTGGCCCAGGCCCGCCGCGAGGCGCTCGCCGCGACCGAGTCCGGGGCGGAGCCGGTGATCGTCGTCGGGCTCTCCGGGCACGGCCTGCTCGAGCTCGGTGCCTACGAGTCGTTCCTCTCCGGCCACCTCGAGGACGACCCGCTGTCCGACGCGGACCTCACCGCGGCGCTGGCGGGCATCCCGCAGGTCTGACCGACGCCGAGCCGGCCGGGACCTCCCGGCCAATACCGGAACTGTTCGGCCGAAGTTTCGGCCCAACAGTTCCGGTTTCCCCGGTTCACCGGGGAAACCGCCGGCCGCCGGCCCCTCAGGCCGAGGGCTTGACGTACACCGTCCGGGTGAACCGCTCCTTGCCGACGCGGAGCTGGAGGGTCAGCGACTCGCGGCCCTCGGCCACGCCGTCGCGACGCACCGGGATCGCGATCTCGAGGACGCGGACGCCGGCGCGCAGCCGCGCGAACACTATCGGCCGGAAGGTCCACAGCGGCTGGTCGAGGTCGGCGTCGGGGCCGAGGTGCTGGGCGATCCAGCGGGTGTCGACGTCGCCGGCGCTGACCGGGTGCCGCGGCCCGCGCACGACCCGGCCGCTGACGAACTGCTCGTAGTCGACGCCCTTGGCCATCGAGATCCGCCAGCGCGCGGACTCGCCCTCGCTGATGCCGCGCGCGACCGGGCGCACGGTGGTCCGCGGCGTCGGGTCGTCGTCGAGGACGGTCAGCCGGCCGACGTACGCATCGGTCATCACGTTGCGGGTGGCCCACACGGTGGCCGTGGTGATCGCGGCGCGGTAGTCGTCGGCGCGGTCCGGCTGGTAGGTGACGGGGATCTGCGCCGACGTCTGGCCCGGCGCCAGGTCGAGCGTGAAGCGTTGGGCCGACCCGCGGGCCTGTCCGGCCGTCATGACCACGAGCCGCGCCGGCCGGGTGATCTCGCCGACCACGTCGACCGGGAGGTACGCCGTCACCGGCGACCGGCCGTCGCCCTCGGGGATCCGCACGCTGCCGACGTCGACGGTCGGCAGCCGCAGGTCCGGCACCGACGCGAGCGCAGCCGGGGCGGCCGCCAGGTCGGCGACCCAGACCCGGCCCCGGTCGCTGGCGCTGACGAGGTCGACCCGGACGACCCGGGCCAGGTCCACGCCGGTGGCCCCGGCGGGGTCGACCACGAGGGTCTGCGCCCAGTACTTCTCGACGTCGGTGCCGCGGTCGATCGCCGGCAGGGCGCCATCCGCCGGGGCGAGCAGCGCGCTGGCGCCCTCGGCGTCGGTGATCCGGACCTGGAGGTCGGCCGGGCCGACCTCGGGGTCGACGATGGTGCGCAGCTCCAGGCGACCCGTGCTGAGGTCGAGCGGCTGCTCGAGGAGCAGCCCGCCGGCCTGGCCGGGCGCGGTCCACGACATCTCGAAGAACGTACGGGTGGGAACCCGCTCGTAGGCCTCGGGCCAGTGCGGCCGGATGCCGGCGTACCCGACGCCGCTGATGCACGCCGAGACCCGGTCGAAGGAGCTCATGCCCTGGCACAGCCGCGTGGTCGCGCCCTCGGGCAGCGCCCGGTCGACGCCGACGCCGGGGGCGCGCTCGTCCCGGCCGCCGCCGATGGCGTGGCTGAGCACCTGCGCGGCACCGGTCGAGGCCACCCGCGCCCGCGACCCGTCGAAGAGCGGCAGCAGGTCCTGCTCGTCGTCGGCGAACAGGTGCACCGCGCCGGCGACGTACGCCGTGCCGACCGCCTGCTGCTCCTCGGGGGAGAGCCGGTCCGGGTTGCGCTTGCCGCAGGTCGCCTTCGGCGCGCCACCCCAGTCGTCCCACGCAGGCGCCTGCGCGAGGCCGGGGGTCCACTCGGTGTTGAAGAAGTTGTGGTTGGCACCCATCACGAGCACCGAGCTCTTCAGCGAGGTGTCCCCCGCGACCAGGTCGCGGGCGCCGTCGGTGAACTTCTGGCCCTGGAGGTCGCTGACGTCGCCGTCGCAGGAGGGCAGCAGGGTGACGGTCGGGACGTACGCCGCGGTCTGCGCTCCGAAGTCCGTCGGTGCGATGAGGACCTGGCCGACGATCCGGTAGGGCGCGGTCAGCGGGATCTGGATGGCGGCGCGGTCGACCCCTTCGCCGCCACGGCTGTGCCCGACGAGCACGACCCGGCTCAGGTCGACCTGGTGGTCGGCCGCCAGGGTGACCCAGTGGTCGAGGTGCTGCTCGACGATCTCGGCGCGGGCGTCGGCGCCGCCGTCGGCGAGCCGCCAGTCCTGGCCGTTGATCCCGTTGACCCGCACGGACACGGTCGCGTAGCCCTGGGAGGCGAGCACCTGCTGGATGTAGTCGTAGCCGAGCTGGCTCGGGATCTCCTGCATCGGCGGCTGGCAGGGCCAGTCGCCGAACGCGTTCGCGTCCTGCGGGTCGTAGCAGACGCTGTGCCGGCCGTGCAGGAACAGCACCAGCGGACGCGGCCCGGTGGCGGCGTCGGCCGCGGGCTCCACCACGTGGCCGACCATCTCGACCGGCACCGGCATCCCGGCCAGCTTCACGGGGTCGAGCTCGTAGTCGCTGGAGGCCACGGCGTACGGCCCCGGCGTCGCCGGGTCGACCGGCAGGGTCTCGGTGCCGGGCAGGTCCAGGCCCCGGGCCGGGGTGGCCGCGGTGCGGTAGCGGTCGTCGCCGCGGGCGTCGAGCCGGTCCCCGGAGAGCAGCACGTCGAAGTCGGCCGGGTCGGGCCGGGTCGCGGCCGTGACCACCGCCCGTACGGTGCGCCCGTCGGCGGCGAGCTCCGGGGTGCCGACGAGCACGTCGGCCGGGCCCGCGATGGTCGGCCGGTCCGCGCCCAGGGGGAACGCGACGGGCGAGCGCCAGGAGACGACGTACCGGCCGGCCCCGAGGTCGAGGACGTGCCAGCTGCCGACGGTCGAGTCATCGAGACCGGTGCTCCCGGTGGCTGTCGCCGACCCGCCTCCTGGTGCGACGGCGAAGCTCGGCGTCGCGAGGCTGGCGGCGGCGAGTACCGCGAGTGCTGCAGCGGCGATCCGCCGGCGTGGTCCCATGCCGAGCAACTATGCCGGTGCCAGACGGCGCCCGTGGCGAAACCGGCGGGCTCGGCGGCGGTGTGATCCCTACGTCACCCCCACGCTCGTGGGCGAGGTCGCAGCGTCCCACCCTGCGGCGCCGGTTCGGTGCGGCCGTTGCCGCCGACCTAGGCTGGTGAGTCGTGAAGGTACTGCTGCTCGAGAACATCCACCCGGCCGCCGTCGAGATCCTCGAGGGCCATGGCTTCGAGGTCGAGCTGCGGTCCCGATCCCTCTCCGAGGCCGAGCTCATCGAAGAGCTGCCCGGGGTGTCGGTGCTGGGCATCCGGTCGAACACCCACCTCACCGCGCCCGTGCTGGAGGCGGCGACCGACCTGATGGCGGTCGGCTGCTTCTGCATCGGCACCAACCAGGTCGACCTGTCCGCGGCCAGCCGCCGCGGCGTGGCCGTGTTCAACGCGCCGTACTCCAACACCCGCAGCGTCGTGGAGCTGGTGATCGGCGAGATCATCGCGCTCGGGCGCCGGCTCACCGAGAAGACCCAGCGCATGCACGAGGGCGTGTGGGACAAGTCCGCCAAGGGCAGCCACGAGGTGCGCGGCCGGACCCTGGGCATCGTCGGGTACGGGAACATCGGCACCCAGCTCTCGAACGTCGCCGAGGCGCTGGGCCTGCGGGTGATCTTCTTCGACACCGCCGACCGGCTCGCCCACGGGAACGCGCAGCGGATGCGCAGCCTCGACGAGCTGCTCGCCGAGGCGGACGTCGTCAGCATCCACGTCGACGGGCGCCCCGGGAACGCCGGGCTGTTCGGCGCCGAGGAGTTCGCGAAGATGAAGCCGCGCAGCCTGTTCATCAACGCCTCGCGCGGGATGGTCGTCGACGACGTCGCGCTGCGCGAGCACGTCCTGTCGGGGCACATCGCCGGCGCGGCCATCGACGTCTTCCCGATCGAGCCGAAGGCCCAGGGCGACCCGTTCGAGTCGGTGCTGCGCGGCCTCGACAACGTGATCCTCACCCCGCACGTCGGCGGCTCCACCCAGGAGGCGCAGGAGGAGATCGGCCACTTCGTCTCCGGCAAGCTGGCCGCGTTCACCCGGCAGGGCCGCACCGAGCTGTCGGTGAACCTGCCGACGGTCCAGGCCCCCGAGCTCGAGGTCGGCCACCGGATCGGCTTCCTCCACGACAACGTCCCCGGCGTGCTCGCGAGCGTCAACGACCTGCTGGCCGACGCCAACGCGAACGTCACCGGGCAGTACCTCTCGACCCGGGGCCAGCAGGGGTACGTCGTCACCGACACCCTCGACCCGCTGCCCCAGGACGCCCTGGCCAAGCTCGCCGAGGCCGACCACACCATCTGGCTGCGCACCTGGTGAGCTGCCCGAGCCCGAGGCCCCCGGCGGTTTCCCCGGTGAACCGGGGAAACCGGAACTTCTGGCCCGAAACTTCGGGTCAACAGTTCCAACATCCCCGGTGAACCGGGGAAACCGCCCCCGCGCGATGCCGCACCCGGATCGCCGATCAAGGGTGTGCGCGGGATCGGAACGTACGCTCGAGGCATGCCGGGAGTGCGCGAGCGGTTGGGCAGGGAGCTGTTCCGACGGGTGGCGGGACCGGACGGCGCCAAGCACGCCGCGCGCATCCACGGGCGGCCCGGGCCGCGGTGGTTCGAGCCGGACAGCCCGATCGCCCGGGTCCACGGCGACGCCTCGATGTTCGTCGGCGGCATCCGCGCCCTGCTGCTCCAGACCCTGCACCCGGCGGCGATGCGCGGGGTCGCGGAGCACTCCGGCTACCGCGGCGACATGTGGGGCCGGCTCGCCCGCACCAGCCGGTTCCTGGCGGTGACCACCTTCGGTCACGCCGAGGACGCGCAGCGGGCGGTCGACGTGGTCCGAGCGATCCACGAGCGCGTGGTCGGCACGATGCCGGACGGGACGCCGTACGCCGCCTCCGACCCGCACCTGCTCGGCTGGGTCCACGTGGCCGAGGTCGACAGCTTCCTGCGGGCGCACACCGTCTACGGCAAGGAGCCGCTCGCCGGCGCCGACCGGGACCGGTACGTCGCGCAGACCGCCGAGGTCGCCCGGCGGCTCGGCGTGGTCGACCCACCCACCACGGAGGCCGGGCTGGCGGCGGCGCTGGCGGCGTACCGCCCGGAGCTGCGCGCGACGCCCGAGGCCCGCGAGGCCGTGTCCTACCTGCTGCTGCGCCCCCCGCTGCCGGTGGCCGCGCGGGCGCCGTACGGCGTGCTGGTGGCGGCTGCCGTCGCGCTGATGCCGCGCTGGACCCGGCGGCCGCTCCGGCTGCCGTGGCTGCCGGTCTCGGAGCGGACCGTGGTGCGGGCGCTCGGCACGATCGCGACCGGCACCATCCGGTGGGCGATGGCCCCCGGGCGGGAGCAGCGGACCGGCCGCCGGGCTTCTTGAGCAAACGCTGATCTGTGCTTGAGCGCGACTGAAGGGGCCGCTCCTACGATGAGCACATGCTCCCGCCCATCCGTCCGTCGCGCGCCGCGGTGCTGTCGCTCGTCGTGGGGCTGCTCGCCGCGGTGCTGGCCGTCGGCGCCGCTCCGGGGGCGCAGGCACGGGCGGACAAGGGCCTGGCGAACGGGGGGATCACCTGTCCGAGGCTGGCGAAGTGCCCGAGCCTCAAGCTGCTGTGGTTCGACCAGGACTGGAACTACGTCGGCCAGCGAAAGTTGGGCAGCACGCGCAGTTACTCGCTCACCCTGGGCCCCGGGACCTACTACCTCCAGTTCGTCGACCAGCGGCCGGCGTACGACGTGTCCAAGTTCGCCCCCACCGACGTGATGGTGACCGTCCGCGCGAACGACCTCACCACCCGCAACGTCACGATGCAGGCCGGCGCGGCCATCACCGGCAGGGCCGTCAACCGCCAGGGCCGGCCGCTGAACGGCGCCACCGTCGTGGCCGCCAATCGCGGTCGCCAGTCCTTCTCGACCGTCGCGGACAAGCGCGGCCGGTTCGCGGTCGGCGGGCTGCCCCAGAGCCAGTACTCGGTGTTCACCTTCGACAAGGCGCGGACCTGGGTCGGCAAGAGCACCTGGGCCGGTGCGGTGAAGCCCGGCCAGATCAAGGACATCCGGATCGAGCTCCCGACCCGGGCCGGGGAGCTGACCGTCTACGTCTTCACGCCGAACGGGCTGCTGGGCCGCAAGGCGACACTGACCGTGATGAGCAAGCAGACCGGCCAGTGGTGGACCGACACGTCGAGCAACGGCACCTTCGTCTTCAAGGGCGCCTATCCCGGCGGCTACACCGCGAAGTTCGACGGGGCCGGGGTGTGGTTCGCCGCGGAGGGCGCGGTCAAGAACGCCACGGTGCGCTCCGGCCGGCCGGCCTTCGGCAAGTTCCGGCTCACCAAGCGCGGCGGGTGGGTCACGGGCACGCTGGTCGACGGCGGCGATCCGACCTTCGCGCTGGCGCCGCCCTTCGAGGGCGCCAAGGGCGCCACCGTGACCCTCTACAACGCGGACGGCGACCCGATCGCAACGGGGTTCAGCGACGCCGAAGGCAACTTCAAGGTCGAAGGCCAGATCGCGACCCAGTCGGGCCTGGTGATCGACGTGCAGCCCACCGAGCAGAGTGGTGGATTCATGATTGGCGAGCGGTGGTGCCACTTCGAGCAGGCGTCGTTCCCGGCCGAGGGCTCCTACGGCGTCACCTCGGGCCAGGAGACCTTCGTCGGTGACCTCGCGGTCCCCCGCACCAGCGAGAACTGCTAACCGATCACCAGATCCTCGTCGCCCCAGTAGGCGCGCATGCTGGTGATCCGGCCGTCGTCGTCGAAGGCCATCACGTCGACCGGTGCGAGCGTGTAGGTGGCGCCGTCGGCGAGCGTCACGACCTCGAAGTGGAAGGCCGCCTCGCCGCCGGCGATCCGCACCGCCAGCAGCCGGGTCCGCTGGTCCAGGCCGTCCAGGGTCGAGTAGAGCTCGCGGATCGCCGCGTGTCCCACCCGGGGCTCCGATCCGACCGGGTCCTCGACGACCGCGTCCTCGGCGTACAGCGCGACGATGTCGTCCGCGGACCCTGAGGCGACCAGCTCGACGTAGCGCTCCACGACCTCGCGGACCCGCGCTCTGCTCGCGACCATCGACCCTCCCTTTCTAGAACACGTTCTCGTTGAGGGACCACCGTAGCGGGCGCCCGCGCGCACGGTCTTCAATGAGCCCGTGGACCTGCTGCTCGCCTGGCCGCTGGCCGGCGCCCGTGAGCTCGCCGCGCGGCTGGTGGCGGCCTACGCCCACCCCGAGCGGCACTACCACGACACCCGGCACCTGGCCGAGGTTCTCGAGCGGGTCCACGAGCTGTCCGCGCGTGGCGAGGCCTTCGACCGGATGCCGGTGGTGCTCGCCGCCTGGTTCCACGACGGCGTGTACGACGGGCGCCCGCAGGCGGAGGCCCGCTCGGCAGCCTGGGCCGCCGAGGCGCTGCCGGCGCTGGTCGCGCCCGACATCGTCGACGAGGTGGTACGGCTGGTGCGGCTGACCGAGCGGCACCGCCCGGCCCGCGGCGACCGCAACGGCGCTGCGCTCTGCGACGCCGACCTCGCCATCCTCGCGGCGCCGGCCGAGCGCTACGCGGCGTACGTCGCGTCGGTCCGCCGGGAGTACGCCGAGGTCCCCGACGAGCAGTTCGCCCGGGGCCGCGCCGCCGTGCTCGGCGACCTGCTCGCCAAGCCGCACCTCTTCCACACCGCCCACGCCCGGGCCGCCTGGGAGGACGCCGCCCGCGTCAACGTGGAGCGCGAGCTCACCTCCCTGGCCGGTAGTCCCTGACGGTTGCGGGGTCGACCCGCCGGCACGGAGCCCGCAACCGTCAGGGACTACCCTTCCGGCGCCGCAGGCCGGCCGCGATCAGGCGGTGCACGAGCTCGCGGGAGGAGACCGGGGTCGCGCCGGCGGCGAGCAGGTCGTGGTAGCGCTCGGCCGGGACGTCGTAGTGGTCGCGGTCGAACCCGCGCGCGGGGATCCCGAGGGCGGCCGCGAAGGCGTGCAGCTCGTCGTAGGACACGTCGCTCGCCAGGTGCGACCAGAGCCGACCGTGCCCGGCTGCGTTGGGCGGGTCGATGAGGATCATCCGGCGGGGCGCGCCGCCCGCGCGTGCTCCCGGCGCGCAGCCTCGTCGACCACGTCGTCCAGCAGCAGCCGCCACGAGCGCACGTGGCCGGCGTCGACGAACGACTTGTACGACGCGCCCGGGCGCACCTGCGCCCCGAGGTGGAACTGGCGCACCCCGGCGCGCACCAGCCACGGGACGTGCTCGGCCAGCAGCCCGCCGCCCGGCATCAGCAGCCGGGCCACCGCAGGATCGCCGGACGCCAGCGCCAGGAGCTCGTCGTACCCGGCCTCCAGCCCGCGCGGCGAGCCCGCCGACCGGACGCCCACGAGGCCGGGGAGGTCGAGGAGGCGGCGCCAGGACCGGCGCAGGTCCAAGGTGTCGTCGATGGCCCGCCCGAACGTCCAGGGCACGTTCGGCAGCGCACCCGCGAGGTGGGCGCACACGTCCCGGTCGACCTCGAGGTCGGAGTCGAGGAAGCCGAACGCCACGCCGGTCGCGCCGCAGCCCAGGTAGTCCTCGGCGAGCCCGACCAGCCGGGTCAGCTCGCCGCCGGTCGTCGTCCAGGTCTGGTTGAGCCGTAGCAGGACGAAGACCGGCAGCTCGCTCTCGCGGCACACGCCGGAGACCAGCGCTGGCTCGGGCGAGGTGG
The DNA here is from genome assembly GCF_000015265.1 of Nocardioides sp. JS614. Taxonomy (NCBI): domain Bacteria; kingdom Bacillati; phylum Actinomycetota; class Actinomycetes; order Propionibacteriales; family Nocardioidaceae; genus Nocardioides; species Nocardioides sp. JS614. Next base: position 4,171,247 of record NC_008699.1, read on the forward strand.
CCGCCGGCGTACCGCGGGCGACCACGTGGAGGCGGTCCGCGCCACCCTCCGCGGCACCGGGGACGTCGCGCGGGTCGAGGACCGTCACCTCGAGGAGCGCCTGGCTCATGGGAAAATGGTAGGCCCCGGGGGCGCCCGGATCGAGACGCCGCGCGCTACCGGCCGCGGGGCATGATGGGGGCCATGGACAACGCCCTGCTGTTCGACGCGCGTGCCCGGGTGCTCGCCGACCTGCAGGCCCGCCAGCACGCGACGGCGGCCGCGGTCTCGGCGCTGGAGGACGCGGTCGCCCAGCGCAAGTGGTGGGCGGAGCAGTGGCCCGAGGGCGAGCAGTACGTCGCCGGCCTGGTCGCCCAGGACGTGCAGGACGCGCTGTTCGAGAGCGTCGGGCGCTGGCCGGTCTGCCTGCAGTGCGGCGAGCACGCGCCGGTGCACGCGCTCTACATCCAGCCCGACCTCGGCGGCCCCGACCCGGTGTGGGTCTGCGAGGAGACCGGCGACGTCGTCGCGCCGCTGGGTGGGCTGTGAACAACGTCGCCGCAAACGGACTTGCCGGCGGCGCTCCGGCTCGGGGTCGGTTTCCCCGGTTCACCGGGGAAGTTGGAACTTCTCGGCCGAAGTTTCGGGCCAACAGTTCCGGTTTCCCCGGTTACCCGGGGAAACCGACCCGCCGTGGAGCCAGCAAGCGGCGACCCAGCCGAGGGACGACCTAGCTCTCCGAGCCCACCTGGATCCACATGGTGAACCGGTCGGCCCGGTAGACCGTGCGCGAGACCTCGACGACCTTCTCCCCGCACAGCGCGCGACGCGAGTGGCGCAGCACCGGGGTGCCGGCGGTGATGTCCAGCAGGCCGGCCTCCTCCTCGCTGGCCACGTCGGCGTTGATCGAGTCCTCGGCCCAGTTCGGGCGCAGGGCGCGGGAGTCCAGCGCGTCGTACAGGCTGGTCGGCATGCCGCTCTGCAGGAAGCCGGGCAGCAGCACCTCGTTGAGGTAGGCGTCCTCCACGCACATCGGCGCGCTGTCCGCCCGGCGGAGCCGCCGCCAATGGATGACCGCGTCCCCCTCCGTCACGTTCAGCGCCCGCGCCACGCCGGGCCCGGCCTGCTCGCGCCGCGCGAGGAGGGTCTGCGACTCGGCCAGCAGGCCGCGTCGCGCCATCTCCTCGGTGTAGCTCGTCAATCGGCTCACGGCCCGCCGCGGGCGGGCCACGAAAGTGCCCCGCCCGGGAATCCGCTCGAGAAGGCCCTCGACCACGAGGGCATCCATAGCTTGTCTCACCGTCATGCGGGCGACCCCGAACCGATGCACCAGCTCACGCTCAGACGGTGCAGGTGAACCGGGTGCCGCCCCCGTGACGAGAGTGCGCACATATTCGCGCACCTGAACGTGCTTGAGTGCACGCCCCTCAGTCACCAGCAACTCGTCCACAAGGGGCACTTTAGGCAGACATCGACCTCCGCGTCCCCAGATCGGGGGGAACGACGTGGACTCGAGGGATCAAGACCGAGGGATCCGTCGCATCATCAGGGCTCACTCTGCCGCAATTGCCTGCAGTACGTCGAGACGTGCGGCCCGGCGGGCCGGGAACACGGCGGCCAGGAACCCGATGACGATCGAGAGCACCAAGAAAACCACGAGCTGGACGCCCGGGACGCTGATCACCTCGAGCCCCTCGTCGCGCAGGGCGTACATCAGCACCACACCGAAGCACAGGCCGAGGAGCAGCCCGAGCACCGCCCCGAGCACCGCGATCACCACCGACTCGAGGCCGATCATCCGGCGCAGCTGACGGCGGCTGACGCCGATCGCCCGCAGCAGCCCGAGCTCGCGGGTGCGCTCGATGACCGAGAGCGCGAGGGTGTTGACGATGCCGAGCACCGCGATCACCAGGGCCAGCCCGAGCAGCGCGTAGATCATCAGCACCAGCTGGTCGATGGGCTCGCGCTGCTCCGCCGCGAACTCCGCCTGGTCCTTGACCGAGACGACCGGCAGGTCCGCGACCACCGCGTCGAGCCGCTCGTGGACCCCCGGCGACCCGTCGGTGTCGATGATCAGCTGGTTGTCGCTCTCGGGGTAGCCGGCCGCGACCAGGGTCGGCAGCGTCGTGACGATGCCGGTGCCGATCAGCGGGTTCTCCTCGAACTCGCCCACGACGGGGTGCCTGTCGGTGCCGGCGGGCGTGTCGAGCTCGATCTGGTCGCCGACGGCCACGCCGTGGTCGGCGGCGTACTCCTCGGACACCAGCACGGACCCGTCGACCAGGTCGTCGCGGCTGCCCTCGGTCATCGTCAGGTCGAGCAGCCCGGAGAGGTCGTGCGGGTCGACGCCGGACACGTAGGTGTCGTCGCCGTCGACCTCCATCGGCACGTAGCGCTGCCGCACGACGGCCTCGACCCCGTCGACCCGCGCCATCTGGTCGCCGATCGCGGGCGAGAAGCCCTGGCCGACCACGTTGCCGACGACGAAGTCGCCGACGAAGTTGTCCTCGATGATGCGGTCGACACTGGCCTTCGCCGAGGCGCCGAGGATTGCCATCGTCGTGGCCAGCGCGAGGCCGATCATCAACGCCGAGGCGGTCGCGGTGGTACGCCGGGGGTTGCGCCGCGCATTCTCCCCCGCCAGGTTGCCGACCGGGCCGAACGCGCGGCGGTACAGCACGCCGAACAGGTGCAGCACCGGCCGCGCGATCACCGGGCTGGCCGTGGCCACCCCGAGGAAGATCAGCAGCACGCCGACGCCGACCAGCCACCCGGCCCGCGGGACGTCGAAGAACAGCCCGGCGGTGAGCGCGACCGCGCCCACGACCAGCTGCACGACCCCGGCCACCAGGCGCCGGTGGATCGAGGATTCCGGGAGCGCCACGTCGTCGCGGAGCGCCTGCACCGGCGCGATCCGCGCCGTACGGCGAGCCGGCAGCCAGGCGGCCGCCATCGTGATCAGCACGCCCACGGCGTAGCCGGCGATCACCGTGCGCGGGGCGAAGATGATCCCCTGGCCGGAGAGGTCCAGGCCGACCTGCTCGAACATCGCCCGGATCGCCAGCGCGAGCAGCACCCCGAGGCCGAGTCCCAGCGTGGAACCCAGCGCCCCGACGACGGCGGCCTCGACCAGGACCGAGCGGGTGACCTGCCGCTGGGAGGCGCCCAGGGCGCGCAGCAGCGCCAGCTCGCGGCTGCGCTGCGCGACCAGGATCGAGAACGTGTTGGCGATGAGGAACGCGCCCACCACGAGCGCGATGCCGGCGAAGATCAGCAGGAAGGTCGTGATGAACGAGACGGCCTCGAGCAGCAGGTTGCCGCTCTCGTCGGCCGCGTCGTCGCCGGTGATCGCCTCCAGGTCGCCGGGCAGCACCTCGCGCACCCGGTCGCGCAGCTCGGCCTGGGAGGTGCCACCCTCGGCGGTGACCCACACGTCGGTGTAGGCGTCCTCGCCCCCGAGGAACAGGTCCCGGGCCGTGGTCGTGTCGAAGACCGTGAGCGTGGCGCCGTTGAGCGAGCCGCCGTCCGCGAAGTCGACCAGGCCGACCAGCTCGGGCTGCAGCACCGGGGTGTCGGTCGAGGTGATCACCCGGATCGTGTCGCCGACGGCGTACCCCGCCTTGTCGGCGGCCGCGACGTCGAGGGCCACCTCGTCGGCGCCCTCCGGCACCCGGCCCTCGACGACCGAGAGCCCCTCGAGACCGTGGCCCGCAGGGGCGTCGTTCCAGTTGACGCCGATGCCGGGCGCGCCGTTGCCGCCGATCAGCTTGTTCTCGCGGCTGACCACGAACACGCCGACGGCGCTGACGTTGCCGTCCACCCGGGCGGCGCCGGGGACCGACTCGAGCCGCGGGAGCAGGTCGGACGGGACCGTGAGCGTGGAGGGGGTGCCGTCGAGGGACGCGCCACCCTCCGGGCGCACGATCACGTCGCCGACCGTCGAGGCGAAGATCGCGGTGAAGCTCCGGTTGAGCATGTCGGAGAAGATCAGCGAGCCGGCGACGAACGCGACCCCGAGCACGATCGCGAAGGTGCTCATCAGCAGGCGCAGCTTGCGCCCGAGCAGGCTCCTGAGGGCGGCCTTGATCATGCGGGGTCCCCGCGGAAGTGCGGGCCGGAGGAGCGCAGCGGGGGAAGTGCGCAGTTTCGTGGGGTGTTCATGCGGGGTCCCCGCGGAAGTGCGGGCCGGAGGAGCGCAGCGGGGGAAGTGCGCAGTTTCGTGGGGTGTTCATGCGGGGTCCCCGCGGAAGTGCGCAGGTTCGTGGGGTGTTCATCGGGCGTGCTGCTCGGCCAGGCGGTTCATGACCTCGAGTACCCGCTCGCGGGTGGGCTCGCGCAGCTCGTCGACGACCCGGCCGTCACCGAGGAAGACGACCCGGTCGGTGTACGCCGCGGCCACGGGGTCGTGGGTCACCATCACGACCGTCTGGCCGTAGTCGTCGACGCTGCGGCGCAGCAGCTCGAGGACCTCGGCGCCGGAGCGGGAGTCGAGGTTGCCGGTCGGCTCGTCGGCGAAGACGATCCGCGGCCTGCTGACGAGCGCCCGGGCGACCGCGACCCGCTGCTGCTGGCCCCCGGAGAGCTCGTTGGGCTTGTGGTCGAGCCGATCGGACAGGCTCACCGTGTCGATGACCGCGTCGTACCACTCGCGGTCGGGGCGGCGGCCCGCGATCGCCAACGGAAGCGCGATGTTCTCGGCCGCAGACAGGGTCGGCACCAGGTTGAAGGACTGGAAGACGAAGCCGATCTCGTCGCGGCGCAGGCGGGTGAGGGCCTTGTCCTTGAGGGTGGTCAGGTCCTGGTCGCCGATGAACACCGAGCCGGAGTCGGCCCGGTCCAGCGCCGCGCAGCAGTGCATCAGCGTGGACTTGCCCGAGCCGCTCGGGCCCATCACCGCCGTGAACTCGCCGGCCGCGAGGTCGAGGCTGACGTCGTCGAGCGCGACCACCATCGCCGGGCCGGAGCCGTAGGTCTTGGTGAGGTTGCGCACGCGCGCTGCCGGAGGGACGGGGGTCCCCTGGAGGGTGGCCTCGGTCATGGGCCCAGCCTCTCGCGGGCGGCGTGCTCGCCGCCACGGGAATTGGTCCCCTCCGACCCTGGCTTCCCCCTGGGTTCCCCTGGTTCCCCTGGGATTCGCTCGAACAATTGTTCGATCCCGGCGTATGCTCGGGCCCATGGACTTCCAGGGAACGCTGTTCGGGGCCCCGCCGGCGACCGCTCCGGTCTTCGACCTCCTGGAGCGCCAGGTGCTCACCCGTGGCGCCTGGGTCGACGTGTGCCGGACCTGGCTGCCCGAGGCCGACGACGTCCTCGCGACGCTGCTCCGCGAGGTCCCGTGGCGGTCCGAGCGCCGCCAGATGTACGACCGCGAGGTCGACGTACCCCGCCTCCTGCACACGTACGGCGTCGGCGAGCCGCTGCCCCACCCGGCCCTGGCGCGCGCCCGCGGCGCGCTGTCCGCCCACTACCGGCCCGAGCTCGGCGAGCCGTTCGTCACGGCCGGCTGCTGCTACTACCGCGACGGCCGCGACAGCGTCGCCTGGCACGGCGACACCATCGGGCGCGGCAGGACCCAGGACACGATGGTCGCGATCGTCTCGCTCGGCGACCCGCGCCGGCTGATGCTGCGGCCCCGGCTCGGAGGTGAGTCCATCTCGGTCGAGATGGGCCACGGCGACCTGCTGGTGATGGGCGGCTCGTGCCAGCGCACCTGGGAGCACGCCGTCCCCAAGGTCGCGCATGCCGGGCCCCGGATCTCGGTCCAGTTCCGCCCGCTCGACGTGGCCTGAGCATCGCCCGATCCGGTCGTGGGTCCACGCCGACCCATGGTCGGCGTGGGCCGCACGACCGGCCGGGCGCAGGAGGCGTGCCGGTCACCGGCAGCGGGTACCACGACGCCATGACCACGATCAGCCACGCTCCGGAGACGATGGGCTTCGGCCCGCTCCGGATCAGCTTCGACGGCCGGGTGCTACGCCCTCGGCCGTGGACCGCGGCCCAGTCGGAGTGGGCCGCCGAGATCCTCGCGGACGCACCCCCGGGCCCGGTGCTCGAGCTGTGCGCCGGTGCCGGCCAGATCGGCCTGCTCGCCGTGGCCGGCTCGGACCGGCCGCTGGTGTGCGTGGACGTGAACCCGGTGGCCTGCGACTACGCCCGGGCCAACGCCCAGGCCGCGGGCCTGGCCGACCGGGTCGAGGTCCGCGAGGGCTCGGTGCACGAGGTGCTCGGCGACAGCGAGCGGTTCGCCCTGGTCATCGCGGACCCGCCGTGGGTACGCCGCGAGGAGGTCGCCCGCTTCCCCGAGGACCCGGTGCTGGCCATCGACGGCGGGGCGGACGGGATGGCCCTGGCCTGGTTGTGCATCGACACCGCCCGCCCGCACCTGCCCCGGGGCGCCAGTGTGCTGCTCCAGCTGGGCAGCGTGGAGCAGGTCGACCTGCTGCGCGAGCGGCTCCGGGAGACCGACGACGAGCTGGCCATCAGCGAGCTCCGCTGGTGCGAGCGAGGCGTGCTGGTCCGGCTCGACGCGACCTGAGTCGACGCGACCTCAGTCGACGCGACCTCGGCGGGCGCGCCCGGCCGGGCCGGCGGTCAGGTCGGACGCAGCCGCTCGGGCAGCAGCTTGTGGGTGCCGTCGCACCACGGCAGGGACGCCGACTTGTGGCACCGGCAGACCGCGGTGACCGGCCGGGTGGTCTCGTGGGCGACCCCGGCGGGATCCTCGATGGTGTGCTGGCCGCGCAGCAGCATCGGTCCGCCGGGGCAGAGCACCACATCCGGATGGTCGTAGCACCCACTCACGCGACCTCCTCCTTCCGCTCCTCGCCGACTCCCCAGCGCTCGAGCATCGTGCCGGCGAACCGGTCCTCGAGGTCCAGGCAGGTGAACGCCCCGAACCACACGTCCTCCTCGAGACCCGGCTCCTCGGCCAGCAGGCCGCCGCAGATGGTGCGCACCGCCAGCTGCTCGTGGACCGCGTCCGCCTCCACGTGCTCGGCGTAGTAGGCCACCACCTCCTCGGGGAAGCCGAGCCGCTCCAGGCCCTGCACCATCCGCCGCGACGGCAGCGAGCTGGTCGCCTCGAACGCCGCCAGATGGCCCAGGGCCGCGCCACGCAGGCGCCGGTGCAGGCCGAAGAGCGACATCGCGTTGTTCTGCTCGAGCACCTCCAGGGGCACCTCGTCGACGTGGGCGCCGTACGACGCCGCCAGCCCGCTGGCCTCCATGCCCTGCGCGAACAGGTGGTGGTGCAGCCGGTTGGGGTCGCCGCCGCCGTACTCGTCGTACTGGAGCTCCATCAGCGCGGCCTTGGCCCGCACGCCGAGGCGGGGCACGACCCACGCGGCGGGGTCGGACTCCTTGAGGTGGTAGATCGAGCGCACCCGGAGGAGCTCGAGGACCTGCTCGCGGTCGGCGTCGCGCTGCACGTGCGTGGCGACCGAGGCGCCGTCCTGCTCGGCGACCCACCCGAAGAAGTCCTCGACGAAGGAGAGACCCACGGGCGGCGTGAAGCGCTCCCACAGCCGCTGCTCGAGGTCGCGCTCCAGCAGCCCACGCAGCCGCACCAGCTGCGGGTCCCACTCCAGGTCGTCACGGACCTCGTCGAACCCGCGGTAGTGCAGCTCGTGGAGCGCCCAGAGCGCCAGGGCGGCGTCCTCGCCCTCCGAGGCGCCGACCGCGAGGACCGGGTAGAAGTCGTCCGAGCCGGCCCGGAGGGCGCCGAAGAGCTCCTCGGTGAGCGGACCGCGAGGCTGGGGGATCTGCATGCGCGGTGAGTACCCGCCCGGATTTGCAGCCATGCCTACCGGCGCGCTGATCCCGAAGGTCGCTGGTCGAGCAGCGGGCGCCAGCGCGTATCGAGACCGCACACCTGCTGCTGTCTCGATACGCCCGTCGCGACCTCCTTCGTCGGTCGCGGGGCTACTCGACCTGGCTGCAGCTTCCACGCCTCCCGAGCAAGCTCGGGTGGCGTGGGCAGCTCAGAAGCTGACCTGGGGCGCCTGCTCGTGGCCGTCCGGGGCGTCGTAGAAGTCGCGCTTGTGCACGCCGGCCACGCCGGTGAAGAACATCCACGGGATGGTCTGGGTCAGCTTGTTCAGGGTCGCCACGGCGTCGTTGTAGTACTGCCGGGCGAAGGAGATCTGGTTCTCGGTCTCGGCCAGCTGCTGCTGGAGGTCGAGGAAGTTCTGGTTCGCCTTGAGGTCCGGGTAGGCCTCGGCGACGGCGTTCAGGTTGACCAGCGCGCCCTGGAGCCGGGCGTCCGCGGCGGCCTTGGCGGCGACGTCGTCGCCCTTGGCCGCGGCCTGCACGCCGGTCCGCGCCGCGGTCACCTCCTCGAACACGCCCTTCTCGTGCGCGGCGTACCCCTTGACGGTCTCGACCAGGTTGGGGATCAGGTCGGCGCGCCGGGTGAGCTGGACGTCGATGCCGCCGAGCGCCTCCTGGGCCCCGATGTCGGTGGTGCGCAGCTTGTTGAAGCCGACGACGCCGAAGGCGACCAGGGCGACGAGCACCACGACGATGACGATGATGGCGATGAGCATGTGAACTCCTCAGAACACGGGTGGGTACAGGTGGACGTGGGATGGTCGGTCGGTCACCAGGAGCCGCCGCCCCCGCCGCCGCCTCCGCCGCCACCCGAGAACCCGCCGCCGCCCGAGGACGACGACTTCTGGGTGGCCTCGTAGGAGGAGATCGCGGAGCTGACGGTGGAGTGGAAGTCGTCGACCATCGACGAGGCCACCGAGCCGGTGTAGGCGCCCGCGTACGCGGGACCGAGGTACGACGGGACCGGCGGCTCGGCGCCCATCTCGGTGCGGTACTTGCCCGCCCACTCCTCGGCGCACCCGAACGCCACCGCCCAGGGCACGTAGGCGGTGTAGAACTCCTCGCGTCCGGAGAAGTCGAACCGGTCCTGTGCGGACGGCGTCGCCAGGATCCGGCGGAACCCGCCGGCCCGCGACCAGAGGTCGCGGCCGGCCTTGGTGCGCCGGGTGCCCGCGCCGGAGGCCGCGAGGGAGGCGCCGAAGACCCCGAAGGCGCCCGGCACCAGCCCCACGATCGACATGTTCAGCGGGTTCCAGATCGCGATCGCGACCACCGCGGCGAGGCAGAGGCCGATGACCACTCCGCCACCGCCGCCCAGCCCGCTCCTGACCATCAGGCCGGAGGTGGCGGCCCAGGTCCGGGTGCTCTCCTCGAACGACTCGATCTCGGTCTTGAGCCGCTGACCGGCCGCGACGTCCTTGGGCGCGGCGACGAACGAGGTGCCCGGGCCGCCGAGCAGGTGTGCCACCCCACTGGTCACGGGATCGAGGCCGGCCCAGCCCGCTGCGCCGTTCTTGTCCGAGATCGTCCACGTGCCGTCGGCGCGGTCCAGGTCGACGGCACCCTTCTCGGCGGCGTACATGAGGGTGGCGACGTACTGCTCGTCGTCGACCTCCTCGGTGACCAGGTAGGCGGCCTGGGCGGGGCCGATGCCGTCCGGCGGCGCGTACATCACCGGGAACTGCGGGTCCTTCTCCCTGGCCCGCCGGGCCAGGTGGAAGCCGTAGCCGCCGGCCGCGGCGGCCAGGACGAGCACGACGGCCAGCGCGGCCAGGTTGGGCCCGAGCACGGCGTCCAGCGCCGGGCCCCAGGGTCGCTCGTCGCCGGGCGGAGGCGTTGCCAGGTCCAGGCCCACCTTGACCGTCACGGGGGTGCGCGGGTCGAGCGACGTCGCCCGGATCCGCAGGTCCGCGGTGCCCTCCCCTCGGAGCCGGCAGCCCGTCTCGTCGGAGCCGACGGCGCACTGGACCCGCTCGGCCGCGGCGGGCAGGTGGACCGTGAGGTCGGCCGAGTCGATGCGCTGGGCCCAGCCGCTGGGGATCAGGTTCCAGTAGAGCTGGGTGCGGGAGCCGTTGGTGCCCGGCTCCAGGATGCCGGCGATGTCGTAGCGGATCTCGTACACGTGCTCGCCGGGCTCGACGGTCGAGTCCGGATCGCCGATGCGGGCGACCTTGAACTGGCCACCGCCCTCGTAGGACGTCTCGACCGGGACGTCGGCACCGTCCATCGTGACCTCGATGCCGCGGGGGATCCGGCGGACGGTGTCCGGGGCCGTCTGGTCGTGGGTGTCCCAGAACCGGAAGATCCCGTGCTTGCCGGGGAACGGGAAGTCGACCGTGAGGGTCTCGACGGCCGTCAGGTCGCCCTGGTCGTCCACGTCGAAGTCCGCGACGTACGACGTGATCGTGGTCTCGTCCGACTCGGCGGGTCCCTCGTCGCCGCTCACCCCGTAGAGCGCCGCGGGGAGCATCAGCACCAGCACCACGACCGCCAGGCCGACCACGGTCCCCACCACACGCTTCATGGCCCGGAGCCTAGGGGGCGACGGGACAGCCGCGTCGGAAAACCGCGTGCCGGGTGTCGCCGGCCGCTGGGAGACTGCTCGGCGATGAGCTCGCCGACCCGCCCCGACGCCGACCGCCCGACCCTCGCCTCCTTCTGGCACGACCTGCCCCGCGAGGGCCGGCTGCTGCTCTCGGTCGTGGTCTTCGAGTTCATCGGCACCGGCCTGGTGCTGCCCTTCCACGTCGTCTACCTGCACGAGGTGCGCGGCTTCGCGCTCAGCGACGTCGGGCTGCTGCTCGCGCTCCCGCCCCTGATCGGCTTCCTCGTCGTCGGGCCCGGCGGTACCGCGATCGACCGGCTCGGCGCGCGCCGGATCCTGATCGGCGCGCTGGTCCTCCAGACCGTCGCGAACGTCACACTCGCGTTCTCGGCGGCGGAGTGGATGGCGGCGGGGGGGCTGATGCTCTCCGGCGCGGCGTTCGGGGTGTCGTGGCCGGGGTTCCAGGCCTTCATCGCCGCGGTGGTCCCGGTCGAGCTGCGGCAGCGCTACTTCGGCGTGAACTTCACGCTGCTCAACCTCGGCATCGGGATCGGCGGCATCGTCGGCGGCGCGTTCGTCGACGTGGACCGGCTGGTCACCTTCCAGGTCATCTACCTCGGCGACGCGATCAGCTACCTCCCCGCCCTGGTCCTCCTGCTCTGGCCGCTGCGGCTGGTCGCCGGTCGGCCGGTCCACGAGGGCGGCGCCCCGCCGGCGACGGTGAGCTACCGCGAGGTGATGCGTCGGCCCGCGGTCGCCTCGCTGATGCTGCTCAGCTTCGTGTCGTCGTACGTCGGCTACTCCCAGCTCAACGCCGGGATGCCGGCGTTCGCGCGCGCGGTGGGCGAGGTCTCGACGCAGGGCCTCGGGCTGGCGTTCGCCGCGAACACCGTGGTGATCGTCGTGCTCCAGCTGGTCGTGCTCCAGCGGATCGAGGGGCGGCGCCGCACCCGGGTGATCGCGGTGATGTCGGTGGTCTGGGCGTGCTCCTGGGTGCTGCTCGGCGCCACCGGGCTGGTCTCCGGCACGTGGGGCGCGACGCTCCTGGTCGCCGGCTGCGCGTCGGTGTTCGCGTTCGGCGAGACCCTGCTGCAGCCGACCGTCCCCGCCCTCGTCAACGAGCTGGCCCCCGACCACCTGCGGGGGCGCTACAACGCGCTCAGCTCCGGGTCCTTCCAGCTCGCCGCGATCATCGCACCGCCGGTCGCCGGCTACCTCGTCGGCCACGGCCTGGGCAGCGTCTACATCGGCTCGCTCGTCGTCGGCTGCCTGCTCTGCGGCGCGCTGGCGGTCCTGCGGGTCGAGCCACAGCTGAGCCCCGAGGTCAACGGTGTGCGAGCTCCGGCGCAGGTCACCACGGCCGCGGACGTCACCGTCCCCGTGCCGACGGCCAAGACCCAGTCCAGCGCCCTGGACTAGTCGCGCCGGTGGGTCGTGTGCCTGAGAACGCGCCATGGCGCGTTCTCAGGCACACGACCCGACTATCCCGAGCGGCGAGCGAGCAGCCGGCGGAGCACCAGCAGCACGACCAGCGCGCCGACCGCCTGCCGCCAGTAGGTCCGCGCCAGCACCGGCAGCACCGTCGCCCCCAGGTCCAGGTGGTCCTCCCCCGCCGTCGCCGCGGCGACATGCCTCGGCCCCGCCGTCTGCGCCGGCCCCGGCGGCGGGGCCGGCGAAGCGGGGGGTAGTCCCTGACGATTGCGGGGTTCCTCGGCCTCCGGGACCGCGGAATCGTCAGGGAGTACCGGCGGCGTTTCGGTCTCCGGCGCACCCATGCGCTGCTCGAGGCAGTCGATGAACTGGCCGAGGAGCTTGTCCGAGACGTCCTGCATGACACCCCGGCCGAACTGCGCGGGCTTGCCGGTGATGGCCAGGTCGGTGACGACCTCGACGTCGGTGCTGTTCGCGCCGGCCTCCCCACCTGACGGGGCCATGGTCAGCGTGACGGTCGCGCCGGCGGTGCCGTTGCCGCGCTTGTCCTTGCCCTTGGCGTCGACCACGAAGCGGTGCGCGGCCTCGTCCTTCTCCACGAACGTGCCCGCGCCGTTGTAGACCAGCGCGATCGGGCCGAGCTTGACCTTCACCGAGCCCTGGAAGGTCTGGTCCTCGACCGAGGTGACCGCCGCGCCGGGGAAGCACTCGGCGACGGAGGCGATGTCGTTGAAGTGCGCCCACGCCTCCTCGATGCCGGTGGGGACGGTGAACCGGTGGGTCAGGTCCATCGGGCGTCAGCCCCCGGCGGCGGCGAGCACCGCCCGACGCGTGATCACGGTGGCCAGGTGCCGCCGGTAGTCGGCGTCCCCGTTGAGGTCCGAAGGCGGGTTCGTGCCCTCGGTGGCCCGCGCGGCCGCTGCGCGTACGGCGTCCTCGGTCGCGGGCTGGCCGGCCAGGGCCTCCTCGACGCCACGGGCCCGCAACGGGGTGGACCCCATGTTCGTCAGCCCGATCCGCGCCTCGGCGATGCTGCCTGCATCCATGCGGACCGTGGCGGCGACCGCCACGATCGGCCACTGGTGGGCGACCCGGACGAACTTCTCGTAGTGCGCACCCCAGCCGGTGTGCTTGGGGATCCGCACCTCGGTGAGGATCTCGTCCTCGCCGATCGCCGTCTCGAACAGGTCCACGAAGAAGTCGTCGGCCGCCACCCGGCGGGCGCCGCCCGGACCCTGGATGACGAACTCGGCGCCCAGCGCCAACGCCGGCGCCCCGAGATCGCCGGCGGGGTCGGCGTGCGCGAGCGCGCCGCCGAAGGTCCCGCGGTGCCGGATCTGCGCATCCGCGAGGTGCTCCACGGCCCTGCTGATCACCGCGGCGTGCTCGGCCACCAGGGGGTCCGCGCCGACCACGGCGTGCGGGGTCATCGCGCCGATCACGATCGCGTCGCCGTCGTCGCGGACCCCGCGCAGCGACTCGATCCGCCCGAGGTCGATGACCAGCTCCGGCGCGTTGAGCCGCATCCGCAGCACCGGCAGCAGGCTCTGCCCGCCGGCGATGATCTTGGCGTCGTCGCCGTGCTCGGCCAGCGCCGCGAGCGCGTCCTCGACCGAGGCGGGGGCGACGTAGTCGAACGATGCGGGGATCATGCGGGGCCCCCGTTCAGACCGGAGCGAAGTGAGGATGTGAATGGGGTGGCGATCATGCGCCCGCTCCTTCCGTGCTCGAGGTGCCGGGTTGCTCCTGGTTGCCGCTCGCTCCACCGGACTCGAAGTGCGGCATCGCGGCGCCTTCGGTCGATCCACCCGCACCGGCGCCGGTGATCGCCTTCCACACCCGCTCGGGGGTGCACGGCATCTGGATGTCGTTGATGCCGAGGTGGCGGACCGCATCGACGACCGCGTTGACCACAGCCGGGGTCGAGGCGATCGTCCCGGCCTCGCCGACGCCCTTGGTGCCGAGCGAGTTGGTGGTGCTGGGCGAGGTGGTGTGGTCGATCTCGAAGCTGATCGTGTCGGCGGCGGTCGGCAGCAGGTAGTCGACGAACGACCCGGACACCAGCGTCCCGGCGTCGTCGTACACCGCCTCCTCCCACAGCGCCTGCGCGATGCCCTGCACCAGCCCGCCGTGCACCTGCCCGCTGACGATCAGTGGGTTGATGATCGTGCCGATGTCGTCGCAGCAGACGTACTTGCGCAGCTTCAGCGCGCCGGTCTCGGTGTCCACCTCGACCGCGCACAGGTGGGTGCCGTGCGGGAAGTTGAAGGCCACCGGGTCGTACGTCGCGTCCGAGTCGAGCGAGGCCTCCACGCCGTCGGGCAGGTTGTGGGCGGCGAAGGTCGCGAGCGCGACCTCCCCGATGCCCATCCCCTGGTCGGTGCCGCGCACCGAGAACCGGCCGCCGGAGAACTCGACGTCGTCCACCGACGCCTCGAGCAGGTGCGCCGCGATCGGCTTCGCCTTCTCGATCACCTTGTCGGCGGCCCGGACGATCGCCTCGCCGCCGACGACCAGCGACCGGGAGCCGTAGGTGTCCAGGCCCTTCGGGGCGACCTGGGTGTCGCCGTGGAGCACCTCGACGTCCTCGAAGGCCACCCCGAGCCGGTCGGCGACGATCTGGCTGAACGCCGTCTCGTGGCCCTGCCCGTGCGCCGAGGTGCCGGTGACGACCTCGACCTTGCCGGTGGCGAGCATCCGCACGCTCGCGTGCTCCCACCCGCCGGCGCCGTAGTCGAGCTGCCCGAGGACCCGTGAGGGTGCCAGGCCGCACATCTCGGTGAAGGTCGAGACGCCGATCCCCAGCTGCACCGGGTCGCCCGCCTCGCGGCGGCGACGCTGCTCGGCCCGGAGCTCGTCGTACCCGAGCATCTCCTTGGCGCGCGCGGTGGCGGCCTCGTAGTTGCCGGAGTCGTACTCGAGGCCGGCGACCGTGGTGAACGGGAACTCCTCGTGCTTGATCCAGTTCTTCTCGCGGATCTCGAGCGGGTCGACGCCGACCTCGGCGGCGAGCTCGTTCATCATCCGCTCGATGGCGTACGTCGCCTCCGGCCGCCCGGCGCCCCGGTAGGCGTCGGTCCAGGTCTTGTTCGTGAGCACCGTCTGCACCGCGAACCGGTAGGCCGGGAACTTGTAGATCGAGTTGAACATGAACGCCCCGAGCACCGGGACGCCGCCGCCGACCAGCGACACGTACGCGCCCAGGTCGGCGAGCAGGTCGACCTTGAAGCCGGTGACGGTGCCGTCCTTCTCGGCCGCGAGGGTGAGCTTCTGCCACTGGTCGCGGCCGTGGTGGCCGGACATCAGGCTCTCGGAGCGGGTCTCGGTGTACTTGGCCGGTTTGCCGAGCCGGCGGGCCACTGCCCAGGTGATCCATTCCTCGGGCGTCGTCTGCAGCTTGCCGCCGAAGCCGCCGCCCACGTCGGGCGCGATCACCCGGATCTTGGACTCCGGCACCCCGGTCGTCGCCGCGAGGGCGAACCGCAGGATGTGCGGGATCTGGGTGGCCGTCCACATCGTCAGCTGCTCGCCGGTCGGGTCGACGACGGTGGACCGCGGCTCCATGAACGCCGGGATCAGCCGCTGCTGGCGGTACTCCCGCTCGATCACGATGCCGTCGGTGCGGGCCTTCGCGATGGCGTCCTCCACGGAGCCACCGGTGCCGGCCTCGCCGGAGTCGAAGACCCAGTACGCCGACTTGTTGGTGCCCAGGTCGGGGTGGGCCAGCACGCCCTGCTCACTGCTGGCGGCCGCCGCCTCCTTCAGGTCGAGGGCCGCCGGGAGCTCGTCGTACTCCACGTCGACGAGCTCGGCGGCGTCGCGGGCCTCGGCGGCGCTGCGCGCGACGACGACGGCGACGATCTCGCCGGCGAACGCGACCCGGTCGCTCGGCATCGGGGAGTGCGTCGGCGTGACCTGGTCGGGGGTGATCGGCCAGGCGTTGATGTTCACGCCGAGCGACTCGCCGAGGTCGGCGCCGGTGAGGACGTCGACGACGTTCGGCGACTGCTTGGCCGCGGCGGTGTCGATCGCGACGATCCGCGCGTGGGCGAACGGGCTGCGCACCATCGCGAGGTGCACCATGCCCGGCAGCGTCATGTTGTCGGTCCAGCGGGTCCGGCCGGTGATCAGCCGCTGGTCCTCCTTGCGGCGGCGGTCACGGCCGATCTCGCGCTCGACGGCGTCGGCGGGTCGCTCCTGGGTGGTGCTCATGCCGGGGCTCCCTGCCCGCTCGCCTGCTGAACCGCGCGCACGATGTTGTGGTAGCCCGTGCACCGGCACAGGTTGCCCTCGAGACCCAGGCGGATCTCCTCCTCGGTGGGCTTCGGGTTGTTGTTGAGCAGGTCGACGCTCTGCATGATCATCCCC
Organism: Nocardioides sp. JS614; assembly: GCF_000015265.1. Taxonomy (NCBI): domain Bacteria; kingdom Bacillati; phylum Actinomycetota; class Actinomycetes; order Propionibacteriales; family Nocardioidaceae; genus Nocardioides; species Nocardioides sp. JS614. The sequence goes on from NC_008699.1 coordinate 4,187,397, forward strand.
GGGGTGCAGAAGCCGCACTGCAGGCCGTGGCACTCCCGGAACGCCTCCTGCACCGGGTGCAGCTGCCCGTCGGTCGCCAGGCCCTCGATGGTGGTGACCTCGGTGCCGTCCGCCTGGACCGCCAGCACGTTGCAGGACTTCACGCTGATGCCGTCGAGGTGGACCGTGCACGCGCCGCAGTTGCTGGTGTCGCAGCCGATGACGGTGCCGGTCTTGCCGAGACGCTCGCGCAGGTACTGCACGAGCAGCATGCGCGGTTCGACGTCGTCGGAGACCCGCGCTCCGTCGACGGTGAGGCTGATCCGGGTCATGACGCTCCTGGGGACGTGGCCGGCGGTGTGGTGCAGGTCACGTTAAGGAGCGAGCGGTTGGTCAAGGGTTGGTCGGGCCGGCGCAGCTGCTGCAACCCGCGCGCCCACCGCAACCACACCGTCGAACGATGAGCCCAGGAACGACCCGCGGCCGGCGTGGCGGCGAAGCCGACACGCCAGACGCGGTCAGCGGGCGGCGGCGGCGAGGCGGGCCTTGAGCAGGGGTACGGCGGGGTGGGCGCGGCCGCCGAGGGCGGCCAGGCAGACCTCGACCACCTCGGTGTCGTACGGCGCCAGCTCGCCGTAGCGGACCACCGCATCGGGCTGCGGGTCGGTGAGCAGGGCCTCGCGGACCGCGACCGCGACGTACTCCCCCAGCTCGGTGAGCGCCGGGGAGTTGGTGCCGGGCAGGAGGTCGCCTCCGTAGGCGTCGACCGCCGCGGCGACCCGGCCCCGGCGGAGCAGCCCGAGCACCAGGTCGACGTCGGTCGTGATCGGCATCGGCAACCGGTAGGGCCGCGAGGTGAGCTGGCCGCCCAACGCGGAGCGCAGGTGCGACACCTCGGCCTTGAGCGTGGACAGGGTGACCGCCTGGTCGCCGTAGACCAGCGCGTGCAGGTGCTCCAGCGAGAGCCCCTCCGGGTGCATGGCGAGCAGCGCGAGGACCTCGGTCTGCCGGCGATTGAGCAGCAGCCGCTGCCCGTCGAGCCAGGTCTCGGCGGTGCCGAGCAGCCGCATCACGAGGCCCGGCTCGGTGCCCTCGTCGGCGGTCGCGGTGGGGTGGTACGCGGAGACCGGCATCGCAGTCTCGATCAGCCGGGCCAGCACTCGCGCGGTCGCCAGGCCGATCGGGTGGGTCCGATCCCAGGTGGTGGACAGGTCGATGACGCCGAGCTGCGCGCCGGTCACCGGGTCGTGCACGGGCGCGGCCCAACAGACCCAGTTGTGCACGATCGGCGCGTAGTGCTCGGCGCTGAAGACCATCGCCGGGGCGGCCAGCCGGTTGGCGAGGTCGAGGGCGTTGGTGCCCACGCTCTGGTCGTCCCAGCGTCCACCGACCACGAAGTTCACGGTCTCGGCCTTGCGGCGCATCACCCGCCCGCCGTACGTCCACAGGATCCGGGTCTGGGCGTCGGTGATGGCGACGACGAGGTCGCCGTCCTCGGCGGTACGCCGCAGCTCCGCCTCGACCCGCTCCACCGCGGCCTGCAGGGGCGAGCCGCGCCAGCGGGCCGCCGTGTCGGCCTCGTCGGCGAGCGGCGCCTCGCTGACATCGGTGCGTACGGCGGCCTCGGAGCGGGTCCAGCTGCTCAGGATCTCGGGACGCACCAGTCCCGCCGCGTCGTCGCCGCGCTCGACGAACGACGTCCACGCGCGCACGGCGTCGAGGCGTCGCGCCTGGAGATCCGCGTCAACCGTCATGTGTGGCCCTCGTCACTCTCGGCTGCCGTCACGGTAACGCGGCGCCGGTCGCCGGGGAAGCGCCGTGGGCCGATCACCCGACCGGGCAGCCGACCCGACACGTTCGGGCTATCGACGTCCTGGGGGTCCGGACCTACTGTCCAGAGATCGATCCCGGTTGGGAGGGCGGTTCTCGTGGGCACGGCTGTCGGTTCCACCGCCCCCGCTCCCGCGCGCTCCTCGGCGCGCCGGCGTCGGGCCGTGCGGCTCGTCACCGTCACCGTCCTGGTCCTCGGCTCGCTGCTCGTGCCGGGACCCGCCTCCGCCCAGCTGGCCGTCAGCCTCTCCCCGGACCGGCAGGTGGCCGCGCCCGGTGAGACGGTCACGTTCACGGTCTCCAGCGACGCGAGCGGGAACCCGACGTTCGTGTGGAACGTCGACGGGCTCGACGTCCAGTCCGACAGCTCGTCGCTCCAGTGGGCGTTCCAGGGCGAGGGTCAGCACACGGTCACGGTGACCGTCGACGACGGGTTCGACTCCGGCACCGCGTCGACGTCGATCGAGGTCCGCACGCCCCAGCCCAACCACCCGCCGTCGGTGACCCTCGACGCCGACCACCAGCAGGCCGCCCCCGGCGAGCCGGTCACGTTCACCGCGAGCTTCGCCGACCCCGACCCCGGTGACTCCGTCGCGCTCGCCTGGTACGTCGACGGCGACCGGGCCGCCGAGAACGGGCTCACGTTGACCCGTTCGTTCGCGGCGACCGGCACGCACGGCGTCCGGGTCGTCGCGACCGATCTGTCGGGGGCCTCGAGCGAGGCGTCGATCCAGGTGAACGTGGTGGGCACGGCGCCGGAGGCGGCGATCGCCGTACGCACGCCGTCGCCGAAGACCCGCAAGGTGACCGTCCTCGACGCGTCCGGCTCGGTCCCGGCGTCGCCGTCGGGCTCGATCGTCTCCTACCACTGGGACCTCAACGGCAACGGCACCTTCGAGACCACCTGCGCCGGACCGGTCGTCGGCGTGATCAGCGCCGCGGCGGGCGACCACCCGGTCTCGGTGCTGGTGACCGACGACAGCGGCGGGACGTCGACGCCGGTCACGACGGTCCTCTCGCTCGCCACCTCGCGGCTCGACCAGGAGTACGCCCCCGGCGCGCTCGCCGTCACCGCGGGCGGCTGCGCGGGACCGGCCAAGGACGGGGTGGTGCCCGAGGGGTACCCCGCCGACGACCTCACCTGCTACACGACGGTCCGCGCCGGCATCGCCGAGGCGATGTCGACCTGCTTCCGCCGGCGTACGGCCCCCGTCGGTGACCGGCTGCTCGTGAAGGAGCTCTACGCCAGCACCAGGACCGTCCGGCTCAACGGCATCGACGTCCGGCCCAGCTCCGGCGTGGCCATCGAGATCGACACCTGGACCGCGGAGGTCAAGACGATCGGCGGCAAAGCGAAGGCCTCGGTCGACGCCGGCAGCACGCTGGGCAAGCTGACGTTCTACTACGGCAGCATCAGCTGGGACCTGCCCAGCGGCAAGGCGTCGCGCTTCAACCTCGGCAGCCTGTCGATCACCAAGGGCGCCGAGCTGTTCGGGCTCTCGGTCGAGGGCGACGCCCGCCTCGACCTCGTCTACCGCGGCGCCGAGGTGCCCGTGACGATCCACCTGCCCGCACCGCTGGACGTGTCGGCGACCGTCACCCTCAAGACCGACAACCTCAAGGGGCTGCGCCTCGAGGAGGTGCACCTGCGCGTCAAGAACGCGACCTTCGGGGCGTTCACGGTCAACGACCTCGACCTGCTCTACAACGCGGCGGCCTACCAGTTCGACGGCTTCGCGGACCTCTCCCTGACGTCCGTCGGCAACCTGCAGGTGAGCATCCAGGTCGTCGGCAGGACCGTCACCATGTTCGCCGCGAACTTCACGCCCGTGCCCCCGCTGGCGCTCGGGTCGGGGGTGTTCCTCCAGCACATCGACTTCGGGTACGACGCCGGCCCGCCGCTGACCCTCAACGGCGGCGTGAAGCTCACCGCCGGACCGCCGATCAACGGCACCGCGGCCGCCGCCATCGAGGGGACCTTGAAGTTCGTGGCGTCCGACCCGTGGCTGCTGCGCGCCGACGGCAACGCGTCGATCGCGGGCTTCGGCGTGGCCAGCGCCTACCTGCAGTACCAGTCGAACGGCATGATCCGGCTCGGCGGGCGGATCGACGCCCGGCTCTACGACATCGTCAGCGCCAAGGCCAACATCGACATGTGGCTCTACGCGCCCACGATGAAGTTCAACGCCCAGGCCCGCGGCGACGTCTGCGTCTGGAAGGGCTGTGGGGGCGGCGCGCTGGTGGTGTCCAGCACCGGCGTCGGCGGCTGCGTCTACACGTTCTTCGCGGACTTCGGCCTCGGGTACCGGTGGGACGGGGAGTTCAAGTACTACCTGACCGGCTGCGACATCAACCACTGGGCGTCCGCGTGGGACGGCGGCGCCCGCAACCGGCTGGCGTCGTACGCCAGGACCGCCGCGGTCAGCTCCGAGGACATGGTCGTCGCCCGCGGCGAGCGGGCCGTCTACTTCCGGTTCGCCTCCGTCGACGACCCGCCGCAGGTCACCGTGACCGGACCCGACGGCACCGAGATCGCGGTGCCCGCCGGCACCGAGAACTTCGAGGCGACCGACGACCACATCGTCCTGCAGGTGCCGCCCGAGCACGCGACGTACGTGATCGTCCGCGACCCCGCGCCCGGACGCTGGCAGGTGCGCACCGCGGACGGGACGCCCGACCTGGTGGCGGTCGGGCAGGCCTCGGCGCTGCCGAAGCCGCGGGTGCGGGCGAGCGTCGGCGGTCGTGGGCACGCCCGGACCCTGGACTACCGGCTGAACGCGGTCGAGGGGCAGACCGTGCAGTTCTTCGAGCGCGCCGGGCGCACCACCCAGCGGCTGGGCACCGTCTCCGACGCGCAGGGCCGGATCCGGTTCAGCCCGGCGCCGGGGCCGGCGGGCGAGCGGTCGATCATCGCGGTGGTCCAGCACGACGGCGCACCGCGCGAGCAGGTCACCGTGGCCAGCTACCGGGCTCCCGGGCCGCTGCGCCCGGCCGCGACGCGTCGGATCGCCGTCAAGCGGACCGCGACGCGGGCCGTCGTCACCTGGGCGGACGCGCGGCGCGCGGCGAGCTGGCGGGTGGTCGCCACCGCCGACGACGGGCGCCGGTGGTCGGTGCGGCTGGACCGCCGCACGCTGGTCCTGCCCAGCGTGTTCCGCGGCAGGACCGTGACCGTGACGGTGCGCGGGGTCAGCGCGGACCAGGTCGCCGGGCCGGCGAAGCGACAGGTCTCACGCGGTCGGTGAGGGCAGCGGCTCCCGGTGGATCCGGCCCTCGGTGGCGGCGAGCGGCTCGCCGGAGCCGCCCCAGCGGCCGGCGATGATCTCGGCGGCGATGCTGATCGCGGTCTCCTCCGGCGTCCGGGCGCCCAGGTCGAGGCCGATCGGGCTCGACAGCCGGGCGATCTCGGCGTCGGTCAGGCCCGCCTCGCGCAGTCGGGCGAGCCGGTCGTCGTGGGTGCGGCGCGAGCCCATCGCCCCGACGTACGCGACCTCGGGCAGCCGCAGCGCGACCTCGAGGAGGGGTACGTCGAACTTCGGGTCGTGGGTCAGCACCGTGACGACCGTGCGGGTGTCGATCCGGCCGGCCTCGGCCTCCGCGGCCAGGTAGCGGTGCGGCCAGTCGACGATCACCTCGTCGGCCTCGGGGAAGCGGCTGTGGGTCGCGAACACGGGGCGGGCGTCGCACACCGTCACGTGGTAGCCGAGGAAGCTGCCGACCCGGGCCACCGCAGCGGCGAAGTCGATGGCCCCGAACACCAGCATCCGCGGCTTCGGGGCGAACGCCCACACGAACACCCGCATGCCTTCGCCGCGGCGCTCGCCGTCCGGACCGTAGGTCAGCGTCGCGTTGTGCCCCGCCGCGAGCAGCCCCAGGGCGTCGTCGTGCACCGCGGCGTCGGCCCGCTCCGACCCCAACGTCGCGGTAGTCCCTGACGTTTGCGCGGTCCCCTCCGGCGTGTCGGCCGCGGAACCGTCAGGGACTACCGTCGGCGGGCGGACCACCAGGCGGCGGCCCAGCCAGGCCGGGTCGGGGTGCTCGATCACGGTGGCGAGGGCGACCGGGCGGCCGGCCTCGATGTCGTCGGCGATCTCGCCCAGCTCGGGGAACCGCTGCTGGTCGACCTGCTCGACCCAGACGTCCAGGATCCCGCCGCAGGTCAGGCCGACGGCGAACGCGTCGTCGTCGGAGACGCCGTACCGCTGCAGGACGGGCACGCCGGACTCCACGACCGACTCGGCCAGGTCGTAGACCGCGCCCTCGACGCAACCCCCGGACACCGACCCGACCGCGGTGCCGTCGGGGCCGACCAGCATCGAGGCGCCGGGCGGGCGCGGCGCGGACCGGAACGTCGCCACGACCGTGCCGACACCGACCGTCTCACCGGACCGCCACCACTGCAGCAGCTCGGGCAGCACGTCACGCACGGGACACCACCTCCACCAGCTCCGCGAAGGTCGCCAGGGAGTGCCCGGCGACGAAGTCGTCGCAGTGCGGCAGCGCGGCGACCACGCCCTGCTGCACGGGCTCGTAGCCGTCCTTGCCGCGGTGCGGGTTGACCCACACCACCCGGTGCGCGACCCGCTGCAGCCGCGCCATCTGCTCGCCGAGCAGCGTCGGGTCGCCGCGCTCCCAGCCGTCGCTGAACACGACGACGACCGCGCCGCGCGCCAGGCCGCGCTGGCCCCACCGGTCCAGGAAGATCCGCAACGTCTCGCCCAGGCGGGTGCCGCCCGACCAGTCGGGCACGGTCTCACCGGCCGCGACCAGCGCCCGCTCGGGGTCGCGGACCCGCATCGCGCGCGTCAGGTGGGTCAGCCGGGTCCCGACGGTGAACGTCTCGACCACGCCGCCGCTCTCGCGCCCCACCTGGGTGAACCGGTGCGCCAGGCGCAGCAGCGCGTCGGCGTACCCGCTCATCGAGCCGGACACGTCCACGAGCAGCACCACCCGTCGCGGCCGCCGGCGGCGGCGCCGCCAGGCGATGTCGGCCGGCTCGCCCATCCGGCGCAGCGAGGCCCGCAGCGTGCGCGAGGCGTCGACCTCGCCGCGGTGCCACGCCTGGTGGCGGGCGGTACGCCGCGTCGGTGGTCGCGGCCGCAGGGTCGCGAACATGCCCGCGAGCCGGTGCTTCTCAGCCGCGCTGAGCGAGGCGACGTCGCGCTGGCGCAGCACCTCGGTCTCGCTGGCCAGGGCCCGCAGCACCTCCTCGTCCTGGCCCTCGCCGGTGCCGGTGGACTCCTCCAGCGGCAGCCCGGCGAACGGTGCCCCGGGGTGGGCCGGACGCGACCGGGGCAGCCCGTCGCGGGCGTTGAAGAACGCGTGGAAGACCTGGTCGTAGCGCTCGAGGTCGTCCGGCCCGGCGCACAGCGTCGCGCGGCCGGCGAGGTAGGTCGCGCGCTGGTCGGCCACGCCGAGCTCGGCGGCCGCCGCCAGGAACCCCTGGGCGCGGTCGTGGGTCACGGGGACGCCTGCGGCCCGCAGCGCCCGGGCGAAGGCGAGGAGGATCTCGTCCGGCAGCCGGTCGGTCATCGGCCCCCCACCACCCGGCCGGCGGAGAGCCAGCCACCGAGTCGCGTGCCGCAACGGTTGCCTGCGCACCGCTCGCCCGCCCGCCGCCCGGCCGGCGGTGAGCCGGCAACCGAATCCCCCACCGGAACGGTTGCCTGCACACCGCCCACCCGCGACCCACCCGCCCGCGACCCACCCCGCCCGGGAGGCCACCGTCCGCTCATGCCCGCAGCACCTGGTCGAGTGCGTGCCGGACCCGGTCGGCGTCCTCGCGGTACTTCACCAGGGCGCCGAGGGTCGCCGAGGCGGTGGCCAGGTCGATGTCGGCGGTGCCGAGGTGGTGCAGGGCGCGCGCCCAGTCGAGGGTCTCGGCGACCCCGGGCGGCTTCTGGAGGTCGTCGCGGCCGCGCAGCTGCTGGACCAGCTCGACGACCTGGCGGCGCAGCGTCTCGGAGACCTCGGGCGCCCGCGAGCGCAGGATCTCCACCTCCCGCTCGAGCCCGGGGTGGTCGATCCAGTGGTAGAGGCAACGCCGCTTCAGCGCGTCGTGCAGCTCGCGGGTGCGGTTGGAGGTGAGCACCACGATCGGGGGCGTCGACGCCCGGACGGTGCCGAGCTCGGGGATCGAGACCTGGTAGGTCGAGAGCACCTCGAGCAGGAACGCCTCGAACTCGTCGTCGGCGCGGTCGACCTCGTCGACCAGCAGCACCGCCGGGCTCTCCTGGAGCGCCCGCAGGACGGGGCGCGCCAGCAGGAAGCGCGCGTCGTACAGGCTCTTCTCGGCCTCCTCGACGCCCTGCCCGTCCCGGCCACCGCCGGCCGCCTCGAGCGCGCGCAGGTGCAGGATCTGGCGCGGGAAGTCCCAGTCGTAGAGCGCCTGGGTCGCGTCGATGCCCTCGTAGCACTGCAGCCGCACCAACGGAAGCTCCAGGCTCTCTGCGATCGCCTCGGCCAGCGCGGTCTTGCCGGTTCCCGGCTCGCCCTCGAGCAGGAGCGGGCGCTGCATGCGCAGCGCCAGGTAGGTCACCGTCGCCAGCGCGTCGTCGCTCAGGTAGCCCGTCGCGCCCAGGCGCGCGGCGACGTCGGCGGGGGACGAGGGCTCCATGTGAGCAAGGTTACGGTGCGGGGTGTTGGTCCCCGGTTGGCGGTCGCCTCAGCCCGGCGGCCGGTCCAGGTCGACGCCGGTGGCCAGGTCGCCGCACTCGACGGCCGCGACGACGTGGCGGGCGAGGTAGTCGCGCGCGCCCCGGTCGCCGCGGGCGGTGTCGTCGATGCCGGCCCAGTGGTCCCGGCCGAGGACGACCGGGTGGCCGACGATGCCGTCGTACGACGCCCGCCGCAGCGTGCCGGGCCCCGGCCGCGGCTCGAGCAGCCGCCGGACCACCTCGGCCCCGACGTCGGGCAGGTCGACGAGCGTCACGACCACGGCGTCGGCGTCGGTGGCGAGCGCGGCCGCGAGGCCGGCGTGCAGCGACGCGGACATCCCGTCCGCCCAGTCCGCGGCGACCACCGCGGTCGCGCCGGTGCCCTCGAGCAGCGGCAGCGCGTCCTCGGCGGCGGCGCCGAGCACGACGGTCACCTGGGTGCAGCCACCCTCCGCGAGCGCCCGCACCCCGCGGACCAGCCAGGGCTCGCCGTCCGCGCCGCGGACCAGCGCCTTGGGCCGACCCATCCGGGTGCCCGCGCCGGCGGCGAGCAGCAGTCCGTGCACGTGCCCAGGATGGCAGGCCGGCGGCCCTCCGGGGCCGACCCGGTCAGCTGCCGAACGCCTCGTCGTACCGCGCCGCGAGGTCCGCGGACCAGGGGGCACTCATGCCGCACACGGTCACCCGGCCGTCAGTCGCGGAGACGAGGTACCGCCCGCCGGACTCGAAGCTCACCGCGCCAATCAGCTGCTGCAGGTCGGCGGGCGGCGCCTGCACCCGCACCAGGTCGGTCGGGTCGCCGGTGTACCAGTGGCCGACGGCGAGCGTGACCATGCCGTCGGCGATCGCCGTGACCGTGCCCGCGAAGGCCACGGTCTGCTGGCCGATGAGGTCGGCGCTGGGCACCATGCACTTCGCGGCGTACGCCGCCCCGCTCGGCGCGGTCAGCTCGGTGACCGTCTGGTCGTCGACCGCGGTCGGCGGGGCCATCGGGTCGTCGTCGTGGTTGAGCACCCCGAACAGGCCGATGCCCGCGATGATCAGCACCGCCGCGGCGGCCACCAGCCAGGTGAGCGGGCCGCGGTCGCGGGTGCCGGTCTCCCGGTTCTCGCTGGTGAGCTCGGTGCTCATGACGTCCTCCAGGAGTCGGGCCGTCCCGTCGGGGTCGGCCGGCGGCAGGGAGGAGGCCGGGTCGGCCGCCCGCAGCCGGTCGCGCAGCTCGTCGCTCATGACCTTCTCCCCTCTCTCGACTCCTCATGTCCGGCACCCGCGCCGGTCTTACCGAGCTGGTCGGCCAGCTTCGTGCGGGCGCGGTGCAGCCGGACGCTCGCGGCGTTGGCGGTGATCCCGAGCACCACCGCGATCTCGGCAGGCTCGAGCTGCTCCCAGGCCCACAGCCGGAGCAGCTCGGCGTCGTCGGCGCGCATCCGCAGCAGCGCGTCGCGCACGTCCTGGTCGGGCTCGATCGCCGAGGTGGCCTCCGCGGGCGGGTCCACCGTGGCGATCCGGGCCGCCACCCGCTGCTGGCGGCGCACGGCGCGCTCGGCGTTGCGCAGGCAGTTGCGGGCCACGGCGTACGCCCAGGGCAGCGGGTCCGCCGGTAGCTCCTCGGCGCGGCGCCAGCACACCAGCAGCGTCTCGGCGAGCACGTCCTCGGCGGTGGCCGGATCGGTGCGGCGGGCCAGGAACCGCCGCAGCGGCTCGATCAGCCCGGGCGCGACCTCCTCGAAGCGATCCCGTCGACTCTCCACGTCTCCACCCTCACACACCTGCGCGATCGGCCGCGGACGCCGTACCCTGCCCGGGTGCCTGCCACGCCCAGCCCCGCACCCAGACGCGTTCCCACCCCCGCGCCGACCGCCGGGCGGGGGCCGTTGCCGGGCGCGACCCTGGGCGAGCGCATCCGGGTCGGGGTCGAGGGACTCGCGCCGGGCTACTTCGCGCTGGTCATGGCCAGCGGGATCCTCTCGGTCGGCATGGAGCTCCAGGGCTACCGGGTGCTGTCCGACGTGCTGCTGGCGGTCTGCGCGGGCGCCTTCGTGCTGCTGCTGTCGCTGACGGCCTGGCGGTTCGTCGCCTACCGCGAGGCCACGTCCGACGACTTCATGGACCCGCGCCGCGGCTTCGGCTTCTTCACCTTCGTCGCGGGCACCAACGTGCTCGGGGTGCGCCTCGGCCTGGACGGCCACTACGCCGCCACCGCGGTGCTGTTCGCGCTGTCCGGCACCGCCTGGCTGGTGCTGGGGTACGTCGTGCCGTGGACGGCGGTGCTCGGTCCGCAGCCGCGACCGGTGGTCGGCGCGGCCAACGGCACCTGGTTCATCTGGACGGTGGCGACCCAGTCGGTCGCGACCGCGGCGGCCACCCTCGAGCCGCGGGCGGACACCGGCCGGATCGCGCTGGCCCTGCTCGCGGTGGTGGCCTGGTCGGTCGGGGTCTTCCTGTACGCCGCGACCGGCGTGATCGTGACGCTGCGGCTGATGCTCTACGAGTTCGGGCCCGAGGACCTCAACCCGCCGTACTGGGTGTCCATGGGGGCGCTGGCCATCACGGTCCTGGCCGGGGCCCGGATCGTGGAGATGGCCGACGCCCCCATGGTCGACGCGACCCGCGACCTGATCGCCGGCCTGGCGGTGGTCTTCTGGGCCTTCGCCACCTGGCTGATCCCGCCGCTGGTCGCCGCCGGCGTGTGGCGGCACATGATCCGGAAGATCCCGCTGCGCTACGACCCCACCCTGTGGAGCATGATCTTCCCGCTCGGCATGTACGCCGCCGCCGGGATCTACCTCGGCCGGGCCGACAACCTGCCGCTCGTGCACCGGATCGCGAGCATCGAGCTGTGGGTCGCGTTCGCCGCCGCGCTGACGGTCTTCATCGCGATGCTGGTGCATCTCGACCGGACCGTGCGGCGTCGGCCCACCGCCCGCCCCTGACCCGGCGTCGACGAGCCGTCGACCCGCCCGGGAGGCCCGGACGGGTCGACGCCGTGGGACGAGGGGTCAGCCCGCGCGGAGGATCTGCAGCCGCCACGCCTCGGGGCCGCGCTCGAGGTACTCGACGGTGAGCACGCCCGGGTCGCGCTGCTCGAGCTGGGCCAGCAGCGGCAGCGGGTCGTGCGGCGCGATCAGCACCAGGCCGCTCCCGGGGCGCACCCCGTCGACGGCCCCGAAGACGGTGGCGTGCCGGATCGCGTGCGGGATGCTGCGCACGTCGAGCTCGGGGAAGCCGGCCGGGTCGGTCTCGCCGCAGGTGCAGCCGCCGTGTCCGTGGCCGTGACCGGCGGGTGCCGCGTGGTCGTGCCCGTGCCCGTGGTCGTGCCCGTGGTCATGCCCGTGCCCGTGGTCGTGATCGTGGTGCTCGAGCTCCTCGTGCATGCCGTCGAGAAGAGCCGCGAGGGAGACGGTCCTGGAGGTGGCGAGCAGCGGGACGATCAGCTCGTTCTCCTTGGCCAGGTGGGTCTCGAAGACGGTGCGCAGCGAGCCGGCGGTGATGGCGGCGGAGACGACGTCCTGCGCCTTGCCGAGCTGGTCGACGAGGCCGAGGAGGAGCTGGTGCTCGGCGAGCATCGCGGTGACGAGGAGCGACGCGGTGGGCTGGTTGCCGGCGGCCGGGTAGAGCGCGGCCTCCTCGGCGAGGGCGTGCGGCACCAGGTCGGTGCGGCACCAGGCGAGCAGCTCGCCCCGGACCCGCTCGGCGTCGGCCGCGTTGCCCGACCGGGCGGCCGAGGCGAGCTGCGTCACGTGGGTGGTCAGCGTCCCCGCCATCGCCGCGTGGTGGGCGACCATCGCCTCGGCTGCGCGCGCGTCCGCCTCGGAAGAGGCGACCAACAGGTCGTTCATTCGATGTGCTCCTCAGGGTGTGGGTGGGTCTCGGGTGCGGTCGCGCCTGGGCCGGCCGCGTCGGCGCCGGCCCGGGAGGTGACCGTACGAGCCATGTTTACTACAGTATGGCCCGTGAAAAATAATCAGCTGGGCCCCCTCCCCGGTCGACGGCCGCGGCCGCTGACCCCGGGCCGCGCCGCGGTGCTCCAGCTGCTCCTCGACCAGCCGGAGGCGCCCCGGCTGGCGGCGCTGGCCCAGGCCAGCGGCCTGCACCCCAACACGGTGCGCGAGCACCTCGAGGCCCTGGTGGCCGATGGGTGGGTGCGCCGGGTCCGCAGCGAGCCGCAGGGTCGTGGCCGGCCCGCGTGGCGCTACCAGTCCGTCGAGGAGCGGGGCCGCGACGAGTACGCCGGTCTCGCCACCGCACTGGCCGCCTCGATCGCCAGCACCAGCCCGGCGCCGACCGAGACCGCACGGTTCGCCGGCGAGCACTGGGGCCGCGACCTGGCCGCCGAGCGCGACCGCCGGCCGGAGACCCCGGAGGACGCCCGCGACGAGGTCGTCACGATGCTCGACGAGCTCGGGTTCGAACCCGAGGCGGACGCCGAGCGCGACGACGTGGTGCGGCTGACCAGGTGCCCCCTGCTCGAGGCCGCCCACCGCTACCCCGGCGTCGTGTGCGAGGTCCACCGCGGCCTGGTCAGCGGCGCGCTCGCGACGTACGGCGCGGACCCGGAGGGCACCGACCTGATCCCGTTCGCCGAGCCCGGCGCCTGCCTGCTGATGGTGCCCCCGCGCGCCGACTGATGGGTCGTGTGCCTGAGCACGCGCCATGGCGCGTGCTCAGGCACACGACCCGGCACCTCCCGAAATGACGTCGACCCGCCGGAGGTGATCCTCCGGCGGGTCGACGTTCTGCTGCTGTGCTGCTGCTCCACTGAGCGACCGGGTCTCGAGACGCGTCGCCGTTCCTCGCTTCGCTCGGTCCGGTCGACGCTCCTCGACCCGGCACCTGGCTTTGATCGGCCTGGCTCGGAGCCAGGCCGACCAAGGGGTGCTCAGAAGTCCATGCCGCCCATGCCGCCGGACGGGTCGCCCATCGGGGCGGCCTTCTCCGGCTTGTCGGCCACGACGGCCTCGGTGGTGAGGAAGAGCGCCGCGATGGAGGCGGCGTTCTGCAGCGCGCTGCGGGTCACCTTGGCGGGGTCGATGATGCCCGAGGCGATCATGTCGACGTACTCGCCGGTGGCCGCATTGAGGCCGTGACCGGCCGTGAGGCCGCGCACCTTCTCCGCCACGACGCCGCCCTCGAGGCCGGCGTTGATCGCGATCTGCTTGAGCGGGGCATCGGTCGCGAAGCGCACGATCTGCGCACCCACGGCCTCGTCACCGGTGAGGTCGAGCTTGTCGAACGCGGCGTTGGCAGCCTGGACGAGCGCCACGCCACCACCGGCGACGATGCCCTCCTCGACGGCCGCCTTCGCGTTGCGAACGGCGTCCTCGATGCGGTGCTTGCGCTCCTTGAGCTCGACCTCGGTGGCCGCGCCGACCTTGATGACGGCCACGCCGCCGGCCAGCTTGGCGAGGCGCTCCTGGAGCTTCTCGCGGTCGTAGTCGGAGTCCGACTTCTCGATCTCGGCGCGGATCTGGTTGACCCGGCCGGCGATCTGGTCGGCGTCGCCGGCACCCTCGACGATCGTGGTCTCGTCCTTGGTGATGACGACCTTGCGGGCCTGGCCGAGCAGCTCGATGCCGGTCGACTCGAGCTTGAGGCCGACCTCCTCGGAGATGACCTGGCCGCCGGTGAGGATCGCGATGTCCTGCAGCATGGCCTTGCGGCGGTCACCGAAGCCCGGGGCCTTGACGGCGACGGACTTGAAGGTGCCGCGGATCTTGTTGACGACCAGCGTGGACAGGGCCTCGCCGTCGACGTCCTCGGCCAGGATCAGCAGCGGCTTGCCGGACTGCATGACCTTCTCGAGCAGCGGCAGCAGGTCCTTGACCGAGGAGATCTTCTGGTTCGCGATCAGGACGTAGGGGTCCTCGAGGACCGTCTCCATCCGCTCGGGGTCGGTGACGAAGTACGCCGAGATGTAGCCCTTGTCGAAGCGCATGCCCTCGGTGAGTTCGAGGTCGAGCCCGAAGGTGTTCGACTCCTCGACGGTGATGACGCCTTCCTTGCCGACCTTGTCCATCGCCTCGGCGATGATCTCGCCGACGGTCGTGTCGGCCGCGGAGATGCTCGCGGTGGACGCGATCTGCTCCTTGGTCTCGACGTCCTTGGCCATGCTCAGCAGCTGGCCGGACACGGCCTCGACGGCCGCCTCGATGCCGCGCTTGAGGCCCATCGGGTTCGCACCGGCGGCCACGTTGCGCAGGCCCTCGCGGACCATCGCCTGGGCGAGGACGGTGGCGGTGGTGGTGCCGTCGCCGGCGACGTCGTCGGTCTTCTTGGCGACCTCCTTGACGAGCTCGGCACCGATCTTCTCGTAGGGGTCCTCGAGCTCGATCTCCTTGGCGATGGACACACCATCGTTGGTGATCGTGGGGGCGCCCCACTTCTTCTCGAGGACGACGTTGCGACCCTTGGGCCCGAGCGTGACCTTGACAGCGTCCGCGAGCGTGTTCATGCCACGCTCGAGACCGCGCCGGGCCTCCTCGTTGAAAGCAATCAGCTTCGGCATAACTCCTGCGATCCTTCGCAATGAAGAGAGTTCATGGATCCGGGTCGACGGGTTGCCCGCGACGGACGGCCACCCTGGCTCCGGCGAACCCTTTCTCGCCGGTCAGGAGGACCTCAACGTCGCCGATCCGGTGTTGTCACTCTCCGGGGGAGAGTGCCAGCCCCATGTTTAGCACTCGACCCCTGAGAGTGCAAGGCGCCCGGCTCCCGCGCGCGAGGCACGAGCGTGCGGGATCGGCCGGGCGGGTCGAGCGAGCGCACGCCCGAGCCCGCGAGGGCGTGATCGCGGGTCGAGACACCAGGATCTCCCGCGCGAGGCACGAGCGGGCGGGGATCGGGCGGGCGGGTCCGGAGCGCGTACGCCGGGACCGGCGCCGGGTCACCAGGTGCGCGGCAGCGCCCGGGCGGCGACCGTCTCGGCGAACGGCAGCGCGTTGAGCGGGAGCACGTCGAGGTAGAGCCCGGGCTCGGTCAGCTCGACCTCGCTGACCACCAGCCGGCCCTCGTGGCGCATCATGTCGACCCGGGCGTAGACGACCTCGTCGCCGAGCAGGTCCACGACGGCGGCGACCGCCTGGGCCGCCAGCAGCGCCGCCTCCTTGGTGAGCTCGACCGAGCGCATCGTGCCCCCGAACTGCTCGTGCACCCGGATGTCGGTGGTGCTGGGCAGCTTCTGCACCTGGCTGACCGGGTGCCCGGCGATCATGAACACCGAGGTCTCGCCGTCGTGGTGGATCGACTCGACCAGGGGCTGGACGATCCACGGGCCGGGGTGCCCGTCCGGGCTGGGCAGCCACACGCGTCCGTCGGAGACCACCTCGAGGCCGCGGCCGCCGGCGCCCACCCGCGGCTTGACCACCGCGACGCCGTACCGGTCGGCGGCGGCACGCACGTCGAACACCGTGTCCGCGGCAACCGTGGGCACCACCGGCAGGCCGGTCGACTGGAGGTGGACCAGGTAGCGCTTGTCGGTGTTCCACCGGAACACGTCCACGCCGTTCAGCAGCGCCGGGCCGACCCCGGACGCCCAGCCGAGGAACTCGCCGAGCCGGCGGTCGTAGTCCCACGTGGAGCGCACCGCGACCACGTCGGCCGCGCCCCAGTCGACGCTGAGGTCGTCCCACTGCACCCACCGGGCGGTGAGGCCCTGGGCCTCGAGCGCGACGTCGAGGGCGCCGTGCCCGGGCTCGCCGTCGGGCCACTCGGCGCAGGTCACCAGGAGCACGAGCGGTTTCGTCGGCTGCTGGTCCACGGGGGAAGATTAGGACAACCGGAGCCCGGGCGCGGAGCGGGTTCAGACCGGTTGGGCCGGCTGCCCCGCTGCTCCGGTTCAGCTGCTCTGGCGCACGACCAGGCGGGTGGGCAGCATCCGGCCGGGCGGCGCGGGGTCGGTGCCGGCCATCGTCTCCAGCAGGAGCGCGACCATCTCGCCCCCCATCGCCCCGGGTGACTGGTGCACGGTCGTCAGCGGGGGCACCGTCGCCCGGGCGATCGGAGCGTCCTCGAAGCCCACGACGGAGACGTCCTCGGGGACCCGGCGGCCGTGCTCGCGCAGGGCCTGGAGCGCGCCGACCGCCATCAGGTCGTTGGCGCAGAAGACGCCGTCCACGCCCGGCTCCCGGTCCAGGAGCGCCCGCATCGCGCGGGTGCCGCTCTCCTGGCTGAAGTCGCCGCGCGCCACCAGTCGCTCGTCGATGGGCCGGTCGGCGGCGGTGAGGCCGGCGACGTACCCCTCGAAGCGGGAGCTGCCGGCGACCATGTCCGCCGGGCCGGCGATCGTGGCGATCCGGGTGCGGCCGCGGTCGACGAGGTGGGCCACGGCGAGGCCGGCGCCCTGCACGTTGTCGACGTCGACGAAGCCGGTCGCGACGTCGGGCCGCGGGCGGCCACCCACGACCACCGGCAGCCCGTGGCCGCGGATCCGGTCGGGCAGCGTGTCGTCGCCGTGCAGCGAGAGCAGCAGCACCCCGTCGACGTGCTGGCGGGTGAGGTAGTGCTCGAGGCCGCCGCGGCGGCGGGCATCGGCCAGGATCAGCACGAGCTGGCGATCGGCAGTCGCGAGCGCCGCCCCGATGCCGCGCACGATCCCTGCGAAGAACGGTTCGCCGAACACCCGCTCCTCGGACTCGGCGATGACCAGCGCGACCGCGTCGGTGCGCCGGGTGACCAGGGCGCGGGCGGCGGCGTTCGGCACGTAGCCGAGCTCGGCGATCGCGTCCTCGACCGCCTGGCGCGCGCGGTCGGAGACCTTCGCCCCACCGTTGATCACGCGCGAGGCGGTGCCGCGGCCGACGCCCGCGAGCGCGGCGACCTCCTCCAGGGTGGGGCGGGTGCGGGGGCGGCGGGCCATGGCGTCAGTATGCCGTCGCGCGGGCGGGCGGCCGCGGACATCGCGGCGCGGCACGGTGCGGCACGGGCGGCGCACCGGCGCGGAGCGAGCGGCGGGTCCGGGACGTCGAGGTCTTCCCGGACCCGCCGCTCGGCGGGTCGCCGACCGACCGCCGTCGGCCGCGGGCGCTCCCCGTCCGCCCGGGCTCGGCCACAGCTGCTGGTCCACCCCAGGTCCGGAACCGGTGGATTGGGAGCGTTCCCACCGCTACTGTCATCCGCCACCCGGGTCGGTGTCAAGGGTGCGGAGCGCCGGCGCCGCGGTCGCCGCGTCCGCACCCCGCCCTCCCCGCGGCCGGCGGTGGCCGAAGGGCACCTCCTCGCGCAGCCCGAGCGCGGCGAGGATCGAGGGCAGCATCGCCTTCGCGGTGCGCTTGTAGCCGAGCGCGCTGGGGTGGAACCGGTCCAGGCTGAACATCTCGTCGGGGTTGGTGATGAAGAACGGCCCGACCACGCGGGCCAGCGAGACGGCGTGGGCGCCGGCTGCCACCGCGACCGCCTCCTGGGCCAGGGCCAGCTGGCGCGACGCGCGCGAGCCGAGCGCGCGCAGCGGCTGTGGCACCGGCCGCAGCGCGCCGAGGTCCGGGCAGGTGCCGACCACCACGCCCGCCCCGAGGTCGCGCAGGCCGTGGACCGCCTCCTCGAGGTGCTTGACCGACTCGGCGACCGGGACCCGGTGGGTGACGTCGTTGCCGCCGACGACGATCACCGCGACGTCGGGGCGGTAGGTCGGCGGCAGACCGGCCAGCTGGGCGGCGAGCGTCGAGGACTCCGAGCCGACCCGGGCGGCGGTCCGCAGCCGCACGGCGCGACCGGTCTCCCGCGCGAGCGCCCGGGCCAGCCGGCCGCCGAGGGTCTCCTTGGGCCGCTCGGCGCCGAGCCCGGCCGCGATCGAGTCACCGAGGAGCAGCAGGTCCAGCGGCGCGCCGTACTTCTTCCTCCAGACCCGGTCGGCGTCGACGGCGGTCTCGCCGAGCGGCTTGCCGATCACCCGGCGCGCGGCGGCCGCCTGGCGGTGCAGCAGCCCCCTGCCGGCCAGAGCCGCCCCCGCCACCGTCCCCGCCAGGGTGGCGGCGGTCAGCGCGGCGAGACGGGTCCGGGCACGGGTCACCGGTCCGTTCAATCATGCCCGGGTGAACGCGACGTGTCGCGGGCCGCCCGCACGCATGACGAGCGGGCAGCCTCAGCAGCAACCGCCGGCGACGGCCGGGATGACCGAGATCTGGGCGCCGTCGGGCGTGGGCGTCGCCAGGTTGTCGAGGAACCGCACGTCGTCGTTGCCGACGTAGACGTTGACGAAGCGGCGCAGCTCGCCGGCGTCGTCGAGGATCCGGGCCTTGATCCCGCCGTAGCTGCCGTCGAGGTCGTCGAGGACCTCGGCCAGCGTGGCGCCGGAGGCGCTCACCTCGGACTCGCCGCCGGTGTAGGTGCGCAGGATCGTGGGGATCCGGACGGAGACGCTCATGGTCAGCTCCTCGGGTGCTCGGGTGCTCAGGCCAGGCCGGTGGCGGCGAAGGCAGGGTACGACGGGTCGATGGTCGCGGCGGGCGCCACGGTGCCGGAGACCGCGTCCAGGGTCTTCAGGCCGTGGCCGGTGTTGATCACCACGGTCTCGAGCGAGGTGTCGAGCTGGCCGGTCTCGACGAGCTTCTTCAACACGGCGACGGTGGTGCCGCCGGCGGTCTCGGTGAAGATCCCCTCGGTGCGGGCCAGCAGCACGATGCCGGCGCGGATCTCGTCGTCGGTGACGTCCTCGACCGCGCCGCCGGTCTCGCGGCAGATGTCGAGGACGTAGATGCCGTCGGCGGGGTTGCCGATCGCCAGGCTCTTGGCGATCGTGTCCGGCTTGACCGGGCGGATGGCGTCGACGCCGGCCTTGTAGGCGACCGAGACCGGGGAGCAGCCCGCGGCCTGCGCGCCGTACACGCGGTAGGGCTTGTCCTCCACGAGGCCGAGCCGGATCAGCTCCTGGAAGGCCTTGTGCACCTTGGTCAGCTGCGAGCCGCTCGCGACCGGGATCACGATCTGGTCCGGCAGCCGCCAGCCGAGCTGCTCGGCGATCTCGTAGCCGAGGGTCTTGGAGCCCTCGGCGTAGTAGGGGCGGACGTTGACGTTCACGAACGCCCAGCCCTCCTCCTCGCCGGCGATCTCGGAAGCGAGCCGGTTGACGTCGTCGTAGTTGCCGTTGACGGCCACCAGGGAGTCGGTGAAGACGGCGGAGTTGACCTGCTTGGGCTGCTCGAGGTTGCTCGGGATGAACACCACGGTCTTGATGCCGGCGCGGGCGCCCGCGGCGGCGACCGCGTTGGCGAGGTTGCCGGTGCTCGGACAGGCGAAGACCTTGCTGCCGAACTCGCGGGCCGCGCTCAGCGCGCAGGCGACGACGCGGTCCTTGAAGGAGTTGGTGGGGTTGGTGGAGTCGTCCTTGACCCACAGGTTCGCGATCCCGAGCTCGGCGGCCAGGTTGCCCGCACGCAGCAGGCGGGTGAAGCCGGGCTCGGTGTTGGGGCTGTCCTCGATGTCGGCGGGCACCGGCAGCAGCGCCTTGTAGCGCCAGATGTTGCGCGGGCCGGCCTCGATCTCCTCGCGGGTGACCCGGGGGAAGTCGTAGGCGATCTCCAGGGGGCCGAAGCACTCCGGACACGCGTAGTGCGGTCCGAGCTCGACCTGGTGGCCGCACTCGCGGCAGGAGAGGGCGGTGGCGTTGCCGAACGCGCCCTCGCGCAGGCCCGGCGTGCTGGTCTTCTCGATGACGACGGCGCTCATGAAGTCCTCCTTCTCATCTTCCCCGGGTGCGGCGGTCGCCCCGGGCGGAATTGGCACCGTTTCCGCGAACCGCTTCCTGGCTGGATGCCGGGCGGCGGAGGATCGCGGCGGTTGCCGGGACTTCACAGGGCCGTATCCCTCAGTCCCTCTTGATGAGCTGTGGAGAACAGTACGACGGCCGTCTCAGCATGTGCACATCGCATCCACATGTTGGACGGCCGTCGTCTCGCGCCCGGAGGCGTCCGGTCACGCTGCGACCGTGGCCGCCTCGGTGCTGGCCAGCGCGCCGCGGACCACGTCCAGGACGTCGCTGACCGGGTGCACCGTGACGCTCCCGAGGACGTCGGCCGGTACGTCGTCCAGGTCCGGCTCGTTGCGCAGCGGCACGAACACCTCGGTGAGGCCGTGGCGCTGGGCCGCGAGCAGCTTCTGCTTGAGCCCGCCGATCGGCAGCACCCGGCCGGTCAGCGAGACCTCGCCGGTCATGCCGACCTCCGAGCGCACGGGGCGGCCGGTGGCCAGCGAGGTGAGCGCGGTGACCATGGTGATGCCGGCGGACGGGCCGTCCTTGGGGGTGGCGCCGGCCGGCACGTGCACGTGGATCGCCTTCTCGAAGAACGACGGCTCCACCCCGAGCTCGGCCGCGTGCGCGCGGACGAAGGACAGCGCGATCTGCGCCGACTCCTTCATCACGTCGCCGAGCTGGCCGGTCAGCGTGAGGCCGGCGGTCCCCTCCGCAGCCGACGCCTCGATGAACAGCACGTCGCCGCCGAGCCCGGTCACCGCCAGGCCGGTCGCCACGCCCGGGACCGCCGTACGCTCCGGTGCCTCGGGGGTGAACCGCGGCCGGCCGACCAGGTCCTTGAGGTCCGCCACGTCGATGTCGACCTGGACCGCGCCCGTGGCGAGCCGGGTCGCCGCCTTGCGCAGCGCCTTGGCGAGCAGCCGCTCCATCTGGCGCACGCCGGCCTCGCGGGTGTAGTTGGCGGCCATCTCGCGCAGCGCGGCGTCGGTCACCCGCACCTCGTCGGAGGTCAGCGCCGCGCGCTCGAGCTGGCGGGGCAGCAGGAAGTCGCGGGCGATGCCGACCTTGTCGTCCTCGGTGTACCCGTCGAGCGTCACCAGCTCCATCCGGTCCAGCAGCGCCGACGGGATCTGCTCCACGACGTTCGCGGTCGCGATGAACAGCACGTCGGAGAGGTCCAGGTCCAGCTCCAGGTAGTGGTCGCGGAAGGTGTGGTTCTGCGCCGGGTCGAGGACCTCGAGCAGCGCGGCCGCGGGGTCGCCCCGGTAGTCGGAGCCGACCTTGTCGACCTCGTCGAGGAGCACGACCGGGTTCATCGAGCCGGCCTCCTTGATCGCGCGCACGATCCGGCCGGGCAGCGCGCCGACATAGGTACGGCGGTGCCCGCGGATCTCGGCCTCGTCGCGCACGCCGCCCAGGGCGACCCGGACGAACCTGCGGCCGAGCGCCCGGGCCACGGACTCGCCCAGCGAGGTCTTGCCGACACCGGGAGGCCCGGCCAGCAGGATCACGGCGCCCGAGCCGCGGCCTCCGACGACCTGCAGGCCGCGCTCCGCGCGACGGGCCCGGACCGCGAGGTACTCCACGATCCGCTCCTTGACCTCGTCCAGGCCGTGGTGGTCGGCGTCCAGGACGGCGCGGGCGCCGGCGACGTCGTTCGCGTCCTCGGTGGTGGTGCTCCACGGCAGCTCGAGCACCGTGTCGAGCCAGGTCCGGATCCACGCGGCCTCGGGGTTCTGGTCGCTGGAGCGCTCGAGCTTGCCGACCTCGCGCAGCAGCGCCTCGCGCACCGCGTCGGGCACGTCGGCGGCCTCGACGCGAGCCCGGTAGTCGTCGGCCCCTTCCGGCTCGCCCTCGCCGAGCTCCTTGCGGATCGCGGCGAGCTGCTGACGCAGGAGGTACTCGCGCTGCTGCTTCTCCATCCCGTCGCGGACCTCCTCACCGATCTTGTCGGTCAGCTCGGCCTCGGCGAGGTAGTCGCGGGTCCAGCCGATGACGCGCAGCAGCCGGGACTCCACGTCGGGGTCCTCGAGCAGCTCGCGCTTGCGCTCGGTGGAGAGGTACGGCGCGTAGCCCGCGGTGTCGGCGATCGCGCTCGGGTCGGTCATCTGGTGCACCTGGTCGACGATCTGCCAGGCCTCGCGGCGCTGGAGCACGGCGACGACCAGCCGCTTGTACTCCTCGGCGAGCTCGCGGGCGCGCGGGGTCACGACGTCCTCGGCCGGCTCGACCTCGACCCACAGGGCCGCCCCGGGCCCGGTGACGCCGCTGCCGATGGCGGCCCGGGGACCGGCCTTGAGGACCGCGGCCGGGGAGCCGCCCGAGAACTTGCCGACGCGCTCGATGGTCGCGATGACGCCGTACGACGCGTAGCGGTCGTCCAGCCGCGGCGCGACCAGCACCTGGCTGTCGCTGCCCGCGCGGGCGGCGTCGATGGCGGCCTGGGAGGACTCGTCGAGCTCGAGGGGAACGACCATGCCGGGGAGGAGGACGACGTCCGGGACGAAGAGGACGGGGAGCTTGAGTGCCATGTCCGCTCAACTCCCGAGCCCGGGCCGGTGTTCCGGAGAGCGCCTCCTGTTCGCTGTTGACGAACACCGGAACACCCGAGGGTCCTGGGTGCCCCGATCCGGCGGGATACTCCCTGACGATTGCGGGCTCGACACGCCGGCGGGGACCGCGCAATCGTCAGGGACTACCGGGCCGGCGCGTTCAGACCCGGGCGGCGCGGGCGTCGGCGGTGAGCCGGCGGAGCAGCTCGAGGACGCCCTCGGGGCCGTCGACGACGACGTCGGAGAGCTCGACCAGGGCGCTCTGCTCGAACGAGGCCGAGCAGACCAGCAGGGTGGGCAGCCCGTTCTTGGCGAGCGCGCCGACGGCCTCGAACGCCTCGACGTCGCCCAGGTCGTCACCGGCGAAGAGGAACGCACCGGCACCCACCTCCTCGACCAGCCTGTCGACGGCCTGGCCCTTGTCCATGCCGGGCGCGCGGACCTCGATGACCCGGCGGCCGGGCTCGAGGACCAGGTCGTTGCGACCGGCCAGCTCCCGCAGCACCGGCAGCAGCCGCTCGAACGCGGCGTCGGGGTCGGGCAGCCGGCGGGTGTGCACGGCGTACGCGAGGCCCTTCTCCTCGACGTACGCGTCGGCCGCGCCGGCGGTGCGCAGGGCGCGCGGCAGGTCCCGGAGGAAGGTCGCGAGCCCGGCGGGCGGCCGCGGGGAGATGATCCGGCGCCGGTTCGCGCTCCACCGCTCGTTGCCGTACTGGCCGAAGACGAAGAGGTCCTTGCCGGCCGCGGCGACGGCGTCGCCGACCTCCTCGAGGCCGCCGAGGTCGAGGGCCTGGCGGGCGGGGCGGCCGGTGATCACCGCGATCGCGGCGACCTCGGCGGCGAGTTCGACGAGCACCTCGCGGGCCTCCGGGTGGATGCGCGCCTGCGCGGGGTCGTCCACGATCGGCGACAGGGTGCCGTCGAAGTCGAGGCCGACCACGGCCCGGCTCGCGGCGCGCACGAGCGCGGCGTACTTCTGCTCCCCCTCGGGCGAGGTGAACTCCATGCCCCCACCCTGCCATCCCCGCTCACCCGGACGGCCGGGTGCGGGTCGGGCTCAGTCCAGCGGACCGGTCAGGATGAGGGTCAGCCGGTCGAGCCGCATCGGGTCGACGGCGGGCGCGGTCCGCCGGATGCCGAGGTCCAGCGCGAGCGTCTTCGCGGCCTGCTTCAGCTTCGGCGGGTAGTAGACCGTCGAGGCGGGGATCGTGCCGTACCAGTTGTCGGAGCCCACGACCTGCCAGCCGATGCCGGTGGCGCGCTCGGCGACCCGGCCGGCGAGCCCGGTGATGCCGGAGTTGTTGTAGACCTCGACGTAGACCTTGCCGCGCTTGACGGTCGGCTGGGGCTTCGGCTCCTTCGTCGGGGTCGGCTGCGCCGACGGCGACATGCTCGGCCCGGCCTCACGGGCCACCGTGGCCACCTCACGCTCAGCGGGCTCGCCGCCGCGGGTCGCGACGAACGCGATGCCGGCCATCGCCACCGCGATCACGCTCAGCATCACCACCGGGGACGGGGTGACCACGCCGCGCTGGTTGCGGGTGCGCACCGCTCAGACCTCGAAGCCGAGCCGGCGGGCCGAGCGCTGCCGCTGGCGCGCCGAGCGCAGCCGCCGCAGCCGGCGGACCAGCAGCGGGTCGGCCTCGAGCGCCTCGGGCCGGTCGATCAGCGCGTTGAGGACCTGGTAGTAGCGGGTCGAGGACATGTCGAACTTCTCCCGGACCGCGGTCTCCTTGGCGCCGGCGTACTTCCACCACTGGCGCTCGAAGTCGAGGATCTCCCGGTCGCGGTCGCTGAGGGTCGGCGTGACCTCGGCGGCGCCACCGAAGGCGTTCGCGGCATCCATGAGATCTCCTGAGGACAGTGGTCCGGCTCGTTCGCCTCACTGTAGGCGACGAACCACAACGATGTCATTCGACCTGCCGAGAGTCCCCGGAGGAGTCGCCACCGATAGCGTCCGGGCATGGAGACCATCGGCTGGGGAATCCTCGCCACGGGCAAGATCGCCCACACGTTCGCACGCGACCTGGCGCTGGTGCCGGGCGCCCGGCTGGCCGCCGTCGGGTCCCGGCGCGCGGAGAGCGCCGAAGCGTTCGCGAAGGAGTACGGCGCGGCCGCGGCGCACGGATCGTACGAGGAGCTGGTGGCGGACCCCGCCGTCGACGTCGTCTACATCGCCACGCCCCACGCCCTGCACCTCGACAACGCGCGGCTGGCCTTCGAGGCCGGCAAGCACGTGCTGTGCGAGAAGCCGCTGACCCTCGACGTGGCCGACGCCGAGGAGATGGTCCGCCTGACCGGCGCCCACGACCGGTTCCTCATGGAGGCGATGTGGACCGCCTGCCATCCGGTCGTCCGGGCTCTCCGCGAGCGGCTGCAGTCCGGTGAGTTCGGCACCCCGCGGCACCTGCACGCCGAGCTGGGGTTCCGCGTCGACGCGCCTCCCGGGGACCGGATGCTCGACCCGGCGCTGGGGGCCTCCGCGCTGCTGGACATGGGCATCTACCCGCTGACCATCGCCCACCTCCTGCTCGGCCCGGCGGAGCGGCTGACCGCCACCGGTGACCTGTCCGAGCGCGGGATCGACCTCGACATCGCGATCAGCGGGCGCTACCCGGGCGGCGCCCTGGCGACGATGACCGCGTCGATGACGTCGTACTCCTCCCGCGCCTGCGAGATCGCCACCGACCGCGGCCGGATCCGGTTCGACGACTTCCACCACCCGGCCCGCGCGGTGTTCACGCCGTACGCCCCCGGTCCGGGCAGCTGGGTGGTCGAGCCCGGCGCGCCGGTCGAGGTCGTCGGCGCCGAGCCGGTGCTCGGCAAGGGCTACGGCAACGAGATCGCCGAGGTGGGCCGCTGCCTGCGCGAGGGCCTGCGCGAGAGCCCGCTGGTCCCCCACGAGCAGACCCTCGCGCTGCTGCGGCAGATGGACGACCTGCGTGCCCAGGTGGGGGTCGAGTTCCCGGTCTGACCGGCGCGCTGGGGGGTTCGGCTGTCAGCAGCCGAAACCCGCAGGACACGCCGAGGGGCCACGGCGTGTCGTGCGGGTTCCGGCCGCCAGGTGTGACTGGTGGGGCAGCTGAGGTGACCCTGGAGCCACGCCCGGCGAGAACGCGAAGTTGCCGGTCACCAGTGCGACCAGCGACCACACGACGTCGAGCCAGGACTGCGGGTCGCGCAGCGGCGTGAGCGCCCGGCGCCAGAACCCGTCCCCGACGCGCCCGCACAGGTACCTCGGGGTGGGCGCGCAGCGGCCGAGCAGCTCCCGCATCAGCAGCCGCTCGAACCGGGCGAAGCCGCGCGCCACCATCACGCCGACCCAGAGCAGCAGGACGCCGCCGATGATGACCGAGCGCCCGACCCCGAGGGCCAGGTCGGTGACCACCACCACGAACCCCACGAGCGCGATCGGGAAGGCAGAGAGGTGGTAGCCGGTCTCGAGCAGTACCCGTCGTACGCCGCGGGGTTGGCGCGAGGTCGCGAGAGGGTACGTCTGGCTCATGGTCAGGTCCGCCATGGGAGAAACGCTAGGAACATGCGGGCTCGCGCACGATCCTGCCAGCCCGACATCCGCTGTCGGGCCAACCCGACAGCGGCGGCGGCCTGTGGAGGCTCAACTAGGGTGAAGAACGTGGCTTCCTCTGGCTCGGCTGACCTGGTCATCGTCGCGAACCGACTCCCCGTCGACCGGGTGCCGCTCGGAGACGGGACGGCCGAGTGGCGGCGCTCACCCGGCGGCCTGGTCACCGCGATCGAGCCGGTCATGCGCGCCAACGACGGCAGCTGGATCGGCTGGCCGGGCGGCACCGAGAGCGACCTGGAGCCCTTCGAGGACGAGGGCCTCGACCTGGTCCCGATCACGTTGACCCAGCAGGAGGTCGAGGAGTTCTACGAGGGCTTCGCGAACGGCACCCTGTGGCCGCTCTACCACGACGTCGCCGCGAAGCCGGAGTTCCACCGCGAGTGGTGGGACGCCTATGTGGTGGTGAACCGGCGGTTCGCCGAGCAGGCCGCTGCAGCTGCCTCCGAGGGTGCGACCGTGTGGGTGCACGACTACCAGCTGCAGCTGGTGCCACAGATGCTGCGCGAGCTGCGCCCGGACCTGCGGATC
Organism: Nocardioides sp. JS614; assembly: GCF_000015265.1. Lineage (NCBI taxonomy): Bacteria > Bacillati > Actinomycetota > Actinomycetes > Propionibacteriales > Nocardioidaceae > Nocardioides > Nocardioides sp. JS614. Next base: position 4,214,211 of record NC_008699.1, read on the forward strand.
GGGTTCTACCTGCACATCCCGTTCCCGCCCACCGAGCTGTTCCAGCAGCTGCCCTGGCGACGCCAGCTGCTCGAGGGCCTGCTGGGCGCCGACCTGGTCGGCTTCCAGCTCCCCGGCGCCGCGCAGAACTTCGTGCGACTGGTCCGCCAGCGGGTCGGGCACAAGACGCACCGCGACCTCGTCTACCTGCCCGACGGCCGCACCGTGCGGGCCGCAGCGTTCCCGATCTCCATCGACGCGAAGGGCTTCGAGGACCTGGCTCGCTCCGAGGAGGTCGAGAAGCGCGCCGCCGAGATCCGCGACGCCCTGGGCAACCCGAGCCGGATCTTCCTCGGCGTCGACCGACTCGACTACACCAAGGGCATCTACGCCCGGCTCCGCGCCTACAGCGAGCTGCTGGCGCAGGGCGACCTCGACGTCGAGGACGCGGTGTTCGTGCAGGTGGCGACGCCCTCGCGCGAGCAGGTCGAGCAGTACCGCATCCTCCGCGACGACATCGACCGCCTCGTGGGGCGGATCAACGGCGACCTCGGGCGGATCGGCCGGCCGGCGATCAGCTACATGCACGCGTCGTACCCCCGCGAGGAGATGGCGGCGCTCTACCGCGCCGCCGACATCATGGTGGTGACGCCGTACCGCGACGGCATGAACCTGGTCGCCAAGGAGTACGTCGCCTGCCGCTTCGACAACGACGGCGCACTGGTGCTCTCGGAGTTCGCGGGCGCGGCCGACGAGCTGCGGCAGGCCTGGCTGGTCAACCCCTACGACATCAACGGGATGAAGTCCGCACTGCTGGAGGCCTACCGCGCCGACGAGAAGGAGCGGACCCGGCGGATGAAGGCGATGCGCAAGACCGTCAGCCAGAACGACGTCGCCGCCTGGGCCGACAGCTTCCTCGCCGAGCTCACCGCCGTGCGGCCCTCGCACGGCAAGACCGTGCGGCCCGCCCGGCGGTCCTGACGGCTGGGCGGTCCTGCCTCCTGGCGCTCACCGCGCGTGACCGGGCTCATGCCCCGGCCCCCGGACCTGCCTCGTGACCTCCGTGTCGGGGAGTAGTTTTCCGGGCATGGACCTCGTTCCGAAGCCGGACCAGGTGGCGTCCGCAGCGGGCAACGTCGCGCACTTGGTGCTGTACGGCGGCCTCGCGGACCTGCGGCCGATGCCGCGCACCCTCATCGACGACGGCACGCTGCGCGAGGTCTACCACTACCGGCCGATGGCCGGCGTCCGCGACCAGGGCGACCCGGTGCTGCTGGTGACGCCGTTGGCCGCGCCGGCGATCTGCTTCGACCTGCGCCGGGGCTGCTCGCTGGTCGAGCACTTCGTGCGCGGCGGCCGCCCGACGTACCTCGTCGAGTACGGCAACGTCTCCTTCCGCGACCGCAACCTCGGCCTGGAGCACTGGGTCGAGGAGGTCGTACCGGCTGCGGTGCGCGAGGTGTCGGCGCACGCCGGTGGCCGGCCCGTGCACGTCATCGGCTGGAGCCTCGGCGGGATCTTCGCGATGCTCGCGGCGGCCGACTCCCCCGACCTGCCGATCGGCTCGCTCTCGGTGATCGGCTCGCCGGTCGACGTGACCCGGGTGCCGCTGGTCGCACCGCTGCGCCCACTGCTCGACCTCACCGGCGGGCACGGGCTGGTGACCCGGGCCTACCGGGCCGCCGGCGGGGCGCCCACGCCGCTGGTGCGCTGGGCGTTCCAGCTCTCGTCGTTCCAGAAGCTGGTCACCAAGCCGCTGGCGATCGCCACCCACCTCGACGACACCGACTTCCTCGCCCAGATCGAGGCGGTCGACCGGTTCACCGCGAAGATGACGGCGTACCCGGGCCGTAGCTTCGGCCAGCTCTACCACCGGTTCGCGAAGGGCAACGCGATGGCCACCGGGGCCGTCGAGATCGGCGACCACGACGTCTCGCTCTCGGAGATCTCGGCACCGGTCCTGGTGTTCGCCGGCGCGACCGACGGCATCGCTCCGGTCGAGGCGGTCCGCGCCGTGCTGCCGCTGCTGTCGGGGGCTCGCGAGGTGCGCTTCGAGATCGTGCCCGGGGGCCACCTCGGGATGCTGACCGGCCGCGCCGCGCGCGGCACCACCTGGCAGGTGCTCGACGAGTGGGTCGAGCAGTGGTCCGGCAGCGAGCCGGCCGCGCCGGCGAGGAAGGCGGCCGCCAAGAAGGCGGCCACGAAGAAGACCGCCGCCAAGAAGACCGCCGCCAAGAAGACGGCCACGAAGAAGACGGCCACGAAGAAGGCTCCCGCCAAGAAGGCCGCAGCCACCAAGCCAGCTGCGAAGAAGGCTGCCGCGAAGAAGGCCCCGGCCAAGAAGACCCCGGCCCGGAGCACCGGGGCCAAGAAGGTCGCCTCGGCGGAGACGATCGGCTCGAACCCGCGCCGCCGCTACGGGTCCGGCGGATCACGCGCCCTCTCCCGCTGACTCCTCGGGCAATACCGGAACTGTTGGGCCGAAGTTTCGGGCCAACAGTTCCGGTTTCCCCGGGTACCCGGGGAAACCGACCGCTAGCCTCCGGGCATGCCAGCCAGCGACACCCTGCCCCGCGGGGTCCGGGTCGGGTACGGGTCGGGCAGCGTGGCCACGGGCGCGTTCGGAACCGTTCCGGGGCTGATGCTCCTGCCCTACCTGACCGACAGCCTCGGGATCAGCGCGATCGTCGCCGGGTTCATCGTGTTCCTGCCCAAGGCGTGGGACGTGGTCCTCAACCCCATCGCCGGCCGGATCAGCGACCGCAGCGTGGATCCGCGCGGGCCACGCCGGCCCTGGCTGCTGCGCGCGGGGATCGGCCTGGCGGTCGGGTTCGCGCTGCTGTTCGCGGCCCCGGAGATGGGCCGGGTCGCCGAGGCGGCCTGGGTGCTGGCGCTGTTCCTGGCGTGCGCCACGGCGTACGCGTTCTTCCAGGTGCCCTACGTGGCGATGCCCGCCGAGATGACCTCCTCCTACGACGAGCGCACCCGGATCATGACCTGGCGGGTGGCGATCCTGGCGTTCACGATCCTGCTCGCCGGGGCGAGCGCCCCGGCGATCCGCGACGCGGTCGGCGGCCGGGACGGCTACCGGGTGATGGGGGTCGCGATGGCGCTGATCATCCTGGTCGGCGTCGTCAGCGCGTACGCCGGCACCCGCCGGGCACCGGTGACGGCACCGCAGCCGGGCGCGGGCACCCTGCGCGACCAGCTCCGGATCGTGGCGGAGGCCCGGGACTTCCGCTGGCTGCTGACCTGCTTCGTCATCCAGGCGCTCGCCACCGGCTGCATGCTCGCCGGCGTCGACTACCTGGCCTCCGACGTGCTCGGCAAGGATGGCGCGGCCACGGTCCTGTTCGTCTGCTTCGTCGGCCCCGCGCTGCTGCTCACCCCGGTGTGGTCGGCGATCGGCACCCGGATCGGCAAGAAGCGCGGCTACCTCGCGGCCTCGGTCTTCCTCGGCGCCGGCGCCCTGCTCACGGTGACGGCGCGCAGCGCGCCGCCGGCTTTCGTCTTCCTCGCCGTTGCCGTCGTGGGGGTCGGGTACGCCGGGTGCCAGGTGTTCCCGATGGCGATGCTGCCGGACGCCGCGGCCGTCGACGCGGTCCGCACGGGGTCGAACCGGGTCGGCGTGTACACCGGCGTGTGGACCGCGGGCGAGACCCTCGGCCTCGCGCTGGGCCCGGGCGTCTACGCGCTGGTCCTGGCGATCGGCGGCTACCGGTCCTCCACCGATGGCGACGTGGCCCAGCCGGACTCGGCGCTCACCGCGATCGTGCTCGGGTTCTCCGTCCTGCCGGCGGTGCTGACGGCGCTCAGCCTGCTGTGGCTGCGGCGCTACTCCCTGGACGCGGCCCAGGTCGAGGCGGCGGTGGCGGCATGAGCGACGCAGCGACGGACCGCGACGAGGCCATGGGGCCTGACCAGGCCCTGGGCCGTGACGACGCCCTGGCCCGGCTCCGGGCGATGCAGGCCGCCGACCTGCCGGTACACGGCGGCCGCACCCTGGCCTACGTCTACGACTCGGGCCTGCCCGACGTCGACCGGATCGGCCGCGCGGCGGTCGCCGCGTACGCCGGCTCCAACGGCCTGGACCCGACCGCGTTCCCGAGCCTGCTGCAGATGGAGAACGAGCTCGTCGGCTTCGCCGCCGACCTGCTCGACGCCCCGGGCACGTGCGTGGGCACCGTGACCTCGGGCGGCACCGAGTCGGTGCTGCTCGCCGTGCAGGGCGCGCGCGACAGCCGCCCCGACCTCGCGCGGCCGCGGATGGTGCTGCCCGCCACCGCGCACGCGGCCTTCCACAAGGCCGCGCACTACTTCGGCGTGGAGGCCGTGCTGGTGCCGGTCGGACCGGACTTCCGCGCCGACCCGGCCGCGATGGCCGCCGCGATCGACGAGGACCCCGACCGCACCGTGCTCGTGGTGGCGTCGGCGCCGTCGTACGCCCACGGCGTCGTCGACCCGGTCACGGAGGTGGCGGCAGCGGCCGCGGCCCGTGGCATCCGGTGCCACGTGGACGCGTGCATCGGCGGCTGGGTGCTGCCCTACGCGACGCGCCTGGGCCGGTCGGTGCCGGCGTGGACGTTCGCGGTCGAGGGCGTCACCTCGATCTCGGTGGACCTGCACAAGTACGGCTACGCCCCGAAGGGCACGTCCGTGCTGCTGCACCGCACGGCCGGGCTGCGGCGTCCGCAGTACTTCGCCTCCGCGGCGTGGCCGGGCTACACGATGCTGAACTCCACCCTGCAGTCGACCAAGTCGGGCGGACCCCTGGCCGGCGCCTGGGCGGTCGTGCAGTCGCTGGGTGACACGGGGTACGAGCTCCTCTCCCGAGAGACCTTCGAAGCCGTCGACGCGATCGTGGCAGGGCTCGCCGACATCCCGGCGCTCGTCCTCGCGGCCGTCCCCGACTCGACGCTGGTCGCGATCGCGACCGACGACAGCTGCGACGCGTTCACGGTGTGCGACGAGATGGCGACCCGCGGGTGGTACGTCCAGCCGCAGCTGTCGTATGCCGGGCACCCGCCGACCATCCACCTCTCGGTGAGCGCAGCGACCAACGCCCACGTCGACGACTTCCTCGCGGCACTGGCCGCCTCGGTGGCAGCCGCGCAGGCGGCCGGGCCGGTGTCGGTGGACCCCGGGATCGCGGAGTTCATCGGCGCCCTCGACCCGGCGACGCTCTCGGACGCGGACTTCGACGGCCTGCTCGCCGCCGCAGGCCTGGTGGGCGGCGACGCCGCGGCGGGCCTCGACCTCCCCGAGCGGATGGCCGAGGTCAACGCGATGCTCGACCTCGCGTCCCCCGCGATGCGCGAGGCGCTGCTCGTCGCGTTCCTGGACCGGCTGGCCCGGCCCCGGCGGCAGGGCCAGGGTCAGCGGGTGGCGGTCGACCCGGCGAAGGCCAGCACCGAGTCCAGCGAGTAGTCGCCGGCGTCGGTGCCGAGGCCCTGCGCGACCTGGGCCGCGGTGGCGCAGCCGAGCTCCGCGGCGTCCCGGAGGTCACGGCCCAGCGACAGCCCGCGGAGGAAGCCCGCGGAGAAGGCGTCGCCGCAGCCGGTGGTGTCGACGACCTCGATGGCGTACGCCGGCACCTCGACCACCTCGTCCGCGGTCACGACCAGCGCGCCGCGGCTGCCCTGGGTCACCGCCACGCAGCCCGCGCCGGCGGCGACGAGCGCCCGGGCGCCGTCGGCGATCGAGGACGCGCCGGTGAAGCCGAGCACCTGCTCGTCGTTGGGGAGCAGGTAGTCGGTGTGCGGGAGCGCGTCGGCCACCCAGGCGAGCAGGTCGGGGTCGCCCGGAGCCAGCAGGTCCAGCGAGGTGGTCGCCCCCAGCGAGCGCGCGTGCTCGAGCAGCTTGCCGGCGGCCTCGCCGCCGAGGAACTCCGGCCCGCCCAGGTGCACGTGGGTGCACCCGTCGAGGGCAGCGAGGTCGAGGTCGTCGAGGGTGAACGCCCCGTTCGCGCCGATGCAGTGCCAGGCCGGGCGGTCGCCGTTGGGCCGCACCGGCAGCACCGAGGCCGAGGTCTGCTGGTCGGGCTTGCGGACCAGCCCCGTGACGTCGACCCCCTCGCGCTCGAGCAGCGCGAGGAGGGTGCTGCCGATCGGGTCCGCGCCGACGGCGCCGAAGCTCCGCACCTCGGCGCCGAGCCGGCTGAGCACGACCGCCGTACCGCCCGCCGTGCCGGCCGGGGACATCCGGATCGTCTCGACCAGTTGGCCGTCGGAGCGCGCGGGGATCGACTCGATGCCGAGCACGTGGGTGTCGAGGACGTGCACGCCGACGGTGGCGATCTTCATCTGCTCTCCTGGGTGCTGCCGCTGGGCCCGGTGAGGCCTGCCGGCGTGGCGTAGCGCTCGAGGTAGGCGGTGACCATCGCGATGCCCTCCTCGACCAGCGCCTGGTCGCCGTCGCGGGACTCCTCGAACGCGAGCTGGAAGACGCGGTCGCCGACCTCCACGGCCAGCAGCGCGGCCGAGCGCGGCAGGTCGGCGCGGGCCAGCCCGGCGTCGATCGCGAAGCCCTGCAGGGTCTCGGCGATCCGGGCGTTGTGCTGGCGACCGAAGCGGTGCACGGCCAGGTTCGTGCGGCCGCGCAGGTAGATCTCCACGAACGCCGGGCGCCGGTGGTAGACGCTGACGAAGGCCCGCATGGTGGTCCGCACGAGGGTCGCGACCGAGAGCACCTCGACGGCGGCGAGGTCCTCGGCGACCTGGGCGTCCATCTCCGCCATGTCGCGCTGGGCGAGCGCGAGCATGACGTCCTCCTTGTCGGCGAAGTACTGGTAGAGGGAGGCGACCGGCACGCCCGCCGCCTCCGCGATCTCGCGGGTGGTGAGCGCCTCGACACCGTGCTCGACCACCAGCCGCGCCGCCGCGTCGAGCAGGTCCTCGACGCGGCGGCGGCTGCGCTCCTGGCGCGGGACCCGTCGCTTCGGGGAGGTGGTCGGGGTCACCGCCGCAGCAGGCACGGGAGCGAGTGTAGAGTATGAACCCGAATCTGACACATGTTCAGATAATCGCCGTCCAGGAGCCGCCGTGACCCAGCCCCTGCCTCCCGCTCCCGCCCGCATCCCGGCGGCGACCATGCCGCGTCCGGCACTGTCCCGCCGCCTCCTGCTCGGCGGCGCCGCGGCCGGCGGGCTGGCGCTCGGCACCGGCCCCCTGCACGACGCGGTCGCTGCCGGCTCGCGCCAGGGTGCGCTGCCCAGGCGGGTCGACGCCGTCGTGGTCGGCGGCGGCCTCTCCGGGCTCGTCGCCGCGCGCGACCTGGCCCGCGACGGGCACGACGTACTGCTCCTCGAGGCGCGGGACCGCGTCGGCGGCCGGGTGCTCAACCACCACCTGACCGTGCCCGGAGCCCGCGGCGCCACGATCGAGGCCGGCGGCGCGTTCATCGGCCCCACCCAGGACCACATCGCGCGGCTCGCGCGCGAGCTGAAGGTGCCGACGTTCCCGGAGTACAACGAGGGCAACAGCGTCTACGTGTCCTCGCTGACCGGCCGGCAGGAGTACTCCGGCACGGTCCCGCCGGACCCCACGATCCTCCCCGACGCGGCCGTCCTGCTGACCCGCATCGACAACATGGCCGCCGAGATCGCCGTCGACGCGCCGTGGACCCACCCCAGCGCCGCCGAGTGGGACGCGATGACGCTCGGCGAGTGGATCCGCGCCAACGCGGTCAACGGCGACGGCGTCGAGAACCTCATCGAGTGCTGGACCCAGCCGGGGTTCGGCGCCGACCCCAACGAGCTGTCCCTGCTCTACGTGCTCTGGTACGTCGCGTGCTCGGGCAACGAGCGCAACGTCGGGACGTTCTCGCGCAACTCCGACACCGCCAACGGCGCCCAGGAGCGCCGCTTCGTCGGGGGCTCGCAGCTGGTCCCGCTCCGGCTGGCGCGCCGGCTGGGCGACGTCGTGGCCCTGCGGGCGGCGGTGCGCCGCATCGAGCAGCGCGACGGCCACGTGCTCGTGCACAGCGCCCGCGGCACCGTCCGCGCCCGCCGTGTCGTCGTGGCGGCGCCACCGCCGCTGGTGCTCGGCATCGAGTGGTTCCCCCGCCTCCCCACCCGGCGCCTGCAGCTGCTGCGCCACCTCGACATGGGCCAGCTGATGAAGTGCGACGCGGTCTACCGCACGCCGTTCTGGCGCGACGCCGGGCTCAACGGCTTCGGCATCAACGACGCCGGCGCGGCCCGCGCGGTGTTCGACAACTCGCCGGCCGACGGCGAGCCGGGGGTGCTGCTGGCCTTCGTCGGGGGCTCCACCTGGCGTCAGTACGGCGTGCTGCCGCGCGCCGAGCGCAAGCGCGCGGTGCTCGAGGGCTTCGCGGCGATGTTCGGTGAGCAGGCGCTGCACCCGATCGAGTACGTCGAGCAGGACTGGACCGAGGAGCGCTGGACCACCGGCGGGCCGGTCGCCAACTATGCACCCGGGACCATGGTGCAGCTCGGGTCCGCGATCCGGCAGCCGTTCGGCCGCGTGCACTGGGCCGGCACCGAGACCTCGACGTACTGGACCGGCTACATGGACGGTGCCGTGCGCGCCGGCGAGCGCGCGGCGATCGAGGTCGGGGAGCGCCTGTGACGCGGCTGTCGGCGCTGCTCGCGGCCGGCCTCCTTGCGGCCGGCCTCCTTGCGGCCGGCCTCCTCGCAGCGACCACCGGGGCGACCGCCCACGCGCAGGCCCGGTCGGCCCGCGAGCCCGGCGACACCCGGGTCTTCTCGCTGGTGCCGTCGCCGCGGTTCCCGGCGTACGTCCACGCCCACACCAACGGCCGGGTCTACGCCGGCAGCTACGTCGACTCGGGCAGCACGGCGCCCTCGCGGGTCTTCGAGTGGGCCGCGGACGGCACCCTGCTGCGGTCGTGGTCGGTGCCCGGCCAGCACCTCGACGAGGACCACGGGGTCCAGGTCGCCAACCAGACCCGCGCCGGCCGGCTGGTGCTGCTCGAGACATCCACCGCCTCGGTGCTCACCCTGGACGTCCGGACCGGCCGGTTCCGCCGGGTCGTGCGGTTCCCCGACGGCGCGGTGCCGAACTACGCGACCTGGGGCCCCGGCGGCGCGCTGTTCGTGACCGACTACGCCGACGGCGCGATCTGGAAGGTGCCGCACGGCTCGCGCACCCCCCGTCGGTGGTTCACCTCGCCCGCGCTCGAGGGCGCGGTCGAGTTCGGCACCGCCGGCATCCGCTACCGGCCCGGCCGCGGCGACCTCCTGATCACCCAGCAGACGGTCAGCGACGGCACCGACCTGCCCACGAACGGCGCGCTCTACCGGCTGCCGATCGACGACTCCGGCCGCCCCGGCACGGTCGAGACGCTGTGGACCTCGCAGCCCGGCGACCTGCCCGACGGGTTCGGCATCGGGCGTTCGGGGCACGTGTACGTCGCCCTCGCCGGCCTGGCCAACCAGCTCGTCGAGCTCACCGCCGCCGGCGAGGAGGTGCGGCGGTTCGGCACCCCGCTCACCGGCGACAACGGCTCGCCGATCCCCTTCGACACCCCCTGCAGCGCGACGTTCGTCGGCCGCAGCGTCCTGGTCGCCAACCAGTCCGCCGTCGCCGGCGACGCCAGCCACCAGGCGATCCTCGACGTCCACGTCGGCGAGCGCGGCCGCTCGCCGTACCTGCCCCGGCGCGCTGGGTTCTGAGCCGGGCGCGAGTTTCATCGGTCGACCGACGAACCTCGTGCCTGGACGATGAGATTTCATCGTCCAGGGTCGGGTTTCATCGGCCGGCCGATGAAGCTGGAGACCCGTCGGCCGTTAGCCTGCGGACCGTGAGCGCGCTGGCGGGGCTGGTCGACAAGGGGCTGATGGCGCCCGACTGGGCGCAGGCGCTGGCGCCGGTCGACGAGCAGATCGCGGCGATGGGCCGGTTCCTGCGCGAGGAGCTTGCGGCGGGGCGGACCTACCAACCGACGGGCGAGTGGGTCTTCCGGGCGTTCCAGCGCCCGCTCGCCGACGTGCGCGTGCTGATCGTCGGGCAGGACCCCTACCCCAATCCCGAGCACCCGATCGGGCTGAGCTTCGCGGTCCGCGGGGACGTCTGGCCGCTGCCGCCGAGCCTGGTGAACATCTACACCGAGCTGCGCGACGACCTCGGCCTGATGCCGCCGCGCCACGGCGACCTGACCGCGTGGGCGGACCAAGGCGTCATGCTGCTCAACCGGAGCCTCACGGTGCGGCCCGGCGCCTCCAACAGCCACCGCGGCAAGGGCTGGGAGCCGATCACCGCGTGCGCGATCGAGGCGCTCGTCCGCCGAGGCGGGCCGCTCGTCGCGATCCTCTGGGGCAGCGACGCGCGCAACCTCAGGCCGATGCTCGGCCAGATCCCGGTCGTGGAGTCACCGCACCCGTCGCCCTTGTCGGCGTACCGCGGGTTCTTCGGCTCGCGGCCGTTCAGCCGGGCCAACCGGCTGCTGGTCGAACAGGGCGGTCGGGCCGTCGACTGGGCCCTCCCCATGGAATAAAGTTGAAGATCAAACCATTGGAGGGACCATGAACGACGCACGCATGCCGGCCCTCTACATCGGCCACGGCGCCCCGCCACTGCTCGACGACCCGGTGTGGTCGGGACAGCTCGCCGCCTGGGCCGCGGACCTCCCGAAGCCGAAGGCGATCCTGATCGTCAGCGCGCACTGGGAGTCGGCGCCGGTCAGCCTCAGCGCCAGCGGCGCACCGCTGGTCTACGACTTCGGCGGCTTCGACGCCCGCTACTACCGGATGACCTACGAGACACCCGACGCGACCGCGCTCGCCCAGCGGGTCGCCGCGATGATGCCGGCGGGCGAACCGGTCCACCAGCACGCCAGCCGTGGCCTCGACCACGGCGCCTGGGTGCCGCTCAAGATCATGTACCCGCAGGCCGACGTCCCGGTACTCCAGATGTCGCTGCCCACCCACGACCCGGTCCGGCTGCTCCGGCTCGGCGAGCGGTTGCGGCCGCTGCGCGACGAGGGCGTGCTGATCATCGGCTCCGGCTTCCTGACCCACGGCCTGCCGTTCCTCACCGAGTGGCGCATCGACGCCGCCGCCCCCGGCTGGTCGACGGACTTCGACGCGTGGGCCGGCGAGGCGCTCGCCCGGGGCGACGTCGACACGCTCGCCAACTACCGGACGCAGGCACCGGGCATGCCCTATGCCCACCCCACCGTGGAGCACTACACACCGCTGTTCGTCACCCTCGGCGCGGCCACCGACCCCGACGCCCCTGGCCTCCAGGTGATCGACGGCTTCTGGATGGGGCTCTCGAAGCGCTCGCTGCAGGTGGCCTGAGCCGGGACGGTTTCCCCGGTTCACCGGGGAAACCGTAACTGTTGGGCCGAAACTTCCCCCAGGAAGTGGCAGTTTCCCCGGCCCACCGGGGAAACTGCCCGAGCGCCCGACCGCCCGAACCACTAGCGGATGCCGGTCTTGCGCATCATCCGCAGGCCGCTGAGCATCCCCTTGACGTACTTCTCGTAGTCCTGGCCGGGCCGCGCGCCCATCACCTGCTTCTTCAAGACGGCGAGGTTCTGCACGTCGGTGTACTTCAGCAGGCCCTGGTCGCCGTGCCGGGCGCCCACGCCGGACTGCTTGACGCCGCCCGAGGGCGTGCCCTTGGACGCGTACGCCGTCGCGAGGATGTCGTTGACGTTCACGTTGCCCGTCTCGATCCGCTGGCCGACCTGGCAGGCGCTGGCGATGTCGCCGCCCCACACCGAGGCGTTCAGCCCGTAGTCGGTGTCGTTCGCGAGTGCGATCGCCTCGTCGACGGTCGCGTACCGGTGCAGCGCGACGACCGGGCCGAAGGTCTCGGTGACGCCGCAGAGCATGTCCTGGGTGACGCCCTCCAGGATGGTCGGCTCGAAGAAGGCCGGGCCGAGGTCGGGCCGTGACCGGCCGCCGGTGAGCACGGTGGCGCCCTTGGCCACGGCGTCGTCGACGTGCCCCCGGACCCGCTCCATGTGGTCCGGCGAGACCAGCGAGCCCATGTCGGGGCCGAAGTCGTACGCCGCGCCGATGGTCAGCGCCTCGGTCGCAGCGACGAACCGCGAGCGGAACTCGTCGTACCTCGACGCGGGCAGGTACATCCGCTCGATGTGCATGCAGATCTGGCCGGTGTTGCCGAACGCGCCGAAGATCGCGCCCTGCACGACCTCGTCGAGGTCCGCGTCCTCGAGCACGATCATCGGGTTCTTGCCGCCGAGCTCGAGGCAGCAGCCGATTAGGTTGCGCCCGGCCCGCTCCCCGATCACCCGACCGGTCGCGGTCGAGCCGGTGAACATCACGTAGTTGGCGTTGTCGATCAGCGTCGGGCCGACGTCCGGGCCCTCGCCGCAGACCACCTGGAAGAGCCCCTTCGGCAGGCCGGCCTCCTCGAGCATCTGCACGCCGTACAGCGGCGAGAGCGCCGTCTTGTTGTCCGGCTTGAGCACGATCGCGTTGCCGGCCATCAGCGCCGGGATCGAGTCGGAGATGCCGGTCGCGAACGGGAAGTTCCACGGCGCGATGATCCCGACGACGCCCTTGGGCTGGCGGATCTCGGTCGAGCTGGACAAGAACGGGATCGGCCCGCCGCGCTTGACCGGCTTGAGGAGGTGCGGGGCCCGCTTGAGGTAGTGGCTCATCACCATCACCGGGTCGCAGGTCTCCTCGATGGCCATCCGCCGGTTCTTGCCGCTCTCGACCTGGATCAGGTCGGTCGTGGTGTGGGCGTTGTCGAGGAACAGGGCGTGCGCGCGCTTGAACACCTCGAGCCGCTCCTTGAGCGGTCGGGCCGCCCACGAGCGCTGGGCCGCGCGCGCCGCCGCGAACGCCGCCTCGATGTCGGCGGGTGTCGACTGCGGGAGCTCCACGAGCAGGTCACCGGTGTAGACCTCGGTGAGCTTCCAGGTGCCGCCGCTGGTCGACGGCACGCGGGCCACGAGCCGCTCGAGGAACGCGTCGGTGATCGACGCCGGTCGCTGGAGTGCCATCGTGCTCACGCCCTTCCGAGAACGGTGCCGAGAACGAGGTCCGCGCCGCGCTCACCGATCATGATCGCGGGCGCGTTGGTGTTGCCCCCGGTGATCGACGGCATGATCGAGGCGTCGCAGACCCGGAGGTTCTCGACGCCGCGGACCTTGAGGTCGGGGGTCACGACCGACAGGTCGTCGGTGCCCATCCGGCAGGTGCCGACGCCGTGGTAGACCGAGGTCGCCCGGTTGAGGATCGCGTCGCGCAGCTCCTGCCCCTTCAGGCGGGCCCCCGGATGGATCTCCTCCTTGACCGCACCGCCGAACGCGGCGCCGGCCATGATCTCCCGGACCATCTCCGAACCCTCCGCGAGCACCTCCAGGTCGCCGGGGTCGGCGAGGTACTGGAAGTCGATCAGCGGTGGGGTGGTCGGGTCGTCGGACGCGAGCCGCAACGTGCCGCGGCTGCGCGGGTAGATCAGCGTCGAGAGCAGCGTGATCGACGTACGCGGGTCGACGTCGTGGCGGATCGGCTCGTCCTGGTTGGGCGAGACGTAGGACCACGGCAGCAGGTGCAGCTGCAGGTCGGGCACGTCGGTCGCCTGCGACGTACGCAGGAACGCGACGGCCTCGAACACCGAGTTCGCCATGAACGTCCTGCCGGGGCGCAGCGCCTCCTTGAGGACGCCCTTGCCGAAGAAGAAGGCGTTCCCGCGCATCTTCGAGGAGGTCACGTGGAAGGTCAGCGCGTGGAACATGTGGTCGTGCAGGTTGTCGCCCACCGGCAGGTCCGCGAGCACCTCGATGCCGTGGTCGCGCAGGTGCTGGGCGGGGCCGATGCCGGAGAGCATCAGGAGCTGCGCGGACCCGACGAAGCCGGCCGAGAGGATGACCTCCTTGCCGGCCCGGACGGTACGCCGGCTGCCGCTCTTGTCGGTGACCTCGACGCCCGTCGCCCGCCCGTTCTCGATGACGACCTTCCTCACCAGCACCTCGGTCTGCAGCTGCAGGGTGGGTACGTCGAGGTGGTGGAGGTAGCCCCGCGACGCGCTGTAGCGCAGCCCGCCGGCGGCGTTCTGCTGCATCCGGCTGACCCCCTCCTGCGACTCGGCGTTGTAGTCGTCGAGGACCTTCACGCCCAGCACGTCCGAGGTCGCCTGGATGAACTGCAGGGAGCCCTCCTGCGGCGCGGCGTTGCGGGTCACCTTGATCGGCCCGCCCGCACCGCGGTAGTCGTTGGCGCCGTCCTCGAAGTCCTCCATGCGCCGGTACGCCGCGTTGACCTCGTCGGCCGACCAGCCGGTGCAGCCCTCGGCTGCCCAGGAGTCGTAGTTGGCGCGGTTGCCGCGCACGTAGACCATGCCGTTGATCGAGCTCGAGCCGCCGACCACCTTGCCGCGCGGGACCGGCATCTTGCGCTCCAGGAGGTGCTTCTGCGGCGTGGAGTAGTAGCCCCAGTCGACGCGCTTCTTGATCTCGGGCACCGAGTGCATCGGGCCGATCATGCCGGGCTTCTTCACCAGGTACTGCTCGTCGCTCTTGCCGGCCTCGAGCACGATCACGCTCGCGCCGGACTGGGCCAACCGGCCGGCGATCGCGGCGCCCGAGCTGCCGGAGCCGACCACCACGTAGTCGGCCTCGTTCTTGTACGGCGTCTTGGCCATGGGTGTTACCTCGCTGGGCAGGCGGCATACCGCGGGAATGTGTGCGCGACCACACTGTAACGCGTTCTAGTTTTCCGAGCCAGAGGGTCGGGCCTTCCCGGCGGGGAGCCTGGGGTGGGGCGGCCGGTGCGACACACTGCACGGGTGCAGATCCTCTCCATCCAGTCCTCGGTGGCCTACGGCCACGTGGGCAACTCGGCGGCGGTGTTCCCGCTGCAGCGCCTGGGCCACGAGGTCTGGCCGGTGCTGACCGTGCACTTCTCCAACCACACCGGGTACGGCGCGTGGCGCGGGCCGCTGCTCGGCCCCGAGGACGTCCGCGCGGTGATCGCGGGCATCGACGACCGCGGTGCGCTGGCGGGCGTCGACGCGGTGCTGTCCGGCTACCAGGGTGACCCGGCGGTCGGCGGCGTGATCCTGGACGCGGTCGCCCGGGTCAAGGAGCTGAACCCGGACGCGGTCTACTGCTGCGACCCGGTCATGGGCGACGTGGGCCGCGGGATGTTCGTCCGGCCGGGGATCCCGGAGTTCCTGCGCGACACCGTCGTGCCGCACGCCGACATCCTCACGCCCAACCACTTCGAGCTGGACTTCCTGACCGGTCGGGAGACCCGCACGCTGGCCGCGATCGTTGCGGCCGTGGACGAGCTGCGGGAACGCGGCCCGCGCGAGGTGCTGGTCACCAGCGTGGTGCACGGTGAGGTGCCCGAGGGGCGCATCGACGTGGTCGCGGTCTCCGACGAGGGCGCCTGGGCCGTCGAGACCCCGCTGCTGCCGATCGTCCCGAACGGGTGCGGCGACGTGACCGCCGCGCTGTACCTCGCCCACCTGCGCACCACGGGCTCGGCGCCGACCGCCCTCGCCCGGACCACCGCGTCGGTGTTCGCGATCCTCGAGGAGACGATCGCGGCCGGGACCCGGGAGATCCAGCTGGTCGCCGCCCAGGAGGCGATCGCGCACCCGCCGAGCCGGTTCGAGGTACGCCGCCTCCGCTGAGCCCACCTCAGGGTCCATCCGCGGAGGACCGGTCGACCAGATCCCGCAGCAGCCGGCTCACACCGCCTGACGGGTCACGGCCTGCCACAGCCGCCGGTCGGCGAGGCCGTCGACGAAGCCGCGCAGCTCGGGGGACAGCGTCCGCTCGCGGCCGGCCACGCTGTCGACGTACTCGCGGTGCGTCGTCTCGAACGCCGCCGCGACGGCCGGGGCGTAGGCGAGGCCGAGGAAGTCGAGGACGGCCCGCAGGCCGGCGGCCTCCGGGTCGCCGAAGAACCGGGCGTACTCGACGACGACGGCGCGGTCGGGGTGCTGGCGCACGGCCCGGCGGATCCGCTTGAGCGCGAGGTTCCAGCGCTCCACCGACGCCTGCGCATCGGCGCGCTCGGGCCAGCCGACGTCGGCCGCGTCCTGGGCGCGGCGCTCCCAGGAGTGGGCGACCTGGTCGATGTCGCGGACGATGAAGACGAACCGGGCGTCCGGGTGCAGCTCGTGCAGCCGGTCGAAGCGGATCGTCGTCATCTTGTCGCCGACGTACGTCGCGTCCGCCCACTTGGCCCGCAGGGCGGCGTAGTCGACGCCCCACCGGGCCGCCTCCTGCGGATCCTGGTTGGTCAGCCCGTCGGAGAAGTCGAAGAACCGGTCGGCCTCGAACAGGTCGGCTGTGAGCCGGTCGACGCCGCTGCTCCAGAGCCGTTTGTAGCGCTCCATGCCGACCGCGACCTCGGGGTGGGCGTTCATCACCTGCAGCAGCGCCGTCGTCCCGGATCGCGCGAGTCCGGCGAGGAAGAGCAGGTTCCGGGCCATGGCGGCACCCTAGTGCCGCGCCCAGAGACGAGCGGGTATGGCGGCGCGCCGGCGCCTTGCGATGCACACCCCCTGAGAACGCCAACCGTCCAACAGCTTGCGAGACACGACCCTGGACGACCGCTCGCGCGGGTCCGCGGTCCCCCGGCTCGGGACCTTCGCCCCGGGTTACCGGGCGGTATCGGACCTAGCGTCGGAGCATGGCGGCCCTTCGACATCGCGCCCTGCGGGGCGCAGCGACCGTGCTCGCGCTCGTGGGCCTCGCCCTCACCGGGTGCGGCAGCGAGGCCGGGACGACGGCCCGCGACGCGGCGGACCCGGCGCACAAGGAGGCGGACGTGGCGTTCGCAGCCGAGATGGTGCCGCACCACCAGCAGGGCCTGCGGATGGTCGCCATGACCGCCGGGCGGGACCTCACGCCGGGCTTCGCGGAACTTACCGACCGGATCGCCGCGCAGCAGCGGGCCGAGATCGGCCGGATGGACGGCTGGCTCACCGCGTGGGACCAGGAGGCGTCGTACGGTCCGGGACACCCGATGGACGGCGGCACCATGATGCGGCGCTCGACGGCCGGCACGATGCGCGGCCTGATGCGCACCCGGATGGGGCCGTGGGCGCTCGGCGCCGACGACCTGGGCCGCGTGGCCGACAGCTGGCCGGCCGACTTCGAGCAGCACTGGCTGCAGACGATGATCACCCACCACCAGGGCGCCATCTCGATGGCCCGGCACGAGATCAGCCAGGGCGAGTACCCGCCCGCGATCGCGCTCGCCGAGGACATCGTCACCACCCAGCAGGCCGAGGTGGAACGGATGCAGGAGCTACTGCAGGAGTGATGCGTGGAGCCGGTGACAGGAGTCGAACCCGCGACATCCTCATTACAAGTGAGGCGCTCTACCAACTGAGCTACACCGGCGCGGCGAGGCCACATGCTACGGGTCGTGTGCCTGAGGACGCGCCATGGCGCGTCCTCAGGCACACGACCCGACAGCGGCGGCTCAGCTCATCCCGCCGTCGAAGGCCAGGATCTCGCCGGTGATCATCCGCGCCTGCGGCGAGGCGAGGTAGACGATCGCGGAGCCGATCTCGTCGGGCCGGATCGCGCCGCCGGGCAGCATCATCATCAGCCGGTCGGCGACCCGGGTGTCGAGGTCGTCGGTGAGCTTGTGGAAGACCTGCTCGACGATCGGCGTGTCCACGGTGCCCGGGCAGATCGCGTTGACCCGGATCCCCTCCGGCGCGAGCTCGAGCGCGAGCGCGCGGGTGAGCTGGGTGAGTCCGCCCTTGGCGGCCGCGTACGCCGTGGCGTAGGGCTGCGCCTTGTGGCCGGCGACGGACGAGACGTTGACGATGTTGCCGCCGCAGGCGCGCAGGTGCGGCAGCGCGGCCTGGATCAGCAGGAACGGGCCCTTGAGGTCGACCGCGTGGACCCGGTCCCACTCCTCCTCGGTCACCGTCTCGATCCGGCCGAACTGGACGATGCCGGCGACATTGGCCAGCACGTCGATCCGGCCGTCGGCCGCGCAGGTCTCGACGGCGGCGAGCACCGAGGCCCGGTCGCCGACGTTGCACTCCACGTAGGTGACGCCGTCGGGCACGGTCGGCCGGAGGTCCAGGCCGTAGACGGTGTCGCCGAGGTCGCGGAACAGCGCCGCCGTCGCGTGCCCGATGCCGGACGCGGCTCCGGTGACGACGACGACGCGACTGCCGGGCTGGTTCATGGGGTGGGCCTTTCGACGCGGGATCAGCGAGAGTCAGGAAGCGAGTCAGAGGGCGATCGTGAGGTGGTGCTCCAGGACGCCCGAGCGCCCGACGCCGAACCGGCGCTCGGCGAACCGCCAGCCACCGGACGCGTCCGGGGCGAAGGTGTCGACGTACGTCCCGGTGATGATCGGCTGCAGCGGCACGGCCGCGACCGCCTGGAAGACCAGGTACGTCGAGGTCGCGACCACGGAGCCGTCCTCAGCCGGCTCGGCGAAGCCGGTGTTGGCGACGACGTGCTGGGTCCCCGGAGTGCCGTCCTCGTGCAGCCGCACCAGCCCGGCGTAGAGCCGCTCCACCTCGGCGGCCCCGGTGGCGAGCGTCGTGCCGTCCTCGGCGCGCAGCACGGCGTCGGCCATCAGCGCGCCCACGCCGGCGAAGTCGCCGGCGTCGAGCAGCCGGCAGTAGGTCGCCAGCAGGCCGCGGATCCGGTCGCCGTCGGTCAGCTGCACGCGCGGACGCTATCACCTCTGCTAGAACGCGTTCTAGCTCTGGCCCGGGGGCGGATAATGCGGGCATGGCGCTCCGCATCGTCGCGAACCGGCCGGCCCCCGCCCTCCTCAGGCTGCCGTGGGCGACCCCGCTCGAGGAGTGGGTGGAGCACGTGGTGCCGCTCCCCCGCGGCCTGTCGCGGCACGTGGTCCGGATCGTGCGCGTCGAGCAGCGCACCTACGCGGTCAAGGAGACCGTCGAGGAGATGGCGTTCCGGGAGTACCGGCTGCTGCGCGACCTGCAGCGCCTCGGGCTGCCCGCAGTGACCCCGCAGGGCGTCGTGACGGGCCGGGTCGACGACGACGGCGAGGAGCTGCCGGCGGCGCTGCTCACCGAGCACCTGCAGTTCTCGCTGCCCTACCGCAGCCTGTTCGCCCACGGCCTCACCGCCGCCAACCTCCCCGAGCTGGTCGACGCGATGGTGGTGCTCCTCGTCCGGCTGCACCTGGCCGACTTCTACTGGGGCGACGTGTCGCTGTCCAACGTGCTGTTCCGGCGCGACGCGGGCGGGTTCGCGGCGTACCTCGTCGATGCCGAGACCGGCGAGCTCAAGCCCTCGCTGTCGGACAACCTGCGCGAGTACGACCTGACCGTGGCGGTCGAGAACGTCTTCGCCGAGCTGCTCGACCTGCAGGCCAGCGAGTCACTCGACCAGGAGGTCCAGGCCCACGCGATCGTGGAGCTGCTCGCCGAGCGCTACCACGCGCTCTGGGACGAGCTGACCCGTCCCGAGGAGTTCTCGAGCGGTGAGCTCTGGCGCATCGAGCGGCGCGTGGAGCGGCTCAACGACCTGGGCTTCGACGTCGACGAGCTCGACATCGTGACCGACTGGCACGGCGAGCGGGTGCGGATCCAGCCCAAGGTCGTCGAGCTCGGCCACCACACCCGCGAGCTGCAGGCGCTCACCGGCCTGGACGTCGAGGACGCCCAGGCCCGGCGGATGCTCAACGACATCGCCTCGTTCACCGCGCACTTCGACCTGGGCCGCGAGGACCGCAGCCTGGTCGCGAACAAGTGGCTGACCCAGGTCTACGAGCCGATCATGGCGATGGTGCCCGCCGAGGCCCGGGGCAAGCTGGAGCCGGCCGAGATCTTCCACGAGATGCTGGTGCACCGGTGGTACCTCTCGGAGAACGCCGGCCACGCCATCGACATCTTCGAGAGCGCGCGCGACTACATCGACAACTACCTGCTCGCCAAGCCCGAGGAGAAGGTCGCCGCTGACGACTGATCCCTCGAGTCGGGCTCTCCTGCTGAATGTGTGGGTGGGTTGAGCGTGCCGTAGACGGGCGCACGCCGCTCTCTGCCTAGGTTTTGGAGCTGTCTAGGAACCAGAACCGGCGTCAAGGAGAGCGGCGTGCGTGATGTCAGCCTATGGCGGTGCCTGCTCGGGCTCGAAGACACCGTGATCGAGGGTGTCGAGCTCGATCGCGATGAACGGGTGCTCGTGGTCGCTGTTCGGCCGATGGCGCGTCGCCGGGGCCGGTGTGGGCGGTGTCGCGCGCCGGCGGCCGGGTACGACGCTGGGCGCGGTCGGCGGCGGTGGCGTGCCCTGGATAGCGCCACTGTGCGGGTCTACCTGGAAGCCGACTCGCCACGGGTGCGGTGCCGCGCGCATGGCGTGGTCGTCGCGCACGTGCCCTGGGCTCGCCATCGAGCCCGGGCGACGCACGCGTTCGAGGATCAGGTCGCCTGGCTGGTCACCAAGACCTCGCTGTCCACGGTGGCTGAGCTGATGCGGGTGTCGTGGCGCACCGTGAGCGGGATCTTGACCCGGGTCTGGAACCAGATCGCCGCCCGGGTCGACTTGCTCGACGGGTTGACCCGGATCGGGATCGACGAGGTGTCCTGGCGCCGTCATCAGCGTTACCTGCTCGCGGTCGTCAATCACGACACCGGTCGTTTGGTGTGGGTCGGCAAGGGCAACACCACCGCGACCGTCCAGTCGTTCTTCGATGCCCTTGGGCCGCACCGGTGCGCACAGATCACCCACATCAGCGCCGACGCCGCGCCCTACATCGCCAAGTCGACGGCTAAGAACTGCCCGCAGGCGGTCCGGGTCGCCGATCCCTTCCACGTGGTGAAGTGGGCCAACGACGCCCTCGGCGAGGTCCGGCTCGAGGTCTGGCGCGAGACCCGTCGGATCGCCCGGGCCAACTCCCGCGGCCGCGGCCGCGCACCCGCCGACGTCCAGGAGGAGTTCCCCGCCTACCAGCGGCTGCGGATCTTGACCCGTTCGCGGTACGCGCTGTGGAAGAACCCCGAGAACCTCACCACCCACCAGCAGGCCCGACTGGACTGGATCGCCAAGACCGACCCCCGACTGTGGCGGGCCTACCAACTCAAGGAAGGCCTCCGCGCCGTCCTGCGACTGCCGGCCGCCGAAGCCCGCATCGCGATCGACGCCTGGTGCCGCTCGGCACGGCGATGTCGTATCGCCCAGTTTGTCGACCTCGCCCGCATGGTCGCCGAGCAACGCGGCCCGATCCTGGCCGCGATCGAGCACGGCCTCTCCAACGCGATCAGCGAATCGGTCAACACCCGCATCCGACTCCGCAACCGGATCGCGTTCGGCATCAAGGACCCCGACGCCCTGATCAGCCTCCTGATGCTCACCCTCAGCGGCCACACACCCGCACTACCGGGCCGAACATGACCCACACAAACGACAGGAGAGCCCGAGTCGGCGCGTCTTGCCCACGCACCACCCTCGAATCGGCACGTCTTGCTCACGCACCACCCTCGAGTCGGCGCGTCTTGCCCACGCACCACCCTCGAGTCGGCACGTCTTGCCCGGCTCGTCGCCCGCTCTGTGAAGGGGCGGGCAGGATGCGCCGAGTCGACCAGCCCCAGCGGGCAAGATGCGCCGAGTCGACCAGCCCCGGCGGGTCAGGGGCGGCAGACCCGGCAGGTGGTCAGGTGCCCGTTGTTCTCCCCGACGGGGTGCAGGTCGGTGCGGTGGGCGATCAGCGCGCAGTCCCGCCGGTGCACGGTGGTGCCGTCGCCGGCGGTCACCGGCAGCGCGGAGACGTCCACCCCGTCGTCGCGCTGGTTCGCCGAGCGCGAGGTCACGTCGGCGAGCACGAGCAGGGTGTCGGCGAGGCGGCGCGAGGACTCCTTGCCGTCGGCCGCGATCCGCGCCAGCCAGGCGCCGAAGTACAAGAACCCGCCGGTGAAGGTGAGGCCCAGGCCGAGCAGGCCGCCGGAGACGACGTAGGACAGCTGGTCGTACTGGTACGGCGTGTGCGCGGCGCCGTACCAGCCGAGCACGATCACGACCAGGCCGAGCGGCAGCAGGACCGCGCCCGCCCAGAACAGGATCAGCTGGAGCAGCTGGTAGTGGTTGTCCTTCAGCGGCGCGGCGCCGGAGCCGGAGCGGCTGCCGGCCCGGGGCAGGCCGATCGAGAGGCGCTGCGCCGGCGCGGCCGGGGCGGGCTGCTCCGCGGCGGGCGTCATCCCTGGTGTCATGGTGGTCATGGTCAGGCCTTTCGGAGGTCGGGCAGGCCGCTGTCGAGGCCGTGCGTGCAGGACCCGGCGCCACCGAGCGCGATCGCGCCGATCCGGCGGAGCCAGGTGCCGCCGACGGCGGCCAGGGCCAGGCTCGCGACGAGGATGGCGCCGGGGATGGAGTAGAGCGGGGGGAGCCCCGATCCGGTGAGCTGGGCGTCCCCGAGGTCACCGGCCGCCGACGGCGCACTGCCCGTCGGGCCGGGTCCGATTGCCGACGGGGAGCCGCCGGCGGCCGTCGGCCCGCCGGCCGCGGCCGGACCGCCGGTGTCCCCGGACCCGGCCGGGTCGTTGTCGGGGAGGTCGCCGGTGGGCAGCTCGATGCCCTGCACCGTGTCGACCTCGCTGCCCGCGTTGCCGAGGGTCACCACGATCCGCGGCGAGAGCCCGACCAGGGTCTGCAGGGCCTTCTTCAGGTCGGGCGGGTCGTTCGGGAAGGCGTTGACGATGTCGTCGATCGGGAGCGCGTCGAGCTGACCGCGCAGCTTGGCGGTGTCGATCTCGACGACGAGTCCCGCCATGGTGCTGCTGGCCTGGTCGCCCTGCTTCGCCAGGTCGGGCTTCGGCAGGATCAGCTTGATACCGAGCTGGTCCAGGGCCGCGGTCGCCTGGTCGGGAACGGCCGGTACGTCGGCGTGCTGGCCGGCCCCCTCGGCCCCACCGGGCCCGAAGGAGAACTCCTGGCCCGCGATCGTCAGGCCGCCCAGCGTCGCCTTGCCGCCGGAGCTGCCCTTGGCGCCGTCGCTGGAGCTGGTGCTGGTCACCACGACGCCGTTGAGCACGACGGTGCCGCCGAGCAGGTAGACGTCGCCCAGCGCGGAGCGGGACGAGGCCACGACCTTCGAGTCGGTCACGACGTTCTTGCTGGTGGAGGCGTAGCCCTCGAAGTCGACGAGAGCGGCGACCTGGGGCGGCAGGCCGGGCGCGCCGGAGCCACCCGGCGGGTCGTCCTGGGGGTCGTCGGCGGCGCCGGCCAGCCCGGCCGAGCCGGTGATCGCCTGACCGAACTGCTGAAGGAGGTCGCCGCCGCCGGCGCTGCCGGGCAGGCCCGGGATCGGAGGCAGGCCGGGGACACCCGGGAGTCCGGGCGCACCGCCTCCGTCGCCGCCGTCTCCTCCGTCGCCGGATCCGTCCCGGACCTCGTTGTCGGGGGAGAACCCGACCTGCGCGACGGTGGTCTTCGCGCCGGCACTGGTGCGCATGACCGTGCCGGGGAACGGCTCGTCGGACGCCTTCGCCTCCCCGGAGGGCTGCGAGGCGTTGACCTGGACGGGGTAGCCCTGGGCGGCCAGCGGCCCCGAGAGCTGCTCGGGCAGACCGAGGTTCTCGATGACGGTCTTCGCGCCCTCGCCGATCGAGTCGCCGGGCCACAGCCAGCTGGCGCGTCCCAGCGAGCTGCCCGAGTCGGCCTCCACCTTGGAGTAGCCCATCTCGAGCTCCATCTGCGGGTTGGCCGGGATGGGGATGGTCGGCTCGTAGATCTCGACCTTCACCGGCGCCGCCCACGCCGAGGAGCTGAACCCGCTGAACGCCGGCTTGGCGGTGTCGTCCTGGCCGGCCGCGGGAGCACTCGCCGACATCGGCAGAACGACGCCGGCGAGTGCTGCGGCCGAGATCGGGGCGGCGAGGCGTTTCCACGTGCCTCTGGTCGACTTCATGCGGCACCTCCGAGGATGACGTCGGACATGGTGGCGAGGATCTCGGCGGGCTCGCCGGTGGCCACGATCCGGCCGCCGGTCATCACCGCCGCGTAGTCGGAGACCCGCAGCGCGGTGCGGGCGAACTGCTCGATGCACAGGATCGAGACCCCGCTCTCCGCGATCTGCGCGACCGTGTCGTAGAGCTCGTCGACGATCAGCGGCGCGAGCCCCATGGACAGCTCGTCGAGCAGCAGCAGGGCCGGGTCGGAGGCGAGCGCCCGCGACATCGCGAGCATCTGCTGCTCGCCGCCCGACATGGTGCCCGCGAGCTGGTGCCGGCGCTGGTGCAGCCGGGGGAAGTAGGAGTACGCCGTGTCGAGCACCGCCTCGGCGGACACCCCGGCGTACGACATCAGCGTGAGGTTCTCCTCGACGCTGAGGTTGGGGAACACCGACCGGCCCTCGGGGACCGTGCACAGCCCGAGCCGGGCCAGCTCCTCCGGCTCGGCGCCCGAGACGTGCACGCCGCCGAGGTGGATGTCACCCGAGGTGGGCTTCTTCTGGCCGCTGATGACCTTGACCAGGGTGCTCTTGCCGCCGCCGTTGGGGCCCAGCAGCGCCACCACCGCGCCCTTGGGGACGCGGAGGTCGACGCCGCGCAGCACCTCGATCCGGCCGTAGGCCGCGTGCAGGTCGACGACCTCGAGGATCGGCACGCTCATGTCGCGGCCCCTTCCAGACGGATCTCCTGGGTGAGCTCGACCGCGGGGAGCTCGACGTGCGTGCGGTCGTCGGCCGACTCGTCGGAGTAGCCGAGGTAGGCCTGCTGGACAGCCGGGTCGGCCCGCACCTCCGCGGGCGGCCCGGAGGCGATCACCCGGCCGAAGTCGAGGACGTGGATGTCGTCGCAGACCGACATCACCAGGTCCATGTCGTGCTCGACCATGAGGATGCCGCGGCCGTCGTCCGCGAGCGCGGCCAGCAGCTCGCCGAAGGCGTCGGTCTCGGACTCGTCCAGGCCGGAGGACGGCTCGTCGAGCAGCAGCAGCTTCGGGTCGGCGGCCAGGCACCGCGCCAGCTCCAGGAGCCGGGCGACGCCGGTGGGGATGGAGTCGGCGCGCTCGGCGGCGTACGCCGCGATGCCGACCCGCTCCAGCAGGTGGTCGACGTCCGCGGCGGCCGGCCGGACCAGGCCGGCGATCCCCCGGTGGATGTCGCGCGCGACCCGGACATTGTCACGCACGGTGAGCGACCCGAACGCCTCCAGCCGCTGGAAGGTGCGGCCCATGCCGCGGCGCGAGCGCCGGTGCACCGGCAGCCGGGTGATCGACCGGCCCTCGAAGCGCACCGATCCCTGGGTCGGCCGCTGCAGGCCGGTGATCACGTTGAAGCACGTGGTCTTCCCGGCGCCGTTGGGCCCGATCAGGCCGGTGATCCGGCCGGCGTGGGCGGCGAAGCCGGCGTGGTCGACAGCCGTCACGCCGCCGAACTGGACGACGACGTCCTCGACCTCGAGGAGCGGTCTCTCAGCGGACATGGGCAGGCGCCTCCTTGGAGGGCTCGATCGCCGTAGCGGCGCGGTGACCGGGCGGTTGGGTCGGCTCGGGATCCGGGCCGGCCTCGGCCGCCGTCGTGGGAACGGGCCCGTGCTCGGGCACGATCAACACCGACCCGGAGCCAGGGTCGGCGAGGGGTACGGCGGTCGCGCTGTCGTCCCCGACCCGCGCGCCGGGCAGGGGCAGCACCGGGACCACGGAGCGGACCCGGTCGCCGAACCGGCTCTCCAGGCGCCGCCCGAACGCGAAGACCAGGTTGGCCAGGCCGTTCGGGTCCCGGCCGAGCGCGACCGCGCCGAAGCCGAGGACCGCGAACACCAGGCCGGCCAGCTCGGGCCGGGAGCTCTGCAGCACCGGCAGCAGCATCAGGCCGACGCCCCCGAGCGCCGCGCCGGTCACCGAGGTGACGCCGCAGACGACCGCCAGCAACAGCAGCGGCAGGCTGTTGAACAGCTGGAAGTCGGCGGCCCCGATCGTGCCGCGCAGCCCCGCGAACAGGCCGCCGGCCAGGCCGGCCATCCCGGCGGACAGGCCGAACAGGGCGACCCGGAACCACCGCATGTCCAGGCCGAGGGTGCCGCACGCGGCCGGGCTGTCGCGCATCGCGATCAGCAGCCGGCCGAGCGCGCCCCGGCGCAGCAGCAGGAGGCCGAGTGCCATCAGCACGAAGAACACGGTCATCACCAGGACGTAGCCGCCGGTGGAGGAGAACTCCCGGCCGAGCAGCGAGAGCCGCTCGGCGTGCAGCGTGCCGTTGTAGCCGAAGGCGAAGTCGGCCTGGAAGACCAGCTTGTCCATGAGCACGCCGAACGCCAGCGTCGAGAGCGCCAGGTAGAGCCCGGTCAGCCGCAGCACCGGCAGCGCCACCAGGGCGCCTACCCCGGCCGCGATGCCGGCCGCGACGAGCAGCCCGAACAGGTTGGGCTCGTCGAGCTTGGCGTAGGCGAGGGCTCCGACGCCGGCGAAGGTGAACTGGGCCAGTGACACGTGCCCGCCGTAGCCCGTGAGCAGCACCAGCGAGAGCATCACCATCGCGTACGTCGCGGCGGTGCCGACCAGCAGCAGGTCGGCGTCGCCCGTGGTGACCGTCAGCAGCGCGACGAGGACGAGCAGGACCGCACCCCAGCTGAGCGACTTGGTGAACGTCGGCAGCGGCGCGGACACGATGCCCTTGACCTGGCCGATCCGCAGCTGGGCCTGGGGCATCGCGACGATGACGACGAAGAGGAACAGGGCCGGCACGACCGCACGCAGGCCGGCCAGGTTGCCCTCGGAGGGCAGGTAGGCGACCGAGAAGGACTGCAGGATGCCGAGGCCCATCGCGCCGACGAACGTGAGCGGCAGGCTCTTGAGCCGCCCGAGCATCGCCGCGGCGTACGCGTTGATGACCAGCAGGGTGAGGTCGTAGTAGGACAGGCCGATGACCGGGGTCAGCAGGATGCCGGCCAGCGCGGCCAGCGAGATCCCGATCGCCCAGGACAGCGAGGCGACCAGGTCGGGCCTGCCGCCGAAGAGCCGCAACAGCACCGGGTTGTCGACCGAGGCGCGCATCGCGGTGCCGATCCGGGTCCGGTTGAGCAGCACGTACAGGGCGGCCGCGACCAGCGCGGACAGCGCGATCGTGATGACCTGGTGGGCGGTGACGTAGGTGCTGCCGATGCGGATCCCGTCGTCGGGCAGGAACGGGGGCACCGTGCGCGGCGCCGGTGGCCAGATGTACTGCGCCACCCCGATCAGGCCGACGAACAGCCCGACCGTGACCACGAGCGAGACGCTCACCGGTCCCTCGCCGAGCCCGCGGGTCACGAACCGCTGCACGAACCAGCCGATCCCGGGCGCGACCACCCCGAGCACCAGGGTCAGCGCCAACCAGGTCGGCATCCCCTGCCGCTGGCTGAAGTCCCAGAACGTGAAGGCCATGACCATGCCGAACGCGCCGTGCGCGATGTTGAACACCCGCGTGGTCGTGTAGGTCAGCACCAGGCCGCTCGCCGCGATCGCGTACGCCGCGCCGGTGAACAGGCCGAGGATCGTGAAGGACAGGATCGAGGTCATGGCAGGCATGTCTCCTTGTCCCCGGCCGGAGCGAGCGTCGTCCGGCGCGTGCGATCGCAAGGCGCCGGAGCGAGGGCATACCGGGTTGTCTGTCGAGCGACGGCAACGCCGCGAGCGTGCGTGCCGGGCGACGCGCAGACCAGCCCGGGGTCGACCGCCTGGGCCGCGCAGCAGGTCGAGCAGTCGCGGCGGTCCGGGGTGACCCGCGCGACCGGGTCCGGGTCGAGCTGGGAGCCGCAGGCCGCGAGCGCGACGCAGGGGGCGCCGACGGCGAGCAGTGCTAGGGCGTGGCTCTCGATTGTCGGCCGTCGCGAGTGTGCGTGCTGGGCGGCGTGTGGCAGGCCATGGGATCGAGAGCCACGTCCTAACGGACTACGCATCGCTTCCCTCCCAGGAACCAGAGCACGTCGGACGGCTCAACGACCCAGCTGGCGCGAGGTGACGTACGACACACCGGCTGGTCGACATGGGTCAGCTGCTGGTCGTGCCGCTGCACTGGTAGCGGGTGCCGCCGATCGGCACCCACTTGCCCTTCTGCAGCTGGATGAAGCGCCAGCACTCGCCGGTGTGGCGGGGGCCGACGTGCTGGGGTGAGTGCAGGCCGTTGGCCGTCCAGTTGTCGACCTTGGCGATGCCGGCGAGCAGCGACGGGCGGGTGAGCTTGCCGCCGAGTGCCGTCGCCTGCTCGACGAAGAGCCGGGCCGCGGACCAGGAGAACAGCCCGAAGAAGCTCGGCTCGGCGCCGGGCTTCACCTGCTGGAGCCAGCTGAGGTACAGCTGGAGCTCCTTGTTGCTCGCGGCCTCCTCGAACGGCGTGAAGTTGATGAACAGGGTGGTGCCCTCGACCGCGTCACCGCCGTTCTGGACGAACTCCGAGGTGTAGGCGGTGGGGTCCAGCATGAAGACCTCGGGCTTGAACCCCTGCTGCTGCATCGCGTCGGCCAGCCGGACGAACTGCGCGGACGCCCCGATCATCTGGACGTACTCGATGCCCTTGTCCTTCATCTCCTGGACGTAGGGCGAGTAGTTGAACTCCGAGATGTCGATGCCCTTGACGTAGTCGAAGTTCATGCCGCGGTTCTCCATCGCGGCGACCTGGGTCTTGGCGTTCTCCGAGGCGGCGCCGGCGTTGATGTAGAGCATCGCGGCGTGCGCGGCGGCGTCCGGGTGGTTCTTCTTCACGAAGTCGGGAACCGCGTTCTGGAACTCGGTCGCGACCGTCGACTGGGCGCCGTAGCAGGTGGTGCAGTCCTGGCGGTCGAAGGTGACGGAGGCCGAGCGGATGTCCGGGAGGCCGCAGGACTGCGCGGTCGCGGCGCCGCCGGAGTCGAAGGCCGACATCGAGCCGACCATCGCGAAGACCTCGTCGCAGGCCTTCGTGTACGCCTGCTGGTCCGCCGCCGCGTCGGTGCGGCTGTCGTAGGTCTTGAGCTGCAGCTTGTGGTCGCACAGGGAGCTGGTCGCGTTGTAGTAGGCGACGTAGGCCCGCACCGCGTCCTGGCTCGCCTCGAACAGCCCGGGGACCGGGCCGGAGACGTCGGAGGAGTTGCCGATGGTGATCGTGTCGCCGGTGATGCCGGTCTGGTTCTTGAAGCCCGCGCAGCTGGCGGCCTCGGTGCCGCCGGTCGCCGAGTTGTCGCCGGTCCCCTTCGGGGCGTCCCCTCCCCCGGCCGCGCCGCTGGCGCTCGACCCGCCGTCGGTCGTGGTCGAGCCGCCGGTGTCGCCGGACGCGCCCGGCACCGACCCGTCGGGACCGGCCACCGTGCCGTCGCCGGTCACCACCTGGCCGTTGGCCCCGACCGTCGTCCCGTTGACCTGGGCCACCGTGTCGGGGTCGAGCTGGGAGCCGCAGGCCGCGAGCGTCAGCGCGAGGAGTGCGCCGACGGCAGGCACGGCTGCGCGGGGATACGAAAGCACGGGCCCTCCACCATTTCTAGAACACGTATCAGTTCGTCAACGACACAGGTCCCCGGAGGTGACGCAGGCCACGCGAGGTTCTCGTGGCGGTCCGGACCGGGCCGGGCTCAGCGGGCGGCGCGACCGGGCTGCTCGGTCTCCTCGACGACCTCCGGCGGGTCCTCGGGCAGGTGCAGCGGCACGTAGTTGCCGGTCTCGTAGCTGCCGTCGGTCTGCAGCGTCACCCACTGGATGCCGACCGGGCGGCCACCGTGGTAGGTGATCAGGCTGATGTCGGCCGCACGCCGGGGCTTGCTCCCGAGCGCGAAGGCGTACGCCGCGCCCCCGGCCGTCCCGGTCGTGTAGCTGTAGCCGACCTCGCCGTTGCTGCCGATGATCCGGTCGGGCCCCTGGCGCACGTGCAGGTGGCCGCCGATCACCAGGTCGGCGCAGCCGCGGGCCAGCGCCTCGTCGCCGAGGTTGGCGTCGTGGACCAGGATCGTGTCGACCCGCTCCTCGGCTTCACACGCGGCGTCGGTGAGCCGCTGCTCGACCTCGTCGAAGGTCAGGCCGGTCTCGTCGCGCCAGTTCCCGAGCCCGCTGGAGCGCGGGTCGTCCACGCCGAGGATCGTCGTACCGCCCGGGCCCTCGACGACCTCGCCGTCGAGCATCGTCCAGCCGTGGTCGGCGAGGTAGGAGTGCACGAAGTCGCCGTGGTCGTGGTTGCCGGCCACGCCCCACCGGTCCAGCCCGTCGAAGGCCTCGCTCACCGAGTCGAGGGAGAACGCCTCCCAGCTGTTGCCGGAGGAGGTGTCGTCACCGCCGTCGAAGACCGCGGTCGCGCCCGCCCGGTCGGCGATCGCCCGGGCGACCTTGTCCATGCCGATGTTGTCGTGCCGGTCGGAGACGAAGGCCACCACGGTGTCCCCCTCGACCGGATGGCGCAGCCCGAGCCGCGCGGCGTCCTCCGCGGCCTGCGCGTAGAAGTCCTTGCTGGTGTTGTAGGTGTCGACGGCGCTCTCGATCAGCCGGCGGGTCTGCTTGGTGGTGACGTCGCCGCTCACCTCGACGCCGTCCGCCTCGTCGGGCAGGGGTACGCCGGACCCGAGGAACTCCCCCAGCGGGATCCAGTCCCGGTGCACGTCCTCGATGTCGTCGTCGCCGAGCCACGGCTGCCACAGCGCCAGGCCGACCAGCACGACGCCCACGCTCAGCAGCACCAGGTGCGGCGGATGCACGCGGGCGGCGAGCTCGCGGCGGCGCGCGGCACCAACCAACGCCCACCCGAGCACCGGCGGCAGCCCGAGGACCGCGCCGCGGAGGGCCGCACTCAGCGCCATGTCCCGCACCGCGTGGGTGACCTTCGCGACCTGGCCCTCGGGCTGGCCGGCGATCGCGGCGTAGCGCTGGAGGAGCTCGTCGGTGGAGGTGGCGTCGGTCTTGCCGAGCCGGATGTCGACGCCGAGGACGCCGGGGGCGTCGACCCGGACGTCGGGGATCACCGGGCCGGTGCGCAGCACCACGTGGCCCGAGAACGTGGGACGCAGCACGGCGTCGTGGCTGGCCAGCACGATGGAGCGGCTGCTGGTGAGGAAGAGCAGCAGCGCGATCGCGGCCGAGCAGGCGAACCAGACCCCGACGTACGCCAGGGCCCGTGGGATCCGCCTGATGCTCAGCGACGCGCCTCCGAGATGGCGTAGAGCGCCACCGAGGCGGCGACGCCGGCGTTGAGGGACTCCAACTGGTTGGCCATCGGGATCGATACGAGCTGGTCGCAGGTCTCGCTGACCAGGCGGGACAGGCCGCTGCCCTCCGAGCCGACGACGACCACCAGTGGCCCGTCGGCCAGGTCGAGGTCGGGCAGGCTGACGTCGCCGTCGGCCGCCAGGCCGACGACCATGCAGCCGGCCTCCTGGTAGGCCTTGAGCTGGCGGACCAGGTTGACGGTCTGGGCCACGGGGAGGCGGGCGGCCGCGCCGGCACTCGTCTTCCAGGCCGACGCGGTCATCCCGGCCGAACGGCGCTCGGGGATCACGACGCCGTGTGCGCCGAAGCCGGACGCGCTGCGCACCACGGCACCCAGGTTGCGCGGGTCGGTGACCGAGTCCAGCGCCACGATCAGCGGCGGCGCACCGCTCTCCGCCGCGGCGTCGAGCAGGTCGTCGGGATGGGCGTACTCGTACGGCGGGATCCGGGCGGCCAGCCCCTGGTGGACCGCGCCGCCGGTCATCCGGTCCAGCTCGCCGCGGCTGACCTCCTGGATGTTCAGCCGCCGCTCGGCCGCCGTCGCGAACGCCTCGCGCAGCCGGCCGTCCCGCTCGGCCCCCTCGGCGACGTACACGCCGGTCACCGGGACCCCGGCGCGCAGCGCCTCGACGACCGAGTTGCGCCCGGCGACCCACTCGGCGTCGCCGGCGGTCTTGCGCTTGGGGCGCCGGGTCGCGGACTTCTCGGCGCGCTTCGCGGCCTTGTGGGCCTGGTGGTAGGGCCGATCCTTGGCCTTCGGGGTCGGGCCCTTGCCCTCCAGGCCGCGGCGGACCCGGCCGCCGGAGCCGGCGGTGGGGTTGCCCTTGCCGGACTTCTTGATCGCGCCCTTGCGCTGGCTGTTGCCTGCCATGACTAGGAGAGGCTCCACTTCGGTCCGTCGGGGGTGTCTTCGAGCTGGACGCCGACCGCATGCAGTCGGTCCCGGATCGCATCCGCCGACACGAAGTCTCGGTCG
Source organism: Nocardioides sp. JS614 (assembly GCF_000015265.1). NCBI lineage: Bacteria > Bacillati > Actinomycetota > Actinomycetes > Propionibacteriales > Nocardioidaceae > Nocardioides > Nocardioides sp. JS614. The sequence goes on from NC_008699.1 coordinate 4,246,228, forward strand.
GCACGGGCCTTCTCCCGTTGGGTGAGCAAGTCCGAGACCAGCCCCTCGACCACGGTCTCGAGACGTTCGGCCGTCCGGCCGCCTCCTGGGGAGCTCCATGCCGGGTCGGCCGGGTCCAGGCCGAGCACGTCGAGCATCGCGACCACCGACGCGGCGTTGCCGCGCAGCGCGGGCGAGTCCCCCGCGGCCAGGAGCTTGTTGCCCTCGCGCACCACCTCGTGGATCGCGGCGACGGCTGCGGGGGTGCCGAGGTCGTCGTTCATCGCGTTGAGGAAGTCGGCGCAGGCGATGCCGCCGCCGATCCCGCCGAGCACGTCGGCGGCGCGGTCGAGGAAGTTCTCGATCCGGCGGAACCCCGTGGCGGCCTCGTCGAGCGCCTCGAAGCTGAACTCCACGTGGCTGCGGTAGTGCGCGGCGACCAGGTAGTAGCGCAGCTCGATGCCGCGGTACTTCTGGAGCACGGCCGGGATCGTCAGCGAGTTGCCGAGCGACTTGCTCATCTTCTCGCCCGCCGTGGTGATCCACGCGTTGTGCATCCAGTACGTCGCGAACGGCCGGCCGGCCGCGCGCGACTGGGCCTGCTCGTTCTCGTGGTGCGGGAACCGCAGGTCGACGCCGCCGCCGTGGATGTCGAAGGCGGGGCCGAGGTACTTGCCCGCCATCGCCGAGCACTCGATGTGCCAGCCCGGGCGTCCCGGGCCCCACGGGCTCGGCCAGGCGGCTGTCTCCGGCTCCGAGTCCTTCTTCCAGCCCTTCCACAGCGCGAAGTCGCGCGGGTCGCGCTTGCCACGGGGGTCGGCGTCCTCGGCCGCCTCCATGTCGTCGATGCCCTGCCGGGTCAGCTCGCCGTATTGCGGCCAGGACCGCACGTCGAAGTAGACGTCGCCCGAGCCGTCCTCGGCGGCGTACGCGTGCCCCTTGGCGATCAGCTCCTGGATCAGCACGATCATCTCGGGCACGTGCCCGGTGGCGGCCGGCTCGTAGGTCGGCGGCGCCACGTTGAGGTCGTCGTACGCCCGGTCGAGCTGGCGCTTCATCCGGTAGGCCAGCTGGTACCACGCCAGGCCCTGCTCGGCCGACTTGACCAGGATCTTGTCGTCGATGTCGGTCACGTTGCGGATGAACGTGACGTCGTAGCCGAGGTGGCGCAGCCAGCGCTGCAGCACGTCGAAGTTCACGCCCGAGCGGACGTGCCCGACGTGCGGCTCGGACTGCACGGTGAGACCGCAGACGTAGAGACCCGCCTTCCCCTCCTCGAGGGGGACGAAGTCACGGACTTCGCGGGTCGCGGTGTCGTACAGCCGGAAGGTCACCCAGGAAGTCTAGGGTTTGTGGGTGCGCCGACTGACATCCGTGATCGCGCTCGCTGCGGCGCTCCTGCCCGGCGTGGCACTCCCACCCGCCGACGCGGCACCGGCCCGCCGGATCGACTACACCGTCTGGGACGCGCCCGCGCAGCTGCGCGCCGGCACCCTCGACGCGCTGCGCGTCGGCGCCGGCCGGCTGGCGCTCGAGACCGGGACCGACACGGGCCGGTGGACCTCGCCGTGGACGCGTCCCGGCTTCGCGGCGACCCGGCTGATCGCGTCCTGGTCGGCCCGGACACCCGGGGACAGCAGCATCCGAGTCGAGGTGCGCGGCCGGTCCGGCACGAGCAGGTCGAGCTGGGACACCCTGGCGCAGTGGGCGGCCGGCGACCGGTTCACGCGGCGTACGACGGACTCCGGCCAGTCCGACGACCTCGGCTCGGTCAACGTCGACACGTGGGAGGTGCCGGGCGGGGTGACGGCCTACCAGCTGCGGGTCACGCTGGTGCGCGCCGTCGGCCAGGCGAAGTCGCCGACCGTCGACTCGGTCGGCGCGATGACCTCACTGCTGCCCGACACCTCCGACGTGACCACTTCGCGCCCGGGTGTGGCGCGGGGCATCGTGCTGGACGTGCCGCGCTACTCGCAGATGGTGCACCGCGGCCACTATCCGAGGTACGGCGGTGGCGGCGAGGCCTGGTGCTCCCCCACGTCGACGTCGATGGTGCTCGGCTACTACGGCGCGCTGCCCCCGGCGGCGGCGTACTCCTGGGTGCCGGAGGGCCATGTGGACCCGTGGGTGGACCACGCCGCCCGGATGACCTACGACTACGACTATGCCGGCGCCGGCAACTGGCCGTTCAACACCGCCTACGCCGCGTCCCTGACCGACCAGGCGTTCGTGACCCGGCTGCGCTCGCTGCGCGAGGCCGAGCGGTTCATCGCCGCCGGCATCCCCCTGGTCGCCTCGATCGCGTTCGGCCGCGGCGAGCTCACCGGCGCCCCGATCAGCTCCAGCGCCGGACACCTGCTGGTGATCGTCGGCTTCACCGACGCCGGCGACGTGGTCGTCAACGACCCGGCCGCCGCCACCCGCTCCGGGGTGCGCCGTACCTATGACCGCGGCGAGTTCGAGAACGCCTGGATCCCCGCCTCCGGCGGCACGGTCTACGTCATCACCGACGACGCCCACCCGCTCCCGGCGAACAGCCCCGGCAACTGGTAGCGGGGACGCGCCAGCGGCTCCGCTGATGGTGGTCGGTCGGGCTGGGAGTTTCATCGGCCGGCCGATGAAACTCTCGCTTGGACGACAAAGCTTCATCGTCCAGGCACGAGTTCTGTCGGCCGGCCGATGAAACTGGCGCGCCGGCCGCGGGCCAGTCAGCCGTCCTCCTGCTGGGGCTCGCGGGCGGTGAGGTCGATCGTGTGCCAGCCGGTGGCACCGTCCGGAAGCACATCCTGCTCGACGCCCGTCTGCAGCAGGCCCACGGCATCGGTGGCCCGCACGGTCAGCGTGTGCTCGCCTGGGGGTACGTCGAGGTCCGCGACCCACTGCACCCAGGTGTCGTTGCTCGGCACCCGCGCCAGCCGGGCCGGGAGCCAGCTCCCGCCGTCGACCGACACCTCCACCCGCGAGATGCCGGTGTGCTGCGCCCAGGCGACGCCGGCCACCCGGGCTCCGCCGGAGTCGATCTCGCCGCCGTCGCGGGGGACGTCGATGCGCGAGGCGATCTTCACCGGCCCGAGCTCGGACCAGCCCTTCTGGGTCCAGTAGGCCTCGATGTCGGCGAACCGGGTCACCAACATGTCCACGACCCACTTGCACGCCGACACGTAGCCGTACAGCCCGGGCACGATCGTGCGCACCGGGAACCCGTGGTCGATCGGCAGCGGCCGGCCGTTCATCGCCACCGCCAGCATCGCGTCCCGGTCGTCGGTGAGCACGTCGAGCGGGGTGCCGCAGGTCCAGCCGTCCTCGGACGTCTGCAAGACGGCGTCCGCACCGGCATGCACCCCCGCGGCGCTCAGCAGCCCGGCGATCCGGACGCCGCTCCACCAGGCGTTGCCGATCAGGTCGCCGCCGACCTCGTTGGAGACGCAGTTGAGCGTCACCCAGGCCTCGGTGAGCTGCCGGTCGATCAGGTCCCGGTAGGTCAGCACGATCTCCCGGTCGACCATCCCGTGGATCCGCAGCAGCCAGTCCGAGGGCTCGATCGCCGGCACCACGAGAGCGGTGTCGATCCGGTAGAAGGCGTCGTTCGGCGTCAGCCACGGCGTCATGTCGGGGACCTCGACCCGCGTTCCCTTCGGCACCAGCGGCCGGGTCACGCCGGGCAGCCGCAGCAGCCGGCGGCTCGCCTCGACGTGCCGCCGGCCGCGGCCGACCACCCGTCCGGCCGCGGCCGCCACGACGCCCACCGCCGCGATGGCGCCGACCCGCAGCAGGAAGGTACGGCGGGTGTGGTCGGGGTGCGCCGGGTCCGTGACGTCCTCCGGCGCCGCGGCGAGGGCCCGTGTGTGCCGCCGCAGCGGCTCGGTCAGCAGCGAGAGGCAGACCACCCAGGTCGCGAACCCGGCGGCGACCGGCAACCCGTCGAGCGCCGTGGCGCCGCGCTGGAGCCACACCGCGACGCCACCGATGACGGCAAGCCCGGCGAACACCAGGGTGGAGCGCCACCACGAGTGCCGCGCCAGCCGGCCGGCCCAGGCGAACACCGCCGCGCTGATCAGCAGCAGCACGACCAGCAGCACCGTCTTGTCGTGGTGGCCGAAGAACCGGATCGCGCGCTCGACGACCGGCCCGGGGGTGAGCCGGACGACCAGGTCGGCGACGGCGAGCAACGGCGAGTCGCGGATCGTCATCACCATCGCGAGGCTGTAGCTCACGGCGAGACCGGCGAACCCGGCGACCAGGCCGGCGACCGACCACGCGCGGGAGGTGCTCACCCCGACGATTCTTGCGCACTCTCCGGCATGATCGCCTTGTGGATCTCCTCCCCCGGGTCGGCATCGGCACCGACGTGCACCGGCTCGTCGACGGCGTCCCCCTGCACCTCGCGGGCCTGCACTGGCCCGACGAGCCGCAGGGCCTCGAGGGTCACTCCGACGCCGACGTGGCCGCCCACGCCGCCTGTGACGCGCTGTTCTCCGCGGCCGGCCTCGGCGACCTCGGCTCCAACTTCGGTACGGCGGACCCGGCCTGGGCCGGCGCGTCCGGCGCGGCCCTCCTCGAGGAGACGGCGCGCCGGGTCCGGGCCGCGGGCTTCGAGATCGGCAACGTCGCGGTGCAGGTGATCGGCAACCGCCCCCGCCTCGGTGGGCGCCGGGCGGAGGCCGAGACCGCCCTGAGCGCCGCCGTGGGCGCGCCGGTGAGCGTCTCGGCCACCACCGCCGACGGGCTCGGCCTGACGGGACGCGGCGAGGGCGTCGCCGCGATCGCGACCGCCCTGGTCACGCCCCGTCACCACGGGTCGGCGTGACCACCGCCTTGCGGTGCCCCACGAGCACCACGCCGTCGGCGACCCGGACCTCGTAGGCCGGGACCGACACGTGGTCGTCCTCCAGGCACCGCCCGCTGCGCAGGTCGAAGGCGTGCTTGTGCGTCGGTGACGCCACGAACGGCACGTCCCCGCGCAGTCCGACGATGCCGCGGGCGATGACCGATGCCCGAGCGAACGGGTCGTGGTTGCCCAGCGCGTAGACCCGGTCGTCCTGGGTGCGGAAGATCGCGATCGCCTGGCCGTGCACCAGCGCGGTCGCGCCCCGCTCGACCTCGAGCTCGGCGACCCGGCAGACCGGCTGCCACCGCCCGGTTGCCGACTCCTCGGTGCCCATCGGAGCCCCTTCCTGGTCCGACGAACCTAGGCCCGGGGTGTTGAGTCCCTGTTTCGGCGTGTAACAGCCGTGGAAACGCTCGGCGTCGGGGAGGCCGAGCCGCGCCGCGCCGCGGCGGGCCTACCCCCACGAGGCACGGTGGGCGCACGAGGCCCGACGGGCCCGGGCGGGGCCGCTCGGGCACACGCGCCCCACGGCCCGCTCGGGGACGCGGGGCCCGCTCAGCGCCCGCGGCGCTCCAGCACCCGCTCGATCGCGGCCGCGAGGCCGTCGGGCTCGTGGCCGAGCTCGGCGACGACCGCCCGCTGCACGGCCTGCCGCAGGTCGGCCGGGGCGGCGGGCGGCGCCGCCGGCGGCGGCGCGGGGGCGGCCGCTGCGCGCCCGGGCTCCCCGCGCTCGATGCGGACGCCGAGGTCCTCGGCGCGCTGCGCGGCCTCGTCGGTGACGACGTCTCGGCCGCTGGCCCGGATCGGCTGGCCCGAGCGGGCGGCGTCCTCGACGTCGTGGCGGGTGATGAAGCGGCGCCGCCGGGCCTCAGTCGCGCCCATCGATCGCCTCCAGTGCTGCGACGGCGGCATTGCGGGCCGCGAGGATGTCGGCCTCCGTGCCCGCCATCCAGAGCCGGCCGTAGACGCCGACCGAGGCGACGTGCATCAGGTTGACCGCGGCCGCCTTCTCGGCCTCGTTGGCGGCGAGGTTGATGTAGGCCGCGGGGGTGCACTCCAGCACGAGCATGGTCTGCCCGGCGACCAGCATCATGCCGCGGGTGAACCGATTCAGCAGCTGGGACTGGTACGGACTGACGTTCGTGATCACCTGCATCGAGGCGATCTGGGGCTTCAGGCGCTCGCTCACGTGCAGGTCGAGCTCGCCGAGGACGGCGTCGCCGGCCTGGAGCACCTCCGCCTGCGACTCCGAGTGCAGCTCGAACATGCCGAACTGGCGCTCGACGATCTGCGCGCCGGGCCGGGCCATGGTGGCCTTGACGGCAACGTCGACCACCCGGAACACGTGGTTGCCGGGAGCCATCTCGACGTACAGCGCAGCCATGCCTTCGACCGGCAGATCACCTTGCGTGACGGTACCCACGAAACTGGCGTACTGCGGCTGCATCCGGTCGATGTAGCAGTAGGCACGCAGCTCGAAATCATCTGCCATGGGGGCACTTCTCCTTCTTCGAGGTCATCGGTCGGTCGTCGGGGTGGTGGTGGTGGTGGTGGGCGGTGCCCGGCGGGGGACTCATGGGTAGCCCGCTGCGCCGCCCGCCTCGAGGGCGGGCGCGCTGCGCGCGATGCCGAGCGGGGTGACGAACAGGGGCGCCACCGGCACGACGACGTCGAGCCCGGTGGCCGCCGCGACCACGTCGGCGAACCCGGGAAATGCGGCCGTCCCGCCGACGAGGTAGACCTTCGGGGTCGGCCAGCCACGGGTGCTGCTCGACACGATCGAGGCCACCTTCTCCATCACCGGCCGGATCACGGGGAACAGCCGGGGCTGCTCCACGGGGTCCTTCTTCAGCCGCTCGGCCTCCTCGAAGGACACCTTGAGCGCGCCGGAGATGACCAGGCTCAGGTGCGTCCCCCCGGTCGGCTCGTCGGCGGTGTGCACGACCGTGCCGTCCTGCACGACGGCCACCCCGGTCGTGCCGCCGCCGATGTCGACCACGACGCCGTCGCGCAAGCGAAGCACCGCGTTGGCGGCGCTCGGCTCGTCGACGAGGCCGGTGCACTCCATGCCCACGGACTCGATCACGTGGCGCACCGCGCGGACCGAGCCCGAGTCCACTCCGGGCGGGTAGGCGCCGTGCGCGCCCGGGACGGCCACCCCGAGCCGGTCCTCGACCTGCGCCTTGAGCCGGCGGAGCACGTCGATGGCGCCCACGAAGTCCGTGACGACGCCGTCTCGGACCACGTCGGCGGTCTCGTACGCCGCCGCGAGCGGACGGTCGTCGGCGTCCAGCGCGACCATCACCAGGTACGCCGTGCCGAGGTCCACGCCCCCCTTGATCAGGGTGGGTGGCCGGTCGAGGGGGGTGCTAACCATGGCCGCCTCGAGGGCGGCCATGGTGTCGCGCAGCGCGGTCTGGTCCATCACCCGCTCCAGTCCGCGGGGTAGGTGACGTAGAGGAACTTGGCCCACGACGGCGTGCCGAACGTGATCGAGGATCCCTTGGGCACCGCGATCACGTCGCCGGGCCGGCCGACGACCTGCCGGTCCGCGGTCGTGATGTGCAACTCCCCTTCGATGACGTACTCCACCTCGTCGTAGTCCAGGGTCCACGGGAACGAGCCCGCTCGCAGACTCATCACCCCGGCCGCCATCGGGAATCCGTGCTCCCCCGTGACCACGTCGAGCAGTCGCACGTCCATCTCCGGGCGGTGCAGCTCCACCGGGAACGGGTCGAGCGCGGCCAGGTTCGCCCCGGGCATGTGCCGCAGGGCGGGGCGTCCCTCGGCCCCGAGCGGACCGCCCGATGCCGGTCCGGCACCGTGGCCGGGATCGTCCGGACGCTGGAGGGTGATCCGCAGACCCCGTTCCGCGGCCACGTCACGGGCGAGCGGCGTCACCAGGTCGCCGGGCGCGACGACGAGCTCGGTCCTGCCCGCACGGGCGAGACCGAGCACGTCGTCGGCGGTGTGGACCCGGCGGCTCACCGGAGCGCCTTAGTTGCTCGCGCGATCCGGTGGCTCACTTGGTGGGGGTCGGCGCGGTCCCGGCGTTCTGCGAGGGCAGGATGAACTCGACGTCGCCGTGCGGGCGGGGGATGACGTGGACGCTGACCAGGTCACCGACGCGCTGCGCGGCCGCGGCGCCGGCGTCCGTGGCGGCCTTGACCGCGCCGACGTCACCGCGGACCATCACGGTGACGTAGCCGCCACCGATGTGCTCCTTGCCGATCAGGGTGACGTTCGCCGCCTTCACCATGGCGTCGGCGGCCTCGATCGAGCCCACGAGACCGCGGGTCTCGATCATGCCAAGTGCGATCATCTGGGGATTTGCCACTGGAATTTCCTCTCACTGTGGTGCTGCCGGGGTGCTACGAAGTCGAGGTGCTGAAGCTGCGGTCCCGCCATCGGTGGCGGTTGGGCTCGAGCCGGCGGGGCCGGCCCTCGGATGCCGTGCGCGCCGGTCATCGGCCGGCTCCGAGCTCGCTGAGCACCCGGCGGACGATGCGTTCCACCTGGTCCCCGCTCACCGCAGCGGGTTCGGCGACGCGCGCCGCCGGGGTCGCCTCGGCCGAGCGGGGGCCGTCGTGGCGGGGGGCGCCCCGCACGTCGGGTGCGTGCTCGTACGCCGCGGCGGGCGGCTCGTGCAGCTTGAAGGCCAGACGCTTGACGTTGAGCAGGTGCGTAACGGTGATGTTGTCGCTGACCACGGCACCGCCGATCCCGCCCGGGGCGAGCGTCAGCGCCGGCATCACGCCGGTCGTCGCACCGATCGCGCCGAGGGTGCCCCAGGTGTTGACGAGGATCCGGAAGGCGGGCTTCTCTAGCCCGAACGCCATGATCACCTCCTCGTCGGTCGCGTGGATCACCAGCGAGTGCCCGTCGCCGCCGAACTTCAGCAGCTCGATCGACCGCTCGCAGCCGGCCCGCCAGCCGTCCTCGACGTACCAGCCGAGCACGGTGGTGAGCTTCTCGGCGCTGAGCGGCTCCTGCGGACCGACGCTGCCCAGCTCGGCAACGAGGATCCGGGCATGCTCGGGGACCTGGATGCCCGCCAGCGCCGCCAGGGCCTGCGGCGACTTCCCGACCGCCTTGGGGTTCATCGCGCCGCCCGGGTTGAACACGGTGCGCTCGAGCGCCGCCTTCTCCTCCGCAGAGACGAAGTAGGCGCCGAGGCGCTCCATCTCGGCGCGCAGCGCGCCGGCGATCGGCGCGTCCGCTACGACCGCCTGCTCGGTCGCACAGATCGTGGAGCAGTCGAAGGACTTGCTGTTGACGATCGCGGTGGCGGCCGCCAGCACGTCCGCACTGCGGTCGACGTACGCCGGGACGTTGCCGGGCCCGACGCCGAGCGCGGGCTTGCCCATGCTGTGGGCCGCGCGCACCATCGGCGTGCCGCCGGTGGCCAGGATCATCGACGTCGCGTAGTGCCGCATCAGCTCCTGGGAGCCGGGGAGGCTGACCTCCTGCATGCAGCCGACCAGGCCCTTGGGCATGCCGGCCCGCTCCCCCGCCTCGATCATGATCCGCACCGCCTCGTAGGTGGCGGCCTTGGCCGAGGGGTGCGGGGCGATGATGCAGGCGTTGCGCGCCTTGACCGAGATCAGCACCTTGTAGATCGCCGTCGAGTTGGGGTTGGTGGAGGGGCACAGGCCGACGATCACGCCGACCGGCCAGCCGATCTCGACGATCCCCTTCGCCTCGTCTCGGCGCAGCACGCCCACGGTCGGCACGTCGCGGATCGACTCCCACACCGTGCGCGAGGCGAACTCGACCTTGAGCCGCTTGTGGGCGGGTACGCCGTACCCGGTCTCGTCGGTCGCCAGCTGCCCGAGGCGGGCGGCCTCACGGTAGACCGCGTCGGCCATCGCCGCGCAGATCCGGTCCACCTCGGCCTGCGAGGCGTGGGCGAACTCCCGCTGAGCCGCCCGGGCCGCCGTGGCGAGGCGGCGGGCCTCCTGGATCGAGCGCAGGTCGCTGTCGAGCTCGTCGTGCGTCATCAGACCTCCCGCGGCTGTGCCGCAATCTCGAGAACACCGTCGCGGAACGCGTTGCACGCGGCCACCACGGCGCTTTGGGAACCGACCAGGAACCCTCCGGAGAAGTTCGTCTCGGAGGGCGGCGGGAACCACACCTTCAACTCGACGTCGGCCGCCTTGAGTGCCGCGTCGAGGGCGTACGTCGCCTCCAGCGGCGGCGCGATCAGATAGGCCAGCGGCGTCCCCTCGGCGACGTCGGCCTCCTTGCTCAGGTAGCTGCCGGTGCGCGAGACCGGGTGGGCGAAGAACGCCAGGTCCCCGCCCTCGTCCGCGGCGTGGAACCACGCCTCCTGCTCGGCGTAGTCGATGCACGCGGCCATCCCGGCGCGGGCCTCGGCCGGCGACGGTCCGGCGAGGATCCCGATGATCTCACCGGACAGCGGGCCAGAAGCATGCGCCGAGCCCGCATAGAAGCTGTGCGCGTAGACGACCTCGACCTCGGCCATCTTGGTCGCCTCGTCGAGCGAGACGTAGAGGCTGTCGTCGATGTCGCAGGTGATCAGCGCGAGGCTGCGCTGGTCGTCACGGAGGTCGAGCTTGGCGGCGAGGGCCCGATCCACGTTGGGGATCAGCTTGGCCGCGAGGATCGTGGGCTTGATCGGGTCGAGGACTGCCATCAGCGGGTCCCGCTCTCTTGGAGTCGCAGTTCGACGCCACTGGCCTGGTGCTTCATGACGTTCTTGACGTGCTCGACCGCGAAGGCGCCGGCCTCCAGCGGGTTCGTGCCGCCGTTCTGCGTGATCATGCAGATCACGTCGCGGTGGGCGTCGGTCTTGCCGGCGGTGGGACGCCATCCGGAGTAGACGCTCAGCGCATCCGCGACCCCGAGCCCGGGACGCTCCCCGATGAGGAGCACGACCACGTCCGCCCCGACGATGTCGTTGATGTCGTTGATCACCCCCACCCGGCAGTACCGCACGAAGAACGGCGTGCCCAGGGTCAGGCCGGCGTCGCGCAGGCCCGCCTCCAGCACCGGGTAGATCTGCGGCAGGTTGTTGGTCACCGCGGCGGCCGAGAGGCCGTCGCCGACGACGATCTGCACCTGCGGGCCCTTGACACACTTCTCGGCGACCACGAGCTTGGCGGCGTCGTCCAACTCCCGGCCGAGGTCGGGACGCAGGAGGAACTCGTCCTGCGTCGTGACCTTGGTCTGCACAGCGAACAGCCCGAACTGGTCCAGGAGCGCGGTGGGCACGTCGCCGAAGATCGCGTCCTGGGTCACCGCGTGGTCGGCGCCGAACAGCAGCACGCTCTCGGTGCGCGGCCGCGGGCCCGCCCGGCCGACGGCGATCCGGGCGGCGGTCGAGGCGGCGAGGTTCGCGAGCCCGCTCGGGTTCGCGGGGTTCTCGACCCCGATCCGGTGGCGCGCCTCCGGCACCGTGGGGTCGGAGACCTCGATGCTCACTGGCGCACCGGACAGGGTGGGGCGGGTGATCTCCGTCGCGCTCGACGCGGGCACCGCCGCGGGCTCGGTGGCCGCCGACGATGGCGCGTCGGACTCCTCCGGTGCCGGCGTCGACGTGGGCCCGGAGGGCCCGGCGGTCGTGGCGGGCGTGGTGAGGCGGGCGAAGGCGTCACCGGGCTCCGCAAGCTCGGCGAGGACCTCCGCGACGATGCTGCGGAGCTCGTCGGTCGACATCGCGCTCATCTCTCCTACCTGCTCAAGAAGAAGGAGGCGTCGCCTGCCTTCTCGGTCAGTCGGCCATCGCGCAGCAACCCGAGGCCTTCCATCCAGGCCTCGAACTCCGGCAGTGGGCGCAGTCCCAGCAGCTGCCGGAGGCTGGGCGCGTCGTGGAAGCTGGAGCTCTGGTAGCTCAGCATGGAGTCGTCACCCATCGGGATGCCCATGATGAAGTTGACGCCGGCAGCCCCGAGCAGCACGGCCAGGTTCTCCAGCTCGTTCTGGGTGGACCGAGCGTGGTTCGTGTAGCAGACGTCGGCGCCCATGGAGATGCCGGTGAGCTTGCCCATGAAGTGGTCCTCGAGGCCGGCCCGGGTGATCTGGGTCGAGTCGTAGAGGTACTCCGGGCCGATGAAGCCGACCACCGTGTTGAGCTGGAAGGGGTCGTAGCGCTTGGCCAGCCCGTAGCAGCGGGCTTCCATGACAACCTGGTCGGCACCGTGGTGAGCGTCCGCGGACAGCTCCGATCCCTGACCCGTCTCGAAGTACATGTAGTTCGGGCCGGTGGCGACCGAGTACCGCTTGGCCAGGGCGTAGGCCTCGTCGAGCATCCCCACGTCGATGCCGAACGACTCGTTGCCCTTCTGCGAGCCCGCGAGGCTCTGGAAGACCAGGCCGACCGGTGCGCCGTGACGCATCGCCTCCATCTGGGTGGACACATGGGCGAGCACGCAGTTCTGCGTGGGGATCTCCCATCGGGTGATGACCTCGTGGGTCATCTCCAACAGCCGGGAGACGCTCCCGAGCGAGTCGTCGGAGGGGTTGATGCCGATCACGCTGTCGCCCGAACCGAAGCTGAGACCCTCGTAGACGGCGGCTCGGATGCCCTCGACGGAGTCGGTCTGGTTGTTGGGCTGGCAGCGCGACGCGAGCGTGCCGCGCAGACCGATGGTGTTGTTGGCGTGCTTGACGATCTTGATCTTGCTGGCCGCCAGCATCAGGTCCAGGTTCGACATCAGCTTGGTGACCGCGGCGACCATCTCGGCGGTCAGTCCGTTGCTGAGCCGGCGGATCATCTCGCCGGTGGTCGTATCGGCCAGCAGCCACTCGCGCAGCTCACCGACCTGCATGCCCTTGATCTCCGCGTAGACCGCTTCGTTCACGCCGTCGTCGATCACCCGCGTGACCTCGTCCTCCTCGTACGGGACGGCCGGGTTGGCGCGCAGGGTCTCCAGGGTGACCTCGCTGAGGACGAACCTGGCCGCCATCCGCTCCGCCGCACTGTCGGCGGCGACGCCGGCGAGCCGGTCACCCGACTTCTCCTCGTTGGCCTTGGCCAGCAGGTCCTTGATGTCGCGGAACTGGTAGCGGGTGCCGAACAGCGTTGCGGCTAGCTGCATCGGGGGGCGCTCCTTCGCGGAACGACGAGGTCAGTCATAGAAGACCAGCGTCTTGATGGACAACGGGACGGCGCGGCCGTCGAGAACGGGCAGGCCGATGTCGATGAAGTCGCCCTCACCGAGGCCGACCTGGTCGATGGCCAGGAGCGGGATGCCGGGGCGGATGCCCTGGATGGTCTGGCCGAGGACCTGCGCGTAGTCCTGCTGGAGCACGAGCACCAGTGGTCGCTCGCGGTGGCCGGCGTCGTGATAGGCCACGATCTCCGCGGCGACCGCCTGCAGGGCGGGGTAGCCCAGCTCCATGGGGAGGTCGACGACGATGGCCGCCTCGGCGTCCTCGTCGAGGTCCCATCGCGCCATCGCCTCACGGACCGCGCCGGCGAACGGCAGGCCACCTCCGCGACCGGGCAGGGCCGGCCGGAGCACCGGCAGATTGCGCAGCGGAAGCAGGTCCCGGTCGGCCCAGATAGTCGACCCGCTCAGGGTGACGGTCTGGCCCGCAGCGCCCAGTACGGTGGCGCGCAGGGTCTCCGGTGGCTGCCGGACGGTCAGACTCTGCAGCCGCGCGTTGCGGTGCAGGGCCTCGGCCAGCAGCGGACCCACGTCGCCGTACCGGGCGACCTCGGCGATCGTCGAGACCGGCAGGCGGTCGTAGTAGCAGGCACCGACCCCACCGGTGAGGAACACCGAGGAGGACGCGTCGGTCCCGGTCAGCGGGGGCGTCAGCTGCAGACCGTGACCGACGCGGGCCTCCTGACCGGTGGCCAGGTCGACGACGAGGTCGGCCATCACCTCGCAGAAGGCCCGCAGCTCCTCGAGCGTGGCGACACTGCCCTCCTTGATGGCCAGCCCCAGGTCGTCGATGATCGTTCGTCCCGGCGGCGCGATCCGCACCACGAGTCCGGTGGCGTCGATCTCGATCTGCCGCCCGCCGACGGCGAGGCCCGAGGAGCACATGTGGCGACCCACCTTGAAGATGGCGGCATTCGACGTGCCGCCCCCGATGTCGACGGTGGTGACCTGCTCGTAGTGGTCGGCGGACCAGCGGGCGACGCCCGAGCCCCGGCCCGCGATCTGGGCCTCGGCGTTGGGGCCGGCGATCGTGACCACGAAGTCACCGGCGTTGGCGGAGAGCGCGTGCAAGATCGCGTCGGCGTTCTTGGTGCGCGCCGTCTCGCCGGTGATGATGACCGCTCCGGTCTCGATGCTCCCCGCGGCGACGCCCGCTGCGTCGTACTCGTTGCGCACCACCAGCGCCAGCGCCTCCGCGTCGATGGCGTCCGGCGCGGTGAGCGGAGTCGGGTGCGCCTCCCCGCGGTACAGCACCGACTTCTCGTCGACCTGGATCCGCGGGACCTGGCCGGGACGGGCCACGTCGTGCAGGATCAGCCGGGAGAACACCACCTGGGTGGTGGTGGTCCCGACATCGATCCCGACACTCAATACCTCTCGCTGGACGCCTGCCATCGGGCGTCAGCTCTTCCTGAAGGTGACGGCGCCGTCCACCTCCAGCGAGTCCAAGATCCCCATGATCACCGCGTCCACGGGCTGCCCCGTCGTCGTCGCGCTGTGCCGCGCGGCACTGCCTTCGGAGACGAGCACGAGCTCCCCCGAGCCAGCGCCGACGACATCGATCGCAACGAAGACCGAGCCGGTGACGGCGCTGCTTGCGTCCGTCTCCTGGACCAGGAGGAGCTTGTGCCCGACCAGGCTCGGGTCCTTGACGGTCGAGACCGCCGAGCCAACCACTCGTGCGATGCGCATGTCAGTGCAGCTCGGACTCGGAGGACTCGATCAGGGCGAACTCCTCCTCGGGAGCCGACGCCACGATGTGGTGTCGGCTGTAGAGGCCGAAGTAGGCGATGGCGATCACGTAGACGCCGGCGGTGATGGCGACCACGCGGGTGTCCACGAGGAACCCTGCGATGAGGGCCACCACGCCCAGCACACAGGCGATGCCGGTCGTGACGACGCCACCGGGCGTGCGGTAGGGCCGGTCGAGCTCGGGCTCCTTGAACCGCAAGATGATGTGCGAGAGCGTCATCATGACGTACGAGATCGTGGCGCCGAAGACCGCCACCAGGATGAGCAGGTCGCCCTGGTTGAGCACGGCCATGACGAAGCCGATGATGCCCGGGACGATCAGGGCGACGTACGGCGTCTTCCTCTGGCCGGTGAGCGAAAGGAACTTCGGCAGATAACCGGCACGCGACAGCGCGAACGTCTGGCGGGAGTAGGCGAAGATGATCGAGAAGAAGCTCGCGATCAGGCCGAGGAGGCCGACCAGGTTGATGAACTGACTGACCAGGTTCTGGCCGCCATAGGCGCCGGGGGCCTCGAGGGCCTCGACCAGCGGGTTGCCCGAGTCCTTCAGGAAGTCCGAGCCGGCCGCGCCCGGCGCCACCAGGAGGATGACGAACGCGAAGACGAGCAGCGTCACGATGGCGGCGATGATGCCGCGCGGCATGTCCTTGGCCGGATCCTTGGACTCCTCAGCAGCCAGCGGCACGCCCTCGACGGCCAGGTAGAACCAGATGGCGTAGGGCAGTGCGGCCCAGATGCCGACCAGACCGAACGGCAGGAACGAGCTCGACCCGAACGCCGAGGTGTCCACCGGGATGCTGTTGAGGTTCGAGGCGTCGAACTTCGGCAGCGCTGCGATCACGAAGACGAACAGGGCGACGACCGCGATCGCGGTGATCACGAACATGAGCTTCAACGCCTCACCGACGCCCCACAGGTGGAGGCCGATGAAGACGGCGTAGAAGACCAGGAAGACGACCCAGCCGACGTCGAAGCCGGTCAGCGACTCGACGTAGGCGCCGATGAAGTTCGCGATCGCCGCGGGCGCGATGGCGTACTCGATGAGAATCGCGGTGCCGGTGAGGAACCCGCCCCACGGCCCCATGGCCCGGCGGGCGAACGCGTAGCCGCCCCCGGTCGTCGAGATGGTCGAGGAGAGCTCCGCGAGCCCCAGGACCATGAACAGGTACATCGTCCCCATCAGGCCGGTGGCGATCAGCATCCCGCCCCAGCCGCCTTCGCCCATGCCGAAGTTCCAGCCTGCGAAGTCTCCGGAGATGACGTAGGCAACACCCAGCCCCGCCAGGAGCAGCCAGCCGGCCACCCCACCTGCGAGCTGACGCTTCTCGAAGTACTCGGTTCCTTCGACGGAAGCATCGATCCCACCCCGCTCGTGGATACGTCTCGGGGCTTGTTCGCTCATTCGGACCGTCCTTAGGTCGCGCCAATGTGGCTCTAGAGCGGCCCGAGAGCCGCGGGGTGACGCTAAACATTTCAACCGTCCTCGAGCAACGAGTTCGGGCTGATCGAGGACCAAGGTCCTACGCAGTCAGGGCCAGCGACCCCACGCCCCGGGACATCCGGCACCCGCGTGGCCGACCGCGAGCTCGGACGCCGCTGATCTCGGCCGGTCACCGGCATCGGATCCGCTGGCGCGGCTGCGATCTAGACTCCGGTCGTGCCCGCCGCCGCCGTCGTGATCCTGGCCGCCGGGTCCGGCTCGCGGGTCGGGGCGGCGACCAACAAGGTGCTGCTGCCCCTGGGCGACCGGCCGGTGCTCGCCTGGTCGGTGCGCGACGCGCTCGGCCTCGAGGACGTACGCCGGGTGCTGGTGGTGGTCCGCCCGGGCGAGCGTGATGCGGTCGCCGCGGCCCTCGCCCCGCACCTCGGCGCGGCGGAGATCGGGGTGGTCGAGGGTGGCGCGACCCGCCACGGCTCGGAGTGGAACGCGCTGCGCGCGCTGGCCGCCGAGGTCGAGACCGGAGAGATCGACGTGATCGCGATCCACGACGGGGCCCGGCCGCTGGCGGGACCCGACCTGTTCCGGGCCACCATCGCCGCGGCCCGGTCACGCGGCGGCGCGATCCCGGTCGTCGCGCTCCGCGGGCTGCTGGCCCGAGACGGCCGGGCGCTGCCGGAGCTGGACGGGGTGCAGACCCCCCAGGCGTTCCGGGCGCGCGAGCTGGTGGCCGCCTACTCCCGTGCGGCGGCGGACGGCTTCGAGGGCACCGACACCGCGACCTGCTGGGCCCGCTACACCGACCTGCCGGTGGTCGCCGTACCGAGCAGCTCGCACAACCTGAAGGTCACGTTCCCGGAGGACCTGGCGGTCGCCGACCGCCTGCGGTGAGCGCCTCCAGCAGCCGGACGTCGTCCTCGGACCCGACCCGGCGCGCGGCGGGCGGGGCCTCGACCAGCTCGACCGGGTGCTCGCGGCGCAGCGCGGCGACCAGCCCGACCAGGTCGTGGGAGGGCAGCCCGTCGAGCGCGGCCACCACCGACGCCGGCAGCACGACCGGCGCGGCCACGCAGACCAGCGAGTCGCGGTCGACGGTCTCGCCGACCAGCCCGTCGGCGACCACCTTGACCGTGTCGGTCACCGGCCGCACCCCGACCACCACCGTGTCCTCCTCGACGGCACGCCGCACGCACGCCGCGACGAACTCCGGCGGGGTCATCGGGCACAGCGGGTCGTGCACGACGAGCGGCTCGCCGGTCGCGACCACGGCCGACCACTCGATGCCGTCGTCGATCGGGAGCACGCCGGCCTCGCCGAGCGCCCACGCCGCACAGGCGACCAGCGCCTCGCCGTGGATCAGCGCGAACGGCAGCGACCCGCGCCCGTCGGCCAGCACGGTCCCGAGCGCCGGCGCGGGATCGTCGGGGACGTCGTACGGATCGTGGGTCATGGCCCCCACAAGGTATGACGTCTCACCCCGGGAAGCAGCGAGGCCCCCGGGGTCACCCCGGGGGCCTCGTCGCGATGACCAGGTCAGGAAGCGAGCACCTCGTCGAGGAGGGCCTCGGCCTTGTCCTCGTTGGTGTGCTCGGCCAGCGCCAGCTCGGAGACCAGGATCTGGCGGGCCTTGGCCAGCATCCGCTTCTCCCCGGCGGACAGGCCACGGTCGCGCTCACGGCGCCACAGGTCGCGCACGACCTCGGCGACCTTCATGACGTCGCCGCTGTGCAGCTTCTCCAGGTTGGCCTTGTAGCGGCGCGACCAGTTCGTCGGCTCCTCGACGTGCGCGGCCCGGAGGACGTCGAACACACGGTCCAGGCCCTCCTTGTCGACGACGTCGCGCACCCCGACGAGATCGAGGTTGCAGGCGGGCACTCTGACCACCAGGTCCTGCTGGGCGACGATACGGAGTACGAGGTACTGCCGGTCCTCTCCCTTGATCTTCCGCATCTCGATGTCCTCGATGACTGCGGCTCCGTGATTCGGGTAAACAACCGTTTCGCCGACGGTGAAAGTCATATGTCAGGTACCCCTTCCTAGGGGGCTATCTTAACACGCGCTGAGAAACCGCTCCCGGCTGTTTGCGCAGGTCAGGGGCACAATCCGGGCTTGACAGATCCGTCGATCGTGTGGTGGCGGCCCGATCGGGCCCGCCCGTGGACGCACCCCGGCACGCAGAATCCGCGCCCGGGTGGTGCCCCTGACCGATACTGCGGGGTATGTCGCCGTCCCTCCGCCACCGCTTGCGCCGTGGGGCCGCCGTGGCCCCCGACGAGCCGCCCGCGCCGGAGCCGGCCGCCACCCCGACGCCCGGGCTCGAGCCTGGACCTGAGCCCGGGCCCGAGCCTGCGCCTGGGCCTGGGCCTGCGGCTGCGCCCGATCCTGGGCCTGGCCCGGCGCCCCGGCGGCGCGCCGAGCGGCGCCGCACGCTCGCCCACATGACCCCGGTGCTGCTGCTGCGTGCCGCCCACCCGCGCCAGGCACTGCTCACCGCGACCGGGCTCGCGGTCGCCGCCGCGCTCAGCGGCCGAGCGGGGCGCGAGGTCGGCCTGGTGTTCGCGACCGTGCTGGTCGGCCAGGCCGTGCTCGGCTGGCACAACGACCTCGTCGACCGCCGGCGAGACGAGCGCCGGCTGCCGAGCGGCAAGCCGATCGCCGACGGCTACCTCGACCCCGGGACGGTCTGGTTCACGCTGATCTGCGGCGTCCTGCTGCTGGTGCCGCTGGCCATCTCCCACGGCGTCACCGCGGGCAGCGTGTACCTCGCGACGGTCGCCGTCGGCCTGGTCGGCAACGTGGTGCTGCGCCGCAGCTGGTTCTCGTGGGCGCCCTGGGCGGTCGCGTACGCCGGCTACCCGGCGTTCCTGTCCTACGGCGGCTGGGGCGGCGCGGCCGTCGGTGCGCCGCCGCAGGTCGCGATGGTGGTCCTGGCCGCCGCGCTGGGCCTCGGCGTCCACGTGCTGTGCGCGCTGCCCGGCCTGGTGGCCGACCACGAGGACGGGCTGCGACACCTCCCGCTGCGGGTGGCGCTCCGGATCGGGGCGACCCGGCTGCTCGTGCTCGCCCTCGCCGGGACGGTGCTCGCCGTGGCGGGACTCCTGGTCGTCGGCAACAGCGTCGGCCTGAGCCGCTGATCGGGGCACCCGGGCGCTCCCGGGGCCCCGTCGGCGCACCGAGCCAGACCGCTAGGCTGTGCCTCGCAACCCGCCGTAGACCCGTGAAGGCCAGATGATGCAGCTCCGCATGCCCGCCCGCCTGCTCGCCTCCGCCGGCGCCCTCGTCCTCGCCGCGACCCTGTCCTCGTGCGGCTTCGACTACGCCACCGACCGGGAGTACACCCCGACCGCGGGCGTCAACGACCGCGACGCCCAGGTCGACGTGCTCAGCGCGGTGATCGTCGCCGACCACGACGGCGAGGGCGCGTTCGTGGCGTCGTTCGCGAACAACGACCAGCAGGAGCCGATCACCGTCGAGTCCCTGGCCGGCGCCGGGGAGACCACGCTGACGGCCAGCGACTTCAGCCCGGTGGAGATCGCGCCCGGCCAGCTGGTCAACCTGGCGACCGACGGCGGCGTCACGGTCACCGGCGACTTCGGGCCCGGCTCCTTCGTGGCGGTCAAGATCGGCTTCGACAACGGCGAGAACGTCGAGATGTCGGTCCCGGTCGTCGCGCCCTGCGACGAGTTCGAGGGCCTGGCCCCGTCCGCTTCCGGGAGCACCTCGGGCGAGAGCTACGACTGCGACGTCCCGGCCCCGGCCACCGAGCACTGACCACCGGATCGACACCCGAGGGAGGGACCTCATGACCCACACGCTCATCCTGCTCCGCCACGGTGAGAGCGAGTGGAACGCGAAGAACCTCTTCACCGGGTGGGTCGACGTCAACCTCACCGAGAAGGGCCGTGCCGAGGCGGTCCGCGGTGGCGAGCTGATGCGCGAGGCGGGCGTCCTGCCCGACGTGGTCCACACCTCGGTCCAGCGCCGCGCCATCAACACCGCCTGCCTGGCGCTCGACGCCGCCGACCGGCACTGGATCCCGGTGCGCCGCTCCTGGCGGCTCAACGAGCGCCACTACGGCGCCCTGCAGGGCAAGAACAAGAAGGAGACCCTCGAGGCCTACGGCGAGGAGCAGTTCATGCTCTGGCGCCGCTCCTTCGACGTCCCGCCGCCGCCGATCGAGGAGGACAGCGAGTTCTCCCAGTTCGGCCTCCCGCAGTACGCCGGGCTCGGCGACGACATGCCGCACACCGAGTGCCTCAAGGACGTGATCGCCCGCTTCCTGCCGTACTGGGAGTCCGACATCGTCCCCGACCTCCGGGCCGGTCACACGGTGCTGATCGCCGCCCACGGCAACAGCCTGCGGGCGCTGGTCAAGCACCTCGACGGCATCAGCGACGAGGACATCGCCGGCCTGAACATCCCCACCGGCATGCCGCTGGTCTACGAGCTGGACGACGACTTCCGGCCGACGGTCCCCCACGGCCGCTACCTCGACCCCGAGGCCGCCGCCGCGGCTGCGGCCGCCGTCGCCAACCAGGGTCGCTGACCAGCCGTCCGCGACGAAGTCGCGGACAGCGCCGGGTCAGCGCACCATCAGCGGACCAACCTTGCGATAGTCCCTGGCGCGCCAGCAAGGCGACGAACGCCGGCCGAACAGAAGGGCGGCGAGCGAAGCGAGCTCTGCGCCCTCCTCAAGCGGCCCTCTGGCCGCGAGCGCAGCGAGCGAGGCCAGATCGCCGAACCGCGAGCGAAGCGAGCCTGGTTCGGCGGAACAGAAGGAGCGGCGAGCGAAGCGAGCTCTGCGCCCTCCTCAAGCGGCCCTCTGGCCGCGAGCGCAGCGAGCGAGGCCAGATCGCCGAACCGCGAGCGAAGCGAGCCTGGTTCGGCGGAACAGAAGGAGCGGCGAGCGAAGCGAGCTCTGCGCCCTCCTCAAGCGGCCCTCTGGCCGCGAGCGCAGCGAGCGAGGCCAGATCGCCGAACCGCGAGCGAAGCGAGCCTGGTTCGGCGGAACAGAAGGAGCGGCGAGCGAAGCGAGCTCGACGCCTTCCCCAGGCGAAGCCTGCTAAGCGATAGCCCTCGGGTTCTCGCCGGTGACCACGAAGACCACCCGGTTCGCGACCGAGACGGCGTGGTCGGCGATCCGCTCGTAGTACCGGCCGAGGAGGGCGACGTCGACCGCCGCCTCGACGCCGTGGCTCCAGTCGGCGGAGAGCATCTCGGCGAAGGTGGTGCGCCGCAGCTTGTCCATCTCCTCGTCCATGTGGGCGAGCGCGCGGGCCTCCTCGACGTCGCGGTCGGCGATGATCTTCGAGACCCGCCGCACCATCTCCTCCGCCACGTGCGCCATCCGCTCGATGATCGGCGAGACGTCCGCGGGGACCGCGAGGTTCGGGACCCGCAGCCGGGCGATCTTCGCGACGTGCACGGACAGGTCGCCCATCCGCTCGAGCTCGCTGACCATCCGGAGCGCCGCGACCACCGTGCGCAGGTCGCTGGCGACCGGCTGCTGCAGCGAGAGCAGCAGGAACGCCGAGTCCTCGACCCGCTCACGGGCCTGGTCGATCTCGGCGTCCGCGGAGATCACGCCCTCCGCGATCGTGGCGTCGCCGGACAGCAACGCCTCGGTGGCGAGCCGCACCGCCGTCTCGACGTTCTCGCAGATGCTCGCCAGGTCGCCGAACATGCCGTCGAGCTGTTCGTGGAATGCCTCTCGCATGGTGACCAGCCTAAGTGCCCCAGGTTGCCGATCGGGGCCGCGACGTGAACGAGGGATGAACATCGCGAAGCCGACGCTCCGCGGGCGAACTCGCGATGAAATGGCTCGTACGATTCAGGTGTGGATGCGACGACGCAGGCGTTCCTCGCCGCGCTCATCGGAGCCGTCGTCGCGGGCGGCGCGGTACTGGCGTGGCACCTCAGCGACCGCCAGCAGCACCACATCCCGCCCGTCGAGGATCCGGTGGTGCCTGTCGGGGTCGCCGCGGTGCTCTCCGTCCTGCGCAGCAGCGCGGTCGTCGTCGACGACGCCGACGTCGTCCTGAAGGCCTCCGCGCCGGCGTACGCGATGGGCCTGGTGCGCGGCACCGCCCTGGCCTCCACCGACCTCGCGGACCTGGTCCACCAGGTCCGCCGCGACGGCCAGATCCGGGAGACGGAGCTGCTGATGAGCCGCCCGGGCCTCCCGTCTCGGCACGTGACGGCGCGGGTCGCGCCGCTCGGCTCGCGGCTCGTGCTCGCGCTGGTCGAGGACCGCACGCGCGAGCGTCGCGTGGAGGCGGTACGCCGGGACTTCGTCGCCAACGTCAGCCACGAGTTGAAGACGCCGGTCGGCGCCATCCGGCTGCTGGCCGAGGCGGTCCATGACGCCGCGGAGGACCCCGAGGCGGTCAAGCGCTTCTCCGACCGGATGCTCACGGAGAGCGACCGGCTCTCCCGGCTCGTGCAGCAGGTGATCGAGCTGTCCCGGCTCCAGGGCGACGAGCCGCTGGAGCAGCCGATGCCGGTCGAGCTCGACGAGGTGATCAAGGTCGCTGTGGACACCAGCGCGATCGACGCCGACTCCAAGCGGATCTCGATCGTCACCGGCGGCGTCTCGCACCTGCAGGTCTTCGGCAGCGAGGAGCAGGTCACCGCCGCGGTCGCGAACCTGGTGGCCAACGCGGTGTCGTACTCCGAGAGCGACGCCACCGTGCTGGTCTCGACGAAGGCCGATGACGACATGGTGGAGATCTCCGTCGTCGACCAGGGCATCGGGATCCCGCCCGGCGAGATGGACCGGATCTTCGAGCGGTTCTACCGGGTCGACCCGGCCCGGCACCGCTCCACCGGTGGCACCGGCCTGGGCCTGTCCATCGTCAAGCACGTCGCGGCCACGCATGGCGGAGAGGTCCGCGTGTGGTCCGTGGAGGGGCAGGGGTCTACGTTCACCTTGACCCTCCCCCGACATGTCTCGGCCCGTTCGAACACGTGGAACCAGGAGGCTGGCCAGTGACCCGCGTACTCGTCGTCGAGGACGAAGAGAGCTACAGCGACGCTCTCGCCTACATGCTGCGCAAGGAGGGGTACGAGGTCGCCATCGCCGCCAACGGCAACGACGCCCTCACCGAGTTCGACCGCAACGGCGCCGACATCGTGCTGCTCGACCTGATGCTCCCGGGGCTGCCCGGCACCGAGGTATGCCGCCAGATCCGGCAGACCTCGAGCGTGCCGGTGATCATGGTCAGCGCCAAGGACGACGAGGTCGACAAGGTCGTCGGCCTCGAGCTGGGCGCCGACGACTACGTCACCAAGCCGTACTCGCCACGCGAGCTGGTGGCCCGGATCCGCGCCGTGCTCCGCCGCGGGCAGGAGCCCGACCTCGCCCCGCCGACCCTCGAGGCCGGCCCGGTCCGGATGGACGTCGAGCGGCACGTGGTGACCGTGGACGGCCAGGCCCAGCGGCTGCCGCTCAAGGAGTTCGAGCTGCTGGAGATGTTCCTGCGCAACCCCGGCCGGGTGCTCACCCGCGGCCAGCTCATCGACCGGGTCTGGGGCTCCGACTACGTCGGCGACACCAAGACCCTCGACGTCCACGTCAAGCGGCTGCGCGCCAAGATCGAGCCCGACCCCGGCGAGCCGAGGTACCTGGTCACCGTCCGCGGCCTGGGCTACAAGTTCGACGTCTGAGCCGGAGCCGGGGTCGGTTTCCCCGGTTAACCGGGGAACTTGGAACTGTTGACCCGAAGTTTCGGGCCAGAAGTTCCGGTTTCCCCGGGTAACCGGGGAAACCGCCGGCGCGCGCACCCGCTGGCGGCATCTCGCGCATCGACGTCCGAAAACCGCGTGTCGGGTGTCGGCGGGGCTCTCTAGGCTGGGTCGGTGACGAGTACGACGGCCCCGACGACGACCACCGAGGCCGACGCCCCCGCCCCCTGGCTGCCGGTGGCGGCGGTGGCGGTGACGCTGGTGTTCTGGGCGTCGGCGTTCGTCGCGATCCGCCACCTCGGCCAGGACTTCTCGCCCGGCGCGCTGTCGCTGGGCCGGCTGCTGGTCGGCACGCTCTGCCTGGGCGCGGTCGCGCTGAGCCGCGGCATGCCGCGCCCGACCGGCCGGGAGTGGATGTCGATCGTCGCGATCGGCGTGCTCTGGTTCGGTGTCTACAACGTCGCCCTCAACGAGGGCGAGCACCGCGTGGACGCCGGCACCGCCGCCATGCTGATCCAGATCTCGCCGGTGCTGATCGCGTTCCTCGCCGCGGCGTTCCTCGACGAGCGCTTCACGCTCTACCTCGGCGTCGGCCTGGCGCTCGCGTTCAGCGGCGTGGGCCTGATCAGCCTGGCCACCTCCGAGGGCGGCGGCAGCGACGTGGTCGGCGTCCTGCTCTGCCTGGTCTCGGCCGCCGTCTACTCCGTCAGCCTGATCCTGCAGAAGCCGCTGGTCGCCCGGCTCTCCGCGCTCCACGTCACCTGGCTGGCCTGCACCGTCGGCGCCGTCGTCTGCCTGCCGTTCCTGGGCCAGCTCCTCGACGAGGCCGGTGACGCGCCGACGTCCTCGATCCTGTGGGTCGCCTACCTCGGCGTCTTCCCCACCGCGATCGCGTTCACGACCTACGCCTACGCCCTGCGCCACATGTCGGCCAGCAGCCTCGGGGTGACGACGTACCTCGTCCCCCCGATCACCATCGCGATGGGCGTGGTGTTCCTCGACGAGGCGCCGCCGGCGATGGCGTACGTCGGCGGCGCGCTCGCGCTGGTCGGCGTCGCCGTCGCCCGGCGCAAGCCGCGCACGCTCGCCGAGGAGGTCAGCCCGCCGGCCTAGTGTCGCGGGGCTCGTCGTGCCGGTCACACCCGGCGCACGCGTGCCGGGCTCGCCGATCGGGAACGAGGCGGCCATGAGCTCCTCCTCGCACCCACCCCTGTCGCGCTACGCGGCCCTGGCGCGGCTGCTGGTCCGGCACCGTCGCAGCGACCTCCTGTCCGGACTGGGCCTGGACGGGTTCCCGCGCGACGACGACGCCCCCGAGGGCGACGAGGCCCTCGCGGAGCGGTTCGCGGCCGACCTCGAGGAGCTCGGGCCGACGTTCATCAAGCTCGGCCAGCTGCTCTCGACCCGGTTCGACCTGCTGCCCCCGGCGTACACGACCGCGCTCGCCCGGCTCCAGGACGACGCCGAGCCGGCGGACTTCGACAGCCTCCGCGAGGTCGTGGAGGCCGAGCTCGGCGGCCGGATCGGCGACCTGTACGGGTCCTTCGATCCCGAGCCGCTGGCGGCCGCATCGCTCGGCCAGGTGCACCGCGCGACGCTGCGCAACGGTCGTGAGGTCGTCGTCAAGGTGCAGCGTCCCGGCGTCCGGGAGCAGGCGCGGGAGGACATGGAGACGCTCGCGCGGCTCGCGGGCCTGGCCGACCGACACACCGACACCGGCCGCCGGTTCGGCTTCGAGCAGCTGCTCGCCGAGTTCCGCCGCTCGCTGAGCGGTGAGCTCGACTACCGCCGCGAGGCGCGCAACCTGCGCCGGTTCCGCGAGCTCACGTCCGACTACGACCTCCTGGTGGTGCCGGCTCCGGTCGAGGAGCTGTCGACGTCGCGGGTGCTGACGATGGACCGGGTCGACGGGCGCAAGGTCACCGACGTCGGACCGCTGGGCCTGCTCGACCTCGACACCCGGCCGATGGTGGAGCAGCTGTTCGGCTGCTACCTGGACGCGATGCTGCGCCACGGCTTCCTGCACGCCGACCCGCACCCGGGCAACATGCTGGTCACCGACGACGACCGGCTGGCGCTGCTCGACCTCGGGATGGTCACGACCGTCCCGCCGCGGCTGCGCGACCAGGTCACCAAGCTGCTGCTCGCGCTGGGCGACGGGGACGGCGACGAGGCGGCCGCGGTGCTGGCCGCCCTCGGCCACCCGCTGCAGGACTTCGACGCGGCCGCGTTCCGTGCGGACGTCGGGCAGCTCGTCTCGGAGGCGACCAGCGCCGGGTCCGACGTCCAGGCCGGCTCGGCCCTGGTCCAGCTGAGCCAGGTCTCCGGGCGGCACGGGCTGCGCCCGCCCGCCGAGATGTCGATGGTCGGCAAGGCGCTGCTGAACCTGGACCAGGTCACGCTGCACCTCGACCCGACGTTCGACCCGGCGGCCGCGGTGCGCGACAGCCTGGTGTCGCTGCTGCGCAGCGGCCTGAGCTTCAGCGCCGCCGGGATGATGAGCGCGGCGCTGGAGGCCAAGGAGTTCACCGCCAACCTGCCGCGGCGCGGCAACCGGATCCTGGAGGCGCTCTCCGAGGGCGAGCTCAGCATCCGGGTGCACGCGGTCGACGAGGAGCGGCTGCACACGGTGCTGCACCGGGTCGCGAACCGGCTCACGTTCGGGATCGTGATCGCGGCGACCGTGATCGGGGCGGCGATGATGATGCGGGTGCCGACCGAGCACGAGGTGCTGGGCTACCCGGCGGTGGCGATGGCCTTCTTCGTGTTCGCGGTGCTCAGCGGCGGCGGGCTGATCGCGTGGGTGCTGCTCACCGACCGGCGGGTGGCCCGGGAGCGGCGTCAGGACCCGGGCTGACCGGATCCGTCCGGGCCGGACCCGGGCTGGCCCGACTCGGCGCCGGACTCCGCGCCGGACTCGGGGCCGGACTCGGCGCCGGACTCGAGCCAGCCGCGGAACGCCTCCAGGTTGTGGGTCGGCTCGCCGCGCAGCGTGCGCCACTCCCACTCCTTGCGGATCGAGGAGGCGAAGCCCAGCTCGAGGATCGCGTTGAACGACTCGTCGGCATAGGTCAGCACCGAGCCGAGGAGCCGGTCCAGCTCGTCGGGCGTGACCATGCCGAGCGGCAGCCGCGCGTCGAGGTAGATGTCGCCCAACCGGTCCAGCGCGAAGGCGACGCCGTACATCCTCAGGTTGCGTTGGAGCAGCCAGCGATAGACGCCCTCGTGGTTCTCGTCGGGGTTGCGACACACGAACGCGTGCACACCGAGCGCGTGGGTCCCGATGTCGAGGCGGACCGCCGTCTGCAGCTTCTTCTCCCCCGGCAGCGAGAACGAGAAGAAGCCGTCGGCGACCTCCTCCACCTCGAGGTCGTTGGCGGCGAGGTAGTCGCGGACGACCTGGCGCGGATCCGGCTCGGGAGCCCCGTCCGCCGACGTCACACGGCCTCCCGGATCTCGGCCCGCGCCCGCCGGTAGACGTCGAGGGTCTGCCGCGCGGTGTGCTCCCAGGAGAACAGCCGCGCCTGCTCGAGCGCCCCCGCGGCCAACCGGTCGCGGAACGCGTCGTTCTCGACCACGCGGCGCAGCGCGTCGGCCCAGTCCCGCGGGTCGTGGGTGTCGACGAGCAGGCCGCTGCGGCCGTCGCGCACGACCGTCGTGAGGCCGCCGACCGCGGCGGCGACGACCGGGGTGCCGGTGGCCTGGGCCTCGGCCGCGACCAGCCCGAAGGACTCGTTGTACGACGGCACCGCGACCAGGGTCGCGGCCGCGCACCAGCGGGCCAGCTCCTCCTGGGAGACCGGAGGCACGAAGCGCACCACGGGGCCGGTGCCGCCGGCGCCGTCGAGCCCGAGCTCGCTCGCCAGCTGGGCCAGCGACTCGGGGTGCTCGAGCCCGGAGCCCGAGGGCCCGCCGACGATCGGGACGACCAGCCGTGAGCGCAGCTCCGGGGTCTGGGCGAGCAGCTCGGCGACGGCGCGCAGCAGCACGTCCGGGGCCTTGAGCGGCTGGATCCGGCCGGCGAACAGCAGCACCGCGGCGTCCTCCGGCAGGCCGAGCCGGGCCCGGGCGGTCGAGCGGTCCTGGGGCCGGAACACCCCGAGGTCGACGCCGGGGTGGACGACCTCGACCCGGCTGGGGTCGGCGTCGTACATGTTGACCAGCTGCTTGGCCTCGATGTCGGTGTTGGCGACCAGCATGTCGGCGGCCTCGACGACCTGCTCCTCGCCGATGATGCGGGCCGCGGGCTCGGGGGTGTCGCCCTCGGCGAGCGCGTCGTTCTTGACCTTCGCCATCGTGTGCATGGAGTGCACCAGCGGCACACCCCACCGGTCGCGGGCCAGCGCGCCGACCTGCCCGGAGAGCCAGTAGTGGGAGTGCACGACGTCGTAGTGCCCGACCGGCTGGGCCGCCTCGGCGCGCAGCACCTCGCGGGCGAAGACGCAGAGCTGGCCGGGCAGCTCGGCCTTGGTGAGCCCCTCGAACGGCCCGGCGTGGATGTGCCGGACCTGCACCCCGTCGTACGCCTCGACCAGCGGCTCGACCGCCGAGGTGGTGGCCCGGGTGAAGATGTCGACGGCGATGCCCTGGGCGGCCAGTCGCTTGGACAGCTCGATGACGTAGACGTTCATCCCACCCGCATCACCCGTCCCGGGCTGGTCGAGGGGCGAGGTGTGCAGGCTGATCATCGCCACACGCCGGATCGGGTCCACTGCCACCTCGGGGTCGTCGCGCTCGTCGGGTCCAACCAAGGTGAACATGCCGGGGCCCGGATTGATTCCCCTCGAGCGGTGCCCCGGCCGGTCAGCGCGCATGCGAGCCGCGGTTGCGGTGGGGCGGCGGCGTCGGCTCGGTACGCCGGCCGCGGGCGAGCAGGATCGCCGCCACGACGACCGCGGCGGCACCGAAGACCGCGTCCACCGTCACCGGGTCGCCACCCTCGCGCAGCACCTCGAGCACCGATCCGGCCAGCAGCGCGAAGCACACCGCCACGAGCACCCGCAGCCAGGTGGCGCTGCGACTGACCAGGCTGGCGCCGGCCACGAGGGTCGCCACGACGAGCAGCGCGAGCCCGGCCCAGGTGAGGCCGTCGACGAGACCGGAGCCGGCACCGGCCGCATCCGCGGCGTACGCAGCCAGCCAGCAGAGCCCGCCGAGGAGACCGGCTACTGCGGCAGGTACGCGCATGCCTCCACCCTCCCGACCGGCTCTCCTGGACGACAGGTCAGTGTGCCACCGTCCGACGCCGGCGACCACGGGCGTCCGGCGACCGGCACAATGGCGCCGTGAGCCACCCCCGCACCGCCGTCGTCACCGGAGCCAGCAGCGGGATCGGCGCCGCCACCGCGCGCCGCCTCGCCGCCGAGGGCTTCCAGGTGTTCTGCGCCGCCCGGCGGCGCGACCGCATCGAGGCGCTCGCCGCTGAGATCGGGGGTACGCCGGTCGAGTGCGACGTCACGTCCGCCGAGTCGGTCGCCGGCCTGGCGGCCGCGGTCGGCGAGCGGCTCGACGTACTCGTCAACGACGCCGGCGGCGCGTTCGGCTCCGCCCCGGTGGCCGAGGCCGACACCGAGGACTGGCGGCGGATGTACGAGGTCAACGTGATCGGCCTGATGCAGGTGACCCGGGCGCTGCTGCCCGCGCTGCTCGCGAGCGGGGCGGGGGTGATCCTGAACGTCGGGTCGACGGCCGGGCGGATCGCCTACGAGGGCGGCGCCGGCTACACCGCCGCCAAGCACGGCACCAAGGTCGTCACCGAGACGTTGCGGCTCGAGCTGTGGGACCAGCCGGTCCGAGTCATGGAGATCGCGCCCGGGATGGTGAAGACGGACGAGTTCGCGCTGGTGCGCTTCGAAGGCGACCGCGAACGGGCCGACGCGGTGTACGCCGGGGTCGCCGAGCCGCTCACCGCCGAGGACATCGCCGACGCGATCGGCTGGATGGTCACCCGCCCGCCGCACGTCAACGTCGACGAGCTGGTGATCAAGCCCCGCGCCCAGGCCGCCCAGCACAAGGTCCATCGTCGGGCCTGAGTCGCGGAGCAGCTCAGGCCTGCCACGATGATGGTCGAGCCCGGCCCGCGACCGAGCGCCGGCGAGGTCGCGACGGCCGTGTCGAGACCGGTCCAGTGCAGCGGCGGTCAGATCAGTGTGGAGTCCCTGACGTACCAGGCACGTCACCGACTCCACTCAGCCGCCGACCAGCACCGGGCGTGCCGTCACGACCCGCAGCCCCTCGGCCGCACCGGGGATCGTCACCGTCCCGTCCACGTGCCGCCACCCACCGGCACCGACTCGGAAGTCGGCCGCGTACGTCGTGTCCACCCGCACCGCCACCCGACCCCGCCGCAGGTACCGGTGGGTGATCTCCAGGTCCGGGTACGGCGCACCCGCACCCCTGGTCCGCTCACTGACCCCATCCCCGTAGTGCCAGGTGAACGTCTCGGGCCAGATCCGCAGCTCCACCCGGCGCCCCAACAACCGCACCACCCGGGTCAGCTCACCGCGCTCGGTGTAGAAGTTCGTCTCGAAGTTCACCAGCGTCCGCCCACCCGGCGGCTGCACCACCAGCTCCGAGGCCGGCAACGGGACCCGGCGGAACGCCCGGAGCACCAACCCGGGCGTCACCTCCGGTGACGCGGCGACCGCGCCCACCGGGCAGTTGTCCCCCGCCGCGTATGTCTCACCAGAATCGGTGACGAAGTAGGCGTAGGTCTGAACGCTGCCGTCGTCACATCGGGCGGGTTCGTTGCAGGTCTGATCGCCCCCCATGAAGCACTGCGTGACGTGGATCCAGTGCCCGGGCGTCGTCTGAGCTGCCACGGGCACGTTCTCCGGGACCCCGTCGTTTTGAGCGAATCCGCTGAGGGTGACAGCACCACCGCCGGACTGTCCGCCGATGTGGTGATCGACGGCAACGGCCTCGTCCGAGGTCAGGAGCGCGACAGTCACCAACAGCGCCGAGACCAGGATGCGGGTGGTGCGGGTCATCGGTCCTGGCCCCAGAATTCAATGACCCAGCCGCCGTCATCCAGCCGGAGAACGCTCTGGAGCTTCACGCTGCCGGCGACGTAGATCTCGTCGTCGCTCTTCCCCGGAAAGTCCACGATCTGCTTGGTATTCGCCAGGTCACACCAGACTGTGATGCGCCTACCGTCGTCAAAGAAGGCGCTCCGGACGTGGGAGATCGAGTTCTCGCCGCCGACCACCTCGCCACTCCGCTTGACGACGTCGCGGATGAACTGCACGCCTCCGTCACAAGCGTTGCATCCCTCCGCACCCAGGCTTCGAAGCCCCTCGACGTCCCCGGTCGCCTGGGCGTAGTTGACCATCTCCCAGTAGAACCGCACGAACGCCTCGGCCGCGGCCGCGTCGCTCCCCCGCGCCGCGGCCGGCATGGTCGGCTCGACCGGCCCCGACACCGCGGTGGTGGACGGCGAGGACGGCGCGGAGGACGAGGGCGGGGCGAACCTGGGCTCGGGGTCGTCGCCGGAGCAGGCGCCGAGCGCGAGCACCGACACGACACACAGGGCGGCGATGACCGTCCGAGACCGGGTCACGGCGACGATCATTCCCCCTGCGGACGCACAGCGAAACCGCCGTACCGGCATCTGTGGATCTCTGACAGGATGCGGCCCATGCAGACCATCGGACTCGTCGGCGGGATGAGCTGGGAGAGCAGCGCCGCGTACTACGAGGCGCTCAACCAGGGCGTCGAGGAACGGGTCGGCGGGCTGGCGTCCGCGCGGACCGCGATGGTCTCGGTGGACTTCGCCGAGGTCACCGCCCTGCAGGAGCAGGAGCGCTGGGACGACGTCGCCGAGATCCTGGCCGGCGCCGCCCGCGGGGTCGAGGCCGCCGGGGCCGACTTCCTGCTGCTGTGCACCACCACGTTCCACCGGGTCGCGGACCAGGTGGCCGCGGCCGTGGAAATCCCGCTGCTGCACCTGGCCGACGTGGTCGCCGACGCCTGCAAGGCCGAGCGCCTCGACTCGGTCGGCTTCCTCGGGACGACGTTCGCGATGTCCCGCTCGTTCTTCACCGACCGGATCGCCGCGCACGGCCTGACCGTGCACGTCCCGGAGACCCGCCACCACGAGACCCTGAACCGGGTGATCTACGACGAGCTCGTGCACGGCAAGGTGCTCGACAGCTCGCGGCGTACCGTCGTCGGCCTCGTCGACGAGCTGTGGGACGCCGGCGCGGGCGGCGTGATCCTCGGCTGCACCGAGCTCGAGCTGCTGGTCCACCAGGCCGACGCCGACATCCCGGTCTTCCCCTGCACCACCCTCCACGTCGCGGCCGCCCTCGACCGCGCCCTCGCCTGATCCCGAGCGATAGTCCCTGACGTATACGTGGTCTGGGCGCGCTCCCACACCCCGCAACCGTCAGGGACTACCGTCCAGGAGCAGCTCCACCAGGCGGGCGAGGTCGGGGGTGAGGTGCTGCTCGGGGACGGTGGCACAGGAGCCGCAGAGGTCGAAGGAGTAGACGTACCGGTCGGGTTGTGGGTCGCCGGGGGCCACGACGCCCAGGTCCACCCGGTCGACCAGGTCGGCGACCTCCGCGGCCCGCGGGTCGTCGCCGTCGAGGTCGAGCTCGCCGGCGGCGCGCAGGCCCGCGAAGCCGCCGGTACGCCGCACGCTCACCCGCCGCGACCCACCTGCTGACCCGCCGGCTGACCCCGCCCCGGCCGGAACGACACCACCCTCCGGCGTGACCCCCACCTCCGCCCACGCACCGCGCACCGCCTCGGCGTGCGCGCCCGCGGCGGCGACCGTCGCGGCGGCGAAGCCCGCGAAGTCCGTGCCCGCGCCGACGGCGCCGCCGACGAGCGCGTCGTACCAGACCCGGCCGGCGCCGTCCCACGTCGAGCCGCCGATGGCGGTCGCGGCGAGCTGGAAGGCCCGGTTGGGGATGCCCGAGTTGAGGTGCACGCCGCCGTTGTCGTCGGCGGTGTCGACGTAGTCGCGCAGGTGGCCCACCTGGGGGTCGCGACCCAGCGCGGGGTCGTCGTACGCCGTGCCGGGCGCGGCCATGTCGCGCAGCGCGCGGGCGTGGATGCCGGGCAGGAAGATCCCGGCGCCGATCAGCCAGTCGGCCTCGGCCGCGGTCTGCCCGAGCAGCCGCTGCTTGAGGCAGGCCGCGAAGACGTCGGAGACCGACTCGTTCAGCGCGCCGGGCTGATCGCGGTAGCGCAGCCCGGCGGTGTGCTCGGTGACCGCGTGCGTGAGCTCGTGCCCGAGGACGTCCACCGGAGCGGTGAACCGGCCGAAGACCCGGCCGTCCCCGTCGCCGAACACCAGCTGCGTGCCGTCCCAGAACGCGTTGTCGTAGTCGCGGCCGTAGTGGACCGTCAGGCTGACCGGCGCGCCGGCCCCGTCGTACGACGAGCGGCCGTAGACCTCCGCGAACAGCGCGAGCGCCCCGGTGATGCCGGAGGCCGCCTCGTCGACGGCGGCGTCACCGACCTCGGGATCGCCGGCCGACCGCACCACCTGCCCCGGCAGGGTGGTCGTGTGGTCCGCGGTGTGCACGGTCCACGCCGCACCGCCCGCCGGCAGGACCGAGCGCCGGTCGGCGGCCGGCACCGTCCGGCCGCTCCGCAGCCGCTCGTCGACCAGCAGGCTCTCGGGCGCGACCCGGCGCAGCAGGTACGGCGGCACGAAGCGGCAGCTCATCCCGCCAGCGTGTCACCCGCCGGTCCGGTCCACCAGGATGCTGTAGCCGTAGATCATCGGGCTGGACCCGAACCGCACGAACACCGAGGACATCGCCGCGACCCCCGGCGTCGAGCGCAGCGTCCACGCATACGTGCACGACGGCGTGACCGGCATGGTCACCGCAGTGGCGAAGTCGAAGTCGTTCGAGATCGTCACCGACGTGACGCCGCTGGGCGCGACGATGCCGAGGACGACGTCCGCCGTGGTCACCCGGGTGGCGCCGTCGTTCACGGTGACGCCGATCTGCCCCAGGCAGGACGCCGTGCCTCCACCCCCACTCACCGCCACCCCGGGCGAGGCGACCGCCGCCTTGCCGTAGCCGTTCGCGACCACGACGACGCAGCGCAGGCTGCTGCCGGCGTCGGCGGCCACCACGTCGTACGTCGCGGCCGTGGCGCCGGCCAGGGCCCGGCCGCTGCGCTGCCAGGAGTACGTGGTGACGAGCTCGGGGATGCCGACCCAGGCGCCCGGGTCGCA
Organism: Nocardioides sp. JS614; assembly: GCF_000015265.1. Classification (NCBI taxonomy): domain Bacteria; kingdom Bacillati; phylum Actinomycetota; class Actinomycetes; order Propionibacteriales; family Nocardioidaceae; genus Nocardioides; species Nocardioides sp. JS614. Next base: position 4,280,238 of record NC_008699.1, read on the forward strand.
GGTGAGGGTCTCACCCGGCGCCGCCGTACCGGACAAGGACGGCGGGGTGACGTTGCTGGGTGCGTGGCCCGACGGGCCGCCGATCCCGAAGCCGGCCGAGGTCGCCTGGGCGGTGCCCTGGCCGTTGCTCGCGGTCACCGTGCAGGTCAGCGAGGCGCCGACGTCCTCGGAGAGGATCGTGTACGACGACCAGGTCGCCAGCGGGATCGCGACGTTGTTGCGCTTCCACGCGTACTCGTAGCTCACCCCGCTGCCGGACCACGCCCCGGGCAGGCAGGTGAGCGCCTCGCCGATGTTGGCCGAGCCGGACACGATCGGCGGCACCGTGTTCACCGGGCTGTCGGCTGTCACCGTCACCGGCGCCGAGGTCTGCGGCGTGCTCCCGGAGCTGTTCGACGCCGTCACCGTGCAGGTCAGCGCCCGGCCACTGTCCGTGGCGGTCACGACGTACGTCGTGCCGGTCGCCCCCGAGATCGCCGCACCATCACGCCGCCACTGGTAGCCGTAGCCGGTCGGGCTCCCCGACCAGGTGCCCAGCGAGCACGACAGCGTCTGCCCCACCACCGCCGTGCCGGAGATCGCCGGCGGCACCGTGTTCACCGGGCCGGCCGCCGCGGCCACCGTCACCGGCGCCGAGGTCTGCGGCGTGCTCCCGGAGCTGTTCGACGCCGTCACCGTGCAGGTCAACGCCCGGCCGCTGTCCGTGGCGGTCACGACGTACGTCGTGCCGGTCGCCCCCGAGATCGCCCCTCCGTCGCGCCGCCACTGGTAACCGTAGCCGGTCGGGCTCCCCGACCAGGTGCCCTGCGAGCACGACAGCGTCTGCCCGACGGCCGCCGTACCGGAGATCGCCGGCGGCACCGTGTTCACCGGAGCCGTGGCGACCGGGCCCGACCCGCCGATGGTCACCGTCGCGGTGGTCACCCACTCACTCGTGCCGGCCTCGCTGTCCGCCCGGACCCGGCAGGAGATCTGGGTCCCGGCGTCGGCGGCCGTGAGCAGGTACGTCGCCCCGGTGGCGCCGGCGATCGGCGCGCCGTCGCGCAGCCAGTTCCGCTCGAAGGCCTGTGGGCTGCCCGACCACGAACCGGTGAAGCAGGTCAGCTGGAAGCCGACCTCGGGCGGTCCGCTGAGCTGGGGCGGGGAGAGGTTGGTGGGCGGGGTGGTCGTTCCGCCGCCGCCACCGCCGCCACCACCACCGCCGCCGCCGGAGCCGCCGGAGCCACCACCGCCACCGCCGCCGCCACCGGAGCCGGGCCGGACGCCCTTCGCCCAGTAGGTGTAGCCGCTGGTGTTCCACCGCTGGGCCCGGTCGTTGTCGGTGTCCGCGATGAACAGGTCGCCCGAGAGCGATCCGCCGTCCTGGGCGTGCTGCGCGATGGCGGCGGGGTAGCTGAGCCGCCCGGCCGCCCGGCTGGCCCGCGGCGGGTGGCCGAGGGTCCGGTAGAGCGAGAAGTCGTGGTTGGTGTCGAACAGGTACAGCGCGTTGTTCGCCATGTCGGAGACGGTCAGCTGGCCCCACTTGTCCACCGCGACGCCGGCCGGCTGCGGCCTGTTGCCGCCGCCGGGACGCCGGATCGTGAAGGTCCGCGACGGCTTCGAGGAGCTGCGCAGGCCGGCGGCCTCGTAGGACAGGATCTGGCCGCGGTCCGGGATCGCGACGTACAGCGTGGCCGGGCGGCCGGCCTGCGGCCCGCCGTACGCGATGCCCCGGGGGTGGTCGTTGCCGGGCAGGTCGACGGTCGCCTGGAGGTCGCCGTTGCGGGCGTACACCGAGACGCTGTCGTCGCAGCGGTTGGCGACGTAGATCCGGTTGCCGTTGGCGGTGATCCCGCCGTACCGGTGCGCGGGCGAGCTGTTGTCGCAGGAGCGTGCCGGCTCGTGGTCGTAGTGGACGATCAGTCGGCCGGCAGCGTTGAACAGCGACATGCCGGTCTCGTAGTCGACCCAGATGTCGTCGCCTGCGGTCACGAAGATGCCGTCGACGGCCTCGTCCTGGTCGAGGGAGATCGACGGCTTGGGCTTGCCGGACACCGAGATCCGCCGCAGCTCGCCGCCGCTGGCGAACCCGACGTACGTCGTGCCGTTGGAGCTCACCCCGATCGCCGTCGGGCCGTCCGCACTGGCCGCGTGCGCGGTCTCGGCGGTCGCCAAAGTAGCGGTCCCGAGCCCCGCGACGACCATGGCCAGGCCGAGGAAGCGGCCCAGGGGGGCGAAGCCGCGCACGGCTCGACCCTAAACCGGGTCGGGCCCGCGCCGAGCGCGCCGCCACGGCCGGACTGGACCGCCCGACTGGACCGGTGGGAAGCGCGCGAGCTTCATCGGCCGGCCGATGAAACTGGACGGGGGCCGCGCTCAGCCCGCGGGGGCGCGGTCCGGCGGGAACCCGCCGGTGGCGATCGGGCCCCAGGAGTCGACCCGGATCCGGATCAGCGACTTGGCCTGGCGGCGCATCGCGGCGCGGTACTCCGCCCAGTCGGGGTGCTCGCCGGCGATGCAGCGGTAGTACTCGACCAGCCCGTCCTCGGCCTCCGGGGACGGCATGTCGAGGACCTCGGCGGTGCCGTCGACCTGGACCCACGCGTCGTCCCACTCGTCGGAGAGCACCAGCACCGTGGCCGCCGGGTTGCGGCGCAGGTTCACCGCCTTCGCGCGGTCGGGGTACGTCGACACCACGATCCGCCCGTCCGCGTCCACGCCGCCGGCGACGGGCGAGAGCTGCGGGCGGCCGTTCGCGCGGGTGGTGACCAGCACCAAGTGGTGGCGGGTCCGGACGAAGTCGAGCAGCCGGTCGAGCCCGACCCGGTCGGTGGTGGCGATCCTGGGCATGGGCCCACGGTAGCCCGGTGGGCGGCGCGCGAGTTTCGTCGGCCGGCCGACAAAGCTCGACCCTGGACGATGAAGCTGCATCGTCCAGGCACGGGTTTCATCGGCCGGCCGATGAAACTGGACGGGCCCGCCCTCAGCCCCGGGGCACCACCGGCGCGGAGCTCGCCCGGTCCGAGCCGGCCGGGTTGGTGCCGGTGACCAGGCAGGTCAGCCGGTGCCCGCGGTCGTCGCCGAGCACCTCGTAGCGGTCCTTCTCCGAGCCGCCGAGCGCGGCGCCGTCGCGGCGCCACACGTAGGTGAGCACCGGCGCGTTGCGCCACCGCCCGGGGTCGCAGTACAGCACCGCCCCGACCTTGGCCCGGCCGACGATCCGCGGCCGCGCGGTGCTCACCGGCGGGCCGACGTGGCCACCACTGCTGCCGTCGTCGACGGCGACCGGGTCGCTGAGCGCGACCTTGCCGGCGCCGTTCCGGTTCACCGCGGCGACCCGGCAGGTCAGCTCGTGGTAGCGGTCGTTGTCGGTGACGAGGTACTCCGGGGCGTTCGTGCCGGGCAGGAGCTGGCCGTCGCGCAGCCAGCCGCGGAGGTACGACGTGGGTCGCCCGGTCCAGGTCCCGTTGCCGCACCGCAGGATGGCACCGGAGGTGGGCTGGCCGCTGATCACCGGACGGTCCAGGACGTAGGGCGGCGAGTGCGGGCCGGGGATCGCGAACACCTCGCTGGCGCTCGGCGCCGAGCTCGCGCCGTCCGCGGCCACGGCGGTCACGGTGCAGGTCAGCGCGGTCGCCACGTCACGGGAGGTGACGGTGTACGTGGCGCCGTCGGCGCCGGGGACCGGCAGCCCGTCGCGCAGCCACGCCAGCCGGTACGACGCCACCGCGCCGTCCCACGTCCCGGGCTCGCAGTCGAGCACCCGCCCGGCGTACGGCGATCCGGTGATCCGCGGCAGCCCGACGTTGACCGGGGCGCCGGGGTCGCCCGGCGGCAGCGCGTCGGCCATCCAGTCGGTGGTGCCGAGGTGGTCCCAGTGCTGCACCCGCCCGTTGCCGGTGTCGGCGACCCAGAAGCCGTCGCGGAAGCTGCCGTCCGCGTTGTCGAACGCGGTCGGCTGATCGAGGAACCCGCGGTCGGACGCCGGGTCGGGCGGGTGGCCGAGGGTGCGGTAGTACCAGTAGTCCTCGGGGCCGTTGTAGAAGTGCACCGCGTTGTTGGCGACGTCCACGACGGCGAGCTGGCCCTTCTCGTCGGCGGCCAGCGGCCCGGGTGCGGGCGAGCGATAGCCGAAGAACCGCTTGATCGCCAGCGTCCGCGCGGGCTTCGGGTCCGCGCGCAGGCTCGCGGTGTTGTAGGCGTAGACCCGGCCGGCGTCCGGCACCGACACGTACATCCGCGCGGGCAGGGACTTGGCCGCCGGGGCGAGGACGACGTCGCCCGGGTAGGCCCGCCCCGGCAGGTCGACGCTCGCCAGCAGCTCGCCGTCGGGGCGGTAGATGCCGACCGTGGCGGCACAGCGACCGGCGACGTACACCGCGTCCCGGGTCACCTCGAGGCCGCCGTACCGCGCCGGGTCGTGCGCCCGGTCGACCGGGCACGCCCCGCCGGCGACCGGGAAGTGGGTGCGGACGGCGCCGTCGGGCGCGAGCTCGCTCACGCTGGCGCCGTAGTGGACCCAGACGTTGCCGTCGGGCCCCACGTCGAGGGCCGTGACGGGCGCGTCCTGGTCCAGCGGCACCGAGCCGGCCACCCCGCCGGCGGCGTCGAGCCGGAGCAGCCGGTGGCCGGCGGCATAGCCGACGTACGACGTCCCGTCGTCGGCCGCGGCGACCGCGATCGGCCGGCCGGTGCTGACGGCGGCCGCGGGCCCGGCGGGCAGCGCGACCAGGCCGCCGACGACCACCGTCGTCGCGAGCCCCCCAGTCAGCGCAGCACGCAGCGCTCCCCCCACGGGTCCGAGGCTAGTTGTCGATGCGGGTCGGAGGGGCCGAAATCGGTAGACTCGATCCTCGTGCCTACTACCGCCCGCACCGACCTCCGCAACGTGGCGATCGTCGCCCACGTCGACCACGGCAAGACGACGCTCGTCGATGCGATGCTGCGCCAGGGCGGCGCGTTCACCGAGCACCAGGCCGAGGGCGTCGCCGAGCGGGTGATGGACTCCGGTGACCTCGAGCGCGAGAAGGGCATCACGATCCTCGCGAAGAACACCGCGATCCACTACGCGGGCGCCGCCGCCGAGGGCCGGCCGATGACGATCAACATCATCGACACCCCGGGCCACGCGGACTTCGGCGGCGAGGTCGAGCGCGGCCTGTCGATGGTGGACGGGATCGTGCTGCTCGTCGACGCGTCCGAGGGCCCGCTGCCGCAGACCCGGTTCGTGCTGCGCAAGGCGCTCAACGCCGACATGCCGGTCGTGCTCGTGGTCAACAAGGTCGACCGCGGCGACGCGCGGATCGAGGAGGTCGTCGACGAGACCTACGAGCTGTTCATGGACCTGCTCGACGAGCACCACAGCCAGGACGCCCTGGACTTCCCCGTCGTCTACGCGTCCGCGAAGTCCGGCCGGGCCTCACTGGAGATGCCGGAGAACGGCGGCCTTCCGGACTCCCCCGACCTCGAGCCGCTGTTCAAGACGATCCTCGAGACGATCCCCGCGCCGACGTACACCGAGGGCGCGCCGCTGCAGGCGCACGTCACCAACCTGGACGCCTCGCCGTTCCTCGGCCGGCTCGCGCTGGTGCGCGTCCACGAGGGCACCCTGCGCAAGGGCCAGCAGGTGGCCTGGATGAAGCGCGACGGCTCGACGAAGAGCGTGAAGATCACCGAGCTGCTGGTCACCGAGGGCCTCGAGCGCAAGCCGGGCGAGTCCGCGGGCCCGGGCGACATCGTCGCGGTCGCGGGGATCCCGGAGATCACGATCGGTGAGACGCTGGCCGACGCCGAGAACCCGGTCGCGCTGCCGCTGATCCACGTCGACGAGCCCGCGATCTCGATGACGATCGGCACCAACACCTCACCGCTGGTCGGCAAGGGCGGCAAGGGTCACAAGGTCACGGCCCGGCTGGTCAAGGACCGGCTCGACGCGGAGCTGGTCGGCAACGTGTCGCTCAACGTGCTGCCCACCGAGCGTCCCGACGCGTGGGAGGTGCAGGGCCGTGGTGAGCTGGCGCTGGCGATCCTGGTCGAGCAGATGCGCCGCGAGGGCTACGAGCTGACCGTCGGCAAGCCGCAGGTGGTCACCAAGGAGATCGACGGCAAGCTCCACGAGCCCGTCGAGCGGCTGACCATCGACGCGCCGGAGGAGTACCTCGGCACGATCACCGAGATGCTCGCGACCCGCAAGGGCCGGATGGAGCAGATGACCAACCACGGCACCGGCTGGGTGCGGATGGAGTTCCTGGTGCCGGCCCGTGGGCTGATCGGGTTCCGGACCGAGTTCCTCACCGCGACCCGCGGCACCGGCATCGCCCACCACATCTCCGAGGGCTACGAGCCGTGGGCCGGCGAGATCCGCTCGCGCGCGTCCGGCTCGCTGGTCGCCGACCGGTCGGGCGCGGCGACGGCGTACGCCATGACGTCGCTGCAGGAGCGCGGCGTGCTGTTCGTCGACCCGACCACCGAGGTCTACGAGGGCATGATCGTCGGCGAGAACTCGCGCGCCGACGACATGGACGTGAACATCACCAAGGAGAAGCAGCAGACGAACATCCGCTCCTCCACGTCCGACAACTTCGAGAAGCTGGTGCCGCCGCGCAAGCTCTCGCTCGAGCAGTGCTTGGAGTTCTGCCGCGAGGACGAGTGCGTCGAGGTCACCCCGGAGACGGTGCGGATCCGCAAGGTCGTCCTCGACCAGAACGCCCGGGCGAAGTCGGCGAGCCGGGCGCGCAAGGCGAGCAGCTAGCCGCCCCCGGCGGCGACGGGCCCGCGCAGACCCGCTCGCGCAAGGAGGGGGCCGAGGGGGCCGAGCTCGGGTGTTCCGCGTACGTCGGCCAGCTGACGAAACATCGTTCCCGCAAGAGGAATACTTCTCGCCGCGTTCCCCTCCCGTACTCTTTGACACGCGGCGAATACCGCCCTAGTTTTGTGACGGTGTTCCAATGATCGGAACGCATTTCGGATCGAGGAGGCCACGTGTCGATGGACTCGGTGGAGTACGACGTCCTCGTCGTGGGGGCCGGGACCGCGGGGATCCCGTGCGCGGTCGAGGCTGCCCTGGCCGGCGCCCGAGTCCTGCTCGTGGAGAAGGACGCCAGGATCGGGGGCACGCTCCACATCAGTGGTGGACACATGTCCGCCGCGGGCACCCGTCGCCAGAGGGCGAAAGGGATCACCGACACTCCCGAACGTCACCACGAGGACATCCGCCGGATCAGCAACGGGACCGCGCGTGAGGACATCGTGCAACGCGCGGTGACGCTGGCGCCCCAGACCATCGACTGGCTCGAGGACCACGGCTTCGACTTCGCCCCAGAGACCCCTGTGCTGATGCACGAGCACGAGCCGTACTCCGTGCCGCGGACGTACTACGGCCGTGACGAGGGCCTCTCGATCCTGCGGGTCCTCACCAGGCTGCTCGACGAGGTCCCCGCCGACGCCGTCGAGCTACGCACGTCGACCGCCCTCACCGCTCTGCATGCTGACGACAGCGGTCGGGTCACCGGCGCCACGGTCACCGGTTTCAGCGGTGACCAACACGTGAGAACCGGGACGGTGGTCCTGGCTACCGGCGGCTTCGCCTCCGAGCCGGAGCTCTTCGAAGAGGTGGAGGGAGTGCCCCTGGTCAGCGCGGCCCGGCCGACGTCCACCGGAGACGGTCTGCTCATCGCACGGGAGTTGGGTGCGGGTTTGGCCGGTGTCGGCAGGTACCTGCCGACCTTCGGCGGCATGCCCGACGCGAGAAACCACCAGCGGACCAACCTGACCGAGCGGTCCAGCTTCTTCGTGAGCGAGCGGGCACCCTATGAGGTGTATGTCGACCGCGCCGGTAGGCGGTTCGTGGCAGAGGACCACCCCAGCATCGACGCCAAGGAGCGGGCCCTCCTGGCAACCGAGCAGATGACGTTCTGGATGGTGCTGGACGACGTCGCCCGACGCGAGTCGAACCCTCCTGTCGTCAGCGGCTGGTCTCCTGAGGATCTCAAGGACCGTGCGGGGAAGCACCCCGCCGTGCACTCCGCTGATGATCTCACCACGCTGGCCGAACTCGCCGGGATCGATCCCGAGGGACTCGAGGCCAGCGTCACTGAGTACAACGCGGCCCTCGCGGATGGCCGTCCGGACCCGCTCGGCAGGACCATCCGGCCGGCGCCGATCCAGGAGCCTCCGTTCTTCGCCTTGCGCAACCACGGCATCACGTTGCTCACCTTTGCCGGCTTGGCCGTCGACGCTGACCTGGCGGTGTGCCGACCGGATGGCCAGGTGATCCCGGGGCTGTACGCCGTCGGGGAGATCATCGGCAATGCCGCAACTGCCGGGAACTCGTTCTGCGGCGGCATGAGCGTCACCCCTGCCATCAGCCTGGGGCGCTGGCTGGGTCGCCGAGTGGGCGCGTTCACACATCCGGGCTAAGCCGTCTCACGCCCGACCGGCACGGGGCAGTCGTCTGGCGCCCTGACCCGATCTCACACGGTTCGTCGAACGTCCGGGTCAGAGGCGGCTCTGCACCCCGGCGAGGAGCTGGCGGGCCATCACGATCCGCTGGACCTGGTTGGTGCCCTCGTAGATCTGGGTGATCTTCGCGTCCCGCATCATCCGCTCGACCGGGTAGTCCCGGGTGTAGCCGTACCCGCCGAGGACCTGGACGGCGTTGGTGGTGACCTCCATGGCGACGTCGGAGGCGAAGCACTTCGCCGCGGCCCCGAAGAACGTCAGGTCGCTGTCGCCCCGCTCGGACTTCCCGGCCGCCGCGTAGGTCAGCTGCCGCGCCGCCTCGACCTTCATCCCCATGTCGGCCAGCAGGAACTGCAGCCCCTGGAAGTCGCTGATCGGCTTCCCGAACTGCTTGCGCTCCTGGGCGTAGCCCAGCGCGTAGTCCAACGCCCCCTGGGCGATGCCGACGGCCTGCGCCGCGATCGTGACCCGGGTGTGGTCCAGGGTGCGCATCGCGATCTCGAACCCGGCGCCCTCCGCCCCGATCATCCGGTCCGCACCGATGCGGACGTTGTCCAGGTAGACCTCCCGGGTCGGAGAGCCCTTGATGCCGAGCTTCTTCTCCGGGGCACCGAAGGAGACACCCTCGTCGCTCTTCTCCACCACGAACGCGCTGATCCCCCGGGAGCGCTTCTCGGGGTCCGTCACCGCCATCACCGTGTAGTACTCCGACTCGCCCGCGTTGGTGATCCAGCGCTTGACGCCGTTGAGCACCCAGGTGTCCCCGTCGCGCACGGCTCGGGCCTTCATCCCCACCGCGTCCGAGCCCGCGTCCGGCTCGGAGAGGCAGTAGGAGAACCCGCCCTCACCGCGCGCCAGCGCACCCAGGTACTTCGCCTTCAGCTCCTCCGAGCCGGCCAACTGGATCGGCAGCGACCCCAGCTTGTTCACCGCCGGGATCAGGCTGCTCGAGGCACACGCCCGGGCGACCCCCTCGATGATGATCACGGTGGCGAGCGCGTCGGCGCCGGCACCGCCGTACTGCTCCGGGATGTGCGGGGCGTGGAAGTCGGCGGCCAACAAGGCCTCGGCCGCCTCCCGCGGGTAGCGGGCGTGCTCGTCGACGTCGGCGGCGAACGGTGCGACCTTCGCGTCGCACACGGCTCGGGCCGCCTCGCGGACGGCCTGGTGCTCCTCAGACAGCGCGAACAAAGGGAACTCGGACACGGGCTCGCTCCTTCGAGTGATCGGTGACGGCGGACGATGCTTGGTCGAGCGTCCGGTCAGGCCAGGTAGATGTCGCGCAGACGCCGCAGGTGCGCGCGCATCGTCTCGCGTGCGCCGTCGGGGTCACCCGCGATGATGCGCTCGGCGATGTCGGCATGGTCGGAATCGACCCGATGCCACACGTCCTCGCCCAGCCCCGGCCGGGTGAGACGCTCCTGCAGCACCCGGAAGACGGGTTCGGTCATCAGTCCGAGGAGTCCGTTCTGAGCGGTCTCCAGCACGACGACATGGAAGTGCCGGTGCTCGGTGAACAGCGGCCCGCGCTCACGGATCTCCCCCTCGGACTCCAGGGCCTCCTGGAGCCGCCGCACGTGCTGCTCGGTGCGCCGGTCCGCGGCGAGGCCGGCTGCAGGGACCTCGAGCAGCTCGCGCGCCTCGAGGATCTCCTCGACGCTGAGATGGTGCCCACTCATCAGGCCGATGCTCGCCTCGAGGTAGTCGGCCACGCTGCTCGGCCGCACATGGGCGACGAAGCTGCCCCCCGTGGACCCGCGGGTGGTGATCACGAGATCACGGGAGGACAACGCGCGCAACGCCTCCCGCACGGTGCTCCTGCTTACCCCGAACAGGTCCGAGAGCTCGGCCTCGGAGGGGAGCCGGTCGCCGGGCGCGAGCTGCCCCCCGACGATCAGCGAGCGCAGCTGGTCGGCGACCTGTCGATACGCGGGCTGGACCCGCTCCACGAGGAGCCGGCGTCGCTCGGCTGCCGCGTCCAGACCGGTCACGGCATCAGTCTGACATATGCGCCAGGCGAGATCGACGGCGCCCGGCGGCCGGCTGGTCCTCCGGATCCTTCCGTCCTAACATTATCGGAACGGTGTTTCATTTTGGTTGACAACCATACATCAGACATTTAGGTTGGCGATGCACTCGACGCGGAAATGGCACCGACGTCGCACCCCGGCACGAGGAGCATCCATGGGCATCAAGGCGGGCTGGCAGGGCCGGTTCTTCGAGGACTTCGAGGTCGGCGACCTGTACCGGCACCCGCTCGGTCGCACCGTCACCGAGAACGACAACACGTGGTTCGCGCTGCTGACGATGAACACGAACCAGATGCACTTCAACAGCGCCTACGCGGCACGATCGGAGTTCGAGAAGCCGCTGGTCGTGTCCACCCTGACGGTCGCGATCGCGGTGGGGCAGAGCGTCACCGACATCACCCAGAACGCCTTCGCGAACCTGGGGTGGGACGAGATCCGAATGACGCATCCGGTCTTCGCGGGTGACACCTTGTTCAGCGAGTCCCTGGTGCTGGAGAAGCGCGAGTCGGCGAGCCGTCCGCACGCCGGCATCGTCACCGTGCGCACGCGGACCCTGAATCAGGACGGCGACGAGGTGTGCTCCTTCAAGCGGACCTTCTACGTCTACAAGCGGGGCGCCGAGCAGCTCGAGGGCATCTTCCCGGAGGCCAAGCACCCGCTCTCGCTCGAGGACTGAACGATGCGGATCACCTACGCTCCGTGGGGCGAGACGCTCGACGAGCTCGCCGACGCGGCGGCTCGCGCGGAGCGCGCCGGCGCCGAGACTCTCTGGGTTCCCGAGCTGCACCGCAGCGCGACGCTGAGCGCCGCCGCGATGATCGGCTCGACCAGCAGGGCGCGCATCGGGACGGCGATCGCGCTCGCGTTCACCCGGAGCCCGATGATCACCGCTCTGGAGGCGCTCGACCTCGACGAGCTCTCCGGCGGGCGCTTCGTCCTCGGCCTCGGGACCGGCGTGCAGCGACTCAACGAGGACTGGCACAACGCGCGCTTCGGCAAGCCGGTGAGGCACCTGTCCGAGGTGGTGCGCAACGTACGCCACTTCTGGGCCGCCTGTGGAGCCGGCGAGGAGATCGACCTGCCCGGTGACTGGGAGCCGATGCGGATCCGCGGCTACCAGCGACCGTTCCCCCAGGTCCGGGAGCGGATCCCCATCTACCTGGCGGCCATGGGGCCGGCCATGACCCGGCTCGCCGGACGCATCGCCGAGGGCTGGATCAGCCATGAGCTCTGCTCCCCGGCCTACCTCCAGGACCGGATCCTCCCCGAGCTCGAGGCGGGCATCGCGGCGGTCGAGGGGCGCGCCCGCGGCGATCTCGACGTGGTCGTCTCCGCGTGCTGCTCGGTGGACCCGGATCCGAGGCGCGCCGCCCGCCGGGTGGCCGGCCTGGTCGGGTTCTACGCCAGCGTCCGCACCTACGCCGACTTCTTCGACTTCCACGGCCTGGCAGAGGACCAGCGGCGCATCATCGACGCGTTCCGATCGGGGCGCGGCGCCGACCACCTGGCCGATGCCGTCTCCGACGAGATGGTCGACGCCCTGACCCTGAACGGCGACCCCGACCGGGTCGCCGAGCAGCTCGGGGCCTATGAGGGGAAGGCCGACGCGGTGAAGCTGAGCCCACCGACACACGGTATCGACGCGGCCGAGACGCGCGCCGCCCAGGACTCGATCATCGCACTCATCGCCACGGTCACGGGAGGCCGCTTATGAGACCACTTGCGGACGTCCGGATCATCGCGATCGAGCAGTACGGCGCCGGCCCGTTCGGCAGCGTCCACCTCGCCGACCTCGGTGCCGAGGTGCTCAAGATCGAGGATCCTCGAGTGGGTGGGGACGTGGGCCGCTACGTGCCGCCGTACACGGAGGGCGAGGACTCGCTGTTCTTCGAGACCTTCAACCGGAACAAGCGAAGCCTGTCGCTCGACCTCTCGACAGAGGCGGGCCGCGAGGTCTTCCACGAGCTGGTCCGGGTCTCGGACGCGGTCTACTCGAACCTGCGCGGTGACGTGCCGAGCAAGATCGGCATCACCTACGACGACCTGAAGCACCTCAACCCTCGGATCGTGTGCTGCTCGCTCACCGGCTTCGGCATGACTGGTCCGCGCAGGTCCGAGCCGGGTTACGACTACGTCCTCCAGGGGCTGGCCGGATGGATGGACCTCACCGGCGAGCCCGACGGCCCGCCGACCAAGTCCGGCCTCTCCCTCGTGGACTTCTCCGGCGGCTTCGTCGCGGCGATCTCGATGTTGGCCGGCATCCACGCGGCCCGCCGCGACGGCGTCGGGATGGACTGCGACGTCAGCCTGTACGACACGGCGATGACCATGCTCACCTACCCGGCCACGTGGCATCTCAACGCCGGGTTCACGCCGGTGCGCACCCGGCACTCCGCCCACCCCTCGCTGGTACCGTTCCAGGCATTCGAGGCCTCGGACGGTTGGCTGGTCGTCGGCTGCGCCAAGGAGAAGTTCTGGGCGCGGCTGGCCGTCGTGGTGGGCCGGCCGGAGTGGGCCGAGGCCGGCTCGCCGTACGCCACGTTCTCCGGGCGCCGGGAGCACAGCGGGGAGCTGCTCGCCGAGCTGGAGAGGATCTTCCGGGGCCGCACCGTGGACGAGTGGCTCTCGGTGCTCTACCCGGCGTCGATCCCGTGCGGCCCGATCAACGACGTCGCGGCCGCCCTGCAGGAGGAGCACACGATCGCGCGGGAGCTGATCGTCGAGACCGAGCACCCGGTGTACGGCACGGTCAAGCAGCTCGCCTCGCCCGTGCGGGTCGGCAACGAGCGTCCCCAGTACCGCCGGGCACCGCGGAGGAACGAGGACTTCGACCACGTGCTGCGGGAGACGATCGGGTGGACCGACGACCGGGTCGCGGAGCTGATCCGCGCCGGCGCCTTCGGAACGGTCGCCGACCAGGAGCTGGCCGACCAGGCATGACTGCTCGAACCCTCGCCCGCTGGATCACCTCGGAGCTCGCCCTACCCGGAGAGGTCGAGGAGGCGGCCCTGCGCCACCTCCTCGACGGGCTGGGGACCGCGGTGGCCGCAGCCCGGACCGGCGCGGCCGACCCCGCGGTCGCCGTGGCCACGAGGCTCGCCGGACCTCCCGAGGCGACGATCCTCGGGGGCACCACCCAGGTGAGTGCTCCCGCCGCCGCGCTGGCGAACGGGACCCTCGTGCACGCCCTGGACTTCGACGACACCCACGCGGGCGGTCTGGTGCACGCGACGGCCGTGGTGCTGCCCGCCGCGCTCGCGGTCGGCGAAGAGGTCGGTGCCAGCGGGCGCCGGGTCCTCGACGCCGCGGTCGTCGGCTACGAGGTGGCCTGCCGGGTCGCCGCGGCCGCACCCCACGGCTTCCACGCCCGAGGACTGCACGCCACCATGGTGGCCGGCGTCTTCTCATCCGCGGCGACGGCTGCCCGTCTCTACCGTCTCGACGCGGACACCACGACCCAGGCACTCGGCATCGCCGGCAGCCAGGCCGGCGGGCTCCTGGCCTTCCTCGGCACCGGCGCCAGCACCAAGCAGCTGCACCCGGGCTTCGCCTCCCAGGCCGGGATCCTCGCCGCGCGGCTGGCGGCGGCCGGCGCGACCGGACCCGAGACCGTGTTCGACGGCCCGCACGGCATCTACGACGCACTGGCCACCGGTGACGTCGATCGCTCCGTCATCCTCGGTGGCCTGGGCCGGACCTGGGAGACCACCCGGATCGGCATCAAGCCCTGGCCGGCCTGCCAGCTCTCGCACGCGACCATGGCGGCCGCACGCGATGCCCTGTCGCGGGCCGGGGTGTCCGCGGACGCCGTCGTCTCGGTGCGTGCGCGGGTTCACCCGGACTCCGCCGCGGTCGTCTGCGCCGAGGACCGCGACCTGGCCCACCCGGCCAGCCCGTACGCCGCGAAGTTCTCCCTCCCCTGGACGGTGGCGGCCATGCTGCTCGACGGCCGGGTCGACGTCACCACCTACGCGCCGGGCCAGCTCGGCCGCCGCGACGTCTCGGAACTGGCGGCGCGGGTCGCGTGGGACGTGGTCGACCCCGGCGCCGTCGCGGCGGACAGTCCCGGCGACGTGGTCCTGACCCTGGTGGACGGTCGCGAGGTCGCCGGGCACGTCGACCGGAGCCCCGGAGGGGGGTCGGCACCGCTCGCCGACACCGACCTGATGGCCAAGCTGACCGGCAACGTCGGGCCGCTCGCGTCCCGGCTCACGGCCGCCGTGCGCCGGCTCCCCACTGCGACCGACCTGGCCGCCGTTCTGCACCTGGTCGCGGCGGCGTCCGCACCCGAGGGCGTCCGCGGTGCCGAACCGTCCCGACCGATCGAACCTCCGGAGGCCTGATCATGACCCTGTCCGCCATCAAGCCCGCGTCCTTCCCCTGGTTTCCCTACGAGGGCTTCACCTTCTGCCTGGGCCTGAGCGAGGGTGAGCACGCCTGGACCTCGGGACACACCGCAGCCAGCCTGGACGCCTCCCTGGGGAAGATGACGGTGGGCGGCACGATGCGCGAGCAGGCCCGCACGGCGTACGAGAAGGTGCTGACGATCGTCGAGGGCGCCGGGCTGTCCCTAGAAGACGTCACGCACATCACCGAGAACGTGACGCTGTCCGGTCTCGAGCACTACGAGGACGCGGTCGCGGTGCGTCGCGAGCTCTTTGGCGACCACGAACCGGCCATCACCACGATCATCGTCCAGCGTCTGGTGCGGTCCGCGGCGTTCCTCGAGGTGGAGCTGCGGGCCTCGCGCGGCGGCGGCACCGTGTTGCTGTCGAGCGAGGGACGGCGCCCTGGCACCTGGACGCCGTCGCCGGTCACACAGGGCCATGACGGCGCCGTGCACCTGCCGACGCTCGTGCCGATCGACGAGCACGGGGACCTGGTCGCGCCCGACGACCTGGTCGGCCAGTACCGGTACTGCCTCGAGCAGGCCGACGTGCTCCTCCGCCGGGCGGGCCTCTCGCTCGACAACGCCGTCACGACCTACGACTACTCGACTCCGCCGACTCGTCGCGACTACCGCCGTACCCACGAGGTCCGGCAGGAGCTGCTCGGCGGGGCCGGGGTCTACCCAGGGGCGGGCGGGATCCTGATGGGCCGCCTGCACCGCGAGGGACAGCTCGTGGCCATCGACGTCACCGCCTCGCGCCACCCGCTCGAGCTGGTCAACCCGGGCTGGTCGCGCTACGACAGCCTGACCTACTCACCGGGGGTGAAGGCGGGACGGACCCTCTACATGTCCGGCTTCGCGTCGCTGGACATGGAGACCCAAGAGGCCCTGCACCCCGGTGACCTGGGTGCGCAGGCGGAGGTCACCTACGGCGCGATCGGGCACCTGCTCGAGCACGCCGGGCTCAGGCCCTCCGACCTGCTCTCGACCGTCGAGTTCTGCGTGGAGCGGGAGCTGCCGAACTACCGGGTGGTCGCGGGTGTGCGCGAGCGCCTGCTGGCCCCGCCCTGGCCCGCGTCGACCGGCGCGATCTGCCTCGGCCTCCTCCGCCCGGAGTTCCTCATCGAGGTGTTCCCGACGGCGCTGTACCCCGCGTCGGAGGCCGACGCATGAGCCTGCTGACCCCCGAGATCGCCGCACTCGTCGGCACCACCCGGGTCTACGTCGCACCCGAGCCGGTCGGCGCGGCGGCCGGACGCTACTTCGGCCTGGCCATCGGGGACGACAACCCGCTGTACTTCGACGCGACGTTCGCTCGGGCACACGGCCTCGCCGGGGTGACTGCGCCACCGACCCTGATCTGCGAGACCAACCAGTACGCCGGTCTCCCGATGGACCGCGAGGGCTACGCCGGCCACACGTGGGGGCTCGACATCCCGGGCACCCGCCAGGTGCGCGGCGGCAACAGGTACACCTTCCACCGCCGGATCCGACCCGAGGACGTCGTCACGGCCACCTGGCGCATCGAGGATGCCACCGAGAAGGTGACCTCCTCCGGCAGCGAGATGCTGATCATCACCTCGCGCGCGACCTACACCGAGCAGAGCGGCGAGGTGCTCGCCGAGAACGAGGAGACGATCATCTTCGTGAGCCTGGAGAAGCCCGCATGACGGCCCCGGTCACACCACGCGTCGGCGACCCGGTCCCCGCACTGCAGCGCACGATCACGCTCACCGACATGGTGGCCTACGCCGGCGCGACCTGGGACTGGCACCGACTGCACTACGACCAGGACTACGCCGCCGAGAAGGGGCTGCCGGGGCCGGTCGTCGACGGTCAGGTCTTCGGCGCCCTGCTCGTCGAGCAGGTCCAGGACTGGTTGGGCCCGCGGTCCTTCGTCCGCCGTCTCGACTTCACCTTCCGCAACCTCGTGTTCGCCGGCGAGACGGTGCGCTGCGAGGGCACGGTCACGGAGGCGACCGGCGACCGGATCGAGCTCGCGCTGACGGTCGTCGTCGTGGGCCCGGACGGTGCGCCCGGCCGGCCCGCGGTCGCACCCGCCCACGCCAGCGTGCTCCTCGGGCAGCCCGACGGGCCGGGAGCACGATGACCACCGGCGCGGCGATCGTCGGGGCCGCGGAGTCCGACCTGGGCGTCACCGGCAAGTCCATCCTGACCCTGCAGGCCCAGGCCGTGTCCCGGGCACTGGCCGACGCCGGCCTCACCGTCGCCGACGTCGACGGGATCGCCACCACCGGCATCTCCCGCTTCTCCGCCACCCAGCTCGCCGACTACCTCAGTCTCCGGCCCACCTGGACCGACTCCACCTTCGCGGGAGGGTCGGCGTTCGAGATGTACGTCGCCCGGGCCGCGCAGGCGATCGCGGCCGGGCAAGCGACCACGGTCGTCATCTCGTTCGCATCCAACCAGCGGTCCGCGAGGTCCCGGAGGCTGGGCGGGGTGCACGAGCCCTGGATCCCCGAGGCCCAGTTCGAGGAGCCGTACGACCCGCTCTATCCCGTGTCGTACTACGCCATGGCCGCCCAGCAGTACTTCCATCGGTTCGGCGGCACCCGCGAGCAGCTCGCGGAGATCGCGGTCGCGGCACGTGACTGGGCGCTGCTGAACCCGCGGGCGTTCCGCTACGGCGCCGGCCGGCTCTCCGTCGAGGACGTGACCGGGTCGACGATGATCTCCAGCCCCCTCGGCGTCGCCGACTGCTGCCTGGTGACCGATGGCGGCGGTGCCGTCGTCCTGACCTCGCTGGAGCGCGCCCGGGACCTGGCCCGACCTCCCGTCGAGGTCCTCGGGTACGGCGAGCGGACCACCAACACCTCGTTCACCACTGTCCGCGACCTGACCGCCCCCGGCGCAGCGGAGTCGGCGGCGGACGCGTACGCGCGAGCCGGGATCACCGCGGCCGACGTGGACGTCGTCGAGGTGTACGACTCCTTCACCATCACCGCCGCGCTCAGCGTCGAGGCGCTCGGGTTCTGTGGACGCGGGGAGGTGCTCGACTTCATCCAGGACGGCCGGATCCGGCCCGGCGGGTCCCTGCCGCTCAACACCAACGGCGGCGGGCTCTCCTACTGCCACCCCGGCCAGTACGGCGTGCTGCTGCTCGTCGAGGCCGTCCGTCAGCTGCGGGGCGAGTGCGCGGAACGGCAGGTCGCGGGCGCCGAGGTCGCGGTCGCGCACGGCACCGGCGGGATCATGTCCACCCACGCGACCGTCGTCTTGGGAGTGGCCCGATGAGCGGCTTCGTACCGGGCGAGGTGCCCGCGGCCGACGAGGTCACCGGCGGATGGTGGGAGGCCACCCGCGAGCACCGCCTGACCGTGCAGTCCTGCACTGCCTGCGGGCACCTCCAGCACCCGCCTCGTGCGCTCTGCACGAGCTGCGGGTCGCTCGAGCACCTGGAGCTCGTCCCCGCCGCCGGCACCGGCACGGTGGACACCTTCACGACGGTCCACCGGGCGCTACGTCCGGGGGTCCCCACGCCGTACGTCCTCGCCCGGGTGCGTCTCGACGAGGGCCCGCTCCTGCTGACCCGGTTGACCGGCGAGCGGGACTGGGCCATCGGCGACCTCGTGAGCATCGGCTGGGTCGACCTGGCCGACGGCCGCGCCCTGCCCGTCTTCCACTCCACCAACACCGAGCCAACCGAGGAGACCCCATGAAGTTCGAGCTGGACGAGGACCAGCGCGAGTTCAAGTCGCTGCTGCGCACGTTCGTCGACAAGGAGATCGTGCCGGTCGCGCGGGACTGGGAGCAGTCCGGCCGCTACCCGACCGAGATCGTCGACGGCATGAAGGCGATGGGACTCTTCGGCATCACCGTCCCCGAGGAGTACGGCGGGCTCGACCTCGACCCGGTCGCCTTCGCGCTGGTCTTCGAGGAGATCGCGCGCGGCTGGATGGGCATCGCCGGAATCCTGGGCAGCCACTCGCTGGCCTGCCGGCTCATCGCGATGCACGGCACGGAGGAGCAGCGGCAGATGTACCTCCCCGACCTCGCGACCGGCGCGCGGCGCACCGGCATCGGCCTGACCGAGGCCGACGCGGGCACCGACCTGCAGGGCATCCGCACGACCGCCCGGCTCGATGGCGACCACTACGTGGTCAACGGGGCCAAGATGTGGATCACCAACGCCAGGTACGCCGACCCACTGCCGGTGCTGGTCAAGACCGACCCCTCCGCGTCGCCCGCGCACCGCGGGATGAGCGTGCTGCTGATCGAGGCCGACACCCCTGGCTACGAGGTCACCAAGGACATCCCGAAGCTCGGCTACAAGGGCACCGAGTCCTGCGAGATCCGCCTCGACGACGTCCGGGTGCCGGTGTCGCAGCTGGTGGGCGGCGTCGAGGGCAGGGGCATGCAGCAGGTCCTCTCCGCGTTGGAGTGGGGCCGGGTTAACATCGCGGCCCGTTCGGTCGGGATCGCCCAGCGCGCCCATGACGAAGCGCTGGCCTACGCGCAGCAGCGCAAGGCGTTCGGCAAGCCGATCGCGGACTTCCAGGCCATCCAGCTGAAGCTCGGCGAGCTCGGCACCCAGGTGCAGGCCGCGCGGTTGATGGCCTACTGGGCGGCGGACGCGGTCCGCCAGGGTCGCGCCGACGGGGCCACCGGTATGGCGAAGATCTTCTGCTCCGAGGTCGCGCTCAACGCCGCCATCGACGCGATGAAGGTGCACGGCGGATACGGCTACTCGACCGAGTTCGAGGTCGAGCGGCTGTACCGCGACGCGATCTTGATGAGCATCGGCGAGGGCACCAACGACGTCTTGCGGACCGTCGTGGCGAAGTCGCTGGTCAAGGGCGAGACGGTGGTCGGCTGATGTCGGCGCCGGCAGCACGGGTCGGCGTCGTCGGCGCCGGGCTGATGGGCTCGGGCATCGTCGAGGTGTCCGCCCGGAGCGGTTGTGCGGTCGTGTCCTACGAGATCGACCGTCGCGCGTCCGACGCCGGCAGGACACGTCTCGAATCCTCGCTGGACCGCGCCGTGGCACGCGGCAAGATCGATGCCGGGGCCCGTGACGCCACGCTCGGGCGCATCCGCTTCACCACCGACCTGTCCGAGCTGGCCGACCGGCAGTTCGTCTTCGAGGCCGTGATCGAGGACGAGGGCGTCAAGCTCGACCTGTTCGGGCGGCTCGATGCCCTCCTCGAGGACCCCGACGCCGTCCTGGCGACGAACACCTCCTCCATACCGGTGATGAAGCTGGCGATGGCCACGCAGGCTCCCGAGCGGGTGGTCGGGGTGCACTTCTTCAACCCTGCGCCGGTCCAGCGACTCGTGGAGCTGGTCCCTTCGCTGCTGACCTCGGACGCCACCGTCGAGCGGGCCCGAGGCTTCGCCACCGAGGTGCTCGGCAAGAGCGTGATCCGCTCGCAGGACCGCGCAGGATTCATCGTGAACTCCCTGCTGGTGCCCTACATCCTCTCGGCGATCCGGATGTTCGACTCCGGCTTCGCCTCCGCCGAGGACATCGACCGCGGCATGGAGCTGGGCTGTGCCCACCCGATGGGTCCGCTCCGGCTGGCCGACCTGATCGGGCTGGACACCCTCGGCGCGATCGCGGAGGCGATGTACGAGGAGTTCAAGGAGCAGCTCTACTTCGCCCCACCGGTGCTGCTGCGGATGGTCGAGGCCGGCCTCCTGGGCCGCAAGACCGGCCGCGGGTTCTACGAGTACGCCTGAGCCCGCGCCTGCGCGTCGGCGAGCCTGGCGCCGAGGAGCCGACCGAAGGTCAGCGCCGGCGTCACCAGCATGCCCGAGCAGAAGCTGTTGCCGCACGTGGCGCCGGCGCCGATCACCTCACCGACGGCGTACAGCCCGGCGATCACCTCGCCGGCCTCGTCCCGGACGCCGAACGAGGCGTCGATGTCGAGCCCCTGGAAGGTCACCAGGGTGATCGCGTGGTTGCGGATCGCGTAGAAGGGTGGCGCGGCGATCGGCGCGGGGAGGTACGTGCGTCCGAAGTCCGGATCGTGCCCCTCGGCCACGGCCCGGTTGTAGCCGGCCACGGTCTGAACCAGGCCGGCCTCGTCGATGCCCGCGGCCCGCGCGAGCTCCTCGAGGGTGGCCGCGGAGTGCAGTCCGGGGCGGGTGTCGACCATGGCACGGACGTCGTCGGGTTCCTGACCGACGACCATCTGGTTCATGCCACCGGTGGACAACGACAGGGCGGCATCGTCGAAGACGGTCCAGAAGGTCTGTTCGGCGATCCGGGTGAGGGCGCGCTCCTTCTCGTCGATGGACTCCTCGTCCTCGGCCACCCAGCGACGGCCGTGCCTGTCGACGTAGATCTCCCGGGGCGGACGCTCGCTGGTCAGCCGCTGCCGGTCCGACCAGTTGGCGCGGTTCGGGTTCCGCGGGTCGGGCAGGCCGCCGAAGGTCGGGAGGTGCGTTCCCGCGCCCTGGAGGCGAGCACCCGCGGCGAGCCCGAGATGCAGCCCGTCGCCGGTGGACGTGCGGGCGGCGGCCGACACGAGAGGCGCGTGCTCGAGCTCCTCGAAGAGCTCGGCGTCGGCGGCGTAGCCGCCGGTCGCCAGGACGACCGCGTCGGCGTCGACCTCGACCTCGCTCCCCGCCCGCAGCACCGAGACGCCGATCACCCCGCCGTCGTCACCGGTACGGAGCTCACCGACCACGGCGTCGGTCCAGACGGTGAGGTCGTAGCTCTCCTGGGTGCGCTCCAGCTCGGGCCGCAGGACCTCCAGGATGGAGAGTCCCTCGTCCTTGCCGTAGTAGGTGCGGGCGACGGTGTAGGGCTCGTGCCCGTAGACGATGCGCGGCGTCTCCGGAGCGAAGGCGAAGCCGCGCTCGGCCAGCCAGTCGACGGTGTCGGCGGCGTGCTCCGCGACGATCCGGATCAGGTCGTCGCGCGCCGTCCCCTGGCTGATCCGGCGGATGTCCTCGAGGTGGGCCTGCGGGCTGTCCTCGATGCCGTGCTCCGCCTGCCGCCGGGTGCCCGCCGCGGCCATGTGGCCGCCGGTCACGTGCAGGGTCCCGCCGATCTTGCTGTCCTTCTCCACGAGCAGGACCCGGGCTCCCCCCTGGGCGGCGTGCACCGCACAGGGGATCCCCGCCGTTCCGGCGCCGACGACCACGACGTCGTAGGTGGTGTCGCTCTGCATGCTGATGGCTGAACTCCTGACGGTGCGGGGTCGGTGTCCGGTCGCCCGGCGGCCGGGGTGGGTGGGTCGCGCGCGTCCCGAGCCGCGCGCACCGGGCGATCACATGCCGTCGCCGTCCCAGCGTCCGCGGGAGCGGCTGCGGACGGGGAGGCTGGACAGGATGGGGGCCGGGATGGGGTCGCCCTTCTTCCACTGTCGACCCGCACCCCAGCTGTGCGCGTGCTGGTCGGTGCGCTCGTCGGCGTGCTCGGTGTCCCGGCCGCTCCAGCCCCAGTCCAGGTTCGCGGGCTGGTGCACGTGCTCGTCCTCGTGGGTGTGGTCGTGGGTGTGGCCGCCGTGGCCACCCTGGAGGTTGAACGCGTCGAGGGCCTTGGCGATCGCGATGGCCGACCTGTCCGCACCCGACCCGTGGTGACGCACTGGCGCGTCGAACTGGCCCTGGTCCTTCTGGAACTGCCAGGACTTGGTCAGCTGACGCATGTCCTCGTCGGTCCGCCACGGCTGAGCCAGGTCGTGACTCGAGTGCGCCCAGCGCGCCGCGGGGTGCGGAGACTCGTCGAGCCCGTCCGGGCCGTAGTTGACGCCCTCGCCTCCCCACCGCACCCACTCGTTCTGGGTGTACCAGTTGGCGAGCTCACCGTCCGAGCGGAGCAACCACGTCGCCCCACCCTCCATGGTCGTGAAGTGGCCGTGCTTGACCCGGGCCGGCCGGAAGAAGTACGTGCCCAGGTCCAGGGTGCCGAAGTTGTACTCCATGTGGCCCTGGGTCGTGTAGGCCTCCTCGTAGCAGGGGTGATGCGCCAGCCGGTGATCGGCCCATCCCTCCTGCGCGTGCACCAGCCGGGTGTAGAAGCCCGTGACCGGGTCGACGTGCAGGTACTTGATGAACAGGCCGGGCATCGGGCCGGGGTTCGGGACCGCGTCCCACTGCATCGCCTCGGAGTCGATCACGATGATCTCCTCCCTCGCGTCGTCCCATGCCGCGGCGCCGGCGAGCGACTCCACCTGGTCGAACCCGGCGTCGCCGTACTCCCGGTAGTGCAGCAGCTGGGTGCCCTCGGCGATCTTGATGTAGTCCGCGGGCACACCCTTGGGGGCGTAGACGTAGCCACCCGTGCCGATCTTCCGGCCGCCGTAGTCGATCTCCCCGTCGAGCACGTAGTACTCGGTGTTCGCGTGATGGATGCCCGGACCACGACCCCAGTCGGTGTGGAACGCCATCTTCAGCGACGAGGAGCCGTCCTCCTCGTCCACGGAGAGCCGGCGCTCGCTCGCGCGGCCCTCACCACCCGGCAGCTCAGCCGTGTGCCAGACGTAGTCATCTTCCTGGATCAGCTCGACGTGCGGTCGCATGCGGTTCTCTTCTCTCTTGATGGAGGGATGGGGTGCCCGGTTCAACCGGCCTGGACGAAGGTCACGGGGAGGCCGTTCGGCGTGTCCATGAAGCAGACGCGGCGGCCGCCGAACAGCGCGTCGGGGCCTTCCCGGGGGGCCGTGAGGACCCGCCCGCCCCGCTCGGCGGCGCGGGCCACGGCCGCGCCGAGATCGTGGACCTCGACCAGCCAACCCGAGTGGCCGAGGTGCCGTGCCGTCCGTTGCGTCGCCCGCAGGTCCGTCCCGAGGGTGCGGTCCTCCATGCGGGTGATCTCGATGCGAGCGGTCGTCGGACCGGCCAGGAAGGTGAGCCGCATGACTGTCCCCTCGGGCAGCGCGGCCATCTTGTCCAGGCCGGGGTGGGAGAAGGTGACGTCGTACCAGCTGGACAGCCCGAGGCCGTCCGCTCCCCAGAACGCCGCCTCCGCCGGGAAGTCCTCGACGTGACAGACCACCGAGGTCAGCTCGGTGTAGTGCCGGTCCGGGTCTCGGTCCCAGGCAGCGGTGCCCCGCGCCTGTGCGGGCTCGACGAACACGATGTCCGTCGACTCGGGAGCCAGCGCGAATCCCTGGGTGACCGTCACGAGCTTCTCGCCGAGCGGCACCTCCCAGGTCGCCGGAGGCGTGGCCCAGGGCGTTCCGGCCGCGGTGAGCACCCGGTGCGAGACCTGGATGTCTCGGGTGTACATGTTGATGGCGATCAGTCCGGTGTCCGCCTGCCGCGGGTGCGGGCCCGGCTCCTGCGGGGGGACCTCGAGCAGGACGATGCGTCCGTGGTCGGCGCCGGCGGCGGTCAGCACGGTGTAGGCGGTGTCGCCGACGCCCGGTCCCCACAGGCCGGATGCCTCGGCCGCCGTCAACAGACCCTCCTCGGCGATCTCCCACCCGAGCTGCCCCTGGTACAGGTCCAGGTGCGGCTTGCGGTCGTTGACACCCACGAACGCCGCGTTGACGCCGCCGACCAGGTACGGGTCACTCATCCGAGGTGCTCCTTGGGTTGTTGTCCGGATCCGGCCCCCACGCGTTCGCCGAGCAGCCGCCCGAGCGTGAGCGCCGGCGTGATGCTCATGCCGCCGACGTAGTTGTCGCCCGCGAACTTGTTGTTGCCGAGCACCTCCCCGACGGCATAGAGGCCGGCGATCGGGGATCCCATCCGGTCCAGCACCCGCAGGTCGGTGTCGACGGCCAGCCCGTCGCGGGACAGGATCGAGGCAGCGACCGTGGTGATGGCGTAGAACGGCGGCTGGTCGAGCCGGCGGGGCAGGTTCGCGCGACCGATCGGGTCGTGCCCGGTCTCGATCGCGGTGTGGTAGTCGCCCACCGTCGCGACCAGCGCCCCGGGATCGATGCCGAGGGCCCGCGCCAGCGCTTCCAGCGAGTCCGCTCGCGTCACCCAGGGGCTGGTCCGGCAGACCTCCGCGAACCGCTCCGGCTCCCACGGCCCGGCCGGATTCCGGATCAGGCCGGTCGGCGCGGCCGCGAGGGCACCGGCGTCGAAGATGATGTGCATCGTGCTCGACGGCTGGGCCATCAGGGCGCGCTCGCGCAGCTCGGGGCTGCGGGTGTCCTCCGGCACGAAGCGGCGGCCGTCGAGGTTCACCCAGATCTCCAGGGGCTCCCGGTACGCCGGGGCCATCTCGATGTACGCCTCGCGGTAGTCGACGGCGTGCCCGGGACGCGCGGGGTCGGGGATCATGCCCATCACGGGCAGGAACACGCCGTCCGAGGAGACGGCGGCACCGGCATCCTCGGCCATCAGGAGGCCGTCCCCCGTGGCGTGGTCGAGACAGCCGACGAGCACCGCGCAGCAATGCTCGGGCAGGAAGCGGTTGCGCAGCTCGACGTTCGCGTCGTACCCGCCGGTCGCGAGGACGACGGCATCGGCGCGGATGGTGTGATCGCCCTCGCCGGACGACACCTCGACCCCGACCACCCGGCCGTCCTCGATCGCGAGGGACCGCACGGTCGTCGCCGTGTGCACCTGGGCTCGGCCGGCCCGGACGTGGGCGGTCAGCTCGCGCTCGAGCACCTCGAGGACGGACCGGCCGTGGTCCTGCCCCCAGTAGGTGCGGGGCACCTCGTAGACCTCGTGACCGTGGATCAGGCCCGGGCAGTCCTCGTGGAAGGCGAACCCGTGGTCGTCGAGCCAGTCGACGGTCTCACCCTGGTGGCGGACCGACAGCCACGCGAGGTCGGCGTCGACACGGTCGTGGGAGAGCCTGCGCACCTCCTCGAAATGGCGCTGGGGCGAGTCCTCGATGCCGCGGGCCGCCTGTCGGCGACTGCCGGCTCCCGAGAACTCGCCGCTGGCGATGTGCAGCATGCCACCGAGGGTGTCCTGCTTCTCGATGAGGCGCACGCGGGCACCCTGTGCGGCGGCGTGGACGGCGACCGACAGGCCCGCCGCGCCCGCACCGACGACGGCGACCTCGATCATCGGGGTCTCGGTCACGCGCTGACCACCTCGATCACGACGCCTTCCGGACCGCGCACGACGAGGTCGGCGAGGGGTTCGGCCCCCGCGGACAGCAGGGCGGCGTACGACTCCGCCGGGTCGTCGGCGACGAACACCAGGCGCTGGATGCCGAGGACGTCGCCGGAGCGGTCCGCTGAATCCACGCCGGTGAACGACATGATCTCCAGGCGAGCGGCCTCCTGGCCCGGCCCGACCAGGAACGCCAGGCGCAGCCCCGCGTCGGCGGGGATGCCGACGAGCTCGTCGAACGGCGGTCCCGACAGCTCTCCGTCGAACGCTGCCTTCAGCCCGGCGGCCTCGAAGAAGGCGACCGCGCCGTCGTGGTCGGCGGTGACGAGCACGGCGGTGTGGAGCTCGGAGTGCATCCGCCGCGGCTCGGCCGCGTAGGCGGCGCTGGGGCGATGGGCGCCGGGAACGGCCTGGGGGATCGTCCACCACACGCCGTCGGCCCCCAGCCCGACGAGCTCGGAGAGGGATGCGGTGCCGTACGGGTAGGTCACCGGTCGGCGGGGGGTGCCCCCCGCTGCGGCCATGGCAGCGGCGGTGTGGTCCAGGTCGTGGGAGTAGATCCCGAGCAGCCGGGCGCCGGTGTCCCACACGCGCGGCGGATCGGAGGGCGTCGCGCCGTCATCCGCGGCGACCAGGCGCAAGCGCCCGCCGGGACTTCCCGGCACGCCGAGCAGTACCTCCTGGGCGGATTCGATCCCGTCCACCACCTCGAGCCCGAAGGCGCTCTGGTGGAAGGTCGCGGCGGTGCGCACGTCGGCGCTCGCGACCACGACCTCTCGGATGTAACGCAGGCTCATTCGGTCCCTCTCGTCCTTCGTCGTCACGCCTGATCGTCAGCGGGCGAGCGCGACCGTCCGCCGCGCGTTGCGGACCACGGCCTCGTCGATCATCCGGCCGTCCTCCCCGAGGATCACGCCCACCCCCCGGGCCACCGCCTCGTCGAAGGCGGCGATCAGCGCCCGGGCATGACCGACGTCCTCGGGCCGCGGGGTGAAGACCTCGTTCGCGACCGCGA
This sequence comes from Nocardioides sp. JS614, assembly GCF_000015265.1. NCBI lineage: Bacteria > Bacillati > Actinomycetota > Actinomycetes > Propionibacteriales > Nocardioidaceae > Nocardioides > Nocardioides sp. JS614. The sequence continues at coordinate 4,307,110 of NC_008699.1, forward strand.
CCTGGGCCGGATGGATGCACGCCCGACCCACGAAGCCCCGGGCGGCGAGCGCCCGCGTCGATGCAGCGAACCCGTCCAGGTCGCGGAAGTCGGTGGAGACGGGAGCGACCGGCGCCTCGATCCCGGCGGCCGCGCTCACGATCACCGTCTGCGTGCGGATGGTGTCCCACGGTGCCTGGTCGTCCTGCCGCGCGAACCCGAGGTCGGCCGCGAGGTCGGCCTCCCCGACCTGCAGCCGCACCACGCCGGGAACGGCCGCGATCTCGGTCGCGGCGAGCAGGGCGCGCGCGGACTCCAGGAGCGGCACCAGCCCGAAGGCGCCCCGAGGCAGCTCGAGGCGGTCCTCCGCGGCTGCCGCCTCGGCGGCGAGCACCCGCAGCCCCTCGGCGGACTCGGTCTTCGCCGCGACGAGACCGCGCACCCGGGGCGCGAGGACCGCTCGAGCGTCCTGGAGGCCGAGGTCACCGGGGTTCACCCGCACCCAGATCTCCACGTCCGTGGCGGGCAGGGTGCTCAGCCAGCCGGTCACCAGCGCGCGGGCTTCGTCCTTCTTCGCCGGGGCGACCGCGTCCTCCAGGTCGACGATCAGCGCGTCGGCGCCTCGCGAGGTCGCCTTCTCCAGCTTCGCGGCATCGTCGCCGGGAACGTAGAGGTACGACCGAGGGATCACATCATCTCCAAATTGGAACAGCGTTTCGGCTAATGTAACGGCAGGCCCCGCCGCCGTCAACGGGGTCTTCGGCCGAGCGACGACGTCCGGTCTCGGCCGAGAAGCGGGCACGTCGGGTCCGTTCGTGTCCGGCCGAAGGGGAGAGATGCACGCCAGCAGCAGTCGGCACGGGAACGTCCGGAGGCCCCTCCGCCCGGTGACAGTCGCCTCGATCTGCGCCATCGCGCTGGCGTGCATGATGTTCGACCAGACCTCGCTCGTGGTATCGATCCCGACCATCGGTCGCGATCTGGACGCGGGCATCGCCGGACTGCAGTGGCTGAGCGCGCTGATGCCGCTGGTCGCGGCCAGCGCGCTTCCTGCGAGCGGCGTGCTCGCCTCGCGCTACGGCGCACGAGCGGTCCTGCGCTGCGGCCTGGTCGCGTTCGCCGCCGGTGCGACGGTCGCTGCCGTCTCCCCCGATCTGGCGATGCTGCTGGCAGCGCGGGTGCTCCAGGGCCTCGGGATGGCGATGGTGCTGCCGAACTGTCCGACCTTGCTGGCGGGCAACGTCCCGGCCGGGCGCCGCCGTCAGCGTGCCATCGGCCAGCTCCTGATGATCGGTTGCGTGGGACTGCTGCTGGGGCCGGTCGTCGGCGGCGCGCTGGTCGAGGCGCTCGGCTGGCGCGTGACGTTCGTGGCACTGGCCCCGGTCGCACTGGCCGGCGCCGTGGCTGCTGGCCTGCTGGAGGAGACGGCGCGTGCGGAGCCGGGGCGCCTCGACCTCGCCGGGATGGCGCTCGCTGCGCTCGCGCTCGGCACCTTGTCGTGGGCGTTGATCGAGACCGGCCGCGGCCACGCGTCGCCGGTCATGGTGCTGACCGGCTTCGGCGTGAGCGCCGCCCTCGTCGTCGCCTTCGTCCGAACGGAGCGTCGGGTGGTGAACCCGGTGCTCGACGTCGACCTGCTGCGCGTGCCCGCCGTGCGCACGCTGCTCCCCGCGACGTTCGGCTACAACGCCATGATCAACGGCACGGCGTTCGTGATCTCCCTGCAGCTCCAGCAGGGTCGCGGGGTCTCCGCCTCGGTGACCGGGCTCTTCATGCTCGTGGGCAACCTCGGCATGCCGATCGCGGGCCCCCTGTGCGCCTACCTGCGCCCCTTCGTCCGGCCGAGCACCCTCATGCTCGCGAGCATGCTCATCCTGGCTGCCGCCCTCCTGCTGCTCGCGGCGGTGGCGCAGGCGTCCTTGTGGCTGAGCCTGGGGCCACTGGCGGTCTTCGGCCTGTGCGCCGGGATCCTCTACTCGATCGACACCATGACCATGGTCGACGCGATCGAGGGCCCGCTCGCGGCGCGTGCGATGTCGGCGCTGACCCTGATGCGCCAGATCGGGAGCGTCGTGGGCATCGCCGCGCTGGCCTCGGTCGGACAGCTGTCGATCACGCTCGGGATCGCGACCCGGGGCGAGACCACCGCACTGCTGGTCTCGGGCGTACTGCTGGTGCTGGTCGCCCTCAGCACAGGGCCCAGCCTGCGGCGTCTCAGCTGAGTCGGTCCGGGTCCGCGACATGCTCGCGGATCAGTCCCGCAACCTCAGCGGTCCGGGTGATCATCATCTGGTGGCTCCAGCCGGGCAACCGGAGGAAGCGACCGCGCCTCAGGAGCCTCTCGGCCCGCAGCGTCGGCCCCTCGAGGTCGTCCTGAGGGCACAGCAGGAGGACCGGTTGCTCCACGCACGGCAGCTTCTCGGCGTGCTGGTAGGCGAACGCGGCCAGGTAGCCCCAGTGGGCGCGGGAGCCTCCCCGCTGCTGCTCGCCGAACTCGCGTTGGATCAGCGACAGCGGTGTGTCCCGGGGGCTCCACCGCACCAGCTCCCTGAACTGCCGGACCAGGTGCGAGCCGTCCGGCTCGAGGGTGCGCGGCACGGCGAGGGCCGCCGCCTGCTGCGCGAGCTCCTCCTCGGTGTAGACCGGCGCGGAGACCAGGACGAGGCTGTGCACCCGCGTGGGTGCGACGAGCGCCAGCTCGACCGCGATCTTGCTCCCGGTGTGGTAGCCGAGGACGTCCACCTCATCGATCCTGTAGTGGTCGAGCACGGCCAGCATCGACCGCGCGAAGGTGGCGATGGTCGGGGGCGCCGCAGAGGGGTCGCTGGCTCCGAAGCCGGGCGTGTCGGGGGCGATCGCGAACCGGTCCGTCGCCATCTCGACGAGCAGCTCCTCGTACATGCGTCCGGAGCCCGGACTCAGGTGGAGGCACAGCAGGGGCCGCTCCCCGATCCCTGCGGCACCCGCCCGGCGGACATGGATCTGCCCCTCCGGCCCGTCGACGTACTCCCTGCGCAGTCCCGTCACGCTCTCTCCTGGCTCTCGGTGGCCGTCCGCCGGGCCACGCGCCGTAGTGGGCGCCGACCCGGGGACGGACCCGGGTGCCGGGATGGACGATCCCATCCCGACACCTGGCCCATGCTGGTCGTGCTCGCGCTACTTGACGTCGAGCACGGTGTTCAGCCACAGGAGCCCGGAGGGCTCGTAGCCCACCAGGTCCTTGGACCATGCCTCGCTGACCTGAGCCGCGACGAGCTGGATGTTGCCCTGCGTCGCGACGTCACGCTCCTGGACCGCCTTCCAGGCCGCGGCCTGCTCCTCCTCGGTCTGGGCCGTCATGGCCGTGTCGAGGAGCCGATCCATCTCCGGGTCGTTGAACTTCGCGAAGTTGTTCGCCGCCTTGCTGTTCAGGCCACCGTTGACGTAGTCGGGAGCGAAGCCCGCCGACGTCGACGCCGGGCTGTCGAAGGCGATCAGGTCGTACTCCCCGGAGATGAGCGCCGAGTAGAAGCCGGCCACCTCCTGCGACTCGACGGTGGCGGTCACGCCGATCGCCTTGAGGTTGGCCTGCAGGATCGTCATCGCTCTCACCACGCTCGGCTTGTTCACCGCGATGATCTTCAGGGTGCGGCTCGTGTCGTAGCCCGACGCCTCGAGGTGCTCCTTCGCGGCCTCGATGTCGGGCGTCGAACCGAAGGTCATCCCGACCTCCTCGTCGTGGTAGAGCGATCCGTAGGTCAGGTAGGTGCTGTTCGGACGGCCCGCGCCGCCGTACACCTGGTCCACGATCCGCTGCCGGTCGGCCGCATAGGCGATCGCAAGCCGGAAGTCGACGTTCGAGGTCGGCCGGTCGGGGTTCATCGACGGGTAGAGGAACAGGCGGACGACGTTCTTCTCGACGATCGCGGCGTTCGCGCCGCGGTCCTTGATCAGCTCGACCTGGTCGGTGGGTACGTTCGGCAGGATGTGGGACTCACCGTTGAGCAGGCGAGCGATCCGGGAGGCGTCCTCCGGAACGACCTTGAAGGTGATGGTCTCGAAGGGCGGCTGGTCGCCGAAGTAGTCTCCGAACCGCGCCATCTCGATGGAGTCGCCGCGGTTGAGCTTCTCCAGCACGTACGGACCACTGCCGTTCTCGGTTGTGGCATAGGTGTCGTTGGTCTTGTACGGCGTCTCGTCCGACAGGATCGGTATCATCGCGAGCCGGCTACCCATGTAGGCGTACGGCTCGGTCAGCTTCAGCTCGACCGTGGTGTCGTCGACGGCCTTGACGGATTCCATGTAGCTCAGCGAGGAGAGCCAGACGGCACCGTTCTCGGGGTTCGCCGCGGCCTCGAACGTGAAGACCACGTCGTCGGCCGTCAGCGGTGTGCCGTCATGGAAGGTGACTCCGTCGCGGAGCGTGATCGTCCACGTCTTGCCGCCGTCGGTCACCTCGGGCAGCTCCGCCGCCAGGTCAGGGGCGAGCGAACCGTCCTCGTTCCACTTCAGGATGCTGCTGTAGGCCAGGCGGTAGAAGCGTTGCGCCTCCGCGGTGTTGCGGTAGAAGGGGTCCAGGGAGTCGGGCTCCTGACCGCTGTCGACCACCAGGTCGGTGATCTTCGTGGTCTCCGGCCCGTCGCTCTGGTTGCCACCCGAGCCTCCCCCGCACGCGGCGAGGAGGAGGGCGGCCGCTGCGGCGACCGCTACGAGCCCGGCCCGGGCTCGTGCCGAGCGACTACGTGCTGTGCTTGTCATGTCCGGACTCCCATCCGATCGGACGGCGGCTTGGATGTGCGAGGCGACACCCCCGATTGCCGGGCTGTTCCACCTACCGAAACGCCGTTCCTCTGCTTGGCGCACAACGTAGTGAGCACCGGTGGGCCCGGTCAAGAGAAATCCCGTGGGATGTTTGACGAGGCAGACCGGTGCCGTGTTTACTCTGACGGAAAGTTGTTCCATGAGTTGGAACAGACGGAGGGAGCGGCTGGGATGACACAGGGACCTCTCGCAGGCATCCGGGTCCTCGACGTATCGACGATCCTGGCGGGCCCCCTGGCGTGCCAGATCCTGGGCGACTTCGGTGCCGAGGTCATCAAGATCGAGCATCCGGTCGCGGGCGACGGCATGCGCGGGCACGGACCCACCAAGAACGGCGCGCCCCTGTGGTGGAAGGAGATCTCGCGCAACAAGCGGACCGTCGGCCTGAACCTGTCCGCACCCGAGGGCGCGGACGTCTTCCGGGAGCTGGTCAAGACCGCCGACGTCGTGGTCGAGAACTTCCGCCCCGGGACCTTCGAGCGCTGGGGCCTGTCCCCGGAAGTGCTGACCGCCCTCAATCCGCGCCTGGTCCTGGCCCGGGTGACCGGATTCGGCCAGTACGGGCCCTATGCCTCCCGACCCGGCTTCGGCACGATCGCGGAGGCGATGAGCGGCTTCGCCCACCTCACCGGATCCGCCGATGGCCCCCCGTCGCTGCCGGCGTTCGGCCTCGCCGACTCCATCTGCGGCATCGCGACATCCTCGGCCGTCTCCATGGCCCTGCTGGCGCGTGAACGCAACGGCGGGCGCGGTCAGGTCATCGACATGAACCTGCTCGAACCGATCATGACCGCCGTCGGCCCCGGGCCCACGGTCTACCAGCAGCTCGGCGTCGTCGGCATGCGCCACGGCAACCGGTCGACGAACAATGCGCCCCGCAACACCTACCGCACCAAGGACGACCAGTGGGTGGCGGTCTCCACCAGTGCCCAGCGCATCGCCGAGAGGGTCCTGCGCCTGGTCGGGCACCCGGAGGTGATCGACGAGCCGTGGTTCGCCGCCGGGCACAGCCGGGCCGAGCACGCGGACCTGCTCGACGAGTACGTCGGCGGGTGGATCGCCGAGCGCACCCGCGACGAGGTGCTGACGGCGTTCACCGACGCAGGCGCCGCCGTGGCCGCGGTCAACACGGCGCGCGACATCGTCGAGGACATCCACATTCGCGAGACCGAAATGCTGGTCGAGGTCGACGACCCCGACTTCGGTGCTCTGTTGCAGCACAACGTGATGTGGCGGATGTCGCAGACGCCCGGCGACGTCCGCTTCACCGGCCGGCCGCCAGGCCACGATACCGACGACGTCCTGACCGAGATCGGCATCGTTCCAGACGTCGTCGCCGACCTGCGTGCCCGCCAGATCGTCCGCTGACCCGACCACAGGCGCGATCGACACCCGGTCGCCACCCGATCGTCCAACGAGGAGCCCATGTCCATCGAACCCATGCCGACGACCGAGCCCCTGCTCACCGCTGTGCGCGCAGGCGTCCGCGTCATCGATCTCGGACGCACGTTGACCGTCGGGATGCCCCAGTCGCCCAACCACCCGGCGTACTGGCACTCGATGCCGCGTCGGCACGGCGACATGGTCCGTGCCGACGGGGCCTCGGCCGCCAACGACATGATCACCATGGGCACCCACGTCGGCACCCACATCGACGCGCTCTCACACGTCTCCCAGGACGGCAAGCTCTTCGGTGGCCTGGACGCCGCCGAGGCCCTCGTGGGCGGACGCTACATCGAGCTCGGTGCCCACACCATCGAGCCGATGGTGCGCCGCGGCCTGCTTCTCGACGTGCCCGGCACGCTGGGTGTGGCCTGCCTCGAGGCCGGCCAGGAGATCACCGTGCCTGACCTCGAGGCGACGTTAGAACGCCAGGGCCTGACCATCGGCGCGGGCGACGTGGTGCTCGTGCGGAGCGGCTGGGGCCAGCACTTCGACGCGGGCGACAGCGACACCTTCCGCGGCCTGTCCATCGGCGTGCCCGGCATCGGTGAGGCCGGGGCGGCCTGGCTGGCGGCCCACGGCGTGCACGCCGTGGGCGCCGACACCATCGCGTTCGAGCGGCTCGCGCCCGGCGCCGGCCACGGTCTGCTGCCCGCCCATCGGGTGCTGCTGGTCGAGCGCGGCATCTACATCATCGAGACGATGGATCTCGAGGAGCTCGCCCGCGAGGCCCTCCACGAGTTCCTGTTCATCCTCTCCCCCCTGCCACTCTTCGGCGCCACCGGCTCCCCGGTGCGACCGCTCGCGGTGGTCACCCGTGGCTGAGCCCGCGAGCCAGACCCTCGGCGAGCGGATCGCCGAGTTCGCGACCGACGCCGCCGCGAACGGCGTACCGAACGACGTCGCCGCCAGCGTCCAGCAGCGGACACTTGACGTCCTCGGCCTGTGCGTCGCGGCCCACCGGCTGGATACCAGCGCCGCGATCATCGAGCACGTGCTCGACCAGGGCGGCCACGAGCAGGCCAGCCTCGTCGGTCGCCCCGAGCGGGTGACCGCGGCGCAGGCGGCGCTCGTCAACGGGGTGCTCGCGCACTCGCTCGACTACGACGACACCCACCTGCCGTCGATCCTGCACCCGAGCGCCAGCGTGGTGCCCGCCGCCCTGGCCGCGGCCGAGCACGCCGGAGCGAGCGGGGAGCTCACGGTCCGCGCGATCGCGGTCGGGCTGGAGGTCGCCGTACGCCTCGGCATGGCGGGGTACGACGAGAAGCTCGGGAACTCGGTGTTCTTCGAGCATGGACAGCACGCCACCTCGATCACGGGCGCCATGGGCTCGGCGGTCGCGGCGTCGCTGGTCTACGGCGCCGACCGCGGCGCGGTCCTGCACGCGCTCGGGCTGACCGCGTCCATGGCGTCCGGGGTGATCGAGGCCAACCGCTCCGGCGGCACGGTCAAGCGCCTGCATTGCGGCCTGGCCGCGCAAGCCGGTGTCACCGCCGCTCAGCTCGTGCGCCGGGGCTTCACCGGCCCGGCCACCGTCTTGGAGGGCCGCTTCGGCTTCTTCCAGGCCTGGTTGCACGGCCAGTTCTTCCCGGTCGCCGTCACCGAGGGACTCGGCGAGGAGTGGTCGGTGCCCGGCATCTTCTTCAAGCCCTACCCGGCCAACCACTTCACCCACACCACGGTCGACGCCGGACGCGCCTTCCGCGACCGGGGCGTGCGCCCCGAGGACATCGCGTCGGTCACGATCGGAGCGCCGACAGCGGTGATCCGCACGATCGGCCAGCCGATCGACGTCAAGCGCGCACCGCAGACCGGATACCAGGCCCAGTTCTCGGGACCGTACGCGTTCGTCGCCGGCCTCTTCGGCGGCTCCGGCTTGGGCACCGGCCTCGACGACTACACGGACGCCCTCGCCCAGGACCCCGCCCGCCGCGCGGTGATGGCCAAGGTCGACGTCGTCCCCGACGAGCGCTGCGACGGGATCTACCCCTTCCAGTTCCCGGCGGTCGTCACGCTCCGCACCACGTCGGGCGAGGAGCTGGTCGAGGAGGTCCTCTCGAACCGCGGCGGCCCGGCCCGCCCGTTGAGCGACGACGAGCTCGCCACGAAGTTCCGCGACAACGTCGCCGGTCGCCTCGGGGCGGCCGCTGCCGACGCCGTGCGTCGTAGCGCCCTCGACCTGCGTCATGCCAGTGGCGTCGCCGACCTGCTGACCCCCCTTTCGAACCTGGAGGAGAACCGATGAGCGAGCTGGATCTGATCATCACCAACGTGTCGGTGGTCGTCGACGACGGGGCGGAGCCGCACCCCGTGGACATCGGGATCAAGGACGGGAAGATCGCTCGGCTCGAGGCAGGGCTGTCGCGCCAGAGCGCTGGCCGGGTGATCGACGGGGCCGGAAAGGTCGCGTTCCCAGGGGTGGTCGACGCCCACCAGCACTGGGGCATCTACAACCCGCTTCCCGAGGACGCAGTCAGCGAGAGCCGCGCATCGGCCCAGGGCGGCGTCACCACGGCGATCACCTACATGCGCACCGGCCAGTACTACCTGAACAAGGGCGGCGCCTACCGCGACTTCTTCCCCGAGGTCCTCTCGCTGACCGAGGGCAGGTCGGTCGTCGACTACGCCTTCCACCTCGCCCCGATGAGCGCCGGCCACATCGCCGAGATCCCGGCTCTGGTCGAAGAGCACGGCGTGACGTCGTTCAAGATCTTCATGTTCTACGGCGGGCACGGGCTCCACGGCCGCAGCGCCGACCAGAGCTCGTTCCTGATGACACCCGAGGGTGAGCGATACGACTATGCACACTTCGAGTTCGTCATGCGCGGCATCGAGGACGCGCGCAGGAAGTTCCCCGAGATCGCTGACCAGATCTCGCTCTCGCTGCACTGCGAGACCGCCGAGATCATGACGGCGTACACGAAGCTCGTCGAGGAGGACGGCACGCTCGCCGGCCTCCCGGCATACAACGCCTCCCGCCCGCCGCACTCGGAGGGCCTGGCGGTCACGATCGCGTCGTACCTGGCCCACGAGACCGAGCTGCCCACGATCAACCTGCTGCACCTGACCTCGCGGAAGGCGGTCGAGGCCGCGCTGACGATGGCCGACGCGTTCCCGCACATCGACTTCCGTCGCGAGGTCACCGTCGGCCACCTCCTCGCCGACTGCGACACCGCCCACGGCGTCGGTGGCAAGGTCAACCCGCCGCTGCGCCCCCGCGAGGACGTCGAAGCCCTGTGGGGCTACCTGCTCGACGGCAAGATCGACTGGGTCGTCTCGGACCACGCCTGCTGCAAGGAGGAGCTCAAGTTCGGCGACCCCGAAGACGACGTCTTCTTGGCCAAGTCCGGCTTCGGCGGCGCCGAGTACCTCCTCGCCGGCATGATCACCGAAGGCCGCAAGCGCGGTCTCGGCCTCGGCCGGATCGCCGCGCTCACCGCTACCAACCCCGCCGAGCGCTATGGTCTCGGTGCCACCAAGGGCTCCCTCCAGGTCGGCAAGGACGCCGACATCGCGCTCGTCGACCTCGACCACACCTGGACGGTCCGCGCCGAAGACTCCCCGTCCGCCCAGGAGTACACGCCCTTCGAGGGTCAGGAGCTCACGGCCAAGGTGACCGACACGTTCGTCCGGGGCCACCACGTGATGGCCGACGGCGTCGTGGGCGACGAGCCGGTGGGTCGGTACCTCGCCCGGCCCACGGCCTGACCACGCCCTGGCCACCCGGCCCGCAGCCGACGGCGCCCGTCCCTCCCCGGAGGGGCGGGCGCCGTCGTGTCGGCGGTGGCTCGCCTCAGGCGGAGTCGGCCGCCTCGCGCACGACCCACGCCGCATCGCGTCCCGCGCGAGCGTCCAGCGTCACGAACCGGACGCCCGGGAGCGCACTCGCCTCCCGGCTGCCGGCGAACAGCATGTCGGTGGGCTCGGCGCACGCGACGGTGGGAACACTCACCTGTCCGAGCCGGTCGAGCGAGGGATACCGGATCGCCGCCGCGTACGACGCACGGTAGGTGTTCCCGCTCTTGATGAACTCGACGACCAGCCGGTGCAGCGTCTCGGGGTCGGAGGGCCCGGTGGGGCGCCGGTGCTCGGCGTCCTGCCGGTACCAGGGCCACCACAGCTGGACGTCACGGATGGTGTGCCAGGCGCGCAGCAGGTGCTCGCCGTGGCGCTCCGGGGAGAGCGAGACGAAGTAGTTCTCGAGCAGGTCGGCCTGCTCCGCCTCTTCGAAGACGGGGAGGCCGTCTGCCACCACGGTCGCGACCAGGTCCGGCCGGCGGACGGCCAGCTCCAGGACGATGCAGGCACCCGTGTGGCTCCCGTAGGCGGTCACCGGCCCGAGTCCGAGCTGGGCGAGCACCTCGGCGACGGCGTCCGCGAACACGTCGATGCCGGGGTCCGTCCCGGGCGCCGGCTCGGAATAGCCGTTGCCTAGCGTGTCGGGTGCCACCACGAGATGGTCGCGCGACAGGTCGCGGATGAGCGGGTCGGAGCTGTCCGCCGATCCCGGTGACCCATGCACGAACAGCAGCGGAGGCGCACCGGGGTCGCCGTCGACGCGGACATGGACCTCGCCCGACGACGTCCGGACGTAGCGCCGGGTGGTCCCGCCCCCGTGCCGGGCCGGCCGCGGCGCTGGCGCGTCCGGGAGGCCGCAGGCACGGTCGAAGGCGGCCAGGACCGAGCTCAGGTGGTCCTCGTTGGCGACGCTCCGCACCTGCAGCATCGGCGTGTCCAGGCCCAGCCGCTCGAGGTGCTCGTGCAGTGGGTCGGCCTCCTTGGCGATCAACACGGCCGGGGAGGACAGGCGCGCGAGCGCTCGTCGCCCGTCGTACTGGAACGCGGCGCGGTAGGCCAGTCCCCAGTCGGGACGCGCACGGAGGGAGTCGAAGGCCATCTGCTGCAGGATGTCGAGGTCGGGGATGGCGTCGGCCAGCCGGCACTCCGCCTCCTGCCGATACCAAGGCCAGAACGTCCACATGTTGCGCAGCCGGTGCCAGACCTCGGTCAGGTGCCCACCGTGCCACACCGGCACGATGGGAGGTGTGTAGTGCTCGAGCTGGTCGCTCATCTCCTCCGGGGTGTACAGACCGAGCCCGTCCATCACGAGCTGGGCGACGCGCGCGGGCGCCTGGACCGCGGCCTCCAGCGCCACCTTGGCGCCGGTGTGGGTGCCGCCCAGGAGGAAGCGGTCCAGGCCGACGGCGTCGGCGAACTCCAGCACGCGGCGGCCATAGTCAGAGACCGCCGGCGCGTCACCGCCGTACGGAAGTGGGTCGGACTGCCCGAACCCGGCGGTGTCCGGCGCGTAGACCGTGAAGTCGCCGGCCAGCCCGCGGACCCAGTCGAGCATCGATCGGGAGGACATGGGCGAGGCGTGCAGCACCACGACGGGCGTGCCCCGTCCGGCTCGCAGGTAGTGCATCGAGCCCGACTCCAGGCTCACGTAGTGCCGTTCGATCACGAGGCGCTCCTCAATGCGATGTCGAAACGTTGTTTCTAGTATCGGAACAGTATGTTGCCGCGCCGGACGCCCGGCAAGCCCCGCCGCGGGTCACTCTTGACACCCCGGCGCCCGATCTACAGGATCTGTGGAAACAATGTTCCAATTAATGGAACAGATGGGAGTGGCAGATGATCACGGAGATTCGGATCGCGACCCTGGGGGTCCGCGACCTCGCCGCTTCTCGGCGGTTCTACGAGGTCGTGTTCGACTACGTCGTCCAGGCGAGCGGCAAGGTCTCCGGGCCGGCGTTCCAGCAGCTCTGGCAGCTGCCGGAGGGCGTCTCCGGTGAGGTTCTCGTGATGGGCCCGGAGTCCGCTACGTCCGGCCTGGTCCGGCTCGTCGAGTTCGACCAGCCGGGCGAGCTGTACTGGGGCTCCTACGCCGCGATGCAGGACTACGGGCACTACGCGCTCAACATGCGCGTTCCCGAGATCCGGGCCGCGATGGCCGCCATCCGTGGCAACGGCGGCAAAGCGAAGTCCGAGCCGACACATTGGACCGTCATGCCGACGCTGTCCGCGTGGGACTCCCTCTCCTACGACGTCGATGACATCATCCTCGACGTCTTCCAGCTCGAGCCGGCCCCGGGGTCGGTGCTCAGCGACTACGACGGTCGGCCGAGCTCCCTCCAGACCGTCGCGATCCACACGAGCGACGCGCGCCGCTCGGCCAGCTTCTACGCGGCGCTGGGGTTCCGGCCGCTCTACGACAAGATGCTGGAGAACATGGAGTCCTTCTTCCAACTGCCACCCGGCACCAACCTGCACAACATCAACATGATGATGCCGTCGGCGCCGGAGGTGGGCCGCCTCGAGATCGCCCAGTACGTCGGGTGGCCGGGCAGCTCGCAGCGGGCCCGTGCCGTGCCGCCGGCCCTGGGGATCTTGAGCATCTCGCTCGAGACCGACGACTTGGAGGCGACCGACGCGCTGCTCCACAGCATCGGCGGGGAGCCCGTCGGCGACCGGGTCGAGGTGGAGGTCCCGGGGCTCGGGGCAGTGGCAGCTCGCAGCTACTTCGGCCCCGACGATGAGGCCATCGAAGTCTTCCAACGCGCATGAGCGAGCGCGGGGACGCACTGGTCACCGGCGCCGGATCGGGCATCGGGCGGGCGGTGGCGCTCGCGCTGGCCGCCCGAGGCCACCGCGTGATCGCCACCGGGCGGCGTTCCCAGCCGCTCGAGGAGACCGTCGCGCTGATCCGCGCCGCCGGCGGCCGCGCGCAGGCGCACCAGCTCGACGTCACCGACGGCGACGGGCTGGACCGGCTCCTGGCCGGCCTCGGCACTGAGCGCCTGGACGTCGCGGTCGCCAACGCGGGCACCTTCGTCCGGGGCTCGGTCGCCGAGCTCACCGCGCAGGACTGGAGCCATCAGGTCGACGTCAACCTCAACGGGGCCTTCCTCACGCTGCGCGGCGCCGTTCGGCGCATGTCCGGCCAGCAGCCCCGCAACGGGTCGCGCGGCCACCTGTTCACGGTCAACTCAGGGGCCGGGGTGGCGGGCTTCCCGGCCGGGTCCGCCTACGCGGCAGCCAAGCACGGGCTGCGCGGGCTGGTCGAGAGCCTTCGGCCCGAGGTCGCCTCGCTCGGGATCAAGGTCACCGATCTGGTCGTCTCCGCGACGGTGGAGAGTGACATGAGCCGAGGGCGCGACGTGCCCATGATCTCGGCGGCGACGGTCGGTCACACGGTCGTCTCCTGCCTGGACCTCGCCGGTGCCGCGAACTGGGATCGCGTGGACCTCGGCCAGCTCCGTCCCTGAGCCCCAGCCGTTCGGCGCGGGGGCTGAGGGTGACGATCCGCAGGCCGACCGCATCGACCAGGTGGCCCGCCTCGTGACCGAGGATCCCCAGCGTGCGCTGAGCGGTCGGTGACCCGCTGGCACCCGAGCTAGCGGTCGACGACCGGCAACGCTGTCGCGCCTGCCGATGGTGGAGCCGCCGGGATCGCATGGCAGGCAGCCTGCTGGCCCGTCGCCTTGCGCTCCAGCGTCGGGTACTCGACCTTGCAGATGTCCATCGCGATCGGGCACCGCGGGTGGTAGTGGCAGCCCGAGGGCCGGTTGATCGCACTGGGCACCTCACCCAGGGGAGCCGCCACAGTCTTGCGCTGACGAGGGTCCGGCTTGGGAGCCGCGGTGAACAGCGCCTTGGTGTACGGGTGCTGTGGCGACCGCTCGAGCTCGATCCTGGTTCCCACCTCGACGATGCGGCCGAGGTACATGACCGCGACGTGGTCGGCGATGTAGGAGACGACCGAGAGGTCGTGGCTGATGAACATCAGCGTCAGGCCGAGCTCGTCCTTGAGGTCGGTGAGCAGGTTCATCACCTGGGCGCGGACACTCACGTCCAGGCTCGCGGTCGGCTCGTCAGCGACCAGGAACTCGGGACCGGTCGCGAGCGCTCGCGCGACGCCGACGCGCTGCAGCTGGCCGCCGCTCACCTCGTGGGGGAAGCGGTAGAGGAAGTCGCGGTTCAGGCCCACGAGCTCGAGCAGCTCGGTCGCGCGGGTCCGGCGCGACGCCGCGTCCCCGATGTCGTGGACCCGCAGCGGCTCGGCGATGATGTCGATGAGCCGGTTGCGCCGGTTCACCGAGGAGTACGGGTTCTGGAAGATCATCTGCATGTGGCGGCGCTGGCGGCGCAACTCCTCGCCGGACATGGACGTGACGTCCTTGCCCGCGAGCGAGATCGTGCCGGAGGTCGGCTCCTCGAGCCGAAGGATCGTCCGGCCCATGGTCGACTTGCCCGACCCGCTCTCACCGATGACGGCCAGCGTCTCCCGCGGCAGGATGTCGAGGGTCACGCCGTCGAGGGCGTGGACGACCTCGCCCTTGCCCCGCAAGCGCTTGACCAGTCCTCCGCCCACCGGGAAGTGGGTCTTCAGCTCCGTCACCGACACGATCGGCGTCGGCGTCGGTCTGGCGCCGCGGTCCGTCGCGGCGGGGCCGCGGGTGGGACTGCTCATACCGATGCCCTCCTAGCGAGCGCGGGTTCGGCGACGAGGTGGCAGGCGGCCACACCCCCACCGTCGGTGGTGGTGGGCGCCAGCGTCGGCTTGACGGTGTCGCAGACCTCGCCCAGATAGCGGTCGCAGCGGGCTGCGAACGCGCAGCCGGGGACCTTCTCGTCCAGGCCCGGGACCGCACCCCGCATGGCGTAGAGCCGCTGGCCATCGTGCGGGAAGTGGGGGATCGCCTTGAGCAGCTGCTCGGTGTAGGGATGCTGCGGCGACTCGAACAGCTGGTACACGTCCGCGACCTCGACCACCCGACCGGCGTACATGACGACCACCTTGTCGCACATCTCGGCAACCACCGAGAGGTCGTGGGTGACGAGCACCAGCGCCAGGTTCCGCTCGGCCCGCAGCCGGCGTAGCAGCTCGAGGACCTGCGCCTCGATCGTGACGTCGAGGCTCGTGGTGGGCTCGTCGGCGAGCAGCACCTTGAGGTCCTTGCTCGCACACGCGACCGCGATCATGATCCGCTGCAGCTGGCCCTGGCTGAACTGGAACGGGTAGGACTTCAGCTTGCCCCGCCCGTCTATCCCGACCCCGGCGAGCAGCCGGATGATCTCGTCGTCGTAGTCGTTGCGATTCAGGTCGGGCCGGTGGAGGCCGAGGACGCGCCGGAACTGGCTTCCGATCGTCCACGACGGATTGAACGAGTTGATCGGGTCCTGGAAGATCATCGACATCTCGCCGCCCCGGATCCGACGGTTCTCCTCCGCGCTCAGGGCGCGCAGGTCGCGACCGCAGAGCGCGATCTCGTCCGCGGCCACCTCCGCGGGCGGGCGCAGCATGCCGAGGATCGACTTCAGCGCGGTGCTCTTGCCCGATCCGCTCTCCCCCACCAGCCCGACCACCTCGCCGGGCCGCACGGAGAGCGAGAGGTCCTGGACCGCCGGGACCGGATGCCCGCGGAACTGGTAGGTCGTGTTCAGGCCGGAGATCCGGAGGACCTCCTCGTGCTCAGGCGTGCTCATCGGTGTCGTCCTCCTCGACCTGCGACCGCTCCTCCGACGCCTTGCCACGCGACCGGCGTCTCCGTCCAGCTGCCGCGGTCCTGGCGCGCGGGTCCAGCTCGTCACGCAGCTGGTCGCCCAGCAGGTTGAAGACGAGCACGAACAGGGCGATGGCCACGGACGGGAACAGCACGAGCCACCACGCACCGAGCGTGACGTACTGACGGGCGTCAGCGAGCATCGTCCCCCAGCTCGCCCCCGGCGGCTGGACGCCGAGACCCAGGAACGACACCGCTGCCTCGACGGTGACCGCCATCGCCAGGCCGAACGCCGCCTGCACGACCAGCGGGGCCGCGATGTTGGGCAGCAGGTTGCGGAACAAGACGTCACGGCCGCGGCCTCCGAACGAGCGGACGGCGAGCACGTAGTCCTCACGCATCTCGGCCAGGACGCTGGCTCGGGCGATGCGGGCGAAGACCGGGATCAGCACGACGCCGATCGCCGCGGACACCAGTGCCTCCGGCCCGATCGGGATCGGCCCGAGCGACAGGTCGCGTTGACCGATCACGCCTGTGATCACCGGGACGAGGACCAGCAGCGGGAAGGCCAAGATCACGTCCATCAACCGCATGATGATGCTGTCGCGGGCCTTTCCGGAGCGCATGCCGGCCAGCATGCCGAGCAACGTGCCGAGCGCCATCGCCACGAGGACCGCCACGAAGCCGACCAGGATGGAGATCCGCGACCCGTAGAGGAACCGGGAGAAGACGTCGCGGCCGACCGAGTCCGTCCCCATCCAGTGGTCCACGCTCGGCGGAGCGAGCGCGTCGTCGCCGAGCTCACCGAGCCCATGGGGAGCGAAGAAGGGACCGATCAGCGCGAGCAGCAGGAAGAAGGCGACACCGACGAGACTCAGCAGCGACAGCCGGCGCGACGCGAGCCGCCGGAGCAGCCCCACCTCACCCACGCGGTGGACGGACGCGGCGGCGACGAGTGCACCGGGGGCCTGGTCGACCGCCGGCGCAGCAGGGACCTGGGTCATCCTCATTCCTTCCCGGAGCCGTAGGCGACCCGGATCCGTGGGTTGATCACCCCGTAGAGGAGGTCGACGATGATGTTGATGAAGACGAAGACAGCCGCGATGAACATCATCACGCCGATCGTCACCGGGTAGTCGCGGATGGTGAAGGACTCGACGAGCAGCCGACCGAGGCCGGGAATGCCGAAGACGGTCTCCACGACCACCGAGCCTCCGAGCAGGAACCCCGCTTGCACGCCGAGCACGGTGACGACCGGGAGCAGCGCGTTGCGGAGGGTGTCCTTCCAGATGATCACCCGCTCGCGCACGCCCATCGCACGCGCCGCGGACACGTAGTCCTGGCCGAGCACCTCGAGCATGCTCGACCGCGCCAGGCGGGCGACGAGCCCGATCTGGGGAGCGGCGAGCGCGACCGCCGGAAGCACGGTGTACTTCAGGCTCTCCACCGGATCTTCGCCGAGACTCACGAAGCCCTGGTACGGCATGATCCCCGGGAACCACCAGCCGAACGAGAGCACCAAGAAGAGCGCGACCACGAAGTTCGGCACCGAGATGCCCGCCAGCGAGCCCACCCGGATCAGCTGGTCGGTGAACCGGTTGGCACGCAGGGCCGAGACGACGCCGAGGGGCAGGCCGATCGCGACGATGAACAGCAGCGCCACCGCGGCCAGCTGCAGGGTGGTCGGCAGCCGATGGGCGATCACCTCGGTGACCGGCGACTTGTCGGTGTAGGAGGTGCCGAAGTCGAACCGGACGACGTCGGTGACCCACGCCCAGTACTGGGCCCAGACGGGGTCGTCCAGCCGCATCTCCTGCCGGGCGCGCTCCAGCGCCTCGGGCGGAGCCTCGAGACCGACCGACAGCAGGGCCGGGTCACCCGGGGCGAGTCGGAGGAGCGTGAAGGCCACGATCGAGATCAGGATCAGGACCGGGATCGAGGACAGGAGCCGCGACGTCGCCATCCTCAGCATGTGCCCACCCGCTCCACCGCGTCGGCGCTGGCTGTCGTCTTCATTCCGCCTCCGGGGTCACGCAGGTCCACCGACGACCTGCGTCGCAAGACTGCTCACGAGGTGCATTCCACAGTGAGAAACGTCGTTTCAGTTTCTCTATCGTGCTTGCCGCGAGCGCTCAGGTCAAGCGATTCCGAGGATTCGTCGCTCAGTCGCCGGGTCCCGGCCTGTTCCCGGCCTGCTCCGGTACCGGCTCCTGGGCGGCCACCTCCACGACCAGGTGCGGGATCTGGTGGGGAGGGTGGATCAGGACAGCACGAGCCCCGGCGAACGGCGACAGATCGAGGCCCGTGGTGCCGACGACGGACTCCCCGGCACGGGCACGGACCGCGTCGAGGTCGTCCGCGAGGACGACGGCGCCGAGGAGCCCACGCCGCGGCGGGGCGGGGCGGCCGAGCAGCGAGCCACCGACGTCGGCCGGGAGCCCGTAGTCGATCAGGCCGAGGTACGGCTCCCGCGTCGACGGGCCGACGTTGCGCGAGCGGAGCTGAAGCGGCGCGTCGACCCCCAGCAGGTCCGCGAACGACGGGTCGTGGATAGCGTACTCGTAGACGACGTCCCAGCCGAAGACCTCGGCATAGAACCGCACGGCGGGTTCGGCGTCGCTGAGTGGAGCCGAGATGCTCTGCACCTCGCTCACCCGTCGGTCGGTGACCTGGGCGAAGTCGCGGAAGAACCCGGCCGGTCCGCCGAGGAACGCCGTCACGACGTTGTCCGGGCCCCACAGGTGCGCCTCCCGGAACCTGCCCTCGGGCAGGTCGTACTCCGCCTCGGCCTCAACGACCTCATAGCCGAGCCCCCGGGCGTGCTCGAGCGCCGCCTCGTAGTCGGGTGCGTAGAAGTCGATCACCTTGAGGGCGTCGCGGTCGACCCGGGTCGCGTACGAGCGGACCGTCTCCTCGCAGACCGGGTCGAAGCGGCACAGGACGACACCGGACGCAGTGGCCGGGGTCTGCAACGCGACCAGATCCACCCGGTCGAGGGCGACGCCGAAGAGCGCCTCGGCGCGGCCGCCATCCAGGGTGTGGCGGCCGGCCACCTCCATGCCGAACACGTCGCAGAAGAGGCGTTCGTGCGCCTCGACGTCACCGGTCGAGATCAGCGGCCCGAACACCCGGTGGGCGTGGGCCCCAGGGGCGGCAGAGCGGGAATGGGATGTCGGCATGAACCGTCCTCCTTGACGTGCGGCCGTGGCGGCCGGTCGGGCGGGCAGGGCGATCGATCGGTCCTCGCGCACGGTGAGCACCTGCACCCCGTGACGAGGCGCAGGTCAGCGGCCGTTCGGCGCGGTTGCCACCCCGGCGACCGCGCCCGGTGCGGCGACCCCGGTCGCTACCCGTCGAACCCGAACTGACGCGACAGCGTTCGGGTGGCGTGCAGCAGCGCGTCACGGCAGCCCTCGAACTCCGCGGAGAAGCGCTCGAGCGGCCCACACACGCTGACCACGGCCACGGCGTAGCCGTCGTGTCCTCGAACGGGTGCGGCGACAGAGGCCGCGCCGTTCTTCCGCTCGGCGGATGACCGGGCCCAGCCCTGCTCTCGGACCGCGGCCAGATCCTCGCGCAGCATGCCCGGATCGATGATGGTGGAAGCGGTCATCGACTGCAGCGGGCCGGAGGAGATGTACGCCTCGATCTTGTCCTCCGGCAAGAACGCCAGGAGGGCTCGCGACGACGCGCCGGCGTGCAGCGGATACGGCTCACCGAGAGTGACGGCCATGATCACCTCACGCTCGGGGGTGATCTGGTCGACGTAGACCCGGGAGCGGTCACCCACCCGCACCGAGAGCGTCGCCGTCTCGTCGGTGCGCGCAGTGAGCTCCTGCAGGTAGGGGCGACCCACCCTCCGGACGTCGATGCGCTCGAGATAGGTCAGCCCGAGCTTCATCGCCGAGACGCCCAGCGAGTACCGGCGGGTTCGCTCGTCGAGCTCAACGAGCCCACGGCTGCGCAGCGAGGCCAGCACCCGGTGCACGGCGGCCTTGGAGAGACCGAGCTCCTCGGCGATCTCGGTCACGCCGAAGTCGGTTTGAGGCGTCGAGGCGAAGTGCATCAAGATGTCGGCCGCGCGCTCGACCGTGGCGATCGTGGCGCTCCCGCTCTCCGCTCCGTCGACAAGGGTGGATCGGGACCTGGGGGACATTGCTCACTTCCTCTGAGTCGCCTTCATCGAACGGCGGCGTCGCGACATCGGTGACCCGATTCCGCCTGCGGCGGACGACCCGGGACGATGTTAGTCGCCGGGGTCGGGTCGATACAGCGTTCCAACAAGATCGGTTGTCCCACGATTCCCACTCCGCACGCAAGCCGGGGCACGAGCGACGAGCCGCGAGGCAAGGCAGGCCGCCGCGCCTCGAGCCACGGCCCGCGGCGCATCCGGCGCTTCCCTGGACACGGTACCGAAAATATGGAACGTTGTTCCAATAAACGGAATCGAGGTTCGTATGCCGATCTCACCCGGTGGGGCACAGCTCAACATCGCCAACGGGGTGCGAGAGTTCGCCCGCGGAACACCGCGTCAGCCCGCCGTCATCGACGGCGAGCGCATGCTCACCTACGCCCAGCTGGGAGACCGTGCGGCCCGCTTGGCCAACGCGCTCGTCGCGCGCGGCGTGCGCCCCGGCGAGCACGTCGCGGTCTGCGTCGGCAACCGCCTCGAGCATCCCGAGATCGCCTGTGGGATCGCCATGGCGGGGCTGGTGATCGTGCCGCTGAACCCGCGGTACACCGAGCCCGAAGCCCGCTACATCATCGAACACTCCGGCGCGCGTGCGGTGATCACCGAGGCACACCTGGCCAGCGTGGTCACCCCTGCCGCTGCCGACCAGGGGGCGTTCGTCGTGGTCCTCGGCACGAGTCCGGACTTCGAGTCCTACGACGAGGTCCTGGCGGCGTCCTCGCCCGAGGACCCCGAGTACCCGGTGGACGAGACAGAGCCGTTCTGCATCGCGTACACCTCCGGGACCACCGGCCGCCCCAAGGGGGTGATGATCAGTCACCGCTCCCGCGCGCTGACGTTCTACCAGGCCGCCACCGAGTGGGGCCTGGGCACCGGGCGGACCTCGCTGGCCGTAGCGCCGATGTACCACGGCGCCGGGTTCGCCTTCGGCTACGCCCCGGTGTTCACCGGAGGCACCGTCGTGATGCTGCCCAAATGGTCGCCCGAGCAGATGCTCGAGCTCGCCGAGCGCCACCGCGTGCAGTCGATCTTCCTCGTGCCCGCCCACGCCCAGATGCTCCGGCGCCTGGGAGGCGAGGCGATCGCGACACGAGACCTCTCCAGTCTCGACACGCTGTACTTCAACGCCGCCGCCCTGCCCTTCGAGCTGAAGAAGTGGGTGATCGAGTCCTTCCCGGGTGCCGGCGTCCACGAGCTCTACGGCTCGACCGAGAGCGGCATCATCACCAACCTGCGCCCGGTGGACATGCTGCGCAAGCCCGGGTCCGTCGGCCAGCCATGGTTCATGACCGAGATCCGGGTGGTCGACCTGGACGGCGCGCCCGTCGGACCCGGCGGCATGGGCGAGCTCTACAGCCGGTCGCCGTACCTCATGCTCGGCTACTACAACGACCCCGACGCGACGGCGAGGTGCACGAGCGAGGACGGCTTCGTCACCTGTGGGGACCTGGTCCGCCTGGACGACGAGGGGTATGTCCACATCGTCGGCCGCAGCAGCGACATGATCGTGTCGGGCGGGATCAACATCTACCCGCGCGAGGTCGAGGACGTGCTCGCGCGCCACCCGAGCGTCACCGACGTGGCCGTGGTCGGACGGTCGTCCGAAGAATGGGGCGAGGAGGTCACCGCGTACGTCGTGCTCGCGTCCGGGGTCACGCTCGACGTCGAGAGCCTGGAGGCGCACTGCCGGGAGTCGCTGGCCGGCTACAAGATCCCCCGCAGGTGGCACGTCATCGGCGAGCTGCCGCGCAACGCCGCCGGCAAGGTCGTCAAACGCGATATCCCGGACTGAGCAACCCGAACGGAGAACCATGGACGTGGCCACTGTGATCGAGCCGGCCGTCGGCTTCGACCTGCACAGCTTCGCGATCTTCCTGCACATCATGCTGCTCACCTACTGGCTGGGCAGCGACATCGGCGTGTTCTACTCGAGCAGGTTCGTGGTGGATCCCCAGGTCTCGGGCCAGGGGCGCGCGATCGCGATGAAGATCATGCACATGGTGGATCTCGCGCCACGGATCTGCCTCATCCTGATGCTGCCCAGCGGTGTCACGCTGATGGCGGCGACCCCGCTCGGTGAGGACATCTTCTACGGCTGGCCGCTCGCGCTCGCCTGGGTCGGCGGCCTCCTCTGGCTGGCCATCATGCTGGCCGCGTTCTTCCGCTCCCCCGCCCGGCACGCCGACCTGACCGCCCGGACCGACCTGATCGTGCGATCACTGGTCGCCGTCGGACTTCTCGTCGCCGCCGGCTACGCGTTCCTCGTCTCCGAGCCGTTCGGGGTGGAGACCAACCCCAAGTGGCTCGCGGGCAAGGTTGCCGCGTACGCCCTCTGCATCGTCTCGGGCGTCATGATCCGGGTCTCGCTCAAGCCCTTCGCGCCGGCCTTCGGGCAGCTGATGAGCAGCGGCTCCACCCCCGAGGTCGAGGCGGCCATCAGCGGCTCGATGCGGCGGGCCATCCCGTGGGTGCTCGCGATCTGGTTCTTCGTGGCCCTCGCCGCATTCCTCGGCGTGGTCAAGCCCGGCACACTGGCCGGGTAGCCGCGAGTCCGGCCCCGCGGCGCGGGCGGGTCAGGCCCAGGTGCGCAGGTGCACGATCGCCGCGTCGAGCGTCGGCGCCCGGCCGGCCGGCACCCATTCCCAGAGCCGCGCAGCTGGGTCGAGCACGTCGGCACCGAGACCGCCGGCAGGGTGCGGCGCGCCGATCTCGTACGCACCGGGGACCTCCGGCGCCGCCTGGCGCAGCACGCCGGCACCCTGCCGGTGCACCGGCAGTTGCGGCGACCGCTCCGCGGGGCGGCCGCGGTGCCACACCGGCGCGGCGGAGAACCAGGCCAGGACCAGCGCGCCGGTCTCGCTGGAGCTCTCGGCGCGCAGCGTCCGCGGCGGCAGGTAGGCGTAGTCGCCTTCTCCGAACCGGTCGCCCACGACGATGCTCCCGTGGAGCACGACGAACTCCTCCGCAGCCGCATAGTGACCCACGACGGGGCGCGACCAGCCCGGCGGGAACCGCACGAGCGACACCGACGCTCCGTCCGCCCCGGAGTGCAGCCGGCTCAGCCGCACGGGCGGCTCCGCCCCGGGGATCGCCACCTCGATCCAGTCCTTCACGTCATCGAGTCGTACGGCCATCCGAGACCTCTCCTCCACGCTCGTCCCTTGCGATCGGCGCCGGCGCGAAGAGGTGCCTCACCCGACCACATTCGGCTATTCTGGAATACCGTTCCGCACAACGCAACAGGAGGGACTCGGTGTTGACGCCTCCCCGCCACACCCGGGCCGTGGTGCTGCAGCGCCGCCCGCAGGGCCCCCCGCGGCCTGATGACTTCGCGCTCGTCCAGCAGCCGCTCCCCCGGCCACATCGCGGCGCTGTCGTGGTCGGGGTCGCGGACCTCTCGCTGGACCCGTACCTGCGCTCGGTGCTGGGCGCCGGGCACCTGGCTCAGGCCGCTCTCGCGCTGGGCAGCGCGGTGGTCCCGGGTACGGCGGTGGCCATCGTCCTCGAGTCCGAGCATCCGTCGTTCGCCCCCGGCGACTGGGTGGTCGGCGACATCGGATGGCGCGAGCACGGGATCGTGGACGGTGACGCGCTCCGGCCGGTCCCGGTCATCGACGGGCTACCGCGATCCGCCGTCCTCGGCGCCGCCGGGATGCCGGGACTGACGGCCTACGCTGCGCTGGAGCGCCACCTGCGTCCCCAACACGGGGAGACCGTGGCCATCTCGTCCGCCACCGGTGGCGTCGGCGCCACCGCCGGACAGCTCGCGGCCGCCCGTGGTGCACGGACGGTCGCCATCGTCGGCTCGGCGGAGAAGGCGGCGGACGCGCTGGAGCTGGGCTATGAGGCGGCCGTAGTCCGGACGACGTCGGACTGGGCCACCGACCTCGCGCGAGCCTGTCCCGACGGGATCGACGGCTACCTCCACATGGGGGACCAGCAAACGCTCGACTGCGTCCTGGACCGGCTGAGCGTCGGCGCTCGGATCTCCCTCTGCGGCCTCATGGACCAGTACAACGACGGCCCCCGCACGGTCCTCGACGCCGGCAAGGTCATGTCGGCCCGCGCGAGCGTGCACGGCATGGTGGTCTACGACCACCAGGACCTGGCGACGGTGCATCGTGAGGCGGTGGCGAGCCTGGTCGCGGCCGACCAGCTACGGCTCCACGAGCACCGCACGATCGGGCTGGCCAGCGCGCCCGCCGCCTTCTGTGAGCTGATGTCGGGCGCCAACCGCGGCAAGGCCGTCGTCGAGGTCGCCAGCTTCTCCTGACGCTTCGGCACACGCCCCGCTCAGGAGGCCGGCTGACCGCCTCGCTCGCCCACCCAGCGCCAGCGGCTCCGCTGCCGGTAGGCCCGGGCCAGACCGGTGTGGGCGTCCATCTCGAGGGCCATCCGGTTGCCGTGCGCGATGACGTCGTCGTGCTCCCACGCGACGACTCGACCGTCGTCGACCACCACGCGCCCGTCGACCAGCACGGTCCGCACCGCGCTCGGGCTGAAGGAGTAGACCAGGTTCGACGGCCAGGTGGCGTGCGGGACCAGCTCCGGCTTGTTCAACGTGGCCACCACGATGTCGGCACGCTTGCCGGCTCCGAGCGAGCCGATGCGGTCCTCCATGCCGATGGCCCGCGCTCCACCGAGAGTGGCCAGCTCCAGGGCGAGCTCGGCCGATCCCCACCCGGCGCCGAAGCGCGACTTCTGCAGGAACATGGCGGTCTTCATGACCTCCCACATGTTCTGGCCGTTGTTGGTGGACGCCCCGTCGGTGCCGAGTCCCACTCGCACGCCTGCTTCGAGCATCTCCGAGAGGGGTGCCAGACCCGAGGCGTACATCAGGTTCGCCACGGGATTGTGGGAGACCCCGGTCCTGCTCTCGGCGAGCAGTGCACGCTCGCGGTCGTCGTTCCACACGCAGTGGGCGACCAACAGGTGCGGCCCGAGGACACCCAGGTCGTGCAGGCGCTCGACGGACCCTTTGCCGAAGCGGTACTGCGCCTCGTCGCGCTCGTCGGGAGAGCTCGCGACGTGCATCGTCATCCGGGTGCCCCGGTCCCGGGCGTAGCGAGCGAACTCCGTGACCATGTCCGCCGAGCAGCGAAGCACGCCGAGGGCTTCAGGGACCACCTCGAGGAGGTCCGAGCCGTAGCCGGATCGCAGCCGGTCCACCTCGGCCAACGCCGCGTCGATGTCCTCGCGAACGTCAGGGGGGACGGCCTGACTGGAGTCGTGGTCGTCGGCGGAGTCCACCGAGATGCGGGCCACGACCGAGCGCGAACCGGACTCGGTGACGGCCGCCAACACCCCGTCGAGCGTGTCGCGGGCGGGGACGCCGAACTCACCCACGACCGTGGTCGTCACGCCGCCGAGCAGGTTCTCGGCCAGGGCGACCCGCGCCCCGTGGTACGTCGCCTCCCGGGTGTTGGCGCGCAACGAGGGCCACATCCCCTTCTCCACCCAGTCGGCGAGGGGCAACTCGTCGAAGAGGCCTCGGGAGATGCCGTTCGACAGGTGCGTGTGGCAGTTGACCAGCCCCGGCAACACCACGTGTCCATCGAGGTCGCGGACCTCCCGAGCGCGGGGCACGTCGCCGTCGTCGGCCCCGACCGAGAGGATCTCCTGGCCGCGCACGGCGACGTAGCCCCTCTCGTAGACCGTGCGGTCCGCGTCCATCGTGACGACCGTGGCACCGCGTAGGAGCAGGTCAGCGGTCTCGACCTCCGGGCCGGCCGGCTGGTCCGTCACGATCCGGCCGTGGGCAGAGGCGTCGCACCTTCGGGCCACCAGTCGCCGGATCCATAGGGGTCGACGAGCGGCTGCGAGCCGTGCTCGTGGACGATCCGCCAGCGGCCGTCCTCAGGCCGGAGCAACCAGGTCATCCGCAGCCGCAACGGAGCGTGCTCCGCCGGCTGGGAGCCCTCGGCCGACCGGACCTGGTAGTCCACGACCCCCAGGACCGCCGACAGTGCGGGCGTCTCGATCACCTGCGGACCCTCCACCCAGCTGAAGGAGTCGATGCCGATCCCGGTGTCGAAGTACGCGCGCCAGCCCTGGGCGACGTTGTCGCCACCGCGCGTGGTCCAGCGCGGCCCCTCGACGTACATATAGGCGTCGGCAGCGCTCGTGAACGAGTCGAGCACGGCGTCGAGGTCGCGGTCGATGACGCCTCGGAGCATTCCTTCGGCGGCGGCCAGTGGGGTGTTTCCGGACAAGACGTCTCCCTCCATCGGGGGCTGCTGATCGGGTTGCGGTGTGTCGCGAAGTGGGAAGCTGCGCTCGGCGCCGGTCACGAGGTGGCCAGCCCCCCGAAGTACACGCTGCGCACCTGGTCGTCCTCTCGCAGCGCCTCAGCGGGACCGCTGGCGACGACCCGCCCCTGGCTCAGGAGATAGGCGTCGTCGGCGAACCGGAGGGCACGGTCGGCCGCCTGCTCGACCAGGAGGATCGACAGCTGTTGCTGGTCTCGGATCGTGCCCAAGAAGTCGTACAGCTCGTCGACGATCTTGGGTGCCAGGCCCAGGCTCGGCTCGTCGAGGATGAGCAGGCTGGGACGCGTCATCATCGCGCGACCCACGGCCAGCATCTGTGCCTCGCCCCCGGACAGGCTGCCCGCGAGTTGGTCGAGCCGGTCGGCCAGACGAGGGAACAGCTCGAGAACCGAGGCGAGCGTCTCGTCGAAGACCGGGCGCTGACGCCGCCAGATGAAGCCCCCCAGCTCGAGGTTCTCCTTGACGGTGTGCGCCGGGAAGATCCGGCGGCCCTCCGGCACCAAGCCCACCCCCAGCTTGGTGACGCGCGAGGCCACGACACCGTTGGTGCGGCGGCCGTTGATCCTGATCTCACCGCGCGCGGGCCTCAAGAGGCCGCAGATGGCCTTGAGCGTGGTGGTCTTGCCCGCCCCGTTGGGACCGAGCAGGGTGACCACACGGCTTCGCCCCACCGCCAGGCTGACGTCGCGGACCGCGTCGACGTGACCGAACCTGACGCGGAGGTTCGACACCTCCAGCAGGGCCGGGTCCGAGCTCGCGGTCGTCATACGGTCGCGCCTCCCAGGTAGGCCTCCCGGACGACGGGAGAGTCGACGATCTCTTGCGGCGTGCCGTGGGCGATCACCTCACCGAAGTTCAGAACCGTGACCCGGTCGGACAGCGGGAGGACGAAGCCCATGTTGTGCTCGATCAGGAGGAGCGCGATCCCGAACTGCCTGAGCGTGCGCAGCAGGCTGTCCAGTTGCGCGAGGTCACCCGGCGTCAGTCCCGTCGCGGGCTCGTCCAGGATGAGGACGGTCGGACGGGTCGCGACGGCGCGGACGACCTCGACCAGCCGCTTCTGGCCATGCGACAACGACGACGCGGACAGGTGGACCAGGCTCTCGAGCCCGACCGCGCGCAAGAGGAGCCGGACCTGCTGGCGACGCTCGCGCTCGGCACGCAGATACCCGGGAGTCCGCACGATGGCTGGCAGCCAGCCCGATCGGCCCCAGCCGTACATGCCGGTGAGGACGTTGTCCTCCACGGTTCCGCCCTCGAAGAGGTGCGGCTCCTGGAAGACGCGGGTCACCCCACGCTTGGCCACCGCGTGCGGGCGCTTGGGCAACGGCCTCCCACCGACCACCACGGTGCCGGAGTCACGTTGGATGTGGGCGGTGATGCAGCCGGCCATGGTCGACTTGCCAGCGCCGTTGGGTCCGATGAGCGCGTGGATCTCGCCCGGGTAAAGCTCCAGGTCGACACCGCCCAGGGCGCGCACTCCGCCATACATCTTGCCGACGTCCTGGCACCTCATCACCGGCTCGGCGCCACTCGTGCTGTTCTGCAGGAGCGCCAGGGACTCGGACTCGTCCGGTGGCGGCACCGCTGGATGCGCGGCGACACTGACCCAACGTCCGAACCTGGTCGACATCCAGGTGCCGACGATGCCCTTGGGGAGGATGAGAATGCAGGCCAACAAGAAGAGTCCCAGGATCAGCTGCGCGTTCTCACCCGAGCCACGCAGCTCGTGCTGAACGGCGGTGACGACGACCATGCCGAGCACGGGACCCAGCAGGGTCCCGAACCCTCCGAGGAAGATCGCGATGAACAGTGGCAGCTGGGGCCCCTGGTCGGCGACCTCGGGACTGATGAAGTTCAGGTGCATCGCGAACAGCGCGCCCGAGAAGCCTGCCAGGGCGCCGGCGATGGCGAAGGCGAGCAGCCGTGCGGCGGGAACGTTGATGCCCAGGCTGGAAGCGGTCTCCGGAGACTGACGGAGCGCGTGGAACCCTCGTCCGGCCGGCGACTTCACCAGGTTCCTCGTGACCAGGTAGCAGCCGATCGCCATCACCAGGCACAGGTAGTAGAACGACTGGGTATCGAGAGGGGCACCGTTCAGCTGCGGGCGCGGGACGCCGGGCAGGCCGTTGAAGCCGCCGGTCACCGACCCCCACTGCTCGATCACCTGGATGAGCACCAGGTCGAAGCTCAACGTGATCAGGCCCCAGTAGATGTTGGTGGCGCGAGCCGATACCAGGCTGATCAGGATGCAGAACAGGACAGTGACGACGACACCCAGCAGGATCCCGAGCCAGGGGTTGACTCCCCATCGAAGCGCCGAGATGCCCAGGGTGTAGCCGGCGACGGCCAGCAACCCTGTGTGGACGAACGAGAGCAGCCCGGCGATGCCCATCGCCAGGTTGAGCGAGATGGCCAGCATGGTCAGGATCAGGGCGGTCGTGGCCAGGTCGACGTAGTAGGACTGCTGGGGGCCGAACCCCACCGCGATCTGGGGCCAGAGTGCCAGCACGCCCAGGCACGCGACGGCCGCGAGCGCGCTGACGATCCGGGCGGAGCTGCGAGAGCGCAGGTCGAAGGACGCCATCTCAGTGCGCCGCCGCTGGGGATGCGAAGAGGCCCGTGGGCCGGACCAGCAAGATGACGGCGAGCACGCAGACCACGGTGATCTGACCGTAGTTGGGACCGATGAGGTTGACGACCAGCGCATTGAGGATCCCGACGATGAATCCTCCGGCGATGGCACCCCGAACCGATCCCAGACCGCCGATGACCATGGCGACGAAGCCGTTGGTCGTGTAGGCCAGGCCAACTGTGGGCTCGACGAAGAGAACCGGGGAGACGAGCATTCCGGCGACTGCCGTGATCATCGCGCTCACCACGAAGCTGACCACCACGATCCCACGGACGCTGATGCCGAAGGTCGAGGTCGTGTCGGGGTCGTGTGCGGTCGCCCGCACGGCGGCGCCGTACGACGTCCGACGAAGCATCTGGTCGTAGGCGACCATGATGACGACCGCTGCGCCGATCACGATGAAGATCTGGTACGCGACCTTGCCACCGAGCACGTCGACCGCGCCCGCGACGAGGGGCGGCGGCCGAAGCAGCGCGCCTTCGAAGACCTTGGAGTACACGCTCTGCATCGTCAGAGCCACCGCGAGCGTCGAGATGATCCACGCGTAATGGATGCCTGAGCGGTGGATGGGCAGCATGATCGCGCGCTCGCTGACCAGTCCGAACGCGGCGGCTCCGGCCAACACCACGAGCAGGGCGACCCATGCGGGCTGCCCGTGCACCGACTGCATGTAGTAGGCGACCCCGGCGCCGAAGACGAAGTACTCGCCCTGAGCGAAGTTGACCACCCTGGTCGACGAGTAACTGATCGTCAAGCCGAGCGCGATGAGCGCGAAGACACCCCCGAGGTAGAGGGCCTGGCTGACGATCAGGATCTGCGTTCCCACGAGTGGATCACCACCTCTCTTTGCCAATCAGGACGTGACCGGCTGCCGGGTCCAGGTTCCGGAGGGACCTGGACCCGGCATGCCGACTCGACTTACTCGCTTGCGTCCGCCAACGTCTCCAGGTACCAGGAGTCTCCATCGTGCACCCACTGGTAGACGGCGAGCTGCTCCGGATCGTGGAAGAAGTCGTGGTTGTCCGCACTGAACTGGAGCGGGATGCCTGCCGGGTTCTCCGACGCGGGGACGGACAGTCCCTCCCACGCCTCGGCGACCTTCGTGTCGTCGAACGTGCCGGCCTCCTCGACGGCCTTGGCCCAGGCCACGACACACGCCGTCGCCAGTGGGGTCGCCTTGAGCTGGGTGACCCCGCTCTTCGGGCCGGTCTGGACGCCGTAGTCCGAAGTGGCCTTCTTGATGAACGCGGCGTAGGCGGTCGGCCACTCGCTGTCAGGGATCTTCGTCATGTTCAGCAGCGGCTCGGACGAGAACACCGTGCCCTCCGCAGCATCACCCGCGCCGTCGACGAACGCATAGCTCTGCAGGCCATCGCCGCCCACGAGGATGCCGTCGTAGCCCACGTCGCCGGCCGAGATGGCGGATTGGGCCGCGGCGGCTGCGTCAGCGCTGATGTAGATGGCGTCTGCATCCTTGAGCTTGTTGAACTGCGCGAGCTGGTTCGAGGCGTCGGCGTTGTAGAGCTCGGCACCGAGGTAGTCGATCCCGTACTCCGGAGCGAGCTCAGCGAACTCCTTGTCGGTGGCCTGGCCGGTGTCGTCGTTGGCGTACACGACCCCGACCGACTTGACGGTGCCTGAGTCCTGGAAGTACTTCAGCAGGGCCGTGATGAACAGGTTGTTGAACGGGCCCGCGCGGAACGTGTACTTCGCGCCGGCTACCGAGTCTGACGAGTCGACCGAGAGCGGGCAGTTGAGCTGCTGCTTCGCGTCGTAGATCGGGCGAGCGGCGTTGTAGAGGAAGCTGAAAGAGGGGCCGACGATGAGCCCGACCGACGGGTCGTCGCTCAACTCACGGACCGCCGTCACGGTCGGCTGCGCCTGGATCTGGTCGTCACGCGTGATGACCTCGAGCTGCCGGCCGAGGAGTCCCCCGTCCGCGTTGATCTTGTCCACCTGGTATTGCAGGGAGTTCTTGAGGAAGTCACCGAAGTACCCGAAGTCGCCGCTGAACGGCTCGACGATGGCGATCTTGACGGGGCCCGAGTCCGAACCGTCGTTTCCGTCGGAGCCGCCCGAGCCGCAGGCGGCCAGCGCGAGCCCCAGCACGAGAAGGCATACAAGTCCTGACATTCGTTTCATGTCCGCCCCACCTCGAAGTCGATTGTTCCGTGTAACGGAACCTTGTTTCAGTGAGAGAACTTTCGCACCGCCGGGCCGACGTGTCAACACACTCCGACCGCGAAGCTCCGCGGCGCGATCGGGCGCGTCTCGACCGGGTAGGCGGCGGCACTCAGCGCACCCAGCGGAACCGCGACTTGGCCATGACGTCACGACCGAATCCACTGGCGTCCATCACCGTCGCCGAAGCCGACGTGGCCCGGGCCGCGAGCTCCTCCACGTCGTACCCGAGCAGCTCCCCGTCACGAACTCGCTCCTCGCCTGCGACATACACGTGTCGGACGGCCGAGCGGTCATTGGCATAGACCAGGTTGGACAAGATCGTTCCCCGCGGGGCGAGGCTGGGGCGGTCGATGTCGAGGCAGATGACGTCCGCGGCCCGGCCCGGAACCAGCGCACCCAGCCGGTGTTCCTGGTAGAGCGCCCGGGCGCCGTGCAGCGTCAGCAGCTCCAGGCCGAGCTCAGCCGAACCGTAGAGACCGTCTCGCTCCCGGGTCTTCTGCTGGTAGACCGCGAGCTTGGCGGTCTCCCACAGATTCTGGGAGTTGCCCGTGTTGGCGCCGTCACTGCCGAGCCCGACCCGTAGCCCCGCCGCGAGCCAGGACGCCACCCGGCTGATCGGGTCGCCCTCGTGGGCGTTGCTTTCCGGACAGTGGGCGACCGCGACGTCGTGCTGGGCGAGCAAGGGGATCTCGCTCTCCTCGGTCCAGGTCGCGTGCGCGAGCAGCACTTGGGACTCGAGAGCACCGATGTCCGCCATGTACTCGACGAGCAGTTTGCCGTAGCGCCGCTGGGATTCCGCCTGCTCGTCCCGATCCGCTCCCATATGGAGCATGAGCATGAGCCGCTCCGCGGCGGCGTACTCGCTCAGCGCGCGCATCATCTCGGTCGAGACGCGCATGGTGGAGACCGCGGACGGATGCACCGCGATGAGTGGGGAGTCGTAGTCACGTCTGAGCTCCTCGACGCGGGCGATGGCGTCCTCGGGCGCCTCCCGGAAGTCGAGCGGGATGGTCTGCGAGTTCACGGTCTCGTCCGTGCTATCCATCGTGGCGCGCCCGAAGAGGGTGCAGATGCCCATCTCCCGGCACGCCTGCAGCACACCTGCTGGCCGGTCCCGGTGACCGAACTCGTCGCAGGCGGTCGTGGTGACACCCGCGAGCAGCAGCTCGGCGATCGAGCACCGTGCCCCGTCGTAGGAGGCGGGACCGTCGATGACCCGGAGGGCGTCGAACATCTTCGTGCCCATCTCGAGCCGGTCGAGCTCGTCCAGGCCCCCGCGGACGACGCTCAGGCTCAAGTGGTCGTGCGTGTTGACCAGGCCGGGCATGACGACGTGCCGCCCACCGAGATCGCGGACCTGTGTCCAGGGGCGGCCCGTCGGCGCCTCGGACGCGGGCCCGACGTCCCGGACGAGCCCGTCCTCCATCTGAACGTAGCCGTCGGAGAAGACCCGGCGGTCTGCGTCCATAGTGATGACCACGGCATGGGTGAGAAGGGTGCTGGGCATGGCTGTCGGCTCCTGAGGCGGCGGGCGAGCAGACGAGGTTCTGTTCCACTCATCGCAACACTGTTTACCGCAACGAGCCGAGCGGGGTCACGGACCTGGGCCATCGGGCTGGGCGGATACGGCCCGAACCGGTGGGCGACACGATTCGGGCCACCCCGGACCTCCGCCCCAGCACGGGGACGCTCGGTGCCCGAGCGGTTCCCGCGACGACCTCGGTCCCGCGAGCGGCGCCACCCGACCTGCCCGCCATGATCGCGCCACGAGCCACGCTCGTCAGGCCCACGGGCGCCGCCTCGGGCACCGAAAGGCGCCGGACACGCAGAGGGGCGACCGCCGCGCCGGCGCTGTGCGCGACTCGTCGAGCGGCTCCGCGACCGCCCGGGCGGTGCCCGGGCCGTCAGGCCGCGCCGGCCACAGCCGGCCGGCTCACGTCGCCGGGGCGCCCGGGCCCCGGCTCAGTCACCGACAAAGACCGGCTCCCGGCGCTCGAGGAACGCCGTGGCCGCCTCCACACAGTCCGAGGACGCGGTGGCGGCGGCCTGGCGGGCGGCCTCGCGGTCGAGCAGCTCGCCGAAGCCGACCAGCTCGGCGTCGTTCAGGTTCGCCTTCATGCCTGCCATCGCGATCGGCGCCTGGGCGGCGAGCTGCGTGGCGACCTCCAGCACCCGGTCGCGGAAGAGCTCATCGGGCATCACCTCGGAGACCAACCCGATCCGGAGGGCCTCCGCGGCGTCGAACTTCCGGTTGAGCAGACACAGCTCGCGGGCCATACCCGCGCCGACGATCCGCGGCAGGGTCCAGCTGGAGCCGAAGTCTCCGGTCAGTCCGGCCGACACGAACGACGACCGGAACACCGCCGAGCTCGCGGCCAGGCGCAGGTCGCAGGCGCAGGCCCACGAGAGGCCGGCGCCGGCGCACGGCCCGTTCACCGCGGCGATCGTGGGCTTCCCCATCTCGTGCAGCAGCTGGCTCGAGCGGTGCAGCCGGCGCAGGTCGGCTTCCTCGCGCGCCACGTCGACGCCCACGGCGAGGTCGCCGATCTCGCCGAGGTCACCGCCGGCGCAGAAACCGCGCCCCACCCCGGTGAGCACCACGCAGCGGACCGCTGGATCGGCGGCCGCCGTCTCGAGGACCGGCAACAGCTCGTCGACCAGCCCCTTGGTCATCGCGTTGAGCCGGTCGGGCCGGTTCAGCGAGATCACCTGCACGGCACCAACGACGTCATTGAGCACCATCGGCTCGCTCATCGTCCATCCCTCTTCATCGTCACGGTGCCAGCACCACCAGCACGTCCCCCGCCGCGACCTGGTCGCCTGGCGCCACCCGGACCTCCGCGACCAGCGCGGCGGTCTCGGCGTGGACGGGGATCTCCATCTTCATGGTCTCCATGACCAGCAGGCAGTGCCCCGGCTCGACCCTGGCGCCCGGCTCCACCTCGATCTTCCAGATGTTGCCGGGCAGCTCGGCCACGACCTCGTGCCTCACGGCTGCGCGGTCCTGACTCGCCGGACTGTCTCGGTCATGGCCCGAGCGTAGGCTGAATTGACACTGACGTCAAGTTCATTAGTGGCGGCTGACCAGCAGCGGGATCGATCCCGACTGAACCACCTCGGCGCGCTGGTTGATCAGCTCGAAGCGCCGCTCGAGCACGCCGCTGTCTCCGGCGGTGGTCACCCGGGTCCCGAGGATCGTGACCCGCACCCGGACCGTGTCCCCCACGACCACCGGCGCGTGGAACCGCCAGTCGTCCACACCGAGGAGCGCGATCGAGCAGCTCTCGAAGACGCCCAGCCGCGAAGCCAGGCCCATCGCGACCGACATGCCGAGCAGGCCGTGGGCGATGCGCTCGCCGAACCGCGAGGACGCCATGTGCACCGCGTCGGTGTGCGGTGGGTTCGTGTCCCACGACCAGCTGGCGAACCAGACGAGGTCGGACTCGGTGATCGTGCGGCCCTGGCCGGTGAACACCTGGCCCGCCTCGAAGTCGTCGAAGGACCAGGCGTGCGGCGGCTCCATCCGGGATCAGTGGCCGGTGAACGTCGGCGTCCGCTTGGCGACGAAGGCCTCGACGCCCTCGCGCACGTCGTCGCTGCGGTTGACGATCTCGACGGCGTACTCCGCCTCGACGAGGGACTCCTCGAAGGTCTGCTCACGGGAGCGCCGCATCATCCGCTTGGCCATCCGCACCGCGAGCGGCGCCTTCGCGGCGATCTGCGCCGCAAGCTCCGCGCCCCGCTCCTGGAGCCGGTCGTCGGGGACCACCTCGGTGACCAGCCCCAGCCGGTGCGCCTCCGCCGCGTCGTAGACCTCGCCGAGCAGCGTCATTCGCAGCGCCGCGTCGTGGCCCATCGCCCGCGGGAACAACCAGGCGCCTCCCTCGTCGGGGAGCAGTCCGACCCGACCGCTCGTGTCGCCGAGGCGCGCACTCTGCGCGGCGATCCGGAAGTCACAGAGCAGCGCCAACGAGAGGCCGCCCGCGACCGCATGGCCGTGGATCAGCGCGATCACCGGCTTGTCCAGGGCGTGCAGCAGGCGGTGCACCGAGTGCATGCCCTCGCGCATCACCATGCCGTGCCCGAGCTGGCGCTCCTCCCCCTCGACCGCCTCGGCCTCGCTGCGGACGTCGCCGCCGACGCAGAACGCGCGGCCGGCACCGGAGAGCACCAGCACCCGGTCCTCGTCGCAGCGCTGGAAGTCCAGCAAGGCCGCGCCGAGTTGCTGGCACAAGGCGGTGTCGTAGGCGTTGAGCACCTCGGGGCGGTTCAAGATCACCCGCCGGACACCGTCGCGGCGCTCCACCAACACGACGTCATGAGGCATGCTGAGACCCTCCCGTGGACATGACGGGAAGCATAATTGACTTTGACGTCACCTTCAAGCGACGTCTAGGCTCGGGCACGCTCAGTGCCGGCCAGGATCCGAGGGAGGTCCCATGACCGATGTCGATGGCGCGGCCGTCGCGGTGCTCACGCCGCGCGCCCAGCGCACCCGCGCTGCCCTGCTCGCCTCGGCCCGCAAGGTGTTCGAGCGCGACGGCTTCCACAACGCGCGGATCACCGACATCGCCGACGGCGCGAAGGTCGCGCACGGCACGTTCTACACGTACTTCGACTCCAAGGAGACGATCTTCCTCGCGCTGGTCGACGACATGATCGCCGACCTCTTCCACGAGAACGAGGACCCAGGCACCGCGCGCCAGCAGAGCGGGCTGGAGCCGATCGAGCGCCTGGAGCGCAGCAACCGCGAGTACCTCAAGGTCTACCGCGACAACGGCCGCCTGATCGCCCTGTGGGAGGAGCTCGCCACCCACCACGAGGGCGCCAAGGCCCGCCTCGACCAGGGTCTGCAGAAGTACGTCGAGCGCAGCGAGCGCCAGATCGTCCGGCTCCAGGCCGAGGGACGCGCCGACCGCGAGCTCGACCCGCACTACGCGGCCCGGGCGCTGACCGGCATGGTCTACCGGTTCGCCTACTCCTGGTTCGGCCAGGGGCACGACTACGACCTGGACAAGGCCGTCGACAGCCTCACCCGGCTCTGGGCCAACGCGCTCCGGATGGACCAGGACTGAGTCGGACCCCGGCCCGCCGGGCCGGCCGACCCTCGGGCCCGGCGGGCGACCTCAGCCCTGGAAGACCGAGATCTCGGCGAGGTCGGCCTGGCTCAGGTCGTCCCGGTCGATCCGGCCGAGCTTCGCGACCATGCCCCGATCGGCCAGGCGGGCGGCGAAGGCGGTGTTCTGCTCGAGGAGCAGGATGCTCAGGTCGGTCTCCGCGCGCAGCTCGTCGAGGAACCGGGTGACGGTCCCGATCGCCATCGGCGAGAGCCCGAGCGACGGCTCGTCGAGGACCAGCAGCCGCGGCCGGGCCATCAACGCACGGGCGATCGCGAGCAGCTGCTGCTCACCGCCGCTCAGCAGCCCGGCACGGAGGGAGGACCGGTCCGCCAGCCGGGGCACCAGCGCATACATCGCGTCACGCTGCTCTCGCCAGTCGTCCCGGCGCCGGCGGACGAACCCGCCCACCTTGAGGTTCTCCTCGACGGTGAGCTGCGGGAAGACCATCCGGCCCTCGGGCACGTAGACGATCCCGGCGCGCACGGCGTCGCGGCCGACCGGTCGACCGCCGTACTCGACGGCCCCGCCGGCCAGCGGGACCAGGCCGGACACGGCCTTGCCCAGGGTGCTCTTCCCGGCGCCGTTGGCACCGACCACGGCCAGGCACTCCCCGGTGCCGACCGTGAGGGAGATGTGCTCGACGGCGACCGCGCGGCCGTACCGCACGGCGAGGTCGCGCACGGCGAGTGCTGCGGACGTCCGCCGCTCGACTGCGGCTGTGTCAGCGGTCATGTCAGGTAGTCCTCCACGAGGTCGGGGCGCGCCGCGAGCTCCTCCGGGGTGGCCTCGGCGATCTTGCGACCGGCGTCGAGGACGACGAGCCGGTCGACGAGAGCCCGGGTCCGGCCGATGTCGTGCTCGATCAGGCAGATGGTGGTGCCGGCCGCGTGCACCCGACGGATCATCTCGACGACGTGGTCGCGGTCCTCGGTGGCCAGGCCGGCGAGCGGCTCGTCGAGGAGCAGCACCGTGGGCTCGCGCACCACCGCGATGGCGATGCCGACCAGCTTGCGGGTGGCCAACGAGCAGTCCTTGACCGGGGTCTGCCACGAGTCCGTCAGCCCGAGCATCGCGGCCACCCGGGCGACCCGGTCCGGTGCCCGTCCGCGGGTCGCGAGCTCCATGTTGTCAGCGACGCTCAGGTCACCGAAGCCGCCGACGTTCTGGAACGTCCGCACCAGGCCCCGACGGGCGATCCGGTGCGGCTTGACCCCGTTGATCGGCCGGCCCTGCAGCCGGACGTCGCCCTCGGTGGTCGGCATGAAGCCGCTGGCGACGTTGAACAGCGTGGTCTTCCCGGCGCCGTTCGGGCCGATGATGCCCACGCAGTCCCCGCGCCGGACCGTGAGGTCGATGTCGGCGAGGACCTCGACGCCGCCGAGTCGAACGGTGATGCCGTGCAGCTCGAGGACGGGCTCGACGGAGGGTACGACGGAGGGCTCGACGACCGGGCCGGTGGTGGACGTACTCATGCGGGAATCCTGGGACGGGCGAGGAGGGCACGGGCCCGTCGGGCGAGGCCGGCGATGCCGCCGGGCTCGATCAGCGCGATCAGGGCGAGAGCGCCGCCGACGAAGGCGATCCGTGCCGCCGGCTCGATCTCGAGGTAGAGCGGCAGGATCATCAGCAGCAGGACGCCGGCCAGCGCACCGCCGACCGACCGGATGCCGCCGACGATGAGCAGGCTGAGCAGGAAGATCGACTCGCCGGTCGCCATGGAGTCCGGTCCGATGTAGCCGACCATCGGTGCCCACGCGACACCGACGGCGGCCGCCAGTCCGGAGCTGATGCCGAAGACCACGGTCTTGTAGGCGACCGGGTTGATGCCGAGGCCGCGGGTGGCGTTCTCGTCGTCGCGGATCGCGGTGAGGCGGAGCCCCAGGTGGGAGCTCCGGATCCAGATCACGACCAGCAGCACGAGGACGAAGACGGCGACGAGCCACAGCGAGAAGTAGCGGTAGATGGTGAAGCCGAACGGCATGTCCTCGCCTACTCCCCACGAGACCGTCAGCCCCTCCGTGCCGCCCAGGAGATCCGGTGACTTGGCGACGACGCGCACCATCAGCTCGCCGATCGCGAACGTGACGATCGCGAACGACATCCCGGCCGTCCGCCCGACCACGGGCAGGCCGATCACGGCCGCGAACAGACCGCAACCGACCATGGCCACCAGGCCGGCGATCGGGAGCGGCCAGCCCGCGGTCTGGTTCAGCACGACCGAGGCGTACGCGCCGGCTCCGAAGAACGCCGCGTGACCGGCGGGCAGCAGGTTGAGGTTGCCGACCATGAGGTCGAGGCTCAGCACCAGGGCGCCGTACGCCAGGAAGGTGTTGAACAGGACGACCCGG
This sequence comes from Nocardioides sp. JS614, assembly GCF_000015265.1. NCBI lineage: Bacteria > Bacillati > Actinomycetota > Actinomycetes > Propionibacteriales > Nocardioidaceae > Nocardioides > Nocardioides sp. JS614. Next base: position 4,345,589 of record NC_008699.1, read on the forward strand.
TTGTCGGGGACGTTGAACGCGAGGACCAGGAGCACCACGGCGCAGGCGAAGGCGAGCGCGGAACGGCGCAGGGCGATGGCTCTCATCCGGCTCGGACCTGCTTCCGGTTGAAGATGCCCTGCGGCATCAGGAGCAGCACGACGATCATCGCCGTGAACGTGTAGACGCTGGTCATCGACGGGTCGGCGTACCGAGCGGTGAACGCCTCGACGAGGCCGAGCAGCAGGGAGGCGACCAGGACGCCCATGGGCGAGCCGAGTCCTCCGATGATCGCGACCACGAACCCGGTCAGCAGGTAGCTCATCCCGATCGTGGGGGTGACCGGCGTGACCGAGGCGATGCAGATACCCGCGATCGCGGCGAGGGCCCCGGCGACCAGGAAGGCGTAGAGGCCTACCCGACGGGCGGAGAGCCCGAGCGTGGACGCGGCGAACCGCTCGTCGCCGGTGGCCCGCAGGGCCAGTCCGACCCAGGTTCGCTTCAGCGCGATCGCGGCGACCACCACGATCGTCGCGGTCAGCAGGATCACGACGATCCGCGCCCAGGCGATCTGGTTGTCGCCGGGCAGCCCGAGGGTGCCCTCGATCCGGGGACCGGTGCGCGGGATGGCCGAGAACATCTGGAGGAAGAGGTTCTCGCTGAACAGCAGCAGGCCGAGCGAGACGGCCAGCCCCTGTAGGTGGTCGCCGATCGTGAAGACGAAGCCGAGGAGGTAGATGACGGCGGAGACGCCGACCGCCACGGCGACGGCCAGCGGGATCGCGAGCGCCGTCGGGAGCAGGACCACGAACCCGATCAGCGAGTACGCGCCGATCGTCACGAACTCGCCGTGGGCGAAGTTCAGGATGTGGGTCACGCCGAAGGTGATCGTCAGGCCCAGGCCGACGAGCGTGTAGAGGCCCGCCTGCATGAGGCCGAGCAGGAGGGTCAGCAGGAGGTCGCTCACCCCGTCGCCTCCAGGACCCGCTTGACCTCGAACCGCTGGAGCTTGCCCATCGAGTTCCGGGGGAGCGCGTCGACGATCGCCAGGTCGCGCGGGACCTTGTACGAGGCGAGGTGCTCGCGGCAGAACACGCGCAGGCCGTCGAGGTCCAGGTCGGCGCCGGTCTCGAGGACCACGACGGCGACGATCTCCTCGCCCCACTGCCGACTCGGGCGGCCGATCACGACGCACTCGTCGACGGCGGGGTGCTGGCCCACGACCTTCTCGACCTCGGCGGCGTAGACGTTCTCCCCGCCGCTGATGATCATGCCGTGCTTGCGGTCGATGATGATCAGGCGACCGGCCTCGTCGAACGTCCCGATGTCGCCCGAGAGGATCCACGGTCCGCGGCGGGTGTTCGCCCCCGCGGTCGCCGGCGAGAGGTAGCCGATCGAGGCCGCGAGGGTGCGGATTCCGACCTCACCCCGCTCGCCCGGCGCGCACGGCTTGCCGTCGTCGTCGAACACGGCGACGTCTGACCCGACGGTGTTGTAGCCGACCGTGCCGCGGCGGACGGTCTCGCGGGTCTTGACCTCCATCGTCGCGAAGCCCGCCTCGGTCCACCCGTAGGTCTCCTGGATGGTCGCGTTCGGGAACATGTCGAATGCCGCCTCGACCAGCTCGACCGCGGCCGCGGCTCCCGAGGTCATGATCGAACGCGCCGCCGGCATCGGCTGCCGGCCACGGGCGACCCACTCGTCGTGGATCATCTGGGTCATCGACGGCACCAGGAACGCGAACGTCGAGCGCTCGGCGAACTCCTCGTAGGCGGTGGCCGCCGAGAACGACGGCATGATCCGGACCTCGCCACCCATCAGCCAGGTGGCCAGCGCGAAGCTCGAGTAGGACATGTGGAACAGCGGGCCGGGGACGAGCGTCCGCTCGTCCCACTGGATCCGCAGCTGCCACCCCCAGCGCATCGTGTTGACCACCCAGTCGTCGTTGCGCACGGCGGCGCCCTTGGGCAGGCCCGTGGTGCCGGACGTGTAGAACACGACGGCCACCCGGCTGCCCCGCTCGGGATCGGCGATCAGGTCGCGGTCGCGGCTGCCCGCCACGACCGTGTCCGCGTCGACCACGCGCACGCCGGCGTCGGCGATCCGCCGCGCGACCTCGACGTACTCGCCGGCGGCCAGGATGGTTCGCGCCTCCGAGTCCGCCAGGATGTGCTGGAGCTCGCGGTCGGCGAGCCGGTTGTTGAGCGGCACCGCGCCGACCCCGCCGCGCTGGCACGCCAGGTAGGCGGCCAGCGCGTCGAGGCTGTTCGGCAGCAGGGTCGCGACCATCGGTCCGTGGACGCCGGCCTCCGTGTCGGAGACCGCGTCAGCCAGGTCGCCGATCCGGTCCCAGAGCTCGGCGAACGAGTACGTCGTCGTCTCCTCGCCGAGCACCGTCGCCGCCACCTGGTCGGGGCGACTGCGGGCGACCATGCCGACCATGTCGGCCAGCGTGTAGTCCATTGGGTCACCGCCCCCCGAACGACACGACCTCGCCTTGCCCGTCCCGGAGGATGCCCAGGCCCATCGGGCTGGTGTTCAACCCGGCATCGTCGAAGGAGAGCTGGACCACGCCGTCGTACGACGAACCGCGGAGCGCGGCCGAGATCGCCTCGACGTCCGTGGTGGTGCCGGCCTTCTCCATCGCCTGGATCAGCATTCCGACGTAGTCGTAGTGGACGAACGGGAAGTAGGTCATCTGGCCGTCCGGGACGTCGTACGCGTCGGTGAACTTGGCGATGAACTGCTCCTGCTCCTCGTCGGCCGGGTACAGCGGGTCGGCACCGAGCACCAGCCAGGTATAGGCGTCGAGCCCGTCCTCGCGGGCGACGCCGGGCTGCGCCGAGATGCCCCGGGTGATGTAGACCTGTGGGAGTCCGGCCTCCGCGGCGGCGTCCATGATCGCCGCAGCCGTGCTGTCGTTGTTGTAGCCGATGAAGATGCCCTGGACGTCGTCGTCGATGCGCTGCACGATCGGCGCGAAGTTGGTCGACGTCGGGTCGTAGAACTCGGTCTGCGAGACGGTGATGCCGTTGTCGGCGAACGACGCGGCGTAGCCCTCGGCGAGCGCCTTCCCGGTGTCGTCGTCGGTCATCAGCATCGCGATGTCCTGCACGTCGCCGAGCTGTTCGGCGGCCGCCGGGATGTAGCCGTCATTGACCATCGTCTGGTCGTTCGGCGACAGCCGGAAGAACGGGCCGTCCTTGCCGGCGTAGGCGTCCATGCCGGTCGAGACCGACAGCATCATCACGTTGCCGGCGCGCTCGACCGCGGTCGCGGCCGGCGGGACTGCGGCGGCCATGTCGGGCCCGAAGACGAACTTGGCGCCGAAGCCGGCGATCAGGTCCTGGGCGAGCGAGGCCGACTTGTTCGGGTCGCTCGCGAGATCCACGGCCTTGTAGTCGATCGTGCAGTCCTTGCCGTCGACCTGGAAGCCCTCCTTGTTGGCGTCCTTGATCGCGAGCTCGATCGCACGCTCGCCGTCACCGCCGAAGGCCGCGGCGGCGCCGGTCTGGCTGAAGATCGAGCCGATCTTGACGACGCAGTCGCCGCCGGAGGCACTGTCGGCGTTGGCGCCGCAGGCGGTCAGGGATCCGAGGACGAACACGCCGGCCACGGCGAGAGAGAAAGGCGATCGAGACACGATGGGCTCCTGCTGAGGCGTTGGTCGTGCGCCGGGCACGCACGGCTGGGACCCAGATCACACCATCAATATGATTCCGACGTCAACTTCAATTCAGTATTGAAGCTGACGTCAACTTCTACTACGGTTCGGGGACCGCTCGGGCCACCGGCACCCCGCCGGCACCACGCGGGCACCAGGTCGGATGTCGGCGCGATGATGGACGGCACCGAGGAACCCCACGACACGGACGGAGACGGACGGCATGAGCCGAGAGCACGCCGGGGTCGCGATCACGGGGATCGGCGCGATCACCCCCGTGGGCGCGAGCCCCGAGGAGTTCACCCGCGCCCTGGATGAGGGCCGCACGGCCATCTCGCCCGCGCCCTGGGCCGACGCCGAGGCGCCCACCTCCTGGGCGGCCATGATCGCCGACTTCGACCCGCTGGACTGGATGGATCCCCGCCTCGTCGACGGCACCGACCGGTTCGCGCAGTACGCGCTGGCCGCGGCCCAGCAGGCCGTCGAGGACCACGGCGAGCCGCTCGAGCCGGGCACCGGCGTGGTGATCGGTACGACGATGGCGGGCGTCACCTCGCTGACTGAGGCGCAGCGCCAGCTGGACCTCGTCGGCCCCGAGGCGGTCCACCGCAAGCTCAACATCCGGGCCTGGCCGAACATGGCCGCGGGCCAGATCGCGATCCGGTACGCCCTGCACGGGCCGCTGCTCACGGTGTCGACCGCCTGCGCGTCGAGCATCGACGCCCTCGGCACCGCCATGGGCATGATCCAGACCGGACGCGCCGACGTCGTGATCGCCGGCGGCACCGAGCGTGGCCTGTGCGAGGTGCTGCACCACTCGCAGGCCAGCTACGGGATGACGAACCCGGTCACCGACCCGATGCTCGCGACGATGCCGTTCGACCGGCGGCGCAGCGGGCTGGTCGAGGGCGAAGGCGCAGCGGTGTTCGTGCTCGAGAGCCTCGAGCGCGCCACCGCACGCGGCGCGCGCATCCACGGCGTGCTGGCCGGCTACGGCTCGCTCTCCGACGGCTCGCACCCCTCCTCCCCCGACCCGAGCGGCGCCTACGAGGCGCAGGCGATGCGGGACGCGCAGCGGATGGCCGGCGTGACCCCGGACGACGTGGTCGGGCTGGTGGCGCACGCGACCAGCACCCCGAAGGGCGACACCGTCGAGATCAGCGCGATCAACCAGGTCTTCGGCGAGCGCGACGACTCGCTCCACGTCACCTCGATCAAGGGCAGCGTCGGCCACACCGGCGCCGCGTCGGGAGGCATGGGACTGGTGCTCGCGCTGCACGCCATCGCGACCGGCCGGCTCGCCCACATCCCGACCACGCACGAGGTCGAGGAGGGCGCCCGCTTCCACATCGTGACGCAGAAGCCCGCGATCGCCGACTTCCGCACCGTCCAGGTCAACGCCTTCGGCTTCGGCGGGCAGAACGCCTCGATCGTGGTGACGCGGCCATGAGCGCGACCGTGGACGGCACCCGCCGGGACGCCGTGGCCCGCTGCGCCGCGCAGTGGTCCCGCTGCTCCCAGGCCGGCGACTTCGACGGCATGCTCGCCCTCACCGCCCCCGGCATGACCGCGTGGCAGACCGGTGGTCAACCGCCCCGGCTGTTCATCGACGCGCTCGCCGACATCCGCGCGATGCGCGAGCGGATGGGGCCGTGGGAATACCTGTACCCGCGCCTGATCGTCGACGAGCGCGGCTTCTGCGAGCAGCACGTCGTCCGGTTCACCCGTCCGGACGGCAGCGTGCGCGACTTCACCGCCTGCGTCGTGGCCGAGGTGGACGAGCGGGGCCTCATCTCCCGGCTCGACGAGTACCTCGACCCCGCCCGCAGCTCGACCTGGGTGGCCTGAGCCACCACGCCCGGAACGTCACCTCCGAAAGGACTTCCCATGCACGGCATCTGCGACGGTCGCGTCGTCATCGTCACTGGCGCGGGGCGCGGCCTGGGCCGCGCCCACGCCCTGGAGTTCGCCCGCCAGGGGGCGCGGGTCGTGGTCAACGACACCGGGGGTGGGGTCGACGGCACCGGTGGCGACCGGGCTGTGGCCGACATCGTGGTCGACGAGATCAGGGCGATGGGTGGCCAGGCGGTCGCGAACTACGCCGACGCCGCCGACTGGGAGGGCTCCGCGACCCTGGTCAGCGACGCCCTCCATGCCTTCGGCCGCCTCGACACACTGGTGAACAACGCGGGCATCCTGCGCGACCGGATGTTCGTGAACATGACCGTCGAGGAGTGGGACGACGCGATCCGCGGACACCTGCGCACGACCTTCGCCTGCTCCAAGCACGCGGTGGCGCACTGGCGAGCAGAGTCCCAGGCTGGCCGCGACGTCGACGCCCGGATCATCAACACCTCCTCACCGTCCGGCCTCTACGGCAACGTCGGCCAGAGCAACTACGGCGCAGCGAAGGCGGGGATCGCGGCCTTCACGATCATCACCGCGACCGAGCTGGCCCGTTACGGCATCACCGTGAACGCCATCGCCCCGGGGGCCCGCACCCGGATGACCGAGAACCTCGCCGTGCTCGACGGTGCCGCCACCGCGGCCGACCACGGGTTCGACGAGATGGCGCCGGAGAACGTCTCCCCCCTGGTCGTCTACCTCGGCAGCAGCCGCTCGGCCCGGATCACCGGCCGGGTCTTCAACGTGTGGGGTGGCCGGGTCAGCGTCGCCGAGGGCTGGGTCGCCGGCCCGGGTGAGGACCAAGGCGGGCGCTGGACGGTCGACGAGCTCGAAGTGGTGCTGCCCACCCTGGTGGGCCAGGCGGCGTCGAACGCCGACACCTGGGGCGTGCGCACGGAGTCGTCGCTCGCCTGACGGATTCGAACTTGACGTCGATGTCAATTCTTCCTAGCGTCCTACTGTGATCCCCGACACCCCCGCCGCGACTGCGCTCGAGCTCCGCTGGGGACCGACGAGCACGTGGCACGTCGGTGCCCACCTCCAGCGGCAGGCGAGCGAGCGACCGGACGCGCCCTACCTCGCGATCGGGGACTCCCCGCTGCACACGTTCGGGCAGGTCGCCACCGACGCCGAGCGCGTCGCAGCCCGGCTCTGGTCCCTCGGCCTGCGCGCCGGCGACCCGGTCCTGTTCTTCCTGCCGACGTCCTGGGCGGCGGTGCACGGGTGGCTCGGCGCCAAGCTCCTCGGTCTGGTCGACGTCCCGCTCAACCACGCCTACCGCGGCGAGTCACTCACCCACGCCGTCCGGCTGTCGGGCGCGCGGGTGATCGTGGTCGCCCTGGAGCTGCTCCCCGAGCTCACCCGCATCCTGGACCGGCTCGACGACCTCGTGGTCGTCGTCGCCGACGGCGCGGCGCCGGCGGACTCCGGCGCGCTCTCCCTCGACGAGCTGCCGACTCCGACGGACTGGGAGGCCGCCAGCCCCGCCCACAGCGCGCTGTCGACAGTGCTGCTCACGTCGGGGACGACCGGGCCGGCCAAGGGCGTGATGATGACCAACGCCCAGACCCACACGATCGCGCGCGAGTGCGCCGAAGGCCTGCGGATGGGCCCGGAGGACGTCTTCTACTGCTTCCACCCGCTCTTCCACATGGCCGGGCGGTTCGGCGCGCTGTACGCCGCGCTCGTCATGGGCGGCCGGGTGACCCTGGACGTCGGATTCACACCCGAGTCATGGATCGACCGGATCCGGGAGTGCGGCGCGACCGTCACGATCGCCCACGGACCGATGATCGAGATGGTGCACGCGACCCCCCGTCGCCCCGACGATGCGACGACGGCACTGCGCGCCGTGCTCGCCGCACCGCTACCGGCGGCGATCGGCGTGGACTTCGAGGAGCGCTTCGGCGTGGTCGCCCTGGAGACCTGGGGCATGACCGAGGTCACCGCCTGCTGCTGGCGTCCGTACGACGCGCCGCTGCGGCTCGGCGCAGCCGGTCGGCCGCTCGACGACCTGGTGGAGATCACCGTCGTCGACCCGGACACCGACGAGCCGCTCCCGGCGGGCCGGGTCGGGGAGATCACGGTCGTGCCGCGGCATCCGTGGCTGATCATGCAGGGCTACCTCGGGATGCCCGAGGCGACCGTGCAGGCGTGGCGCAACCTCCGCTTCCACAGCGGCGACGCCGGCTACCTCGACGAGGACGGCTGGCTGCACTTCGTCGACCGCCTCGGTGACCGGATCCGCCGCAAGGCCGAGAACATCTCCTCCTACGAGATCGAGGTCGCGGCGAGCAGCCACCCCGGGGTCCTCGAGGTGGCGGCCGTCGGTGTGCCGATCAGCCCGTCCGACGACGAGATCAAGCTGTGCGTCTCCACCGAGGCGGGCTTCAACGCCGAGGCGCTCTTCCGGCACCTGGTCGCCGAGCTCCCCCACCACATGGTCCCGCGGTACGTGGAGCGGCTCGAGGCGCTGCCACGCACACCGACCAACAAGATCCGCAAGCGCGAGCTCCGCGAGCGCGGGGTCACCCCGGACACCTGGGACTACAAGGCGGCAGGCCTGTCCATCCGAGCCCTCCGCACGACCACGGATCACGACCTCGCCCGCCACCCAGCACCCGCGAAAGGCACCCCAGCATGAGCGAGCTCCTCGAGTACGTCGTCCAGGGCATCCTGATCGGGTCGGCCTACGGCCTGGTCGCGCTGCCGATCAGCATCGTCTACGCGACCACCCACTCCATCGACGCGGCCGTCGGCAGCCACGCGGTGGTCGCGGCCACCACGGCCGCCGCCGTCGGCGGACCTGTCGGGATCGTGGCCGGCATCGGAGCCGGGCTGGCGACGACCGCGCTCGTCGCGACGACGTACCTGATCCTGCGCAGCCGCGGGGCGGTCGACCCGATCACGATCGTGCTCGCCACGTTCGGCATCGCGTTCGGCCTCCAGGCCCTCGTGCTGCTGTGGCACGGACGCGAGCCCGTCGTCGGGCACTCGTTCCGCTCCAACTGGGACATCGCCGGGATCTCGGTGAACCCCCAGTCGGCGCTCAACATGGCGTTCGGACTGGTCGCGATGACCGTGATCACGCTGGTGCTCGCACGAACACCGCTCGGCCGGTCGCTGCGGGCGTGCGCCGACAACCCCCTCGGCGCCCAGCTGGCCGGGCTCTCGGTCCGCCGGCTGCAGACCACCGCGATCATGCTGGGGGGTGGCCTGGCCTCGGTCGCCGGCGTCCTGCTGTTGTACACCACCGGCGTCAGCTACTCCTCGGGGCTGGCGATCACCCTGACGGCCATCGGCGCCGCGGTGGTCTTCGGGTTCCGGGGCCCGATCCACGGCTTCGTCGGCGGCCTGCTGTTCGGTGTTGTGCAGGCCCTGGTCGCCGGCTACGCCGAGACCGGCGTGGCGGCTGCCATCCCCTACCTGTTCATCTTCCTGGCCCTGACCCTGGGCCGCTCGACCGCATCGGTGGCCCGGGCATGAGCACCGCAGGCCTCCGGCAGCTGGCGCGCCGACAGCGCCCGACCCTCGTCCTCACGGCCGCCGTGATCGTGATCATGATCGCGATCGGCCAGGACCCCGCCCAGGTCGACTCCGCGATCACGATCGCGGTGTTCTCCCTCCTCGCCCTCTCGGTGGCGATCTCCTACGGCCAGGCGGGTGTCCTCTCCGTGGCCCAAGCGGCGTTCGCGGCGATCGGCGCCTACGCGACCGCGATCCTGACGACCCGCTGGGAGCTGCACCCCCTCATCGGGCTCGTCGGCGCGGTCCTCGTCCCGGCGGTCATCGCCTACCCGCTGTCGCGCCTCGTCGGCCGCCTCTCGCACCTGGCGCTCGCGGTCGCCACCCTCGTGTTCGGCGAGATCGTGGTGATCCTGCTCCGTGAGGGCGGTGACTTCACCGGCGGCTACATCGGCATCTCCGGGATCCCGCCGCTCCCCTGGGCGCTGGACCTGAAGAACTACGCGATCTTCGCCTGGGTCCTGGTGATCCTCGTCGTCGGGCTCTACGCCAACCTGGTGTCGAGCAGCCACGGCCGAGGACTTCAGACGATCCGCTGGGACACGCTGCGCGCCCGCGCCGACGGCGTCGACGTGCCCGCGCGGGTGGCCGGCGTCTTCAGCCTCTCCGCCGCGATCGCGGGCCTGGCCGGCTGGCTCTACGCCCATTACCTGACCTTCCTGGCGCCGGAGTCGCTGCCGAGCGCCTTCTCGATCACGGCGATCCTGATGGCCGTCGTCGGCGGCACCCGCTACGTCCTCGGCCCGATCGTCGGCGCGACGATCCTGCTCTACGTCAACAACACGCTGCCGTCCGAGGAGGCGCAGGGCCTGCTGTACGGCGCCGCCCTGGTCGTCGCGCTGCTCGTGGCCCCCCAGGGCGTGCTCGGGCTGCTCGACCAGGCGTGGCACGCCCTGCGTCGACGCGGCTCGGACCCGGCCCCGACCCGACCAGCACCCGACCCCGAGCTCGAGCCCGAGCCGGACCGACCCGCCACGGTGGCGGCGACCAGCGACCAGCAGGAGGTGGCCCGATGAGCCTCGTCGCGACCGATCTCGCCGTGACGTTCGGCGGCGTGAGTGCGCTCGCCGGCGTCGGCATCACCTTGGAGCCGGGCACCATCCATGGGGTGATCGGGCCGAACGGCTCGGGCAAGAGCACGATGTTCAACTGCCTGACCGGCTTCATCCGGCCCGACCGCGGCACGGTGGCGCTGGACCAGCGCGACATCAGCTCGGTGGCGTCCCACCGGCGCATCCAGCTCGGGCTCGCCCGGACGTTCCAGACACCGCGCTTCGATCCGACGACCACGGTGTGGCAGGCCGTGGCCTGCGGCTTCTACCCCTCCTCCGGGCGCGGGCTGCTGTCGTCGCTGGTCTGGGCGCCCTGGGTCGGTCGGGCCGAGCGCCGCACCGCCGAGCGGACCGACGCCCTCCTGGCCGACTTCCGGCTCGAGGACGTCCGCGACGCGACGATCGGCGAGCTGCCGCTCGGCCGGGTGCGACTGGTCGAGGTCGCCCGCGCGATGGCGATGTCGCCGCGCTACCTGCTGCTCGACGAACCGGCGGCCGGACTGGCCACGGACGAGCAGGAGCTGCTCGCGGCCGAGCTCGCACGGCTCTCGGCCGCCGGGGTCGGCGTGCTGATCGTGGAGCACAACTTCGACATGGTCGTCCGGATGTGCGACCGGATCCTCGTCCTCGACCGGGGCACGATCCTGGTCGAGGACACCGCGGCCGCGGTCGCGGCGGACCCGGCCGTGCAACGGGTGTACCTCGGCCTGGAGGAGGTGGCATGAACGCCAACGGACTCTCGTGCACCGGCCTCGACGCCGGCTACGGCCGGATGGTGGTCTGTCGCGGCATCGACCTCGAGGTGGAGCCCGGCGGGCTGCTCGCGATCCTGGGGCCCAACGGCGCCGGGAAGAGCACCCTGCTCCGGGCCCTGGCCGGCATCACCCAGAAGGCCGGGAAGGTGCGCCTCGGCGACGTCGACGTCACCAGCAAGCGCGCGACCGCACGCGCCCGCGCCGGTATCGCCTTCGTCCCCGAGACCCGCGGGAACATCTTCCCTGCGATGACGGTGCGCGAGAACCTCGCCGTCGCCGGCCAGGCCACGCCGGCAGAGCGGCGCCGCGTCCGCGCCACCTTGGTCGAGGACCTCTTCCCCGCTCTCACGACGTACGCCGGCCGGGCCTCCGGCCTGCTCAGCGGCGGCGAGCAGCAGATGCTGGCACTCGCGATGGCGCTGCTCGCCGACCCGAAGGTGATCCTGCTCGACGAGCCGTCCCAGGGTCTCGCGCCCGCGGTGTTGCGCAACATCGAGGAAGCGCTGCTCGCGCTGCGCCCCTCGGGCATCACGGTCGTGCTCGCCGAGCAGAACCAGCACTTCGCGTCCCGGCTGGCCGATCGGGTGCTCCACATCAGCGGCGGCCGCCTGATCTCGCCGGCGGAGGCCTTCGAGGAGGAGACGGCCGACGGAGCCATCGGCGTACTCCCGTGACCCTCCCGGGACCCGGCGCCCTCGCGGGAGTCCGGGTCGTCGACCTCTCCCGCAACGCGCCGGGACCGTACGCGTCGATGCTGCTCGCCCGCCTCGGCGCCGAGGTCGTCACCGTCGCGGGCGGGCGGACCGGCGAGGCGTTGCCCGAGCTCGCGATGGGCAAGCGCCAGATCACCCTCGACCTCCGCAGCGGCGACGGAGTCCGCGCCCTGGAGCGCCTCGTGGCCGAGGCCGACGTGCTGCTCGAGTCCTTCCGCCCAGGCGTGCTGGACCGGCTCGGCGTGGGCTACGAGCACCTCGCCGCGCTCAACCCGCGGCTCGTGTACTGCGCGCTGACCGGCTACGGCCAGCAGGGCCGGTTGCGGGCCGCGGCCGGGCACGACATCAACTACCTGGCGGTCACCGGCGTCCTCGGCTGCCTGGGCCCCGCCGGTGAGCCGGCCGTCCCCCCGATCAACCTGGTGGCGGACATGGGCGGCGGCGGACTGTGGGCGGCGTTCGGCGTCCTCGCCGCCCTGCACGAGCGGTCGCGGACCGGCCGGGGCCGGTTCGTCGACGCCTCGATGGTCGACGGAGTGCTCTCGATGATGGGCACCTGGATGACCGCCTGGGGCACGAGCATCATGCCGGCGCGCGGCGAGGGCCTGATGAGCGGGAAGGCGCCGTTCTACCGCTGCTACCGCTGCGGAGACGGCGAATGGGTGGCGGTCGGTGCGATCGAGCCGCGGTTCTTCCGCGAGCTCTGGAGGGTGGTCGGTCTCCCCGGTGAACCGCCGGACCACCTCGACCCGGCCGGCTGGCCCGACCTCGGTGCGCGGCTGGAAGCGGTCTTCGCCACCCGCGACCGCGACGAGTGGGCCGACCTCGCCTCGGACGAGTGCTGCCTGACCCCCGTCCTCGCCCCCGACGAGGTGCGTCGTCACCCGCACCACCGCGACCGGCTGCCGCAGGGCGCGGACGTGGCCCCGGCGGAGCTCTTCCCCCGGGTCGACTGGCTGAGCGCCAACCCGTGGGTCGCCGACGGGGACGAGACCGAGGCGATCCTGCGCAACGCCGGGCTGGACGAGGACACCCTCGCCCGGGTGGTGAGCGCCCTCGCGTCGGTGCCCCGCCCTGAGCTGGCCTGGCCGCCCGCCCGCTGACCCGCCTGTCGCGCGGCCGCCCCGCGGGTCGCTGCGGGACGCCGCTTCGGCCCCAGCGCGGCAGCATCGCTGACGGCAAAGGCCGGCCCCGGACGCGCCGAGGCCCCGGCGGTGGCACCGCCGGGGCCTCGTCCTGACTGGAGGTGGTCAGGCGTTGGGGTCGTACGTCGCGAACGCACCGTCCTCGACGACCAGGAGGGCCAGGGCGTCGGTGCCCATCCCGTCCCGCTCGTCCTCGGTGTAGCAGACCGACTCGCCGATCGCGTAGGTGTTGAGGTCGCACACGGTCGCCATCGCGTCGCGGAGCTTCTCCCCGGTGATCTCGCCCTCGACCTTCTCGGCGCCGGCGGCCACCACCTGAGCGCCGTTGGCACCCGCGGCCTCGAACGACGTGGCCTCGAACCCGGCCGCCTCGAGCAGGTCCTTGAGCTGCTGCTCGTCCTCGGACGGGTCGTTCCAGTTGTTCATCGCGACCATGTGGACACCCTCGGCGTCGGGGCCGGCGCCGTCGATGAAGCCCTGCTGGGCCAGGCCGATGCCGCCCCACATGTCCACGTCGGAGCCACCCTGGCGGACCGCCCGCGCGATGCCGACGCCGAGCGCGGTCGCACCGGTGACGAGCAGGACGACGTCCGGGTCGGCGTTGCGCAGCTTGGTCGCCTGCGCGGTGAAGTCGGTGTCCGTGACCGCGGCGCTGGTCTCCGCGACGATCTCGAGCCCGGCCTTCTCGACCTGCTCCTCGAGGTACGCGACGCTGGCGTCGCCGTACGCCGACTGCTCGGCGAAGATGCCGATCCGGGTCTTCCCCTCGGCCACCACCTGGTCGAACATCGCCTGCATGGTGACCAGGTCGCTCGGCGCGGACCGGAAGATCCAGGGCCAGAAGTCGTTGGCCTTGTCGGTCACCGAGATCGTGCCGTTGGTGGCCAGGATCGGCGTCTTCAGGCCGGCCGCGATCGGTGCGTAGGCGAGCGTGTTGCCGCCTGCGGTGGTGCCGATGATCACGTCGACCTTGTCCTGGGTGATCAGCTTGCGGGCCTGCTGGGCCGCCTCGGTCGGGTCGGTCTTGTCGTCGGCCTCGAAGATCTCGATCTGCTGGCCGTTGATCCCGCCGTCCTCGTTGATCTGGTCGAGCACGACGCGGGCGCCGTTGCGCTCGCTGATGCCGTACGGCGCCGCGGGGCCGGTCAGGGAGAACAGCAGGCCGACCCGCAGGGGGTCATCGGCGCTGCCGCTGTCAGTGCCGGACGCGCTGCCGGCCTCGCCGTTGCCGCACGCGGCGACACTCAGCATCGATCCGAGAGCGATCGCCGCGACCAGCGCGCGCCGCACCGTCTTGAAACGGGTCATCTCATCCTCACAGGGGTCCAGCACATGCATCGGGTCATGTGGTCTCGGCCACACACGATAGAATGAACTTGACGTCAATATCAAGTAGTGGCGCCAAGACTTTTCAAGACGTCCTCACGATGCCGCTCCGCAGCGCCGTACAGCGCCAGGTCCGACTCGGCCCGGCGTACGTGCAGGTGCGCGGAGTGCTCCCAGGTGAACCCGATCCCACCGTGCAGCTGGACGTTCTCCAACGCGCAGTGCAGGTAGGTCGGGGCGCAGGTCGCGCCGGCCATCGCCACGGCGAGCCGGGCCTCCGGGGCCTCCTCCTGGACCGCCCAGGCGACGTGCTCGACGGCGGACAGGCTGAGGTCGAGATCGATCGCCAGGTCCGCACAGCGGTGCTTGATCGCCTGGAACGAGCCGATGGTGCGACCGAACTGGACCCGCGTGAGCGTGTAGGCGATCGCACTCTCGAGCGCCGCCTCCGCGCCGCCGTGCTGCTCGCAGGCGACGGCCGCGGAGCGCGCCCGGCGCACCCGGTCCACCGCGTCCGCGTCGAGCGGCCGGCCCAGGGGGCGCGCGGGAGCGCCGTCCAAGGTGATCCGGGCGAAGTCGCGCACCAGGTCCATCGAGTCCAGCACCTGCCGGTGCACACCGGCGGCGGCCAGGTCGACCGACCACAGCTGGAGCCCGGGGTCGAGGACCAGCAGCAGGTCCGCGGACATCCCGTCGACGACGTCGTCGAGCCGACCGCTGAGCCGCCGGCGGGCACCGTCGGCGGTGAGCCCAGGGGCGTCCAGCACGGCCGCGGCGACCAGGTCGCCGCTGAGCAGGCCGGGCAGGAGATCACCCACCGCGGCCCGGTCCTCGGACGCGAGGAGCAGCGCCTGCCCGACCACGACCGACCCGAGCACGGGCAGCGGCGCCAGCACCCGGCCGCACTCGCGCTGCACGATGGCAAGGGCGCCGAAGCCGGCACCGGCGCCGCCCAGCCCCTCGGGCACGTCGAGGCCGGCGAAGCCGAGCTCGCCACAGGCCCGGCGCCACAGGTCCCGGTCGACGCGCGCGCCGACCGGGCGGTCGCGTACCTCGGTGCCGGACAGGAAGTCACGGACGACGTCCTGCCAGGTCGCGAGGTCCTCGTCGCGGATGATCACGGCGTCACCCCCAGCAGGCTCAGGGCGCGCTCCCCGAGGGCGGGGACCTGGTCGCCGCGCTCGGCCATCCGCGGATCGCTCGTCTCGCCGCGCAGGTGCCGGTCGTAGAGCTGCTGCATGATCACCGCCGTCTTCCAGCACCCGAAGGCCTCGTACCAGTCCACCGTGGCCCGGTCGATGTCGAGACCGGACCGCTCCGCGTAGCGCGCGACGACCTCGTCCTTGCCGGGCAGCCCCAGGTTCTCGAGCCCCGGAATCGCGAGCGCCGGCGTGCCGTCGTCGCCGGGCCAGTAGTTGAGCATCGTGCCGAGGTCGACGAGCGGGTCGCCGAGCGTCGCCATGTCCCAGTCGAAGACGGACACCACGCGATCGGGGTCTCCGGGGGCGAACTGGCAGTTGTCGGTCTTGAAGTCGTTGTGGACGATCGCGGTGCGACTGGTCGCCGGGAGCCCGGCCACCAGGGCCGTTCCGGCGCGCTCGACCGCCGTGCCCGGCCCCGGCGAGACGGCCTCCCACCGTCCCAGCCAGCCCCGCAGCTGCCGCTCCAGGTAGCCGGCGGGCCGGCCCAGGTCCTGCAGGTCGCAGGTAGCGGGGTCGACCAGGTGCAGGTCGGCCAGGGCGTCGACGACCGCGAGGCCGATCCTGCGCCCGGCATCGGGCGCGGTCGAGAGCTCCGGGGGGACCCGGTCCCACACGACGATGCCGGGGCGGTACTCCGAGACGAAGAACCGCGAGCCGATCACGGACTCGTCCTCGCAGTAGAGCAGCGCGCGCGGCGCACGCGGGTAGGCCCGGTGGAGGCGCGACAGCACGCGGTGCTCCCGGGCCATGTCGTGCGCGCCGGGGGCGAGCTTCCCGAACGGCGGGCGCCGGACCACCAGCTGGGTGTCGCCGAAGGCGACCTGGTAGGTGAGGTTCGCCGAGCCGTTCGGGAACTGGAGCACCGAGAGCGGGCCGTCGAGGTCGGGCAGCTGGGCGCGCAGGTGCGCCGCCAGGGCCGCCCAGTCGAGGTCCTCCCCCGCGCGCACGGGCGCGAGCTCGGGGTGGTCGGTGGCCTCCGTCACGCTCCTCACGGCGTCGGGACCTGCTCGTCGAGCTCCGCCAGCTCGGCCAGCTCGGTCGCGAAGCGGGCACGGGCGGCTTCCTTCGCCGCGATCAGGTGCCCGGTGGGGAACAGCCCGGGGGTCGGCGCGACGCCCTTGAGCAGCTGCTTGGCGACCGCGACCTTGTGCAGCTCGGTCGCGCCGTCGGCGAGGCCCATGTGGTAGCTCTCCAGCACCCACTTGCCGAACGGCATCTCGGTCGAGATGCCGAGCGAGCCGTGCAGCTGGATGGCCCGGCCCGCGACGTCGAGCAGCACCTTCGGCATGGCGGCCTTGACCGCGCTGATGTCGGCGATGACGGCCCGGTAGTCCTGGTAGCGGTCGATCTTCCAGGCGGTCTGCAGCACCAGCAGGCGGAACTGCTCGAGCTGGATCCAGGAGTCGGCGATCATCTCCTGCACGAGCTGGCGGTCGGCGAGGGTGCCGGTGCCGCTGCGTCGGGAGACGGCGCGCTCGAGCATCATGTCGAGCGAGGACCGCACCAGCCCGACCGTGCGCATCGCGTGGTGGATGCGGCCGCCGCCGAGCCGGGTCTGCGCGACCGCGAAGCCCCGGCCACGTTCGCCGAGCAGGTGGTCCCGCGGGATGCGCACGTCCTCGTAGCGCAGGTAGGTGTGGTGGCCCTCGTCCTCGTCGTGGCCCCAGACCCCCACGTCGCGCACGATCGTGATGCCCGGGGTGTCGGCGGGGACGACGAACATCGATGCCCGCCCGTGCCGGTCCGCGTCCGGGTCGGTGACGGCCATGGTGATGAAGAACGACGCGAAGCTCGCGTGCGAGGAGAACCACTTCTCGCCGTTGATCACCCACTCGTCGCCGTCCAGCTCGGCGCGGGTCACGAACGCCGTCGGGTCCGAGCCGCCGGTGGGCTCGGTCATCGAGTAGCAGGACACGATGTCGTTGGCCAGCAGGGGCTCGAGGTAGCGCTCCTTGAGCTCCGGGGTGCCGTAGTGCGCGAGGATCTCGGCATTGCCGGAGTCGGGGGCGTGGCAGCCGAAGACGACCGGGGCACTGTGGCTGCGGCCGAGGATCTCGTTGAGCAGCGCCAGCTTGAGCTGGCCGTAGCCCGGTCCCCCGAGCTCGGGGCCGAGGTGGCAGGCCCACAGCTCCTGGTCGCGGACCTGCTCCTGGAGCGGCTTGATCAGCCGGTTGCGCAGCGGGTCGCGCACGTCCCAGGCGTGCTCGATGACATGGTCGACGGGCTCGACCTCCGCGCGGACGAACTCGTCCACCCAGTCCAGCTGCTTCTGGTAGTCCTCATCGGTCTCGAAGCTCCACACGTCGGTGGCCTCCTCGGTTCGTGACGGCGACGCCGTCGGTGGGTTCAGGGATCAGCGCGTGAGCACGGTGCATGCGGAGATGCCGGGAGCGCCGTACACCTGCGTGAAGCCGACGCTCGGCCCGCCGGGAACCTGGCGCTCCCCCGCCTGGCCGCGGAGCTGGAGCACGACCTCGTGCACCTGACGCAGCCCGGAGGCACCGATCGGCTCCCCGTTCGCGAGCACGCCGCCGTCGGTGTTGACCGGGATCCGGCCACCGATCTCGGTCTCGCCGTCGACCAGCAGCTTCTCCTGCTCGCCGTGCTCGCAGAGCCCGGTCTCGGCCATGTGCATGATCTCCGCGCCGGACTCGGTGTCCTGGATCTGGGCGACCTGGACGTCGGAGGGCGCGACGCCCGCGGCCTCGAAGGCGGCCCGGGAGGCGTCGGTCGTGGCGCTGTCCACCCGGTGCGGCGAGAGCCACGGGCTGTAGACCTCGAACGACCCGAACCGGCGCGAGCGCAGCTCGGCGGAGCTCAGGAAGACCGGCGCCGTGGTCAGCGTCCGGGCCCGCTCGGCGCTCGCGACGATCAGCGCGACCGCGCCCTCGCCCGGCGAGCAGAACATCAGCTTGGTCAGCGGGTCGTTGACCATCGGTGCGTCGGCGATCTGTTCGGCAGCGACCGGCTTCTGCCGCCAGGCCTTCTCGCTCAGGGAGCCGTTGCGGTACGCCTTCTCCGCCACCAGCGAGAGCGCCGACGGGCTCACCCCCCACTCGTGGAGGTAGCGCTGGATCTTGGTGGCGAAGAACTGCGTGGTGACCATGAACCCGGTCTCGCCGTACCAGGAGCCGAGGCCGACGTTCTCGGGCGACTCGTTGAACGCCCCCGGCGGGTGCTTGTCGAAGCCGAGGACCAGCCCGAGGTCGCGCTCGCCGGACTTGATCGCGTTGGCGGCCGAGATCAGCGACGAGCCACCGGTGCCGCAGCCGTTGTAGACGTTGATGAACGGGGCGCCGGTGAGACCGAGCAGGGAGATCAGCGTGTCGGCGTCACCGCACGAGTAGGTGCCACCGAAGGCGAACTGCATGTCCGACCAGGTGACGCCCGCGTCCGCGCACGCCTCGTGGACCGCCGACACCGCCATCTGGCGGCCGGTGACCCCGGGCTGCCGGCCGAACTTGGTCATCCCGATCCCGACGATCGCGACGTCGTTGCTCATGGTCACTTCTCCTGTCCGGCCGCGCCGGTGGGCGCGAACCCGTAGGTGAGGACCCGGGTGCCGTCCTCGTCGGTCCAGGCGGGCACCGCACACAGGGCCACCGGCGTCCCGATGCCGAGCCGCGCCGGGTCGTTCTCCGTGAAGCGCGCCACGACGATCACCTCGCCGAGGTCGACGTAGCCCATCCCGAACGGGACGTACTCGCCGTCGTGCCGGAACGGCGGCTTGGGCTCGAAGTGCTGGACGGTCGCCGACCAGATGGTGCCCTCGCGCGGCAGCACGACCTCGGGCATGCTCGCCCCGCCGCAGCGCGGGCAGCCGTCCTGCCGCGGGAAGGTGGTGGTGCCGCAGTCAGCGCACCGCGAGCCCAGCAGGCTCGGCACGCCACCGTGGCCGGGGTCGTCGGCGTCGGCGGCGAACAGCGAGTCATCGACGAGGCGGGTCGTGGTCATCGGGGCTCCTCGGGAGGTCGGGACGGCGCTCAGGCTGAGCCGAAGCTGACGACACCGCGGCCGCCGTCGACGGGCAGCACCGCGCCCGTCGTGTACGACGAGGCGTCGCTCGCGAAGTAGACGGCGGCCCCGACGACCTCGTCGGGGTCCCCCGCACGTCGCATCGGGTAGTGCGCGAGGTCGCCGGTCAGGGCGTCCATGTCCCAGCCTCGCGACATGTCGGTCAGGAACGGGCCGGCCATGATCGTGTTCACCCGGACCGAGGGGCCGAACGCCTGCGCGAAGCCGGCGGTGAGCACGTTGAGGCCGCCCTTGGCGGCGGCGTAGGGGAGGTCGGTGGTCATCGGGCGCACCGCGGCGCTGCTGCTGATGTTGATGATCGAGCCGCCGGCGCCGGCGGCCATCCGGGTCGCCACCAGGGCGGTGAGCCGGAACGGGCCCTTGAGGTTGACCCCGATCACCTTGTCGAAGAGCTCCTCGGTGACCTGGTCCAGGCCGGGGTACGTCGGCGCCAGGCCCGCGTTGTTGACCAGGACGTCGACCCGGCCGAACTCGGCGTACGCCGCCTCGACGAGCGCGCCCACCTCGTCCCAGTGGCCGACGTGCGCAGCGTGCGGGAACGCCCGGCGGCCGTGCTCGCGCTCGACCTCCTCGGCCAGCGCACGGCAGTCGTCGAGCTTGCGGCTGGAGATGACGACGTCGGCGCCGGCGCGGGCGAAACCGCGCACCATGGCGCGGCCGAGGCCACGGCTGCCGCCGGTCACGAGGGCGACCTTGCCGAGCAGGGGCTGGGCCGGGGAGCCAGTGGTCGGGCTCGAAGCTGGGCTCGAGGTTGAAGTCACCGGGGCAGGTCCTTCCACGGGGTGTCCTTGTCGGCGCGCGGCTCGGCCGGCATGCCGAGCCAGCGCTCGGCGATGATCGTGCGCTGGATCTCGTCGGAGCCGCCGGCGATCCGGTAGCCGGGGGCGCCCAGCACGTGCTCACCCCACACGTAGGTCCCCCAGTCGCCGTGGTCGACGACCAGCCGGGGCCCGAGGATGCGGCGGGCGGCGGCGGTGACGTCGAGCATCCGGCCGACCCACTGCATCATCCGGATCGAGCCGATCGCGCCCATCGGCTCGCCGCTCTCGCGGGCCGCCTGGTCACGGGCCACGGCGACGGCGCCGAGACGCTCGCTGATGACGGCCTTGGCGAGGTCCTGGCGGACGAACGGGTCGTCCAACACGTCCGCCCACTGGGCCGTGGCGAGCAGCTGGCGCCAGTTGCCGCCGACGTGCGCGTTGTTGTTGGCGGCCTGCCGCTCGAAGCCGAGCGTGGTCAGGGCGACCTTCCAGCCCTCGCCGATGTCGCCGATCCGGTGGGAGTCGGGCAGCCGCACGTCGGTGAGGAAGACCTCGCTGAAGCTGCTGCCGCCGGACATCTGCCGCAGCGGGCGGACCTCCACCCCGGGCCAGTCCATCGGGATCATGAACGCGGTCATCCCCGCGTGCTTGGGCTGGGTCGGGTCGCTGCGGCAGATCAGCTCGCCCCAGTCGGCGAACTGCGCTCCGGAGCTCCACACCTTCTGCCCGTTGATGACCCACTCGTCGCCCTCGCGTACGGCGCGGGTGCCGAGCGCGGCGAGGTCGGACCCGGCCGAGGGCTCGGAGAAGAGCTGGCAGCAGATCCGCTCGCCACGGAGGAAGGCCGGGATCAGCTCGGTGCGCATCGCCTCGGTGCCGAACAGCCGGACGGTGGGCGCGATCAGGTGCTGGGTCACCGAGAACGTCTCGTGGGGACGCGGGGTCTCGTAGCGCGCCTCGAGCTCGTCGAAGGCGTCGAGGTGCTCGGCGCCGAGCCCACGGCCGCCGTACTCCGGCTCCCAGGTGATCGCGCCGAAGCCCGCCTCGAGCTTGCGGCGCTGCCAGTCCTTGAGCTCCCCGAGGAGCGCGGACTCCTCCTCGAAGGTCAGGTTGTGGAAGACCGAGACGTCGAGCTCACCCTCGCCCCAGACGATCGTCTCGTCCTCGTCGCGACGCGGGAGCCCGCTCGCCGCGAGGAACGCCTCCGCCTCGGCCCGGAACTCCTCGAGCGGGATCATGCGTCCTCCGGGAAGTAGAAGCGCGCCAGCATCCGGGCGACGCAGGCCGGTTTCGCCGCGCCCTCCAGCTCCACGGTGAGGTCGAGGCCGGCCTGGACCCCGCCGTCCGGGGTCTCGTCCGCCTGCACGAGCACCGCGCTGGCGCGGACCCGGCTGTCGACCGGGACGGGGGTCGGGAAGCGAACCTTGTCGAGGCCGTAGTTGATGCCCATCGAGGCCGTCGGCACGCTGAGCAGCTGGTCGAGGAGTCCGGCGAGGTAGGACAGTGAGAGGTAGCCGTGCGCGATGGTCCGGCCGAACGGGCCGGCCGCGGCTCGCTCCGGGTCGACGTGGATCCACTGGTGGTCGCCGGTCGCGTCGGCGAACAGCTGGATCCGGGCCTGGTCGATCGTGGTCCAGCCGGTGGCCCCCAGGTCGGTGCCGGCGCCGGCGAGCAGCTCGGCGCGGGACGCGAACACGGTCATGCGGCACCCGTCCTGGAGCTCGAGGCCGCCTCGTTCGACGCCTCGACCAGGCGCTTGGCCGGCGCGGCGGCCGCCGAGGGGTGCCACAGCCGCAGCGCTGCCAGCAGCGTCGCCCGGGTGTCCTCGGGGCGGATGATGTCATCGATGATGCCGGCCTCAGCCGCTGCGAACGGCCGAGTGACGGTCTCGCGGTACTCCTCGGCCAGGCGTGCGCGCAGCAGCTCCGGGTCCTCGGCGGCGGCGAGCTCGCGCCGGTGCAAGATGTTCACCGCGCCGCCCGGTCCCATGACGGCGAGCTCGGCGTCCGGGTAGGCCCAGGCGAAGTCGGCCCCGAGCGACTTCGATCCCATCGCGATGAAGGCGCCGCCGTAGGCCTTCCGCGCGACGACGGTGAGCCGGGGGCTGTCGGCGTCGACATAGGCGTCGAGCACCTCGGCGCCCTCCGCGATGATGCCGCCGCTCTCCTGCGCCGCGCCGGGCATGAACCCGGGCACGTCCACGAACGTCACGATCGGGAGGTGGAACCGGCCGCAGAAGCGCACGAACCGGGCGATCTTGCGCGAGCTGGTGATCTCGAGGATCCCGCCCCGCCGGTGCGGCTGCGAGGCGACGATCCCGACCGGCACGCCGCCGAGCCGGGCGAACGCCGTGATCACGCTGGTGCCGTAGTCCGGCATCATCTCGAAGGACTCGGACCCGTCGACGACGGCTCGCACCAGCCGGTGCATGTCGAAGACCTCGCTGCCGCGTCGCGGGACCACGGTCGCGATCTCGCGGGCGTGCTGGGGGGCCGGCTCACAGGGGGCGGTGAGCGGCAGCTCGTCCGCGCTGTTGGTCGGCACGAAGGACAGCAGCTCGCGGACCCGGTCGAAGGCCTCCTCCTCGGTGTCGACCGCGAGGTGGGCGACGCCGCTGCGGATGGTGTGCAGCTCGGCGCCGCCGAGGTCGGCCGAGGAGACCTCCTCGCCGATCGCCGCGCGGACCACGTCCGGTCCGGTCAGGAACATGTGGCTGGTCCCGCGGACCATGATCGTCCAGTCGGTGAGAGCGGGCGAGTACGCCGCGGCCCCGGCGCACGGGCCGAGGATCACCGAGACCTGCGGGACCAGGCCCTTCGCGCGCACGTTGCGCCGGAACATCTGCCCGCACCCGTCGAGCGAGTCGATGCCTTCGTTGATGCGGGCGCCGCCGGAGTCGTTGAGGTAGACGATCGGCATCCGGAGCGAGATCGCGCGGTCCTGGAGGTCGGCCACCTTGAGCGCGAACCCGGAGCCGATCGACCCGCCGCTGTGGGAGAACTCGTGGCTGACGACCGCCACCGGGCGCCCGTCGACGGTCCCGAAGCCGGTGACGACACCGTCGCCGTCGTGGAGCTTGTCCGCGTTCCGGCTGGTGCTCTGGCGCAGCGCGCCGGTGGGCGCGAACGAACCGTCGTCGCAGAGTGCCTGGGCCCGCTCGAGCGCGGTGCGGCGACGGCCCCCGCGCGGCTCGGGGACGGCGTCGGACAACCGCCGCTCGAGCTCGCGCCGCGACGCGCTCGGCCCGGTCTGAAGGTGGTTGGTCACGCCTGCACCGTAGGCTCTTTTGATATTGACGTCAAGTTCAATCTCATCGTACGATGACGATCCGCTCGGGCGGGGCCGAGCGCCGATACTGACGTCGGGGACGAGAGGGACAACGAGCCAGATGAGCACCGAGAACGCCGAGCCGGCCGTCGGCACGCTGCCGGGGCGGGCGCCGCTGACCGAGAGCTACTGGCCCGCCGACACCAGCATC
The DNA here is from genome assembly GCF_000015265.1 of Nocardioides sp. JS614. Lineage (NCBI taxonomy): Bacteria > Bacillati > Actinomycetota > Actinomycetes > Propionibacteriales > Nocardioidaceae > Nocardioides > Nocardioides sp. JS614. Next base: position 4,369,129 of record NC_008699.1, read on the forward strand.
GACCTCGACCGGACGACGGTCGGTGAGCTGCTGCGCCGGGCCGCCGACCAGGTCCCGGACCGGATCGCCCTCGTCGACGGAACCGTCGACCCGGCGGATCGGCGCCGCTGGACGTACGCCGAGCTCCTCGAGATCGCCGAGCAGGTCGCGGACGCCCTGCTCGCCCGCTTCGAGCCCGGGGAGCGGCTCGCGATCTGGGAGATCAACCGGCCGGAGTGGGTGATGCTCCAGCTGGGCGCCGCGCTGGCGGGCGTGGTGGTCGTCACCGTGAACCCGCAGTACCGCATCGACGAGCTGCGCTACGTGCTCGAGCAAGCCGAGGTCTCCGGGATCGCGCACGGCGCCGAGCACCGGGGCGTCTCCATGAACGATCTGGTCGCCCACGCGCTGCCGGCGGTCCCGCGGGTGCGCCACGTGATCCGCTTCGACGACTGGGAGCGGTTCCTGGCCAGCGGCACCGGGCGCCGGGAGTTCCCCGACGTCTCCCCCGACGACGACTGCATGATCATCTACACCTCCGGCACGACCGGCTTCGCGAAGGGCGCGCTGCTGCACCACCTCGGCGTCGTCAACGCCTCGAGCCTCTCGGCCCAGCGGGCGAACTTCCGCGACGGGGACTGCTGGATCAACCCGATCCCGCTCTTCCACACCGGCGGCGGCGTGCTCGGCAGCATCGGCACCCTGGCCCGGCGCGGCCGGCAGGTCGTCGTGCCGCAGTTCGAGCCCGGCCTGGTCCTGGACCTGATCGAGAACGAGGGCGGCAACCTGATCGTCACCGTGCCGACCATCCTGATCGCGCTGCTGGACCACCCGGACCGGCCCTCACGCGACCTCTCGAGCATGCGGACGATCATGTGCGGCGGCGCCAAGGTGCCCGAGGACCTGGTCCGGCGGACGAACGAGATCGTCGGCTGCGACTTCTCCATCCTCTTCGGACAGGCCGAGATGCACGGCGTGCTCACGCAGTCGCTGCCGACGGACTCTCCGCAGGACCAGGCCACCACGCTGGGCATCCCGCTCGTGCACGTCGAGGTCAAGGTCGCCGACCCCGTCACCGGGGAGCCGGTGCCGATCGGCCAGCCCGGCGAGATCTGCGCCCGCGGCTACCAGACGATGCGCGAGTACTTCCGGATGGACGAGGCGACGGCGGCGACCATCGACCGCGACGGCTGGCTGCGCAGCGGCGACGTCGGGACGATGGACGAGCGCGGCTACCTGCAGATCGCCGGGCGGATCAAGGACATCATCATCCGCGGCGGGGAGAACATCCATCCGCTCGAGATCGAGGAGCTGCTGATCCACCACCCGGGGATCGCCGAGGTCGCGGTGATCGGGATCCCCGACTCGCACTGGGGCGAGCAGGTCGCGGCGGTGGTGCGGGCCAACGGCGCGCCGCCGACCGCCGAGGAGCTCCACGCGTACTGCCGCGCGTCCCTCGCGCCGTTCAAGACCCCGAAGCTGTGGTACTTCGTCGACGAGTTCCCGATGACGCCGTCCGGCAAGATCCGGAAGGTGGAGCTCCGCTCGGGTGTCGCCCACGGCAGCCTGGGCGACCCGCTCGTCGCCGCCCGATGACGCTGCGGACCCGGCTCACCGACCTGGCCGGCGTCGAGGTCCCGATCGTCCAGGGCGGGATGCAGTGGGTGGCCCGCGCCGAGCTCGTCTCCGCCGTCGCGAACTCGGGCGCGCTGGGCTTCCTGTCCGCCCTGACGTTCCCCACTCCCGAGGACCTGGCCACCGAGATCGCGCGCTGCCGGGAGCTGACCGACCGGCCGTTCGGCGTGAACCTGACCGTGCTGCCGAGCATCGAGCCGCGGCCGTACGCCGAGTACCGCCAGGCGATCGCCGAGTCGGGCGTGCGGATCGTCGAGACGGCGGGCGCCGACCCGACCGAGCACATCGAGGACCTGGGCCGCAGCGGGGTCCAGGTGATCCACAAGTGCACGAGCGTCCGGCACGCCCTCAAGGCCGAGCGTGCCGGGGCGGCCGCGGTCACCATCGACGGCTTCGAGTGCGCCGGCCATCCCGGTGAGGACGACGTACCGGCCCTCGTGCTGCTGCCGGCGACCGCTCGGGCGGTGAGGATCCCCGTCATCGCGTGCGGCGGCCTGGCCGACGGCGCCGGGCTCCTGGCCGCCCTGGCCCTCGGCGCCGACGGCGTCTGCATGGGCACCCGGTTCATGTGCACGCGGGAGGCGCCCGTGCACGAGCGCGTCAAGGCGGCGATCGTGGCCGCCAGCGAGCGCGACACCGAGCTGCTGTTCCGGCCGCTGCGCAACACCTCCCGGGTCGCGTCGAACACCGTGGCCCGTGAGGTCGTGACACGTCTCGACGGCGGCGGGAGCTTCGCCGACGTCGCCGACCTGGTCGCCGGACGGCGCGGCCGAGCCGTCTTCGAGACCGGCGATCTCGAGGCGGGCGTCTGGTCGGTCGGTGTCTCCCAGGGCCTCATCCACGACGTGCCGACGGTCGCGGAGCTCGTGCGCCGCATCGTCGATGAGGCCCGCCGCCTCGCCCACCGGACCCGGGAGCTGCTCCATGCGTGACCCGGCCGGGCCGGTCGTGCTGGTCGAGCACGAGGGGCCGGTCGCCGTCGTGACCCTCAACCGTCCCGAGCGCGGCAACGCCATCAACGGGGCGCTCCTGGTCGCGCTGCGAGCGGCCCTGGCCGAGCTGGACGACGACGCCGGGGTGCGCGCGATCGTGCTCACCGGAGCCGGCGGTGCCTTCTGCACCGGGATGGACCTCGACGACCTCGACGACCTGATGTCGTTGCCGGACCTGGTGCCTCCGGCGCAGAGCGGCCCGACCGGGCCCTGGCCGCCGCTGATGACTCCGCTGGTGGGAGCCGTCAACGGGGCCGCGGTGACCGGCGGCCTCGAGGTGGCCCTCGCGTGCGACGTCTTGATCGGCTCGGAGCGGGCCCGCTTCGCCGACACCCATGCGCGCGTCGGGATCGTCCCCGGGTGGGGCCTGACCGTGCGGCTGCCCCTCGCGGTCGGGATCCGGGCCGCCCGCGCGATGAGCCTCACCGGCGGGTACGTCGATGCCGGGGCCGCGCTGCGGATCGGACTGCTCCACGAGGCGGTTCCGACCGACGAGCTGCTCCCGCGCGCGATCCGGGTCGCGCGCGACATCGCGGAGAACGATCCGGCCGCCCTCGCGACCTACCGGGCGATCTACGCCGATCTCGAGGCCGGGTTGGTCGGCGACGGCTACCGCGCCGAGGCCGCGTACATGCGCCGGCACCTGGCGAGCAGCTACCGGCCGGGCACCGCCCGAGAGCGCCGCGACGAGGTCATCGGCCGCGGCCGGAAGGAGATCCGTGCGACCTGATCGAATCGCCAGCGGCTTCGCCGTACCCGCCTTCGACGACGTGGCCGCGCTGCCGGAGCTGCTGCGCATCGAGGTCCCGGCGCGGTTCCAGGACGCCAACGGCCACATGAGTGCGACCCGGTACCTCACGACGTCGGTCGCGGGCGTCGAGGAGGCACTCGACCGTCTCGGCATCCCGCGCGACTGGCCCACCCGGGCCGGGCTCGGGGTGTTCACCGTCGACCAGCACCTGCACTTCCTCAGCGAGGTGACGGTGGGCTCGACGCTCACCTTCCACTGCCGGATGCTGTCGCGCGCGGAGCGCTCGGGCCAGCTCGTCGGCTACCTGCTCGACCACGACCGCCGGTCGATCTGCTTCGTGATCGAGGCGTCCTTCGTGCACGTGCGGATGGACACCCGCCGGGCAGCGGTCTGGCCGGCCATCGTCGCGACCGCGCTCGACGGCTGGGTGGCTGAGCACGCCGCGTTGCCGTGGCCGGTCGGCACGTCGCCGTGCCTGGGTGGCCGGGCTACGCGAGGAAACGGCTGAGCAGCCGGTCCGCCTCCGGCGTCTGCACGGCCCGGGTGATGGTCCGGGTCTCGTCGGCGCCACTGGCGCCCCGGTCACGCACCCACGCGTCGCGCACCAGGCGCCGCGTCTGCCCGAGCGCGTACGCCGGGCCCGCGGCCATCCGCGCGGCCAGCTCGGCCGCGGCGGCAGCCGGGTCGTCGGCGACCTGCCCGACCAGGCCCCACGCGAGCGCCTCGTCGGCAGTGACGACGCGCTGAGCGAGCAGCATCTCGAGCGCGCGTTGCTGCCCGACGGCGCGCGGCAGCAGCCAGGACACGCCGCAGTCGGGCGAGAGCCCGACCGCCGCGTAGGCCGCGACGAACTTCGTGGCCGGCTCGGCGACCACCACGTCGCAGCTCAGCATCACGGCGAGGCCGGCGCCGGCGACCGCTCCCTGCACCGCGGCGACGACGGGCTTGGCGCAGGAGTGGAGCCGGACGAGGACGCCGTCGAGGACCGTGGCCAGCGCCTCGACCCGGGCGCCGCGGTCGTCGTCCCCGAGCATCCACGCCACGTCGCCGCCGGCGCAGAAGCGCGGTCCGGCGCCGGTCAGCAGCAGCACCCGAACGGCGTCGTCGGCCACTGCGGTGTCGACGGCGTCGCCGAGGGCGAGCGCGGTGTCCATGTCGATCGCGTTGGCGGCGTCGGGACGGTCGAGGACCAGGTGGGCGACGCCGTCGGTGAGCTCGTAGCGCACGGTCCCGCTCATCACACTCTCCGGAAGAGTGCGGCGAGGGCCTGCCCGCCGCCGATGCACATCGTCACGATGCCGAGCTCGAGATCGCGGCGGACCAGGTCCTTGGCGACTCGCAGCGTCAGGTTCGCGCCGGTCGCGCCGACCGGGTGGCCGAGCGCGATGGCACCGCCGTACGGGTTGACCCGCTCGGGGTCGAGGCCGGCGTCGCGCACGCATGCCACCGCCTGCGCGGCGAAGGCCTCGTTCAGCTCGATGATCCCGATGTCGCCCGGCGTCGTACCCGTCTGTTCGAAGAGCGAGCGCAGCGCGAGGACCGGGGCGTAGCCCATCAGCTCGGGTTCCAGGGCTGCTGTCGCCACCGACACCAGCTCTACCAGCGGCGTGAGGCCGCGGTCGGCGGCCACGCGGCTGCTCGCCACCACCACCGCGGCGCCGCCGTCGTTGATCCCGGAGGCGTTGCCGGCCGTCACGGTGCCGCCCTCGGCGAACGCGGGACGGAGCCGGGCCAGGGTCTCGACGGTGGTGTCGGGCTTGGGGTGCTCGTCCTCGCTGGCGGTGAACGGCCGGCGGCCGCCGACCTCGACCGGGACGATCTCCTCGGCGAACGCGGCCCGTGCCTCGGGGGTCGCCGCCCGCCGCTGCGACTCCGCCGCGAACTCGTCCTGCTCCGCGCGGGTCACGCCGTACTTCTCGGCGACCCGCTCGGCCGTGACGCCCATGTGGATGCCGTGGAACGGGTCGGTCAGCATCATCACGGTGCCGTCGACGAGCGCGCGGTCGCCCAGCTTGTAGCCGGCGCGCGCGCCGAAGTCGTAGAACGGCATCCGGGTCATCGACTCGTCCCCGCCGGCGAGCGCGAGCTCCGCGGCGCCCCAGCGGATCTGCATGGCCGCCGACCACACGGCCTGGAGGCCGGAGCCGCACAGGCGGTTGACGGTGTACGCCGGGGTCCGGTCGGGGAGCCCCGCGGCCAGGGCGACACGGCGCGCGTTGTAGGCGTCCGGCCCGACCTGGCCGATGCAGCCCATGATGACCTCGTCGATCGCCTCGGCCTCGACGCCGGCGCGGCGGAGTGCCTCGCGGGCCGCCGTCGCGCCGAGCTCGTGGGCGGGAACGTCCCTCAACATCCCGCCGAAGCTGCCGATCGGGGTCCGCGCCCCGTCCACCACCACGATCGCGTCATCACGGGTCTCGGCCCGGGTCACAGCACTGGTCACGGGGACACAGTAGGGAATTACTAGGGCGCCCTACTACTTTTTACTAGGACGTCCTACTATCTGGACCGCCACCCTCTTCCTCGAAGCCCAGGAGCGTCATGTCCGCCCTGCACGTCCCGCAGCACCCGGTCCGCCTGGTGACCGCATCCAGCCTCTTCGACGGCCACGACGCGGCCATCAACATCATGCGGCGGATCTTCCAGTCGCAGGGCTGCGAGGTCATCCACCTCGGCCACAACCGCTCGGTTCAGGAGGTCGTCGACGCCGCGATCGAGGAGGACGTCCAGGGCGTCGCGGTGTCGTCGTACCAGGGTGGCCACGTCGAGTACTTCGAGTACCTCGTCGAGCTGCTGCGCGCGCAGGGCGCCGGTCACATCCGGGTCGTGGGGGGTGGCGGCGGCGTCATCGTGCGCGACGAGATCGACCGGCTCCGCGCCAGCGGCGTCACGATCTTCTCGCCGGAGGACGGCCAGCGGATGGGCCTGCCCGGGATGATCAACTCCGTGGTCGCCTCGTGCGACGTGGACCTGTGGGCCGACCGCCAGGTCGGCGCCGACCAGCTGCTCAGCGGCGACCGGTTCGCGGTCGCGCGCGCGATCACCGCGGCCGAGGAGGGGCGCCTGCCCGAGGAGCTGCTGGCCGCGGTGCGGAGCGCCGCCGGCGCCCGGACCGTCCCGGTCCTCGGCATCACCGGCACCGGCGGCTCGGGCAAGTCCTCGCTGACCGACGAGCTCGTGCGTCGCTTCCGGGTCGACCAGCAGAACAAGCTGCGGGTGGCGGTCGTCGCCGTCGACCCGACCCGGCGCAAGGGCGGCGGCGCCCTGCTCGGCGACCGGATCCGGATGAACTCCCTCGACGGCGACCGGATCTTCTTCCGCTCCCTCGCCACCCGCGGCGCCCACGAGCTGCCCGAGCATCTGCCCGACGTGATCGAGGTGCTCAAGGCCGGTGGCTTCGACCTGGTGATCGTCGAGACCCCCGGCATCGGCCAGGGCGATGCCGGGGTCGTGCCGTTCGTCGACGCCTCGCTGTACGTGATGACGCCGGAGTTCGGTGCGGCCTCCCAGCTGGAGAAGATCGACATGCTCGACTTCGCCGACGTCGTGGCGATCAACAAGTTCGAGCGCCGCGGGGCCGCGGACGCACTGCGCGACGTCGGGCGCCAGCTGGTCCGCAACCGTGAGGCGTTCGGCAAGGGGCCCGACCAGATGCCCGTGTACGGGACGTCGGCGGCCACATTCAACGACGACGGCGTGACCGCCCTGTACCAGCAGCTCCGCGACCTGCTGGCCGACCGCGGGCTGCCGGTCGCCGAGGGCGTGCTCGAGCACGTCGACGTGCGGCACTCGACCCGCATCCAGCAGGTGCTCCCGGGTGAGCGGGTCCGCTACCTCGCGGAGGTGAGCACCACCGTCCGGGACTACCACGCGCGGACCACTGTCCTGGCGGACGCGGCGCGACGGGTGCAGCGGCTCGAGGCCGTCGCGGCCGAGCTTCCTGGCAACGACGACGTCGCCGGGCTGCTCGTGAAGGCACGCGGCGAGCTGCCCGAGGAGGTCGCCGGCCAGCTGGCCGACTGGCCCGCGGTGGTCGAGGAGTACGCCGCCGTCGAAGGCCGCACCTCCTTGTCGGGCAACGTGATCCCGCGGGTCGCGCTGCCGGCGTACGTCGACCAGGGCGAGCTGGTCCGCTTCTGGCGGCGGGAGAACCTGCCGGGCCGGTTCCCGTTCACCGCCGGGGTGTTCCCGTTCAAGCGCGAGGGCGAGGACCCGGCCCGGATGTTCGCGGGCGAGGGCGACCCGGCCCGCACCAACCGGCGCTTCAAGCTGCTGTCCGCGGACCAGCCGGCGACCCGGCTCTCGACCGCGTTCGACTCGGTGACGCTCTACGGCCGCGACCCCGACGAGCGCCCGGACGTCTACGGCAAGGTCGGCACCTCGGGGGTGAGCGTGGCGACGCTGGACGACATGGTGCAGCTCTACGACGGCTTCGACCTGCTCGCGCCGACCACGTCGGTGAGCATGACGATCAACGGGCCCGCGCCGACCGTCCTGGCGTTCTTCCTCAACACCGTCCTCGACCAGGCCCGCGAGCGCGGCATCGACCCGGCGGAGGCGCTGCGCACGGTGCGGGGCACCGTGCAGGCCGACATCCTCAAGGAGGACCAGGGGCAGAACACCTGCCTGTTCTCCACCGAGTTCTCGCTGCGCTGCATGGCCGACATCCAGGAGTGGTTCATCGAGCACGGGGTCCGGAACTTCTACTCGGTCTCGATCTCCGGCTACCACATCGCCGAGGCGGGGGCGAACCCGATCAGCCAGCTCGCGTTCACCCTCGCCAACGGGTTCACCTACGTCGAGTCCTACCTGGCGCGCGGCATGGACATCGACGACTTCGCGCCCAACCTCTCGTTCTTCTTCTCCAACGGCATGGACCCCGAGTACTCCGTCATCGGCCGGGTCGCCCGGCGGATCTGGGCGGTGGCGATGAAGGAGAAGTACGGCGCGAACGAGCGGTCCCAGAAGCTCAAGTACCACGTGCAGACGTCCGGTCGGTCGCTGCACGCGCAGGAGATGGACTTCAACGACATCCGCACCACGCTGCAGGCGCTGATCGCGATCTACGACAACGCCAACAGCCTGCACACCAACGCCTACGACGAGGCCGTGACCACGCCGTCCGAGGAGTCCGTGCGCCGCGCGCTGGCGATCCAGCTGATCATCAACCGCGAGTGGGGCCTGGCGATGAACGAGAACCCGCTCCAGGGCTCGTTCATCATCGACCAGCTCACCGACCTGGTCGAGGAGGCGGTGCTGGCCGAGTTCGACCGCATCTCCGAGCGCGGTGGCGTGCTGGGCGCGATGGAGACGGGCTACCAGCGCGGCCGGATCCAGGACGAGTCGATGCTCTACGAGCACCGCAAGCACGACGGCTCGCTGCCGATCATCGGCGTCAACACGTTCCGCGCACCTGACGCCACCACGCACGAGGGCCCGATCGCGCTCGCGCGGGCGACCGAGGCGGAGAAGCGCTCACAGCTCGACCGGGTCCGCCGGTTCCAGGCCGAGCACCGCGAGGAGGCACAGGCCGCACTGGCGCGCCTGCGTCAGGCGGCCACGTCCGGCGAGAACGTCTTCGCCGTACTCATGGACGCGGCCCGCGTCTGCTCGCTCGGCCAGGTGACCGACGCGTTCTGCGAGGTGGGCGGCCAGTATCGTCGCAACGTGTGAAGCCCGACCCGCTGCGGGCTACGAGACCGACGAGTCGTCCTCGACCCCGATGTCCTCGTTCCACAGCGTCGGGTGCTCGGCGATGAAGGTGGCCATCATCTCGACACAGCCCAGGTCGTCCAGAACGACCACCTCCACCCCTCGGGAGGCCAGCAGCTCCTCACCGCCGAGGAAGTTGCGGTTCTCGCCGACGACCACGCGCGGGATGCCGTAGAGCAAGATCGCGCCGGTGCACATGTCGCAGGGCGACAGGGTCGTCACCATCGTCGAGCGCGCGTAGACGCTCGCCGGCAGTCGGCCGATGTTCTCCAGGCAGTCGGTCTCACCATGCCGGATCGCGCTGCCGAGCTGGACCCGACGGTTGTGGCCGCCACCCAAGACCTCGCCGTCGTGGATGAGGACGGCGCCGATCGGGATCCCGCCCTCCGCGAGTCCGCGGCGGGCCTCCTCGACGGCCAGGACGAGCATCTCTTCGTCGGTCATTGACGTCTCCTTCTGGAAGTGACGGGGCGGGCGAGGTCACCCACGGCGGTAGGCCTTGAGGTAGGAGCCCGGGTAGCGCACACTGCGTCCCCCGATCGCGAGGGCGGCGATCACCGCGAGGTAGGGAAGCGCGAGCATCAACTCACCCGGCACGGAGCCGAACGCCGGCGTGATCGCGAGCTGGAGCTGCAGGGCGTTCGTACCGGCGAAGACCAGCGCCCCCAGAACCGCCGGCCACACCCGCCAGCGGGCGAAGATGACCAGGGCGATGCAGACCCAGCCACGGCCGCTGATGACGTCCAGCGTGAAGCTGCCGAGCACGGCGAGGGTGAGGAACGCTCCGCCGACGGCCATCAGCGCGCCACCCACGACCAGCGCGGCGTACTGCGTCCGCGCCACCGAGATGCCGGCGACGTCGGCCGCCTCGAAGTTCTCCCCGACCGCATGCAGCCGTGCGCCGAGCCCGGTCGAGCTCAGGACCCACCAGGCAAGCGGGGCAAGCACCAGGAAGCCGGCGTAGGTCAGCCAATGCTGGTCGACCACCTCAGCCCCCCGGAAGAGGACGTGGAACTTGTCGTCGAGGGTCGGTCGCTCACCGGCGTACAACAGCCGGAAGGTGAAGTCACAGGCAGCGATCAATAGGAGGGTCAGGCCGAGCCCGGCCACGTGCTGGTTGAGGCCGAGGGTGACCGCGAACAGGCCCATCAATGCGCCGGCCAGGAGGCCGGCCGCGATAGCCGCCATCAGGCCGACCCAGACAGACCCGGTCCGCAGCGCCGCCAGGAAGCCGACGAAGGCGCCCAGGTACATCGTGCCCTCGATACCCAGGTTGAGGACGCCGCTGCGCTCGACGATGACCTCGCCGATGCCGGCCCAGACGAGCGGCGTCGCGATGGTGAGCATGGCCCCGATCAGGGCCAAGACGTTGAGGCTCATCGGGCCGACTCCCGTTCCGGAGTGCGTGCCGGAGCGGGCGGTGTCGCCGACCCACGCCACTGGACCCGGTAGCGGCGCCAGGTCATCGCCGACAGCACCGCCAGCAGCAACAGCGCGCTGAACATCGCGCCGAGCTGGGCGGGCACCTGCAGCACCAGCGACACGTTCTGCGCGCCCACGGACAGGTCGCCGAGCAGGAACGCGACCAGGAACACCCCGAGTGCACCGAGGCCGCCGAGGGTGGCGACGATGACACCCGTGTAGCCGTAGCTGTTGCTGATGCCCCCGGTCAACTGGTGCTGGACGCCCATCACCTGCGACGCGCCGCCGATCCCGGCGATGCCGCCGGACACGAGCGCGCACCGGAACTGCAGGCGACCGACCGCGATCCCGCTGAACTCCGCGGCCCGGGGAGCCTGGCCGGCTGCCCGGATCCGGATCCCGGTGGCGGTGCGGGTCAGCACGATCCCCACCGCCACGACGACCAGTACGGCGACCCCGAAGCCCCAGTGCAGCCGGCTTCCGGGAACCAGCGCGGGCAGGTCGTAGGACGGGCCGAGCCGGTCGGAGTCGGTGAACCCGCTCTCGGAGTTGCGCCACGGCCCGTTGAGCAGCCCCTGGACCAGGAGCAGCGCGACCGGGTTGAGCAACAGCGTGGTGACGACCTCGTCGATCCCGGCCCGCCGCTTGAGCCAGGCGGGCACCACGGCCCACACGAGCCCCCCTGCGGCCCCGGCGGCGAAGCCCAGCGGCAGCGCCACCGCGGCGGGCAGGTCGGGCAAGCCGGTGCCGATCGCGGTGGTTCCGATCGCGCCGAGGAGGAACTGCCCTTCGGCACCGATGTTCCAGTACCCGGCTCGGAACGCGAGCGCGACCGCGACGCCCGTGAACAACAGCGGGGTGGCGGTGAGCAGCACCTCGTACAGCCCGGTGGTCGAGGTCAGCGGAGTGACGAGGTACCGCTCGAAGGCGGCCGGCGGATTCGCGTCGGACAGCCGGATCGGGATCGCGGTCAGTGCAACGGTGATCAGGACGCCGACCGCGACCGCGACGGGTGGGAGCCACCGCGGCTCGCGCCCACGCAGGACCAGCCTCATGCCGGGATCCCTCCCGCCATCATCACGCCTACCCGCTCCGCCGAAGCGTCCGCCGAGGCCACCTCACCGACGACCTCGCCCCGCAGCAGCACCACCATCCGGTCACTGAGACTGCGCAGCTCGTCGAGATCCTCGGAGACCAGCAGCACCCCACCTCCACGCGCTCGCAGGGCGCGCAGCTGGCTGTGCACGTAGCGGTACGCGCCGATGTCGAGCCCCCGTGTCGGTTGAGAGGCGACCAGGACCCGAGGCTCCCGCGAGAGCGCGCGAGCCAGCAGCACCTTCTGCATGTTGCCGCCGGACAGCGAGGCGATCGAGTCGCTCGGCCGGGCGCGGATGTCGAAGCGCTCGATCAGGTCCTCGGCGTGGCGACGCACCGCGCGCCGGTCGAGCAGACCACGGTGGGTATAGCCGCTCAGGTCCTCGAGGACCAGGTTCTGCTCGACGCTGAGCTGGGGGACCACGCTGCCGCGCCGGTCCTCGGTGAGCCGGCCCAGGCCGGCTCGGAGCCGGCTCGCGACGTCGGCGGAGGTGACGTCCGTCCCGGCGACCACGACCCTCCCGGCGGAGACCGGCTCGGTACCGGCGAGCACGGAGACCAGCTCGGTCTGACCGTTGCCCGAGACGCCCGCGACCCCGACGATCTCGCCCGCCCCTACCCGGATGCTCACCTCGCGCAGCACGTCTCGTCCGCTGCGGGTCAGGGTCAGTCCCTCGATGTCGAGGACGGTCGGCCGGACCTCGCGGCTCCCTCGCTCGACGACCGGCCCGACCGCCAGCCCGAGGGCCGCCTCGGTGTCCGGCTCGTCGACAGCGGCCTGGCCCGTCGCGCCGATCATCAACGCGGCGAGCTCGGCGTCACCCACTTCTCCCGTCACCCGAGTGCCGACCAGCCGGCCGTGGCGCAGCACCACCACCCGGTCCGAGATCTCGGCGACCTCACGAAGCTTGTGCGAGACCAGCAGTACCCCGAGCCCGGCTGCCGTGAGCCGTCGTATCGTGTCGAAGAGGGCGCGGACGTCCTGGGGGGTCAGCACCGCGGTCGGCTCGTCGAGGATCACCACCCGGCAGTCGTGGAAGAGGGCCTTGACGATCTCGACCCGCTGCCGCTCGCCGATCGAGAGGGTGGAGACGACGCGGTCGGGGTCGAGGCTGACCCCGATCCGGTCCATCGCATCGCAGACCCGCTGCCGGGTGGCGGCGCGGTCGACGCGGCCGAGACCAAGCCCGGAGAGCGCGACGTTCTCGGCGACGGTCATCGTCTCGACCAGAGAGAACTCCTGGGTGACCATTCCGATGCCGGCGGCCATCGCGTCGCGTGGCGAGCCGATCTCGAGCCGTCGGCCGTCCATGCGCACGGTGCCGGCGTCCGGACGGATCAGCCCGTAGACCATCTTCATCAGGGTCGACTTGCCGGCGCCGTTCTCGCCCAGCATGGCGACGACCTCGCCCGGGGCGACGCTCAGGGAGATGGCGTTGTTCGCGACCAGCTCCCCGAATCGCTTGGTCAGGCCGTCGAGCTCGAGCAGCGGGCCCCTCAACGGCCCACTGCTCGCCCCTGGTCCGCTCACTTCGCGGAGACGTCGATCGACTTCGCCGGCGCGCTCTCGTCCACAGGTGTCTCGAAGGTGCCGTCCTCCATGGCGGCGCGCATGTCCTCGACGCGAGCGGCCAGGTCGTCGGGGACCCCGCCGACGATGTCGGTGTTGATGTCGGCGATGGACGAGCCACCGGCCGCCATGAAGGAGTACTTGCCGAGGTCGACTCCTTCGGGACCGTTCTCGATCTGGTCGACCACCGCGTCGACCGTCGGCCGGACGTCCCAGATCAGGGACGTCACGACGTGCTCGGGCGACTCGGCCTTCTGGTCGACCATCATTCCGATGACCGGGATGTCGGCCTCCTCCGCGGCGGCGATAACTCCGTCGCGCTCGGCGAAGAGGACGTCGGCTCCGGCCGAGATGTGGGCCTGCGCGGCCTGCTTGGCCGCGGCCGGGTCGAAGAAGCTGTTGATGAACGACACCTTGACCGTCGCGTCGGGGTTGGTCTCCTTCACACCGAGGACGAAGGCGTTGACGATCCGGTTCACCTCCGGAATCGGCATGGCGCCGACCACCCCGATCGTTCCACTCTCGGTCAGACCGCCGGCCAGCATGCCCGCCAGGTAGGCGGGGTCTTGGAGCCAGTTGTCGAAGACGCTCATGTTCGGCTCCACCGGCTCGCCACCGGATCCGAAGGCGAACGGGATGTCCGGGAACTCGGCAGCTACCTTGCGGACCGCCTCCTCGGCGGCGAACGCGTCCCCGATGATCGCGTCCGGCTTCTCGTTGGTGGCGATGTCGCGCAGCGACCGCTCCATGGCGTCGGAGGTGCTGAGGTCGTCGACGTGCTTGTACTCGATCAGCCCGTCCGCGGCCGCGGACTCAAGCGCCGCGTGGATGGCGCCGTCCCAGGGCTCCTCGAGCGGGGTGGCGAACACGCCGTACACCAGGGGCAGGTCGCCACCGGCGCTGTCGGAGCCTTCGTCGCCCGTGGTCCCTCCGCAGGCGGCAGTGAGGGCGAGGACGGCCACGGTGACCAGCAGGCCGGCTCCAGTGCGGAGCTGCGACGGGCGACGGTCTCGAACGGGGTGCGCGAGCATGAGGACCTCCGGCGTGGTGCGGGTGATGCAGGGCAGTCAAACGGCCCACCCGCGGCCGTCACAAGGGGCATTTCGTCATTTCGTGTCCCCCCGTACTGGTCAGAATGTGCTGCACGCCCGGACCGCCGGCGGCATGATTCGTCCGTGGCGCCGACCGTTCAGGACCTGCTCGACCTCCCGGTGCTGCGGCGCGCCCGGCCCGAGGTGGCCGTCGGCAGCCGCCTGGACGAACGGGAGGTGCGCTGGGTGCACACCTCCGAGATCTATGAGATCTCACCGTTGCTCAAGGGCGGCGAGGTGCTCTTGACCACCGGGCTCGGCCTGGTGGGCGTCGGGGCGGGAGCGGTGGCGGCGTACGTCGAGGCGCTGGCTCGCCAAGGCGTCGCGGCGTTGGTGCTCGAGGTCGGCCGGACGTTCACCCACCCGCCCGAGGCGCTGGTGGCAGCGGCCCGGGCGCATGACCTGCCTCTCGTGCTGCTCCACGGAGTGGTCCCGTTCATCGATGTCACGGAGACGGTCTACCCGATGCTGATCGGCGGTGAGGTCGAGCAGCTGCGCGAGCTCGAGCGGGCCTCGACCAGGTTGCACGAGGCGCTCACCACGGGGGCTGGGCCGGGTGAGCTGCTGGCGCTGGTCGGTGACATCTGCGGCTCGCCGGCCGGGCTGTACACCTCGGCCGGTGACCTGCTGGGCGGGGAAGACGTGCGCTCCCGGGAGGGTGGGACGCTCGAGTTCGACGTGGGTCGGAGTCCTTGGGCGGTGCTCGCCCTGCCAGCGTCGCAACGCTCGACCCACACCGGCGTGAGGCGGTTGGCCGAGTTGTGCGCGACCATGATCGACATCCGCCTGGGCGCCATGTTCCGAGCCGGCCACCGCCCCGGGGCCGACGCCGACCTGGTCCGCATGCTGGCGGCGGGACAGTACCTCTCCAGCGCGGACATCGAGGTGCAATCACGCGCCGCCGGACTCGTCGTGCGCCCGGGTTGGCGAGCCGTCGGCCTCGCGGTGGACCTGCGCCTGCCAAGCTCGCTGCGCCCCGGTCTCAACGCCACCATCGAGGCCGCGCGGTCGGTGTTCGGAGTGTCCGCGGTGGCCGAGCTGGACCGCGAGTTCGTCGTGGCGACCACGGTACGGCCAGCGGAGCTGCGCTCGCGCCTGTCCTCGTTCGTCGACGCCTTGGAGCGCGAGCTGCACGCCGCCGTGGGCACAGCGGCGATCCGGGTCTCGGCGGGCCATCCGGTTGGAGACGCCGCGGGTTTGGCTCGATCGCTGCCGGCCGCCCTCGACGCGCTCCACCTGGCCCGCCGGCTCGGCCTGGGGTCACGGACGGTGCTCGCCAGCGACCTGGGGGTCTTCCACCTGCTCTCGAGCGCCACCGCGGACGTCGAGCTCGAGCGGTTCGTCCAGGAGCAACTCGGCGCGTTGCTCGAGCACGATGCGCGGCACGGCTCGGACCTCGTCCAGACCCTGGACGCATACCTGGAGGCGGGCCTGGGCAAGACGGCGGCGGCCCAGGCACTCGGGATCCGCAGGCAGACCCTGTATGCACGCTTGGAGCGGATCAGCAGGCTGCTCGGCGGCCTGGACATCGAGGCGCGTCAGGCGCGCACAGCGCTCGACCTCGCACTGGTGAGCTGGCGCCTGAGGACCTCGGCCGTCACCGGCCGGCCCTGACATCGCGCCGACACGCAACCCGAGCCCGTCGTCCCCGCCGCGCAGCGCCCGTCCGCCCGGCAGTATCGTCGGCCCGCGTGAGCACCCCGCCCTCCCACACCCACCCGACCTATGACCAGCTCGTCGGCCTGCCGGCGTACTCCGAGCAGCCGGTGCCGGTGGCCTTCGAGGACGTCAACGGGCACCTCAACGTGCGCCACTACACCGGCATCGCCAGCGAGGGTCTCGACGAGTCACTGGTCGAGCTGGGGATCCCCCAGAACTGGCCGGCCGCGGATGGGCACGCCTGCTTCTCCGCCGAGCACCACCTGACCTACCTCACCGAGCTGCGCACCGGCGACCGGATGTCCGCGCGGGTGCGGCTGCTGGGCCGCTCCGAGCGGGCGGCGCACGCGCTGGTCTACCTGCTCGACGACACCCACCAGCAGCTCAGCTACGTGATGGAGGAGATCTTCCTCCACATCCTGATGGAGACCCGGCGCACCGCGCCCTGGCCCGACGACGTGGCCGCCAACCTGGACAAGCGGATCGCGGAGGACGCCGACCTGCCCTGGGGGCCCGTGACGTCGGGGTGCCTGGCGCTGCGCTGAGCCCGACCAGCGGTGCCCAGGCAACCGAACCAGCCCCACCAACGGTTGCCGGCACACCGCCCACCCGGTCCCGCGTCGGCGGCAGCCGGCCGGACGGGCTCAGCGCTGTCGGGACTGCCGCTGGGGCGAGGCCGCGTGGATCGCGGTCCCGGCGAACCCGAGGAGCAGCAGCAGGATCGTCGCCTTCGACAGGTACTCCGGCAAGGCGCCCGAGACCGGGAACGACAGCGCGTGCAGGATCAGCATGACCGGCACCCAGCGCGGGACGGTCCGGGCGCGCAGGAGGGCCAGGCCGAGCAGCAGCTCACCGAGGTACAGGCCGGCGATCCAGGTATAGAGGAACACCGCCAGACCGGCGTCGTGCGCGATGTGGTCGACGTTGCTGCCGCGCAGCGCGTCGCTGATGACCAACGAGCGGAAGAACGCCATCAGCATCGCGAACCCCGCGGTGCCGATGAACCCGATCTCGAGCACGATCCCGCTGATCATCCCGAGGACCCAGCCGCGCCGGTCGAACAATGACAGGACCGCCGGCAGGCCCAGGGTCAGGCCGATCGAGGAGATGAAGAAGATCACCGCGGCGGCCAGCCACCGCCCGCCCTGCTGCTCCACGATCCGCAGCGCGTCGGAGGTGTCCTCGGATGCGGGCAGCAGGAACGCGCCCAGGCAGAGCGCCAGGGCGCCGGTCACCAGCAGCGCCGCCGAGACCGGCAGCCAGTCCATCCGCACGAGCACACGGTAGGGCCTGCGGACCCCGGTGGCTCCCGAACGTCCACAGCGGCCCCGGCAATCACCCGATCAGGTGAGCGATCCGATGCACCTGGTCCACGTCCGAGCCGGTCGGGATCAGCTGCACCTCGTCCGCGCCGAGGTCCGCGATCCGGCGCAGCACCTCCCGCAGCTGGTCCGGCGTACCCGCGAAGCCCGCGGTCGCGGCCATGGCGTCGACGATCTCGACCGGGATCCAGTTCAGGTAGTGGCGCAGGTGCCGGCGCACCTGCTCGCGCGCGGTCCCGTCGCCGTCGTCGAGCGCGCACCAGAACGACGTCGTCACGCGCGGCGCCGGCCGCCCCGCCTCGCGCCACGCGTCCCGGGTCAGCGCGAAGACCCGCTCCATCTCCGCGAGGTCGACGTCGAGCGACATCCCGGCGAGGCCGTCGGCCCACGCCGCGGCGCTGCGGATCGTGCGCGGTCCCAGCGTCCCGACGAGCAGCTCCGGCCCGCCGGGACGGACCGGAGGCGGCCCGACGGGTCGTACGGCGTCCACCACCCGCTCACCCGCCCACACCCGGCGCAGCACCGCGACCCGGCCGGCCAGCTCGGCCATCGTCCGGGTGCCGAGCTCCGCCCCGGCCGCCCGGTAGTCCTCCTCGCGCCCGCCGACCCCGAGCCCCACCGTGAGCCGGCCACCGCAGAGCCGGGGCGATAGTCCCTGACGATTGCGGGCCGTTCCGGCGCGAACGACCGCACAATCGTCAGGGACTATCCCAGTTAGCGGATCCGGAAGGAGCGGTCGCTGAGGTCGAAGAAGTAGTTGCCGACCGCCTCGATCTTCAGCCACGCCTTGCCGGTGCGGACGTTGGGGATGCGGACCCGGGCCCGGCCGTCGTTGGCGGTCGTGGCGAGCACGTTGTCCCAGGTCCGGCCGTTGTCGGTGGACAGCACGATCCGGATCCTCTTGGCGAGCTTCTTGGTGCCGTTGACCTTCCAGGTGATCGCCTTCTTCTTGCCACCGTCGACCTTGCCGCCCTTGGCGAACGAGGTGACCAGGAACGGCCCGGCGCTGCTGGCGACCCGGAGCGTGACCTGGTCGGAGCCGACGCCGCCGCCGCCCACGATCTGGTCGCGCGCGGTCAGCCGGAAGTGCAGCGCACCCTGGTACGCCGAGGTGGGCAGGAACTCCGAGTAGCAGTCGCGCGGCCGCGGCCGCACCGGGACGTAGTCGTCGAGGTTGTCCGGCAGCGGCGGCACCCGTGGGCAGGTGCCGGTCTCGGCGTTGGTGTTGCCGGCCAGGATCTGCGCGAGGTCGGGGAAGGTGCGCGTCCGACCGGCCGCCGTCGCGACGTTCTCCCCCGGCGAGTGGTATTGGAGCGTCCCGTCGTCGGTGACGTTCGCGAACGTCCCGAACACCCGGAACAGCGGCCCCCACTTCTTGGTGTTGCTGACCAGCGCGGTGCCGGCGTGGCCGGACGCGTCGTCGTTCTGCTCCCACACGTAGACGAGCGGGTCGCCGTCGGGGTCGGTGCCCGACCCGGTGAGGGTGAACGGCGTGCGGGTCGGGATGGTCTTGTTCGCCGGCGCCGTCACGATCGGGTTGCGGTTGTCGGTCGGGTTGATCGCGAACCCGTGGTTGCCGGGCTCACCGCCCTTCGCGGTCTCGCCGACGAACGCAGTCACGCCCGCCGACGAGGTGGTGACCTGCAGGTCGTTCATGTCCGCACGGTCGCTGTCCGCGGTGTACGGGTCGGCGTCGCCGGCGAAGATGACCTGGAAGCCGGTGTCGTCGGGTGCGGTCAGCGGCGCGGGGTACGTCGAGCCGCCGGCGTACGGGTCGTAACCCCACCCGGTGACCGTGACGTTCTCGCCGGTCAGGCCCTCGACGGCCGTCTCGATGTTCGCCGCGGTGTACGTCGAGCCGCGGGTCAGCGTGACCGGCGCCCCGCCGCCCGGGTAGCCGATCATGATCGACTCGCCGTCGGTGTCGAAGCCGGTGAGCGAGACGTTCTGCACCTCGACCGGCGCGGGCGCCGTACCGCTGGTGTAGGCGTTCACCTCGTCCAGGGTGCGCTGGGAGAAGTACGGGTCGGTGTGCGGCTGCAGGTCGTCCTGCAGGCAGATGCCGGCGTAGGCCATCACCGAGGAGCCGGAGCCCGGCTCGACCGAGGTGCCGGCGTTGCGGTTGCCGCCCGAGCAGGCGTACTGCACGCCGTTGAACGTGTGGTTGCCGCCGAACTGGTGACCCATCTCGTGGGCGACGTAGTCGATCGCCATGAAGTCGCCGGTCGGGTCGGGCAGGCCGGTGCAGCCCAGGCCCTTCTCGATGCTGCCGACGACGCCGAGGCCGGCGATGCCGCCGCCGTTGACGCCGAGCATCAGGTGCCCGATGTCGTAGTTCGAGGCGCCGATGATCTGCCCGAGCACGACCTGGTTGCGAACCAGGCCCGGGACGTCGCAGTACTCCAGCTGGCCCGGGACGTAGTCCGGCGACTCCGGGTCGCCCGACGGCGGGTCGAAGCACGGGTGCGCGCCGCACGGTCCGTTCGGCCCGGACGCCTTCGCCTCGGTGTCGAGGTTGAGCTCGTCGGTGCCGTCGACCAGGATCATGTTGATCGCGAGGTCGTCGTTGTAGATCTGGTTGACGCGGTTCATCAGCGTGACCTTCTCGGCCGTCACGTTGGCGCTGCCGAAGTACGTCGCGTACGTCGGGTCGCTGACCAGCGCGAGCCGGTAGACCCGCTGCTGGACGGTGTCGTCCGCGGCCCGGCGTTGCGTGGCCCGCCGCTCGATCGCCCGCTGCACGTCCGGCAGCTCCCGCTCGGCGACCCGCTCGGTCTCCTGGGGCAGGCTGCCGCCGTAGTAGCTGAGGTGCTCGGTGGTGCCGCGCCGGTTGTACGCGGGGTCGACGTACCACGCCGTCTGCCCGCCGGACCGCACCGAGGCGTGGAAGCCCATCGGGGTCACGTCCATCGCGATGGTGGTGCCGGGGTGGTCGAGCGACCGGCCGGCCCAGGTGGCGATCTCGGGGTGGGCGGCGGCCAGCCCGGCCTGCATCAGCTGGGTCCGCTGGACGGCGAACCGCTCGGTGCCGCCCGCAGGGGTCGGGACCGCGAAGACGGTCGAGCCGGCCGCGCCGGCCCGCGGGGCGCCACGCAGCGCCGCGCGCACCAGGCCGGTGTCGACGCGGACCGCGGCGTACTGGTCCGGATCGACCCGCACCCGCGGCCCGGTCGGCTCGAAGCCCTTCAGCGGCCGGTAGATCGCGTCGTTCGGCGCGGCGGTCGCCGACGACCAGGCCAGGGGCAGCACCGCTGCGGCCAGGGCCAGGGCGAAGAGAGCGGCGAGGATCCGGAACGGGCGCGGCATGGGGTCTCCCTCGGTGAGCCGCACCCCTCAACAGGTGCGGTGCCAGCAGCCTAAAGGACCGCGGGGACTCCGGTGAGCCAGCGGGCGAGCAGCGTGCCCTCGGCCTCGAGCAGCAGGTGCAGTCGGAGGGGTACGTCGAGGGGCGGGCCCTGGGTGATCCGCGGATGCTCGCCGGCCACCAGCCGGGGCACGGTGGTCGTGCAGAGCTCGTCGGCGACGCCGGCGGCGAGCAGGTCGCGCAGCAGGTGCGGGCCGCCCTCGCAGAGCTGGTTGGCCCAGCCGCGGTCGGCGAGCACCTGCTTGAGCAGCGGCAGGTCGACCCGGTGCGAGCCGAGCACCAGCACCTGGTCGGCGCCGAGCACCTCGCGGGCCCGGTCCACCCGCTCGGCGGCCTCGCAGGTCGCCATCAGCACCGCGCCCGCCGGCGCGTCCTGGAGCTGCTCGGGCACGTCGCCGCGGCGGCTCACGATCACCAGCGGCCGGTCGGCCACGTGGTAGCCCTCGGCCCGGGCCGTCCCGGCGCCGACGACGATCACGTCGGCGGCCGCGCGGAGGTGGTCGAAGACCTGCTTGTCCACGGCGTTGTTGATCGAGCCGCTGGTGCCGGTCTCGCCGGTGGCGGCCCCGTCGACGGTGCCGACCATGTTGACCCGCAGCCACGGCGTGCGCGGCACGGCGTACAGCTCCGCCAGGCCGGCCTCCTCGGTGGCGGCTCCGCTGTCGGGACCGACGAGCACCCTCACGGCTGCCACCTGAGCACCCAGTACTGCACCCCGAACGGGTCGTCGTCGTAGTCCACCTGCGCCGGCCCGAGGTCGCCGAGCCCGGCCAGCCGCTCGATGCCGGCGACGCTGGCCCACAGCTCGGCGGCGAGGCCGGCGTCCACCTCGGGCCGCCCGGCCCGCAGCGAGGCCCCCAGCGCCGCGTCGAACGCGGCGGCCCGCTCGTCGAGGAACCCGGGTGCCTTCTCGGTGCGCTTGGCGCTGCCGTTGCCGACCACCAGCACCCGGGCCGGCGGTGCGTCGGCAACCGTCCCGGCGCCCGTTCCGGTTGCTGGTGCACCGCCGGCCTGCGTCAGCAGCGCCCGGCCCACCCGCTCCCCCTGCGGGTCGGCGAGGACGACCGGGTCGGCGCCGAGCCAGCGCACGGCCGCCACGCAGGCGGCCCGCAGCTCGGGGACCGGGTCCTCGAGGCCGGCGTACTCCGGCAGCAGCGCGAGCACGCCGGGGACCAGGACCACTCTCATTGCAGCCCCCGGATGGCGAGGCGGGGCGGGCGGCGACCGGCGATCGTGTCGACCATGTCGACGGTCTGGCGGGTCTCGACGACCTCGTGCACGCGGTAGATCCGGGCGCCGGCGAGGGCACAGACGGCGGTGGCGGCCAGGGTGCCGGTCAGCCGCTCCCCGACCGGCAGGTCGAGGCTCTCGCCGACGAAGTCCTTGTTGGAGAGCGACACCAGGACGGGGTACCCGGTCGCGACCATCTCACCGAGCCGGCGGGTGACCTCGAGGGAGTGGAAGGTGTTCTTGCCGAAGTCGTGGGCCGGGTCGATGACGACCGAGGCGGGGTCGACGCCGGCGGCGATCGCGCGCTCGGCGTACGCGACGGTGTCGGCGATCGCGGCGGCGACCACGTCGTCGTACTCCATCCGGTAGGGACGGGTCCGCGGGGTGACCCCGCCGGTGTGGGTGCACACGATCGCGGCGCCCGCCTCGGCGGCCGCGTCGGCGAGCTCGGGGTCCGCGCCGCCCCAGGCGTCGTTGATCAGGTCGGCGCCGGCCGCGCAGACGGCGCTGCCGACCTCGGCGCGCCAGGTGTCGACCGAGATCACGAGGTCCGGGTACGACGCGCGCACCCGGGCCACGAAGTCGACGACCCGGGCCTTCTCCTCGGCCTCGGAGATCTCGACGCCGGGCGCGGCCTTGATGCCGCCGATGTCGACGATCTCGGCGCCCTCGCCGGCGACCAGCGCGACCCGCTCGAAGGCCTTGTCCTCCGCCCAGGTCGCGCCCTTGTCGTAGAACGAGTCCGGGGTGCGGTTGACGATCGCCATCATCAACGTGGCGGTGTCGGGGAAGGTGTGGCGGCCGAGCTTGAGGGTCATCGCACGCCCACCGCCGGCGGTCGCTCGTCGGCCGGCCCGGCCGCGGTGGGGGTGCCGACCCGGGCCAGGGCGGCCGCGAGGATCTGGGTGGCCATCCCGCTGAGGTCGCGCAGCGACTGGTGCCGGTGGGCGCGGGTGCCGAGGTCGACCTGGGCGAGCGCGTCCAGCCCGCGGGTGCGCAGGGTGTCGACGAGGGCGGCGAGCTCCACGGCGTACCCGGTCGGCACGCTGAGCTGCTCGAACAGGTCGCGTCGTACCGCCCACTCGCCCGCGAGCGGCTGGTGCAGGCCCGCGAGCTCGGGGAACAACAGCCGGATCAGCGGCCGCGCGACCAGCTCGGTGACCCGGCCGCCCTCGAACGGGACCGCGGCGTCGCCGGAGAGCATCGGCCGCTCGTAGAAGCCCTTGACCAGCGCGACCTCGGGGCGGGTGAGCAGCGGGCCGAGCAGGCCGGGCACGAAGTGGGTGTCCCAGTCGAGCAGGTCGGCGTCCATGAACACGAGCACGTCGCCGGTGGTCACGAACTGCGCCTTCCACATCGCCTCGCCCTTGCCGGGGACACTGCCCAGGTCGGGGCGGATCTCGGCGGATCGGTGCACGACGGCGCCGGCGTCGGTGGCGACCTCGTAGGTGTCGTCGGTGGAGTCGGAGTCGATGACGACGATCTCGTCGAGCAGCGCGACCGTGTCGACCAGCGCCTCGCGCACCCGGGTGACGACGTCGCCGACGGTCGCGGCCTCGTTGCGGGCGGGGACCACGAGGCTCACGGTGTGGCTCGTGCGGCCTGCCCGCTTGGCGGCCATCAGGTCCCCGAGGGTCCAGTCGTCCCAGTGGTGGGTGTTCCTCTCGCCCCAGGCCGACACGTCGTCGAGAGTAGCGACCGTCGGCGATCCCACCCCGGCGGGCCCTTTTGTGATGTTCAATCAGCCATGTCCACACCACAGGGGGAGATCCGCCGGGGCCGTGGCCGGCCCCGGACCCCCGGAGCCGAGAAGAGGATCATCGACGCCGCGCTCGAGGAGTACGGCGAACACGGCTGGGCGGGCTTCACGATGGACGGGGTCGCGCGTCGGGCCGGTGTCGGCAAGTCCACCGTCTACCTGCGCTGGCAGGACAAGGACAGCCTGCTCACCGACGCGGTGAGCAGCCGCAGCGGGGACATCGGCGACGTCGACACCGGCAGCCTGCGCGGCGACCTGCACGACCTGGCCGCGAACCTGTTCCGCCACTACCGCGACCCGGCCGGCTGGGCCGCGCTGCGGGTGCTGGTCGACGCCGCGGGGGCGCCGCACCGGCTCGGCAGGTTCGTGGAGACGGTCGCCGACGTGCAGGTCGGGTTCGTCGACCAGATCGCGGCCCGAGCGGTCGAGCGCGGCGAGGTGCCGGCCGACCTGCCGGCCCGGGAGATCGGGCAGTGCGTCTACGGCTCGGTCACGATCCAGACCCTGAGCGCGCGCCTCGAGGGCCGGGAGTTCGACGACGCCGAGATCGAGGAGCGGGCCACGACCCTGGTCGACGTCGTGCTCCAGCAGGTCGTCGCCCCCTGAGCGTCAACCAACCAGGTCGACGAGCACCTCCCGCACGTACGCCGGGTCGAACATGACGTCCTCCCAGGTGAACCGCACGACGCGGTAGCCGAGCCGCACGAACGCGGTGTACCGATGGACGTCGCGCCGCAGGCTCGCCCGGTCGGCGTGGAACTCGAACGACTCGGCCTCGATGACCAAGCGCCGTCCGACGTCCATGAGATCCACCCGCCCCACGTCGGCCACCCACTGCTGTGGCTCGACTTCTAGACCCGGTACGTCGAGCGCGATCGCCCGGAGCACCGACTCGAACGGGTTGTCCGCCCGTGGATCCGCGGCCTCCACGACCCGGACCGCGCGCCGCCTGCCGGTGCGCGGTGCCCGGAGTGCCGCGGCGACCAGGTCGGCTCGGTCGATCCCGGACCGGAGGGCCGAGTCGGCCACGCTGAGCGCGACGTCGAACGGGTAGGCGCGGGCACAGTCGACGACCGTCCGCAGCGGGTCGGTGACGCCGCGGCTGACGTCCAGCAGATCCAGGTCGGCCCAGTGCACCTCGAGGTCGTCGGCCTCGAGGTGGCAGCTGCGCCGGGGGACGGTCACGCATGGCCTCTCGGGCGGTGCCTTGATCTTCCACCCCCAATCCTGTGCCGCGCTCAGGTGCGACACGACACCGCCGACCCGCGCGGCCGCCACCCGCGCGATGTCGGCGTCGGGCAGCCGGTAGCGGCCGTGTCGCTCGCGGACCACCGTCTGATCGGCGAGCGCGGCACGCAGCCGGCGGCGGCTGGTGCAGCGCAGCAGCTCCTGGGCGGTGGCCACCCCGCCCAGCATGGTCAGCGCCTCGGGTGCGTCCATGACCGGGCTCCTACCCGCCGCCGGCCGGGTGCCCGCGGTTGTCCACAGGACGGTTCGCGGGGCAGTTCGGGCGGCATCGCCGTACCGGCCCGCTCACCCGGAGGGGTGTCCAGGCGAACTGCCCCGGGATCGGTCCGGCGCCGGGCGCGGGGTCAGCGGAGGAAGGCGCGGATCGCGGCGGTGAGGGCGCGGGCGTACGTCGCGCGGCCGGCGGGGGTGGTCATCCGGTGGGCGTCGCGCGGGTTGCGCATGTTGCCGAGCTCGACCATCACGGTGGGCACGTCGGAGAGGTTGAGGGTGCCGAGGTCGGCGCGGAAGTCCAGGCCGTCGCCGCCGGCGATGTAGTTGGCGACCGGCACCCGGTGGCGGCGCAGCGCCGCGCGGGTGTCGACGGCGAGCCGCTTGGAGGACCGGTAGATGTCGTGGGTCCACGGGCGCCGGTCGGTCGGGGCGATCACGTGGAA
This sequence comes from Nocardioides sp. JS614, assembly GCF_000015265.1. Taxonomy (NCBI): domain Bacteria; kingdom Bacillati; phylum Actinomycetota; class Actinomycetes; order Propionibacteriales; family Nocardioidaceae; genus Nocardioides; species Nocardioides sp. JS614. The sequence continues at coordinate 4,394,614 of NC_008699.1, forward strand.
GCCGCGGGCGCCGGCGGCGTACGACCCGTCGCCGTGCACGCTGACCTTGAGGTCGGCCCCGACCCGGTTGCCGGCCCGGCCGCGCCGGTCCACGCACGGCCCCCACCGGTCCTGCCGGTTGCTGCTGCGGGTCAGCTTCACCTGCGCGCCGAGCCGCTCGAGCCGGGCCTGCAGCAGCCGGGTCACCCGCCAGGCCATGGTCGCCTCGGGGTAGCCGCCGTTGGTCGCGGTGCCGGTGGTGTTGCAGTCCTTCTCGAAGCCGCCCGCCGGCACCTGCCGGCTGATCTTGCGCGGGAAGTTGTGGTTGCCGAGCTGGTGGCCCGGGTCCAGCACCACCACGCGGCCCGCCAGCGGCGTCGCGGCCCGGCCGGACGGGCCCGACAGGCCGGTGACGTCGGCCCGCCCGGCGTACGCCGGGGTGGCGGCTCCGAGCAGGAGGACCGCCACCAGCAGGACGAGGGCGCGCATCACTCGTAGCCCAGGATCTCCTGGCGCTTCGCGCCCCACGCCAGCGCCGAGGCGATCGCGTCCTCGAGGGAGAGCTCGGTGCGCCAGTCGAGCAGCCGCCCGGAGCGGTCGACGTTCGCGAACGCCCCCACCGCGTCGCCGGGGCGTGGCGGCGCCTCCCGGACCGGCACCTCCTGGCCGAACACGTTCTGGAACGCGGTGACCAGCTCGCGCACGGTCACCCCGGAGCCGGTGCCGACGTTGATGATCACGCTGGGCTCGCCGGCGGCGTCGATCACCTCGTCGAACCGCTCGACCGCGCGGACGTGCGCGCGGGCCAGGTCCCAGACGTGGATGTAGTCGCGGATGCCGGTGCCGTCGCGGGTGGGGTGGTCGGTGCCGGTGATCGTGAAGGCGTCCTTCTGCCCGCGCGCGGCCATCACCAGCTGGCCGAGCACGTGCGAGGGCTCCTTGGCGTAGATGCCGGACTCCAGGTCCGGGTCGGAGCCGATCGGGTTGAAGTAGCGCAGGATGATCGCCCGCAGGTCGGTCGCCGCCGACATGTCCTGGAGCACCTCCTCCATCATCCGCTTGGTCCGGGCGTACGGCGAGGCCGGCTCGAGCCGGTCGCCCTCGGAGACCTCGAAGTCGTCCTTGAGGGCGTAGATCGACGCGGAGGAGGAGAACAGCACCCGGCCCTTGCCGAGGGTGTTGAGCTCGTCGAAGAGCTCCAGGGACTTGGCGACGTTGTCCCGGTAGTACTCGTAGGGCTTCTCGACCGACTCGGGCACCACGATCCGGGCGGCCATGTGGATGGTGGCGTCGATGTCGGGGTGCTCGTCGAAGACCCGGCGGACCAGGGCCCGGTCGGCGATGTCGCCCTCGTAGAAGATCCGGTCGCGCACGAACGCCAGGGGGCCGGTGAGCAGCGAGTCGAGGATCACCGGCGTGTGGCCGGCCTCCTCGAGCGCCTTGGCGGTGGTCGAGCCGATGTAGCCGGCGCCGCCGGTGACGAGAACCTTCATGGCGCCCACCTTAGGGCGTGCACCGGTCTGGACCGGAGCGGTGGCGACCTCAGTCGTCGGCGGTTCGAGCCGATACAAGGCACATGACGAAGCCCATGCCGGAGTCGTGGCGGCGCACCGACCACGACGCACCGGACCGCCTGGCCCTGGTCGGGTCGTGGTGCGACGTCATCGAGCTGCACCCTGAGGCGCGGCGCGCCTGGATGTTCGAGCCGACCTGGTCCCCGGAAGACCCGGTCGCCTGAGGGCCGCGCCCCCTCGGGGTGCCAGCCATCCCCGGGACATGGGGGCCTGGGGGTGGCCCCGGGCGTGCGGCCCTGGGAGGTAGCGTCCCCCGCATGGCGACCACCTGGGCCGACGTCACGGCCCGGCTCGACCAGGAGCTCGCGGGGCTCGGCGACGGCGAGTTCCTGGTGGTCGGCGAGCCGGCGGCCGAGCCCGGCCCGCCGCGCGGGCTGCTGCGGCGGCGGGCCCCGGCGCCGCCCCGCCGCTACGTGCAGGTCCGGGTGGCCGGGGCGTGGGGGTACGCCGAGTGCGTGGGCGCGACCCGGTTCGGCGGCGAGTGGCCGGCGACGCCCGCGCAGCACGACGCGCTGCGGGCGCTCGGCTGGCTGGCCCCCGGCGACGCGGACCCGACCGGCACCGCGCCGGCGTACCCCAACTATTGGCGGACCGTGCCCGTCGCCGAGCTGCCCGCGCTGGCGTCCCTCGGCGCCCGGTCGCTGGAGGTGCTGGGCACCGACCCCGCCGCCGTCCGGGTCGACCGCGCCCGAGCCTGACACCGGGAACGATAGTCCCTGACGTTTGCGCGGTTTGGGAGCGCTCCCAGACCCCGCAAACGTCAGGGACTATCGCAAATTGTCGGCAAGGGCGGGGAGGAGGGCGGAGAGGAGCCGGAAGACGGCGGTGCTGGTCGTGGGCAGCAGGAGGTCGCCGCCGGGGTCGGGGAGGTGGACGTGGATCCCGGCCGGTCCGTCGACGGCGGTGAGGTCCTGCTCGTGGTCGCCGGCGCGGACCTCGAGCCGCCACGCGAGCCCGGCCCCGGCCACCCCGATCGCGGCCAGCGCGGCCTGCCGCACCGCCGGATCCGGGTCGGTGAGGTGGTCGCGGGTCCACGCGTCCAGCGGCACCGGGGACCGCGCGTGGTCGACCCGGTGCGGCCCGATCCGGGTGAGCCGGACCAGACTGGCGGCGAGGAAGTCCGGAGGCTGCAGAACCAGCTGCCGCTCCTCATCGCGTACGGCGAGCAGCAGCGTGCACCCGTCGGGGCGGACCCACCCGCGGTGGACCAGGCGGGCGTCGCGGCCGGCGACGGTCAGGGTCAGCCGGGCCATCGCCCCGTGGACGACCTCGAGCGCGACCCGCCACCGCTCGTCCGCGAGGACGGCGGCCAGCGCCGGCACCACCTCGGCGGCCGGAGCCGGTCGGCCCGGCGCGGTCGCGGCCACGAGCGCGGCGAACCCGGCGTCGTCGAGCCGGAGCACGCCGGAGCCGGGGTCGAGGTCAACGCGCACCGGTGCCCCCGAGCGGGTCCGGCCGCCAGCTGGCCGCGGCGGTGGCGAGCAGGTCGGCGAGCTCGTCGTACCGGCCGGTGGCCACGGTCGCGGTCAGGGTGTGGCCGACGCCGTCGACCAGGGTGACCCACTGCTCCAGGGTGAGCGCCTCGCCGCGCGGGCCGGCGTGGTGGGCGAGCCGGCGGCCCCCCGGCCGCCCACCGACCGACAGCCGCTCCAGGTCGACGAGCAGGTAGTCCTCCAGCGCCCGGGCGAGGATCTCGTCGCTGCCGGCCTGCCAGTCGCGGAAGGACAGCCCGCCGACCGGCACGGCGGTGACCACCAGGTTGGCGCGGAACGCCGGCGGGTCGGCGCCCGCCGGCTCCCGGACCACCAGGAGGGCGCCCTCGGCGGGCCGGTCGTGGACCTCCCACCCGGCCGGCACGTCGAGGAGCCCGGCCCCGCCCTCACCCGGCATGCGCCCGCCCCCGGGCCCGGCTCTCGCGGCACCACCCCGGCTCGAGGAACCCCGGCACCGGGATCGGGAGCACCAGGAAGGCACCCAGGAGCAGCAGGCACACGCCGATCGCCGCCCCCACCGCCACCACGAGCGCGCCGTCCTCGCGCCAGGCCACGACGGCACCCAGCACCAGGACGAGCGCGATCAGGGGGCGGACGACGAGCACCGAGCGCCGGGTCCAGTCGCCCTGGAGGCCGCGCGCCCAGGCCCGGGCGGCCGGGGTGCGGCCGCGCCGCTGCCAGAGGTTCCAGGCGGCCAGGCCCACCCCGGCGAGCAGCATCAGCACCGGCGTCACCACGTGCACTCCTCCTCAGTCCCAGAACGTGACGGCGTCGACGACGTCGCCGCCGGTGTCGCCGGCCCAGTCGCCCACGTCGCCCGCGGCGTCGCCGACCCAGTCGACGGTGGCCTCGGTGGCGTCGCCGACCGCGCCCATCACCTCCTGGCCGACCTCGCTGCCGACGAACCCGCCGACCGCGCCACCGACCAGGCCGCCGGCGACGCCGCCGATGGCGGTGCCGATGCCGGGGCAGATCGCGGTGCCGATCGCGCCGCCGGCCCAGGCGCCGGCCTCGGCGCCCGCCCAGGCGCCCGCGGCGGTGGACACACCCATCGCGCCGGCGCGGCCGGCCTTGTTCGCGTCGCTCAGCGACGGGTCGTCGGCGTCGGCCTGCCACTGGTTCCAGGCCGCGAAGCCGCCGGTGAGCGCGGTGCCGGCGTACCCGCCGACCTTGCCGGCCCGGCCCCACCAGTCCCGCGCGCCCGCGGTGTAGGGGCGGGCGTGGAAGCTGTCGCCGGACGCGCCGGCCCGCAGCCGGCCCCAGAAGTCGAGCCCGGCGGGGCTCGCGAACCGGCCCGCGACCCGCGGCTGGAAGATCCCGTAGCGGCTGGAGACCAGGTAGCCGGTCGCCGCGCCGAACCCGAGGCCGCCCAGGCCGAGCAGGTAGGCCCCGATGTCGTCGCCGTCGGCGAAGTCGGCGGGCAGCAGGCCGAGCCGCTCGAGCAGGTCCTCGAGGAAGCCGTCGCCGGTCGTCCGGTCCAGGCCGTCGCGCAGGTGGTCGTGCGCCTCGGTCTCCTTGGTGCGCGCCGCCTCGGCGATGCCGACCGCCTCGTTCCAGGCCTCGGCCCGGGTGGTGAACGCGTCGGCCTGGCCCTGGCTCATGACCTCCGGCGCGACCGGGCGGTGTACGTCGGTGCCGGTGACGCTCACGCCGCCCGCGGCGGCCACGGCCCGGGCGTGGGCCATCCGGTCCCGAACGACGGTGAGCTCGCCGGCGAAGTCGCCCAGCGCGGACCGCATCGCCTCGAGCCGCTCGCCGAGCCCGGCCAGGTCCGTGATGGTCGCGTCGACCCGGGCCTCGAACGCGGCGCCCGCCTGGCCGCGCCACGAGCTCGCCAGCGAGCGGGCCTTGCCGGCCGCGGACTCGGCGTCCGCCACCGCCCTCCGCACCCCGCCGACGGCGCCGGCCGCGGCCGAGCAGGCCGCGGGGTCGCCGTACACGCGGGTGTCGAGGACGTCGCTCACGGCCCGACCGGCCCCGTGCCGCCGTCGAGGTGGGAGTCGAGCCGGGCGCCGATCAGGTCGTCGGTGCCGGTGAGCAGGCCGCTCGCCGCACCGGTCCTGGACGCCAGCGCGCCGAGCTCCGCCCCCAGCGCGGCGACCGCGGCGCCGAGCGCGGCCAGCGCCCGGCCGACCTCACCGGTCGACCGGCCGGCGTCCGGGCCGGTCGCCAGGTCGCCGGCGTGGCCGGACAGCGCGCCCCCCGCGCTCGTGAGCACGTCGACCACCTGGCTCAGGTCGTCGGGGTGGACCTCCACCTCGGGCACTCCCATGAGCCCACGACTGCCCGGTCCGGCAGCGCCCCAAACCCGCCCACCCCGGAACCCAGGACCCCGGAACGATAGTCCCTGACGTTTGTGTGGTGTGGGAGCGTGCCCACACCACAGTTCCGTCAGGGACTATCGAAAATTCTCGGACCGGGGATCAGCAGTCGAGGTCGCGGGCGACCCGCCGGTGGGCCTCCCAGATCTCCTCGGGGAGGCCGTCGAACTGGGCGAGGTGGGTCTCGCGGAAGCCCATCTCCTGGCACCAGCGGTCCTTGTCGATGGAGAGGATCCGCTCCTTGTCGGCCTCGGGCAGGTCGAGGTCGGCGAGGTGCAGCTCGTCCTCCTTGGGCAGGATGCCGACCGCGGTCTGCACCCCGGTGACCGAGCCCTCCTTGAGCCGGGCCAGCCATAGCAGCGCGCGCAGGTTCTCGCGGTAGCCGGGCCACAGGAAGTGGCCGTCCTCCGGGTCGCGCTGGAACCAGTTCACGTGCGCGAAGATCGGCTGGTCGCTGGCCCGGCCGACCACGTCGAGCCAGTGGGCGGCGTAGCGGGCCTCGGGGTAGGACATGAACGGCCGCATCGACATCGGGTCGTAGCGCAGCTGCCCGTCCACCCCGTCGGCGGCGAAGGTCGCCTCGGCGCCCAGCGTGAGGCCGTCGTACACGCCCTCGGCGAGGTCGGTGATCGCGCGCACCAGCGGCTCCCGGTCGCGGGTCCGGCCGCCGAAGATGATCGCATCGATCGGGACGCCGCGCGGCTCCTCGAAGTCGGCGGCGACGTTCGGCACGTTCGCCAGCGTCGTGGTGAACCGGCTGTTCGGGTGCGCCCACGGCGACTCGTCACCCGGCGCGCGCGCCGCGATCGGCTCGCCCTTCCAGTCCAGCCAGCCGTCCAGGTCCGAGGGCGGCTCCGGCGTGCGCCCCTCCCACCACACCTCCTGGGTGCGCGGGTTGTAGGCGACGTTGGTGAAGATCGCGCCGGTGCCGGGCCGCACCGAGTCCAGCGCGGTCGGGTTGGTCGACTCGTTGGTGTCCTTCGCGACGCCGAAGACGCCGAACTCCGGGTTCATGCCGTAGAGGCGCCCGTCCTGGGAGTCGATCCACAGCCAGGTGATGTCGTCGCCGTAGAACTCCACGCGGTAGCGCTCGCCGAGCGCCTCGGGCGCCAGCGTCATCGCGAGGTTCGTCTTGCCGGAGGCGCTGGGGAAGCCGCCGGCGACGTGGAAGCGCTGGCCGGTCTCGTTGTCGATGATCCCGAGCAGCATGAACTGCTCGGCGAGGAACTCCCGGGACGCCTGGCCGTCGTACGCCGCCTGGCGCAGGCCGTGGGCGATCTTGCCGAGCAGCGCGTTGCCGCCGTACGACGAGCCGTAGTGGAGGATGGTCCGCTCGTCGGCGACGGTCACGAAGTACCGCTGGTCGTCGGGCGTGCCCTGGCCGAGGTTCTCCAGGTCGCCGGTGACGTGCACGGCGCGGACGAAGCTGTTCGGGTCCGCGAGGTCGTTGATGTGGTGCACGCCGACGCGCGACATCCGGATCATGTGCAGCACCACCGGCCGGCAGTCGGTGACCTGGACGCCGGCGGCGAACCGCTCCATCGGGGAGCCGGGAGGCGCCATCAGGTAGGGGATCACGTACATCGTCTTGCCGGTCGAGGCGCCGCGCATCAGCCCCTCGAGCAGCTCCTTCATCTCCCCGGCGGGCCGCCAGTTGTTGTAGGTGCCCTTGTCGGCCGGGTCGTTGGTCGCGACGATCGTCCGCTCCTCGGAGCGGGCCGTGTCCTTGGAGTAGCTGCGCGAGTAGTAGCAGCCGTCGCCGACCGGCTGCAGCTCCCCGGCCTCGAGTGCCTCCTTGACCAGCCGCGCGTCGTCGGACGCGTCGACCACCTCGACGCGCTCCGCGCCGGTGATCGCGGCCCAGCGGGCGACGTACTCCCGCACGTGCGGGTTCGTCAGCCCCGCGGCGTCCAGCACGCTCTCCAGGTCCATCACCACATCAACCACCAGGTCCTCCGTTGTCCTCGACTGGGTCCATGCTCGCATCCCGGATGGCCCGGGACGCTACACGACTTGAAGAAGTGTGCAAGTTGTGTAGTCTTCAGGTGAGATGTATGGCTCCGGGGGAGGGAGACCACACCTATGGGTGTACCGCTGTACCAGGCCAAGGCCGAGCTGTTCAAGACGCTCGGCCACCCGGCCCGGATCCGCATCCTCGAGCTGCTCTCGGAGCGCGACCACGCGGTGCACGAGCTGCTCGAGCAGATCGAGATCGAGCCGAGCAACCTGTCCCAGCAGCTCGCGGTGCTGCGGCGTACGTCGATGGTCGAGTCCCACCGCACCGGCAGCGAGGTGGTGTACTCGGTGAGCGTCCCCGAGGTCCGCGACCTGCTGCTGGCCGCCCGCACCATCCTGTCGGGCCTGATCGCGGTCCAGGGCGAGCTCGGGACCGAGCTCGCCGCCAGCGCCTCCTGATGGGCGGCCGCACCGGCGCCGGGGTGGCGGAGCTGCTGCCCCAGGCCGCCGACTGGCGCCCGTTCCGCCCGGGCGCGGACCTGACCGCCGGCCTGATGGTCGGCCTGGTGGCGCTGCCGCTCGCGCTCGGCTTCGGCGCCAGCTCGGGCCTGGGCGCCGGCGCGGGCCTGGTCACCGCGATCGTGGCCGGCGCGGTGGCGGCGCTGTTCGGCGGCATCCCCGCCACCGCGGCGATCGCGCGCACCGCCGTCAACGTCCGCTCCGGCGCCACCACCCGGCTCGCCTCGCTGAGCCACTCGGTCGTGCTGCTGGCCGTGGTGCTGGTCGCCGCCCGCTGGGTCGCCGAGATCCCGTTGGCCGCGCTGGCCGGGGTCCTGGTGGCGACCGCCTTCCAGATGGTCCGGCTCTCCAGCGTCGCGGCACTGCTGCGCGCCACCCGCGGTGACGCCGCGGTCCTGGTCGTCACCGCGGTCGCGACCGTGGCCGTCGACCTGGTCACCGCCGTGATCGTCGGGCTGGTGGTCGCGGGGTTCTTCGCGTTGCGCCAGACGGCGCTCGCCGCGCGGCTGGACGAGGTCCCCCTCGAGGAGGGCACCGACGGCCCGGACGACACGACCCACGCCGACGAGGAGCGCCGGCTGCTCGACCAGCACATCGTGGCCTACGGGATGGAGGGGCCGCTGTTCTTCGCGGCCGCACACGACTTCCTCCTCGAGCTGTCCGAGGCCAGCGACGTGCGGGTGGTGGTGCTGCGGATGTCCCGGCTCTCGACCATCGACGCCACCGGCGCCTCGGTGCTCGCCGACACGATGGCCCGGCTGGAGGGCCGCGGCATCACCGTGCTGCTCTCCGGCCTGCAGCCGCGCCATGACAAGGTGCTGCGCGAGCTGGGCGTCTTCGACCGGCTGGGTCACGACCGGCACCTGTTCGCGACCACCCCCGAGGCGATCGCCCACGCCCGCCAGCACGTCGCCCGCGAGCAGCACACCCACGACACCTCCGAGCCTCACCACGCCTGAACCACCCAGCTGCGCTCGCCGAGCTCGTCGGCGGCCCGACTGAACGCGCGCATCGCCTCCAGCGCCCCGGACCGCTCCTCGGGTGTCATCCGGCCCAGGAGCCGGTGCACCTCCCCCCGGCGCCGCCGATCGACCGCGTCGACCAGCGCCCGCCCCTCGTCGGTGAGCCGCACCCGCACCACCCGGCCGTCCGAGCGGGACCGGCGGCGGGCGACCAGGCCGAGCCGCTGCAGCCGGTCGCAGTGCCGGCTGGCGTTGGACTGGGCGACGCCGAGGTGCTCGGCGACGTCACCGACGGTCCGCTCCCCCGACGCCGCGAGCAGCACCAGGAGCCGGAACTGCGCGACCGTCACCTCCGGCGCGCCCACCCCGATGGAGTGGACGGCCAGTCCCACGAGGGCGCGCGAGGCGGTGACGAACGCGTCCGCCACCGCGTCGACAGGGTCCCCGGCGGGATCCTCGGTGGCGTCCATCCCGGCAATATATGCGCAAGCGCATGAATCGGGATCGGCGGGGCACCGGACCCGGGTGAGTGCCAACACCGAACAGGCCAGCACCGACCGGACCCAGGACGTCTGGGGAGAGCGCACGCCGCACCCCCGCGCCACCCCGTGGCCGACCCGGGTGGACCTCCACCTCGAGGACGGCCTGGCCGAGGACCAGGTGGACTCCTGGGTCGCCTCGGCGTGCCTGCTGTGCAGCAACGGCTGCGGCGTCGACATCGCCGTCAAGGACGGGAAGATGGTCGGCGTCCGCGGCCGGGAGACCGACCGGGTCAACCACGGCCGGCTCGGCCCCAAGGGCCTCTACGGCAGTACGCCGTGGTCGCACTCCCCCGACCGGCTCACCACGCCGCTGGTCCGCGAGCACGGCGAGCTGGTCGAGACCGACTGGGACACCGCGATGGGCCGGATCGTGGCCCGCTCGAAGCAGCTGCTCGAGGAGCAGGGCCCGCTCAGCCACGGCTTCTACACCAGCGGCCAGCTGTTCCTCGAGGAGTACTACACGCTCGCGGTGATCGGGAAGGCCGGGCTCGGCACCCCGCACATGGACGGCAACACCCGGCTCTGCACCGCGACCGCCGCGGCCGCGCTCAAGGAGTCCTTCGGCGCCGACGGCCAGCCGGGATCCTACGAGGACATCGAGCACTGCGACGCGCTGTTCCTCTACGGCCACAACATGGCCGAGACCCAGACCGTGCTGTGGTCGCGGATCCTGGACCGCACCCGCGGCGAGGACCCGCCGAAGGTCGTCTGCGTCGACCCGCGCCGCACCGCGGTCGCCGCCGAGGCCGAGCGCACCGGCGGCGTCCACCTGGCCCCGAAAGTGGGCACCAACCTGGCGCTGATGAACGCCCTGATCCGCGAGCTGCTCGAGCACGACGCGTGGGTCGACCACGCCTGGGTGGACGCGCACACGATCGGGCTCGAGGGCCTGCGCGCCGCGGTCGCGCCGTACACCCCCGAGCAGGCGGCGGAGATCTGCGGCGTCGACCCCGACGAGGTACGCCGGGCGGCGCGGATCTTCGGGGAGTCCGAGGCGGTCCTCTCCACGGTGCTGCAGGGCTTCTACCAGTCCCACCAGGCGACGGCCGCGTCCGTGGCGGTCAACAACCTGCACCTGCTGCGCGGCATGATCGGCCGCCCGGGGGCCGGGCTGCTGCAGATGAACGGCCAGCCGACCGCGCAGAACAACCGCGAGACCGGCGCCGACGGCGACCTGACCGGGTTCCGCAACTGGGACAACCCGACGCACGTCCAGGAGCTCGCCGACCACTGGAACGTCGACCCGATGACGATCCCGCACTGGGCGCCGCCGACCCACGCGATGCAGATCTTCTCCTACGCCCAGGCCGGCACCGTCGGGCTGCTGTGGATCTCCGCGACCAACCCGGCCGTGTCGATGCCGGAGACCGAGCGGATCAGGAGCATCCTGTCCGGCGACCAGTGCTTCGTGGTCGTGCAGGACCTGTTCCTGACCGAGACCGCGCAGCTCGCCGACGTGGTGCTGCCCGCGGCCGGGTGGGGCGAGAAGACCGGCTGCTTCACCAACGTCGACCGCACCGTGCACCTCTCGCAACAGGCCGTCGACCCGCCCGGCGAGGCGCGCAGCGACCTGGACATCTTCCTGGCCTACGCCGACGCCATGGGGTTCGAGGACCAGGACGGCGGGCCGCTGATCACCTGGCGTACCCCCGAGGAGACCTTCGCGCACTGGTCGGCGGCGACCCGCGGCCGCCCCTGCGACTACACCGGCATCACCTACGAGCTGCTGAGCGGGCCCACCGGCGTGCAGTGGCCGCTCGGCGTCGAGCGGCTGTACGCCGACGCGCAGTTCCCCACCCACACCGAGCAGTGCGAGACCTTCGGCCACGACCTGACCACGGGCGCGACCGTCACCGAGCAGGAGCACCGGGCCCAGGCGCCGGCGGGGCGCGCGTTCCTCAAGGGCGCGCCGTACTCCCCGCCGCACGAGGAGCCCAGCGCGGAGTATCCGTTCCGGCTGACCACCGGCCGCACCGTCTACCAGTTCCACACCCGCACCAAGACCGCCCGGTCCCGGCCGCTCGACGCGTGCGCCCCGCACGCGTGGGTGGAGCTCGCCCCGGCCGACTCCCAGCGGCTCGGGATCGCCGACGGCGACCTGGTCCGGCTGGAGTCGCCGCGCGGCAGCGTCGACGTGCCGGCCCGGGTCACCGAGGTGACCGAGGGGGCGGTGTTCGTGCCGTTCCACTACGGCGACCACCCCGCCAACGAGCTGACGATGACCGTCTGGGACCCGGTGTCCAAGCAGCCCACGTTCAAGACCGCTGCGTGCCGGGTCACCCGCCTCGGCGCCGGCACGGGAGAGGAGGGCTGAGATGCCGCACCTGGCGACGTACGTCGGCCTGGCCGACCACAGCGAGCGGACGCTCGCCGACTCGTTCCGCGCGATCGCGGAGGGCCACGCCCACGTGGCCGACGTGTTCCACACCTGCCGGCTGCTGGCCGGTTGGTGCGACCGGCACCGCGAGGCGCTGGCGCCGGTCATCGACCGGTACGGCGAGCAGGCGGGTGACCGGGAGGGCGTCGACGAGCCGGAGCGGCTGCACGCGGCCGGCCTGGCCCAGGCCCGGGAGGGCGAGGTCGGGCTGCTGCGCGACCTGCAGGATCTGCATGTGCTGGCCTCCCTGGTGCAGTCGACCTGGATGGTGATCGCCCAGGGTGCGCAGGGGCTGCGCGACCGCGAGCTGCTCCAGATCGCCCAGGACAGCGGCGCCGAGGCCGCCCGCCAGATCGCCTGGCTGGACACCCGGATGAAGGTCGCGGCGCCGCAGGCCCTGATCGTGGCGCCGTGACCGGCCACGTGATCGGCCCGACCACGTGGACAGCCCACCGCCCACCAGCGCCGAGCCGCGCCCGCCAACCCCGGGCCGCCAACCCCGGGCCGGCGGTGCCCCATCCACCTCCACCCGGCCCGACCACGTGGACAGCCCACCGCCCACCAGGGCCGAGCGGGCAACCACGCAAACCAGCAGCGCGGAGGAATCGATGACGAGAGCAGCTGAGCCGACGAACGAGGTGATCAGATGACCGGCCGCGTGGTCGTGGTGACCGGCGCGAGCGGCGGCATCGGCCGGGCCTGCGCCCGGGCGTTCGCGGCCCGCGGCGACGACGTGGCGCTGCTGGCCCGCGGGGAGACCGGGCTGGAGGCGGCCGCCGCCGAGGCGACCGACGCCGGCGTCCGGGCGCTGCCGGTCGAGGTCGACATGGCCGACGCGGCCGCGGTCGAGGCGGCCGCACTCCGGATCGAGGCCGAGCTCGGCCCGATCGAGGTGTGGGTCAACGTCGCGTTCACCTCGGTGTTCGCGCGGTTCGTGGACATCGCGCCCGAGGAGTTCGCCCGGGTGACCGAGGTCAGCTACCTCGGCTACGTCAACGGCACCCGCAGCGCGCTGCGCCGGATGACGGCCCGCGACCGCGGCACGATCGTCCAGGTCGGCTCGGCGCTGGCCTACCGGGGCATCCCGCTGCAGTCGGCGTACTGCGGCGCCAAGCACGCGATCCAGGGGTTCCACGAGTCGCTGCGCACCGAGCTGCTGCACGACGGCAGCCGGGTGCACGTGACGATGGTGCAGATGCCGGCGGTGAACACCCCGCAGTTCGACTGGGTGCGCTCCCGGCTGCCGCGGCACGCGCGGCCGGTGCCGCCGATCTACCAGCCCGAGTTGGCCGCGGACGCGGTCGTGTACGCCGCCGACCACCCGAGCCGGCGCGAGTACTGGGTCGGGGAGACCACGGCGCTCACCCTGCTCGCGAACGCCGTCGCCCCGGGGTTGCTGGACCGCTACCTGGCCCGCACCGGCTTCAAGAGCCAGCAGGCCGACCGGCGCCGCGACCCCGACCAGCCCGAGAACCTGTGGGCGCCGGCCGACGGCGCGGCCGGCGCGGACTTCGGCGCGCACGGCGACTTCGACGCCCGCTCGCACCGCCGCTCGCCGCAGGTGTGGGCCTCCCAGCACCACGGACTGCTCGGCGCAGCCGCCGCCGGCGGGATCGCGCTGGCCGGCGCGCTCGCCCGCAGGCGGGCCTCGTGACGGCGACCGCCGTCCCCGACCTGGGCCGCGCGGCGCTCACCCTCGCCGACCGGGTCGACGGCGAGGTCCGGTTCGACCCGGGCAGCCGGGCGGCGTACTCCACCGACGCCTCGAACTTCCGCCAGGTGCCGCTCGGCGTGGTCGTGCCGCACACGATCGAGGCCGCGGTCGAGGCGATCGCGGTCTGCCACGAGCTCGGCCTGCCGGTGGTCTCCCGCGGTGGCGGCACCAGCCTGGCCGGGCAGTGCACGAACGCGGCGGTGGTCCTCGACTTCTCGAAGTACTGCCACCGGCTGCTCTCGGTCGACGCCGCGAACCGGCGCTGCGTGGTCGAGCCCGGCATCGTCCTGGACGACCTGAACGCCCAGCTGGCACCGACCGGGCTGCGGTTCGGCCCCGAGCCGGCGACCCACCCCAACTGCACGCTCGGCGGGATGATCGGCAACAACTCCTGCGGCGCCACCGCGCAGCGCACCGGCAAGGTCGTCGACAACGTCGCCTCCCTCGACGTGCTGCTCCACGACGGGACCCGGTTCACCGCCGCACCGCTCACCGACGAGCAGTACGCCGAGGCCGCGGCGCGGCCCGGCCGGGTCGGGGAGATCCACCGGCGGCTGCGCCGGCTCCGCGACGACCACGCGGACCTGATCCGCGAGCGCTACCCGGACATCCCGCGCCGCGTCTCCGGCTACAACCTGGACTCGCTGCTGTCCGAGCACGGCTTCGACGTGGCCGGCTTCCTGGTCGGCAGCGAGGCGACGCTGGTGACGGTGCTGCGCGCCGAGCTGGAGCTGGTGCCGGTAGTCCCGGCGCGGACCCTGGTGGTGCTCGGCTATCCCGGCATCGCCGCGGCCGCCGATGCCGTGCCGTCGGTCGTCGAGCACGAGCCGATCGCGCTCGAGGGGGTCGACGACTTCCTGCTGCGCGACCAGCAGCTCAAGGGGATGAACCCCGAGGCGCTGGACATGCTGCCGCGGGGCAGCGGCTTCCTGATGGTGCAGATGGGCGGCGCCGACACCGATGAGTCCGATCGCCGCGCCGAGGCGATGCTCGCCGCGCTCGGCCGGACCGACCACGCCCCGGACGTCGCGTTCTACGACGACCCCGACCGCGAGCACGAGCTGTGGCTGGTCCGCGAGTCCGGGCTCGGCGCGACCGCCCACGTCCCGCACCGGCCGGACACCTTCGAGGGCTGGGAGGACGCCGCCGTACCCGTCGACCGGCTCGGCGACTACCTGCGCGACGTGCGCCGGCTCTACGAGGAGTTCGGCTACGCCAGCGACGTCGGCCCCAGCCTCTACGGCCACTTCGGGCAGGGCTGCGTGCACACCCGGATCCCGTTCGACCTCTACACGACCGAGGGGGTCGCGACCTACCGGCGGTTCCTCGAGCGCGCCGCCGACCTGGTGGTCTCGTACGGCGGCTCGCTGTCCGGCGAGCACGGCGACGGGCAGACCCGCGGGGAGCTGCTGCCCAAGATGTTCGGCGCGGAGGTGGTCGGGCTGTTCGAGGAGGTCAAGGCGCTCTTCGACCCCGACGACCTGATGAACCCCGGCAAGGTCGTCCACCCGGCCCCGCTGGACGCGCACCTGCGGCTGGGCGGCCACTGGGAGCCGAAGCGGCTGCTGCCGCTGGCGTTCGGGTTCCCCGAGGACGGCCACTCGTTCGCCCAAGCGGCCAACCGCTGCGTCGGCGTCGGCAAGTGCCGCCAGCTCGACCACGACGGCGGCACGGTGATGTGCCCGTCGTACCAGGCGACCCGCGAGGAGCAGCACTCCACGCGGGGCCGGGCCCGGCTGCTGTTCGAGATGATGGACGGCCACGGCGACGGCACGATCACCGACGGCTGGCGCTCGACCGAGGTGCGCGAGGCGCTCGACCTGTGCCTGGCCTGCAAGGGCTGCAAGTCCGACTGCCCGGCGCACGTGGACATGGCGACCTACAAGGCCGAGTTCCTCTACCACCACTACCGGCACCGGCTGCGCCCGCGCGCCGACTACGCCACCGGCTGGCTGCCGACGGCGGCGATGCTGGTCGACCGGCTTCGGCTGGCGCCGGTGGTCAACGCCGTCGCCGGGGTCCGGCCGCTGCGCCGCGCCGGCACCCGGCTGGCCGGCCTGGAGGACCGGGAGGTGCCGCGGTTCGCCAGACAATCGCTGCAGCGCTGGCTCGCCGGGCACACCCCCGCGCCCGGCGCGGGCGCCCGCGGCACCGTGCTGCTGTGGCCGGACACGTTCACCAACCACTTCCACCCCGAGGTCGGCATCGCGGCCGTGCGGGTGCTGGAGAGCGCCGGCTGGGGCGTGACGATGCCGCAGCGGCCGGTGTGCTGCGGGCTGACCTGGATCTCCACCGGGCAGCTCGGGGTGGCCCGGATGCGGGTCCGGCACACGATCGCCGAGCTCGCGCCGCACGTGCGCGCCGGGGGCCTGGTGCTCGGCCTGGAGCCCAGCTGCACCTCGGTGCTGCGCTCGGACGCCGTCGAGCTGATGCCCGAGGACCGGGACGCGAAGCGGGTGCGCGACCACACCGTGACCCTGGCCGAGCTGCTCACCGAGCACACCGACGGCTGGGAGCCGCCGTACGCCGGCGGGGTGAGCGCGCTCGCGCAGGTGCACTGCCACCAGCACGCCGTGCTCGGCTGGGACGCCGACCGCACCCTGCTCGAGCACGCCGGCGCCGACGTCGAGCAGCTCGAGTCCGGCTGCTGCGGCCTGGCCGGCAACTTCGGCTTCACCGCCGGCCACGGCGAGGTCAGTGCGGCGTGCGCCGAGCAGGTGCTGCTGCCCCGGCTCCGCGAGGTCGACCCGCGCGACCCGGCCACCGTCGTGCTCGCCGACGGCTTCTCCTGCCGCACCCAGATCCACGAGCTCGACAGCGGGGGCAACGAGGGCGTGCACCTGGCCCAGCTGCTGGCCCGCCTGCTCGACGGGCAGACGGCCACCCCGACCGACCGCACGGCACGACCCGAAGAACGATCCGAAGGGAGCACGAGATGACGACGACCGTGGCCGACCAGCTGCTCGCCCGCCTGCGGGAGTGGGGGGTGGCGCAGGTCTTCGGCTATCCCGGCGACGGGATCAACGGGATCCTCGGCGCGTTCTCCCGCGCCGACGACCAGCCGCGCTTCATCCAGTCCCGCCACGAGGAGATGAGCGCGTTCCAGGCGGTGGGCTACGCGAAGTTCTCCGGCCGCCCCGGCGTCTGCATGGCGACCTCCGGGCCCGGCGCGATCCACCTGCTCAACGGCCTCTACGACGCGAAGCTAGACCACGTCCCCGTGGTGGCGATCGTCGGGCAGACCAACCGCACCGCGATGGGCGGCAGCTACCAGCAGGAGGTCGACCTGATCAGCCTGTTCAAGGACGTCGCCGGCGACTACGTGCAGATGGTGACCGTCCCCGAGCAGCTGCCGAACGTGCTGGACCGGGCGATCCGGGTCGCGACCGCCCGCCGCGCGCCGACCGCGATCATCGTGCCCAACGACGTCCAGGAGCTGGAGTACGCCGCCCCGCAGCACGCGTTCAAGATGGTGCCCTCCAGCCTCACCCCGACCCAGCGGCCCACGGTCACCCCGGACCCCGCGGCGCTGCGCCAGGCCGCCGACGTCTTGAACTCCGGCCGCAAGGTCGCGCTGCTGGTCGGCCAGGGCGCCCGCGGCGCGGACGCCGAGATCGCCGAGGTGGTGGACCTGCTGGGCGCCGGGGTCGCGAAGGCGCTGCTCGGCAAGGACGTGCTCAGCGACGAGCTGCCCTGGGTGACCGGCTCGATCGGCCTGCTCGGCACCCGCCCGAGCTACGAGCTGATGATGGGCTGCGACACGCTGCTGACCGTCGGCTCGAGCTTCCCCTACACGCAGTTCATGCCGGAGCTGGACCAGGCCCGTGCCGTGCAGATCGACCTCGACGGCACGATGATCGGGATGCGCTACCCCTACGAGGTCAACCTCGTCGGCGACGCGCAGGCCACGCTGCGCGCGCTGATCCCGCTGCTGGAGAAGCAGCAGGACCGCTCCTGGCACGACGAGATCTGCGCGAACGTCACCGACTGGTGGGAGGTGATGGACGCCGAGGCCCACGTCGCGGCCGACCCGGTCAACCCGATGCGGATCTTCAACGAGTTCTCGAAGGTCGCGCCGACCGACGCGATCATCTCCTCCGACAGCGGCTCGGCCGCGAACTGGTACGCCCGGCACGTCAAGATGCGCGGCCGGATGCGCGGCTCGCTGTCGGGCACGCTCGCGACGATGGGCCCGGCGGTGCCGTACGCGATCGGCGCCAAGTTCGCCCACCCCGACCGGCCCGCGATCGCCTTCGAGGGCGACGGCGCGATGCAGATGAACGGGCTGGCCGAGCTGCTCACGATCGCCCGCTACTGGCCGGAGTGGGCCGACCCGCGGCTGGTGGTCGCCGTACTCCACAACAACGACCTCAACCAGGTCACCTGGGAGCTGCGCGCGATGGGCGGGACGCCCACCTTCGTGGAGTCCCAGGCGCTGCCGGACGTCTCGTACGCCGACTTCGCGCGCTCGTGCGGCCTGGGCGCGACGACCGTGACCGACCCCGACCAGCTCGCCGACGCGTGGCAGGTCGCGCTGTCCTCGGACCGCCCGCACCTGCTCGACGTGCACTGCGACCCCGACGTGCCGCCGATCCCGCCGCACGCCACCCTCGAGCAGATGACCGCGATGGCCAAGGCGCTGATCAAGGGCGACACCAGCCGCTGGGGCGTGATGAAGGAGGGCATCAGGACCAAGGCCCAGGAGCTGCTGCATTGAGCGACCCCCTCCCTGACGCCCGCACCGAGGACGGGCCCTGCGTCACGGCCCTCGAGGCCGCGGCGTACACCGTCGCGACCGACGCCCCCGAGGGCGACGGCACGCTGGCCTGGGACCACACCACGATGGTCGTCGTGCACGCCCGCGCCGGCGGCGAGGTCGGCACCGGCTGGACCTGGGCGCCGGCCGCCGCGGCCGCCGTCGTCGACGAGCTGCTGTCCCCGGTGGTGCTCGGCCGCGACGCGCTGGCCCCGGCCGCGGCCCAGGAGGCGATGCTGCGCGCGGTCCGCAACGCCGGCCGCGGCGGCCTGGTCGCGATGGCGGTCTCGGCGGTCGACATCGCGCTGTGGGACCTCGGCGCCCGGCTGCTCGACCTGCCGCTGCACCGCTGGTGGGGGGACGCGGCGACGCCGGTGCCGGTCTACGGCAGCGGCGGCTTCACGACGTACGACGACGACCGCCTGCGCAGCCAGGTCCGCGGCTGGCTGGCGCTCGGGCTGCCCGCGGTGAAGATCAAGGTCGGCGAGTCCTGGGGTCGCCGCGAGCGGCGCGACCTCGACCGCACCGCCCTGGTCCGCGACCTCGTCGACACGACCGGCCCGGGCACGCAGGTCTTCGTGGACGCCAACGGCGGCTACTCCCCCGGCCAGGCGCGCCGGGTGGGCCGCGACCTGGACGCGCTGGGCGTCACCTGGTTCGAGGAGCCGGTGAGCTCCGAGGACCTGCCCGGGCTCGCCGCGGTGCGGGCCGCGGTCGACGCCGACGTCGCCGCCGGGGAGTACGCCGACGACCCGGCCGCGTTCGCCCGGCTGCTGCCGGTCGTGGACTGCCTGCAGGTCGACGTGACCCGCTGCGGCGGCTACACCGGGTGGCGGCAGGCGGTGGCGCTGGCCGCCGCGCACGGCGTGGACGTCTCGGGCCACTGCGCGCCGTACCTCACCGTCCCGGTCGCGGCCGTGACCCCGCGGCTGCGGCACCTGGAGTGGTTCCACGACCACGTCCGGATCGTCCGCGAGCTGGTCGAGGGGTACGCCGATCCGCTCGGCGGCACCCTCACCGTCGCCGACGGACCCGGCCACGGCCTGCGGCTGCGCGCCGCGGCCGCCGAGCGCTACCGGGTCGCCTGACCCGCGGAAGGAGAGCGATGCGCGCACTGACCGTGCGGCCCGGGGCGGCCGGGACGCTGGCCGTCGAGACCGTGCCCGACCCGGAGCCCGCCGCGGGCGAGCTGCTCGTCGCGGGGCTGGCGATCGGGGTCTGCGGGACCGACAAGGAGATCGTCCGCGGCGAGTACGGCTGGGCGCCCCACGACCACGACGGCCGGCTGGTCCTCGGCCACGAGTCGCTCGGCCGGGTGCTCGAGGCGCCCGCCGGCAGCGGCTTCGCCGCCGGCGACCTGGTCGCGGGCGTGGTCCGGCGGCCGGACCCCGAGCCGTGCGGGGCGTGCGCCCACGACGAGTGGGACATGTGCCGCAACGGCCGCTACACCGAGCGCGGGATCAAGGAGCTCGACGGCTTCGGCAGCGAGCGGTGGACGGTGCCGCCCGAGTACGCCGTGCGGGTCGCCGGCCACCTGGGACTGGCCGGGGTGCTGATGGAGCCGACCAGCGTGGTCGCGAAGGCGTGGGAGCAGGTGGACCGGGTCGGCGCGCGCGCCTGGTTCGAGCCGCGGACCGCCCTGGTGACCGGGGCCGGGCCGATCGGGCTGCTGGCCGCGCTGATCGGGGTGCAGCGCGGGCTGGACGTGCACGTGCTGGACCTGGTCACCGACGGCCCCAAGCCGGACCTGGTCCGCGACCTGGGGGCGACGTACCACCACAGCAGCGTGGCGGAGATCGCGCGCACCGCCCGGCCGGACGTGGTGCTGGAGGCGACCGGGGTCGGCCGGCTGGTCTTCGAGGCGATGGCCGCGACCTCGCCGTACGGCGTGGTCTGCCTGACCGGCGTGTCCTCGGCCGGGCGGCGGCTCTCGGTCGACGCGGGCGGGCTGAACCGCGAGCTGGTGCTCGAGAACGACGTGGTGGTCGGCTCGGTGAACGCGAACACCCGGCACTACCGGGCGGCCGCCGACGCGCTGGCCGCCGCCGACCTGGCCTGGCTGGAGCGGCTGCTCACCCGGCGGGTCCCGTTGGCCGACGCCGCGGACGCGTTCGAGGCCGGCCCCGAGGACGTCAAGGTCGTGATCGAGCTCGGCGCCGACGACGGCGAGGGGGCCGGGTGAGCAACCGGATCGAGGACTACGCGCTGATCGGGGACCTGCAGACCGCCGCGCTGGTGGGCCGGGACGGCTCGATCGACTGGCTGTGCCTGCCCCGCTTCGACTCCGCGGCCTGCTTCGCGGCGCTGCTGCACGACGAGGGCGCGGGGCACTGGCGGATCGCGCCCGCCGGCGCGGACTCGGCGACGTCGCGGCGCTACCGCGAGCACACGCTGGTGCTGGAGACCACCTGGGAGACCGCGGACGGCACCGTCCGGGTGGTCGACCTGATGCCGCCGCGCGGGGAGGCCCCGGACGTGGTCCGGATCGTCGAGGGCGTGTCGGGCAGCGTGCCGGTGGAGATGGCGCTGCGGCTGCGCTTCGACTACGGGCGGGTCCGGCCCTGGACGCGGGTGGACCGCGCGGAGGCGTCGGCGATCGCCGGCCCGGACGCGGTGTGGCTGAGCGCCTCGGTCCCGCTGAGCCACGACGGCGACGCGGTGCGCGCGGAGTTCACCCTCGCCGCGGGCGACCGGGCCTGGTTCGTGCTCACCTACCAGGCCGCGCACCTGCCCCGCCCGGACCCGGTCGACGCCGAGCGGGCGCTGGCCGACACGGCGTCGTACTGGACCGACTGGGTGGACCGCGGAAGCTACGAGGGGAGGTGGGCCGAGGAGGTGGAGCGCTCGCTGCTGCTGCTCAAGGCGCTCACCTACGCGCCGACCGGCGGGATCCTGGCGGCGGCGACCACCTCGCTGCCCGAGGACGTCGGCGGGGTGCGCAACTGGGACTACCGCTACTGCTGGCTGCGAGACGCGACGTTCACCCTGCAGGCGCTGCTCGGGACCGGCTACACCGAGGAGGCCCGCGCCTGGCGGGAGTGGCTGGTCCGCGCGGTCGCGGGCGACCCCGACAAGCTGCAGATCATGTACGCCCTGGACGGCACCCAGCGGCTCCCGGAGACCACGCTGGACTGGCTCGACGGCTTCGACGACTCGACGCCGGTGCGGGTCGGGAACGCGGCGGCCGGGCAGTTCCAGCTCGACGTGTGGGGGGAGGTGCTCGACGGCCTGCACCTGGCCCGCAACGCCGGCCTGGAGCTGACCGACCCGGCCTGGGACGTGCAGCGGGCGCTGCTGGACTGGCTGGAGGGGAACTGGCGGCAGCCCGACAACGGGCTGTGGGAGGTGCGCGGCCCGCAGCGCCAGTTCGTGCACTCCAAGGTGATGGCCTGGGTGGGCGTGGACCGCGCGGTGCGCACCGTGGAGCGGCTCGACCTGGACGTCCCGGTGGACCGCTGGCGCCGGCTCGGGCAGGAGATCCACGCCGAGGTCTGCGAGCACGGGTACGACGCGGACCGCCGTACGTTCACCCAGTTCTACGGCTCGGAGGGCCTGGACGCCGCGCTGCTCCTGCTGCCCCGGGTCGGCTTCCTGCCCTGGGACGACGAGCGGGTGGTCGGCACCGTCGAGGCGGTGCAGCGCGAGCTGTGCCGCGAGGGCTTCCTGCTGCGCTACGACCCCGCGGCGGACGGCGGCGCCGACGGCCTGCCCGGCACCGAGGGCGCGTTCCTGGCCTGCAGCTTCTGGCTCGCGGACGCCCTGCACGGCATCGGCCGCACCGGTGAGGCGGAGGAGATGTTCACCCGGCTGTTGGCACTTCGTAACGATGTGGGCATGCTGAGTGAGGAGTGCGACCCGCGGAGCGGCGCGCACCTCGGCAACACTCCGCAGGCGTTCAGCCTGGTCGGGCTGGTCAACACCGCCCGCCACCTCGGCGGCACGACCCACGCGACCACCGAGACCCCGACGAGAGGAGACCGCGCATGACGCTCCACCCCGGCGACCCGCTGGACGACCTGCTGCGCTGGGAGCAGGCCGGCGGCAGCTGGCGGCTCCTGGACCGCGGCGGCGAGGGAGTCACGGTCTCCCTGCGCCGCTGCGACGGCGGCGAGGAGGTCGACCGGATCGTCTCGACCGACCCCGAGCTGGCCGTCTACGTCACCGCCCGCCCCAGCAGCGAGGACTGAGCGCTGGTGCCGCGCGAACTCATATTCGGCCTGGGGATATAGGATTTACACGCTCTCATCTAAAGGATTTGCACGGTGCCACGCATATGATTCACTCGGTCATGCCGAGGAGGATCCATGCTCGAGTACCGCAACCGCGTGGCTGATGACGAGCTCGCGAGCAGGATGCGAGCCGCCGGTGCCGTGCTCATCGAGGGGCCGAAGGCGTGCGGCAAGACCGCGACCGCTCAGCGAGTTGCGACGACGACATTCCGTCTGGATGTCGACGACGGGGCCCGCGACCTGGTCGACGCCGCCCCCGAGTTGCTGCTGGGCGCCGACCCGCCGGTGCTCTTCGACGAGTGGCAGCTGGCGCCGAAGCTGTGGAATCTCGTGCGGCGCGAGGTCGACGACCGAGGCATACGCGGGCAGTTCATCCTGACCGGGTCCGCGACCCCGAACGACGACACCAGCCGACACCCTGGCGCAGGTCGATTCTCCAGGCTGCGGATGCGTCCGATGAGCCTGTTCGAGTCCGGGGTGTCCACCGGAGAGGTCTCCCTCGGGGCACTTTTCAACGGGGACTTCAAGCCCAGCCTCGACCCCGGCGTCACCGTCCCGAAGCTCGTCGATCACCTGATCGTCGGTGGCTGGCCCGGTCTGCTCGAGGCCTCCGTCCGTGACGCCCAGCGCTGGCTCGCCGACTATCTGGCCACCATCGTCGAGGTCGACCTCCCTCAGCTGGGGGTCCGTCGCGACCCGGCAACGCTACGCAGGCTCCTCGCATCCCTCGGTCGAGGCGTCGGTACCGAGCTCAGCACGAAGGCCATCGCCGACGACGTCGGCGGAGCCGACGGACCCGCGCGCCGAGACACCGTCGCCGGCTACCTCCGCGCACTCGAGCGCCTCATGCTCATCGAGGACGTGCCCGCATGGGGGCCACACATGCGGTCCACCACCCCGCTCCGCAAGTCCGCCACCCGCTTCATGACGGACCCGTCCCTTGGGCTCGCCGCCCTCGGCGTCGGGCCCGAACACCTCCTGCGGGACCTCAACGCCACGGGCTTCCATTTCGAGGGGCTGGTCGCGCGGGACCTCCGCGTGTACGCCCAACCTCTCGATGGACAGCTGTGGCACTGGCGCGACAACAACGGCCATGAGGTCGACATCGTCATCACCCTCGCCGACGGCCGCTGGGGAGCGATTGAGGTCAAGCTGAACCCCGACTCCGTCGACCGAGCCGCCAAGTCGCTGGCCCGCTTCGCGACGAAGGTCGACACCAGCAAGGCGGGCGATCCCGCCTTCCTCGCCGTCGTCACCACCCGCACTGCCGCGCTGCGCCGACCCTCCGACGGCATTTACGTCCTGCCGGTCGCCACCCTCGGCCCGTAGGGCACCACACCGGAGCCGCCCACTGGCACAATCCGGGCATGCCCACCGCGCTCATCACCGGCATCACCGGCCAGGACGGCCTCTACCTGGCCGAGTTCCTGCTCGCCAAGGGGTACGACGTCCATGGCGTGATCCGCGGGCAGAACAACCCCAAGCGCGACCTCGTCGAACAGCTGCTGCCGGACGTCCGGCTCCACAACGGCGATCTCACCGACATGTCCAGCCTGATCCGGGCGCTGCGCGACTCCTGCCCCGACGAGGTCTACAACCTGGGCGCGGTCTCGTTCGTGGCCTACTCCTGGGAGAACGCCCAGCTGACCACCGACGTCACCGCCAAGGGTGTGCTGAACATGCTGGAGGCGGTGCGCCTGCACACCGGGGACGAGCCGGAGGAGATCCGGTTCTACCAAGCGTCGAGCTCGGAGATGTTCGGCAAGGTCCAGGAGGTGCCCCAGCACGAGCGGACCCTGCTGTGGCCGCGCTCCCCGTACGGCGTCAGCAAGGTGTTCGGGCACTACATGACGATCAACTACCGCGAGTCCTACGGCATGCACGCCTCCTCCGGGATCCTGTTCAACCACGAGTCGCCGCGCCGCGGCCCGGAGTTCGTGACCCGCAAGATCAGTGAGGCGGTCGCCCGGATCAAGTTGGGCGTGCAGAAGGAGCTGGTGCTCGGCAACCTGGACGCCGAGCGGGACTGGGGGTTCGCCGGCGACTACGTCGAGGCGATGTGGTTGATGTTGCAGCAGCCGGCGGCCGACGACTACGTGATCGCGACCGGCGAGGCGCACTCGATCCGCGACTTCCTCGACGCCGCGTTCGCGCACATCGGCATCGACGACTGGGCGCCCTACGTGCGCCAGGACCCGCGCTTCATGCGGCCCGCGGAGGTCGACCACCTGATCGGCGACGCCAGCAAGGCCCGCGAGGTGCTCGGCTGGAAGCCGAAGGTCTCCTTCCACGAGCTGGTCGCCCTGATGGTCGACGCCGACCTCGCGGCCACCCAGCAGGGCTGGTAGCCGGCATGACCCGACCGCTGCGCGCCTTCGTCACCGGGATCAGCGGCCAGGACGGCCGCTACCTCGCCGAGCGGCTCCTCGGCGAGGGCGTCGAGGTGCACGCGCTCGCGCACGCCCTCGAGCCGCTCCCCGACCTTCCCGGCGTCGAGCTGCACCGCGGCGACCTCACCGCCGTCGAGGAGGTGCGCGCGCTCCTGGTCGACGTCGCCCCGGACGAGGTCTACAACCTGGCTGCGCTCAGCTCGGTCGCCCGCTCTTGGGAGGAGCCAGACCTGACCGCCCGGGTCAACGGCCTGGCCGCCGCGGGCCTGCTCGAGTCGGCCCTCCAGGTCCAGGACAAGCTCGGCCGCCCGGTGCGCTTCGTGCAGGCCTCGAGCGCCGAGATCTTCGGCCAGCCCGACCGCTCGCCCCAGGACGAGTCCACGCCACTGCGACCGGTCAACCCGTACGGCGCGGCCAAGGCGTACGCCCACCTGATGGTCGACGTGTACCGCCGCCGCGACCTGCACGCGGTCAGCGCGATCCTCTACAACCACGAGTCGCCGCACCGCCCGCCCGAGTTCGTCACCCGCAAGATCACCTCGACCGTCGCCGCCATCGCGCACGGCCGCGCCGGCACCCTGGCCCTCGGCAACCTGGACGCCCGCCGCGACTGGGGCTGGGCTCCCGACTACGTCGACGCCATGGTCCGCGCCGTCCGCGCCGACGTCGCTCGCGACTACGTGGTCGCCACCGGCGTCTCCCGCTCGGTGCGCGACTTCGTCGCCGCCGCCTTCGCCCGCGCCGGCATCGAGGACTGGCAGCACCTGGTCACGGTCGACCCCGAGTTCGTGCGCCCCGCCGACCCGACCGAGCTGGTCGGCGACGCCACCCTCGCCCGCGAGACCCTCGGCTGGGCGCCGACGGTGGAGTTCGACGAGATCGTCGGCCGGATGGTCGACGCCGACCTCGCCACCTGACCCCGGTGGTCGAGCAGCGAAGGCCCCTGGGGCCTGAGCGTCCGTCGAGGCCCCCGCACCGACGCAGGGCCTCGGAAGCAGACTCCGGGCCTCGGAAGCAGACCCCGGGCATGGAAATGGCCCCGTCGGCCGTGGCCGGCGGGGTCGGGTGGTCACAGATGTCGGGTGTAGATGCGTCCGTGGGGGCTGGTCCATACGAAGAGTCGTTCGCCGACGCGGTGGAGCCGCCAGCCGCCGTGGGTGCGGAGCCGGTGGTGGAACCGGCAGGCGGGGACCAGGTTGCACGAGCAGGTGGGGCCGCCCTCGGCCCAGGGGATCACGTGGTCGAGGTCGCAGGACCGTGATGGCCGGGTGCAGTGGGGGAACACGCAGGTGGGGTGGGTGAGGAGGACTTGTTCGCGCAACCGTGGGGAGGGCCGGTAGCCCGGCACCTGCAGGTGTTCGTGCAGGTCCAGGACCGGCCGGATGGTGACCGGGCCGGTCGCGGTGGCGCACCAGCCGGCGACCTGGCCGACCAGGACCTGGGAGCGGGTGTTCTCCACGGTGGCGAGCAGGCCGCGGACCGCGTCGTCGGTCAGGTGCGCGTACAGCATCAACCCGCGCCGCCGCTTGGGCGGCGGCTCCGCCTCGGGGCCGGCCTGGCTCTCGGGCTGGGTGTCGGTGTCGGCCTCGGCCTGGGTGGCGGGGTGGGTGTCGAGTCCGAGGGTGAGGTCGCCGCGGGCCAGGGCGCCGACGGCCAGGGCGCGGCGGACGTCGAGGGTCTCGGTGCAGCCGAGGTCGGCGAGCTGTTGGGCGCCGTGTCGCAGGGCCTGGTCGAGGTCGAGGGCGTCGGCCAGGTCGAGCTCGCCGCGCACGGTCATGGTGCCCTGCAGCCCGACCTGGGTGGTGTCGATGTCACAGAACCGGCCGTCGGCGGCCTCGCGGCGGCGTTGCTCGGCCTGGGCGGGGTCGTGCATGGCGCGGGCGGCTTCGACGGTGCGTTCGATCTGGGCGAAGGAGACCCGGTGCGCGATCGGGGCCAGGTGCCGGTCCACACAGGCGGCGCCCTCGAAGGACAGGCCGTGGGTGTGCCCGGCGATCCGGCGGGCCTTCCATACCGGCACCCGCGCGGACATGACCTGGGCCCACAGCAGGGGGAGCCGGTAGCAGACCTCGACCGCGTCCCCCAGGTAGGCCCGGCCGGCATCGGTGCTCACCCCGATCGCGGCGGCGAAGTCCGCGACACAGAACTCCGCCACCAACGGCGCACCCGTCCCGGCGATCGCGACCTCGCCTTCGGTGCCCTCGACGGTGGCGATGTCGGCGACCGAGGTGATCGGGTGCGCGATCGCCCACTCCACCGCCAGCCGGAACTGCCCGATCTCCGCATCAGCCAGGGCGGTGTGCGTGGTCTCCAGGGCAGCCAGGACCTCGGCCGGGGTGTCCGGGCCAGGTGCCTCGAGCGGAAGGGCTGCCATGTGATCCACTCAAGCACTCAGCACCGACAACGCACCTGTACTCACGTTTACCCAGGTCAGATGGGGTGCAGGGCGGTGAGCACTGTGATCGAGCTCGTCGAGATACCGGCACCCGCACGGGGCGACGAGTCCGGCGATCGAGCCTGTCGAGATCCCCACACCCGGGCAGGACGGCGACCACGTCATCTCGTTCCCGCTACCGCAACCCACCGCCGACCAGCGAGCGAGCCGACGAGACCCCGCCGGGCTTCAGTTCCGCAGCGAGGACGGGTCGTCGGCCTCGATCGACACCAGGCACGCGTCGTGCAGCGCCTGCCGCACGTCGTCAGGCTCGCCGACGAGGGTGAGGCCCAGGACCTCGCCGTCGGTGATCGGTGGCACCGGCACGTGCGAGACCAGCGGGTGCCGCGGCCGGACGTCGCACGGCTCGCCTTCGCCGAAGAGCTCCTCGTGCAACTTCTCGCCCTCGCGCAGCCCGGTGTATTCGATCGGCACCGGCGTGCCGGCCTGCTCGATCAGCTGCTCGGCGACGTCCACGATCTTCACCGGCTCGCCCATGTCGAGGACGAGCGCCTCCCCCGGCCCGCCGATCGCAGCCGCCTGGATGACCAGCTGGCAGGCCTCCTCGATCGTCATGAAGAAGCGGCTGACGTCCGGGTGGGTGACCGTGATCGGCCCACCGGCGGCGATCTGCCGGGCGAACGCCGCCAGCACCGAGCCACGGCTGCCGAGCACGTTCCCGAAGCGCACCGAGAGATACGTCCCGGAAGCCTCGCGCGCCTGGGCGGCTGTGATCCGCTCGGCGACCCGCTTGGAGTAGCCCAGGACGCTGGACGGGTTCGCCGCCTTGTCCGTGGAGATGTTCACGAACCTGTCGACACCGACGAGGTCTGCGGCATCGAGAACCGTGCGGGTGCCGATCACGTTGGTCTTCACGGCCTCGGCCGGGTACTGCTCGAGCATCGGCAGGTGCTTGAGCGCGGCGGCGTGGAAGACGACGTCGGGGCGACGGTTCGCGAAGATGGTTCGCACCGCCTTCTCGTCCCGGATGTCGCACAGGATGACGTCGTCCGAGTCCAGCAGGGCACGGCCGTGGATCGAGAGCTGGACCGAGTGGAGCGCGGACTCGTCACGGTCGAGCATCATCAGCTCGGCCGGCTGGTAGCGGTAGATCTGGCGGCACAGCTCGGAGCCGATGGAGCCGCCGGCACCGGTGACCAGCACCTTCCGCCCGGCCAGGTAGCCGGCGATCGAGGCGACGTCCGTGTCCAGCTGGTTGCGGCCGAGTACGTCGGTGATGTTGATGTCCCGCAGGTCGCGGATGCCGACGCTGTCGGTGAGGAGCTGCGTGGTGGACGGCAACACCTTGACCGACACATGGGCGTCCAGAGCCGTGAGCCGGAGCCGGTTGACCGTCTCGGCACTGGCGCTGGGGATCGCGATCACGACCATGGTCGCCCCGGTGCGCGCGACCTCCTTCTCCAGGTCGCAGCTGGTCCCGAGGACGGGTACGCCGCGCAGCCGGCGGTGCCGCTTGTAGGGATCGTCGTCGAGCAGTCCGACCGGCAGGTAGCGCCGCAGCGGGTCGCGCTGCATCGAGGTGATCAGCTCGCGGCCGGCCTCACCCGCGCCCATCACCAGCGTCCGCTCGGTGTCCTCACCGGCGCCGGTGCG
The DNA here is from genome assembly GCF_000015265.1 of Nocardioides sp. JS614. Classification (NCBI taxonomy): domain Bacteria; kingdom Bacillati; phylum Actinomycetota; class Actinomycetes; order Propionibacteriales; family Nocardioidaceae; genus Nocardioides; species Nocardioides sp. JS614. The sequence continues at coordinate 4,423,474 of NC_008699.1, forward strand.
CTCGTCGCGCTCCTGCAGGGTCCGCCAGCTCGCCCGCGCCCACGCGGCGAGCACGAGCGCACCGCAGGTCGCCCCGGCCGGGATGCTGCGGGGGATCCACTGGCCGAACAGGTTCACCAGGAAGACGCCGCCACCGACGCCGCCCATCAGCATCCCGAGGAGCACCATCTCCTCCAGGCTCGCGGTGCGGGCGCGGCCCTGGTGGAGCCGGAGGGGCGCCGCCAGTGCCACGTACAGCGTCGCAGTCACGGTCGCGAAGGCGAGCACCTCCGGCCACGGCACGCTCGAGGCGTCACTGTCGAGCCGAAGCCAGGCGAACGCCGCGTAGCCGAGCAACCAGGCACACACGTCGAACGCGATGGCGAGCGGCGCGCGGCGCCGCCTCATACGCGCGACCAAGTCGCTCACGTCATGTCCCCCGGTGATCTCGGATGTCCCCTCACCCGGCGTCGAGTGTGGTCGTTCCTGCGTGGCTTCGGACCTGTTTTCGGCAACTGGACTAGTCCACCCAACCATCCCGACCCCGCGAGGAGTCGCCAACACGTTAACCCCGATCTCGGGGCCGGGTACCCGATTCATTGCATCGGTCAACCCCAGGCCCGGGCGCGATCAGCGGCGTGACCAGAGCGAACGCCGTTACTGTTGCTGCACGGCGTCGGGCATGGGGCAGGCGCGCGAGGACGAGGGCGGACACGAGTGGAGCTGAAGGACTACTGGCTGGCGATGCGCCATCGGTGGCGCGTCGTCGTCGCCATCGTCACGCTCAGCGTGGGAGCCGCGGCCCTGCTCACGTGGCAAGCCACCCCGCAGTACTCCTCGACCGCGAGCATCTTCGTCTCGACCAGCCCGTCGGACACCGCCGACGCCTACCAGGGCAATCTGTTCGCCACCCAGCGGGTGAGCTCCTACGCCGAGCTGGTCGGCAAGCACAAGCTCGCGGAGCAGGTCGCCAACGACCTCGGCAACGGGATGGACCCCGAGACTCTCCAGGCGGCGGTGTCCACGTCGGTGAACCCCGACACGGTCATCCTCGAGATCAGCGCCACCGATCCCGACCCGGTCATCGCCCGTGACATCGCGCAGGCGTACGCCCAGGCGCTGAGCGACGAGGTCGCCTCGCTCGAGACGCCCGCCGGCAAGACGGACGCGCTGATCCATGCGTCGATCGTTGACAACGCCCGGGTCTCGGACACTCCGGTGAGCCCGCAGCCGGTGCGCAACATCGGCCTGGCGCTGGTTCTCGGCCTGCTGCTCGGTGTCGGCGCCGCCGTGCTGCGCGAGCTCCTCGACACGTCGCTGTCGTCCAGCGAAGACATCGCAGAGGTGACTCCGGCGCCCGTACTCGGCCGGATCACCGCGGACAACACCGCGGTGCGCCGTCCACCCGCCGAGGTCCTCACCGATGCGACGCCGTGGTCGGAGTCGTTCCGGGTGCTGCGCACGAACATGCAGTACGTCGAGGTCGACCATGACCAGAAGGTGTTCGTGGTCAGCAGCTCGCTGCCGAACGAGGGCAAGACGACCACGGCCGTCAACCTCGCGATCACCTTGGCGCTCGCCAAGCAGCGGGTCGTGCTCGTCGAGTGCGACCTGCGACGCCCGCTGATCGCCAGCCGGCTGGGCCTCGACGCCGGCGTCGGCACGACCAGCGTGCTGATCGGCAAGGTGCACCTGCGCGACGCCATGCAGCAGTACGCCGACACCGGCCTGTGGGTCCTCTCCAGCGGACCGATCCCGCCGAACCCGTCGGAGCTGCTCCAGTCCAACGCCATGGAGAAGCTCGTGGGCGAGCTCCGCGACGACTTCGACATCGTGATCCTGGACGCCCCGCCGCTGCTCCCGGTCACCGATGCAGCTCTGCTCGCCGCCCAGGCCGACGGTGCACTCGTGGTCGTGCGCCACGGCAAGACGACCCGCGACCAGCTCGGCCACGCGATCGAGCGGGTCGAGGCGGTCGGCGGCAAGGCCGTCGGCGTCGTCGTCAACCTCGCGCCGACGATCAAGAAGGGCCGCTCGTACGGCTACGGGTATGGCTACGGCTACTACGGCTACACCAGCCGCCCCGCGCCGACCCCGTCGGCGAAGCACGACCGCCGGCGTGCCCGCCGCACCCGCTGACCGACCCACCGGTGATCGAGCAGCAACGGCCGGTCGTCGGTGATCGAGCAGCGAGCGCAAGCGAGCGTCGTCGAGATCCCGTGACCGAAGGCAGGGCAAGGAGCCGGAGTCACCCGCGCCGGCGAGCAACCCGGCGCGAGTAGCGAGCGCCAGCGAGCCTACCGAGACCCGCCTCAGGCAGGCCGCTTCAGGCCAGCGCGTCGAGCAACCGCCCCGGCGTCGCGATGACGACCTCGCTGCGCCCGTAGTCGTCCTCGAGCCGGACGATGTCGTCCTCGCCGGTGTACAGCCCGCGCTGCACCTCGATGACGACGAGCGGCTCCTGCTCCTCGTTCATCAGCCGGTGCGCGGCCCCGACCGGGACATCGACATAGTCACCGGGCCGGGCCTTGCGGACGACGCCGTTGATCACACAGGTCGCTCGGCCGCTGACGATCACCCAGTGCTCCGCACGGTAGGAGTGGGTCTGGTAGGAGAGCCGCTGGCGCGGCCTCACGACCAGCCGCTTGACCTTGTAGCCGAGACCTTCGTCGAGGACCTCCCACGATCCCCACGGACGTACGTCCGACTCACCCATGACTACCCCCCAGTCGTCGATCGGTGAGCCCACGCTAGGACGGCCCGAGAGATCGAGACCGTAGGTCGGGCCGACCTTGAGGGAATCTGGAGGAAGTACTCCTCAGGTCGATCAGCGACGGGTCAGCGACGCGAGCGCGGGCCGAACGTCGGCGAGGTACACGAGCGCAGCGATCGTGAAGGCGAGGCTGATCAGCAGCAGCGAACCCCCCAGGACCAGCTGCACCGCCACCCCGAGCCCGAGGATGATCGTCCAGGTCGGCTTGGTGAGCTTGTTCGCCGCGTCGTAGGCCTGCGCGGAGTACATCAGCGAGTTCACGAACGCGAAGATCTTCACCACGAGGAGCACCAGCTCCACGATCATCATGAAGGTCATCTCGGCCTGGAGCACGTGCAGCACCCGCATAGCCTACGGGAACACCGCCGAACGCAACGCTGGTTGCGACCCGAGCGAAGCGAGCCTCGAAGCCACCAGTCGGCCGGACCTGACGAGGCCCCCGAGGGCTCGTGCCTCCCGGGGGTCTCGCGGCCTTCACTCTTCAGAACGGCGTCAGCCGTCCGTCAGTCACCCAGCTTCGACGTGGCGTCGGTGGTGGCCTCCTCCGCGTCGCAGACAGTCGTCTCGGCGGACGGCTACGCACGTAGCGGTACCGTTTGCCAAGCGCGTGCCCCGCGGAGCGTCAGAGCCGCACGACCTTCTTGTTCATGAACTCCTCGATGCCGAGGGCACCGAGTTCGCGGCCGATGCCGGAGCGCTTGATGCCGCCAAAGGGGAGGTCGGGCTGCGAGCCGCCAGCCTGGTTGAGGTAGACCATGCCGGCGTCGATCCGGGCTGCCACGCGCTCGGCGCGCTCGGAATCGCCTGAGAAGACGCTGGCGCCGAGGCCGAAGGGCGTGTCGTTCGCGAGTCGAACCGCGTCGTCCTCGTCATCGACTCGGAAGATGATGGCCACCGGGCCGAAGAGTTCGTCCCGATAGGCCGACATCTCCGGCGTGACGTCAGTGATCACCGTTGGCTCGACGTAGGCGCCGGGTCGCTCGACCCGGTGACCGCCCACGCGGATGGTGGCGCCCTGGTTGCGCGCCTCGTCGAGCTGTCCGATCAAGCGTACGGCGGCCTGCTCCGACGACAGCGGGGCAAGCGTCGTCTCCGGATCAAGCGGGTCCCCTGGCTGGAGTCTGCGGGCAGCCTGGACCATCTTCGTCACGAAGTCGTCGTAGAGCTCGTCCACCACGATCATCCGCTTGGGCGCGTTGCACGCCTGTCCGGTGTTGCCCATCCGTGACTCCATGGCCGTCTCGACCAGGGCATCGAGATCGTCGGTGTCGAGGATGACCATGGGGTCCGAGCCACCCAGTTCGAGAACCACCTTCTTCAGATTCCTGCCGGCCTCGGCCGCGACGGCCGCGCCGGCTCGCTCGCTGCCAGTGACGGATACGCCCTGGATGCGCGGATCAGCGAGGGCCCAGGCGACCTGCTCGTTGGTGGCGTAGACGTTGATGTAGGCGTCAACCGGTACCCCGGCGTCGTGCAAGAGCTGCTCGACCAGGGCCGAGGACTGCGGACAGGACGGCGCGTGCTTGAGGATGATCGTGTTGCCCAGCACCAGGTTGGGCGCCGCGAAGCGGGCGACCTGGTAGTACGGGTAGTTCCACGGCATGATCCCGAGCAGCACCCCGACAGGCCGCTTGAGGATCTTGGCCTCGCCGCCCTGGATGGCGATGGTTTCGTCCGCGAGCAGCTTCGGAGCGTTGTCGGAGTAGTAATGGAAGATGTCCGAGGCGATGCGTACCTCCCCCCGGCTCTCCTCGAGGCGCTTGCCCATCTCCTGGGTGATGGCGCGGGCCAACTCGTCGCTGCGCTCGAGGAACAGGTCTGCGGCCCGAGCCAGGGTCCGGGAGCGCTCCTCCAGCGGCGTGCTCTTCCAGGACTGGAAGGCGAGGTCGGCGCGGCTGACGGCCTCGCGAACCTGCGCGTCGGTTGCCGTGTCGAACTCGCTGATCAGCTCGCCCGTGGCCGGGTTGGTGACGGCGTACACTGCGTCTTCTCCTTCTCAGAGTTGCGCCGGGACGGGCGCGGACGGGGCGAGCAGGCCACGCTCGCTGAGGTTGGACATCAGCGCACGGATGCCGAACTCCCAGCGGGGGGCCTGCTCGGAGTGGGTGACCCGGTTGACCAGGGCGCCGAGTCGCGGGGTGGCGATGCGGACGACGTCGCCGAGCACGTGGGTAAACCCGGCGTCCTCGGCGAACCGGTCCTGGGTGGGAGCGAACAGGGTGCCGGTGAAGAGCATGAAGCCGTCCGGGTACTGGTGGTGGTCACCGTAGGCGTGATGGATTAGGTCCTCCGGGTCACGGCTGATGTTCCGCATCGAGCTGCGGCCGTCGAGCACGAAGTCGTCGACGCCGGTGACGGTCAGCTGGACCTCGATCTGACGGATGTCGTCCATCGTGAATGAGTCGTTGAAGAGACGGATGAACGGGCCCAGTGCGCACGAGGCGTTGTTGTCCTTGGCCTCGGTGAGCAACAGGGCGCTGCGCCCCTCGAAGTCACGGAGGTTGACGTCGTTGCCCAGCGTGGCACCGATCGCCCGACCGTCGGACCGGACCGCGAGCACGACCTCGGGCTCGGGGTTGTTCCACGTCGAGCGGCTGTGCACGCCGATCTCCACGCCGGATCCGACAGCCGACAGCACCGGCGCCTTGGTGAAGATCTCCGGGTCCGGGCCGATGCCGACCTCGAGGTACTGGGACCACAGGTCCTCCTCGATCAGCAGCTCCTTGACGCGCGCGGCGCTCTCGCTGCCGGGGCGCACCGACGAGATGGCCCCCCCGATGATCTCCGAGAGCTGTGCGCGGATCTCGGCCGCGCGGGCGGCATCGCCCTTAGCGCGCTCCTCGATCACCCGCTCCAGCATGCTCTCCACGAAGGTGACTCCGGCGGCCTTGACGACCTGGAGATCGACTGGGGCCAGCAGCCGTGGGCGCGCAGCGTCCTGGTCGGTGGTGGCCGCAGCGAGGTCGGTCATGGACCAGCCGCGCCGCTCGGCCGCGGCGGCGGTGGCCGCGGCCAGGGCGTCGAGGAGGTCGTCGCGCTCGAAGAGGTCCGACACAGTCGGGGCGACGTCAGAGATGTCGATGGCGCGGCCGCCGGTGACGACGACGACACACGGTCCGCCCACCTCCGGGTCGTGCACGCGGCCCACGAGAAGCGCCTGGTCGGCGTCCTCAGGCAGCAGATCCTGGGGTGTGATCATGGAATCGTCCTCTCGTCATGGGTGGTGGATGCGGCGCCCAACTGGCCGGGCTTGCCGCCTTCGAGCCAGGCGAAGTACTCCCAGAACTCCCCGCAGGGACCGGGGAAGTAGATGCAGCGGGCGTTCCAGGGGTAGTCGGCCGGCGGGCTGTAGAACTCAATGCCCCGGGCACGCAGTCGCTCGTAGGCAGTGTCGATTTCCACCGGTGAGGAGAGCTCGACGGCAACCATGACTGTGCGGCCCGAGGGCTCCTCGGCCAGTGCGGGGACGCCGGTGGTCTCGCGGATGAGCTGGGCGTCCCAGAGTGCGAGGATGACGCCCGGCCCTTCGAAGTCGGCGAACCCGGGCATCCGCGAGGACAGCGTGTAGCCCAGCTTGGTGGTGTAGAACTCGACCGATGCCTCGAGGTCATGGGTGACCAGGCAGAGGTCGGTGATCGTGGGTCGACTCACAGTCACTCTTCTCCTTCGCTGGGTTCCTCGACGGTCCACGCGGTCTCGTGCGGGAAGCGCCACGGGGTGGGGATCAGCGAGGCGGACGGCACCGAGCGCACCTCACCACCGTGGTCGACGATGACCTGGGCGTCGGGGGCGTACTGCTGCATGAGCTCACGGCACACGCCGCACGGGTTGGTGACCACGACCCGGCCTGCCTCGTCCTTGCAGACGGCGACCATGGACAGGACCGGTCCGGCGTTGGCGATCTCGACATTGGCGAAGGCCGAGGACTCCGCACACACGTTGATCCGGCGCGAGCCGATGTGCAGGCCGACGAAGACCTGTCCGTCCCCGGTCCGCGCAGCGGCCGCGACCTGGTGGATCTCGGGGTGGAAGGAGCCTTCGAGTACCTCCCTCGCCCGGTGGAAGAGTTCGACCTCTTCGCGGGTCAGCTGACGCATGACTCTCCTAGCTCTCCATGGTCGGTGTCGCGATGCGCAGCTGGCCCTCGGGTGAGCGCTTGGCGAGTACCACGAGGCCGAGCAGCGCCACGACGTAAGGGATCATCTGGGCGAACTGGGGCGGCATCACGTCCTCGCTGATCTGAACGCCAGCCGCCGAGGACAGGCCGAAGACGAAGCACATGACGGCCAGGAGCACGAGCCGGCCCCGGCAGAAGATGACGGCGGCCAGAGCCACGAAGCCCATGCCGCTGGTCATACCCTCGGTGAACAGGGAGAGCTGGCCCAGGCTGAGTTGGACACCAGCCAGGCCGCACAGGGCCAGGCACCAGGATTGGGCGGCGATGCGCATCCAGGTCACGCTGCCACCGGCGGTCGCCAGCGCGTCCGGGTGCTCGCCGGCGGCCTTCAGCCGCCGGACCGCCACCGAGTGCACCACGGCCAGGCCGACCAGCACGGTGAGGATCCAGCTGAGGTAGGTCAACGCCGTGTGTCCCGAGACCAGGCCCGACAGCACGGGAATGTCCTTGACCACCGGGATGTCGAAGCGAGCCATGGCGGGAATGCCCTCGTCGGCGAGGGTCCCCTTGACGCCGTACATGGATCGCAGCAGATAGACCGTGCCTCCCGCCCCGAGGACGTTGAGGACGATCCCAGCGACGAAGACGTTGACCCGAAGCACCGTGACCACGACGCCGAAGAGCAGGCCGGAGACCGCACCGAGCAGGATCGTCAGCACGACCGCGAGCACCCAGGAACTCGTGGACAGGCCGATGACGACGCCGAAGAAGGCGGCGAAGATCATCGCACCTTCGAGTCCGACGTTCAGGTCGCGGGTCCAGGCCGTTGCGAGGCAGCCGAGCCCGGCCAGGAGGATCGGGGTGGTGAATCGGATCCCGGAGGCCAGGAACGCATCAAGCCACTCCATGCGGGTGCCCCTTCCGTGCGAAAGCGAACCGGCGCCGCAGCGACTCGAACGACCTGACCAGGCCGAGACGCGCGGACGCGGCGATGATGATGCCGCCGATGAGGATCAGCGAGAGCTCTGCCGGCACCGTGGAGACCTGCTCGATGCCACGGGCCATGCCGCGCATGAGGCAGTAGATCGTGACCCAGCCCATGGTGGGGATGATGCGGGCGCGGCCGATCAGGGCGACCAGCACGGCGTCCCATCCGATGCCGGACCCGATCTCGGTCCAGAACCGTCCCTGGGAGGCGGTGACCAGCAACGCACCGGCCACGCCGCACAGGGCGCCGCTCACGAGCATCGACATCACCCTGGAGCGGAACACCGAGATGCCGACCGCTTGGGCGAAGTGGGGGCTCTCGCCCGTCATCCGCCAGCGGTAGCCGGCGACGGAGCGCTCGCTGACCCACCACACTGCGATGCCGAGCGCGATGACGACGAAGACCGCGCCGGTCAGGCCGGTACGAGCGGCGAGCTCTGGGAACATCGCCGTGTCATGGACCTCCTTGGTCGTGCCACTCTGCCGGCTCGGGTCCTTGAGCGGTCCGGTGGCCAGGTAGGCGCAGAAGAGGACCACGATATAGTTGGACAGCAGGGTGGAGAGCACCTCGTCGACGCCCCAGGCCGCCCGCAGCCAGCCGAGCGCGGCCGCGATGAGGCCACCGGCGACGGCCGCCGCCATGACGGCGAGCAGGAGGTGGAGGCCGGTGAAGATCGGCCCGATGTAGGCGCCGGTGAGGGCGGCGGCCATGGCCCCCGCGTAGATCTGGCCCTCGGCGCCGAGGTTGAACATGCCCGCCCGGAAGGCCAAGGCGACGCCTAGCCCGGCGACGTAGAGCGGGACGCCCCAGACCAGGGTGCGGGCGATGCTGACCGGGTCGCCGACGGCGTACTCAACGCCGGCCCAGATGGTCGGGACGGGCTGATATCCCTGCAACTGGATCAGCACCGAGGCCATCAGCAGGCCGGTGGCCACGATGAAGGCCGCGGACGGGAAGCGTGAGCGTAGCCACACCCGGGCCACCGATCGCCTGGCAGCCCTGTCCGTGGCTGTGGAGTCGGTGGTGGTCGTCATGCGGCCACGCCGTCCCCGTGAGTTCCCATCATGTACATGCCGAGCTCTTCGCGCGTGGTCTCTTCCACCCGTACGTCGGCAACGACCCGGCCGTCGAACATGACTAGCACGCGGTCGGCGAGGCGGAAGATCTCGTCGAGGTCGGCGGACACGAGCAGTACGGCGCAGCCGCGGGTCGTGGCCTTGGCGATCTGGAAGTAGATCGACTCGATCGCGCCCAGGTCGACGCCTCGTGTGGGTTGGCACAGCAGCAGGCAGTCGGGCTCCTCCTCCAACTCGCGGGCGATCACGACCTTCTGCTGATTGCCACCGGAGAGGGTGCCGCAGTGGGCATCGGCGTCGCGGGTGCGGATGCCGTACTTGGTGATCATGTCGCCCACCCAGCTGCGCAACGCATGGGGGAAGGCCAGCCCGAGGGCCTTCCCGCGAGGCATCTTCCGTATCCGGCCGGCTGCCAGGCCCTCGATGACCGTGCCGTTGATCGGCACGCCTTGGAGGTGGCGGTCCTCTGGGACGTAGGCCAGGCCGAGGTCGCGCCGATGGGCCACCGTCCGGTCGGTGATGTCGAGACCGTTGAGCTCGATCCGGCCTTGGGCGAGGGGCGTCGTGCCCATCAGGGCTTCGGCGAGCACCGACTGGCCGTTGCCCTCCACGCCGGCGATGCCGACGATCTCGCCGGATCGGACCTCCAGGGAGACCCGGTCGAGCGCGGCGTCGTGACCGCGCGCCGCCGTGGACAGGTCGGCGGCGCGCAGCACCACGCCTGCCGCCGTGGCCTCCCTCTCGACCCGCCCGAGGTTGACCCCTTCGCGACCGGTCATGTGAGCGACGATCTCTCCCGGCGTGGTGCTCGCGCACTCGTGGGTGCTGATCGTGCGACCCTGCCGCAGCACCGTGATCCGGTCCGCGATCGCGAACACCTCGCGCAGCTTGTGGGAGATGAAGATGATCGAGTCGCCGCCATCGGCGAGACGACGCAGGAGGCGGAACAGCTCCTCGGTCTCCTGCGGCGTCAAGACCGCCGTCGGCTCGTCCAGGATGATGATCCGGGCGCCACGGTAGAGCACCTTCATGATCTCGACCTGCTGCTGCCGCGCCACGCTGAGCGAGCCGGCCTTGAGGCTGGGATCGAACTGCACACCCAGCCTCTGCATCGGCGATCGCACCGCTTCCTCGGCAGCTTTGCGCCGGTAGCGGCCCCGGCCGCCGGGCTCCGCACCAAGGGTGAGGTTCTCCGCGACCGTGAAGCTGGGCACCAGCATGAAGTGCTGGTGGACCATCCCGATCCCATGACCGATGGAGTCGGCCGGCTTGCGGAAGTCCACCGCCTGTCCGTCGACGCGGATCGTCCCGCCGTCACGGGAGTACATTCCGTAGAGGATCCGCATCAGCGTGGTCTTCCCGGCGCCGTTCTCCCCGACGAGGGCGTGGATCTCTCCCGCCCTCAGGTCGAAGGTGACGTCCTCGTTGGCCGTGACACTGCCGAAACGCTTGGTGATCCCATCCAGCTCCAAGACCGGACGGGAGCGCTCAGCGCTGCTCACTTGATCGTCACTTCGCCATCGACGATGCCCTGCTGCAGGTTCTCCAGCGCGGCCTGCTGGTCAGCGTCGACGAGCGAGTCGTCGTAGATCATCGCCCAGCCACCCTCGGCGAAACCGAAGCTGGACGAGGTGCCCTTCTCCAGCTGACCGGCGGCGTACTTCTCGGCGGTCTGCAAGATGACCGAGTCCACGCCCATCTCCAACGTGCCGGGGCTCTTGCCGGGAGCCAGACTGCTCTTATCGGCGACCACCCCGATGGGTGCGACATCGGTGCCCGACTTGGCGGCATTGAACGAGCCGGCACCGGTCAGGCCGGCGTAGGCGAACACCGCATGCGCGCCCTTGTTGCCCAAGGCGATGGTGATCTCCTTGCCCTTGGCAGGGTCGACGAACGAGCCGGCGTACTGAGCAGCCACGCTCTGGTCGGGGTCCACGGCGGTGACGCCCTGCGTGTAGCCAGACTCGCAGTTCTTGATCACCGGCGCGTTGACGCCGCCGATGAAGCCGGCCGTGTCGCTGCTGGCCGACTGGTTGACGGTCGCGGCCAGTGCGCCGGCCATGAAGCAGCCCTCGGCTGTGCGGAACTCCGCCGAGACGACCTCCGGGCTGTCCACGACGCCGTCGATGAAGACGAACGTGGTGTCGGGGTTCTCGCCGGCGACCTTGACCATGGCGTCGATCGCCTCGAAGCCGAGCACGAAGACGAGGTCGTTCGCGTCGGCAGCGTCCTGCAGCAGCGGTTCGAAGTTCTGCGCCTGGAGCTGGCCCTCATAGGTTTCGACGGTGGCGCCCTGCTCGGTCTTGAGCGGTTCCTCGGCTTTGGCGGCTTGGTCGAAGAAGTCGCCATCGCCGAAGGCATTGTCGACGAAGATGCCGACCTTCAGGGCGTCGCCGTCATCCGCGGAGCCCGTCGTGGGTGCTTGGCCGCCGCACGCGGCCAGCGCCAACCCCAGGGCGACGGCGCTGAGCGCCGTCCACGTGGCCTTCAACTTCATGGGATTCTCCTTCGCGCCGGAGCCTGTGTTGCGCGGCTCACACTTTCGGGTTGGCAGGATGGTACATTCATCATATGATCTGATCAACACTTGATTTGGAGAGCTCTTCCCCGGCACTCCAGGAAGACATTCAGAGAGGCGCAGATGGCCAAGCGTGTCGTGGTCACCGACCACGCATTCCGCAGCGTCCGGCACGAGCAGGCGGTGGCCGCCGCGCACGGCGCCTCCTTCGCCTGCTTTGCCGCCACCACCGTCGAGGATGCCAAGGCGGCCACTGCCGGAGCGGACGTGGCCTTCGTCAACTTCGCGCCGATGACCCGCGAGGTCCTTGCCGGGATGCGGTCCGGCGGGACCGTCGTGCGCTACGGCATCGGTTATGACAACGTGGACGTGCCGGCCGCACGCGAACTCGGCATCCACGTCGCCAACGTTCCCGACTACGGCGTCGAGACCGTCGCCGACCACGCCAGCGCCTCGCTGCTTGCACTCGCCCGGCGACTGCCCATCTACAGCGGCCGCATCCGCACCGAACGCTGGGTGCGTCCCGGCGACATCGGGGCGATCCGCGGAATGCGCTCGAGCGTGGTGGGCCTGGTCGGCATGGGCCGGATCGCCCAGGCAGTCCACGACCGACTCCGGCCCTTCGGGTTCAGCTTCGTGGCCTACGACCCACTCTGCGACCCCGAGGTCTTCGTGGAGCGCGACGTCACCCCGGTCTCGTTGCTGGAGTTGGCTCAGCAGGCGCACGCCATCTCGCTCCACGCCCCCAGCAACGCAGAGACCCGCGGCATGATCGGCGAGGAGTTCTTCCGGGCCGTGCAGCCGGGGACCGTGCTGGTCAACACCGCGCGGGGATCGTTGGTCGACGAGGCGGCGCTCGTGCGAGCCCTCGACGAGGGGCGGATCGCGGCGGTGGCCCTGGACGTGACGGATCCCGAGCCCGTCCCGGTCGAGTCGCCGCTACGCAACCGTGACGAGGTGCTCCTCACCCCCCACGCGGCGTTCTACGACGAGGACTCACTCGACCGCCTGCAGCTACTCGCCGCCGAGGAAGCCGGGCGTGCGTTGCGCGGCGACCGGCTCCGCTGTCCGCTTACCTAGTCCCAGCGTCGGCCGCACCGCATGCCCGAATCCGATCCCAGGAGGGCTCCATGAGCCAGCAGACCCCCACTCACCGACTCCCTCAGCCCACGAAGTTCGCGCGCCGCCGGTTGTCGGAGGACGTGGCCGACGCGATCAAGGACTTCGTCGTCTCCTCCGACCTCAATCCGGGCGACAAGCTCCCCACGGAGCCCGAGCTGGTCGAGCGCTACGGCGTCAGTCGGTCGGTCGTTCGTGAGGCGGGCCGGCTCCTGGTCGAGCGCGGCTTGGTCGAGATCAGCCCGGGCCGAGGCATGCTGGTGGCCGAGTTCAACGGCACCAGCATTGCCCGCCAGTACGAGCTCATGCTGGAGCTCAAGGCCGGCAGTTTCCGAGATCTCATGGAGATGCGGCTGGTGCTGGAGGTCGGAATGGCCCGGCTGGCCGCCGAGCGGCACACCCAGGAGGACGCCGAAGAGCTGCTCGCAGCGCTCGACAACTTCGCACTCGCCGGACAAAGCCAGCAGAAGGCGCTCGAGGCCGACCTAGCCTTCCATGCGTTGATCGCTCGATGCGTCCACAACCCGTTCTTCGAGTTCGTCGCCAACCCCGTCAACGACTACCTGCGGAGTGCCTACAGCTCGAGCTTGGGCTACGAGGCGGCGCGCTCGTGCACGCTCGACGAGCACCGCGCCATCGCCGACGCGGTCCTCGCCCGCGATGGCGACCGCGCGAGCGAACTCAGCCGACTGCACCTGCAACGCATCCTCGATACCAGGCGTGACCTCGTGGCCGATTCCGAGCAGCCGGATCCCAGCCAGGACGGAGAGAGGCCATGAGTGACGATCTCGACCTCCTGGCGGCCTCGCCCGAGCACTTCAGCCTGACCGACAAGCACGTGGTCGTCACCGGCGGCGGTCGGGGGCTGGGCCAGGGAATCGCCGTCTCGGCAGCGCTCTCCGGCGCGGCGGTCACCGTCGTCGCCCGCTCCAAGGACCAGCTGCACGCTACCGCCGACCTGATCGCGCGCACGGGCGGCACCTGCCGCGTCGTCACCGCCGACCTCTCCGACACCGAATCGCTCGACCGTCTCGTCGATGACCTCTCCGAGTCGGCGCCGATCGACGGGATCGTCCACGTCGCCGGCGTTCAGCTTCGCAAGGCGGCCGTCGACGTGACGGTCGACGATTGGCGGTGGGTGCAGCGGATGAACGTGGAAGCCCCCTTCTTCCTCAGCACGGCCGTGGCCAGGCGGCAGCAGGGGGAAGGTCGCCCGGGCTCTCACGTCTTCATCGGCTCGCTCAACAGCACGATCGGGCTCCCGCGGATCTCCCCCTACGCGGCATCCAAGACCGCGTTGCTGGGCATGGCTCGGGTGCTGTCGACCGAGTGGGCAGCCCATGGCCAACGCGCCAACGTGGTCGGACCGGGGTACTTCCACACACAGCTCACCGACGATCTGTTCACGGACCCGGCCAACCGCGCACGGATCCTCGGGCGCATCCCGGCGGGTCGCCTTGGCACGCCCGCCGACCTCGGTGGCGCCGTGGTGTTCCTGCTCAGTGATGCCTCGCGATACCTCACCGGCCAGCTCATCAACGTAGACGGTGGCTGGCTCGCCTCTTGACGAAAGGAACAACCGTGACCCCCACAGGTGCCTCGCTCATCGCAGGCAGGTCGGTCGTCGGCACTGCTGGCAGCACGCGTGCCCACAACCCCGCCACGGGCGAGGCTCTCGGCCCCGAGTTCGGTTACGCGGGCCCCGAGGACCTCGCCGCCGCGACCCGCGCCGCGACTGAAGCCTTCGAGCCCTACCGGGCTACCTCCCCGAGCGAGCGGGCTGCGTTCCTCGACCTCATCGCGGACAACCTCGACGCGGCGAGGGACGCCATCGTCGCCCGCGCCGTCCTGGAGTCCGGTCTGACGGAAGCGCGGCTGTTCGGCGAGCACGCCCGTACTGTCAACCAGCTCCGCCTGTTCGCACGCGAGGTCCGCCTGGGCGAACACCACGGCGTACGCATCGACGAGGCGCAACCAGACCGCCAGCCGATCCCAGCGCCGGATATCCGTCAGCGCCAGATCTCCATCGGCCCGGTCCTGGTATTCGGCGCGAGCAACTTCCCGCTGGCGTTCTCCACCGCCGGAGGTGACACGGCATCGGCGTTGGCCGCCGGCTGCCCCGTGATCGTGAAGGCGCACAACTCCCACGCGGGCACCGCCGAACTCGCCGGCCGCGCGATCTCCGATGCGGTCGCCCAGTCGGGGTTGCCCGCCGGCGTCTTCTCGATCATCTTCGGCGCAGGCAGCGCCGTCGGGCAAGCCCTCGCCCAGGACCCGGCCATCAAGGCCATCGCGTTCACCGGCTCACAGGCCGCCGGCACCGCACTGATGGCCACGGCCGCGGCTCGTCCGGAGCCCATTCCGGTGTACGCCGAGATGTCGAGCATCAATCCCGTGATCCTTCTGCCGGGTGCGGTCGCCGAGTGTGCCGAGGCGCTCGCCACGGGCTTCGTCGGATCGCTGACGCTGGGTGCCGGCCAGTTCTGCACCAATCCCGGGCTCATCTTCGTCCCCGCCGGCCAGGCAAGGTTCGTCGAGGCTGTCGGCGAGCTCCTCCGGGAATCCGTCGGCCAGACGATGCTCTCGGCGAATATCGCCGCCGCCTATACGGAGGGTCTCGAACGACTAGCTGACGCCGGGGTCACCCAGGTTGCGACCGGTGCTGAGGGGGCGACGCTCAACGCACCCGCCCCGGCGCTCTTCACGACCACTGCTGCGCACTTCCGCGATTCACCGGACATGCAGGAGGAGGTCTTCGGCGCCGCAGCCCTCGTCGTCACCTACGACGACCAGGCCGAGCTACGCGAGACGCTGCGGGAGATGCAGGGACAGCTGACCGCGACCATTCATGCGGCGATCGGTGATCAGGCCCTCGCGGCCGACCTGCTGCCCGTGCTCGAGACCATGGCCGGGCGCATCCTCTTCAACGGGTGGCCGACCGGGGTCGAGGTCACCCACGCCATGGTGCACGGTGGCCCGTTCCCCGCTACCAGTAATGCGATGACGACCTCGGTCGGCACGCTCGCGATCCAACGCTTTCTCCGGCCGGTCAGCTACCAGAACCTGCCGGCGTCGCTACTTCCCGAGCCACTGCGGGTGGATAACCCCTGGCACCTGCCCCGTCGCCTGAATGGGATGCCGCAGACGTGAGGCATGCCTGACCAGATCGGGTCCCGACGTCGCGAGGCCCCCGGGGGCTCATGCCTCCCGGGGGCCTCGCGGTCTCGATGATCAGAACAGCATCAGCTGGTCGTCAGTCGCCCACCTTCGACGCGGCGTCGGTGGTGGCGTCCGCAGCGTTGGCGGCGGTCTTCTTGGCCGCGGTCGTGGTGGCCTTGGCGCTGCTCTTCGGCGCCGTGGACGACTTCCTCGCGGTCGTGGACGCCTTCTTCGCGGTCTTCTTGGCCGTCGTCTTGGTGGCCTTGGCCGTCTGCGTCTTGGTGGTCTTCGCCTTGGCCGAGGTGGTCTTGGCGGAGGTCACGGTCTTCTTGGTCGACTGCTGGCGGCGGATCCGCTCGACCAGCGTCTCGCCCCGCTTGGCGAGGTCGGCGTAGGTCTCGTTGACCGAATCGATGTTCTCGTCGAACAGGTGCTGCAGCCGGCCCGGGATCTCCTTGGCGTCGGCCTGGAGCTCCTCGACCCTGGCCTCGATCGCGGCGCGGCGGGCCTTGGCGTCCTTGGTGATCGCCTCGACGCGCTCGTTGACGAAGGTGACGGTCTGCTTGCGCAGGGCCTCGGGCTCGAAGTCGAAGTCCTTCACGCGGGCCTGGACGTCCTTCTGCGCCTCGGTGAAGCGCTTCTGCACGTCGGCCACGTACTCACGGACACGCTCGACGGCGAGGTCGGTGACGCCAACCCCGGCGTAGAGCGGGCGGGTCGCCTCGGTCTTGATGTCGAACTTGGCCTTGGCCATGTCCTTTGCTCCTTCGGTTGGGTGTGGACCCGGCACGGCACCGGGCCCTGGGTTCAGCTCGCCGGTCCGTCGGTGTCGTCGCTCGCCTTGTTCAGGGCGAGGAACGACGAGTAGACGTCGAGCAGGGACTGCTTCTGCCGTTCGGTGAGCTTGCTGTCACCGAGGATCGCCAGCTCGACCGAGCCGGGCGACCCCGCGTGCGGGTCGACGATGCCGGCGCGGATGTAGAGCTGTTCGGCGGAGATGCGCAGCGCCTTGGCGATCTGCTGGAGCACCTCGGCCGAGGGGCGTCGCAGACCTCGCTCGATCTGGCTCAGGTACGGGTTGGATACCCCGGCCTGAGCGGCGAGCTGACGCACGGACAGCTCGGCGGCGACGCGCTGCTCCTTGAGGTACTCACCGAGCCCCTCGACGGTGCGACCGACCTTGCTGCGTGCCATGTCTCCATGGTGCTTGCTGTTGCTAGCACTTTCAAGTCAGGACGCGGTGATCCAGTCCACATTTCTCTGTGGATGTTGATGAATCTCGTACGACGTTGCGCTTCCCTGAGCAAGCACCAAGGTCGGGACGATCTCTCGCATCGGGCCCTATGATGCGAACGACCGCCCGAATCCAGCGTCTCGACGACCAATGTCCCCACGATCGGACTGATGCCGATGTACCGCCTGGCGTGCAGCACGCGCGACTACGCCTGGGGCTCGCCGACCCTGATTCCCCGGTTCCTCGGGCAGGAGCCGGACGGACGGCCCCACGCCGAGCTCTGGATCGGGGCGCATCCCGGCGCTCCCTCGCGGCTGGTCGACGGACGGACGCTCGGCGAGCTGATCGTGGACCAGCCCGATGCCGCCGTGGGTGCCCAGACCCGCACCCGGTTCGGCGAGCGGCTGCCCTTCCTGATGAAGACCCTGGCCGCCTCCGAGCCGCTGTCCCTCCAGGTGCACCCCACGAGCGAACGGGCCCGGATCGGCTTCGCCGAGGAGGAGGCCGCCGGGATCCCGGTTGACGCCCCTGAGCGCAACTACCGGGACCCCTTCCACAAGCCCGAGCTGATCTTCGCCGTGACCCGGTTCGAGGGGATGGCGGGATTCCGCGACGTCGACAAGACGGCGACGATCCTGCGCCTGCTCGGCACCCCTTGGGCCGAGCAGACCGCCCGCCGACTCACCGAGGGGCCGGCCTTCCAGGCACTGCACGCCGTCGTCACCGACCTCCTCGCCATGGGGTCGGTCGCCCTCGGGATCGCGCTGGCCGACCTCGCAGACGCGGCTCGGCGTGCCGAGGAGCGCGGCCACCTCGGCCACAACCCGTCCACCCGGCGGAGCCTGGACCGCACCAGTGTCGAGCGCGAGGCGGTTCGCGTGTTCGCGCAGACCACCTCACTCGCCGCCCGCTATCCCCACGACCCGGGCGTCCTGGTCACGCTGCTGCTCAACCATGTCGTGCTGGCCCCCGGCGAGGCGATGTTCCTCGGCGCGGGCGTGGTCCACGCGTACACCTCGGGCTTCGGCATCGAGGTCATGGCGGCCTCCGACAACGTGATCCGGGCCGGCCTCACGCCCAAGCACGTCGACGTCCCGGAGCTCCTGCACATCGCCAGCTTCATGCCGACCCCGCCGCCGCTGTGGGCTCCGACCGAGGTGGGCGAGGGCGTGCTCTGCTTCGACCCGCCGGTCGACGAGTTCAGGCTCTACGTCGGCAGCGCCCCCCTCGCGGGCGTCGCCGACGAGGGGCCACGCATCGTGCTGGCCCTCGAGGGCGAGGTGTCGCTGCACGCGGGCGGCGCGGACGAGCGCCTCGTGCAGGGGGAGGCGCTGTTCGTGCCCCACGACGCCGGCCCGCTGCGGATTGGCGGCGACGGCCGCGTCGCGATCGGTGCGGTGCCGGCGTAGCTCAGCCCACGCTCGGCGGCGGGGTGTCGATCCAGGGCCGGCCCTCGCTGGCCACTGCCTGGACGTCGGCGTCGACCATCAGCCGCACGAGCTCGTCCGCGTTCACGTGCGCCTTCCAGCCGAGTCTCGCCTCGGCCTTGGACGCGTCGCCGACCAGCGACGGGTTCTCGTTCGGCCGCACGTAGCGCTCGTCGCGTCGCACGTGCTTCTCCCAGTCGAGGCCGGCGTGCTCGAAGGCCGCGACCACGAAGTCGCGGACGCTGTACGACGTGCCGGTCGCCAGCACGTAGTCGTCCGGCTCGTCGGCCTGCAGCATCCGCCACATCCCCTCGACGTACTCCGGGGCGTAGCCCCAGTCGCGGGTGGGCTCGAGGTTCCCGAGATAGAGGAAGTCATCGAGCCCCGCCTGGATCCGTGCCACTGCACGGGTCACCTTCCGGGTCAGGAAGGTCTCTCCGCGCCGGGGCGACTCGTGGTTGAAGAGGATGCCGCTGACCGCGAACATCCCGTAGCCCTCGCGATAGGTCACCGTCGACCAGTACGCGTGCAGCTTCGCGGCGCCGTAGGGCGAGAGCGGACGGAACGGCGAGCACTCGTCCTGCGCCCCGGTCGCGGCGCCGTACATCGCCGAGCTGGATGCCTGGTAGAAGCGGCAGTCGATCCCGACCGTGCGGATCGCCTCCAGCAGCGTCAGCGGGCCGACGCCCGTCGTGATCGCCGTGTGCTCGGGCTCGTCGAAGCTGGCGCCCACGTGCGACTGCCCGGCGAGGTTGTAGACCTCGTCCGGTTGGATCCGGTGCAGCAGCCGGATCAGGTTCGCGGCATCCGTGAGGTCCGCGTAGTGCAGGAACAACCGCGTGTCCGGGTCGTGCGGGTCCTGGTAGAGATGCTCGATCCGCGAGCTGTTGAACGTCGACGACCGCCGCCGCAGCCCGTGCACCACGTAGCCCTTGGCCAGCAACAGCTCGGCCAGGTAGGACCCGTCCTGCCCCGTGATCCCCGTGATCAACGCCGTCTTCGCCACGCCCAGAATCGTTCCACACCGGCGTTCACGGTGGGTGAGGTGCGAGCGAACCGCGGTGCTTGAGGTGCGAGGAGCGCCAGCGACGAGCATCCACCTCTGGTGATCGAGCAGCGGGCGCAACCAAGCCAGGCCCCCGGTGATCGAGCTGCGTCCCCGGTGATCGAGCAGCGAGCGCCAGCGAGCGTCGTCGAGATCCCCGCACCCACGCAGGGCGCTGACACCTCAGAAGCAGGCCCGGATCTCCCCCACCGGCTTCCCGCCGCCGAGCAGCACCGACTCCCCGGTCCGCCGCACCGCCTCGCCGTCAACACCCGATTCCCGGTCCACGCCGGACCGCACCAGCGCAGCCGCCATCAGCACCGGCCGCGCCCGCGCAGCCCCGTCATCGGTCTTCAGCGCGAACGCCCGACCATCGGGCAGCGCGACCGCGTAGCACGACTCCGCTCCGGCCTTCCCGATCGCGCCCGGGATCGCGGTGAGCAGGGCCCGCTCGTCACGGCGGGTGCCCGACACGAGCTCCGGGTGCCGCCGGATCGCGTCCGCGATCCGCGCCGCGCCGGCGTCCGGATGCCCAGCACCGTCGACCCCCAGCGCGATCCGCCGGAACGCCGTCGCCAGGCCGACGAGGGACGTGGACAGCAGCGGCGCGCCACAGCCGTCGGTGGCGTCGACGACCACCGGCTCGCCGGTGAGCTCGGCGAAGGTCGTCCGGATCCCCTGCTGGAGCGGATGGTCGGGTGAGAGGTACGTCGCGGTGTCCCACCCGTTCAGCACGCACGTGGCCAGCATCGCCGCGTGCTTGCCCGAGCAGTTCATCTGCAGCGACGTGCGCCCGCCCCCGGCCCGCAGGACCGCATCCCGCTCGTCGTCGTCGAGCGGATAGTCCGGCGGCATCTGCAGCGCGGACTCGTCCAGCCCGGCACCGGCCAGGATCCGTTGCACGCGCTCGAGGTGGATCTGCTCGCCCGAGTGCGACGCGCACGCCAGCGCCAGCAGCTCAGGCGGCAGGTCGAGGCCCAGCCGCACCATGCCGAGCGCCTGCACCGGCTTGTTGCACGAGCGTGGCAGCACCGGAGCCTCGACCTCGCCGACCCGCCAGTCGACGGACCCGTCAGCGGCCAGCGCGACCAGGGAGCCGTAGTGGTGGCCCTCCACGAACCCGGAACGAACGACCTCGGCGACAACGGGTGAAGACATAGCCCGCAGATTAACTTCAGTGGGATGGCACGATTACTCCCGTGCCGATGCCGCCCGTCCCGCAGTACTGCCCCACCCCCCGCGAGCTCGACGACCTCGAGCTCCTGGTGACCGGTGCCCTGGTGCCGACGGTCGTCTTCAACGAGCCGGGCAGCCCGGTCACCCTGACCCTGCCCGACGACGTCGCCGCCGCCGCGAGCGCCGCCGGTGCGGTCGAGCTGGTCGACCCCGAGGGCCTTCCGTTGGCGCAGGTCGAGATCCCGGCCGGCACCATCGACCCGCTCACCCACGCGCAGTACGGGCCGTTCCGTCGCTACTACCTGACGCCTGCACAGACGAGGGAGCGGTACGCCGGGCGCACCTTCGTCCCGGTCGTCGATGCGCTGACGCTGCCCCAGCTCGAGGTCCTGAAGACCGTCGGCCCCGTGGTACTGCTGCCCCTGGTCGGCCACGGCACACCCGAGCTGTCACCGGTGGCTTTGATCCGGGCCACGATCGCGGCCGCCACGTACCTCCCGCACGCGGACGTCGTCGCGATCCCCCTGGCCACCCGTGGCGACGCCGATGTCGACCATGACCTGGGCCTCCAGGTGGTCGCCAACTATGCCGGCGAGGATCCGCTGGTCGGGGTCAGCGACGACCCGTCGGGCGACTATCCGCCCGAGGTGGCCGAGATCGTGGCGTTCGACCGTCCGGCGGCCGACGAGCAGGGCCTGGTCCTGTTCTTCACCGGCCTCTCGGGCAGTGGCAAGTCGACGCTCGCGCGGGCGCTGATGGACCGGCTGCTCGAGCACGGCGGCCGCACGGTGACGAGCCTCGACGGCGACGTCGTGCGCCGCAATCTCTCCGCCGGCCTGACCTTCTCCAAGGAGGACCGGGAGACCAACATCCGTCGGATCGGCTGGGTCGCCGCCGAGATCTCGCGCCACGGCGGGGTCGCCGTGTGCAGCCCCATCGCCCCGTTCGACGAGACCCGCCAGCAGGTCCGCGCGATGGTCCGCGACGCC
Source organism: Nocardioides sp. JS614 (assembly GCF_000015265.1). Taxonomy (NCBI): domain Bacteria; kingdom Bacillati; phylum Actinomycetota; class Actinomycetes; order Propionibacteriales; family Nocardioidaceae; genus Nocardioides; species Nocardioides sp. JS614. The sequence goes on from NC_008699.1 coordinate 4,445,074, forward strand.
GGGGGCGCGTTCTTCCTCGTGCACGTCGCCACCCCGCTGGAGGAGTGCGAGCGCCGCGACCGCAAGGGCCTGTACGCCAAGGCCCGCCGCGGCGAGATCCCCGAGTTCACCGGCATCTCCTCCCCCTACGAGGAGCCCGAGGACGCCGACGTCCGCGTCGACACCACCGGCCGCACCATCGGGGACGCCCTCGACGACGTGATCCAGGCCCTCCGCGCCTCCGGCCACCTCGACCTCACCGACACCCCACCGGCCGACACCCCCCCGGTGGTCGAGCAGCGAGCGCCAGCCGACCCCCCGCCGGTCGAGCAGCAACCGCCAGCCGACCCCCCGCTGGCCGAGCAGCGAGCGCCAGCCGTCCCTCCGTTGGTCGAGCAGCGAGCGCCAGCGAGCGTCGTCGAGACCCCGGAAGAGAAGGCAGGGCCTCCTGACCTTGATCCGACGGCCGGACAACGACCGTCCCGGTCAGACAAGGCAACCTCGAACAAGTCCACCCCCAAGCGCAGCACCCCGCTTCGCGTCCTCTACATCTGCACAGCCAACATCTGCCGCTCCCCGTTCATGGAGCTCTACTCCCGTCACCTGGCCGGCCACGGCACCCACGTGACGTTCGCGAGCGCCGGCACCCACGGCTTCGTCGGACGCGAGATGGACCCGACCATGGCCGCGACGCTGAGAGCCCGTGGCGTGGCAGGAGTCAGCCGGTTCCGCAGCCGGCCGTTCTCCAGCGACCTGATGCCCCACGCCGACCTGGTACTGACCGCCGAGTCGACGCATCGGCAGTTCCTCCTCGACGACCACCCGGCGAGCTTCCGCAAGGTGCTGACGATCGGTCAGTTCGCCGAGGCCGTCCGCGCGTCCGGCGACGACCTCTCCGGCCATGACCTGCTGGCCGCGGTCGCCGAGCGACGCGGCCAGGCCGATCCGTCCCTGGACGTCGGCGACCCGTACGGACAAGGACCCGAGGTGGCGGCGGTGTGTGCCGACGCACTCGACGAGCTGCTGCGCGTCGTCGTCCCCGCCCTCACCGGAACCAGGAAGATCTCCCTATGACCCCGGCCCGACCCCGACCGCTCCCTACCCGAGTCGGCGGGGCCCGCTCATGAGCGACCTCATCACCACGACGTTCTTCTCGATCCTCGCGGCCGGCTTCATCGTCGGCGTCGTTGTCGGCCTGACCGGTATGGGCGGTGGCGCGCTGATGACGCCCGCGCTCATCTTCCTCGGCGTCGGCGACGCGGCCACGGTCGTCACCGCCGACCTGACCGCGGCCGCGGTCTACAAGTCCGGCGGCGCCATCGTGCACTCCCGCGAGGGGTCGCCGAACTTCTCGCTCGCCAAGTGGCTGATCATCGGCTCGGTACCGATGGCGTTGCTCGGGCCATGGCTGATCCACCAGATCGCGGGCGAGGAACCCGAGTCCGTCGACACTCTGCTCAAGGAGGCGATCGGGTTCGCGCTGCTGCTGGCGGCGGCGACCTACGCGCTGCGGCTCTACATCAACCTGCGCCGGGTCCGCGGCGGTGCCGCGAACGCCGACCCGAACCCGCCGATCCGGCCTCTGGTCACCCTGGGCGTCGGTGCCCTCGGCGGACTGCTGGTCGGCGTGACGAGCGTCGGCTCCGGCTCGGTGATCATGATCGCCCTGCTGATGCTCTACCCCGGCCTGTCGGCGGTGAAGCTGGTCGGCACCGACCTCGTCCAGGCGGTCCCGCTGGTGCTGGCGGCCGCGATCTCGAACATCGTCATCAACGGCTTGGACTGGGAGATCCTGATCCCGCTGGTGCTCGGCTCGGTGCCCGGCACCATCATCGGCAGCCGCATCGCCCCACGAGTCCCGCAGTCGGTGATCCGCCGCGGCATCGTGATCGTGCTGACCATGTCCGGAGTCGCCCTCCTCGACAAGTCCGGCTGGGCGCCGCTGGGCAAGGAGTCCACCCACCCGGTCCTGATCGCGGTGATCGGGCTGGTGCTGCTGGTCTCGCTGCCGATCATCTGGGGGATCCTGCGCAAGGGCCAGGGCCTCCCGATGTTCGGGGCGCCGACGGTCGCGGAGCTCGACGACGCGAACTTCCGCCGACCCCGGTCCTGACCCAGAGTGACCTGAACCACTCGGATTTGTCCGGTTTGAGGCCGTCCGGCGGTCGGCGGCTACGATGTGGGCTGCTGTCCCGACGAGAGGTCCTCAAGGCTGTCATGACCGAAACCCACGCCGACTACCAGCTGAGTCAGCTCGACCAGCTGGAGGCGGAGTCGATTCACATCTTCCGTGAGGTCGCTGCCGAGTTCGAGAAGCCCGTGCTGATGTTCTCGGGCGGCAAGGACTCGATCGTGATGCTCCGGCTCGCGGAGAAGGCGTTCTACCCCGCGAAGATCCCATTCCCGGTGCTGCAGGTCGACACCGGCTACGACTTCCCCGAGGTGATCGCCTGCCGTGACAAGTGGGTCAGCCGCCTCGGCGTCCGCCTGATCGTCGCCAGCGTCGAGCAGGCGATCGCGGACGGCATCGTCGTCGACGACGGCAAGACCAGCCGCAACCGGCTCCAGATCGGCACCCTGCTCAACGCCCTCGAGGAGGGCAGCTTCACCGCCGCCTTCGGCGGCGGCCGCCGGGACGAGGAGAAGGCCCGCGCCAAGGAGCGCGTCTACTCCCACCGCGACGAGTTCGGCCAGTGGGACCCGAAGAACCAGCGTCCCGAGCTGTGGAGCCTCTACAACGGCCGCCTGCACGAGGGCGAGCACATGCGGATCTTCCCGATCTCGAACTGGACCGAGCTGGACATCTGGCACTACATCGGCCGTGAGGGCATCGAGATCCCCTCGATCTACTTCTCCCACCAGCGCCGGGTCTTCCAGCGCGACGGGATGTTCCTGACCGAGTCCGACTTCAACCCACTGCGTTCCGGCGAGTCCGTCGAGGAGCGCACCGTGCGGTTCCGCACGGTCGGCGACCTGACGCTGACCGGGTGTGTGGAGTCCGAGGCGGACACCATCGACAAGATCATCGACGAGATCGCCATCGCCCGCGTCACCGAGCGTGGCGCCACCCGTGGCGACGACCGGTTCTCCGAGGCAGCGATGGAGGACCGGAAGAAGGAAGGCTACTTCTGATGAGCGACGACCTCACCAAGGCCGAGGTGGCCGAGCAGACCCGCGACATGGACCTGCTCCGGTTCGCCACCGCGGGCTCGGTCGACGACGGCAAGTCCACCCTCATCGGGCGGCTGCTGCTGGACTCCAAGTCGATCTTCGAGGACCAGCTCGAGGCGGTCGAGGCGACGAGTGCGTCGAAGGGCTACGACTACACCGACCTCGCGCTGCTCACCGACGGCCTGCGCTCCGAGCGCGAGCAGGGCATCACGATCGACGTGGCCTACCGGTACTTCGCGACCCCGACGCGCAAGTTCATCATCGCGGACACCCCGGGGCACGTGCAGTACACCCGCAACATGGTCACCGGCGCCTCGACCGCCGACCTAGGACTCGTGCTCGTCGACGCCCGCCAGGGCCTCACCGAGCAGTCCCGCCGGCACGCGGTGATCCTGTCTCTGCTGCGGGTCCCGCACCTGGTGCTGGCCGTGAACAAGATGGATCTCGTCGACTTCTCCCAGGAGGTCTACGAGAAGATCCATGCCGAGTTCACCCAGTTCGCGACGAAGCTGAACATCCCTGACCTCGAGGTCATCCCGATCTCCGCACTCCAGGGCGACAACGTCGTCACGCGCTCGGAGAACATGACCTGGTACTCCGGCCCGACGCTGATGCACCACCTCGAGCACGTCCACGTCGCCTCCGACCGCGACCTGGTCGACGTCCGGTTCCCGGTGCAGTACGTCGTGCGCCCCAAGTCCGACGACCACCACGACTACCGCGGCTACGGCGGCATGGTCGCGGGCGGCGTCCTGAAGCCCGGCGACGAGGTTGTCGTGCTCCCTTCCGGCATGACGTCCAAGATCGCCGGCATCGACCTGTTCGACCAGGAGGTCACCGAGGCCTTCCCGCCGATGTCGGTCACGGTCCGCCTCGAGGACGACGTCGATGTCTCCCGCGGCGACATGATCGCCCGTCCGGCGAACGCCCCGAAGCCGTCGCAGGACGTCGACGCGATGGTCTGCTGGATGACCAACGAGCCGCTCCGCCCCCGCCAGAAGCTCGCCATCAAGCACACCACCCGCTCGGCCCGGACTCTGGTGAAGGACATCCAGTACCGCCTGGACGTCAACACCCTGCACCGCGACCAGGACACCAAGGAGCTCGGCCTCAACGAGATCGGCCGCGTCCAGCTGCGCACCACGGTGCCGCTGCTGTGCGACCCGTACTCGAAGAACCGGGCGACTGGGTCGTTCATCCTCATCGACGAGGCGACCGGCGTGACGGTCGGCGCGGGGATGATCAACAGCGGCAGCTGAAACGCCACCCTGCGAGTGGACGCACCTCTCCGAGGTGCGCCCACTCGCCATTTCCGGAGTAGCAGCCCGCCGTTGGCCCACCTTGCGTAGGGTGTGCGCGAAGGACGAGATGCGATCAGGGGGTCGTCCCATGGCCACGAGGATCGTGGACAGCGCTGACGTGCACGTCAGCGCTAAGGTCGGCGACGGCGCGACGATCTGGCACCTCGCCCAAGTGCGCGAGGGCGCCGTGGTGGGTCCGGGCTGCGTCATCGGGCGCGGCGCCTACGTCGGCACCGGCGTCCGGATGGGCGCGAACTGCAAGGTCCAGAACTACGCGCTCGTCTACGAGCCCGCAAGGCTTGCGGACGGGGTGTTCATCGGCCCCGCCGCCGTGCTCACCAACGACACCTATCCGCGAGCGGTGACGCCCGACGGCGATCTCAAGTCCGCAGCCGACTGGGAGCCCGCCGGTGTGACGATCGAGCGCGGTGCGTCCATCGGGGCGCGTGTCGTGTGCGTGGCTCCGGTGACCATCGGCGAGTGGGCCACCGTCGCGGCCGGCGCCGTCGTGACGAAGGACGTCCCCGCGTTCGCCCTGGTCGCCGGCGTACCCGCGCGCCGGATCGGCTGGGTCGGGCGCAGTGGGCGTCCGCTGCAGCCGGACGGCGAGGGTGTCTGGGTCTGCCCGGACACCGACGAACACTTCATCGAAAATGACGACATCCTGAATCCCTACGAGAGCTGAGGAATGGACGCGTTCATCCCACCGGCCAGGCCGATCATCGGCGACGAGGAGCGCGCCGCAGTCGACCGCGTGCTCCAAAGCGGCATGCTGGCGCAGGGACCCGAGGTCGCCGCCTTCGAGACCGAGTTCGCCGACCACTTCCGGCTCGGCCGCGTCTGCGTCGCCGTCAACTCCGGCACCTCGGGGCTTCACCTCGGACTACTCGCCGCTGGCACCGGCCCCGGCGACGAGGTGATCGTCCCGTCGTTCACCTTCGCCGCCACTGCCAACGCCGTCGCGCTCACCGGCGCGATCCCAGTCTTCGCCGACATCGACCCAGCGACCTTCTGCATGGACCCCGCCAGCGTCGAGGCAGCGATCACCGACCGGACGGCAGCGATCATGCCGGTGCACCTGTACGGTCATCCGGCGGACATGACGGCACTGCAGGCGATCGCCGACAAGCATGGCCTCCAGATCTTCGAGGACGCCGCCCAGGCGCACGGCGCCAGTCTCCACGGGGTTCCCGTCGGAGCGTTCGGCACGTTCGCGATGTTCTCGCTCTACCCAACCAAGAATATGACCTCCGGCGAGGGTGGCATGGTCTCGGTTGCGAACGACGAGGTCGAGCGACTCGTACGCCTGTATCGCAACCAGGGGATGCAGCGTCAGTACGAGAACGAGGTCGTCGGCTTCAATAACCGGATGACCGACATCCACGCGGCCATCGGTCGAACCCAGCTGACCAAGGTCGACGGCTGGACCAGCCGGCGCCAGGAGAACGCCGCGTTCCTCACCTCCAACCTCGAAGGCGTGATCGCCCCACCGGTGGCCGAGGGTGCCGTGCACGTCTACCACCAGTACACGGTCCGGGTGCCGCAGGACCGCGACGGCCTCGCCGCCGCTCTCCGCGAGGAGTACGCCGTCGGGTCCGGGATGTTCTACCCGATCCCCAATCACCGCTTGGCGCCATTCCGCTCGCCTGTCGACCTGCCGGCGACCGATCAGGCCACACTCGAGTGCCTGTCGCTGCCGGTCCACCCTTCCCTGTCCGCGGACGACCTCGAGAGGATCGTGGTCGCGGTCAACAAGCTCACAGCGGCGGGAGCCTGAGATGACACAGCTACGAGCCGGACTCGTCGGCATCGGCATGATGGGACGCAACCACGCCCGCGTCCTAAACTCCCTCGATGGCGTCACTCTCGTCGCCGTCGCCGATCCCGGGGGCGACAAGCACGGGATGGCCGGTGACGCCAAGGTTGTCCCGACAGTCACCGAGATGATCGACGCCGGCATCGACCTTGCGGTCGTCGCGACACCGACGATCTATCACCTCGAGGCCGGGCTGGAGCTCGCGGCGGCCGGCGTACCCACGATGATCGAGAAGCCCCTGGCGACCGACGCCGACGAGTCACGGCAACTGGTCCACGCGTTCGAGAGCGCGGGTCTCGTCAACGCAGTGGGCCACATCGAGCGATTCAACCCAGCGCTGCGCGCCCTCCGCACCCGGCTCGAGGCGGGCGATCTGGGCGAGATATATCAAGTTGCGACCCGGCGCCAAGGGCCGTTCCCGAACCGCATCGCGGACGTCGGCGTGGTCAAGGATCTCGCGACCCATGACATCGACCTTACCGCGTGGGTCATCCAGTCCCCCTACGCGATGGTTTCCGCCCATACCGCGCACAAGAGCGGTCGCCCGCACGAGGACCTCATCTCCATCACTGCACAGATGACGGACGGAACTGTTGTCAGCCATCTGGTCAACTGGTTGTCGCCCCTCAAGGAACGTTGCACGGTGGTCACGGGCGAACGCGGCGCTTTCGTGGCCGACACCCTCCATGGAGATCTCACCTTCCACGAGAACGGCCTGGTTAGCACGGAGTGGGAGCAGGTGTCGTCGTTCCGCGGCGTCACGGAAGGCAACAGCACGCGGTTCGCCATTCCCAAGCCGGAGCCGCTTCGGATGCAACACGAGAATTTCCGAGACGCCGTCCTGGGACTCGAGGCCGAGATCGTGACGATGCGCGAGGGTATGAAGGCCGTTGAAGTTGCAGACGCCGTGATTCAGGCAGCCCGTGAGCGTCGAACGATCAACCTCGAAACAGATCGAGACGGGATTCCTGAGTGAAGATCGCAGTCATCGGCCTCGGCAAGATCGGCTTGCCTCTTGCCGTTCAGTTCGCGAGCAAGGGACATGAGGTTGTCGGTGTCGACATCAATCAAGAGACCGTCGACCTCATCAACGCCGCGCGCGAGCCCTTCCCGGGCGAAGCAAACCTTGCCGAGTATCTCGCCGAGCTGGTGCCAGCCCGAGGCCTGCGCGCGACGACTGACTACGCCGACGCCATTCCGACGGCCGATGTTGTCGTTGTTGTGGTTCCGCTCTTCGTTGACACGGAGGGCGCACCGGACTTTGACTCTATGGACTCCGCCACCAGGGACTTGGCAGCCAATCTCACCAAGAACACGCTCATCATCTACGAGACGACACTTCCAGTAGGGACAACCCGCACACGATGGAGGCCGATACTTGAGGTCGAGAGCGGTCTGACCGAGGGCCAAGACTTTCACTTGGCCTTCTCGCCTGAGAGGGTACTTACCGGGCGAGTCTTCGAAGACCTCCGTAAGTACCCGAAGCTCGTCGGGGGCCTCGGCGCCGACGGCACAAAGGCCGCGACCTCCTTCTACCAGCAGGTCCTGGACTTCGACGAACGCCCGGATCTCGAGCGAGGCAACGGCGTGTGGGACCTTGGTTCCGCCGAGGCGGCAGAGATGGCCAAGCTCGCCGAGACCACCTACCGTGACGTCAACATTGGGCTCGCCAACCAGTTCGCGCTTTTCGCCGAACGCGCCGGTATCGACGTGTACGCCGTCATACAGGCGGCGAACTCCCAGCCGTACTCTCACATCCACGCGCCCGGCGTCTCTGTGGGTGGGCATTGCATTCCGATCTATCCACAGCTCTATCTCAGCAACGATCCCGAAGCCACGATCGTCAGAGCCGCCCGCAATGCCAACAAGGCAATGCCGCGCCATGCTGTCGACATTCTCCAAGCCGGCCTCGGGAGCCTGGACGGCCTGAGGATCGTTGTCCTCGGCGTCGCGTATCGACCCGGAGTCAAAGAGACCGCGTTCTCTGGAGCATTCGACCTCCAACATGAGCTGGTCCAACGGGGCGCGCGCGTGATGGCCCACGATCCGCTCTTTCGAGACGAGGAGCTTAGAGCCCTCGGATTTCAGCCGTACCAATTTGGAAATCAACTCGATGGTGCCATCATTCACACCGGACACGACGCCTATCGCGAGATCAGTGCAGCACATCTTCCGGGCGTGCAACTCTTGGTGGATGGCCGGAATCTCTTGGCCGCGTCCTATATTGACTCGTTTGCCGTGCAACAATTGGGCCGCCCAACCGTACACCGATGATAACAAGGTTGCTTCGGTCACGCACCCGACCGTATGTACTGACCATCCTCGCAGGAGTGGCATCACTCACCGGCAGTTTCGGTGCCTACAAGGTAGTAGCACATCTCGGTTCCACAAGCGACTTCAACGATTACTCGATCGCGCGACGTCTAATTTCGTTCTTGGTCCCACTATTCGCATTTGGCTCTGGGATCTCATTGCCACTGAGAATCTCGATTCGACCCAGTCGCAGGGAAAGCCTGTACCTTTCATACGTATATGTTCTAGCAGCAACCCTAGTCGCACTTGTCCTCACTTTGACACTGACGCTGTCACCGGGCGTCTGGTTGCGCTCCGCGACGGGCGGCCTGGACGGCATCCAAACCCTTCTTCTATTGGTAACCGCGCTTTCCCTGACGCATATATCAATTGTCTACTCCTATCTAAGGGGATACAGCCGGTTCGGGGAAGGAGCGCTGCTATTGTCGCTTTCCCATGGAGTCTTTCCATTAGTCGCAACCTCCTTCACACAGGTGTGGCCGCTACTCGGGATATTCTTGTGGGGGATTCTCAACCTGTTCGTCCTGACTTTCGCTATCCGCAGAGCCGGACCTGTCGAGCGGGTCGCGATCCCGAACCTCCGGCCTCTGCTTTGGTCGTCCGCGACCCGGGTTCCTGGCGACCTCGCCTTTGCGGGCCTTAGCTATCTGCCCGTGCTCTTCGCGGCGAACCTCGGCTCCGTGGAGGAGTCCGCTACCGTTGCCATCTTCTTCGTCATGATCGGCGTCATCGTGGCCGTCATGTCACCGGTTTCAACCGTCCTGCTACCTCACATTGGCTCGTTGGTTTCTGCTCACGGCACGCATGCCGCTCGAAGATACCTCGTTGCGACCGTCTTGGCGGCTGTAATTATCGCCACTGCCATGGCGGTCCCACTTCTTATCGCCCCCAACGTTGTGCTCGACATCCTGCTGACGCCTGCTTTTGCGAGCCACGGCTGGATCTTGGTTGGCCTCACGCCCTCCATCTATGGCCTCGCCCTTTTCGTGTCCAGCAACAGCGTCCTCTCCGGCCTTCAGGAACGACCAATGGCCGCCTACCTTTCGATGTTTGCCCTGATTGTGATGGTGTCGATGCTCTACTTCGGCCCCAGCACCATCAGCTATCTACTCATATCAGCGGACATAAGCTTCCTCTGCTTGGGCATCGGAACCACAGTCGTCAGTTACGCCATGACGGCGAGGTCGTGACATGTTGCTGGCTGCCCTCGCCTTTTCTCTTCTGGTGCTCACAGTCGCGTTCGGCCGCAAAATCGCCGAATATGACACCATCATCTCTCCTGTATCAATGTTCGGGCTCTCAATTGCGTACTACTTGTTCTCGATTCCCTTGGAGATTTCGGTGACGGGTAGACGACTAATCCAGGTCTCAGACCGGCACATCTATATCAACACGAACACGGGGTACGAGATCGTCTCGTACGGACTTGTCGCGTTCCTGTCCTTCTCGCTCGCCTACGTATTCGTGCTGGACAAGAGCCGGCGGTTCAGTCCGGCTGTCGCATTTCAATCGATGCAGCCGGACCTACGGTGGGTCCTGCTGGTGGCGACAATCGGGTTTTCGGCGATGGTCATCATTCTCTTCCCCAGCGACCTCTTTGCGGCGAGTACCTATGCAGGCAACGTATCGGTGTCCTACGCAAATCCGGTCTTCGCGATTCTGAGGACGTTTGCGGTCCTGTCATACGGGCTATTCATCTTCTGCAGTTCCCTCCATGGCGGATGGGGCCCGGCCCGGACTGTTGCGGCCGCCGCGCCCATTGCTGCCTACGGCCTCTACTTCAGTGATAAGGATCCGTTCCTGATCGGCGCCCTATCGGCTGCTGGCGCCCTCCTTGCCAAGCCAGGCACCTCCACGAGCACCCCACGGCTCGCACTGGGACTGGTGGTCGCCGTTCCCTTTTTAGGGGTGGCCGTAGCCGCATTTTCCGGGTACAGGGGCCAAAGCCGGGACGTACTGGCGTATGCACGTCAGGTCGGCTTCTTTTCCAGCGCAGATCCTGCCGGACCTATGTACTCCCTGTCGGTTGCTTCCAATGAAGGCGTCCATGATCGCTTTGCGGGCCTAGCGCATATTCTGGAGTCGTTTACACTTTGGATTCCGCGTAGCCTGTGGCCGAGCCGCCCTCTGGACCTATCAGAGGAGTTCGCACGAACCCACATGAGTGGCTGGCGTCCGGGGATGGGCTATGGATATTCTTTGGTTGCGGAAGGCATCAGCCTCGCCGGGTGGGCGGGCGTAGTCGTCGTATTTGCGTTGCTCGGAGTCCTCATCGGTCTCGTCCGCAACTGGCTCCTGCGGCCTGGCCCCGGGGGCTCGCGGCGCCAGCTCGGCTATGCCACGAGCTTCGTCGGGATGGGGGCCGTCAGCTTCCTATCCCTTCGAGGGCCCCTTTCGGGATCAATCAGCCTCATCGTGCACACGCTCGCGTTCTATTCGATCATCAGCGCCGCCCTGTGGGTGACTAGGAGGAGGCGACCATGAGGCTGGTCTACCTGACGTCTCAGTATCCGACGGGCGGGGGTGAGACGTTCCTCAGTGCTGAGTTGGACAGCTTGCAGAGTGCAGGATTTGAAGTCGCTGTGGCACCGTGCCGACCGGGCGGTTCACATTCGCGACGGTCCGGTGAACGCAGTCTGCTAACGGCCCACATGCTTTCCCCGCGACTCCTCATCGCCTCCTTGTGCGCAGTACTGCGTGATCCCCGGATCATCGTATTTGCGGTGCTGCTCCTCGTCTCCGACATCCGCAACGCCCACAAGAACATCCTCGTACTTCCCAAAGGCATAGTAGTTGGAGCGGAGTGTATCCGTATGCGCGTGCATCACATTCATGCCCATTGGCTGTCCACGCCGGCTACGGTCGCGTTGCTGGCATCGTACGTTTCGGGTGTTCCATTCAGTGTGACTGCCCACAGAGGGGATATCGTCGCCAAGAATCTCTTGACACTCAAGGCGCATCGGGCTTCGTTCATTAGGTTTATCTCCAACAGCGGATTAGATCTCTTCCGCTCAGTTACGCCCGCGTCACTCCAGACCCGATTCGTGGTCGTACACATGGGGGTTGAGGTTGCCGAAGACTTCACTCATCCCCGCGCCTTGAGTGCAGCTGACGACTTCCGGATCGCTTGTCCGGCGAACCTGACGGCCGTTAAGGGACATGATTACTTGTTTGGAGCGGTTGCCGTCCTACGCCGGATCGGCCTCCCGGTGCGGCTCGACATCGTCGGCACAGGCGAACGTGAACGAGAACTTCGCAGGCTCTGCTCATCATTGGATATTTCTGACATTGTTCGATTCTGTGGATACCAAGCCCATAACGACCTCCTCGCGACCCTTGCGTCCGGCGGGTACGACGCGGTGGTGCTTCCAAGCGTCGACCTTGGAAACGGTCTGCATGAAGGCATTCCGGTAACATTGATGGAGGCCATGGCGCGGGGGGTTCCCGTGATATCCACCGCGACAGGTGGGATTCCCGAACTTCTGCAGGGCGGTTACGCGCGAATGCTGGTCGAGCCATGCAATGTGCAAGCGCTTGCCGATTCTATCCGAGTCTTATTCCAGTCGGACGACTTGCGTCAAGAGTTGTCAACACTTGGACGCGAGATCGTGAAGCGAGAATTCAACGCACAACTAAACGGCGTGGAGCTGGCGCGCTGGATTTATAACACGACAGCTTCTGATCTCGGCCCGGCTTCTATTTAACCATGGGCGCAATAGGGACTTGGCCCTCCGCGGCGACTGGCTTGATTAATTCGAAGGTGAAGATCCAAGCCATCCGTTGGAACAGCGGAATCTTGCTCAAGCGACGATCAGCCCGCTCCAGGAAACCAGCCAGCGCGGGAACGTGCGGTGACAATATTCCCAGGAGATGCCAATAGCGCACTTCGCCGACCTCGAAAAAGCGTCGGGCGAACCGCACATCCTTGAAACTCAGGATATGCGCCTTCTCCCATTCCGTTCGCATCTGAGGCGTGAGCTTCCTGTAAGCCTTGATGGCCGGATTGTAGTCTAGCGCTTCGACCGCAAGAATCTTGCCGCCTGGCTTAAGGATGCGCCTAAGCTCCGGAAATGCGAAAGACAAATCCAGATGGTGGAGCATCCCAGAGCAGATCACAACATCGATGGAGCTATCGGGAAGCAACGTCCTTTCGGCGTCTGCCTGAATGAACCTCGCGTTTTCTGAGACGCCTGCCTCGTGAGCATCTGCGGTAGCATTCTCAACCGAAACCGCGCTGATGTCGATCCCGATTGCCAATGCTGCTCCACTTTTCGCCGCAAGAATAGCCTGGGCGCCGTTGCCACATGCATAGTCCAGAAACACCCTGCCCTTCGCATTGGAGCTGATCCAATCATTGACGTACGACCGAGAGTCAGCCGTCGCAGAATAGTATTTCCGGTTTCCATAGAATTTTTCGTAGGTATCCTGATCAAGCTCCGACTCGGCAGTCCGGTCCCGGTCCCGGTCATGGAATTCCAGTTCCCGACGCTTCCGCTCGTCCAAGGACGACAACCAGATTTCATCTGGCATCGCTGCGATCTTTGACAGGTGTTCAAGTAGCGTCTGCAGGTCCTGAGGCACGGATCTTCTCCTTGGTTGGGCTCACACAAGTCCGTCGTTGGCTTTCAGCAGTGTCCAGAGATATCCGTCGAGCCGCTCACCCAGGACACTGAAACTATGGTGCGCCTGTAAAAACGCACGACCCCGATGCCCCATGTGCTGCAGCACATCTGCGGGCGAATCTATCAAGTCGGCGATCGCGGCCGCCAGTGCGGCGGCATCTCCAGCAGCAACCGACAGTCCGGCACCGGCCTCGGTGACTGGATCGTTGCCGCTGTCGACGGCGAAGACCACTGGCCGACCCACGGCAAAGTAGTCGAAGAGCTTGTTGAAACTAATTCCATACCGGTGTACGGCGAGACTTTGACCAGTACAGAGACAGACGTCCGCCTCTCGTAGGTGACCCCACAAACTCGCCTTGGGGACCAGGCCGTGGAACACGACGTTTGACAGCCGGTTCCGGAGGACCCGATCCTCCAAGTCCCGCCTCATCGGCCCATCGCCGTACAGGTCGAACGTGATGTGCGGGTGAGAAGAAAGAAGTGTTCCGGCTGCGTCGATGACGGTATCCAGCCCGTGTGCACGAGCGAAACCTCCAGCATAGGCGACACGCCCACGCATGGGGATAGGAGTTACGTCCTCCCCATCCTCGGTCAGACGTATACCGTTGGGTATATAGGCGAACGAGTCGAGCTCTACGCCATACCGGCTCCGCGCGTACTCCGGGACCTTCGGCATGAGCCCTACGACACCATCGCTGTCCGTCAGCGCCCGACGCTCCATCCACGACATTGCCCGATACGTCGCGGAACCATTGCGGACCGAGCCCAGATCTACCAAGCTCTCCGGCCACAAGTCCGTGATCTCGTAGACGAAGCGTGCGTTCCGTTCGCGGGCAACGCGCCTGGCAGTCTCGGCGGCGAATGGATGCACCGTTGTGCCCACCACTACATCCGGTGGGGATTGGCGGCGGCTCCAGTTCAATGCTTGGCTCGAGTACCCGAGCATGTTTCGCAACCGAGCGGTTCCGTTGCCCTCGTAGGGATGAGCTCTAATCCGCACCCATCGCACACCTTCACGCAGCAACTCCTGGACCCTGGAACCATCCGCTCCGAGATCGTCCACAAACGTGTAGTGATTGAAGCTGCAGGCGATGACAGTCACATTCCAGCCGCGCCGCTGCAGTTCACGGGACAGCTCATATGTCCGGGTCGCAGGAACGTCCTCAGGGAAACCTGCATAATGATTGAAGATCCAGGCAACGGGGCCGTTCGGATAGACGCTGCTTCGTTGACTCACGATGCCACCTCAGGTCGTACCGTCGTCGCGGACTCGAGTAGCGACGGCAACCCACACCGCGTATCGGCTCGAGTCACCGCTGCTCTCGACTGGAGTGAGCCCGACAAACGCCGAGTCAGGGTCAAGCTCGAGGTCCCCCAGCCTCCGCATTCTCCGATTGACGACACTCTTCAGCCGCGAACGACCACGAATGGTTGTTGGCATTAATCGTGACGTCACCAGCATTCGTCGGAGCCCTTCATGAAATGGTCGAACTGCGCCGAGAGGTAACGAGCCATAAATCGTTGGGGCGAGGCCCGCCGACGCTAGGAGGATGGTCAACTCGTCGAACGTCGGGTAGTTCGTACAGAATGGACTCCGCTGGAAGTACCTCCGGGTCGGGTTCGGCATCGTCAGCAACAGCTTCCCGCCAAGGCGCAAAACCCGAGCCGCTTCGCGAAAAAACAGCGGCTGATCCTCGATGTAGTAGATCATCTCGAGCGCAACCAAGACCTCGATGGATTGGTCTTGGAGGGGAAGTGCCGTGGCGTCGCCACACACGAATTGACACGCAGGGGCCCGGCGTCTGGCTTCCCGAAGGTTCGCCTCGTCGAGGTCGATACCAATGGCACGCTCCGCTCCGTCGACGACACGCGCCAAGCCGAAACCCGTGCCACAACCGATTTCTGCAACGACGCGACCGCGAGCCAACAGACTCGCCAAGCCATAGCGCTGGCGCGCCAGTTCCCATTGGTGATCGTCAGCTGCGGTATCCCACGATTCGGTAATTCGCGAAAGGGGCGCGGTGCGTGTCATGACGAGGTCCCAACTACCGCCCGAATAGTGGCAATCATGATCTTGATATCTGTGCGCATGGATGCCTCATCGACGTAGGCAAGCCCTAGGACGATCTTTTCAGGGCGGATCAGACGGTCATATGCCTCTTCTGGGTCCTCCTCGGCCGCGAGAATTCTGCCTTCATTCCGGAACCGAATTGAGGCCCAATCCGTCACTCCTGGCTTGACGGAGAGGAGGCGGCGTTCCTCCAATGTATAACGTTCGACATCCCACTCCACCTGTGGACGCGGGCCAACAAGACTCATCTCGCCGCGAAATACATTGATGAGTTGCGGGATTTCGTCGAATTTCCAGCGGCGCAGATGGTGACCGATTTTGGTGATGCGCGGGTCGTGATCCGACGTCGACGAACCACCTACCTTCTCAGCGTCAACCACCATCGTCCGGAACTTGTACATCGCGAACGTGCGCCCACCACGCCCAACGCGCCGAGCTGCATACAGGATGGGGCCCCCATCGCTCAGCTTGATCGCCATTGCGATCGCCACACCCAGAGGCGTCAAGACCACACCGACGCTAATGGCGATTGCCAGGTCTACCATTCTCTTCGAGACCCGGTACGACGCCCGTCGTAGGTGTGTCTGCGCTCTCATCGACCGAAAAACCGTCGAACCGATTCAGCGACGTATTCGACCTGCGATAAGTCGAGTTCAGCGTTCATCGGCAACGACAGGACCCGGCGGCTAAGTCGCTCGGTGTTGGGCAGATTCCAGTGGTCAAGCCCGACTCCCGATTGCTTGTGGAACGGGACCGGCCACGACACGAGCACCTCGACGCCGTCGCTGTTGAGATGCTTGACCAAGTCGTCGCGGCGATCGGTCATGACCGTGTAGTTCTGATAGACGTCCCTGCGCCGCGGATCCGCGTCGGGGCCGACCGGCAAGTCGAGCCCCTCGATGTCCGCAAGCATCTGGTCGTAAATGTCGGCGACGGTCCGGCGGTGCTCGATCCAGCGGGGAATCTGGGTCAGCCGCCAGTCGAGAATTGCTGCGTGCAAGTTGTCAAGCCGGCAGTTGTAGCCCCAGCCGTCGACCTCCGTCTTGGATACGCGCCCGTGGTCACGTAGTCGGCGTATGTCGGCCGTGAGCTCGTCGTCGTCGGTTAGCACGGCACCACCGTCGCCCGGTGTTCCGAGCATTTTGGCTGGGTAGAACGAGTAGGTGCTGGCCAAGCCCATGGACCCGGCGGTGCGGCCATCGATAGTGGCTCCGAGCGCCTGAGCCGCATCTTCAATCACCGTCGCACCGCAGGCCTCGGCAATCCTGAGCACCTCGGTCATATCGACGGTGCGACCATTGAGATGAACTGGGACGATGACCCTCGTCCGCTCGGTCACTGCAGCCTCGAGTTGACTCGTGTCCATCAACTGGTCGTCACCAATGTCGACAAACACTGGCGACGCTCCCCGCATTACGAAGGGCGAGATTGTCGCGATAAATGTGTGCGCGACCGTGACGACCTCATCCCCGGGACCAATGCCGAGGGAATGGGCTATGAGCCGTAGTCCGTCGGTGCAGTTGCTCACGCCGACGCCATGGCGAGTCCCCACGAATTCAGCGAGATGCTCCTCGAAGTCCACGAGCTGGTGGCGAAGCATGACGTCGCCCCGCGCCAGTGTGTCGTCGATGACCGGAAGGAGGTGCGCTCGCTGCTGCTCCCATTGCAGCGGAAAGTCGATAAACTTGACCCGCCATCCCATCAGAGGTCCTCCAGTCGCTTGATCGCTCGTTCGGTGATGGCTTGCCGTGTCAGCCCGTGCACACCACGCAGGTACTCTTGGTCGCCGACGACCGAGCTGAACCGGGGTAATACTCCGATCCGCATGAGCGGGCACACACCGCCTGTCTCGGCAAGGACTTCTGCAGTTGCACCACCGAGGCCGCCCGTGATCGAGTGCTCCTCGATCGTGACGAGCAACCGGTGGGTCGCCGCGAGCCTTCGGATCGTTGCCTCGTCAAACGGTGCGATCCAAGGTGATGAAACCACTGTCGATGAAACACCGAGGTCATCGAGCTCCTCTGCTGCATCCATTACGGTCGGAAGCATTGCACCCGTGGAGACGAGAGCAACGTCGGCACCCGATTTCAGGGTAATGGACTGCCCTCGGTTCAGCTGCGGTCGCGTAGCGTGGACGGTTCGTTCGCCAGCCTTGCCGAGGCGAAGATACGCCGGCCCGCCTCCTACGAGTAGGTTCTCCAAGACGGCGCTGGTCTCCTCCGGGTCTCCGGGAGCGGCGACCGCGAGACCGGGGATCGAACGCATGATGGCCAGGTCCTCGGTGGCGTGATGGGACATGCCCAGCGCCCCGTAAGCTAGGCCTCCGCCCACGCTAACCACGACGACGTCCGCCCCGTGGTAGGCAACGTCGTTCCGGATCTGCTCGAGACACCTCAGCGTGGGAAAGTTCGCGATCGAGTAGGTGAATGCCTTCGCTCCAGCCATGGCCATCCCCGCCGCCATGCCGGTCATGTTCTGCTCGGCAACACCTGCATTGACGAATTGGCTGGGACAAGCAGCGACAAAGGGCTCGACAACGCCGAACCCGAGGTCACCCGTAATCAAGACTATGTCGGGATTGAGTCGCGCGGCCTCGAGCAGGTCAGCGAAGAACCGCGTCCTCACGTCGCGATCTCCGTCAACGCCAACGCCAACTCATCCTCAGACGGCGGCCGGTAGTGCCAGAGCACGTTGTTCTCCATGAACGACACGCCTTTGCCCTTGATCGTGTGGGCAAGTACGCACCGAGGGCGAGTATGCCGACTCGGGTCGACCGACAGAGCAGCGAACAGTTCCACCGTGTCATGTCCATCGACCTCGACCACATCCCAGCCGAACGCAACCCATTTGTCGGCGAATGGCTCGAGGGTGAGCGTCTCGTCAGTCGTCGCGAGCGATTGGTACTTGTTGTAGTCGATCACGGCCACAAGGTTCGAAAGCCCATGGTGACCGGCGAAAAGCGCTGCCTCCCAAGTACTCCCTTCGTCGCACTCCCCATCGCTCAGTAGGGCGTAAGCCCGCCACGTCGCGCCCGTTGAACGGGCTCGCCAGGCCATTCCGGTTGCGATCGACAACCCGTGCCCAAGGGAACCGGTCGACACCTCGACCCCCGGTACGTCGACATGGCTCACGTGACCGGAAAATGTCGACCCGTTCTGGTAGTGACTCAACAAAGACTCGCGCTCAAGAAAGCCACGCTCGGCGAGCACTGCATATACGGCAGCGCCGGCATGTCCCTTACTCATCACGAATCGATCGCGATCGTTCGCCTCGGGGTCTGCCGGATCGACGCGGAGAACGTCGCCGTACAGAACCGCGAGGATGTCGGCGACCGATAGGCCGGAGGCGACGTGGGAGCTGCGCCCGCGACTGGTCATCCGGAGGACATGCTCTCTGATCCGCCGAGCCAGCTCGGGAGCAGTCACCTCGTCCATAACTGTCAGAGGACGGCGTAGCCGATATACGGGTCGAAGTCGAAACGGCGCAATTCGAGATCACGCAAACCGACCTCCTCGAGAACCGCGATAGTCTCGCCGGGCCAGATCGGGTTGTCGAGCTCATCGAACGCCAGGACCGAGCCCTTCGGCATTCGCGGCAGAAAGTTCCGGAGTGCTGTCACCGTTGGCTCGTAAAGGTCAAGATCGAGAAACAGTAGACTGACGACCACGTGCTGATTGTCGGCGATGAACCGCGGAATCGTCTCGTTCACATCACCCCGCACGAGTTGCACCTTCGGTATGTGACCCAGGAAGCGATCGCTGTCGTACACCTCAATCAAGCGCGAGAGTTCATCGTACGAATCCGCCGCGAGATCGCCCGCACGTGCACCCGTCGAAGCCGGCAGATCGGCGTCGGAGACGGTCGGAAAGCCACTGAAGCTGTCAAAGCCGTAGATTCGCCTCGTCAGATTGGTCGGCTCGAGCGCAGCACTGAGCTGAGCGAAAGTCATCAAGCTGAAGCCACGGAACACCCCGCACTCCACGACGGAGCCCTTCACAGGCTGGACGAGCTTGAAGAGCTCGTAGAGAGCAGCGAAGCGGGTCACGTGGGCCCGGCGCATGTACCTGGGAAGATTGGCCAGCCGCACCTCGAGCTCATCTGGGCTTGAGCCGAAAATCCCGGCGATCCTTCCTGGCACCTCCCGCTCTTGCTGTGTGGAAAATCCCCCCGGCGCGCTCGTCGGTCTCGCCGTCAACGCGACTCTCCATCCACATGAGTACGATACACGGACCGTGCGACACACAAGGAAGACATCAGGCATCTCGTCATGGGCCCTCGTTCATGAAGTGGGCTGGACCAGGCGTGACTGCCGGCTCCGAATCGACTGGAGCCCAACCCAGCGAAGCATGTCAACATGCAGTACCAAACGGTCGACGGTCGGTCCCCGACACGACGCTCGGAGTGACACTCAACTCCCCGCCCGACGTCTGCCCCGGTCCAGTTCGGCCTCGCCAGGAGATCAGCACGTCCTTTCGCGATGACAGCAGTACATCGACGTTCGCGACCGGCCGGTCGCCGAGCTCGTGGATCAAGCCGTCCTCGAGGGTGCGGCCATTGAGCCGAACTTGGTCGATCGTGCCGCTGTAAGGGCCATATATGCGAACCATGACGTACTGGGACCCTGGATCGATCCCGAACTTCCCACCGCCAGTCACGGAGCTAGGAAGCGAAGCCGCCTGATTTGGCGAGATGACCTGCTTGAGCGTTAGCGTGCCGGCGAGGTCCTGCACCCCGCCTCTGCAACTGATCGCATCGACCTCCGCGTAATAACGCAGGTAGTAGGACATCTTGGAGCCTGTGAGGTCGTTGAGGCCGATGTCCGTGTGCGGGGTCGTCCCGTCGTCACCCGCCAGCGCGCCCTCGACTGGAGTGCCGGCAAGCTCGCTCGTTACTCGGCCATCGAATGACGCGACGAGCAGTCGGCCTTCCCCCGCGGCCCGATTAAGTCCCTCGACAAATGCCATCGGCGACGCGAGTGACCCAGTAGCGGCCTCGAAGATTGAGCGTGACGCCTTCGCGAAGAACATATTCTGAGCGACTGGGCGTTCCTCGACGTACGGCTTGTTGAGAAGTTCCTCTACGGCGTTGTCGCGGGTTAACGTAACGTCGTCGACGGTCACTGGTCCGGTGCCGTCGAGCAGATACGACATCCCGACGGGGTCAAGGGCGACGACGCCGTCGATCGGCAGGCGCGGGAACCGCTGGTCCCAGTGTGCGTGCCACAACTCGGCCGCACGCGGGAAGTCCGGTGTCCAGCCCGGGTCTTGGAAGTAGAGCCCCAGCTCGTCGCCGTAGACCGTCTCCTCCTCACTGGTGAGAGGGAGTACTGACGTGACCGCGGTCGGAAAGTCGCCCGCCGTGCCCTGGCGAGCCATCGACAGCTCGCCGTCCTCGGCGTGCAGCAGCGCCCAGGAGCCGGGCATGCCACCAGTGGCGCGGATCTCGGCATTGTTCTGGAAGAGCAATAGATAGTTCTTCGGTCCCTCGGCGCCAGCCATCGTCGGAAGCACGGCGACGGCCTCGTCTGCCGACGCCAGACCCGAGCGGAGGCCGTCGACGAGGGCGGCGTACCGGTCGAAGCCTATACGCAATGCACCCACGTACCCGCTACTGTCCAAGCCGGCGAGTTCGTCGTCGGCCACGGTCAGGGCCCGGTAGGCCCGCTCGACCGCTGGCTCCAGGCCCGCAACTGCGTCGAGGTCGATCCGCCCGTTCCTGATCAGTCCTTCGAGCTTGTCCACCGTGTCGCATAGCGGGGTCAGAGCATTCTGGGCGATCACGTCCAACGATCTGCTCATCGCCGCGACGCCCCGGGCGTCGTCACCGACAACCGGAACGTGTCCGAGCGCGCGCCACCAGAGTCCGGAGGTGTGATGCTGCGCCGCGGCGGCACTCTCGACCAAGTCGGCTTCGGCCTCGTCACGTGATCCGCTGTCACCGGAGGTCCAGGACGTTCGTAGGTCGAACGCGCTGGATTCCGCGTCCCGGAGGTCTCTCTGAACCTGCCATGCCAACCAAGCGGTGTACGCGAGTGCCGCAATCACGACCACCGAGACGACCCGCAGCAGGCGACGTAGGGTCACGAAGCGATCCTGTCAGAAAACGGGCAGTGGCCCCGCCGCGGATGCGGCGGAGCCACTAGAGTCGATCCGGTCAGCCCGAGACGACACGGAAGACCGTGCGCTGATCGGAGTCCTTGAAGCCCGAACCGGCCTTGCGGTCGAAGTTCGCTTTCACGACGTACTTGCCACGCTTGTTTAGTTTCGTTGTCGTGAAGCACTCGCGGCCGCCGTCGTACCGCTTCGAGTCAGTGAAGTGGTAGTCGCCCACCGACTTGTGCACCAGGACGGTCACGCGGCCCTTGGGCCGACCGTTACCGCCAGTGGTCACCTTCACACAGATCCTCGCGCGGTCACCCCTGACAACCGTGTCCGGCGCATTCACGTGCGTGAAGGTCTCGACGCAGCCGGTGTACGGGCACGCTGCCTGAGCAGGAGCGGCGCCGACTCCGACGAGTCCAGCACCCATCAGCGCGGCCGAGAACAGGCTGACCATCATCTTCTTCATCTGGACTTCTCCCGTGTCTGGCGTCTAGGCGCCATCGTTGAGGAACATCCGTGCTGCGGATCTGTGTACCCACCGTAGGGGAGATGATGCCATTCGTCACCCTCCGGGGCGGGAATCAGCGAGCCGGGAGGCCGATGGCCGTTCTCGCTTCCGACGGCTGCATCGGGGTGCGCTGCGCCAGACGGGCCGCCGTGACCGCCCGCTCGACGAGCTGGGCGTTGCGCTCGACCGGGACGCCCTTCGCCAGGGTCAGCACGTCCTCCATGCCGACCCGGAGGTGCCCGCCCATCGAGAGGGCGGCGAGCATCACCGGCAGGGTGCTGCGGCCGATGCCGGTGGCCGACCAGCTGGTCACCTCGTCGGGGAGCAGCGCGACGCCGGCGACCAGGGCCGGGGCGGTGCCGGGCATGCCGCCGGGGACGCCCATGACGAAGTCACAGTGCACCTGGCCGCCGTACGGGAGGCCGAACTTGTCGATCAGGCGGCGCAGGGCGTGCACGTGGCCCAGGTCGAAGAGCTCGAACTCCGGCACCACCTGGCGCTCCTGGCTGAGCTGGTAGAGCTCGCACACGAACGGCCACGGGTTGGAGAACACGTCGTCGCCGAAGTTCGTCGTACCCATGGTCAGGCTGCAGGAGTCCGGCTCGGCGTCGAGAACCTTCAGGCGGTTCTCGAGCGGGTCGTGCACGGAGCCGCCGGTGGAGAGCTGGACGATCAGGCCGGTGCTCTCCCTCAGCGCCTGGACGGTGTCGCGGAGCCGGGTCTGGTCCAGCGTCGGGCGGTGGTCGGCGTCGCGGATGTGGACGTGGATCATCGCCGCGCCCGCGGCCTCGCACTCCTGGGCGGTCTGCACGAGCTCCTCGAGGGTGGTCGGGAGCTGGGGGCAGTCCTGCTTGGTGGTCTCCGCCCCGGTGGGGGCGACGGTGATCAGGATCTTCTCGGGTGACGTCGTCGGCACGATCGCATCGTGCCAGAGGGGCGTTGTGTCAGTGGCTGGGGCCCTGCGTCCGTGCGGGGGTCTCGACAACGCTCAGGCCCTCAGCGGGCCTTCACTGCTCGACCAACGCAGGGTCGGCTCGGCCGCGTGGGGACGCCGTACCCGATGCCCTGCGTCGGCGCAGGGGTCTCGACGGACGCTCAGGCCCTCAGCGGGCCTTCACTGCTCGACCGCCGGGTTGGGGCCTTCACTGCTCGACCAACGGGCCCTCGCTGCTCGACCAACGGGCACGCGAACTGGTCGGGCAGCGGAGGGGGGACTTCGCTGCCCGACCAGCCTGGTCGAGTGGGGGCCTCAGCCAGCCGCGGGGGTCAGGATGCAGGTGATCTCGTCGTGGTCGAGGCAGGTCCGTCGGCGCCTGGTGCGCCGCCCGCCCCAGAGTTCGAAGCGGAGGTCGCGGAGCGGGATCCCAGGCCGAGGAGGTCGTCCCAGGTGATCTGCTGCAACTGTTCGCCACGCCCCGACATCGATGCCCCCTCAGGTGTGTCCGCAGAGGCACAGGACGCCCCCCAGCGAACTCTTGGAGGTGCTATCGGCGCCCTCCGGACCGACCTGAGGGTGGTACGGACCAGTTCTTCGCCGGGCGCTTCGGCACACTGGGCGGGTGCGAGCGGTGGTGCAGCGCGCCGACGGGGCGCGGGTCGTGGTCGACGGTGCGGTCGTCGGCGGCTTCGAGGGCGAGGGGCTGGTCGTCTACCTCGGCATCACCCACGACGACGGCCCGGCCGAGATCACCTGGATGGCGCGGAAGATCTGGGACGTGCGGGTGCTCCGCTCGGAGCGGTCCGCCTCGGACGTCGGCGCGCCGGTGCTGGTCGTCAGCCAGTTCACGCTGTACGGCGACGCCCGGAAGGGACGCCGGCCGACCTGGCAGGCCGCGGCCCCCGGGCCGGTCAGCGAGCCGGCGTACGACGCCGTCTGCGCCGAGCTGGAGCGGCTGGGCGCGCGGGTCGAGCGCGGGGTGTTCGGCGCGGACATGCGGGTGGAGTCGGTCAACGACGGGCCGGTCACGCTGATCCTGGAGCGGTAGCCGGGGCCCCGGCGCCTGCGTCGGTCGCCGCCCTGCCTCGGGTGCGGGGGTCCCGACAAGCTCGACCACCGGGGGCCGCTCGATGAGCGGAGGCTCGCCCGACCACCGGAGCTCGACCACCGCGACACCCGGGGGTGATCGCGGGCGAAATCCGGACGCGGCGGGGTGCGCGGCGGCATGATGCCGCCAGCGGTCCGGGACGCTCGTTCATGCACTCTGTGGGGAGGTCAGTCCATGGCCGTGGGCCGCCGCGCGCTCGCCGTCATCGTCGCCATCGCCGTCGCGCTGGTCACCGGGTCCACCATCGCCCTGGCCAGCACCGGGCAGGCCGCGGGCGAGCCCGCGCCGGCCCGGCTGCATCCGGTGCTGGTCAGCGGGTCCGGGGTCGGCGCCCTGACCTGGCACGGGCCGGGGGCCATGCTCGGGGAGTACGCCGCGAGCATCACCGCCGGCGCGATCGGCATCGCGGACCAGCCGCGGCTCGCCACGAGCGGCCAGGCCGACACGGTGCGCATCGGGAAGTACGCCACCAGCGGGCCCGCGGCGATCAGCCTGGCGCTGATCCGCGGCAACGCCGTCCAGCTGATCGGTGGCGTCGACCTGCCGGCGGCGGCCGGGGTGTACCAGTACGGCTTCGTCGACGGCGCCGGCGCGCCGACGACGCTGCCGTTCCAGGCCGGCGACCGGCTGGGCATCGTCAACGAGTCGAGCGCTCCGCTCCCCGTGATCGCCAAGGCGAGCACGGCGTACAGCGAGGAGGAGTGCAACCTCGACGCCGCGAACGCGCTGACCGGCTGCACCATCGCGACCGTCGGGTGGCGGCTGCAGGTTGACCTGGGCGTCGGCGAGGCGGCGCCGAGCGGCCCGAGCACGTCCGCCTCCCCCACGGGCCCGGCGAGCCCGACCGGCTCCGCGACGCCGACCGGCTCCGCGTCACCCACCGGCTCGGCGTCGCCCACCGGCTCCGCGTCCCCGACGGGCTCGGCGTCCCCGACCACCCCGACCGGTTCCGCGACCCCGAGCGACCCGAGCGACCCGGGCGGCGTCGACCCCGGGACCCCGGGGGCGCCGGTGACCAACTGCCCGACCGGGATCGCGGCCGACGGCTGGCGGATCCCGAAGAGCACTCGGGCGCCGCGCTCGCTGGTCGGGTTCGACCTGGCCAAGGACGGCCGCGACAAGCTGCGGGGCACGCTGGTCACCTCGCTCACCGACAACCTGGTCGAGCGGCTGCCGAGCGGCCGCGGGGCGTACTACAGCAGCTCGACCCGCGCGTCGGCGTACTCCCTGGCCGGCGCGACCCAGGCCGTCGCCTGGTCCGAGCATCACGACGTCACGCTCGACAGCGGGCTGCTGCTGCCGTGCGAGGCCGTCTACGCGACGCTGCGGGCGGGCGGGCCCGCACAGCCGCTGCTGTGGGCGAAGTCCGGCGGCCTCGACCGCCTCGACGCCGCCGTCGACGAGGCCGGGCGGCTGGCGCTGGTCGTCACCAACGCGGCGCCGCTGGACAAGGACGTGCGTGCGCTGTACTGGCCGGCGGTGCGCAAGGACGGGGTGTACGACGTGCGGGCCGGCACCCGGCTGCCGCTGCGCGGCGTCGAGACGGTGCGGGTCGCGACCGCCGGTGGGCGGGTCGTGATCGCGGTGGCCGGGTTCGGCCGGATGGCGGTGTACACCGGGCCGATCACCGGCCAGCTCCGGGAGGTGTTCCGGGCCCGCAAGGTCGACCCGTCGCTCGACGTGGCGGTGGGGCGCGGCGGCACGCCCGTGGTGGCCTACGCCAGCGACGGCCGGCTGCACCTGCTGGTCGGCGGGCGCGACGTGGACACCCGCTACCCGGCGTACGGCGCGGCCATGGCGCTGTCGAAGTCCGGCACCGTCGCGCACCTCGCCTGGTCGGTCAAGCCGACCGCGGAGCCGTGCCCGACCAGGTCCGGGCTGCTGTACAACTGCGCCGGCCGCAACGCGCTGCTGGTCGCCGACGCCGCACTCTCGAACGGGCGGCTGCGGCACGTCGGCATCGGCGCCTGGCTCGGCGACGGCGTCGCCCCGCAGGTCGTGGTCGGGCCGGGCGACCGCGCGGCGGCGTACTACATCCCGCCGACCAGTCGTCGGCTCGTGGTGCGGCCGGTGCCGTGAGGGTCGGCGTCTGGCGCGGGCGGCGGTGACCGGGCAACCGAACCTGACCCACGCACGGTTGCTGGCACACCGCCGGCCCCGGCCCGCCGGCCACCGGAACGCAGACCGGCCCGCCACCTGGAGGTGGCGGGCCGGTGCGGTTGAGGCAGGTGGTGCCGGGGCGGGTCAGATCGCGACGACGACCTCGGCCACCCGGCCGACCTCGGCGTGCACCCGCCGGTCGACGGGGTCGGCCTTCGGGGCCAGGGTGCGCAGCGTCCACTCGCCGGTGCCGGCGAAGAACCGGAAGTGCCCGCTGGCCGAGGTCGGGACCTCCGCGGTGAACTCACCGGTCCGGTCCAGCAGCCGCACGTAGGCGTTCGGGACCGGCTCGCCGTCGCGGAGCACCTGCCCCTGCACGATGGCCTCCTTCTTGACGTCCACGCCGTCGAGGGACAGGCCGCCCTCGGTCGCGCCGCACATCAGGCCTCCCCGGGCTCGTCGCCGATGGCGACCGGGACGCCGACGAGGGAGCCGTACTCGGTCCAGGAGCCGTCGTAGTTCTTCACGCTCTGGTGGCCGAGCAGCTCCTTGAGCACGAACCAGGTGTGCGAGGAGCGCTCGCCAATCCGGCACAGGGCGATGGTCTCCTTGGCGTCGTCGAGGCCGGCGTCGGCGTACAGCGCCTTGAGCTCCTCGTCGGACTTGAAGGTGCCGTCGTCGTTGGCCGCCTTGCTCCACGGCACGTTGATCGAGGTGGGCACGTGGCCGGCGCGCTGCGCCTGCTCCTGGGGCAGGTGGGCCGGGGCGAGCAGCCGGCCGGCGTACTCGTCGGGGCTGCGCACGTCGACCAGGTTCTTCACGCCGATCGCGGCGACGGTGTCGTCGCGGAACGCGCGGATCGAGAGGTCCTGCTCCTGGGCGGTGTACGACGTCTTCGCGCGGGTCGGCCGCTCCTCGGTCAGCTCGCGGGAGTCCAGCTCCCACTTCTTGCGGCCGCCGTCGAGCAGCTTGAGGTCCTGGTGGCCGTAGAGCTTGAAGTACCAGTAGGCGTAGGCGGCGAACCAGTTGTTGTTGCCGCCGTAGAGGACCACGGTGTGGTCGTTGGCGACGCCGCGCTCGGAGAGCAGCGCCTCGAACTGCTGCTTGTTGACGAAGTCGCGCCGGACCTGGTCCTGCAGGTCGGTCGTCCAGTCGAGCTTGACGGCGCCCTTGATGTGGCCCTTGTCGTAGGCGGTGGTGTCCTCGTCGACCTCGATCAGCACGACCTTCGGGTCGTCCAGGTGCTCCTCCACCCACTGGGCGGTGACGAGGGAAGTCTCGCGGCTCATATGTCTACCTTTCCTGTGCAGCGGCGGCGGCTGCGGGTCTGTGTGCGGTGGTGGGTCAGTGCGCGGTGATGCGGCGGCCGAGCAGGTACAGCTCGCAGCCGAGGCAGAAGCGGAACAGGGCGTTCAGCAGGGCGGCGACCAGTGCGAAGCCGGTCGCGACCAGGCCGAGCAGGTCGACGCCGGCGAGGAAGCCGACCAGGGCGACGACGGCGAAGCCGAGGCCGACGGTCTGGGCGAACCGCGGCGGGGCCGGGTCCTCCAGGTGGTCCGGCACCGCGAGGCGGGGCCGGACCAGGGTGCGGAACAGCCAGGAGTACGGCGTGTGCTGCACGCCGCGGGTGGCCCCCACGGCGAACACCGCGGCCTGGAGGGCCAGCACCACGACCGCGGCCGGGCCGGGGGCGAGCAGGAGGACCACGATCAGGGCGATCGAGGTGAGGGCCGCGGCGAACTGGGGGCCGCGGGGGTCGATGCCGGCCGGTCGCCGCTCGGCCGGACGCTGGGCCTGGTCGGCCTGGTGGTGCTGCTGGGTGGTGGACATGTCTCTCCTGCTGACGGGTGCGGATGCCTGCTGGTGGCCCGAGGGGCGAGGCGGGTCGCGGCACGCCGAACGGCGGGACTCCCTGTCGGGCCGGGACCGCGATCTGACGAGGTCAGTCCGGGGGGCTCAGGACAGCGGGAGGAGAAGAAGCGCGCGACTCGCGGTCAGCGCATTCGACACAGCGACGAGCGCGTGCGGCAGTGGTCCACCGCGCGGCGCTTGGTCAGCATGGTCGAGAACATGGGCACCACAGTAGGGACCGACCCGCCGGGGCGGACAGCGCCCGTCTCGCGGATTGAGACACCAGTCCAGGATGCGGACATCAGGTGATGCCCAGGGCCGCGATCACCTGCTCCTTGCGCGGCGCGCCGACGGCCCGGGTGACCTCCTGGCCGGTGGCGTCGAGCACCAGCGTGGTGGGCGTGCGCATGATCCCGAGCGCGCGGACCAGGTCGAGGTGGTGCTCGGCGTCGACCTCGAGGTGCTCCACGCCGGGCACGACGTCGGCCACCTCGGACAGGGTGCGCCGGGTGACCCGGCAGGGCGCGCAGAACGCCGAGGAGAACTGCAGCAGGGTGGCCTGCTCCCCCAGGGTCGCGTCCGGGAGGGCCTTCGTGACCTGGGTCCAGGTGGTTCCGAGGCTCGTCGCCGACACTCCGCCCTCGACCACCGCGGCGGCGTCCTCCGAGGTCGGGGCGGCCGGGCTCGTCGGGGTCGCCGGGGACTGGCGGACGCGGTGGGTGCCGCGGAACCGGCCGTCGGTGAGCGCGCGGTAGGAGCCGAAGGCGACCGCGAGGGCCACCGCGGCGATCGCGATCCAGGCGCCGGGGCTCACGTCGTACCCAACCAGCGAAAGCACGGCGACATTCCACCGCACCTGAGAACGTTGGCCCCGTGGCCGCGCCCTTCTCGAGACAGACGATCGCGGTCGCGCTCGTGATCTACGCCGCCGCGCTCGGGTTCGCGCTCCTGGTGCCGTACGGCGCGGTGCCCTCCTCGGGCGCCTCCTGGACCGCGGAGCTCGCCGCGCGGCTCGGCGCGCCGGCGTGGGCGGTGGAGCCGTCGCGGTGGGAGTTCCTCGCGAACGCACTGATCCTGATGCCGCTCTCCGCGCTCGGCTCGCTGCGGTGGCCGCGCACCACGTGGCGGGACTGGACGGCGTACGCGTTCGTGATCGCCGCCGGCGTCGAGCTGGCCCAGGGGCTGTTCCTGCCGGAGCGGTCCGCGACGTTCACCGACGTGGTCGCCAACACCCTCGGCGGGCTCGGCGGGGCGGCGGTGGTGCTGGCCGGGCGGCGGCTACGGCGTACGCCGGCCGCGTAGCCGCTCGACCTCGCCCTCGAGCCGGCGGACCCGGTCCTCGAGGCGGAGCACCTCGGCGATGCCGGCCAGGTTGAGGCCCGCGGCCAGCAGGTCGCGGATCCGGTGCAGCCGGTCGATGTCGGCGGGGCTGTAGAGGCGGGTGCCGCCGGCGGTGCGGTCGGGGTCGACCAGGCCGCGGCGCTCGTAGACCCGCAGGTTCTGGATCTGCATCGCCACCATGTCGGCCGCCACCGAGATCGCGAACACGCCGCGGGTGCGCTCGGTCATGGTGGCTCCTTCCTGGGTGGGTGGCTGGCTCCGGCAAGTTTCATCGGCCGGCCGATGAAACTCGTGCCTGGACGATGCAGCTTCATCGTCCAGGGTCGAGATCTGTCGGCCGGCCGATGAAACTCGGCGCCGCCGCGGCCTGCTCCGGTCTTGATTCTGCCTCACGTTTGGAATATAAGAAACCTGTAACCGTTGATACAGATACGGGGACTCACGCAGGACCCCGTCCAGAGTGCGACCAAGGAGGACAAGTGATGTTGCTGCGTACCACCGACCCGTTCCGGGACTTCGACCGCCTGACCCAGCAGCTCTTCGGCACCACGAACCGTCCCGCGGTGATGCCGATGGACGCCTGGCGCGAGGGCGACCGCTTCGTGATCGAGTTCGACCTCCCCGGCGTGAGCAAGGAGAGCATCGACCTCGACGTCGAGCGCAACGTGCTGACCGTCCGCGCCGAGCGGGTCGCCCGCAACGGCGACTGGGAGGCGCTGGCCTCCGAGCGGCCGCGCGGCATGTTCAGCCGCCAGCTGGTCTTGGGCGACAACCTCGACCTGGACCACATCGAGGCCGGCTACACCGACGGCGTGCTGCGCCTGGTCGTGCCGGTCGCCGAGAAGGCCAAGCCGCGCAAGATCCAGATCGCGGCCGGCTCGAGCGACACCGAGCGGACCGCGATCGAGGCCTGAGCAGCCGGCTCACACCGAGGGCCGCCCCCGCGCGGGGGCGGCCCTCGGCGCGTCTTCAGCAGCCGGCGCCGGCCGAGACCCACTCCGAGCCGAAGACGGTCTTGACCGTCACGCCGACCAGCGCCCCGACGGTGGCCTGGAGGAGCCCCCCGGCCGGGACCGTGCCGATCAGCGTGCCGAGCGCGTTGAACACCCGGTACTCCTTGGCGCCGGGCACCTCGGTCCAGGTCATCGTGAGGTTCACGCCGAGCACCCCGCTGCAGGTGACGGTCGGCGGGGTCAGGGGTACGGCGGCCAGGTTCACGCCGCCGACGTCGGCGGTGTCCGACCAGGATCCCGTCGTCGCCTGCACCTGGATCGTCAGGTCGCTCGCGGAGCCGGCGAGGGCGCTGGCCGCCCCGGCCGGCAGGCCGACCTGGACGCAGACCTGCTCGGACGCGCCCGCCGCGAGGGTGCGCGCCGTACCGACGAGCGTCCCGCCGGCGGTCGCGGCGGACCCGGGCAGCGCCGTGCCACCGCAGCTCGTGCCGTCGGTGCTCGTCGCGTCCGTGACGAGCAGCCGCAGCGCGGCGAGCAGGCCGTTGCCCGCGTTGGTGCCCGACGTCGTGGCGGTCCATCCCAACGCGACGTTCCCCTGGTTGCCGACGGTCAGCACGGTCGCCGCCGTCTGGCCCGGCACCAGGCGCGGCAGGTCGAGCGGCGCGTAGCTCGCCACCGCGTCCTGCCCGTCCACGCGCAGGTCGAGCCGTCCCGAGCTCATCGAGGTGCCCGGGATCGACGTGGCGTCCGTCCAGCCGGCCGAGGTCACCCCGCTGCCCGCGAGGACCAGGACCGCGGTGAGCGCGGCGGCCGCCGCCAGCACCCGGTCACGCACCGGTCGTCCCCGGTGGTCGACGGAGCCGGTCCCGGGCGGCACCGGCGAACATCACCAGCGCGTAGACCAGCAGCGCCGCCACCGCGAGCCCGAGGACGACCTCGCGCTGCCGTCCGGTCAGGAGGTTGGTCAGGTAGCCCAGGTAGGGCACGAAGTACCAGCGCTCGCCGACGATCTGGTAGGTCCGCACCATCGCGCCGTCCGGGGCGTCGTTCGCGTCCCCCTTGGTGCGGAAGGCCGGCTGCCCGGTCGCGTCGAACCCCACCCCGACGACCCGGTGCGTGACGACGGCCGGGTCGTGCTCGCGCGGCATGAAGGTGATCACGGAGCCGACGTCGATGTCGGCGGGGTCCACCGGCCGCACCACGACCAGGGTTCCGGGCGGCATCACCGGGCGCATCGAGCCGGTGAGCACGGCGAAGGGCGTCGCACCGCCCAGCCGGGGCAGGACGACCGCGGCGAGCACGGCGGCCAGCACGACCGCGAGCAGCATCCACTCCCCCGCCCGGCGGAAGCCGTCGAGGAAGGAGTCCCGGGAGTCCGCGGCCATGGCGTGGAGCCGGCGCTCCGGTCGAGCCCGGGGCGCCGTACCCGGTGTCAGGCCTGGGTCGCCGTCACCGTGACGTTGTCGAGCGTCGCGGTGAGGCCCTGGATCGTGTTGTCGGCGGAGGCCGGCAGCGTCACGGTCATCGTCGCCTTGATGACGGTTCCGTCAGCGAGCTGGGTCGTCGCGTCGATCGGTGAGCTGTCTGCGTTGTTCACATAGGTTGCGGCCGTCGTCAGCACGCCGGTGAGGCCGTTGGCCGTCGCGAAGCTCGGTGCCGTGACGCTGAGCGTGGCCTTCAGGTTGGTGCCGACGGCGTCGACCTCGAAGGTGCAGACCTGGGTGAGCACCGACCCCGGGACGATCTTGATCGTGGCCGGATCGAACGCGGAGGCGCCGATCTTCCATCCGTTGCAGGTCGCGTTGATCAGGTTCAGGTGGCCGGTGCCGATGTCCGTGCCGGTGAACGTCCCGTCATCGCTCCAGCCCGCCCGCGTGCCCATGCCCCCGAAGAGCAGCAGCGCGGCGGCTCCAGCAGCCAGGGCGCCCTTCGTCGACTTCCTCATGCGTCCCCTCCCATCGGAACACCCGGTCCCCTCCGACCGGGGTGACCCGAGTGTGGCGCGAGTCATACCGAGGCTGAGGGACCGCCGCACCCGGTCTAGCCCGGGACGGACGGTCGGCGCACTGCGCGGACGGCCGGGATCTCGACAAGCTCGATCACCCGTAACGGCTCGATCACCGGTGGGGCGTCACGACGAACGAAGAGGTCAGCCGCCGGCGAAGGGCGGGAGGAACTCCACCGAGGACCCGGGGGGCACGAGGACGCCCTCCGGGTCCTCGCTGTTCACGGGGCGGTCGCCGACCAGGGTCGAGCAGATCTTGAGGACGTCGGGCAGCCGGGTGCCGGGGTGCAGCGCGACCGCCCGCTCGAGCACCTCGGCGAGGGTGATCGGGCCCTGGACCGCCAGCGCGTCCGAGGCGACGCCGGCCGCCGAGCGCGCGGAGGCCCAGTAGTGGACTTCGATCGGGGCGAGGCTCATGTCCGGTATTCTCCCCGACGAGGCACCAGCGAGACACCTCGACCGAAGCCCAGCGCTGCGTTTCGGTCCCCACCCGTCCGGGAGGAGACCACCATGAGCACCCTCCTGCTGCTCACCAGCGCACTCCAGCCCTCCGCCGAGGTGCTGCCGGGCCTGGCCCTGCTGGGCCACCACGTCAAGATCCTGCCCGCCGAGGGCAGCGCGCTGCTCGAGGCGCCCGACTCCGACCTGCTGCTGGTCGACGGCCGCCAGGACCTGGCCCACGCCCGCGACCTGTGCCGGTTGATCCGCACCACCGGCACCGACGTACCGGTCCTGCTCGTCTGCACCGAGGGCGGCCTCTCCGTCGTCACCCACGACTGGGGCATGGACGACGTCGTGCTGCACACCTGCGGGCCGGCCGAGCTCGAGGCGCGGATCAAGCTCGCCATCGGCCGCCTGGCCGCCCGCCGCGACGCCGACGACCCGGAGTCGCACGTGATCCGCACCGGCGAGGTGGTCGTCGACGACGCGACGTACACCGCCAAGATCGGTGGCCGGCCGCTGGACCTAACGTTCAAGGAGTTCGAGCTGCTCAAGTTCCTGGCCCAGCACCCGGGCCGGGTCTTCAGCCGCCAGCAGCTGCTCCAGGAGGTGTGGGGCTACGACTACTTCGGCGGCACCCGCACCGTCGACGTGCACGTACGCCGGCTCCGCGCCAAGCTCGGCCCCGAGAACGAGACCCTGATCGGCACGGTCCGCAACGTCGGCTACCGGTTCGTGCTGCCGGCCAAGGACCAGCAGGCCGTGGCCGCCGACGCCCGCGAGCCGGCCGACGCCGCCGAGGTCGCCCCGGGCGGGTCAGGCGGCCGGGGCGCCCAGCGCTGAGGACAGCAGCGCGTGGTGGTGGGTGTAGGCCGCCAGCATCGTGTAGAGCGCCCGGGTCGCGGCGACCGCCTCCCACGGCTGGACCGGCCCCGCCAGCTCGCGGGTGATCGCGGTGATCGCCCGGATCTGGGCGCGCATCGCCTCGGCCAGCAACCGGGTGTCCGCGCGCTGCGCGGCCTGGAGCAGGCAGCGCTCGTCCTCCTCCAGCCGGGGCACCAGCGCGGTCTCGCAGACCCGCGCCACCCGCCCGCGGGCCATCGTGACGTCGTCGCCGGCCTCGAACGCCGCGAGCAGCCCGCGGCCGGCGGTCATCAGCTGCAGCCGGAGCACCTCGTGGTCGTCGTCGGGGACGCAGGTCATGGCGGCGTACATCCTCAGCCGCCGTCGCCGTCGCCGTCGCGGGCCCGCGGCGCGGCCTGGGCCCGGCGGGAGCGCCGGGCGGCCCGCGACCCGTTCAGGGCGACGCCGTTCCCGGCGCCCGCCTCCTGGATCGTGCGCAGCGCCTCGACCACGGCCTCGTGCTGGGCCCGGACCCGCTCGAGCTCGGCGCGGGTCTCCAGGTAGTCCTGGAGGTAGGCGTCGCGCTCCGCGACGACGTCGCGCAGCGTCTCGAGCGCGGCCCGGGGGTCCTCGGCGCCCCGCTCGAGGTGCGCCCCGGGCCCGGCCGGGACCGGGGGCTCCTCGGCGAGGACGACGTCCCGCACGTCGGGGTCGAGCCGGTCGAGCTCCTCCTCGTACGGGTCGACCGGGTGCGGCTCGAGCTCGATCCGGGGCAGCACCCGGTCCAGCCAGGGCGGCAGGTACCACGCCAGCCGTCCCGCGACCGCCATCAGCGCGGGCACCAGGACCAGCCGGACCAGGGTCGCGTCGATCGCGATCGCGACCGCCAGGCCGAAGCCGAACAGGTTCACGACCCGGTCGTCGTTGAGCAGGAAGCTGGCGAAGACCACCACCATCACCGAGGCGGCGGCGGTGATCACCCGGGCGGTCGCGGCGATCCCGTCGGCGACCGCGGCCCCGGCCTGGCCGGTGCGCAGGTACTCCTCGCGGACCCGGCTGAGCAGGAACACCTCGTAGTCCATCGACAGCCCGAACAGCACCGCGAACAGCATCATCGGCGCGAACGACTCGATCGGCCCGGGCTGGGCGCCGAACACGTCGGAGAGCCAGCCCCACTGGAAGATCGCGACCACCGCGCCGTACGCCGCACCCACCGAGAGCAGGTTCATCAGCGCGGCCTTGACCGGCACGAAGATCGAGCGGAACTCGACGAGCAGCAGCAGGAAGCTCAGGCCCACGACGAAGGCCATGAACCACGGCATCCGGTCGGTCAGCTTGTCCGCGAGGTCGATGTTGGTGGCGGTGGCGCCGCCGACGTGCACCTCGGGCTCAGGCCGGGCCTGGGGCTGAGCCCGGGTGTCGTCGGCGGCGCCGTCCCGGCCCACCTGGTCGCGGAGCCGGTGGACCAGGTCCTCGGTGGCCTGGTCGTCCGGAGAGGTACTCGGCACCACGGTGAGCACGGCGGTGTCGCCGGCCTCGTTGACGGCCGGCGGGGACACCTGCTCGACGCCCTCGACGCCGGCGATCTCGCCCGCGAGCGCCTTCGCGGAGCGCTGGGTCTCCGCGGCGGTGCCGTCGGGGTAGCTCGCGGTCACCACGAGCGGGCCGGTCCAGCCGGGCCCGAAGTCGGTGGCGATCAGGTCGTACGCCGCCCGCTCGGTGCTGCCCACGGGGGCGGAGCCGTCGTCGGCGGTGCCCAGGCGCAGGTCGAGCAGCGGGATCGCGAGCGTGGCCAGCACCGCGACCGCGGCGAGCAGGTACGGCCAGGGCCGGCGCTGCACGTGCCGGGTCCACCGGTGCCAGCCGCTGACCCGGCCGCCGCCGTGGTCGAGCCGCGGGCGGCGTACCCGGAGCCGGTCCAGCTGGTCGCCGAACACCGCGAGCAGCGCGGGCAGCAGGGTCACCGCGGCGAGCATCGTGGTCGCGACGGTGATCGCGCTGGCCAGGCCCAGGGTGGCGACGAACGGGATGCCGATGGCGTAGAGCGACAGGATCGCGATGATCACGGTGGTGCCGGCGACCAGCACCGAGCGGCCGGCCGTGGACAGCGCGATCGGGATCGACTCGCGCGCGGAGTGGCCGGT
Organism: Nocardioides sp. JS614; assembly: GCF_000015265.1. Lineage (NCBI taxonomy): Bacteria > Bacillati > Actinomycetota > Actinomycetes > Propionibacteriales > Nocardioidaceae > Nocardioides > Nocardioides sp. JS614. The sequence continues at coordinate 4,480,679 of NC_008699.1, forward strand.
GGCCAGCCCCTCCCGATGGCGGGTGACCACGAGCAGCGCGTAGTCGATGCCGACGCCCAGGCCGATCATCGCCGCGACGACGGGCCCGGCGGTGCCGATGGTGACCTGGTCGGAGAGCAGGAAGATGATCCCCATCCCGAGCCCGAGGGCCAGCACGGCGGTGAGCAGCGGGACCAGCATCGCGAACACCGAGCCGAAGGCCAGCAACAGCACCAGGACCGCGGCGGCGAGCCCGATCGCCTCGCTGCCGGACGGGTGGTTCTCCGCGTCGAGCGCGGCGCCGCCGTACTCCACCTGCACGCCGAGGTCGGCGACCGGCGCGAAGGCCTCCTGCGCCGCGGTGAGGTCCGCCTCGGCGATGTCGGTCGCGCGCTCGTCGAAGCGGACCGTCGCGACCGCGGTGGTGCCGTCGGCGGAGACCATCTGCGGGCCCGGGCCGTACGGCGAGGCCGCGGACGCGACGCCCGGCCGGCCGGCGACGTCGGCGACGGCCGCCTCCACCGCGGCGCGGACCTGCCCCTGGTCGACGCCCTTGTCGTCGTGGATCACGACCTGCATGCCGTCGCCGGACATCTCGGGGAACTTCGCCCGCAGCTCGTCGTAGGCCTGCTGGGAGTCGGTGTCCTTCAAGGACAGGTCGTTGCTGAACGAGCCGCCGTAGGACTGCCCGGCGAACAGCACGCCGGCCACGAGGATCAGCCAGGCGATCACGACCAGGAAGCGGTGGCGCACCGAGAAGGTGGCCAGGGTTCGCAGCATCAGGGCTCCCGTCGGTGCGGCGGTCGGCCCGGACCGACCGGACCCTCACGGACTAACTGAGACACTGTCGTCTCACTTGCGGGAACTGTAGCAGGGCCCGGCAACGAGCCCCGCATCCTCGCCCGGGCGGCGGCCCGGGCGGCGGCTCGTGCGGCGGCTCGGGCGGCGCGCAGCCGGGTGAGCGCCGCCGCCAGCGCGAGCAGGGCGATGGCGACGACGCCGTCGAGCCACCAGTGGTTCGCGGTGAGGATCACGACCAGGTAGGTGACGCTCGCGTGCAGCGCCGCGAGCACGGCCAGTGGTCGCGGGCCGGTGCGGAACACGATGTAGGCGATGGCGACCGCCCAGCCGACGTGCAGACTGGGCATCGCGGCGAACTGGTTGGCGACGTCGCCGCTCACCCCGTCGTACGCCGAGGGCCCGTAGACGGCCATCGTGTCGACGAAGCCCCACTCCGGGAACATCCGGGGCGGGGCCAACGGGAACGCCATGTGGATGACCAGCGCCGCGCCGGTCTGGACGGCGATCAGGTTGCGGGCCCAGACGTACTCGTGGCGCGGGCGCCGCACGAACCCCCACGCGAGGAACGCCACCATCAGCGGGAAGTGCACGAACGTGTAGTAGGTGTTGGCCAGCCGCAGCAGGAGCTCGACGTCGAGCAGCCGCTGGAGGCTCGCCTCCGAGGGGAGGCCGAGCGCCCGCTGCGCGTCGGTGACCAGCTCGGCGTTGTGCCGGGCGGTGGCCTGCTGGCCGTCGATGGCCGCGCGGCCGAACCGGTACAGGTTGAACAGGGCGGCGACCAGCACCAGCTCGACGAGGGCAGCGCGGAGCCGGAGGTGGCGGGCGGGCCGGTCGAGCATCGGGGCCTCCGGAGCTGGGTCACGCGGCGGGGTGGCACGAGTGTAGACACATGTATGCACATCTGATCAAGTGCGGTCCCGGCGCGGGCCGCGCGGTGGAGGCACGTGTCGAGACAGGTGTGTTAGCGTCGCCGGCATGAGCGGTACGACGGGCGCGGCCCGCGGCGGTGCGCCGCGATGACGGTCCGGCCCGCCGGCCTCGCCGGCGCCCGCGGCCAGGCCCGGGAGAAGACCCGCGACGCGGTGCTCCAGGCCGCGCTGCGGCTGTTCTCCGAGCACGGCTACCTCGCGGTCCGGGTCGAGGACATCGCCCGCGAGGCGGGGGTGTCCCGGGCGACGTTCTACAAGCACTTCGCCGAGCGCGAGGAGATCCTCGCGATGCTGCTCACCCGGCTGCTCGGCGCCGACGAGGGCGCCGGCACCGAGGTCGAGCAGCCGGCGGGCGACCTGGCCGCCCGGGTCCAGGCGCTGGGGCGCGCGATCGTCGACCGGATGCTGGAGCAGGAGCAGCTGGCCCGGTTCGTCTACAGCCTGCCCGTGCGGCACGAGGCGCTGCTCGGTGCCCAGCAGCTCCCCCGGCCCTCCGCCTTCGGCCGCGTCGACCGGCTCCTCGACGCCGCCGACGCGGCGGGCGAGCTCCGCGACGGCGTACCCCTGGCCGTGGTCCGCACCCAGGTGCATGCCGCGATCGAGACCGCGCTGCGCGAGTGGGCCACCGGCCAGGCGACGGACCCGCACGAGCGGCTGGCCCAGCACCTGGATGTGGTGCTGCACGGCGCCGCGGCACCGACCCGCAAGGCGATCCGCCGGCGCTAGCGAGGCCAGGTCCGTGAGCCCGGGCTAGCCGGCGTGGGGCAGCCCGAGCACGCCGTACAGCGCGAGGTCGAGCTGCCGGTCGACCTCGGCCAGCGCGTCCGGGGCCTGCCCGGTCGCCCAGGCGCGCAGCGCCGTCTCGATCGCGGCGTGCACGTGTGCGCGCGCCGCGCCGAGCGGTACGTCGGCGCGCAGCTCGCCCGTCGCGCCCGCCTCGGCCAGGAGCCCGTCGAGCTGCCGGCAGGCCCGCGGCCGGCGCAGCGGCTCGACGTTCAGCAGCGCCTCGTGGCGCACCGGGAGGGCGTAGACGAAGCGGGCCAGCTCCTCGCGCTCGAGCGTCCGCTCGGCGACCTCCCGGGCCAGGGCCCGCACCCGGGTGGAGACGTCGGGCGTCGTACCGTCCGGCCCGGCGGCGCCGTCGGCGTGGACCCGGTCGACCTGGGCCGCCGCCTGGTCGTCGAGCAGCCGGGTCAGCAGCGCGGCCAGGATCTCCTCGCGCTCGGAGAAGTACTTGTAGAACGTCGCCCGCGAGATGCCGGCCTCGCGCGCGATGTCCTCGACCCGCACCGCGAGATAGCCGTGCTCGGAGAACAGCCGCAGCGCGGTCTCCACGACGGCATCCCGGGTGTGTCGGGCCCGGGCGCGGCCGCGCGCGACCGGCGAGCGGTCGGGCAGCGGGCTCGGGTGCGTCACGCGTCCAGCGTACACGCGTGTGCACATCTGTCTACTCCGGCGGCCGCGGCGCCGTCTAGCCCGGGTGGCCGGCGACGGTGCGGCGCGCGAACGCGCGCAGCGCGTCGGCCAGCACCGTGGTGTCGACCGGCTCCGCGTGCCCGGCATCGGGCAGCTCCAGCACGGTGGCGTCGCGCGCGACGGCGGCCAACCGGTGGACGTCCGCGACCGGGACCACGGCGTCCCGGACCCCGTGCGCCAGCAGGACCGGGACGTCGAGGGCCGCCACCGTGGCGAGCGGCGCGAAGTCGGCGAACCGGGCCCCGATGACGTGCTCCACCACCCGCAGCGAGACCGGGACGAGCGGGCGCGGGACGCCGCCGCCGGTCAGCAGCCGGGCCATCACCTCCCGCGGGTCCGCCATCGAGGAGAGGCTGATCACCGCGGCGATGCGCGGGTCCTCGCGGGCCGCCAGCAGGCACGCCCCGGCGCCCACGGAGTGGCCCACGAGCAGGACCCGGTCGGGGTCGATGCCGGGCTGCTCGCGCAGCCACCGGACGCCGGCCGCCAGGTCCGCGGCGAAGCTCGGCATCGAGGTGAACTCCGCGTCGTCGCTGCGGCCGTGACACCGGGCGTCCAGGAGCAGGGCGTGGACGCCAGCCTCGATCAACGGCTGGGCGACCGGGGCCATGTCCGCCGCCGCGCCGCCCCAGCCGTGCAGCACCACCGCGCCGGGGGCACCGGGGCGGCCGTCCGGGCCGTCGTCAGGGGCGTCGGGGGCGTCGTCGGGTCCGTCGTCGGGTCCGTCGTCGAGACCGTCGTCGGGTCCGTCGCCGGGGGAGTCGGGTCCGCCGTCGGGGGCGTCGGGGCCGCCGTCGAGGCCGCCGTCGGGGCGGCAGAACCAGCCCCGCAGCGTCCCGCCGTCGAGGCCGAGCAGGCTCACGTCCGTGGCGACCAGCCCGACCGGTGCCGCGAGCCCCCGGCGTACCGCCGGCCGACCGTAGCGGGCCTTGATCCGCCCCAGCACCATGCCCCGACGCTACTGGACAGCGATGTCTCGGATCTCCGCTCTCCGCTCTCCGCACGATAGTCCCTGACCTTTGCGCGCCTGGGAGCGCTCCCAGACCACACAAACGTCAGGGACTATCGGCCCGGGCGAGGGGAGGGGCGGTGTCGGTCAGTGCGGGTCGTGGTTGGCGTAGGGGTCGCCGTCGCACATGTCGTAGGCGCCGCCGACCGCCGGGTCGACCCACCCGACGCCGGACACGTAGACCAGGGTCCGGCGGCAGTGCCGGCACCGGGCCCGGCTCCCGGCGGCGTGCTCCACCGCCGGGGCCGGGCCGCGGCCGGGGACTGCGCCCCGGCCGCGGCTCGCGCCGGTCATGACGGCCGGTCTGCGGGCACCGAGACCGCGCCGGCCCGGCTGTCGTCGTACGCCGGCCCGCCCTCGTCCTCCCCGTCGCCGGTGTCGCCGGTGTCGCGGTGGCCGGGCCACCAGGCCCACCGGCCGAGCAGCGCGGTGAGGCTCGGCACCAGGATCGTCGCCATGACGAGGGCGGCGACCAGGATGCCGATCGAGACGGCGAAGCCGATCTGCATCAGCGAGGCGATGCCGGTGAGGAGCAGCGAGGTGAAGGTGCCGGCGAGGATCAGGCCGGCGGCAGCGATGGCGGGGCCGGCGTGCTCGACCCCGCGCGCGGTCGCGACCCGTGGCGGGCTGCCGGCTCGCCGCTCCTCCCGCAGCCGGGCGGCCATCAGGATGCTGTAGTCGGTGCCGACCGCGACCACGAACAGGTAGACGATCACCGGCAGGGTCGACTTCAGGCCGGTCTCCCCGAACAGCCCCTGGAACGCCCCGACGGTCACGCCGAGGGTGGCCGAGAAGCCGAGCATGACGGCGGCGAGCAGGTACAGCGGCGCCACCAGGCTGCGCAGCAGCCAGGCGAGGAGCAGCCCGATCGCGAGGGCGGCGGCCGGGAAGACCACCAGGTAGTCCCGGTTGGTCGCGTCGCGGATGTCGACGCTGGACGCGGTCTGGCCGCCGACCAGCACCTGGTCACCCGCCCCGGACTCGTGGGCGGCCTCGCGGATCGGGCCGTCGACGGCGTCCAGCGCCGCGTTGGAGTACGGGTTGTCGGCCAGGATGACGTCGATCCGGGCGGTCCGGCCGTCCGGGCTGTAGATCGGCTCCTTGACCGCGGACACACCCTCGGGACGGGCGCTGTCCCGAGCGAGGGCGGCGAGCGCGTCCTGGTCGATCGGCTGGTCGCCGGTCACGTAGACCTGGGTCGGGGTGATCGAGCCGGCGGGGAACGACTCGCGCAGCTGCTCGTAGGCCTGGCGGGACTCGGCGTCGGAGGGCAGCTGGTTGATGCTGTCGTAGTCCGCGGTGTAGAACAGCGCACCGCCGGCCAGGGCGAGCAGCGCACCGCCGGAGGCGAGGGCCATCACCGCGGGCCGGCGCGAGACCAGGCCGCCGATGCGGCGGTACGTCGACTTCGTCGGCGTGGTCTGCCAGGACTTCGAGGGCCAGAACACCCGGGGACCGAGCACCGCGACGACCGCGGGCACCAGCGTGACGCCGGCCAGCCACATCACCGCGACCCCGATCACCAGGCCGGGAGCCATGGTCTGCAGCGAGCCGAGCTCGGAGAGGCCGAGGGCGGAGAACGCCATGATCACGACGAACGCGGCGAAGGTGATCACCTCACCGACCTTCCCGACGGCGTGCACCACCGCATCGGGGTCGCGCTCCCCCGCCCGCAGCCGCTCGCGGTAGCGGAACAGGGTGAACAGGATGTAGTCGGTGCCGATGCCGAAGAGCACCACGGTCAGCAGCGGCGGCAGGTCGAGGCTCACGTCGAAGCCCAGTCCTTGCGCGGTGAGGGCGATCAGCGAGCTCGCGATGCCGAAGACCAGCGCGATCGAGGCGAGCGGCAGCAGGGCGGCCACCGGGCTGCGGAACATCACCAGCAGCAGGAGCAGGATCAGGCCGATGGTGGCGATGCCGACCGTCATCTCGGCGGTGCTGTGCGCGTCGGCGTCGTCGGCCTTGATCGCCGCGTCGCCGGTCATCCCGACCTCGAGGTCGCTGCCCTCGAGGGCCTGGGCCGCCTCGTCGCGCACGGTCTCGGCGGCGTCCATCACCCGCTCCTCCCCCGAGCTGCCCTCGAAGCCGACCTGCCCGAGCTGGAGCTTGCCGTCCGGCGAGAGCGACTCCGGCGCGCCGGTCTGCGCGCCGCGTACACCGTCGATGCCGGCGGCGTTCAGGTCCTGGACGACCGCGCCGACCTGGCGCTGGTCGGTGGCGGTGAGCCGGGTGCCGTCCTCGCGGCTGAAGACGAGCAGCGCGGTGGCGCCCGACCGGTCGGGGAAGGCGGTGCGCGCCAGGTCGTCGGCCTGCGCGGACTCGTAGGAGTCGGGCAGGAAGCTCGCCTCGTCGGAGTTGGTGACGTCCCCGAGGCGGGGGGCGAAGGGCACGATCGCGAGCGCGGCGATCAGCCACGCAGCGATCGTGACCCAGCGGTGTTGAACGATGAAGCGGGCCAGCGTGTCGAACATGAGGACCTCCAAGTCTCGATTGACGCGAGTGTAGACACGTGTCTCGTCAGATGACAAGACGGGTGTGTAGCCGCGCGCCTGACGAGGCGGCGGCGGGGTGGGGCGGACGCGGCCGGTGGCCTAGGGTCGGGTCGTGGACGATCACGCCGCCGACCTCCTCGCTGCCGTCGCCGAGGTCGCCCGGGCCGCCGAGGCCGCGGACGGCGCGGCCCCGCTGGACGAGGCGACCTGGCTGGCGCTGCGCCACCACCCGGAGCGGGTGCGGTCCTGGGTGCGCGCGGGCGGGTTCGCGCTGGTGATCGGGGCCGACCTGAGCCTCGTCGTACACCCGCAGGCGCGGGGCCGCGGGCTGGGCGCGGGCCTGCTCTCGTCGGCGCTGGCGGGGCTGTCCGCCGGGATGCCGCTGGAGGCGTGGTCGCACGGTGACCACCCGGCCGCCGCGGCCCTGGCTCGGTCGCACGGGTTCGAGCGGGCGCGGGAGCTGTGGGTGATGCGCCGGCAGATGGCGTCAGCGTTGCCGCAGCTGCGGGCGCCGGACGGGGTGACGGTGCGGGCCTTCCGGGCGGACTCCGGGGATGCCGAGGAGGTGCTGCGGGTCAACGCCGCCGCGTTCGCCCACCACCCCGAGCAGGGCTCGATGGACGCCACGAACCTGGCCGAGCGGATGGCCGAGCCGTGGTTCGACCCCGACGGGCTGCTGTTGGCGACCTCGGCGGCTGCGGATGGTGGCGAGCAGGTGCTGGGCTTCCACTGGACCAAGGTGCATCCGGGCGATGCCGGGGCCGGGGCCGGGCCCGGGGTCGAGGTCGGGGAGGTGTACGTCGTCGGCATCGACCCGGCGGCGCAGGGGCGCGGGCTCGGCAAGGTGCTGACGCTGGCCGGGCTGCACCACCTGGCCGGACGCGGCGTACCCGAGGTGCTGCTCTACGTCGAGTCCGACAACCGGCCCGCGATCGCGGTGTACGCCGGCCTCGGGTTCACGCACGCCGACGACGACACGCACGTGCAGTACCGCCGCTAGCTCGCGCGACGTACGGGTCAGGCGGGCTGCTCGGCAGAGAGCTCCACCGCCGCCGGGCCACGGCGCGGGCGCCGGGCGGAGAGCAGCCGGTCGAGCTCGTGCTGGAGGCCCCAGATCTCCTCCTGGTGGCGCCAGCGGCCGATCGCGTCGGTCGGCTCGGGGCCGACCGCGGCGAGCGCGAGCCGCAGCTCGGCGATCCGCGCCGTCGCACGACGCCGTCGCACCCACATCCTCGTCACGAGCGGGGTATACCCCGCCGGCGACGGATCCACACCCGCGGACACACGCGCAGGCTAACGCCCGGTGGCCGTCGGGTCGCGGAGGCTCGCGGTGCGCCGGCCGCTCGAGAGCACAGCGGGATCAACCGGAGGCTCATCGACGCCACCGCGCCGTGCCCACGAGCCGCAGCCGGGCGCCGAGGGCAGGCTCACGCCCCGAGCCACCGCTCCGATCCCGTTGTCGTTTGGTCACCAACCGCAGCTCCGAGCCGTGACCGGCCACCTTTGGTGACCAAACCACAACGGTTTCAGCGCAGCGGGCGGACGTGCAGGCCGACCTCGGGGTCGACCACGACCTCCTGGGCCGCCGGCATGCCGTCGACGGTGAGGGGGGCGTCGAGCGGGACGTTGCGCTTGACCATGGCCAGCGCGATCGGGCCGAGCTCGTAGTGGCGCGCGGAGGTGCCGACGAAGCCGACGACCTTGCCGTCGGCGGGGTCCCCGAGCAGCAGGTCGGCGCCGACCGGGGGCAGCCGGTTCTCCGAGCCGTCCAGGTGCAGCAGGGTGAGCCGCCGCGGCGGCCGGCCCAGGGTGTGCACCCGGGCGACGGTCTCCTGGCCGCGGTAGCAGCCCTTGTCCAGGTGCACGGCCGGGCCGATCCAGCCGGCCTCGTTGGGGATCGTGCGGTGGTCGGTGTCCAGGCCCAGGCGCGGCTCGCCACGCGCGATCCGGAGCGCCTCGAACGCCCAGAGGCCGCAGGCCGGGCCCGCGGCCTCGGCGTACGCCGTCAGCTGGTCGCGGCGGATCAGCTCGTAGCCGGCGTACGGGCCCTCGGCGCTGGCGGACGGGCGCCAGGTGACCGCGAGCTCGTCGGTGACGTCGGCGACCTCGACCCGCATCATGAACCGCATCCGGTCGAGGAACTCCACCAGCGCGGCGGCCGCGCCGGGCTCGGTGTGGGCGGTGAAGGCGCCGTCGTCGCCCCCGCCGTCGTCGTAGCCGAAGAAGGCGTGCTCGACGTGGCCCTGCGGGCTGAGCACCAGCGCGCCGGTCCACAGCCTCGGGGCGAGCGCCTCGAAGTGCTGGGTGGTCAGCGAGTGCAGCCAGGTCAGCCGGTCCGGGCCGGAGATGCGGACCACGTCGCGGTGGGAGAGGTCGACGAACCCCTGGCCGGACTCGAGGGTGCGCTGCTCGCCGTTGAACGAGCCGTAGTGCGCGGCCACGTCACGGTCGACGCCGTCCCCGGCCACGGCTCCGGGCAGGTCCAGCAGCGGGCTCCTCATCGGTCCTCCTCGCAGTCGGTGCAGCGGCCGAAGACCGCCAGGTGGCCCACGTCGATGACGAAGCCATGGTCGCGCACGAGCCGCTCGGCGAGCGGCCCGATCACTTCTGGGTCAACGGAGACGACCTTGTGGCAATTCCGGCAGACCAGGTGGAAGTGCTCGCGGTCGGTCACCGAGTGGTACGTCGGCGCCCGGTCGGACAGGTGCGCGTGCCGCACCAGGCCGAGCTCCTCGAGCACCTCCAGGGTGCGGTAGATCGTGGAGACGTTGACCGCGCTGGACTGGGCGTGCACCTCGGCGAGCACCTCGTCCGGCGTCGCGTGGCCGAGCTTCTCGACCGCCTGCAGCACCAGCTGGCGCTGCGGGGTGAGTCGGTAGCCCTGCTCCCGCAGCCGCGCCGCGAGCTCCTCGGTCACTGCTCCTGCCTCATGGTCGTGGTGGTCCTGGGCTCACGCGCCGGGGGTCACTGCCGGACCAGCCGCGCCCACAGGTGCGGCTGGAGCGGCTGGCCCATGGCCGCCATGTCGTAGGCGTACAGCAGGTCGCCCTCGACGTTGCCGTAGAGACGCTTGCCGCCGGTGTACTCCTTCGCGGACTCGGTGCGCACGACCGCGTCGGTCGTCAGCTCGAGCTTGCCGTCGGCGGCCTCGCCGTACCAGACCTCGGCGAAGCCGGTGTTGTGGGTGAGCAGCAGCTCGACCCGGCCCTCGGGCTTGCAGCGCAGGAAGCCCGCCTCCTGCGCGGCCTCGCGGACCTTCTCGCCGGCGTCGTCGACGATCCAGGCGCGGGCGAAGTAGTGGAAGAACGGCCGGCCGTCGTGGGTGAAGACCAGCTCCTGGCCGTACTGGAAGCCCTCGATCGTCGGATAGTCGCCGTGCCCGCGGCCGCCCCAACGGCCGAGCAGCCAGGCCACCGGTCCGCAGTCGGGGTGCAGGTTGTCGGGGAGCTCGAACGGCATACCGACACTCTAGGGTGGGCGACATGGCACGCCCACTCGTCGTCAAGGTCACCTGCGGAGCCGACGACCCGGAGCGCGCCAACCAGGCCCTCACGGTCGCCGCGATAGCGCTGAGCGCGGGGGCCGAGGTGAGCCTGTGGCTGACCGGCGAGGCGGCCTGGCTGGGCGCGGGGCGGGGCGGGTTCGCGCTGCCGGAGGCGACGCCGGCGGCCGACCTGGTGGCGGCGGTGCTGGCGGCCGGTCGGGTGACCGTGTGCACCCAGTGCGCGGCGCGACGCGGGCTCGGCCCGGACGACCTGCTCGAAGGCGTGCGGATCGCCGGGGCCGCGGCGTACGTCGAGGAGGTGCTGGCCCCCGATGTGCAGGCGTTGGTGTACTGAGATTCGGCACCACACCGGCCCCGGCAACCCCTAGGCTCGCGGGTGATGGACTCGAACGATCCCGGCCCCACGCGGTGGTGGCAGCGCAAGCAGGACCAGCCGTCCGACGAGGCACCCGAGCGTCCCTCGGGCCCGGCCGAGCAACGGACCCCCGCCGACCTCCAGGCGGCGATCGACCGCACCGCCGAGCTGCGGCGACGCGCCGAGCAGGCGGCCGCCGAGCAGGCCGCCGAACGGCTGGTCGCCGAGGAGTCGGCGCGCGAGGCCGCGCTGGCCCGGATCGAGGCCGACCAGCGGGCGGCCGAGCACGCGGCCGCGGCACAGGAGGCGTACGACGCCCGCCGGGCCGCCGAGGAGGAGGGCGCCGCCCACGCAGCCGAGCGCACCCGCCTCGAGGAGGCCGCAACGGCCGCGGTCGCCGCCCGCGCCGAGGCCGAGGAGGCGTCCCGAAAGCTGGTGGAGACCGCGAAGGTCGCCACCGCGCTCCGGTTGGCCGCCGAGCAGGCCGCCGCCCAGCAGTCGGTGGACCGCACCGCCGCCGAAGAGGCCGCCCGCGACGCCGAGGCGCGCGCCGAGGCCGCAGCCGCCGCCCGCGCGGAGGCCGAGGAGGCCGCGCGCGCCCAGGTCGAGGCCGCGGCGAGCGCCGCCGCCGCGCGCGAGGCTGCCGAGCAGGCCGCCCGCGAGGCGGTCGAGGCCGCCCGCGTCGCCCACGAGGAGCGCGCCGCCGCGGAGGCGCGCGCGCAGGAGCTCGCCGACCGGCTCGCCGCCGCCGTGGCGGACCGCGAGGCCGCCGAGCAGGCCGCCGGGGAGCGAGCCGACGCGCAGGCCGCGTCGTACGACGAGCGGCTGGCCGCCGCGCTGGCGGAGCGCGAAGCCGCCGAGCAGGCCGCTGTCGAGCGGGCCGACGCCCAGGTGGCGTCGTACGACGAGCGCCTGGCAGCCGCCGCCCAGCAGCACGAGGAGCAGCTCGCCGCCGGCGCCCGGGCGCGGCAGGCCGCCGACGAGCGCGCCAGCGCGCAGGCCGAGGCGCGCGCCGCGGCCGAGGCGGCCGCCGAGGAGCACGCGACCGCCCGCGCCACCGCGGAGGAGGCCGCCGCCGAACAGACCCGGCTGGCCGCGGCGGCGCACGGCGCGCGGCTGAGCGCCGAGGAGGCCGCCCGGGCCCAGGCCGAGGCCGCGACGACCGCCGCCGCCGCGCGCGAAGCCGCCGAGCAGGCCGCGCAGCAGGCCGCGGAGGCAGCACGGCAGGCGCACGCCGACCGCGCGGCCGCCGAGGCGCACGCCGAGGAGCTGCTCGAGCGGCTGGCCACCGTGACCCGGTCGTACGACGAGTTCGTGCGGGGCGCCACCGAGGCTCGGACCGCGGCCGAGGACGCCGCCGCCCAGGCCGCCTCGGCCCGGTCGGACGCGGAGCGGTCCGCGGCGGAGCAGGCCCGGCTGCGGGCCGAGGCCGACGAGGCCGCCGCCGAGCACGCCCGCCGCGCCGACGAGGCGCACACCGCCCGGCTCGCCGCCGAGGAGGCCGCGCGGGGCCGCGCCGGCGAGGCCGAGGCCGCGCAGGCCGCCCGGGCCGCCGCCGAGGACACCGCCCGCGAGCGGGCCGCGGCCGCCGCCCAGGCCGCCGCGGCGGAGGAGGCGGCGCACCGCACCGCCTCCGACCTCGCCGAGGCGCTGCGCACCGCCCACGAGGCCCGGATGGCCGCCGACGCGGCCGCCCAGGGTCAGGCCGAGCGGGCCCGCGAGGCGCACGAGGCACGGGCCGCAGCGGAGACCGCCGCGGCCGAGGCCGCGGCGGCGCGCGAGGCTGCCGAGGAGTCCGCCCGCGCCCGGGCCGCAGCCGCCGAGGAGGCCGCGGTCGGCCGCGAGGCCGCCGAGCAGGCCGCCCGCGACGCGGCCGCCCAGGCCGAGGAGGCGCAGTCGGCGCGCGCCGCTGCCGAGATGCGTGCCCACGAGCAGGCCGAGGCCGCAGCGCGCGCCGCGACCGACCAGACCGGCGCCCACCAGCGCGCCGAGCAGCAGGCCGAGCAGGCCGCGTCGGCCCACCAGGCGCGGGCCGCCGCCGACGCCACCGCCCAGGAGCACGCGACCGCCCGGGCCGCCGCCGAGCAGGCCGCGGCCTCGGCCGTCGCGGCGCGACAGGCCGCCGAGGAGGACGCCCGCGCGCACGCCGACCTGGCCCGCCAGGCGGCCGCCGACCGGCAGGAGGTCGAGGAGCAGCTGCAGCAGGCGCTGGCCGACCTGCAGGCCGCGATCGCCGCCCGGTCCGCCGCGGAGACGACCGCCGCCGAGCAGGCCCGGCTGCGGGCCGAGGCCGAGGAGGCCGCCGCCCAGCGCGCCGCGGACCGGAGCGCCGTCGAGGCCGCCGTACGCCGGCAGGCCGAGATCGCCGAGGAAGCGATGCGCGAGCGGGTCGAGGCCGAGGAGAAGGCCCGCTCGCTCGCCGCCGAGCTCGAGCAGGCCCGGGCCGAGGTCGCGGAGCTGCAGTCCCAGAAGCGCGGGTTCTTCCGCGGGCGCTGAGTCCGGTGGCGCGATGGCGACAGGTGGGCGGACCGCCGGCCCTGCCGGGCCGGCGCAAGGCCCGGTGGATCGGCCCCACCAGGGCCGTCCCGGCCACCGCACTTCGCCGGAGCGGGTCACCCCGCGCCGCTGACCGGACGCCCGGACTGGACCGGTCGGGGGCATTTCTAAGAACCGGACCCGGCCGATCCGGATGGTGCTGAAGATGGCCGCATGGCTGCCTCGGACGCTTCGGTCTGTCCCCGGTGCGGGCATGCCCAGAAGGTCTCCGTCAGCACGACGCGACGGATGATCCGCAAGGTGCGCGGCAAGCCGGTGCGGGCCACCTGCGGCCAGCCCACCGACCTCGGCTGGGCCTGCCCGTGCCGCAGCCGGTTCCACGCTTCTCGCGGCGCGCTCACTGACGCCCGGCCCTGAGGCGCCGACCCTCCGCTGATCCACAGCGGGCCTCAGAACGCGCCCGTCCACAGAGCGCCGGTCGGCCGGTCGCGTCCGTCCGCGGCCGCGCCGACGATGTCCGGATGGACGAGTTGGCACGGCTGCTGCAGGAGCAGGACGGGGTGATCGGGCGCGCCCAGGCCCTCACGGTCGGCGCCACGCCCACCTCGATCGCCCGCGCGCTGCGGCGCCACGACTGGGTCGCGGTGCATCCGGGCGTGTACGTCGAGTACACCGGCCCGCTGACCTGGCAGCAGCGCGCCTGGGCGGCGGTGCTCGCCTGCTCGCCCGCGGCGCTGTACGGCGCGTCGGCCCGGCGCGCCCACGAGGGCCCCGGCCGGCGCGACCACGACGACTCGGTGATCCACGTGGCCGTCGACCGCGACCGTCACCTCGTCACCCCGGCCGGGACCCGGCTGCACCGCGTGGCGGGCTTCGCGGACCGGGTTGCGTGGAACCTCGGGCCGCCGCGGATCCGCTACGACGACACGGTCCTCGACCTGGCCGCCGGCGCCCCCGCCCGTCTCGGCATGGTGGCCGCGCTCGCCGACGCCTGCGGAACGCGCCGGACCACCGCCGCCCGGCTGCTGGACCGGCTCGGCGAGCGCTCCTGGATCCCGCACCGCGACCTCCTCCGCGCCGTCCTGGCCGACGTCGCGGAGGGGACCTGTTCGGTGCTGGAACACGGCTACCTCACCGAGGTCGAGCGCGCTCACGGCCTGCCGGCGGGCGAGCGCCAGGCGGCGCGGGTCACCGGCGGGAGCACGTCGTACCTCGACGTCCGGTACGCCGCCCTCAACCTGGTCGTCGAGCTCGACGGACGGCTGGTCCACGGCACCGCGGCCGCGCGTGACCGCGACCTGCAGCGTGACCTCACGACGGCGGTCGAGGAGGCCGGCACCACGCTGCGGCTCGGCTACGGCCAGGTCTTCGACCGGCCCTGCGCGACCGCGGCGGCGGTGGCGGGCGTCATGCAGCGGCTCGGCTGGGGCGGCACGCCCACGCCCTGCGAGAAGTGCGGTGGGTCGGATGAACCAGCGGGCTGATCCGATCCACCGCGCTTTCCGGGCGTACGGGCGCGGGCCCCCTACCGGCGCCCCAGCCCGCTCAGTGCAGCGCGGACTTGAGCTTCGCGGCGATCTCGGCGGTGGCGGCGCGGCTGGTGCGGCCGGCGCCGACGATGTTGAAGAAGCCGTGGATCTGGTCGGTGAAGCGCCGCAGCTCGACCGTGGCCCCGGCCTCGGAGAGCCGGCGGGCGTAGGCCTCGCCCTCGTCGCGGAGCGGGTCGAAACCGGCGGTCGCGACGTACGCCGGCGCCAGGCCGGCCGGCAGCTCGGCGTACAGCGGCGAGACCCGCGGGTCGCGGGGGTCGGTGCGGCCGATGTAGGAGGTGTTGGCGAGGTCCATGAACGCCTTGGTGAGGTAGAACCCGTCGGCGAACAGCTCGGCGCTGGCGGTCTCGCGGACCGCGTCGGTCGCCGGGTAGACGAGCAGCTGGAACGCCAGCGGCAGCCCGGCGCGGGCCGCCTCGATGGCCACCACCGCGGCCAGGTTGCCGCCCGCGGAGTCGCCGCCGACGGCGAGCCGGGCGGGGTCGGCGCCCACCTCGCTCGCGTGGTCGACGAGCCAGCCGTGGGCGGCGAGCGCGTCGTCGTACGCCGCCGGGAACGGCCGCTCGGGCCCGAGCCGGTAGCCGACCGCGAGCACCCGCACCCCGGACCGCTCGGCCAGGAACCGGCAGGACGCGTCGTGGGAGCCCAGGTCGCCGTACATGAAGCCGCCGCCGTGGAAGAACAGCAACAGCGGGCCCGAGGCCGCGGCGCCGGTCGGCGTGTAGAGCCGGGCCGGGCGGTCGGCCACGGTGAGGTCGCGGACGGCGCCGATCCGCTGCCGGCCGCCGGTCATGCCGGCGTGCCGCCGGATGGCGGCCCGGCCCTCGGGGATCGGCAGCGTCTCGGCGCCGGGCTCGCGCACCAGCCGCTGCATCCGCAGCATCAGCTGGGTATCGGCCGCGAGGGTCTGGCCGTCGCGGACGATCGCCCGGCCGCCCAGCAGCCGCTGCACCCGCTCGGGCAGCCCCATCGCAGCCCGCAGAGCCAGCGTCTCGACACGGATCTGCAGGCGCTCGGTCCAGCGCGGGGCGTTGGTCACGAACGCAACCTACCGTTCACGCCGTAGTGCCAGACTGGCCGGCATGAGCCTGGAGAGCCTGCCCTCGGACGCCGTCTCCAGCCGCGGCGAGGAGGTCCCGGAGGAGCCCTTCGACGTGGAGCCGCCGTACCAGCCCGACCACGACGAGATCGCCGCGGTCGAGAAGTACGACGACCGCTTCCTCGACCGGGAGCTCTCCTGGCTCCGGTTCAACCAGCGGGTGCTCGAGCTCGCCGAGGACAGCCGGCTGCCGCTGCTCGAGCGGGCCCGGTTCCTGGCGATCTTCACCAGCAACCTTGACGAGTTCTTCATGGTCCGGGTCGCCGGCCTCAAGCGCCGGATCGCGGCCGGGGTGGCCGTGCCGGCCGCGTCCGGGCTGATGCCGACCGAGGTGCTGGACGTGATCCTCTCGACGACCCGTGGACTGCTCGAGCGGCAGGGCCGGGTGTTCCGCGACGAGGTGGTGCCCGCGCTCGCCGCCGCCGGGATCGAGCTGGTCCGCTGGGGCGACCTGGACCGCGAGGAGCAGAAGACCTGCAAGCGGCTGTTCCGCGACCGGGTGTTCCCGGTGCTGACCCCGCTCGCCGTCGACCCGGCCCACCCGTTCCCCTACATCTCCGGGCTCTCGCTCAACCTGGCCGTGCTGATCCGCAACCCGCGCACCGGCAAGGAGCACTTCGCGCGGGTGAAGGTGCCGCCGATCTTCGCCCGGTTCGTGCCGGTCGGGAACCAGCGGTTCGTGCCGCTGGAGGACGTGATCCGCGAGCACCTCAAGCGGCTGTTCCCCGGCATGGAGGTGCTCGAGGTGCACACCTTCCGGGTCACCCGCAACGAGGACCTGGAGGTCGAGGAGGACGACGCCGAGAACATCCTGGCCGCGCTGGAGAAGGAGCTGCTGCGCCGCCGGTTCGGCCCGCCGGTGCGCCTGGAGGTCGAGGAGTCGATCGCGCCGCAGGTGCTCGACCTGCTGATGTCCGAGCTCGGCATCTCCGAGGAGGAGGTGTTCCGGCTGCGCGGCCCGCTGGACCTGCGCGGCCTGCACGACATCGCCGACCTGCCCCGCCAGGAGCTGAAGTACCCCGCGTTCTTGCCCTCCACCCATCCCCGGCTCGCCGAGGTGGAGTCGGCCGCGCCGGTCGACGTCTTCAAGGCGACCCGGCGCCACGACGTGCTGCTGCACCACCCCTACGACTCGTTCGCGACCTCGGTGCAGCGCTTCCTCGAGCAGGCCGCCGCCGACCCGCACGTGCTGGCGATCAAGCAGACGCTGTACCGCACGTCCGGCGACTCCCCCATCATCGACGCGCTCGTCGACGCCGCCGAGGCCGGCAAGCAGGTGCTGGTGATCGTCGAGATCAAGGCCCGCTTCGACGAGGAGGCCAACATCCGCTGGGCCCGCAAGCTCGAGCAGGCCGGCTGCCACGTGGTCTACGGCCTGGTCGGGCTGAAGACCCACTGCAAGCTCTCGATGGTGGTCCGCGACGAGCCCGACGGGATCCGCCGCTACACCCACATCGGCACCGGCAACTACAACCCGAAGACCTCCCGGCTCTACGAGGACCTCGGCCTGCTGACCACCGACGAGCGGATCGGCGAGGACGTCGCCCACCTGTTCAACAACCTCTCCGGGTGGTCGCGCAACGCGACGTACGACGAGCTGCTGGTCGCACCGGACTCGATCCGCACCGGCCTGGTCGACCAGATCCACCAGGAGGTCGCCCACCACCAGGCCGGGCGGCCGGCCCGGATCCGGCTGAAGGCCAACTCCGTGGTCGACGAGGCGGTCATCGACGCGCTCTACCTGGCCTCCCAGGCCGGGGTGCCGGTCGAGCTGCTGGTCCGCGGCATCTGCGCGCTGCGCCCCGGCGTGCCCGGGCTCTCGGAGACGATCGCGGTGCGCTCGATCCTCGGGCGGTTCCTCGAGCACAGCCGGATCTTCTGGTTCGAGAACGGCGGGGACCCGACCGCGTGGATCGGGTCGGCCGACATGATGCACCGCAACCTGGACCGTCGGGTCGAGGTGCTGGTGCGGCTGCCCGACGAGGACAGCGTCGGCCAGGTCGGCCGGCTGCTCGACCTCGCCTTCGACCCCGACACCATCGCCTGGGACCTGGACAGCACCGGTGAGTGGCGCCGCAACGACGGCGACACGCACCTCCAGGAGGCGCTGATCGAGTCGCAGCGGCGGCGCCGTACGTCGCCGTGAACCGGGGCCCGAACCGCACCCCGAATTCCTCCCGAGCCGCGCGTAATCCGGCTCACCACCGTCGCGCGACCCTCGCTTGCGCGATCCGGCCACCGACCCCCTAGTCTGTTGCGCGTTCTCTTCCTCCTCAGCAGGAGTTATCCGTGGGTTTGAGATTCCGACCCGTCGACACGTCGTTCTACGACCTGTTCACCGAGTCCGCACACCACCTCGTCACCGGGGCCGAGCTGCTTGCCGAGATGCTCAGCGAGGCCGCCGACCACGAGGACGTGGCCCGACGCATGCGCGAGGCCGAGCACAACGCCGACGAGACCACCCACGCGCTGATCCGCAAGGTCAACTCGACCTTCGTGACGCCGTTCGACCGGGAGGACATCTACGCGCTCGGGTCGGGCCTCGACGACGTGATGGACATGATGGACGAGGTCGTCGACCTGATCCTGCTCTACGAGGTCAAGGTGATGCCGCCCGAGCTCTCGACCCAGGTCGAGGTGCTCCAGCGCTGCGCCGAGCTGACCGCGGCGGCGATGCCGAACCTGCGGTCGATGCACTCGCTGGAGGAGTACTGGATCGAGGTCAACCGCCTCGAGAACACCGGCGACCGCAACCACCGGCGCACCCTCGCGAAGCTGTTCAGCGGCGAGTTCAAGACCATCGAGGTGCTCAAGCTCAAGGACATCGTCGAGTCTCTCGAGGAGGCGATCGACGCGTTCGAGAAGGTCGCCAACATCGTGGAGCAGATCGCCGTCAAGGAGTCCTGACTTGGACCTCGCGATCATCATCGCGGTCGTCGTCGTCGCCCTCGCGTTCGACTACACCAACGGCTTCCACGATGCCGCCAACGCCATCGCCACGTCGGTCTCCACCCGGGCGCTGACCCCGCGGATCGCGCTGGGCATGGCGGCGATCATGAACTTCGTCGGCGCGTTCTTGGGCCAGAAGGTCGCCCACACCGTCTCGGACACGATCAGCCCGCCGTCGGGCTCGCACGGCCTGGTCATCGTGATGGGCGGGCTGGTCGGGGCGATCACCTGGAACCTGATCACCTGGTACTTCGGCCTCCCGTCGTCCTCCTCGCACGCCCTGATCGGGGGCCTGGTCGGCTCCGCGCTCGCCGCCGGCGTCGGGGTGTCCTGGGCGACGGTGATCGAGAAGGTCGTCATCCCGATGTTCGTCTCGCCGCTGGTCGCCTTCAGCCTGGCGTTCCTGGTGATGCTGGCGATCCTGTGGCTGTTCCGCCGGGTCAACCCCTCCAAGGCCACCCGCGGCTTCCGGCTCGCGCAGACCGTCTCCGCGGCCGCGATGGCGCTGGGCCACGGCCTGCAGGACGCCCAGAAGACGATGGGCGTGATCTTCCTGGCGCTGCTGACCGGCGGCTACGTCGCCGACGGCGACGACCTGCCGCTGTGGGTGATCGCGGCCGCCGCGGGCGCGATCTCGCTGGGCACCTGGTCCGGCGGCTGGCGGATCATGCGGACCCTGGGCCGGCGGATCATCCACCTCGACCCGCCCCGTGGCTTCGCCGCCGAGTCGGTCGCGGCCTCGGTCCTCTACGTCACGGCGTACGCCTATCAGGCCCCGATCTCGACCACCCACACGATCACCTCGGCCGTGATGGGCGTCGGCGCCACCAAGCGCCTCTCCGCCGTGCGCTGGGGGGTGGCCCGCTCGATCGTCGCGGCCTGGGTGCTCACCTTCCCGATGGCCGGCCTGGCCGCCGCCGCCTCCTACTGGGTGCTGCACCTCATCATCGGCCAGTAGGCCGCGCGCGGCCCTCCGTGCGGTAGCCCCGAGGCCCGCCTTCGGTAGTCCCTGACGTTTGCGCTGTTGGGAGCGCTCCCAGCCCGCGCAACCGTCAGGGACTATCGTGGTCGGTCCGGCGAGGCCGGCGAGGCAGGCGCGGCAAGGGCTCGGGCCGGGACCGGCGGCGGCGGCTCAGCCGAAGCGGCCGGAGATGTAGGCCTCGGTCGACTCGTCGTCGGGGTTGGTGAACATCTTCGTGGTCGGGTTGAACTCCACGAGGTGGCCGGGCTCGCCGGCGGCCTTGAGGTTGAAGAAACCGGTGTCGTCGGAGACCCGGGCGGCCTGCTGCATGTTGTGGGTGACGATCACGATCGTGTAGTCGGTCTTGAGCTCGTGGATCAGGTCCTCGATGGCCGCCGTGGAGATCGGGTCGAGCGCCGAGCAGGGCTCGTCCATCAGCAGCACCTGCGGCTCGACCGCGATCGCGCGGGCGATGCAGAGCCGCTGCTGCTGGCCGCCGGACAGCGACATGCCGGGCTTGTTGAGCCGGTCCTTGACCTCGGTCCACAGGTTCGCGCCGCGCAGCGAGCGCTCGACCAGGTCGTCGGCGTCGGACCTCGACATCCGCTTGGCGTTCAGCCGCTTGCCGGCCAGCACGTTCTCGTAGATCGACATGGTGGGGAACGGGTTGGGCCGCTGGAAGACCATGCCGATCTGCCGGCGTACGGCGACCGGGTCGATCGAGGGCTCGTAGAGGGACTGGCCGTCGACCATCACCTTGCCCTCGACGCGGGCGCCGGGGATCGCCTCGTGCATCCGGTTCAGCGAGCGCAGGAACGTCGACTTGCCGCAGCCGGACGGGCCGATGAAGGCAGTCACCGAGCGCGCCTTGATCGTCATCGTGACGCCCTCGACCGCGAGGAAGTCGCCGTAGTAGATGTCCAGGTCGGAGACATCGATGCTCTTGGCCATGGGGGTGGGTCCTCGTTCTCTCGTGCTGCGCAGGCCGTCAGCGGCCGGTCTTGGGGGCGAAGAAGCCGCCGACGACGCGGGCGACGACGTTCAGGAACATGACGATCGCGACCAGCACGAGGGCGGCGCCCCAGGCGTAGTCGGTCATCTCGTCGACGTACAGGCCGGGCTCGGTGATCGAGTAGAAGATGAACACCGGCAGCGTTGCCATCCGGTCGCTGAACGGGTCGAGGTTCGTGCTAGTCGTCAGGCCCGCGATGACCAGCAGCGGCGCGGTCTCGCCGGCCACCCGCGCCACCGCGAGCGTCACACCGGTGACGATGCCGGAGACCGCTGTGGGGAGCACCACCTTGGTGATCGTGCGCCACTTCGGCACACCCAGGGCGTACGACGCCTCCCGCAGCTCGTCGGGCACCAGCTTGAGCATCTCCTCGGCGGCCCGCACCACGATCGGCACCATCAGCACCGAGAGCGCGACGGCCCCGCCGAAGCCCATCCGGACGCCGGGTCCGAAGAACAGCGCGAACAGCGCGTACGCGAACAGGCCGGCGACGATCGAGGGGATGCCGGTCATCACGTCGACGAGGAACGTGATCACCCGCGCCAGCTTCGAGGTCTTGCCGTACTCGACCAGGTACACCGCGGTGAGCACGCCGATCGGCACCGAGATCAGGGTCGCGAACGCGGTGATCACCAGGGTGCCCATGATCGCGTGGTAGATGCCGCCGCCCTCGCCGAGGACGCCGCGCATCGAGTAGGTCAGGAACTGGCCGGACAGGATGCCGATGCCCTTGCTGACCACCGTCCACACCAGGGAGACCAGCGGGATCATCGCCAGCCCGAACGCCGACCAGACGAGCAGCGTCGCGACCCGGTCGCGGGCCTTGCGGCCGCCCTCGACGGCACGCGACCACAGCGGCAGGCCGACGACCAGGACCAGCCAGGCCACGAAGATCGCCGCCACCCAGCCGAACCCGCCGATCAGGGCGGCCAGGGCGCCGACGCCACCGGCGATCACGGTCGCGAGCGCGGGCGCGAGACGAGGCAGGGTGGCGCCGGTCAACGGCATCGACTGGCGCGGGCCCACGGGCGGCGCGGTCTGCAGGTCGACCATGTCTCTCAGCCCTTCCGGCCCCGGGCCGCGATCGCGCGGCCGAGGAAGTTGACGGCGAACGTGATGACGAAGAGCACCAGGCCGGAGAAGATCAGCGTCTCGATCTTCGAGCCGGACGCGTTCCCGAAGTTCAGCGCGATGTTGGCGGCGATCGTCGAGGAGCTCTTCTCGGCGGTGACCAGGTTGAAGGACACGAGCAGCGTCGGCGCGAGCACCATGGCCACCGCCATCGTCTCGCCCAGCGCGCGGCCCAGGCCGAGCAGCACCGCGGACACCATGCCCGAGCGGGCGTAGGGGAACACCGCGAGCCGGATCATCTCCCACCGGGTCGCGCCGAGCGCGAGCGCGGCCTCCTGGTGCATCTTCGGGGTCTGCGCGAACACCTCGCGGCAGATCGCGGTGATGATCGGCAGCGCCATCACCGCCAGCACCAGGCCGGCGGTGAACATCGTGCGCCCGGAGTTCGGCACCGGCCCCTCGAAGAACGGGATCCAGCCGGCCTGGTCCTCGAGCCACTTGTAGACCGGCACCATGTTCAGGGCGAGGAACTGGATGCCCCACAGGCCGTACACGACGCTGGGGATCGCGGCCAGCAGGTCGATCAGCCAGCCCAGGACCCTCGCGACCGGGCGCGGCGCGTAGTGGCTGATGATCAGCGCCACCCCGATGGCCAGCGGCGCGGCCACCAGCATCGCGATCGCCGAGGCGAGCAGGGTGCCGAACAGCAACGGCCAGACGAAGCCCCAGATGCTGTCCTTGCCGTACGCCGCCTCACCGTGGTTGCCCAGGGCCGGCAGCCCCTGCTGGAGCAGGAACACCGCCACGCCCGCGAGCGCGAGCATGATCACGATGGCCGAGCCGCGGCTGACGCCGGCGAACACGACGTCGCCGACGCGTCCGGTCGACTCCTCGCGGTCCAGCGCTGCTGGCTGCGTCACGCTCACCTCTGGATCTCCTGCTCGTCTGGAACACGTGGAGCGAGGGGCCCGGCCACCTTCAATGGCCCGACCCCTCGCCCGACGTTACTGCGATTGATCGTCAACTGCCGATCTGGGCCACGATGTCCTGCGCCTTCGCGGCCAGGTCGCTCGACAGCGGGGCGGAGCCCGCCTCGGAGGCGGCCTGCTGCTGGCCCTCGTCGCTGAGGATGTACCCGGCGAACGCCTTGACCAGCTCGGCGGTCGCGGCGTCGTCGTACGAGCCGCAGGCGAGCAGGTAGGACGTCAGCACGATCGGGTAGACGCCGGCCTCCTCGGTGGTGTGGTCGAGGTCGAAGACCAGCTGGGTGTCGGTCGCGACGTCGGCTTCCGGCGACACGTCGAGGATCTTCGCGGCGGCCTCCGCGGACGGGGCGACGTACTCCTCACCGACCTTGATGTTGGCCTGGCCGAGGTCACCGGTCTGGCTGGCGTCGGCGTAGCCGATGGAGTACTCCGAGTTGCCGATGGTCTGGACGACACCGGAGGTGCCCTTGGCGCCCTCGCCGCCGTAGTTGCTCGGCCAGGTCTCCACCACACCGGCGTCCCACACGTCGCCGGCGACGGCGTCGAGGTAGTCGGTGAAGTTCTCGGTGGTGCCCGACTCGTCGGAGCGGTGCACCGCGTTGATCCGCTCGGCGGGGAGCTCGGCGTCCGGGTTGTCCGCGGCGATCGCCGGGTCGTCCCACTGGGTGATCGCGCCGGTCATGATGCCGGCCAGGGTCGCGGGCGCGAGGTTCAGGTCGTCGACGCCGGGCAGGTTGTAGGCGATCGCGATCGGGCTGACGTAGTCGGGAACCTCGATCACGGTCCCGCCGCACTGCTCCTGCGCCTTGGAGAGCTCGCCCTCGTCGTCGGTGAGGTAGGCGTCGCTGCCCGCGAACGGGAAGGCACCGGAGATGAAGTTCTCGCGGCCACCACCCGACCCGATCGGGTCGTAGTTGATCGTCACGCCGGAGTTGGCGTCCTGGAACCCGACCGCCCAGGCGCCCATGGCGGCCTGCTGTGCCGACGAGCCACCGCCGCTGAGGTCGCCGGAGAGGCTGCTGTCGCCGTTGCCCGAGCCGCTGTCGCTGCCGGAGTCGCTCTCGTTGCCGGCGCCACAGCCCGTGAGGGCGAGCGCGAGGACGGCGATCCCGGGCACCACGGCCCGGCGGATGGAAGTGCGAATCACTTCGAAGCTCCTGATGTCTTGTCGTCTAGGACAGCACCGAAGTTAGGCAGCAGAGGTGGACGGTTCCGGGGTCGTCGGTGAACGAGCGGTGAACTCGAACCGCCCAGTCGGAAACCGCGAGCCGGTCACGAGACGGACATCACGTGAACTCGGCCAGAACCACTTGACCACTAGTGTATTTGGTGCGTTTCGGTGGCGACCACCTTGCCCTGGCGCAGGTGCGCGACCAGCATCGCGCCGGGCGCCAGCTGCGGGTCGGAGACGCCGAGGGCGTCGAAGACCGCCGGCAGCACCGGCCGGTGGGTGCAGACCACCGCGCCCTCCTCCGCGGCGACCAGCTCGTCGACGACAGCCACCACCGACGGAGCGGTCGCGTCCTCCTCGCTCAGGCCGTCCTCGAGCTCGAGCTTCCAGCCCGTGGTGTCGGCGTACGGGCCCACGGTCTCCACGCAGCGCGCGCTGCTGGAGGAGACGATGCGGGTGACGTCGTACGCCGCCAGCAGCGGCACCAGCCGCTGGGCCTGGTGCCGGCCGGCCTGGACCAGCGGGCGCAGCCGGTCGTCCTGGCGCCAGGCCTTGCGCGAGCGGGCCTCGCCGTGGCGGAGCACCACGAGGGTGTGGGTCTTGCGGCGCAGCGGGCGGGCCTGCGCGAGGGTGTCGCGGTCGTAGTCGTAGCTCAGCCGGTCGACGGCCGCGTCGTACTCGAACCAGCGCACCTGGTCGATCTCGGCGTTCGGGCGGTAGCCGCTGACGTCGTCGGCGCCGACGACCCGACCGGTCCAGTAGGAGACGGCCTTCGTCCGGCCGCCGGCGATCGGGTAGCGCTGGCCGGTCAGCGGCGGGCCGAGCCGCACGTGCAGCCCGGTCTCCTCCTCGACCTCGCGCACCGCCGCGGCCGCGGCGTGCTCGCCGGGGTCGAGCTTGCCCTTGGGGAAGGACCAGTCGTCGTAGCGGGGCCGGTGCACGAGCAGCACCCGCTTCCCCGGACGGAAGACGACGACACCGGCGGAGAGCACGTCCTTCCCGGGCATGCCGCTAGTGTCACACCACCCCGGCCGGAACAGGAGACCCAGGTGGGCAGACGTCGCGCGATCGTGACGGTCGCCGTGGTCGCGGCGCTCGCGGTCCTGGCCGGCGCCGCGGTGGTCGGCGTCCGGTGGTGGCGCGATGGGCAGCGCAGCGAGCTGGAGCGGGCGGCGTCGTACGCCCCCGGAGACGCGCAGCGGCTCTCCTGGACCGACTGGGCCGCGGTCCGCGCGGACGTGGGCGCCCGGCTCGACGAGTCGTCGTCCGGCGAGCAGGTCCGGGACTTCCTGGACCGCGGCTACGAGCGGGACCTGACCTCGACCTCGGCGCTGGTGCAGTCGGCGCCGGTGCTGCAGGCGCGCTTCGGGTTCTCCCCCGGCACCGCCGACTGGGAGCTGTTCGCGCAGTCCGAGGCGGGCGCGGTGGTGATCCTCCGGATGCCCGACGACACCGACTTCGCCGACCTGGCGGACCGGCTCGAGGGAGCCGGCTTCACCCGCCCGGCCGCGGGCGCCGAGGACGGCCAGGTCTGGCTCGGCGGCGACCAGCTGCTGCCGACGCTCGGGGCGGACCTCACCCCGGAGCTGCAGTTCGTGGCGCTCGACGCCGGGCGGCACCTCGTGCTCACCAGCGACACCGCCGACTACCTCGAGCAGGCGGTCGCGGGTCTGGGCGAGGGCGACCTGCCCGAGGGCGTCGACGACGTCCTGGCCGCGTCGGGGGACCCGCTGTCCGCAGCGGTATACGACGGCCCGTACGCCTGCGGGGCGCTCGCGATGGGCCAGGCCGATGCCTCCGACCAGGCGCAGGCCGACCAGCTGCTCCGGGAGGCCGGCGACGTCGACCCGCTCACCGGCTTCGCGATGTCGGTGCAGCCCGACGGTCGGGTCCGGGTCGCGATGGGCTTCGAGACCGACGACCAGGCGCGGCGCAACGCCGACAGCCGCTCCGCCCTGGCCGACGGACCGGCGCCGGGCCAGGGCGGGGACTTCGCCGACCGCTTCTCGCTCGACTCCGCCACCGCCCGGGGCCGGGTGGTCCGTCTCGACCTCACCCCCCGCCGGGGCGCCTACGTGCTCTCCGACCTCTCCACCGGCCCGGTGCTGTTCGCCACCTGCTGACGGCGCTTGTCGAGTTCTTTGGGGTGGTCCCTGACGTTTGTGCGGTGGATTGGCTGGCGGGACCGCGCAATCGTCAGGGACTACCGGGCTGTGGAGGAACGGAAGGGGGTTGCCCACGGAGGGGAATGGTCCGGGGCATGGATCTCTCTGGCGTCAGTCGCGATGTGGTCCTGCCGATGCGGATCGACCGAGCCGGGCAGGGCGGGCCGACCCCGGGCGCGGTCAGGGGGCCACACTGGCGGTGCTCGAGCCGCGGGTTGTACGTGCCGGCGCACGTCGACGCGACGCGGGTCGATCAGCGGACCGTCGAGGCGGCCGCCGTACTCCCCGATGAGTGGGGTGCCGTCACCGGGTGGGCAGGACTCTCCTGGCTCGAGTCGGTGTGGTTCGACGGCACGCCGTGGGGTGGCGGACCGGTGCGGCCGGTGACCCTCGCGGTCGGCGGCAACCGCGCGATCCGACCGCAACCAGGCATCGCGACCAGCGAGGAGCGCCTCCTGGACACCGACATGATCCTGGTCGACGGAGTGCGGGTCACGACCGCGGTGCGATCCGTCTGCTTCGAGATGCGCTACGCCCGCAGCCTCCGCGACGCCGTCATCACGCTGGACCTGGCGTGCTTCAACGACGCCGTCTCGCTCGACGAGGTGGCGGCGTACGCGGCGACCCTCCCCGGATGGACCGGCATCCCGCGCTGCCGCGGGGCGATCCCGCTCGCCCGGGAGAACTGCTGGTCGCCGCAAGAGGCGGGGATGCGGATGTGCTGGGAGCTCGATGCGGGGATGCCGGCGCCGTTGTGCAACGTGCCGGTCTTCGGACCGGACGGGAAGCTGCTCGGCACCCCCGACCTGCTCGACCCGGTCGCGGGGGTGGTCGGGGAGTACGACAGTGCGCTGCACCTGACCGGGCAGCACCGGTCCCGCGACGAGCGGCGCGAGCACCTGTTCCGCTCCCATGGCCTGGAGTACGTCACCATGCTCACCGGAGACGTCGCAGACCCGACGCACTTCATGCGGCGCCTGCTCGCCGCCTACGACCGGGCCGCGGACATCCCCGTCTCACGCCGCCGGTGGACGATCGAGCGCCCGCACTGGTGGCGCGACACCACGACGGTCGAGGCTCGCCGGGCTCTGGACGCCGACGCCCGCCGCCGGCTCCTGGCGCACCGAGCAGCCTGAGCTCGTCTGCGCGGACGATAGTCCCTGACGATTGTGCGGTGATTTCGCGCTGGAGACCGCGTAATCGTCAGGGACTATCGTCGATCTAGGAGCGGACCAGGCGAGAGACGGCGTCGAGCACCTCGGTGATCTTCTCCTGGGCGGCGGCATCGTCCTCGGAGCGGGCGGCGTCGAGGACGCAGTGGGACATGTGCTCCTCGAGCAGGCCGAGGGAGACGGCCTGGAGGGCCTTGGTCATCGCGGAGACCTGGGTGAGGATGTCGATGCAGTACTTCTCGTCCTCGACCATCCGCTGCAGCCCGCGCGCCTGCCCCTCGATGCGGCGCAGCCGCTTGAGGTAGTCGTCCTTGCGGTGGATGTAGCCGTGCTGGTGCTCCACGCCGCAGTGTGTCCCGACCTCTGCCCCGTGCTCTGTCATGCCCAGAGCATACCCGGGAGGGGTATCTGGTGCGGAAGTCGGCGCGCGGCCGGGCGTCAGGCCTCGTGCCGCGGCTCCGGCACCACGCCCAAGATCTGGTCGATCTCGTCCGCCGACAGGTGATCATCGGACTCGCTGGCCGCGATGATCAGGTTGGTGGTGAGCTCGACCTCGCCCAAGAGGTCGGAGTCCTCGAGGGTCACGTCGAACTGGTCGTGCACCTCATCACTCCTCATACGCATTGCCGGGGTCCCTCCTCCCGGCAAGCGTGCCCGACTGCCGCGGTCGCCAAACGCTCACCGGCAAATCTGACCCGACCGGGCTATCCGGGACCCCCCAGACGGTGGCCGAGATGGTGAGGAGGCCCCACCCGTGCGGGTGGGGCCTCCTCGAAGACTGCTCGGACCCGGGGTCCGAGATCTCCTGCGTGAATCAGATCGGGCGAACGTTCTCCGCCTGCGGGCCCTTCGGGCCCTGGGTGACGTCGAACTCGACCTTCTGGTTCTCGTCCAGGGACTTGTAACCCTGGGTCTGGATCGCCGAGTAGTGCACGAAGACGTCGTCGCCGCCGTCCTCCTGCGCGATGAAGCCGAAGCCCTTCTCCGCGTTGAACCACTTAACAGTGCCCTGAGCCATGTGCTCGATACTCCTTAGTCGGGGCGAGAACCGTCACTTCGACGGTCCGCACCAGATGCGGTGACACCGTCGCTCCGACTTACGTGAGTGGCAGGCCCACGGAAGAAGAAACGCCGTTGGATCACAAACTCCGCGGGCGTCAGACCTGCTGGAACTTGCACCTGTTGCACTGCACAGGCTACCAATCCCAGGCCCCACGCCAACTCCCTGAGGCCGGAAATCTCACGGGCCGTGGTGAAGGTTCCGCGACCGAGGCGTGACGGGCCGGGAACATCAGCCCTCGACGGTACGTCGGACAGGCTCCGCGGCGTGCTCCCCGGGGCCCCGGGCCGGCCTCGTTCCGGGGCTGGGCGGGCGCTCCACCGCGGGCAGGGCGACCACGAACCGGGCTCCCCCCGCGGGGGGTCTTGAAGCGGACCTCCCGGCCGTGCGCCTCGCCCAGGACGTCCTCCGGCTCGGTGAGCTCGGCGAGCTGCAGCACCCGTTCGGCCTGCCGCGTCGCGGAAACCAGCAGCGGCCGGTACGCCGGCGGCAGCGACCCGTCGTCCTGGAGGATCTCGATCGACCCGACGACCGGCGGCGCGCCGGCGAAGCGGTCAGGCCTCCAGGTCCACGATCGCGATCACCGGCCCACCCCCGGACGGCCCCTGGTGCACCGCGGCGACCGACACGAAGTTCATCGGGTCCCCGGAGACCGCGGCGACCACGCCGCCCACGCAGGCCTTGATCTGCCGGTGCCAGGCGACGTCGGAGTCGTCGAGCATGATGTTACGCCGGCCGCGGACCCGCCCGGTCGGATCGGCCTCGCACTTGAGGAACAGGTTCACCAGCCGGCCCTTGATGTGCCGCGGGTGGATGCAGTCCACGGGCATGTCGTCCAGGCCCGCGTCCCGGATCGCCGCCCAGACCCCGTCCATGTCCAGGGCGTCCTTCATGATGCTGTGGCCGACGCGGAACCGGCCGCCCACGCCGCGGGCGTTGCCGACGACGACGATCTGCGCCTGGTCGAGCTCGACGCCCGAGGAGCAGGAGGCGACCGAGGAGTAGAGGGAGAGGTCGTGGAAGATCTGCTCCGCGGTGGGCATCTCGATCTCGCCGAGCGCCACCGCGATGCCCAGGGCCGTGGTCGCGTTGGAGACGTCCATCGACTCCAGCGTGTTGTGGGTGTAGACGGTCTCGCCGCGCCGTTCGGCGTCGTTGATCGTGTCCTGCACCAGCAGCGGCGTCTTGGTCTGGACGTAGTGCACGTCGGCCGGGTCGGTGATCCCGGCGCGCTCCATCGCGACCCGGACGCCCGCCGCGACCTTCTCGACCATGGCCGGGCGGCCGATGTCCTCCGGGAGCAGCACCTCGCTCATCGCGTAGCCGACGGTCACCCGCGGCTCGTCGGTCGGCAGGTACCGGCCCTCCGGCGCGTAGGCGAAGATCGTCGCGTGCGGGCTGATCACGCCGTCGGTGCCGCCGGACCACACGAGCGGGACCTGGGCGACCTCCTCCTTGCTGCGGGTGCCCTTCTCCTCCAGCACCGCCCGGTAGGCGTGGGTCGAGATGATCCGGGTGTAGTCGTTCACCCCGCCGTTGCCCTCGGTCTTGCCGACGACGGCGATCACGTCGTCGGCCGAGAACACGCCGGCGTCGATCAGGTCGGCCAGGCCGGCCGCGTCGCTGACGTGCTCGATCGGGACCTTGCGTACCTCGATCGGACGGGTCATGGCAGTGCTACCTCCGGGGTGTGGGTGGGGCCGGTGTCCGCGACGGGTACGGCGGGGTGCGCCGTCCCGTTCGTGCCGGGCAGGTCCGAGCGGCAGGAGCCGACCGGCGTCTCGGTGATCCAGTTGTCGATGGGCTCGTGGCGCTGCAGCGCCCGCCACACGTCCTCGAAGCGCATCGGCATGTGCAGCAGCTCGGCGCCGGTGGCGTGCTGGATGGCGTTGCCGATGGCGGGGGCGACCGAGATCATCGGGTGCTCCCCCACCCCGCGGGCGCCGAACGGGCCGTCGAGCTGGGCGGTCTCGACGACCGCGCTGTCGATGCGGGCCGGGATGTCCCGGGCGGTCGGGATCTTGTTGTCGGTGAACGACGGGTTCAGCAGGCGGCCCTGCTGGTCGTAGATGTAGCCCTCACACAGCGCCGTGCCCAGGCCCTGCACCATCCCGCCGATCGCCTGCCCGCGGACCAGCCCCGGGTTGACGACCCGGCCCACGTCGTACGCCGAGGAGATGGCCAGCACGTCGAACTCGCCGGTCTCGGGGTCGACGTCGACGACCACGCCGTGCGCGCCGTACGTCCAGTCGAGCGCCGGCAGGCCCTGCCCGGTCTCCTTGTCGAGGTTGGTCAGGCCCTGGGCGATGTAGCGCCCGACCCCGACCAGCGGCCCGCCGATGCCGTTGCCGTTCGGGAAGGCGTAGCCGACCGAGAGCTCGGCGAAGGTGACCGACTCCTCGGGCCGGTGCTTGACGAAGACCCGGTCGGCGTCGTGGTCGAGGTCGGCGACGTTGGCGCGCAGCACCTGGCCGGCGACCTCGTAGGCCTGCCGGAGCAGGTCGTCGCAGGCCAGCAGGCAGGCGTTGCCGGAGAGGATCAGGCCCTTGGAGGCCACCGTCTGCCAGTCGTAGGGGTCCTTGTCGGTGTCCCGCTCGACCGCGACCTTGACCCGCTCGACCGGGAACCGGAGCCGCTCCGCGACGATCTGCGCGAGGGCGGTGTTGCAGCCCTGCCCGATCTCCATCAACGCGATGTTGACCACCACGCTGGCGTCGGAGTTCATCTTCACCACTGCGGCCGTCGCGGTGAACGACGGCATCGCCGGTGCCTTGTGCAGCGTGGCGACGCCCTTGCCGATCCGGCGACCGGTGCTGCGCTCGTGCGCGGCCTCCTCCGGCGTGAGCCGGCCGTAGTCGATCGCCTCGGCGACCGCGTCGAGGCAGGCCCGCGGGTCACCGGTGTGCTCGGTGATCCGCTCGCCGGTCATCGTCAGCGAGCCCGGCCGGAGCAGGTTCCGGCGCCGGAACTCCAGGGGGTCCATGCCGATCGCCTGGGCGACCAGCTCCATGTGCCGCTCGAGGCCCCAGAAGAACTCCACGTGCCCGAAGCCCCGGTACGCCGTGCCGTACGGCTTGTTCGTGTAGATCGCGTAGGAGTCGACCGCCGCGTTCGGGATCTCGTAGGGGCCGCCCGCGGAGTAGCCCGACGCGCGGGTCACGTTGACGGCGTAGTCGGCGTACGCGCCCGCATCCCAGTACATCGTCATCTGCTGGGCGGTGATGGTGCCGTCGGAGCGGACGCCGGTCCGGATCCGGTAGGTGAGCGCGCTGCGGCACGGGAGCAGGCTGAACTCCTCCTCGCGGGTCGCCTGCAGCCGCACCGGGCGGCCGCCGGCCTTGCGGGACAGGCAGGCCACCAGCGGCTCGAGGTGGATGCCGGCCTTGCCGCCGAAGCCGCCGCCGACGTGCGGGACGACCACCCGGACCTGGTTGAGCGGCAGCCGCATCGCGGTGCAGAACAGGTTGCGCACGGTGAACGGCGACTGGGCGCTGGTCCAGATCGTGACCTGGTCGCCGGCCTTCCACTGCACGACCGCGACGTGGGTCTCCAGCGGCACGTGCTGGACGGAGGGGTTGGTGTACTCGCGCTCGACGACCCACTCCGCCTCGGCGAAGCCCCGGTCGAGGTCGCCCTTGCGGACCTTCTGGACGTGGGCGACGTTCGTGCCGGGCTGCGGGCTGAACGCGGCCTCGACGTACGCATAGCTGCCGAGGTCGGGGTGCACCAGCGGCGCCCCGTCCCGGATCGCCTCCATCGGGTCGAGCACCGGGGTGAGCACGTCGTACTCGACCTCGATCAGGTCGACCGCCGCGCTCGCGATCTCCGGGGTCTCCGCGGCGACCGCGGCGACCGCCTCGCCGAAGTGGCGGACCACGTCCTTGGCGAGGATGTCCTTGTCGACGACGTACAGCCCGATCTTGTAGTCGAGCTCGTGGCCGGTGAGGACGGCGTGGACGCCCGGGAGCGCCTCGGCTCGTGCGGTGTCGACGCGCAGGATCCGGGCGCGGGCGTGCGGGCTGTGCTTGACCTTCGCGTGCAGCATGCCCGGCAGCAGCAGGTCGCCGGTGTAGAGCGCGTCGCCGGTCAGCTTCTCGACCGTCTCCACGCGGGGGACATCGGTGCCGACGGTGCGCAGCTGGTCAGACATGGCGCAGTCCCCCCGTCACGGGCTGGTTGGTCGGGTCGTCGAGCTGACCGGAGGCGTCCAGGACCGCCTCGACGATCTGCTCGTAGCCGGTGCAGCGGCAGAAGTTGCCCTCGATGCCCTCCTTGATCTCCTCGACCGTGGGCCTGGGGTTGCGCTGCAGCAGGTCGCGGACCGACAGCACCATGCCGCCGGTGCAGAACCCGCACTGGACGGCGTGGTGGCGGGCGAACGCCGCCTGGATGGTCGAGAGCCGGCCCTGGTCCGCCTCGCCCTCGATGGTCCGGATGCTGCCGCCGTCCGCCTCGACGGCCAGGACCAGGCAGGAGTTCACGGTCCGCCCGTCGAGCTCGACGGTGCAGGCGCCGCACTCGCCGGCGCCGCAGCCCTCCTTGGTCCCGGTCAGGCCGAGCCCGTCGCGCAGGAAGCGCAGCAGCGTCCAGTGCTCCTCGACCTCGCGCTCGAAGAGATGTCCGTTGACGGTCACCGAGATCAGCATCACGCCACCTCCGCCAGCGCCCGGCGCACGTACACGCCGACCATGTGGGTCCGGTACTCCTTCGTGCAGCGCACGTCGCTGATCGGGCTGATGGCCGCCTTCGCCGCGGCCACCACCTCCTCGACCGGGGCGTCCGTCGCGAGCCCGTCGACGAGCAGCGGCGTGGGGGCGCAGGAGCTGATGCCGAGGCGGAGCGCGCCGTCCTCGACCAGTGCGGCGACCCCGACGATGCCCAGGTCGTGCCCCTTGATCCGCTTGAGCTTGCGGTAGGAGCCGCGGGCGCCGGCGGCGGCCGGAGGTACGACGACCTCCTCGAGCAGCTCGCCGGGTCGCAGCACCGTGCGCTTGGCCCCGGTGAAGAACTCGGTGAACGGGATCTCCCGCCGGCCGCCCTGCGAGCTGAGCACCGCGTGCGCGCCCAGGCAGAGCAGGGCGGGTGCCATGTCCGCGCACGGCGAGGCGTTGACGACGTTGCCGATCACCGTGGCCCGGTTGCGGATCTGGTGGGACGCCAGGTCCTGCGCGCAGGCGACCAGGAGCGGGTACGACGTGCGGACCCGGTCGTCCTCGAGCAGGTCGTTGATCGTCACCCCGGGCCGGATCAGCAGCCCGTCGTCGGCGCTCCAGCCGAGCTCGCGGAAGCCCTCGACCCGCTTGAGGTCGACCATCACCTCCGGGTGCGCGAGGCCGCCGCGGACATCGCCGAGCAGGTCGGTCCCGCCGGCCAGGACGCGCGCCCGCTCGCCGTACTCCCCCAGGAGCCGGAGCAGCTCGTCGCGCTGTGTCGGAGCCCGATAGCCGAACCTGGCCGCCATGCCGCCTCCCGCTGCGTGGTGCGGCCCGGCCCTCGCGGCCGCCGCAGACACCCCCGATCGGACCACGGTCGCGCGCCGCCGAGTAGAGACCTTCGTCCCGGGCCTGCCGCCGGTCGGGGTCTGGCCGGGCCGGCGGTGTCCTGGCAACCGAACCGGCCACGCGAACGGGTGCCCACGCACCGCCGGCCCGGCACGAGCACGAGCGCCGACCGGGCGGTCCCTCGCGCGGGTACAGTCTCCTCGCGGTCTGGATCCTGGGAACGACATCGGAGCCATCGAGGGCATTCTCCGGAGCAGAGTCCCGATCCGCCCGGGCCTCTAGCTCAACTGGCAGAGCAGCGGACTTTTAATCCGCGGGTTGTGGGTTCGAGACCCACGGGGCCCACTACATGCCCACCCACCCAGCACGAAGGGGAGCGCGGCCCGCGGCCGACGCTCCCCTTCGCTCGCCTCGACGGCGCTAACCGAACACGAGCACCGCCACGATGGTCGACAAGAAGAGTCCGGCGACCACCGGGATGAAGCACATGCGCGCCAGCTCGATCACCGAGACCCGGGCGAAGCCGGCGACCGCGATCAGCGAGGACCACGCGACGAGGGTGCCGCCGCCGGACCAGATGTTGCCCATCTGCCCGATCGCGGCGAGCGTCTCCGGCTCGACCCCGACCACCGGGCCGAGCGTCCCGGAGAGCGAGCCGGTGAGCGGCAGGCCCGAGAAGCCGGAGCCCTCGAGGCCGGCGATCATGCCGATGATCAGGATGCCGAACGCGGTGACGAAGGCGTTCTGCGGGATGTGCGACTGGGCGTTGAGGACCAGGTCGAACAGGAAGGCCGGTGCCGCCGACGTGCCGTCCGGGTTCGCGGCGATGCCGAGGATGCGGCCGGCGAAGTCGCCGTTCCCGATGAAGAAGAAGCCCGCGATCGGCAGCACCACGCCCATCGCCTTGAACGAGAACACCAGGCCGTCGACCACGTGCTCCGCGGAACGCTCCAGGAACGTCTTGCGACCCTCGGCGAAGGCCGCGAGGAAGATCGTGATCGCCGCGATCCCGCCGACGAGCGCGGCGGCGTCGCCGCCCTTGAGCCCGCCGTCGGTGCCCTTGGTGGACATGCCGTAGATCAGGTACACGATCAGCGCGAGGTACGCCGCCGGCACGGCGACCGCGAAGGTGTTGGTGATCCAGGCCGGGCAGCTGACGGCCGCGCCGCCCGAGCCGCCGAGCGCCCGGTCGGCCATCGCGTCGCCGGTGCCACGCCGGGCGCCGTTGCTCGCGCCGTTGCCAGCGCCGCCACCATTGCCGTGCGCGTCACCGGCGGCCTGCTCGGTGAGCACCGCCGTGCCAGTGGCACCCACGAGCGCGCTCTCGCTGTCGCCGGTCCCCCCAGCCACGTGGGCGTGGGCCTGGGCGGCCTGCGGTGAGTGCACCAGTGCGGCTCCGTGGCCGATGGTCGGCGACTCCTCGATCACGACCTCCTCGGCCGCGAGCGACTCCACGTCGCCGCGCTCCCACTCCTCGAGCAGGACGTCGGCGGGCTGGCGCATCTTGCGGAACTCGAGCAGGTAGCCGATCGCCAGCGCGACGCCACCGACGATCAGGGACAGCACCAGCGCGCGGTTGGCGACCACGTCGGCGTTCCCACCGGCTGCCGTGGCGGACAGGCCGGGCGCCACCCGGATGACGAAGTCGCTCGAGAGCGCCATGCCCTGGCCGGCGATGGCGATGGTGAAGGCCACCGCCATCGGCCGCAGGCCGGCCCGGATCGCCACGGGGATGAGCACCGCGCCGATCAGCGGCACGGCCGGCGTCGGCCAGAAGAACAGCGAGATCATGTAGGTCACGACCGCGAGGGTCCAGAACGCCAGGTGGCCGTTGCGCATCACCGGCTTGAACGGCGCGACCATCTTCTGGTCGGCGCCGAGCGCCTGCAGCGCGCCGAGCATGCCGGTCACCAACGCGATGATCAAGAAGATGCTGAACAGCTCCTGCGCGGCGACCAGGCTGGCGTTGAAAACTGCCGACAGACCCTTCGGCAGACTGTGCGAGAAGACGACCGCGGTCAGGAAGGTGAACCCGACTGCGGGCACGATGATGTTCTTGCGGGTCAGCATCGTGACGAGGATGGTGATGACACCGATCAGATAGATCCAGTGGGCGGCGGTCAGGTCATGCATCTAGGCCTCCAGGGCTCTGCGGGTGCTGCGTAGCCTGCTCTCCACCGTCGGGTCGGTCTATGTACACGTTGCCCAACGGCCACTGCTTCTCTTGTGCACGCTGGCGGGTGCCCGGTGGCGTCGCCTCCCGAGATAATGGCTGACGTCCCCGGGATCCGCCCGGGTCCGCCGCCTCCGGTCCGGACCGGTACGACCCGGTGCCGGATCACCGTCTCGAGGAGCGTCGCGTGAACCCAGGTGGGCAGCGTCCGCCCGGCGCACTGGTCCGGATCACCCTCCTGGCCGTCACCGTCCTCGGGACGATGTGCAACAACGTCGTGAACGTGCCGCTGCGCTCGATCGCGACCGACCTGGATGCGTCGGTGGCCTCGAGCGTGCTGTGCGTGAGCGCGTTCGTGCTGACCCTCGCGGTCGCGATGCCGCTCGCCGGCTGGCTCGGGGACCGGGTCGGCATGAAGCGGGCGCTGGTCTGGGCGCTGGTCCTGATGCTCGTGGCCCAGGTACTCGCCGCGGTCGCTCCCAACCTGCCGGCGCTGATCGCGCTGCGGGCCCTGCAGGGCCTGGCCTGCTCGGCCATCCCACCGATGGTGATGGGCCTGCTGGCCGGCTTCTACCCGGGCCGGATGACCCGGATGATGGGCGCCTGGGCCGCCGCCAACGGGATCGGCCAGGCCATCGGACCACCCACCGGCGGCGTCGTCGCCGACCTGCTCGGCTGGCGCTACATCTTCGCGATCCTCGCGGTGGCCTGCGCCGTGGTCATCGCCGGCATGTGGCGGCTGGTCCCCGCGCTCCCGCCCCGGCCCTCGCCGCTGCACCTGCCCGGGGCCATCCTGCTGACCTCGGGGGTCGGCCTGGTCCTGGTCGCCCTGACCGCGGCGGCGCAGCGCTCGTTCCCCCTGGCGGCGACGTCCGCCATGGCCGTGACCGGCGTGCTCTGCGTCCTCGGGTACGGCGTGGTCTCCCGCGGTCGGGTGACCGCGATCGTGCCGGTCGCCCTGATGCTGGAGAGCCGGTTCCTGCGCAGCTCGCTGGCGGCGTTCGCGCAGATGTTCATGCTCGGCTCGGTGCTGGTCGCGCTCCCGCTGTTCTTCACCGGGCCCCTCGACATGTCACCGGGTGTGGCCGGGATGGTCTTCTTCACGCTCCCGCTCGTGATGGCGGTGTCCGCGCCCGTGGTCAGCCGGCTCAGCGATCGCAAGTCGCCCCGGCTGGTGCTCCGGTCGGGCCTGCTGATCATCATCCTGGCCGCCGCCGGCATCGGCCTGGCCGCCTCGCACGGCGTCGGGTCCGGCGTGCGGGCGACGATCGTGGCGCTGATGGTGCTCGCCGGGCTCGGCATGGCGATGGTGCAGACCCCGGCCGCCGCGGGCGCGGCCCGTTCGCCGGCGGGGCGGTACGGCGCGGCCCTGGGCGTGTTCAGCATGCTGCGCTTCTCCGGCTCGGGCGCGGCCGCCGCCTGGGTGGCGCTCGTCTACCCCCACGGCGCGTACCTGGTGCTCTTCCTCGGCTGCGCGGTGGTCGCCTGCTGCGGGCTGGCCGCGACGTTCGTCGGCCCCGACCCGGCCGCCGACCCGGGCCCCGGCCCGGGGTCTCGGGACGCCATGCGGACGGTGGGACAGGTGACACCGTCCGTCTGACGTCCGGGAGCGGTCAGCCCGAGCTCACGTCCCGGTCGACGAGCTCGGCGGTCGCGGCCAGCGTCGAGAGCCGCAGGGCGAGCCAGATCGTGAACTGGGTGTCCGCCTCGCGGATGTCCCGCTCGAGCAGCCGCGAGATCCGGTCCAGCTTGTACAGCATCGTGTTGCGGTGGATCCCGAGTCGCCGCGCCGACTCGTTCACGTTGCCCCCCGCCGCGACGTACTCCCGGGCGACGTCGAGCAGCGTCCCGCTCCGATCCTGGCGGAGCGGCTCGAGGACGTCGGTGAAGAAGCTCTTGCCGGCCGGCTCGCGCGCGAGCCCGAGCAGCGCCGAGTCGACCCGGAGGTCGGCGAAGCCGCAGACCCGCTCCATCCGGAGCCGCTCGCCGAGGTCCAGGGCGATCCGGGCCTCGCGGTAGCTGAGCACGATCTGCTCGGCGCCCTTCACCGGACGGCCGTAGGCCACGTGGACCGGGCGCTGCAGGAGCCGGGCCAGGCGCCGCTCGAGGCCGGTCGCGTAGTCCCGCAGCTCGTGGGCGGTCGGGTCCGGATGCGTGCGGCCCGCCGGTGAGACCTGCCGGACGACCGCGAGCACGTCCCCGACCACGGCGGTCAGCGTCTGCCGGTCGTCCACGGGTGCGACGCGGAGCGCCTCGCGCGCCATCTCGGCGAGCCGGACCGGCGCGTCGCGTTCCGCGATCAGGCCGGCGCTGCGCGCGATCACGACGCCGTAGCGGCCCTCGACGGCGAAGTCGTGGTGCGACGCCCGGGCGACCAGGTCGGCGTGGTTGGAGAACCGGCCGTGCAGCAGCGCGTGCACGAAGTTGCCGCGGGCCCGCTCCTCCGCGCGCTCCACACTGCGCAGCCGCAGCAGCTCGGTGCCGACGATGGTGGCGGCCTGCTCCACCACCACGCGGTGCTCGGCGAGGTCGTGCCCGTGCGGCGAGTCGTCGGCGTTGATGACGGCGATCCACCCCTCCCGGTGGTCGGCCAGCTCGATGGCGCCGACCACGCACACGACCTCGTTGTCGCCGATCGACGTCTCCAGGGTCACCGGCCCCGCCGAGACGTCCTCCTGGAGCAGCCGCTCGTGCAGCTCCCGGACGGTCGCCGCGACCATCGAGGCGTGCATCCACGGGTTCGGCCCCTGGTCGAAGGCCAGGATCCTCAGGTCGGTCGCGATCACGGCCACCGAGCAGTTGCTCAGCCGCGACATCCGGGTGCACAGCGCCGAGACGCCGGCGCCGCGATGGAGCAGCTGCGCCAGCGCGCTGTGCACCCGCTGGGCGTACTGCAGCACGTGGCTCTCGTGGGCCAGCCCGAGGCGGGCGACCAGCTCGGCCAGCGCCCGGGGCGGCACGCCCGGCGGCACGACGACGACGTTCAACCCCGGCACCGCAGGCGGCGACCGGTCGGCCTCGGAGGAGGCGAGCACGAAGACCGCGGCCGCGCCGGCAGCCACCAGCCGCTGCAGCACGGTCGCGGTCAGCTGCTCGGGGCGGGCCATCACCGCGACCAGGTCCAGGTCGCGCGGCGGGTCCTCGAGGTCGGCCAGCGAGTGGCACCACCGCACCGCCACGCCGGGGTCTGCGCCGGCGACGAGCACCGCGCCCTGGAGCAGCCGCTCGTCGAGGAGCCGCTCGAGGGTCACTTCGCCGTGGGGGTCCGACACATGTGCACCTTAGGGCAAGAAAGCGGATCGGATTTGGCACATCTGCCCTTGTCCCGGGCGACGCGGTTCGCGAGTCTGGGGCAACTGCGGCCGACCGTGGCCGACCCAGGTGAGGAGAGCGCGCCAGCATGCACAAGATCTTCAGGATCACCCTCGACGACGCCCTTCCCGTGCTGGCGGCAGCCCGGGCGAAGGCCGAGGAGATCGGGGTGCGGCAGACGATCTGCGTGGTCGACGAGAGCGGCCAGGTGATCGCGCTGCACCGGCTGCCCGGCGCCCGGCTGACCGGCGTGGACATCGCGATCGCGAAGGCCTTCACCGCCGCCGGCCACGAGCGCGCCACCCACAAGTTCAACGAGCCGCCGAACGGGCCGGCCCTCCCGGGCAACGAGGCCTTCGGCATCAGCCACATGCTGCCCGGGAAGTTCGCGATCTTCGTCGGAGGCTTCCCGATCGAGTACGACGGCCAGATCGTCGGCGCGGTCGGGGTCTCCGGCGGCAACGGCGAGCAGGACAAGGCGGTCGGCGCGGCCGCGCTGGAGGCGTTCGCGCAGCACGTCGCTGCGCACCCGCCGCAGTAGCGCGCGGCTCACGGCCGGGCGCGGGCGCAGGTGAGCTCGACCTCGAGGCACGCCCCGCCCGGCAGGGACGCGACCCCGACCGCGGTGCGGACGACCACGCCGCGTTCACCGAGGAGCTCGACCAGCCGCTCGCTCGCGCCGTCGGCGACCCGGGAGTGCTCGGTGAAGCCGCCGACCGCGTTCACGTAGACGGTCATCCGCAGCGCCCGGCCGATCGCGTCGAGCGACCCGGCCTCCCCGGCCGCGGCCGCGACCGCGTTCGCGACAGCGATCCCGGCAGCGGTCCGCGCCTCGTCGACGGAGACCGTGCCGCCGACCTGGCCGGCGTACTGCAGGACGCCGTCGACGCGCGGCGTCATGCCCGCGGTGAGGATCAGGCCGGCCTCGGCCAACGCGGGGACGTAGCGGCCCTGCGGCCGCGGTCGGTCGGGAAGCCGACCGGTGGTCTCAGCCTCGATCCACCGATTTGCGGCGTCGCGAGCGTCACCAGATGGGTGCGCTGGCAAGGCGTCCGGCGCGAAGCCATACCGAGCGTCTATCGAGCGTCGGCAACGCAGCCAGCGTGCCCAGATGGGGGCGCGCAGCAGGCGGAAATCGGTGGATCGAGGCTCAGACGGCAAGCGCCACTCCTTCCATGCGCGGGTCGGCGCCGGCGCGCACGCACCCGTGTCGGTGGTCCATCGAGATCGCGAGGGCGGACCCGCCGGGCCCGCCGACCTGCACCGGCACCGGGACCACGTCGTGGCCCCACGCCCCCAGCGTCTCGAGCGTCGTCGCGGGGATGCCGCCTTCGCACCGCAGCTCGCGGCGGCGCCCGACCACGTCCGCGTCCGAGCCCGGGAAGACGGTGAACCGGGGCAGCGAGACCGCACGCTGGGGGTCGTCGCCGTGGTCGACCAGGTGGCTGATCACCTGCATGTTCCACTGCACCTGACCGTCCCCGCCCGGGCAGTTGCCGGCGTGCAGCAGACCGACACCGGGCTCGTCGAGGAGCCACGCGTTGAGGGTGTGCAGCGGCTTGCGGCGCGGGCGCACCTCGTTGGGGTGGCCGTCGATCAGGTAGGCCCCGCGGCCCAGGCGGTTGTTGAGGATCACGCCCGTGCCGGGCACGCTCAGCCGGGCCCCGAAGGTGAAGCCGAGGGAGTGGATGAAGCTGACGGCGCGGCCGTCGGCGTCGACACACACGGTCGAGGTGGTGTCGCCGGCGACCCGCATCGGCGCCGGCCCGACCCGGTCCCGGCTGCGGATCGCGGCGCGGGTCCGCTCGAGCGCGGCCGGGTCCAGGGTCCGCTGCCAGGCGTCGGTGTCCGAGCCGCAGGAGGCGAACCGGTCGCGGAACGCCGCGGCCGCGGCCTCGGCCAGCCAGTGCACGGCCGGCGCCCCGAGCTGCTCCGACCCGACCAGCTCCCCGTCGCAGAGCGCCGCCTGCTGGAGCACCATCCACCCGGCCGAGGGCATCGGCGTCTGATGCAGCCGGGCGCCGCCGTACGCCGTGGCGATGGCGGGCGCCACCGGCGCGTGCGCGACCGCGGCCCACTCGGCGCCGGAGTACGGCGCCCCGCTCGCGACCAGGTGCTCGACCGCACGGTCGGCGAACCAGCCGGTGTAGAAGGCGTCCGGGTCGGCGGCCAGCCGCTCCAGCGTGGTCGCCAGGTCGGCCTGGCGCAGCCGGGCACCGACCTCGGGTGGGACTCCGCCCGGCAGGAACGCGGCCCGGGCGCCGGGGTCGGCGTCCAGGGCCGCGGCGAACTCCCCGACGTCCGCCCGGGTCTTGGCGCTCGCGGCGACGCCCTCGCGGGCGAGCCGGAGCGCCGGTGCCCACAGCTCGTCGAGGCCACGAGTGGCCCGGCCCTGGAGGGTCCGGACGGCGGCCGGCGCGCCGGGCACCGCGACCGCGTGCGGCCCGGTCAGCGGCAGTGCGTCGAGGCCCAGCCCGGCGTAGAGCTCCGGCGTCCCCCCGTCGGGGCCGAAACCGCTGCCGCTGACGGTCCAGACCTCGCCGTCGGGCTCCCGGACGATCGCGAACGCGTCGCCGCCGAGGCCACACTGGCCGGGCAGCACCATCCAGGCGACGGCCGCCATCGCGAGCGTCGCGTCGATCGCCGTGCCGCCGTCGGCCAGGACCCGGGCGCCGGCCAGCGAGACGAACGGGCTGCTCGAGGTGACCACGCCGCCGGTCCCGAGGACCGGTCGCCGGGCGACCGGCACCGGGTCGGGTCCGCGGCCCATCAGTCCCGACGCAGCTTGCGGCGCCGCGGCCCGCCGTCGGCGACGTCGGCCTCGCTGACGCCGACGTAGACCTCCCCGTCCTCCTCGCGGACCGGGTAGACCCGGATCGATACCGTGGCCGGCGGGTAGATCGGGTCGCCGCTCTCCAGGTCGAAGACGCTGCCGTGGCACGAGCACCGGATGCCGTCGTCGACGAGCTTGCCGCTGCTGAGCAGGCAGTCCAGGTGCGTGCAGTAGTTGCTGGTCGCGTGGACCTGGCCGCGCAGCCGGGCGATCGCGCACTCCAGCTCGCCGACGTAGAAGCGCCGTACGTAGCCCTC
Organism: Nocardioides sp. JS614; assembly: GCF_000015265.1. NCBI lineage: Bacteria > Bacillati > Actinomycetota > Actinomycetes > Propionibacteriales > Nocardioidaceae > Nocardioides > Nocardioides sp. JS614. Next base: position 4,522,993 of record NC_008699.1, read on the forward strand.
GGGCACCTGCCCCGACCGCGCGACACGGTGGAAGACGACCTCCTCGCTGGGCACGTCGGTCTGGTCGACTGATTCGGTCATCGCTGCATCCTCACGCTGAGAAGTACGTCGTCTTGTCGTGGGTGTAGAACGCCATCATCGAGGCGCCGGCCTGCTCCTTGTGCGTCTGCGTGCTCGACCTCCCCATCCCGCCGAACGGCGCGTTCATCGCCATCCCGGTGGTCGGCTGGTTGACCTTGACCAATCCGGTCCGCGCATCGCGGGCGAACGCCATCGCGGTCGCCATGCTCGTCGTGACGATGCCCGAGGAGAGCCCGTACGGCGTGCCGTTGACGACCTCGACCGCCTCGTCGTACCCGCCCACGGTGAGGAAGGAGAGGATCGGGCCGAAGATCTCCTCCTGGGCCAGGCGGCTGTCGGGCCGCACGCCGGAGAAGATCGCGGGACGGGCGAAGAAGCCGCCGTCCGGGTCGGCGCCGTACCGCGGGGTCTCGAGCATGGCGTCGCTCCCCCGCCCCCAGGCCAGGTAGGAGTGGTACTTCGCGAGCTGCGCCTCGGTCGCCAGCGGCCCCATGGTCACGCCGTCGTCGAGACCGTTGCCGAGCACGGCGTCGCGGGCGGCCTCCATCACCCGGTCGAGCAGGCCGCCGAGCACGCTCTCGTAGACGACGACCCGGGAGGTCCCGGTGCACGCCTGGCCGCTGAGCCCGAACGCGCCGCGGACGACGATGGCGGCGGCCTTGTCGAGGTCGGCGTCGTCGCAGACGACGACCGCGTTCTTGCCGCCCATCTCCAGCTGGCAGCGCACCCACGGCGGCACGTTCGCGTGGATCGCCTCGCCGACCGCCGTCGAGCCGGTGAACGTGACCGCGTCGATCCGGGTGTCGGACACCAGGGCCTTGCCCACCTCGCCGTGACCGTGCACCAGGGCCAGCGCGCCGCCGGGGACACCGGCCTCGACGAGGGCCTCGACCAGCCGCTGCCCGAGGAGCGGGGTGACCTCGCTGGGCTTGAACACGACGCCGTTGCCGGCGGCGAGCGCGGGGCCGAGCTTGCGGGAGGGGATGTTGAGCGGGAAGTTCCACGGCGTGATCGCCGCGACCACGCCGACCGGCTCCCGCAGGGTCAGCACCATGCTCCCGTCCCCGGTCGGGAACGTCTCGCCGGTCAGCCGCTGGGCCTCGCCGGCGTAGAACCGGAGGTTCTGTGGCGCCCGGCGCACCTCCATCCGGGCCTCGGCCCGGGTCTTGCCCTCCTCGCGGACCAGCTCGGCCACCAGGGTGTCGGCCCGCTGCTCGAGCTGGTCGGCGGCCCGGCACAGCACGTCCGCGCGCACCTCGGGCGCGAGCTCGGCCCACTCGCGGTAGTGGGTCGCGACGTGCCCGACGGCCTGGTCGACGTCGGTCGCGTCGGAGTCGGGCGCGACCGAGACGACGTCGGCGGGGTCGGCGGGGTTGCGGCGCTCGAAGGTGCGCCCGCCCGAGGCGCCCACCCAGTGCCCGCCGACGAAGTTGCCCCGCAGCTCCGGTTCACTCATCGAAGGCCTCCATCAGGTCGGCGTCGGGGTCGGCGAGCGTCCCCGGCGGTACGGCGATCCCGAGCGCGATCAGCTCGCGAGCGACGGCGACGTCCTCGCCCTGGTTCAGGGCGAAGGCGGCGCGCACCCGGCCCTCGCGGAGGAAGAAGGCCGACCAGCTCTCGGACTCGGGGTCCCCGCGGGTGACGACCTGGTCCGCGCCCTCGGCGTGGCCGACGAACTGCAGGTTCGCGCCGTACTGGTCGGACCAGAACCAGTGCGGGTCGTCGAAGACGGTGCTCCGGCCGAGCAGGTTGTCGGCCGCCACCGCGGCCTGCCGGCTGGCGTTGTCGAAGTGCTCGACGCGCATCCGGGTCCCGAACAGCGGGTGGTGGTGGTTGGCGACGTCGCCAGCGGCGAAGACGTTCGGCAGGCTCGTGCGGCAGTGCTCGTCCACCAGGATCCCGTTGCCGGTCTCGATGCCCGAGTCCCGGGCGACCTCGTCGTTGGGCACCATGCCGATCCCGACCAGCACGCAGTCACCGGCGACGGTGCCGGTCGAGGTCTCCACGACCACCTCGTCGCCCTCCTGCCGCACCCGCCCGACCGCAGCGTCGAGCCGGAGGTCGACGCCCGCGGCGACCTGCAGCCGGCCGCAGCGGGCGCCGAGCTCCGCGCCGAGTGCGCGTCCCATCGGCACCGGGGCCGCCTCGAGCACGGTCACGTGCAGCCCGCGGGCCAGCGCGGTCGAGGCGACCTCGGCGCCGACGAACCCGCCGCCGACGACGACCAGGCGGCCGCCCGGCGTCATCAGGTCGTCGAGGGCGTCGGCGTCCGCGCGGGTGCGCAGGTAGCGCACCCGGTCGCCGTCGGCGTCGGCGAGCCGCCGCGGGCGGCCGCCCGTGGCGATCAGCACCCGGTCCGCGGGCAGCGTCGTACCGTCGTCGAGGAGCACGCCGGCGTCGGCGGCGCTGATCTTCAGGGCTCGGGCGCCGGTGCGCACCTCGACGTCGTTCTCCTCGGTCCAGGTCTCGGGGAGCAGGTCGAGCCCGGAGGCGTCACCGGTCGCGAGGTACTCCTTCGAGAGCGGCGGGCGCTGGTAGGGCCGCAGCGGCTCCTCGCCCACCAGGACGATCCGCCCGGCGTGACCCTTGCGGCGCAGGGCGCGCGTGGCGACCGCGCCGGCCTGGCCGCCGCCGATGATGACCACCGTGGGGTCGCTCATCGGGTCACCACCGAGGTCTCGAGGGCGACCGAGATCGTCCCGTCCTCCGCCACCCGCACCGGGTACGTCGGCTGGCAGCCGTCCTGGCCGTCGGGCTCCCCCGACGCAGGGTCGAACTTCCACTGGTGGCCCGGGCAGACGACCTTGCCGAACAGGACGGCGCCCTTGCTCAGCTGCCGCTGCTCGTGGATGCAGGTGTCGTGCAGCGCGTAGACGTGGCCGCGGATGTAGAACAGCGCGATCGTCGTGCCGTCGACCTCGACGGCCGTCTTCTTGCGTGCTTCCAGGTCCTTGACGCTCGCCACCGGGTGCCAGCTGGTCACCGACAGCTCCCTTCGATCATCGGGCCTCGTGCTGGGCCCCGTGTTGTGGGCCTCGTGGTCCGGGCAGCCGGTGCCGGGTGGTCGCCGCCGCGCTGCGACGTCCACCCGGCACCCGGTTCGGGTCAGTCGGTCAGGCCGACCCGAGCAGCTCGTCGACCATCACGACCTCGGACTCCTCGGCCCGGCGCGGGTCCAGGTCGGGGGCGACGTAGGTGTCGTAGAGCGCCCGCGTGTAGCTGAACCGCATCTCGGCACCCCAGCGCACGTACTGCAGGCAGCGCTGCTGGAGCTCCGGGGTGTCCGCGCACTCGAGGACGATCTGGTACCCGCGCTCGCCGTGGACCTCGTCGGAGGTGATGTGCAGGTCGAAGAACTCGATCTCGTCCTCGGTGAACCGGTAGGTCTCGCGCAGCGGCACGATCTGCTTCTTGTAGATCTGCGGCACCTGGGACTCCAGCCCGACCACCAGCGCTGCAGTGGCCACGGCGAAGTGCTCGCGCATCGAGGTCGCGTAGCACCACGCCTGCAGGCCCCGGGTCACGGCGTTGGCGTTGTTGGGGTTCTCGATCGCCGCCCGGGTGGTGCCGCAGGCCTCACCGAATCGGATCAGCAGGTCGGTGTGTCGGATGTCGGCGAGCTCCTCCTCGTACATGTTCTGGAGCAGGAAGTCCTTGGCGTCGGTGAAGTGGTCCGGGGTGTTGCCGTAGATGTAGCCCAGGTAGTCGGCGAACGGCCCGACGTAGTGGTAGTGGTTCTCCGCCCAGCGGGCGAAGTGGTGACGCTGGAGCTTGCCGTCGGCCCAGGCCTGGCTGAAGGAGGCGTTCGAGGCCTCCCGGCCCTTGATGGCGTCCTGGAGTGCCACCCGGAACTCGTCGTGCGAGAGAAGTTCGGTCATCTCGGCGTGCCTTTCTCAGTCCTGTCTCGGTCCCGGCGCCGGCGCTCGGGCCGGGGTGCCGGGGGACGGCTGGTGTGCGGGGAGTGCCACCGTAGGAAGACCGACCCCGACCAGGCCATGTACGTCGTGCACATGTTCCAGCCCGAATTTCGGGCTGCTTGGCCAGGGCGGCGGCGCCCGGCCGCTGGCACAGTCCGCGGGGTGACCCCGCCCTCTCCCGTCCTGCGGCCCAGCCGGATCCCGACCGCCGAGACCCTCACGCCGCGGACGCTGCGCGATCTCCTGGTGGTGGTGCTGGCCGTCACCAGCGGGGCGACCGACGCGATCGGCTTCCTCGCCCTGGGCAGCGCCTTCACCAGCGTGATGACCGGCAACCTGGTGCTCACCGGCATCGCGGTCGCCGACACCGACCTGACCGCGCTGGCCCTGACCCTGACGGCCATCGGCAGCTTCGTGCTCGGCGCCGCCCTCGGCGCCCGGACGGCCGGTACGGCGGCGTCCGGCGACCCGGTCTGGCCCCGCGCCGTGACCGTCGCGCTCACCGCCGAGCTGGCGCTGCTCACCGGCTTCGCCGCGGGGTGGTGGGCGCTGGGCAGCGAGCCGCCCGAGGTCGCCTTCCTGCCCCTGCTCGGGCTCAACGCCGCCGCCCTCGGGCTCCAGAGCAGCGCGATCCAGCGGTTCGGGGTGTCCGGCCTGTCGACGACGTACCTGACCGGCACCCTCACCGCCGTGGTGATCCGGCTGGTCTCCGGACGCCCGCTGCGCGAGGTGGCGCACTCGCTCTGGATCCTGCTCGGCCTGGTCGCCGGCGCCGCCACCGCGACCCTGCTCGTGGCCACGGCACCGGTCGCCGTTCCGGCGCTCCAGCTGGGGACCCTCGCCCTGGTGCTCGCCGTCGCCCGGCGGTCCGCCCGCCTGCGCCTGGTTGTCGACGCAGGCTGACCGGAAACCGGTCTACTCCAGTCGCGGGCTTTGACCGGAAACAGGTGCGCGCGAACGCCCGGTGCCCCTAACCTCTCGGACTGTTGAACCGTCGGTGACCCGAGACGCCGGCGGTTCACTCTATTTCGGGGCCCGATCTCCGCGCCGGCTCACGGCGCCGGCCCGGGCCGGGCGCGCACCGGTGGACCAGACCAGTGACGTCCGCGACCATAACGCGGGATTGACCAGGGCGTTCTCCGGGTATGGGGAGCGCGACTCCGGAGGAGACCCAGGCGTCCTCCTTCGACCTGCTGAACCGTTGGCTTGCTCATCACGAGCGGGAGCCCGGTCTGGCGGTGCTCGAAGACCTCGCCCGGGCCGCTCTTCTGGACCGCACCGATTCGTCCCGGCAGCCGGATCCTGCCGCGACCCCGCCGCCTCCGGAGGGCGGCGGGGCCTCGGACGCGCGGGGCTCGACGGGCGCGGCCACGCCGGCCGCGCTCGTCACTCCCGGGACCGAGGGGCACCTGGTCGAGCTTCCCCTCGACAGCCCGGGTGACCCTGCTCCCGGTGACCCTGCTGCCGGTGAGCCTGCGGCCGGCGAGGTCCCGAGCATCGACCTCAGCGTCGAGCCGACCGCCCGCCGGGTGGCCGGGTTCTTGCTGTTCGCGGCCGCGGTGCTCACCGCGATCGAGGCGGCGGTGGCGTACGCCGACCCGGGCGCGGTCACCCTCGGCTTCGCCGCGGTGCTGCTGCTCGCCACCGGGGTCGCCTGGCGGGCCTGGGCGCGCCACCCGAGCGCCACGGTGCTCGTGACCGGCAGCCGGCTGGAGGTCCTCCGCGACGGCGGGCGGCACGTCTTCGACCTCGCCGACCTCCGCTCCCCGGTCGACGTCATCGGCCTCCCGGGCGACCGGGGCTGGCGGGTGCTGTTCTACCGGCGCGGGATGGCGCCGTACGTCCTCGACGCCGGCATGGTCGACGCCGCGGAGTTCATGCGGGTGCTCCACGCCCGGCGCTCCGAGGTGCACTACCTGCCGCGCTGACCGGGCTGCCGGCCGGGTTGTCGGCCGGGCGGCCGGCCGCGATCCAGTAGCGGCGCTTGCCACGGCGGCTGTCCTCGTAGACCCCGCCGGCCCGCTCGATGACGGCCCGGGAGCCGGCGTTGTCCTCATCCACGGTGAGCAGCACCCGGTCCAGGCCGAGCGCCGCGGCCCGGTCGAGCGCCAGCACCAGGGCCCTCGAGGCGTGCCCCTGGCGACGGCGGGAGGGGCGTACGGAGTAGCCGATGTGGCCGCCCTCCTCGAGCAGCCAGGGGGTGAGGGTGTGCCGGAGTGCCAGGTAGCCGACGAACTCCGGCCCACCGGCCCCCGGCTCGGTGATCCAGAGATAGGTGCAGTGCACCCTGCCCTCGGGCAGCTCGGTGGCCGGGTCGCGCTGGGCGAGCAGGTGGGCGACGACCTCGCCGCAGCCGGCGACCGTGACGTCGACGTGGTCGAGGTCCCAGAGCCCCGACCCGTGCGGCTGCTCCTCGCCGGCGTCGGCGTACTCGGCCATCGCCGCCGCCCAGGAGGGCTGGAACCGCACGTCGGGGACGGAGAGGTCGGTCACGAACCCATTCCACCAAATGCAACCCGTTCTAGGATCCGGGCGTGCCCGGATACGTGCAGGACAACATCACCGCCGAGGAGCTCGAGCGCCAGAAGGCGCTCTACGGTCCTTTCACCCAGGCCGTGCGCGAGCTGGTGGACGCCACCATCCGCACCGAGGTCGACGACGACGAGATCCGGGCGGTCCGGGCCGAGGTCGAGGCGCTGACGGCGCGGCTGCGGGCCCGGCAGCTCGACGGGCCCTACGGCGTGCGCTTCGGGGCGACCGGCCGGGGGCGGCCGTGGGGGAACTCGGTGGTCGGGCTGCGCAACGCGATCGCCCCGCCGCTGGTGATCGACCACGACGACACCGGCCGGGCCTGGTCGGACTTCCACCTGGGGGCGGCGTACGAGGGGCCGCCCGGGCTGGTGCACGGCGGGGTGTCCGCGCTGATCCTGGACCAGATGCTCGGCGAGGCGGCCGGCGCCGGCGGCAAGCCGGGGATGACCGGCACGCTCACCCTGCGCTACCGGCGCGGGACACCGCTGGGCGACCTGCGCGCCGAGGCGTGGATCGAGCGCAGCGAGGGGATCAAGACCTGGGCCCGGGGCCACCTGCGCGACGCTGAGGGCGTCACCGTCGAGGCGGAGGGGCTGTTCATCCTGCCGCGCTGGGCCCGCGAGGCGATCGCCGCCCACCGGGCCGCCGGTGGGGACGGGCCCGCCACGCCGACCCCGAGCTACTTCGAGTAGGGGTCGGCCGGACTGCTTCCGAGTTTCATCGGCCGGCCGACAGAGTTCGTGCCTGGACGACAAAGCTTCATCGTCCAGGCACGAGTTTCATCGGCCGGCCGATGAAACTCGCAGCCCGCCGACGGCCCGGTCAGCCGGCGCGGTCGCCGGTCCTCACGCCCCGTTCGCCGGCATCGGTGAGCCGCGCCTCCTCGAGGGCCTGCGCCTCGAGCTCGGCCCGGCGCGTGGTCTCGAGCAGCTCCCGGGTGGCGTCGTACGCCCCGGGGTCGGAGACCAGGTCGGCGGCGCCGTGCTCGAGCCGGCCGAGCGCGCTGCGCGCGAAGATCTGCTGCTCGGTGGTCGTCCGCTCGGCCCGGCCGCGGCCGACGAACGAGACCGCCCAGTGCAGCAGCGCCGTGACCCGGCTCTTGAAGCCGGTGATGTACACCAGGTGCAGGCCCAGCCACATCAGCCAGGCGAGCACCCCGGTGACCCGGACCCGGCCGATCATCGCGACCGCGCGGAACCGGCTGATGATCGCCATCGAACCCTTGTCGAAGTACTTGAACGGCCCCTGCGAGGGCTTGGACCGCAGCCGCCGCTCGATCTCCTCGGCGGCGTACCTCGCTCCCTGGATCGCGACCTGCGCGACGCCGGGGAGGTTGTCCAGGGCGATCATGTCGCCGACCACGAACACCTCGGGGTGCCCGGGCAGGGTCAGGTCGGGGTTGACGGCGATCCGGCCGGCCCGGTCGAGGGGCGCGCCGGTCTGCTCGGAGAGGGTGCGGCCCAGCGGGCTGGCCTGGACCCCCGCGGCCCAGATCTTGGTGACGGTGTCGACCCGCTCGACCCGGCCGTCCTTGAACTTCATCTCGATGCCGCGCTCGTCGACGTCGGTCACCATCGCGCCGAGCACCACCTCGACGCCGAGCTTCTCCAGCTCGGTCTTGGTCTTCGCCCCGAGCTTCGCCCCGAACGGCGGCAGCACCTGCGGGGCGGCGTCGACGAGGATCACCCGGGCGGTGCGGGTGTTGATGTGGTGGAAGTCCTTGCGCAGGGTGCGGTGCGCGAGCTCGGCGATCTGCCCGGCCATCTCCACGCCCGTCGGGCCGGCGCCGACCACCACGAACGTGAGCAGGTGGTCGATGTGGTCGCCGCGCGCGGCCCCGAGCTCGGCCAGCTCGAAGGCGCCGAAGATCCGGCCGCGCAGCTCGAGCGCGTCGTCGATGCTCTTCATCCCGGGCGCGTACTCGGCGAACTGGTCGTTGCCGAAGTAGGACTGGCCGGCGCCCGCGGCCACGATCAGGGAGTCGTACGGCGTCACCGTCGGACGGCCCAGGACCTGGGAGGTGACGGTCCGCGCGGCGAGGTCGATCCCGCTGACCTCGCCCAGCAGCACGGTGACGTTCCGCTGACTGCTGAGGACCTCGCGGGTGGGCGGCGCGATCTCGCCCTGGCTGAGGATCCCGGTCGCGACCTGGTAGAGCAGCGGCTGGAACAGGTGGTGCGTGGTCTTCGCGACCATCGTCACGTCCACGTCGACCCGGCGCAGTGCCTTGGTCCCGAACAGCCCTCCGAACCCGGATCCGATGACGACCACCCGGTGCCGGTGCTGCGCCGCCGCGGCTTCGACCGGCCGGGCCTCGGTGCCTGCCATGGCTGCCCTCTCGTCGGGGACTCGGGTGCTATGGACTCAACGCTCCCCCGTACCCGCATTCTTCCGGCACAGCCGCGTCCGGTGCGATCGGCGAGAGTATCGTCGGTCACAATGATCTTCGGCGCACGATGGCGTTGCGTGTGGCCGTCTGGACCGCCGATTACCTCGTGGGCCGACGAGGTTTCGCTTGGAAATCGGACGGGTACACGAGCGGGCAATGGCATCGTCGCCAGCCGCCATCCGCCACCCGTTGTGGAGACCAACCGTGCCACTGAACAGGCCAGCCCTGTCCCTGGGCTCGGGTCCCCGCGGCGTCCAGGACGCACGCCGCTGGGTGGTCGGCACCTGTCACGACATCGGGCGCAGCGAGCTCGAGGAGTGCGCCGAGCTCGGCGTCTCCGAGCTGGTCACCAACTCCCTGCTGCACGCCCAGCCTCCGCTGTCGGTGCGGGTGCGCGGCACCTGGGAGCACCCGCGGGTCGAGGTCCGCGACGGGTCGACCGACGTACCCCTCATGCCGAGCCCCGACCCGCAGGACGATGACGACCTGTTGCTCACCTTCGGCCGCGGCCTGAGCATCGTCGCCCGGTGCTCGACGGCCTGGGGGGTCGAGGTCGAGGAGGACGGCAAGGTCGTGTGGTTCGTCCCGAGCACGCATCCGGGTGACCTGGTCGAGGGCGTGGTGACCGGCGTCGTGGCACCGGCCCACCCGGAGCCCGTGCCCGACGAGCTGCGGATCGAGCTCCGCGGCGTGCCGCTGCGCACGTTCGTGGAGTTCCAGCGGCACTACCGCGAGCTGCGCCGCGAGGTGCGCCTGCTCGCACTGGCCCACGAGCACGAGTACCCGCTCGCCAAGGACCTCTCCGACCTGTTCGGCTCGCTCGAGCGGGACCTGCGCGAGGGGATCGGTGCCGACCAGATCGACCGGGCGCTCGAGTCCGGGGACGCCGCCACCGACCTGCACGTGGCCATGCCCCGCGAGACCGCCGCGACCATCGGCCGCTTCATCGAGCTGCTCGACCTGGCCGACGCGTTCTGCCGGGAGGAGCGGTTGCTCTCGCTGGCCCGCACCCCCGAGCAGCAGCGCTTCCAGCGCTGGTTCCTCACCGAGTTCGTGCGTCAGGCGGCCGGCGAGCCGCCGCTCCCCTGTCCGCAAGCGATGGCCTCCGACGAGGCGAGCTCGGGAGCGACCGCACCGACCCACCGTCGCTGAGGAGTACGCCGGAGCCTGGGCCGCAGCCGTGCCGCAGGTGGCTCAGGCGTACCCGAGGTCGTGCAGCCGGTCGTCGTCGATCCCGAAGTGGTGGGCGATCTCGTGCACCACCGTGATCCGCACCTCGTCGACCAGCTGCTCCTCGGTGTCGCACATGTCGAGCAGCGGACCCCGGAAGATCAGGATCCGGTCCGGCAGCTCCATCATCGGGTTGCCCCACCGCTCGGTCAGCGCGATCCCGTCGTAGAGCCCGAGCAGGTCCGGATCGTCCGGCGGCGCCTCGGCCTCGACCAGCACGACCACGTTGCGGACCAGCGCGGCGATCTCGTCGGGGATCTCGTCGAGGGCGCGGTCGACCAGCGCGTCGAACTCCTCGGGCGCCATCTCGATCGGCATGGGGTCATTGTCCCCCGCCACTCGCTGTAACGCCGTGTTACCCCTGCTACCCACCCTGCTGCATCAGGGTCGGAGGAAAGGGTAACCGGGCGTTACAGCAGACGCGCGCGGGCCCGGAATGACGAGCGCCCCGGATCTCGCGATCCGGGGCGTCTGTGTGGCGACCCCGACGGGACTCGAACCCGCGGCCTCCGCCGTGACAGGGCGGCGCGCTAACCAACTGCGCTACGGGGCCAGGTTGTTGCTTGGGTGGTGCTGATCATGCTGTCTGCGCCTCGTTGCCGAAGCGCAGGGAACTCTAACCTACACACCGCACCTGCTCCCAATCGAGGCGGAGCGGGGGCGAGGATCGCACCCCCAACGGGATTCGAACCCGTGCTACCGCCGTGAAAGGGCGGGGTCCTGGGCCGCTAGACGATGGGGGCCGGACACGCTCTGCGAAAGCATAGGGCGCCTGCGGACGCCGCACGAATCCGACCGACCCGGCGAGAGCGGACCCGACCGGGATCGGCGCGGGCCCGCGGTTTTCGCCGGCCGACGGCGCTCCTGTAGGGTGTCCGTCGCTTGGGCAGGTAGCTCAGTCGGTACGAGCGTCCGCCTGAAAAGTGGAAGGTCGGCGGTTCGACCCCGCCCCTGCCCACAAGCACCGCCGGTCGCTGACCAGCGGACGAGAGGCCCCCGCCGGATCCCGGCGGGGGCCACTGCTCGTCCCCGGTCGGGTCGTGTGCCTCAGGACGCGCTATGGCGCGTCCTGAGGCACACGACCCGGCAGTGGGCACTCCTCGTCGGCTCAGCGGAAGGCGGCCTCGCCGGTGAGAGCGCGGCCGATCACCAGCTGGTGCACCTCGCTGGTGCCCTCGTAGGTGAGCACGGACTCCAGGTTGTTGGCGTGCCGCAGGACCGGGTACTCCAGCGTGATGCCGGCGGCGCCGAGCAGGGTGCGGCTCTCGCGGGCGATGGCGAGCGCCTCGCGGACGTTGTTGAGCTTGCCGAGGCTGACCTGCTCGGGGCGCAGCCGCCCCTCGTCCTTGAGCCGGCCCAGCTGCAGGGCGAGCAGCATCGCCTTGCCGAGCTCGAGGGTCATGTCGGCAAGCTTGGCCTGGGAGAGCTGGTACGCCGCGAGCGGCTTGTCGAAGATCTCCCGCTCACGGGTGTAGGCGATCGCGGTCTCCAAGCAGTCCCTGGCCGCGCCAACGGCCCCGAAGGCGATCCCGAAGCGGGCCTCGTTCAGGCAGGACAGCGGGCCGGACAGGCCGCTCACCTCGGGCAGCACCGCGTCGGCGGGCAGCCGGACGCCGTCCAGGACGAGCTCGCTGGTCACCGAGGCGCGCAGCGACATCTTCTTCTTGATCTCCGGGGCGGAGAAGCCGGGAGTGTCGGTGGGGACGACGAACCCGCGGATGCCACCCTCGGTCTGCGCCCAGACGACGGCGACGTCGGCGACCGAGCCGTTGGTGATCCACATCTTGGTGCCGTCGAGGACCCAGTCGCCCGAGGGCTCCTGGCGGGCGCGGGTCCGCATGCCGGCGGGGTTCGAGCCGAAGTCCGGCTCGGTCAGGCCGAAGCAGCCGATCGCCTCACCCGCGGCCATTCGCGGCAGCCACTCCTGCTTCTGCGCCTCGCTGCCGTGCTTCCAGATCGCGAACATCGCCAGTGAGCCCTGCACGGACACCAGCGAGCGGACGCCGGAGTCGCCTGCCTCGAGCTCGAGGCAGGCCAGGCCGTACGCCGTCGCGGTGGTGCCGGCACAGCCGTAGCCCTCCAGGTGCATGCCGAGGACGCCGAGCGCGCCGAGCTCCTTGGCCAGCTCGCGGGCCGGGACGGTGCCCGCCTCGTACCAGTCGGCGACCTCGGGTCGGACCCGGTCGTCGACGAACCGGCGGACGGTGTCGCGGATGGCCAGGGTCTCGGCATCGACGAGGGAGTCGGTGTCGAAGAGGCCGAGCGGGGTCTGGGTCATGACGGTCCCTTTCAGAGGAAGGCGCTGACGCCGGTCTCGGCGCGCCCGATGAGCAGCTTCTGGATCTGGCTGGTGCCTTCGTACAGCGTCATCACCCGAGCGTCGCGCATGTACTTCTGGACCGGGTACTCGTCGACGTACCCGTAGCCGCCGAACGCCTGGATCGCCAGGTTCGCGGCGCGCACGGCGGCCTCGCTGGCGAAGTACTTCGCCTTGGAGGCCTCGGTGCCGAAGGGCTGGTCGCGCTCGATCAGGTCGGCGGCCCGCCAGACCAGCAGCCGGGCCGCGTCGGCCTCGACGGAGATCTCCGCGATCATGTCCTGGATCAGCTGGAAGGAGGCCAGCTGACGGCCGAACTGCCGGCGCTGCACCGAGTAGTCGACGACCGCCTCGAGGCAGCCCTGGATGATGCCGACGCACCCGGCACCCACCGAGACGCGGCCCTTGTCCAGCGAGTGCATGGCGATCTTGAAGCCCTCGCCCTCCGCGCCGAGCATCGCGTCGGCGGGCACCCGCACGTTGTCGAAGGAGAGCTCGGCGGTGGCCTGGCCGCGCAGCCCGAGCTTGCCGTGGATCTCCTGGCGCCCGAACCCGGGGAGGTCGGTCGGCACGAGGAACGCCGACACCCCGCGGGGGCCGGGCTCGCCGGTGCGGGCGAAGACCAGGCAGACGTCGGCCCAGGTGCCGTTGGTGATGAAGATCTTCGCGCCGTTGAGCACCCAGTCGTCGCCGTCGCGGACCGCCCGGGTCCGCAGGTTCGCGGCGTCCGAGCCGTTGTCGGGCTCGGTCAGGCCGAAGCACGCGAGGGTCCGGCCGGTCGCGATGCCGGGGAGCCAGCGGTGCTTCTGCTCCTCGGTCCCGTGGGAGAGGATCACCTTCCCGACCAGGCCCATCGAGACCGACACGATGCCGCGCACCGAGGAGTCGGCGCGGCCGAGCTCCTCCATGCCGATGCAGTAGGTGATGTAGTCGCCGCCCAGCCCGCCGTACTCCTCGGGGATGGTGAGCCCGAAGAACCCGAGGTCGCCGAGCTTGGGGATGATCGCGGTGTCGACCGACTCACGGCGGTCCCACTCGCCGCGGTACGGGACGACCTCCGCGTCGAGGAACTCGCGGGCCAGCTTCTTGAAGCTGAGCTGGTCCTCGTTGAGTGACAGGTCCATGGTCAGACTCCTTCGTAGGTGTACCAGCCGCGGCCGGTCTTGCGGCCGAGGTGGCCGCGCTCGACGAGCTCGGTCACGCTGCGGCTGGGGAGGTCGGCAGGGTCGCCGGTCTCGGCGTACCGAGCCTGCTTGGTGAGGTAGCCGATGTCGATGCCGGTGAGGTCCATCAGCTCGAACGGTCCCATCGGATAGCCGAGAGCGGTCCGGCAGGCGGTGTCGATGGCCTCGACACCGGCGTAGCCGCCCTCGTAGAGCCGGATCGCCTCGTCGCGCACGGCGTTGAGGATCCGGTTCGCCACGAAGCCCGGGATCTCCTTCTCCAGGACGACCGGAACCTTGCCCAGCGACTCGACGAGGTCCACGCAGCTCGCGACCGTCTGCCCCGAGGTCTCCGGTCCGGGCACCACCTCGACGCAGGCCATGACGAGCGCCGGGTTGAAGAAGTGCAGGTTGCAGACCCGGTCCGCGCGCCCCGTCGCGGCCGCGAGCCGGGACGGCACGAAGCTCGAGGAGTTGCTGGCCAGGATCGTGGCCGGCGGGCAGAGCCGGTCGAGCTCGGCGAACAGCTCCGACTTCACCTCGATCCTCTCGACCACCGCCTCGATCACGAGGTCCGCGTCCGCGGCGGCGGCGGCGGCGGCGAGCGAGTCCGCCACCCGCAGCCGCTCGAACGCGGCCGTGACGTCGTCGGCGGTACGCCGGCCCTTCTCGACCTGCCGCGCCATCCGGTCGCGCAGCTCGCGATCGGCCCGCTCGAGCATGGCCGGATCGACGTCGTGGAGGCACACCTGGTGGCCCGCGAGGGCGCAGACCATCGCGATCTGGGAGCCCATCGCCCCCGCACCCACGACCAGGACGCTGCGCATCAGGCCCCCCGGAACGCAGGGGTGCGCTTGGCCAGGAACGCCTCGGCGCCCTCCCGCTTGTCCCCGGTGGTGTAGAGCAGCGACTGGGCCAGCTGCTCGATGACCAGGCCGGTCCGCCGGTCGGTGTCCATGCCGGAGCGCACCACCAGCTTGGCGAGCCGGACCGCGAGCGGACCCTTGGCCCGGATCTGCCCGGCCACCTCGCGGGCGTGGGGGAGGAGCTCCTCCGGTGCGACCACCGAGGTGACCAGCCCGATCGTGCGGGCCTCCTCGGCGTCGACGAGCCGTCCGGTGAGGATCAGCTCGAGGGCACGCCCCACGCCGACCAGCCTGGCGAGCCGCTGGGTGCCGCCCGCGCCGGGCAGTACGGCGAGGTTGGTCTCCGGCAGCCCGAACCGGGCGCTCGTGGACGCCACCCGCAGGTCGCACGCCATCGCGAGCTCGCAGCCACCGCCCAGGGCGTAGCCGTTGACCGCGGCGATGGTCGGCTTCTCATAGGCCTCGACCTCGTCGTAGAGCGCCTGCATCTCCGAGGCGAGTCCGGTGTGCAGCGTGTAGTCGCGCAGCTGGGCGATGTCGGCGCCGGCGACGAAGGCGCGGTCGCCCGCGCCGGTGAACACCACCACCTCCACCGCGTCGTCGTGACGGAACGTGTCGAGGACGGCGCGGAGGTCGGCCTGGACCTGCCGGCTCACCGCATTGCGGACCTCCGGGCGGTTGACGGTCACCACTGCGATCCCGTCGGCGACCTCGACCAGCAGCGTCTCGAACCCGGCGCTCATTGGGCCACCTGGTCGCGCAGGTGGAACTTCTGGATCTTGCCGCTGGGGGTCTTGGGGAGCTCGGGCAGGACGGTGAGGAACTCCGGCCAGTACTGCTTCGCCACTCCCTTCTCCCGCAGGAACTCCTGCATCTCGGCGAAGTCGAAACCGGCCACGCCCGGCTTCAGCACGACGCAGGCGCACGCCCGTTCCTGGAGTCGCGGGTCGGGGACCGCCACCACGGCCACCACCTCGATCTTGGGGTTCTCGTACAGCACGTTC
This sequence comes from Nocardioides sp. JS614, assembly GCF_000015265.1. Lineage (NCBI taxonomy): Bacteria > Bacillati > Actinomycetota > Actinomycetes > Propionibacteriales > Nocardioidaceae > Nocardioides > Nocardioides sp. JS614. The sequence goes on from NC_008699.1 coordinate 4,538,492, forward strand.
TCGACGTAGGCGACGGGGATGTTCTCGCCGCCGCGGATGATCACGTCCTTGGTGCGCCCGGAGATGCTCACGTAGCCCTCGGCGTCGATGTGGGCCAGGTCGCCGGTGTCGAACCAGTCGCCGTCGAAGGAGTCGCGGGTCATCTCGAGGCGCTCGGCGTACCCGACGAACAGGAAGGGGCCGGTCACCTGGAGCCGGCCCTCGGTGCCCGCCGGCACCTCGGCACCGTCGGCGTCGACGACCCGGATCCGCATGCCCGGCCAGGGGTAGCCGTCGGTCTCGATCAGCTTCTCGTCCGGGTCGCCGGGGACGCCGAGCGTGACGAGCGCGTTCTCGGTCTGGCCCCAGCCACCGACCACCACCAGGCCCGGCAGCGCGGCCCGCGCGCGGCGGACGATGGCCCGCGGGATCGGGGCGCCCATGCAGCAGAACCGCTGCAGGCTGGACAGATCGTGGTCGGCGAGGTCGGCGACGTTGACGAGGTCGTGGAGGAACGGCGTCGCCGCGGAGGTGTAGGTGATCCGGTGCTGCTCGACGAGCCGCACGAACTCGGCCGGATCCCACACGTCCTGCAGCACGCCGGTCGCGCCGACCTGGACGGGCAGCCGAGCGCCGTACAGGAAGCCGGTGAGGTGCGCCAGCGTCGAGGCCATGTGGATCACGCTGTCCGCGCCGACGCCGAGGCGCTCGGGCAGCGGTGCGTTCGCCGCGACGACGGTGTTGTGGGTGTGCATGACGCCCTTGGGCTCACCGGTGGTGCCGGAGGTGAAGATCAGCAGGGTGACGTCGTTGGCGTCCGGCCGCAGCGAGTCGAGCAGGCCGGGGTCGTGCCGCTCCTCCCACGGGGTGGCCAGGAACGTCTCGAACGAGTCGGCACCGTCACCGTCGACGACCAGGACGTGCTCGAGATCGGGCAGGTCGGGGCGCAGCCGCTCGACCATCGCGGGGTAGTCGAAGTCCCGGAACCGGCGCGGCACGACCAGCACCCGCGAGCGCGCCAGGCCCATCATGAAGCCGACCTCGCGCTCGCGGTAGATCGGGATCAGCGGGTTGCTGATCGCACCGATCCGGGTGCACGCGTAGTGCACGACCACCCACTCGATCCAGTTCGGCAGCTGGAAGCTGACCACGTCGCCGGGGCGGACGCCGAGCTCGACCAGGCCGTGCGCGCAGCGGTCGACCTCGCGGCGCAGGTCGGCGTACGTCATCTCCCGGCGCGCATCGACGAACGCGGTGCGGTCCGGGGTCGCCTCGGCGTGCTCGTCGAGGTAGTCGGTGATCAACCGGTCCAGCCAGTGGCCGTCCGCGGTGTGCCGGGCGATCCGCTCGGCGGTCAGGATCGTCTCGAAGGTCATGGCAGGTCTCCCGTGGTCAAGACATCGTGAGGCCGCCGCTGACGCTGACGGTCTGTCCGGTGACGAAGCCGGCCTCGTCGGAGGCCAGGAAGGCGACCACGTTCGCGAGGTCCTCGGGCTGCCCGAGCCGGCGGAACGGGATGGCCTTGACGAGCGCCTCGCGGAGCTTGTCCCCGCCCATGGAGGCGAACAGCGCGGTGTCGGTGGGTCCCGGGCAGACGCAGTTGACGTTGACCTGGCTGCGGGCCATCTCCCGGGCCGTGGCCTTGCTGAACGCGATGACGCCGCCCTTGGCCGCCGAGTAGACGGCCTCGCCCGACGAGCCCACCCGGCCGGCGTCCGACCCGATGTTGACCACGCTCCCGGAGCCCTGCGCGGCCATGATCGGCAGCACCTTCTTGGAGGTGTTGAGCACGCCGTAGAGGTTGATGCCGATGATCCGGTCCCACGTCTCCGGCTCGGAGTCGACGAACGCCTCGCCCTTGTCCCAGCCGGCGTTGTTGACGAGTACGTCGATCCGCCCGAAGGTCGCGACCACCTCGTCGACCATCGCGTCGACGGAGGTGCGATCGGTGACGTCGGCGTGCAGGCCGATCGCACCGTGGTCGAGTGCCGCGGCGGTCTCCTTCGCGGCCTGGTGGTCGACGTCGGTCACCACCACGGTGGCGCCCTCAGCCGCCAGCTTCGTGGCGATCGCCTTGCCGATGCCCTGTCCGGCGCCGGTGACGACCGCGATCTTGGAGTCGAGCTTGCCCATGGGGTCCTTGCCTTTCGAGTGGTCTGCGGGGGGTGGCTGGAGCTGGGTCCGTCGGAGGTGGGAGCGGGTCAGGGTGCGAACGCACGGCCGAGCAGGTCTCGGGAGATGACGAGCTTGGAGACCTGCTCGGTCCCGTCGCCGATCTCCAGCCCGATCACGTCGCGCAGCCGCTGACCGACCGGGTTCTCGGAGGAGTAGCCCAGGTGCCCGAAGGTGAGCAGGCACTTGTGGATCACCTCGGTGGCCAGCTTCGGCGCCCAGAACTTCGCCATCGCGGCGAGCGCGGAGTGCTCGAGGTCGTGGTCCTTGTTCCAGAGCGCCTCGTAGCAGACGTGCCGGGCGCCCCGGACGTACGTCGCGAGCTCGGCCAGGGGGAACGCGACCCCCTGGAAGGTGCCGATCGGCTTGCCGAAGGCCACCCGGTCGCGCGACCACTGCACCGCCTCGTCGAGTGACTGCTGGGCCGCGCCGAGGCAGGCCAGGCCGATGATCGCCCGGGAGTAGTCGAAGCCCTGCATGACCGACACGAAGCCGTCGCCCTCGGCGCCGATCAGCTGCGCGCGAGCGACGGGCGTCCCGTCGAAGTGCAGCGACGCGCGGCCGATCGCACGACTGCCGAGGTCGTCGAACGCGGCCCGGGTGACGCTCGGGTCGTGCAGGTCGACCCAGAACGCGCTGACGCCCCGCGCGCCGGGGCCGCCGGTGCGCGCCAGCACGACGCCCCGGTCGGCGGTCATCCCGAGCGTGATGGAGGTCTTCTCGCCGTGCAGCGTCCACCCGGCACCGTCCGGGACCGCCTTCAGCTCCAGGCCGGCGGCATCGGTGCCGTGGCCGGGCTCGGTGATGCAGATGCAGGGGACGACCTCGCCCGAGGCGATCCCGGGCAGCCAGGCCGCCTGCTGCTCGGCGGTGGCGTTGCGGACGACGATGTCGCTGATCAGGGCGGTGTTGATGATCAGGTACGCCGCGTTGAAGTCGGCACGGCCGACCTCCTCCGCGGCGATCCCGGCGATCACCGCGGTCGCCTCCTGTCCGCCGTACTCCTCCGGGATGCGCAGCCCGGTCAGGCCCATCCCGGCCATGTCGACCGCGAGCTCACGCCGGAACACCGCCGCTCGGTCGTCGGACTGGTAGTGCGGCGCCAGGGTCTTGGCGGCGAACCGCCGGACCTCCTGGCGGAACGCCTCCTGGTCCTCGTCGAATCCGTAGTCCATGGTCGGTTCGCCTCCTGCGCGTCAGTGCCAGTTGACGTGCTGGTTGAAGTCGGGCTTGCGCTTCTCCGCGAAGGCGGCGGCGCCCTCGAGGCCCTCGGGCGAGGCGGTGAACAGGTCGAGCGCGCTCATCGCCAGGTTGCTGAGACCGGCCTGGTGGTCGGTGTCGGCGTTGAAGGACTGCTTGAGGAAGCGGATGGCCGTGGGGCTCTTCTCGGCGACCTCCGCCGCCCACTCCTTGGCCTCGTCGAGCAACCGGTCGGCCGGGACCACCTTGTTCACCAGGCCCATCGCGAGCGCCTCGGAGGCGTCGTACTGGCGGCACCAGAACCAGATCTCGCGGGCCTTCTTCTCCCCCACGACCCGGGCGAGGTACGCCGAGCCGAAGCCGGCGTCGAAGGAGCCGACCCGGGGCCCCGCTTGGCCGAAGCGCGCGTTCTCGCTCGCGATCGACACGTCGCAGAGCACGTGCAGCACGTGGCCGCCACCGACCGCGATCCCGTTGACCGCCGCGATCACGGGCTTGGGGATGTCTCGGATCAGCTTGTGCAGGTTGCCGATCTCGAACATGCCGCTCTCGCTCGGACCGTAGTCGCCGGTCTCCGCGCGCTGCTTGACGTCGCCACCGGTGCAGAACGCCTTCTCGCCGGAGCCGGTGAGGATCACCGACTGCACCTGCCGGTCCGCCCACGCGAGCCGGAACGCCTTGATCAGCTCGTCGACGGTCTTCGCCCGGAAGGCGTTGTACCGCTCCGGCCGGCTGATCGTGATGATCGCCGCCGAATCCTCCACGACGTAGGTGATGTCCTCGAAGTCGGTCACGTGCTGCCCTCTCGACGAAAATGAATATCCGTTCACTTACGATGAAGATAGGTTCATCACATCCGGCGCGTCAAGACCTTCGATGCCCTAAAGTGAACGCGGATTCACGTGCGGATCCCTGGAGCGTCGGACCGAACGGAGAGGCATGAGCGTCAGCGCCAGCGACGAAGTCACCCTCGCGACCCGGAGCGTCCGGGCCGAGCGTCGGCGGCGGCAGCTCCTCGGGGCGGCCGCCCGGCTGATGGATCGCAGCGGCTCGGAGTCGGTGTCGATGCAGGCCCTCGCCGACGAGGCCGGGGTCAGCGTGGGCCTGATCTACCGCTACTTCGGGGGCAAGGACGACCTGCTCCTGGCCGTCATCGTCGAGGTGCTGGACACCTTCGCCGAGCGAGTGCCCGCCGCCATCGAGGAGTCGGGCGACGACCCGGCCCGCCGGCTCGCCGCCGCCTTCCGCACCTACTGCGAGGTGATCGACGAGCAACGACACGCCGCGGTCCTCACCTACCGGGAGAGCAGGTCACTGACCGATGCCGGGCGCGAGCGGATCAAGGAACTCGAGGTCAGCACCAGCGAGCCGCTGCGGGAGATCTTGCAGGCCGGCATCGAGCGCGGCACCTTCATCGCCGAGGTGGACGCCGACCTGGTGGCCTACAACCTGCTGCTGGAGGCCCATGCCTGGGCGCTCAAGCACTGGTACTTCGAGCGCACGCTGACCCTCGACGACTATGTCCGCCGACAGGTGTCGCTCGTGCTGCGGTCCCTGCTCGAGACACGGCACCGGCGCAGGTACTCGGACCTGCTCAGCATCGCCTCCGTCGACTGAGCCTCGAGGCCGAGGCTCGGCTGGGGCCGGGCCCTCAGGCGGCGCGGCGGTCCCGGAGCACCCGGCGGGTGCCGAGCAGCGCCAGGCCGACGCCGATCCCGCCGATCACGATGCCGGCGAACAGGTACAGGTAGCTCGCGTCCAGGTCGTCGCCCTCGTCGATGCCGATCATGCTCACGAGCAGGAAGCCGAGCCTGCCCATCACGAAGGACCCGAGCACCATCGCCAGGGCGATGCCCTGGGTCCAGCCCTTGGAGAGGTTGAGCTCGGACCGCTCGACCCCACCTTCCGGCTGCGCGCGAAGTGTCATGAGGCCGCCGCCGAAATCGACGATGCCCGGTCAACGCAGCGGGCCGAGGCGGTCTTGTGAACCATCCCGCCGGCCGGCCCCTGGGCGTCATGCCTGCTGGCAGACCCAGCCCTCCGGGAGCTCCGCGGAGTCGATGAAGTCGAGCAGCTCGGCGGCCTGCTCGGCGGTGAGTACGGCGTCCCCGCGGGGGTAGATGATCGGCTCCTCCTTGGCGTTGTGCTCGGCGAGCCGGTCGAGCAGCTCGCGGCACCGCTCGCGCAGGCCGTCGGGGTCCGCGGCGCCGTCCAGGCCGTCGATCGCGTCCAGGGTCTGCCAGATCTCGCCGTGCTCGCGGAGCATCACGAGCACCGGCGCGAGCATCCCCGCGGCGCGCAGCGGCGGGAAGAGGAACTCCTCCTCCAGGTAGATGTGCCGGCGCAGGGCCGCGCCGGCCCGGGCGAGCTGCGGCAGCAGCAGATCGCCCCGGGCCAGGCCCTCGAGGAAGGCCTCGATGCCGTCGTCGATCTCGTGGTGCTCGTCCTCGAGCAGGGCGGAGATGCTCGGGGTGTCCGCGTTCTCGGGGTCGGCGTCCAGGTCGGTGTTCGGGTCAGCCATCTCGCTTCTTCCTCAGCCCTCTCGCGGCGGCCGGGCGGCCACCAGCTCGGTGTCGACGCCGAAGGCGCCCAGCTTGGCGGCGCCTCCCGGCGAGCCGATCGGCCGGTCGCGTCCGGGCAGCACCTCGGCGAAGAACCGCGCGTTGTCATCCTGGTAGGGCTGGAGCTCGGCGGGCAAGTCGTCCTCGTAGTAGATCGCCTCGACCGGGCAGACCGGCTCGCAGGCGCCGCAGTCGACGCACTCGTCGGGCTGGATGTAGAGCGAGCGCGCGCCCTCGTAGATGCAGTCCACCGGGCACTCGTCCACGCACGCCCGGTCCTGCACATCGATGCACGGCTCGCCGATCACGTACGCCATCGACCCTCCTCGACACTCGACACTGGTTGTTTAGACGAAACTATTGTAGAAACGAACGTAGCACGTCCGCGGACTCGGGAGGAGACCCCAATGACCCGCCAGACGACCCGCCAGGAGGCTCGCCAGCTCGTGCTCTACGGCGACTTCACCTGCCCGTGGAGCTACCTGGCCTCGCGGCGGGCCGACGCACTGGCAGCCACCGGCCTGCGGGTCGACTGGCGCGCGGTGCGAGCCCCGGCGCACGACAGCCGGGCCGGCGCGGACCGGTTCCGCGTCGTGCGCCGGGAGCTGGACCTGGTCGCCGCCGGGCTGCGCCCGGACGAGCGGCTTCCATACGCGCTGGCCGGCTTCGTCCCGGAGACCGCGGCGGCCGCCGTGACCGGCTACGCCGAGGCGTACGCCGCGGGCTCGGCCGCCCCGGTCCGGCACCTGCTGTTCGACGCGTTCTGGGCGCACGGGTGCGACGTCGGCGACGCCCAGGTGGTGCACACGCTGGTCGTCGACGCGATCCGCACCGGCTGCCCGCCGGGGCATCCTTGCGCGGACTGGGGCTACACCGTGGTCGGCGACGACCCCGTCGCCCCCGCCCCCCGGCACCTGGTCGAGCGCTGGGCACGCCAGTGGCGGGCGACCGGGCTGGACGCGCTCCCCGTGCTGGTCGTCGACGACGCGGCGCCGCTGGTCGGTGCCGCAGCCGTGGCGTGGCTGGCCGACGAGCTGCTGCGCCGTACCCCTGATCGCCGGTGGGACCCGGCGCCGGCGCTGCCCCATGCCGGCTGAGCACCCCACCGCGCCGGCCGGCTCGGAGCGCTTCGCCCGGTCCGGGCGTCCGGGCGTGGAACGATGGCGCCCGATGGACCGCTCGACGAACACCGACGACCCGCCGCGCAGCGACGACCCGGCGCACGGCCTCGGCCCGACCCGGGCCCGGGTGCTCGCGCTGCTCCAGGACGCGGGCGAGCCGATGACCGCCTCCGCGGTCGGCGCCCGGCTGGGGCTGCACGTGAACTCCGCGCGGTTCCACCTCGACGCGCTGGCCGAGGACGCGCTGGTGGTCCGCGAGCGCGAGGACCGCAGCACGCCCGGGCGCCCCAAGGTGCTGTACACGGTCGCGCAGGCCGCGCCCGCGGTCACCCACCGCAGCTACCGGCTGCTCGCGGAGATCCTCACCAGCATCCTCGCGGGCCGGCTGCCCGAGCCGTCCGCCGCGGCCGAGGAGGCCGGCGTGGCGTGGGGCCGCTACCTGGCGCCGGCAGCCCCGCCGTACCAGCGCGCGGATCGCTCGGAGTCGTTGGTGCGGCTCGTCGACACGCTCGACCGGATCGGCTTCGACTCCCACGTCGTCGACGAGCCGGGCGACCTTCGCCTGGAGGTCAGCCACTGCCCGTTCCTCGAGGTCGCCGAGCAGCACCACGACGTCGTCTGCGCCGTGCACCTGGGCCTGATGCGCGGCATCCTCGAGCAGACCGGCGCCACCGTGCGGGCGACCGGCCTGGAGCCGCTCGTGGAGCCCAGCCGCTGCATCGCCCACCTGGGGGCCGGGGAACCGGCCTGAGGCCGCCCGGTCGGGGGTGCCGGCCGGGCGCCGGGCCGTGCCGCTGTAACGCCCGTTTACCCTTTGTTCCGACCCCCATGCAACATGGGGCACAGAACGGGTAACACGGCGTTACAGCCAACGGCGGCGCGGATCAGATCAGCAGGGCCGGGTCGATGTCATCGAGCTGGGCGTCGGGCACGCGGGCGGGGATGCCGAGCACGGTGCTGCCCGGGGCGACGTCACGGACCACCACCGAGTTCGCCCCTACCCGGGCGCCGGCACCGACGACGACCGGGCCCAGGACCCGGGCGCCCGCGCCGATCACCACGCCGTCGCCGACCACCGGGTGCCGGCGGCCCGGTGCCGTCGACCGGCTGCCGAGCGTGACCCCGTGGTAGAGCAGCACGTCGTCGCCGACCACCGCGGTCTCGCCGATCACCACCCCCATGCCGTGGTCGATGAACAGCCGGCGGCCGATCTCGGCACCCGGGTGGATCTCGATCCCGGTCAGCGCCCGGCCGGCGTGCGAGACCAGCCGGGCGGCCAGCCGGCCACCGGGCCGGTGCCACAGCCGGTGGGCGAGCCGGTGCAGCCAGACCGCATGCAGACCCGGGTAGGCGAGCACCAGCTCCGGTGTGGACCGCGCGGCGGGATCACGCTCGCGAGCGGCGCGCAGGTCCTCGCGCAGCCGGTGCCGCCACCGCACCGGGCCCGGCGTCGGCGCGACGAGCGCCGAGGTGACGAGGCTCGGGATGCTCATGGTCAGTCCACCAGCCCCTCGAACAGCAGGGTCGAGAGGTAGCGCTCGCCGAAGGACGGCACGATCACCACGATGGTGCGGCCGGCGTTCTCGGGTCGCTGCGCCACCTGGACGGCCGCCGAGATCGCGGCGCCCGACGACAGGCCGACCAGCAGGCCCTCCTCGGTCGCCGCCCGCCGGGCCCAGGTCACGGCCTCCTCGACGGGTACGTCGAGCACCTCGTCGTACACGGTGGTGTCGAGGATCTCGGGGACGAAGTTGGCGCCGAGGCCCTGGATCTTGTGCGGGCCCGGGGCGCCGCCGTTGAGGATCGGCGACTCGGCCGGCTCGACGCCGATCACCTGCACGTCGGGCTTGCGCTCCTTGAGCAGCTGCCCGACGCCGGTGATGGTGCCGCCGGTGCCGATGCCGGCGACCAGGATGTCGACCTCGCCGTCGGTGTCCTTCCAGATCTCCTCGGCGGTGGTGTCGCGGTGGATGGCCGGGTTGGCGGCGTTCGCGAACTGCCGCACCGGCACCGCTCCGGTCGTCTCGGCGATCTCCTCTGCCTTGCGCACCGCGCCGGTCATGCCCTCGCTGCCGGGGGTCAGCACCAGCTCGGCGCCGAAGGCCCGCAGCAGCGCGCGGCGCTCGCGAGACATCGTCTCGGGCATGGTCAGCACCACGCGGTAGCCGCGGGCGGCGCCGACCATGGCGAGGGCGATGCCGGTGTTGCCGGAGGTGGCCTCGACGACGGTGCCGCCCGGGGCGAGCACCCCGGCGGCCTCGGCGGCGTCGATCATCGCGACGCCGATCCGGTCCTTGACGCTGTTGGCGGGGTTGTAGAACTCGAGCTTGGCCAGCACGGTGGCGCCGGCATCGCCGACGACCCGGTTGAGCCGGACGAGCGGGGTGTTGCCGACGAGCTGGGTGACGTCGTCGTAGATGTTCATGGGTGGTCCTTCACTGCGGTACGGGCGGTCTGGTCGGGTGCGGCGGGTCTGCTCAGGGCAGGCGACACAGCGCCGACCGGACGTGGCAGTGGTCCACGGCGCGGCGACGGATGAGGGGCAGCGGGGCGCTGAACGGCGCGGTGAGATCGGTGCGCTCGGCGACCGGGTGGTCGTCGTGGGTGGTCATGGCGGGTCCTTCACGGGCGGGCGGCGTCTGGGTCGGCGCGCCCGGTCCCGCCCGCGCGAGGGCGCGGTGGCGGCAGCGAGCGCTCAGCTGGTCCGAGGGCGCAGGCGACAGCAGGGGCGACACAGCGCCGACCGGACGCGGCAGTGGTCCACGGCCCGGCGACGGACGAGCGGCACCGACAGCGGACGGGCGGACGCCGGTCGCTGCGCACGGGGGATCACGGTGCCTCCTGGGGATGCCGAATGGCCAGGATGCCTGGCCGGTCCGGATCACCGCAGGGTCTTTGGTCCCGCCGTCGCCGGGACTTTGTGCCCAGCCCCGCCCGGCCGCCCGGCGCCGCCGTACGTCGTTTGGTCACCAAACGACGGCACTGAGCGCGCCCCGGACGTCGTTGGTGACCAAACGACAACTCCTTCCACGCCGCGGCGGCCGGGGCGGCCCACGGCGGCCGGCGGTCAGGCGGTGCGCTCGCGCGGGACCTCGAGCCGGGGGATGCCGCCCAGGCCGAGCCGGTAGCGGACCTGCCCGGCGTACTCCTCGAGGGTCCGCCACAGGGTCTCGTGGGCCGCCCACGGCAACGGTTCGGCGCCGCGCTGCCAGGTCTCGCCGAACGCGATCCACACCGGAGTCCAGGCGGCGGCGTCGTCCCAGGCGCCGCGCCGCGCGATCAGCAGCCGCCGCCGGATCTGGAACGCCGCGCGCGGGCCGTCGACGTACACCGGCGAGGTCGCGACCGGCCACACCCACAGGTCGAGGGTCATCAGGTGCACCTCGAGCTCGTGCAGCACCGACGGGTCGACCAGCACGGTCGCCACGTTCTCGTGCGGGGCCCGCCTCATGGCGGCACGCTTCCCGAGCCCGGCCGCCACGTCAAGACACCCGTCAAGACACCCGTCAAAGACACCCCACCACGACACAGGCGGCCCGCGGCGTCGGTCGCGGGCCGCCCGGTGCCCTCAGCCCGTGGTTCCGAGGGTCACGTCGTCGACGTGCACGCCGTCCCAGCCGGAGGTCGAGGAGCACACCGGACCGCCGGGCGCGGAGCACAGCGAGTCCGAGGTAAAGTGGAACCGGACCTGCACGTCGCCGCCCGGCGCGGGGAAGGCGACGGCGTACGACGACCAGCCGGGCGCGTCGGGGTTCTTGCCCGAGTAGGTGCCGAGCGTGGACCAGGACGTGCCGCCGTCCGTGGAGACCTGGACCGTGACCGGGTCGAACCCGCCCTCGGTGTCGAGCCGCATCGACCAGCGCAGCACGCCGGTCCCGGCCGGCACCGCGGTGGCGGGCGAGGTGAGGGTGGTGTCGGCGTTGTCGAGGTAGTTCAGCGGGCCGGCAACGTCGAAGGCGAAGCCGTTCGCGTCCTCGGCCGTGCCGGACCCGTGGCCGGGCTGCTCCCGGGTCCAGGTGCTCGGCAGGCCGTCGGCGGTCCAGCCCTGGGCGTCGGCCTCGAAGTCCCAGGTCTGCGCGACGGTGCCGATCGTGGGGACCTGCGGGCCGGGGTTGTCCGGCACCGGGTACTTCCTCGCGAAGCCGTAGGTCCACACGCCGCGTCCGAACAGCGCCAGGACGGCGACGTTCGGGTTGTTCGGCTTGAGCTGGATGCTCGACACCGGAGCGGCCGGCAGGCCGGCGAGCCGGGCGAACCGCGGGTCGGACTGGCGGGTGCCGCGGGCGCCGCTGGCGAACGCCCCGACGTCGGTGCCGATCAGGAGCTGGTGGCGGCGTACCGTCACCCAGCCGGCCGGGGAGTCCGGCAGGTTCCCGGAGATGTCGCGGAAGTGCCGGCCGGCGTCGCGGGAGACGAACAGGTGGCCGCGGCCGATCTGCGCGTTCGCGTCGCCGACCGCGCCCGGCGGCAGCCAGCGCCGGGTGTAGCCGCCGAGCGTCACGTACACCGTCTCCTGGTCCTTCGGGTCGATCGCGATCGAGGTGATGTAGCGGTTCGGCAGCCCCTTCGGCTGCACGACGTGCCAGCCCGCGGCGGTGCCGGCGGCCCCGGCGGCGGAGCCGCCGACGTTGGTCGCCAGCCCGTTGCGGAACAGCGACGCGGTCGTCGAGAGCTTGTTGAGCGTGTCGCAGAAGCCGCAGAAGCCGACGTACGTCGCGTTCCGACGGGTCGCGATCGCCGACATCGAGTTGTCGGGGTCGGCGGAGGAGGAGGTGGCGCCGGCGTCACCGGGGGCGGAGCGGGTGCCGAGGTCGAACACCTTGCGCCAGGTCGTGGTCGAGGCGTCGGCGTCGGCCGCGTCGGTCATGCCGGAGGTGGTGCTCGAGCCCATCAGCGTCTCGACCACCTCGCGCCCGGCGGTGACCAGGTGCTTGGCGTTCGTCGGGTCCATGGCGAACGGGTTGGAGAACTTCGAGGCGGTCAGGCCGGGGTCGATGCTCGCCCAGCTGGTGCCGCCGTCGACCGTGACCGAGATCGCGCCGTTCGTGTACTCCTCGTAGGCCGTCTTGGAGTCGAACGGGTCGACGGCCGAGAAGAACCCGTCCCCGCCGTACGTCTCGTACTGCTTGCGGGTCTTGCCGTCGATCTTGAGGTTGCCGTTGTCCTGGAGCCCGGCGTAGACGGTGCCGTCGTTGGCCATCGCCGCGAAGTACGGCATCAGGGTGCCGAAGCCGGTCTGGTCGCCGGGGCCCCAGTGGCCGTTGTCCAGCTCGCCGTCCGGGTCGTCCTCGAACCGGTAGCGGTAGGCGCCACCGTCGTTGCCGACGACCAGCTGCACGCCGCCGGCGACCTCCGGGTCGGGGATCCACATGCCGTCCTGCTGGTCGGGGTGGGTGGTGGAGCCGTCGTCGGTGGGGTCGCGGTCGGTGGGGCAGGCCGGGAGACCGGCGCTGAGCAGCAGGCAGGAGTCGCCGCCGAAGTACTTGCCGGCCACGACGAAGTGCACCGGGACGGACCCGTCGAGCGGGACGCCGGCCTGGCCCAGGTCGTTGGTCCAGATCTCCTCGAGCCCGAAGACGAGCCGGGTGGGGATGCCGTTGGCGTCGGCCCGGGTCGGGTCCGGCTGGATCCACTGGTTGTACCAACCCTGGACGCCGGGTTGGTAGCCGATCGCGGTGCCGGTGCCGATCAGCGCCGAGCCGGTGGTCGGGTCGGCGGTCAGCTCGGTGCCGGAGGCCAGCTCGGTCCAGGTGTCACCGAAGTCGGTGGAGACGTAGATGCCGTTGAGGACGGTGGTCCCGACCGGCGGGGCGCCGAGCTCGTCGGGGGCGTCGATGCCGGCCAGACCGCCGTGGTTGAGCAGGTTCGCGTCCTGGACGACGGCGTACAGGACGTCGTGGTCCTGCTCCGGGCCGACGGCGTTGCCGAGCTCGACGCGGCCGATGGCGTCGGGGGCGGCGAAGCCGGTGGCGGCGAGGCGACGGAAGCTGCCGGCCGTGCCGGTGGCCGAGCGGTAGACGCCGTTGTGCGGCGACTGCACGGAGCCGTCGGGGTTGGTGCGCTGGCCGCCGCGCCAGCCGACGGTCGCGACCACGGTGCCGGCCTCGGTGCTGGTGCCGACGCCGCCCTTGGCCGCCACGACCACGTCGGTGACGACGTTGGCCAGCGCGCACTCCGGCTTCCTGACGGTGTTCGTCACGCCGGCGCACGGCCCGGTGGGGAGCCGCAGGTTGCGGTAGGAGCGGCCGCCGTCGGTGGACCCGTAGAGGCCCTTCTGGGTGGCCAGGTAGACCTTGGCGGGGCGGGCCGGGTCGACGGCCACGGCGAAGCCGAGCGCGCCGGCGGGCACGCCCTTGGCGCGGGTCCAGTGCTTGCCGAGGTCGCCGGACCAGTAGGCGCCGAGACCGGTGTACGCCGACGCGCCGAACGTCGGCTCGCCGGTCAGCGCGAGCAGCCGCCCGCCACGGTAGCGGGTCCAGCCGACCGCGCCGGTGACCGTGGTCGGCAGGTTGCCGGTGGCGTCGGTCCAGTGGCCGGCCAGGTCGTCGGAGCGCCAGATGCCGCCGTTGCCGACCGCCGCGAAGATCCGCTGGTGTGCCGGGTCCAGCGCGAAGCTGTCGATCCGGCCCATGTTGTCGGCCAGGCCGAGGCCGTTGACCTCGGGGTAGGCGGGGTCGTTGACGATCAGCGGCCCGCGGCCGTACTCCCGGGCGGTGCCGCTGGCGGCGGGGGTGGTCCGCAGCGCAGCCGCCTGCCGGGCGGCGGCGATGCCGGCCCCGTCGCGGTAGGCGCCGTAGGGAGCGAGCCGGGCCATCGCCCGGGTCTCGAAGAGGGCGTTGAGCTCCTTGAGCGACTCGGGCCGCTTGCCGACCACGCACAGGTGGTCCCAGTCCTCCGGGTCGGTGCCGCGGAGCATCGGCAGCTCGCGGACGGCCTCGCGGACCAGCTCGCCCTCGGCCTCGCCCTCGTGCTCCGCCGCGGCCTCACGCGCGGCCTCCGCGTCGTGATCGGCCTGCTCGGCGTACTCCCCCTCGGCCCGCATCTCGGCGCGGACCTCGCGCAGCGCGTCCTCGACCGGCTGGAAGCCCGGGGCGCACGTCTCGGCGCCGGCGCTCGCCCGGTCGGGGCGACTGAGCAGGACCGCGGCGACCAGGGAGCCGACCAGCGCGAGGGTGAGTGCCACGGCGAGCCAGCGCATGCGCAGCGAGAAGGACATCGGGACTCCTGTGAGGACGAGCGGGGGTCGACCATCGGCCCCGAGATCCCTAACGACGCTCCGGTCGGTTGGTCAGGCTTCGATGTGGAGTTGTCACGTCGGATCGATCGACGAGCGTGACCCAGATCACAGTCGAGTTCTACGCCCGGTGCGGACGGGTGGCAAGGGCCCGGTGCGGCGTTGCTCCTGATCGCGGGCGGGCGGGGGCTCGGCAACCCATCTGGGTCTGATCCGGTTGCCAGCACACCGCCGACCCCGGGGGCCATCCGAGACCACATCGGGCCGGCCCGGGCCACCCGGGCAGCTACTTGGTCAGCATCTCCGTCCACACCGGGCCGAGGGTGCCGAGGCCGGAGTCGGCGGGCGGGGGCGGCAGGTTGCGGCCGCCGTACGCCGGGCCGCCGTCGGCGGCGTCGTAGCGCAGCCAGGTCTCGGCGGGGCCCTGGCCGAGGCCGGGCTGGGACCAGTCACAGACGCCGTCGGGGAAGGTCGCCTGGAGGGTGGCCCACTCGGCGTCGGTGAACGGGACCAGCAGGAAGTCGAAGGCGGCGCGGTCGAGCGGAGTGAGCCGGCAGGCGACGACGTCGTTGGCGAGCGGGCCGCCGGCCTCCTGGCGTGGGGTGGAGAGGCGGGTCTGGAGGACCTGGAGCTCCTGCACGTCGCACGCGTCGGCGGCCTCCGCGACCACGCAGCGGTCGGTGACGTCGGCGGGACGGTCGGCGGCGATCTTCTGCGCCAGCGGTTCGGGGCCGTGGTCCTGCTCGACGGCGGCGAGCCACCGGTCCATGGCGAGCAGGGCCTCGCCGGCCCAGCGCACGTCGCCGATCAGCGGCGTCGGCCCGAACCACATCACCCGGTTGTCGGTGTTCCCCTGGTCGGCCTGCAGCCGCTCCTGGGTCCAGAACGCGTGGGCGTAGTCGTGCGCGATGCCCGGGTCCGGCCCGCCGTGGTTGATCATCGCGACCTCGTCGAGGTGGTTCGCCTCGTTGATCAGGCCGGTGCGGTAGGCGCGCGCGATCGAGGCCGGGTCGCCGGCGATCCGCTCCGGGATCGCCTGGGAGTCGACGTCGAGGCCGCCGAGCTTGGCGTTCAGGTCCACGAACTGGGCGGTCGTGATGGTGCCCGCCTTCAGCTCGGCGAGCCCGTAGAGGACGCCCGTGTTCGAGAACGGGATGCCGCCGAAGCCGTGCCCGGCGGCCTGCTCCTGCGGCGTCCAGACCGAGGCGGGCCGGCGGCCCAGCTGGTTGACCAGCAGGTCGAGCACCGAGCAGCGCACCCCGCCCGGGTTGGTCTCGGAGTCGTAGCGGGTGGCCGGGTCGCCCGGCCGGGGGTCGACGGTGCCGGAGCAGGCGTGCTCCGGGTCCAGCGCCGCCTTGAACAGGCCCTCGTCGGCGACCACGGCGTTGACGTGCGAGAGGTGCCCCTCGACCATCGCCATCTGCACCGGCGTCCACACGACGCCGGGGCCCCAGCGCGACGGGTCCTCGAAGTAGAGCCGCAGCAGGTGGTAGTCGGCGAACTGGGCGCCGGCGGTGAACGTGTCCGGGTAGGAGCAGGTCGTCACGAGCCCCTGGTAGATCCCGGGGTAGGCGTTCGCCACGGTGTGCTGGGCGATCGAGCCGCCCGAGCAGCCGGTGCCGATCGTGTAGCGCAGCTCGCCGTACTGCTCGACCAGCCGCTCCTTGGCCATCAGCACCGACTCCGCGTTCATCGCGACGCTGCAGTTGTGGCCGGTGTTGTCCAGGGCGGTCGAGAGCACGGCGAAGCCCCGGCCGAGGGCGGTGACATAGCTCGGCGTCACCAGCGGGACGCCGTCGAAGGTGCCGGAGTAGTCGGCGAGCGGCGGGGACCCGGGGGTGTACGACGCGCCGCAGCCGCCCCCGTGGGTGACCAGCAGCTTGTGGTTCCACTGCTCCTGCGGGGACCAGGCGCGCCACGGCCGGCCGGGCTGGAACAGGGTGAGGATCGTGTAGCGGTCACGGTCCTGGTAGCCCCGCTCGCGACGGACCACGAACGGCACCTCCACGCCCTGGTCGGTGGTCGTGGTGGCGACGTCCGAGGGCGGGTTGTCGGGGTCGTAGGGCTGCAGGTCGGGGGTCAGCGGGTCGGTCGACCTGTAGAGGTAGTCGTAGGTCGCCGGCTCGTTGCACTGGGCGTCGCGCGCGGACTCCTGGCAGCGGTAGTGCTCGGTCTGCGGGCCGGAGAAGACCGGCCCGCCGTTCGGGTGGTCGACGATCACCGCGTGGTCGCCGGCCACACCGCTCACTCCCGGCACCGTCGCCCGCAGCACGTTGCGGCCGAGCGCGAGGCCGTCGACCAGACCGACGTACCGGCCGTCGGCGCGGACCGCGAACCGGTCCGTCACGTCGCGGTCGTCCACGACCACCCGGACCCGGCCGGGGTCCACGCCCGCCGGGATGCGCACGGCGACGAGCGCGTCCCCACCCGAGATCAGGTCGGCCCGGTTCGAGAGCACCTGCACCTGCAGCGCGCCGCGGGTCGCAGCCGCGCTGCCCCCGCTCGGGAGGGCGACCAGGACCGGGGCCACGAGGGCGAGGAGGACCAGCAGGAGACGCGAGCGCATGCCTCGACAACGACGGACGGTGGCGGCCGTCACGTGGCCCGGTCGCAACGGGACCAAGGTCCCCGCCCAGGGGTGAAGGTGGTCCGTGGTCCCACCCGTCACAGCCGGGTTGACTCGCATCGGGACGAGGAGCGTCCCTGCGAACAAGGAGAGAAGCAGGACATGCAGACCACCACCTGGCACGTCGACATCGAG
This sequence comes from Nocardioides sp. JS614, assembly GCF_000015265.1. Lineage (NCBI taxonomy): Bacteria > Bacillati > Actinomycetota > Actinomycetes > Propionibacteriales > Nocardioidaceae > Nocardioides > Nocardioides sp. JS614. The sequence continues at coordinate 4,555,520 of NC_008699.1, forward strand.
CTGTCCGACGACGGGGATGAGGTCACCGCGGTCGCGATGCTGCGCGCCGACGAGCCGAACGCCGCACCGAGCATCGGGCTCGGGGCCATCCGCCACGACGACCTGGACCGAGACCCTGCACCTGAGTTCGCCCTCGCCGCCCGGCGCTCGCTGGAGAGCCTGAGCACCGCTCTCGGCTACTACTCCCACTCCGAGCAGTACGCCGACACCGACCAGGCCTGACCCACGCCCCGCCCGCTCCCGGTGGTCCCGGCGGGTCTCCGCGTCATGCTCTGTCGGGATCCACACAATTCCACGGCACCTGGGCGATGATCGGTCCATGAGCTCGGACGGGTACGACGACGCCGTCGGCGACCCCGGTCCCGACCTGCGCTCGTTCGAGCTGCTGCCCGACGGCATCTGGATCTTCGACGACCAGGGGATCACCTCCTACGCCAACCGGCGGATGGCCGAGATGCTCGGCCGCGACCAGGCCGAGATGCCGGGGACCCGCGTGGTCGACTTCTTCGACGAGGAGGGCGTCCACAACTTCTGGGAGTGGCTCGGCGAGATGATCCGCACCGGGCACGGCCGGGAGAACTTCGAGGCGTTCTTCTACCGACCCGACGGCTCCACCGTGTGGGGCCTGGTCAGCTCGGCGCCACTCCACGACGCCGACGGCCGCCGGACCGGCTGGCTGCACCGGATCGCGCCGTACACCGAGCGCAAGGAGCTGCTCCAGCGACTCCAGGCGAGCGAGCACCAGCTCGCCAACGCCCAGCGCATCGCCCGGCTCGGGAGCTGGGAGCGCGACCTGCGCACCGACGAGATGTCCTGGTCCGACGAGATGTACCGGCTGGTCGGTCTGTCGCCGCAGGAGGAGCCGGCCTCGATCGAGCTGATGATCTCCTTCGCCCACCCCGAGGACCGCGACCAGATGATCGCCGCGGCCCGCCACGATCTCACCCGGGGCGACCAGTACTCCTTCGACGGCCGGATCGTGCACCGCGACGGCAGCGTCCGGTGGGGCCGGGTGCTCGGCTACGTCGAGCGGGACGCGAGCGGGGCCCCGATCCGCACCGGCGGCACCGTGCAGGACGTCACCGACCTCAAGAACGCCGACCGGGCCGCGGACGAGGCGACCCGCCGCCTGCGGCTGCTGCAGCAGATGGCGAGCGCCGCGAACGTCGCGACCTCGCTGCGCGAGGCGATGTTGATGGTCGCCCACGGGCTGCCCGGGCTGACGAGCTGGTACGCCGTCGGCGCCTGGGTGTGCGGCGACGACCTGAGTCGGACCGAGATCGACCTCGAGTCCCCGCCCGCGCCTCCGGGCATCACGCTGCACTTCGACCACGACCTCGCGGAGCAGGCCCGCGCGACGCGGGCGGTCGTCGTCGGGTCGCTGCCGGCGCTGGCGGCCACCCACAGCCTGGTCGCGGTGCCGGTGATCGTCCAGGACCAGGTCCTCGCGGTGGCGGAGCTGCTCGCCGACGAGGTGCCGCCCGACGAGGAGTCCCGTCAGCTCGTCGAGCAGGTCGCCACCCAGCTGGCGGTCGTCGCGGAACGCGAGCGGAGCGCCGCCCAGCTGGCCGAGGCCCGCGACGACGCCATGGAGGCGTCCCGGCTGAAGTCGGAGTTCCTGGCGACCATGAGCCACGAGATCCGCACCCCGATGAACGGCGTCATCGGGCTGACCGACCTGCTGCTGCTCTCCGAGCTGGACGACCACCAGCGCCGGCTGGCCGAGAACCTCCAGGGCGCGGGGCTGACCCTCCTCGGGATCATCAACGACATCTTGGACCTCTCCAAGATCGAGTCCGGCAAGCTCGAGCTCGAGTCGGCCGACTTCGACGTGCGCGCGGTCTTCGACCAGGTCGCCTCCGTGCTCAGCGGGCCGGCCCACGCCAAGGGGCTCGAGCTCGTGGTGGCCTGCCACCCCGAGGTGCCCGTCCAGCTGCGCGGCGACGCCGTACGGTTCGGCCAGATCCTCACCAACCTCGGCTCGAACGCGGTCAAGTTCACCGACCAGGGCGAGGTGGTCGTCCAGGCGCGGGTGCTGGCCGAGCACGAGCACGAGCACGAGTCCGAGTCCGAGCCCGGGCCCGGGCCCGGGCACGAGGTGGTGCTGCAGGTCGACGTCGCCGACACCGGCGTCGGCATCGAGCCGCACTCCCGCGAGCGGCTCTTCGACGCGTTCACCCAGGCCGACCCGTCGACCACCCGGCGGCATGGCGGCACCGGGCTCGGCCTGGCGATCTCCCGGCAGCTCGCGATCGCCCTCGGTGGCGAGATCTGGGTCGAGAGCGAGCCCGGTCGGGGCAGCACCTTCTCGTTCACGGCCCGCTTCGGGCGCGGCTCCGGTGCCACCGGAGCGAGCCGGGAGCACGCGCGGCACCTCGCGGGGCGGCGCGCCCTGGTGATCGACGACAACGAGACGAACCGGTTCATCCTCGAGGAGCAGCTCGGCGCGTGGCGGATGCGCCCCGTGGCGGTGGCCTGCGCCACCGAGGCGATCGCCACGCTGCGCGAGGCGGCGCGCTCGGGCGACCCGTACGACGTCGCCCTGTTGGACCTGATGATGCCGGGAACCGACGGACTGATGCTGGCCCGCCAGATCCGTGCGGACCCGTCCGTGGGCGCCCCCGCGATGCTGCTGCTCACCTCGGACCAGACGGTGACCCGGGAGGAGGTCGAGGGCGCCGGCGTGCACGCCTCGCTGAGCAAGCCGGTGCGGCACGGCGAGCTGCGCGGCGCCCTGCAGGCGCTGCTCGGCGACGCGACCACCCGGCCGGCGCCGGCCTCGCCGGCCGGACCCGGGCTGGGCATCCGGGTCCTGGTCGTGGAGGACAACCAGGTCAACCAGCTGGTCGCCGCCGGGCTGTTGGAGAACCTCGGTTGCACCGTCGACGTCGTCTCCGACGGGGTCGAGGCGGTGCGGCTGCTCACCCGGCCGCACGAGTACGCCGCGGCCCTGATGGACTGCCGGATGCCGCGACTCGACGGGTTCGACGCGACCCGGCAGGTCCGCCGCCACGAGCCGGTGGGCCGGCGGGTGCCGATCATCGCGCTGACCGCCTCGGCCATGGAGGGCGAGCGCGAGCGCTGCCTGGACGCGGGCATGGACGACTACCTCACCAAGCCCGTGGACACCGCCGAGCTGGAGCGGGTGATCCGTGAGTGGGCGGTCCCGGAGCGCGACCGGCGGACGGCGTCGCCGGCGTCCCCCGAGCCGGCCGACGGGCTCCTCAGCGGGATCGCGGACGGGATCCTCGACGCGGAGCGGATCGCGATGCTCGAGGGCCTGCGCAAGGACGGCATCAGCTTCTTCGAGCGCACCGCCGCCTCGTTCCTCGGTCGGGTCGGCAGCCAGCTGCTCGCGATCCGCGCCGCGGTCGATCGCGGCGACGCGATGGGACTGCTCACCTCGTCGCACCAGCTCAAGGGCAGCGCCCTCAACCTGGGGCTGCCGCGGGTGGCCGAGGCCGCCGCGCGCCTCGAGGCGCTGGGCATCGCCGGCTCCACGACCGGCGCCGAGCCGCTGTTCACGACGGCGACCGCCGAGGTGGAGCTCGCGGTGGCCGCGCTCCAGCAGGCGACCACCCGGGACCGCTGAGGTGCTCCCCCGGTTCGTGCCGGCCGGGCGCCGGCGACCGGTGGACCTCGTCGTCCGCGGCTCCTCGCTCGCGGAGGTGTGCGCGCCGTACGCCGCCGCCGTCGGACCCGGTCCACGGATCGAGCTGCGCTCCGGCGACGACGTCCTGGTCGCCCGGTACGACGGCACCGCGGCCTGGCTGGAGGTGACGGCGGGCGGTCGGACCAGCCGGCATCGCTCGCGGCGGTTCGCCCGCACCGACGGGCCGGCCCGCGAGGTGGGCCTGGCGCTGACCGGGACGCACCTGAGCGTGCTCACCCGCGGACCCGGGCCGTGGCTGGTCCGCGGCCGGGTCGACCTGCGCGACCGGCTCGACACCCGGAACGAGAGCTGGCTCACCGGGCTGCGCAGCGACGCCCCGCTCGCCGGCCGGTTCGGCCAGCTCGGGCTGCGCGACCTGCGGCTGGTTGGCGGCGTCCCCGGCGGGCGGGTGCTGCTGTCCGCCACCAGCGCCGGCCCGGGCTTCTTCGACACCGCGCACACCTCGCTGTGGGAGCTGGACCCGGGGACGCTCGGGCTCACGCACCTCTCCGACGTCTTCTTCCGGCGCCCCGACCGGCCCGGTGCGTACGGCGACCACGCGACCCACGTGCTCCGCGACGGCGACGAGTGGCTGGTCGCGACCAGTACCTGGGGCGACTTCGACCGGCGCCGGCCGACCGTCGGCGTGACGCTGGCCCGGACGACGGCGGACCTGCTCGGCGGCGCGCACCTGCTGGACACCGAGGCGCTCGCGCTCCCCGTCGACGGGCTGGGGTCCGTGGGGGTGTGGGACCCGCACCTGGCGCGCGCCGGGGACGGTTGGCTGGTCGGGTTCGTCAGCGCCACGCGGTTCTTCCGGTTCCACCCGGCGCTCGCGGCCGGGCCGACGCTGGACGACCTGACCCTGCTGGGTGCCGCCACGGACCTCACCCAGACCGAGGGGACCACCCTGGCCCACCTCGACGGAGCGTGGCGGGTCCTGGCGAGCGACAAGGTCCGCCGCCGGTACCCCGTGTTCGACCTGGACCTGCGCGAGACCGGCGCCCTGGAGGCGCCGTACCCCACCAACATCCCGTGGCCGACGCTGGCGCCGGTGGGCGACTCGTGGCTGCTGGTGGGCTTCAACGGCCGGCCCGCCGGCGGCCCGCTGCCCGGCTACGGCACACATGGGGACGTCGTCGTCGCACGCTCGGTCCGAGCGGACTACCGTGTGTCGTAGGACACGACGCCACCCCTGTCGGGTCCGTCCCCGTCAGCGCCACACCACCCCGTGGCCCGCACCAGAAAGTAGGCACCACCCATGTCTGCAACCGCGTCCGCCGACGTCTTCGAGCTGGGCTCCGAGCACGAGCAGGTCGTCTTCGCCAACGACCCGGCCACCGGCCTCAAGGCCGTGATCGCGATCCACTCCACCGCGCTGGGGCCCGCCCTCGGCGGCACCCGCTTCTACCCCTACGCCTCCACGGCGGACGCGATCCACGACGTCCTCAACCTCTCCCGTGGCATGTCCTACAAGGCCGCGCTCGCCGGCCTCGACCTGGGCGGCGGCAAGGCCGTGATCATCGGCGACCCGGCCACCCAGAAGACCGAGCCGCTGCTGCGTGCCTACGGCCGGCACGTGCAGTCGCTCGGCGGCCGCTACTTCACCGCCTGCGACGTCGGGACGTTCTCGGCCGACATGGACGTGATCGCCCGCGAGTGCTCGTTCGTCACCGGCCGCACCGTGGCCCACGGCGGCGCCGGGGACAGCTCGGTGCTGACGGCGTACGGCGTCTTCCAGGGCATGCGCGCCGCGGCGACCGTCGCGTGGGGCAGCGCCTCGCTCGACGGCCGGGTCGTGGGCGTGGCCGGGGTCGGGAAGGTCGGCCACCACCTGGTGCGGCACCTGGTCGAGGACGGCGCGACCGTGGTCGTGACCGACCCGTACGCGCCGTCGATCGAGCGGGTCCGCGCCGAGCACCCGTCGGTGCGCGTGGTCGGGTCGACCGAGGAGCTGGTGGCCTCGACCCTCGACGTGTACGCACCGTGCGCCCTCGGTGGTGCGCTCACCGACGAGGTGGTCGAGACGCTGTCGGCGCGGATCGTGTGCGGCGCGGCCAACAACCAGCTGGCCCACCCGGGCATCGAGAAGGCGCTGGAGGAGCGCGGCGTGCTCTACGCCCCCGACTACTGCGTGAACGCCGGCGGGCTGATCCAGGTCGCCGACGAGCTGGAGGGCTTCTCCTTCGAGCGCGCCCAGCAGCGGGCGACCGGCATCTTCGACACCACGCTCAGCGTCTTCGAGCGCGCCGCCTCCGACGGCGTACCGCCCGCCATCGCCGCCGACCGGCTCGCCGAGCAGCGGATGCGTGAGGTCAGCCGGTTGCGCGGGATGTGGATGCCGCAGCGCTGAGGCCGGGCTCGTCGGCGCCGGGGGTTGGTTTCCCCGGTTAACCGGGGAAGTTGGAACTGTTGGGCCGAAACTTCGGGCCAGAAGTTCTGGTTTCCCCGGTTAACCGGGGAAACCGTCCACGCACGCCGCAGGCACGAACAGCGCGTGCCGCCGGGTGAGGACAGGCGTGGCGCGCGGGTGGCACCGGTCGGGCCGGGCCGGGGTGAGACTCAGTCGCGACGCGAGTCGGTGTAGTCCGACCACTTGTCGAGCTCTTCCGGCTCGAGCTGGTCGGTGTCGTCTGTGTCGCTTCGCCCGTGCAGCTCGTTGGCCAGGGCCCCGAAGTCCGTCTCGTGAGTGCGGTACTTCAGGTCGCGGGCGACCTTCGTCTGCTTGGCTTTCGCTCGGCCGCGCCCCATAGGGTCAGCCCCCTCGCACGCTCGGCCGGGGCACTGTGGCACCCGGACTGTCTCATCGATATCTCGTGGGGCCAACGCTACCTGCTGGGCGGCTGTTCCCGCACATCCGTTCGCGCTTTCGACACCGCGCGACGACATTTCACGTGGCCGGGGTCACCCACCGGCCCAGAACCGGACCAGAACCGGACCAGAACCGGCCCGGGCGCGGGGTCACCAGCCGGGGTGCTGGCCGACCAGCTCGACCCGGCCGCCGCGCTCGGCGTCGGCGATGACCTCCCCGGCCACCCAGGCGCGCACGCCGTGCTCGCCGAGGACGGCGACGGCCGCGTCGGCGTCCGCGGGATCGACGAGCGCGACCATGCCGACGCCGCAGTTCAGCGTCATCTCCAGGTCGGGCTGGGGGACGGCGCCGACCCGGCGGACCAGGTCGAAGACCGGCGCGGGCGTCCAGGTACGGCGGTCCAGGGTCGCGGCGAGCTCCACGGGGAGCACCCGCTCGAGGTTGGCGGCCAGGCCGCCGCCGGTGATGTGTGACATCGCGTGGGTGCGGGTCCCGCGGGCCAGGGCCAGGCACGCCCGGGTGTAGATCCGGGTCGGCTCGAGCAGCTCCTCCCCGAGGGTGCGACCGAGCTCGTCGACCTGCCGGTCGAGGGTCCATCCGGCGCCGCCGGCGTCGGTCGGGGCGAGCAGCACGTGCCGCACCAGCGAGTAGCCGTTGGAGTGCAGCCCGGAGGACTCCATCGCGATGACCGCGTCGCCCGGACGCACCCGGCCGGGGCCGAGCAGGTCGTCCGCGTCGACGACGCCCGTGGTCGAGCCCGCGACGTCGTACTCGTCCGGTCCGAGCAGCCCGGGATGCTCGGCGGTCTCGCCGCCGAGCAGCGCACAGCCGGCCTCGATGCAGGCCTCGGCGATGCCCTTCACGATCGCGGCGATCCGCTCGGGGAGCACCCGGCCGGTCGCGATGTAGTCGGTGAGGAACAGCGGCTCGGCCCCGCAGACGACCAGGTCGTCGACCAGCATCCCGACCAGGTCGAAGCCGATCGAGTCGTGCTTGTCGAGAGCCTGGGCGATCGCGACCTTGGTGCCGACGCCGTCGGCGGACGTGGCGAGCAGGGGCCGGGTGTAGGACTTCAGGGCCGAGGCGTCGAACAGGCCCGCGAACCCACCGATCCCGCCGATCATCTCCGGCCGCCGAGCCTTCTCGACCCACACCTTCATCAGCTCGACGGCCTTGTCACCGGCCTCGATGGACACGCCGGCGGCGGCGTAGGCGTTGCCAGGAACGGGCTCGGACACGGGGCTCCTACGGGTTGTTGAGGACGGGCAGCGCCTTGCCGTACGACGGCGCCTGGATCGAGGACTCGAGCAGGTGCTTGCCGAGCAGGCTCTCGTCGGGGAGCGGGATCGGGTACTCGCCGGTGAAGCAGGCCCGGCAGAGCCGGTCCGGCTCCAGGCCGGTCGCGTCGATCATGCCGTCGAGGGAGATGTAGCCGAGGCTGTCGGCGCCGATGCTGGCCGCGATCTCCTCGGGGGTCAGGCCGTTGGCGATCAGCTCGGCGCGGGTCGCGAAGTCGATGCCGTAGAAGCACGGCCACTTCACCGGCGGGCTGGAGATCCGCACGTGGACCTCGCGGGCCCCGGCCTCGCGGAGCATCCGGACCTGGGCGCGCTGGGTGTTGCCGCGCACGATCGAGTCGTCGACGACGACGATCCGCTTGCCGCGGATCATGTGCTCGAGGGCGTTGAGCTTGAGGCGGATGCCGAGCTGGCGCAGCGTCTGGCTGGGCTGGATGAAGGTGCGCCCGACGTACGCGTTCTTCACGAAACCCTGGCCGAACGGGATGCCGCTCTCCTCGGCGTAGCCGGCGGCCGCGGGGGTGCCGGACTCGGGGACCGGGATCACCAGGTCGGCGTCGACGGGGTACTCGCGGGCGAGCTGGCGGCCCATCTCGACCCGGGACTCGTGGACGCTGCGGCCGCTGATCGTGGCGTCCGGCCGGGCCAGGTAGACGTACTCGAAGACGCAGCCCTTCGGCGCCGGGTCGGCGAACTTGTGTGAGCGCAGGCCGAACTCGTCGATGACGATCATCTCGCCGGGCTCGACCTCGCGGACCACGCTCGCGCCGATGGTGGCCAGTGCGGCGTCCTCGCTGGCGACCACCCAGCCGCGCTCGAGCCGGCCGAGCACGAGCGGCCGGATGCCCTGGGCGTCGCGGGCGGCGTACAGGGTGTCCTCGTTCATCCAGACGAAGCAGAAGGCGCCCTTCAGCTGGGGCAGCACCTCCAGCGCGCGCTGCTCCAGCGACGTGTCGGGGTGGTGCGCCAGGAGCGCGGTCACCAGGCCGGTGTCGTTGGTCGACGTCTCGGCCGGGCGGGTGTGCAGCTCGAGCTCGTCGCCGGGGCCGGGCAGGTCGACCACCATCCGGGCCAGGTCGTGGGTGTTGATCAGGTTGCCGTTGTGGCCGAGCGCGATCGAGCCGTCCGCGGTGGGCCGGAAGGTCGGCTGCGCGTTCTGCCAGGTGCTCGCCCCGGTGGTGGAGTAGCGGCTGTGGCCGATGGCCAGGTGCCCCTTGAGCGAGGCCAGGGTGGTCTCGTCGAAGACCTGGGAGACCAGGCCCATGTCCTTGTAGACCAGGATCTGGCGGCCGTTGCTGACCGCGATGCCCGCCGACTCCTGGCCGCGGTGCTGGAGCGCGTACAGGCCGAAGTAGGTGAGCTTGGCGACGTCCTCGCCGGGTGCCCAGACGCCGAAGACGCCGCAGGCGTCCTGGGGGCCCTGGTCCTGGGGGTCGAGCGCCGCGGTCAGCCTGCCGTCGCCTCCCTTGCGGGGGCTGCTTTGGTAGGGCACGTGCCGAGTTTAGGGCCTCCCTCCCCCGTGTCCCATCTGCCGTACCACCGTTGAGGAGTCGGGGAGGAGTGCGAAACCAGCCCAGGACCGCTCCGCGACCCCTACCATGAAGTCCGCGATCCCCTGACCCACGACGAGGACCAATTGCCTCGGGAGACCATCCCAGACCTGCCAGTCACGAACCAGCACGCCGACTGGTCAGACGCTCCTTCCCGAGACGCCCTGCAGCTCATCGCCGAGGGGGTCACCCAGCTCGCGGGCTTCGGCGTAGCGGCGATCAGCGCCGTCCGCGAGGACGGGAAGATGGAGGTGATGGCGGTCGCGGGCAGCGACTCCGCGCGGCTGGAGCTCCAGGGCCGGCGGACACCGGTCGACCGGCTCACCGGTGAGCTCGCGAAGGCCGACGACTGGGGGTTGCTGCGCTTCGTGCCGCACGAGCGTCTCGACCCGGACGCCGGCGAGGACTGGGGCTGGGTCCCCGACATCTCCCCGATCGACGCGGCCGAGGACGCCTGGCACCCGCTCGACATGCTGGTGGCGCCGCTGTACGACGACGGCGGCAACCTCCAGGGCTCGCTGGCCATGGACCTGCCGGTCGACGGTCGACGTCCCGGCCGGGCGCAGCGCGCGGTGCTCAACCAGTACGCCGAGCAGGCGCGCCGGGCCGTGCTCGTGGCCCTCGAGCGGGAGAAGCTCGCCGAGCGGGTACGGATGGCCGATGCGGCGCGCCGGATCGTGCGGACCGCGACCGCCCAGCTGAGCCTGGACCGGATCGTCGCCGACAGCCGCGAGGCGCTGGTCGAGGGCTTCCGCGCGGTCGGCATGTGGCTGCAGACGTTCGACCGTGACGACCACGGGGGTACCCGGGGCGAGATCTACTCCTCCGACGGGACCCACGTCCGTCTCACCCCCGACCTGGTCGACATCGCCGAGGGCGCCGCGCGCCGCGCCTGGGAGCAGCAGCAGGCCGCCGTGGTCGCGCCGGACCGCGAGCTCGGCCCGGCCATCTCCCCCGAGCAGGGCGCGCTGGTGCTGGCCTTCCTCGGTGAGATCGGCGTGGAGTCGCTGCTGTTCACCCCGCTCGGCGCCGGCCCGGAGTGCCTGGGCAACCTGGTCCTCACCCGCGCCGCCGGCGCCCCGGAGTGGACCGAGGCCGAGGCGACCACCGCCCTCGACATCGGGCACGACCTGGGCCGCGCCATCCTCAACGCGCGCATCTTCGAGCGCGAGCACCAGCTGGTCGAGGAGCTCCAGGCGCTGGACTCCTACAAGGGCCAGCTGATCGCCACCGTCGCCCACGAGCTGAAGAACCCGCTCACCTCGGTGATGGGCCACCTCGAGATGCTCGAGTCCTCGCCCGACCTCACCGGCACGACCCGCACCTCCCTCAACGCCATGGACCGCGGGGCGCGGCGGATGGTCCGGGTGATCGAGGACCTGCTGCTGCTGTCGAAGGTCGGCGACCCCGACGACCCGCTGATCGCCGCCCCGGTCGACCTGGCCCGGATCGTCGACGACGTGGTCGACCTGATCACGATGCCCGCCGAGCAGAAGCACCTCGAGGTCACCGTCGAGCTGCCCGCCGGCCCGGTCTTCGCGCTGGGCGACCACGACGAGCTGGACCGGGTCACCGCCAACCTGGTGAGCAACGCGGTCAAGTACACCCCCGCATCGGGCACGGTGCGGATCGTGGTCGACCGGGCCGGCCAGGACGTCGTACTCACCGTCGCCGACGAGGGCATCGGGATCTCCGAGGAGGACCTGCTGCGGCTCGGCACGGAGTTCTTCCGCTCCTCCAACCCGGAGGCGGTGGCCCAACCCGGGACCGGCCTCGGGCTGGCGATCGTGCGCCGCATCGTCGAACGCCACGGCGGCCGGCTCGAGGTGCGGTCCGAGCTGGGCCGGGGCAGCACCTTCCAGGTCTGGCTGCCGGGCGCCGGCGCCTGACCGGCGCCTGATCGGCGCCCCGAGTCACACCGGCCCAACGAGGCGATGTAGCCACGGTCACCGCTCCTCGACCGTAGGATCGAGACGATGTCCGAGACGCCCGACCTCCTGCCTCCGGTGCGCGCCTCGCGCTGGTCGGACCGGCAGTCGCGTGACGCGCTCCAGGCGATCGCCGAGGGGGTCGCCGAGGTCGCCGGCTTCGACCTGGTCGGCATCAGCGCGGTCCGCGACGACGGCTACCTGCAGACGCTCGTGATCGTCGGGCCGGAGGACGCGCGCCGGCGCCTGATCGACAGCCTCGCCCCGGTGGCGCCCCTGATCGAGCAGCTCGAGCAGGCCGACGACTGGGGCGCGCTGAAGTTCGTGCCCCACGATCGGATGATCCTCGACATCGACACCTGGGGCTGGACCTCCGACGCACCGCGCGACCATCTCCCGGCGGGAGCCTGGCATCCCGACGACATGCTGGTGGCCCCGCTCGAGGCGGCGGACGGCACGTTCCTCGGGATCATCGGCATCGAGCTGCCCCGCGACGGGATGGTCCCCGGCCCCACCCAGCGGCAGACCCTCGACCTCACGGCCCGACAGGCGTGCCGCGCGGTGATCACCACCCTCGAGCGCGAGCGGCTGGCCGAGCAGGTCCGGCTGGCCGGCGCCGCCGCGGACATCGTCCGGCTCGCCGTCGGCACCCGGTCCGCGAACGAGGTGCTCGCCGAGTGCGGTCCGGCGATCACCCAGGGCTTCCGGGCGGCGTCGCTGTGGGTGCAGCGGCTCGGACCCGACCGGCGCTGCGACGGGCCGCTGTTCGTCGACGGCGGCCCCACCGTGCGGCTGCCCTCCGGGGTCGGGGCGCTCGTGGCCGCCCATGCCCCGCGTGCCTGGGAGCGCCAGTGCGTGGCCGTCATCGCCCCCGAGCGTCCGGTGCCGGGCGTCCTCGGCGGCGAGCAGCACGCCGAGGTGATCGCGTTCCTCGCGAGCCTGGACATCGAGTCGCTGCTGTTCATCCCGGTGGGCGCGGGGCGCGAGTGCTTCGGCGTCCTCGGGCTGACCCGTGCTCCCGGCGGCGCGGAGTGGAGCGAGGAGGAGGCGGCCGCGGCGCTCGCGATCGGCCGGGACCTGGGGCGGGCGGTGTCGAACGCGCGCGTGCTCGAGCGCGAGCACCAGCTCCTCGACGAGCTGCGCGACATCGCCGACTACAAGGGCCGGCTGGTGGCCACCGTGTCCCACGAGCTGAAGAACCCGCTCAGCGCGATCCTCGGGTACGCCGAGATCCTCGCCGGCGAGCCCGGGCTGAGCGACGCCGCCCGGGCGTGCGTCGCCGCGATCGAGCGCGGCGGCGGCCGGTTGGCCCGCGTGGTCGACGACCTGCTGCTGCTCCACGAGCCGGCCGACGCCGACGCCATGTCGACGTCCCAACCCGTCGACCTCGGGCAGGCCGTGGCCGAGGTCGTCGAGCTCAACGGCCCCGTCGCCCGCGGCCGCCGGCTGACCCTGCGCGCCGACCTGCCCGCCGTACCCGTGCTGGCCCTGGCCGACCCGCGCGACGTCGACCATGTCGTCACCAACCTGGTCGGTAACGCGCTCAAGTACACGCCCGAGGGCGGGACGATCGCGGTCACCGTCGAGCGGGACGGTGACGAGGCCGTGCTCCGCTGCACCGACGACGGCATCGGGATCGCCGAGGAGGAGCAGGCGCACCTGTTCGAGGAGTTCTTCCGCTCCACCGATCCGGCGGCGGTCGCCCAGCCCGGCACCGGACTCGGGCTGGCGATCGTGCGCCGCGTCGTCGAGCGGCACGGCGGGCGGATCGAGGTCGACTCCGCGCTCGGCCGGGGCAGCACGTTCCGGGTGTTCCTGCCGGCCGGTTGAGACCGCGGCCTCCCCCATCTGCTGTAACGCCGTGTTACCCCGTCTGCCCCGGGTGTTGCAGCATGGGGGGAAGGAGGGGTAAACGGGCGTTACAGCGAGCTAGGCGCCCCGTCAGCCGCCGAGCTTGCCGAGCAGCAGCGCCTCGGCAAGGACGACCCGCTCGAACTCCGCGAGGTGCAGCCCCTCGTTGGCGCCGTGGGCGCGGGTGTCCGGGTCCTCGACACCGGTGACCAGCACGCTCGCCTCGGGGAAGGCGTCCAGGAACTCCGCGATGAAGGGGATCGAGCCGCCCACGCCCATGTCGACGGGCGCGGTGCCGTCCCAGGCCTCGGTGAACGCGGCACGCGCGGCGTCGTACGCCGGCCCGGTCGCGTCGATCCGGGTCGCCTCGCCGGTGTCGACGACCGTGTGGGTGAGGGTGGCGCCCCAGGGCACGTGCGCCTCGAGGTGACGCACCAGGCAGGCCAGCGCGTTCTCGGTGGTGTCGCCGGGAGCGACGCGCATCGAGATCCGGGCCCGGGCGGCCGGGACCAGGGTGTTGCTGGCGCCGGCGACCTTCGGGGCGTCCAGGCCGGTGATGCTGAGCGCGGGCTTGGTCCAGAGCCGCTCGACGCTCGAGCCGGTGCCGATCCACTCGAGGCCGGGCGCCGCACCCGACTCGGCCCGGAGCCGCTCCTCGGGGTAGTCCACGTCGGCCGCCGGGCCGGCGTGCAGCCCCTCGATCGCGACGTCGCCGCGGTCGTCGTGCAGGGTGGCGATCAGCCGGGCGAGGGTCATCAGCGCGTCGGGCACCAGGCCGCCCCACATGCCCGAGTGCACCGCGTGGGTGAGTGTCCGCACCTCGACGTCGACGCGCACCAGGCCGCGCAGGCTCGTGGTGAGGGCGGGCACGCCGATGTCCCAGTTGCCGGAGTCGGCGATCACGATCACGTCGGCGCGCAGCCGGTCCTGGTGCTCGCGGAGCAGCGCGGGAAGCGTCTCGGACCCCACCTCCTCCTCACCCTCGATGAACATCGTGACGCTGACCGGCACGTCGGCGCCGTACACCCGCAGGGCGCCGAGGTGGGCCGCGATGCCGGCCTTGTCGTCGGCGGCGCCGCGGGCGTAGAGGCGCCCGTCGCGCTCGGTGGGCTCGAAGGGCGGGGAGTCCCAGTCGGCGTGGTCGTTCTCGGGCTGGACGTCGTGGTGGGCGTACAGCAGGACCGTCGGTGCCCCCTCGGGGCCGCGCTTGCGGGCGATCACCGCCGGCGCCCCACCGTCGGCGCTGACGATGTCGACCTCGTCGAAGGCCTCGTCGCGGAACAGCCGGGCCACCGCCTCGGCCGATCGCTGCACCTCCGCGGCCCGCTCCGGGTCGGCGCTGACCGACTCGATCCGCACCAGGTCCTCCAGGTCCCTGCGCACCCCGGGGAGGACGGCCTGGACGCGGGCGCGGATGTCGTCGGTCATGGGTCTCAACCTAATCAGTCCGGTAGTCCCTGACGCTTGCGGGGCGGATCCGCGGGCGGGACAGCGCAATCGTCAGGGACTATCCCAACGGGAGGTACGGCGCGAGGTCGGCGCGCTCGCCGCTGGCCCGGACCCGTCCGGCCAGCTCGGCGTCGGGCCAGGACAGCGCGCCGGTCGCGAGGTCGATCCAGGTGGCGGCGTCGGTCTCGACGACGGCGGGCGGCGTGCCCCGGGTGTGCCGGACGCCGGGGATCACCTGCACGGCGGCGTACGGCGGGACCCGCACCTCGACGGAGCGGCCCGGCGCCCGCTCCTCGAGCACGGCCAGGTAGTGCTTGGTGAGCAGCCGCAGGTCGACGCGGTCGGGCTCGCCACCGCGCACCCGGTCGAGGGCGGCCGCGACCTCGGCGGGGTCCGCCGGTCGGAGGCGGGCGGGCATCAGTCCTCGTCCTCCGGCGGCTCCCGGGACTCCCCAGCCGCCCCGGCCTCCCCGAGCTCGGGGTAGGGCTGGATGAGCTGGTAGACCGAGTACGTCACCCGCTCGCCGGGGCCGTCCTGGCTGCGCCGACGCCAGCGCTCGACGAGCTCACCCATCTCCTCCAGCAGCTCCTTGGCCTCCTCCGGCGCGAGCCGCAGCGCCCACTCCGAGACGCTCTTCTCGCGGCCGGCCGCCGGATCCGGGGCGAGCGCCCGGTCGACCAGGTGGTGCCCCCACGCGGTCGCGTTGCGCTGGAACACGGCGTACGCCGCCTTGCCGCCCGGGCGGTCGAGCATCTCCCGGGTGCGGAAGCTGATGCCGTCGGGGTCGACCAGTCGCCAGACCCGGTCCCGACGGTCGCGGGCCTCGTCGGGAGCCTCCTCGACCAGGCCGTACTTGGCGAGCTGGCGCAGGTGGAAGCTCGCCTGGTTGGCCGGGACACCGAGCTCGCGGGCGATGTCGGCGGCTCGCAGCGAGCCGGCGGCGTAGAGCTCGGACAGGATCCGGTTGCGGGTCGGGTGGGCGATCGCGCGGAGCACCCGCGGGTCGTCGTACATCGCCATGGCGCCATCCTAGCCGGATTCCGCACGATCTATTGCGCAACTACTATTGCGCAATTTATGGTGCGGAACATGACGTCGTACCGGACCCTCGCCCACAACCGGGACTTCACCGTGCTGTGGTGCGCCCAGACCATCTCCGAGCTGGGCTCGCGGGTCAGCAGCTTCGCGATGCCGCTGGTCGGGTACGCGATGACCGGCTCGGCGTTCTGGGCCGCGGCCGCGGAGGCCGCGTACCTGCTCGGGATGGTCGTGATGCTCCTGCCCGGCGGGGTGCTCGCCGACCGCTGCGACCGGCGCCGGCTGATGCGGCTCTCGCACGGCGGCGGCGCGCTGCTGTACGCCTCGCTGGTCACGGCGGGCATGCTCGACGTGCTCACCCTCCCCCACCTGCTCCTCGTGGCGCTGCTGACCGGCCTCGCGGCCGGCCTCTTCGTCCCGGCGGAGGGCTCCGCGATCCGCACGGTGGTGGCGGCCGACGACCTGCCCACCGCCCTGAGCCAGCAGCAGGCCCGCCAGCACGTCGCCTCGCTGGTCGGTGGCCCGCTCGGCGGCGCTCTCGTCGCCGCCACCCGATGGGCGCCCTTCCTGTTCGACGCGATCACCTACGCCGCGGGCTGGGTACTGCTCGGCCGGATCCGGGCCGACCTCTCCGGCCGACCGCAGGCCGGCACGGGGCGCGCCCTGCACGACCTGGGCGTGGGCCTCCGGTTCACCTGGTCGAGACCGTTCTTCCGCGTGCTGCTGCTGTGGTCGCCCCTGATCAACCTGACCGTTAACGCCCTGTTCTTCGTCGCGCTGCTGCGGCTGGTCGAGGCCGGCTTCCCCGCCTTCCAGATCGGGCTCGTGGAGGCGACGATCGGCAGCTGCGGCATCCTCGGCGCGCTGGCCGCGCCGTGGCTGATCGACCGGCTGGCGACCGGGACGCTGACCGTGGCCGTCGCCTGGAGCTTCGTCCCGCTCTCGGTGCCGCTGGCCCTCTGGAACCACCCCGTGGTGATGGCGGCGGCCGCCTCGGTGGGGCTGTTCCTCAACCCCGCGGGCAACGCCGGTGTCGGGTCCTACCGGATGGCGGTCACCCCGTCGGAGCTGGTCGGCCGGGTGCAGTCGGCGATGCAGTTCACCTCGATGCTCTCCATGCCGCTGGCGCCCGCGCTCGCGGGCGCGCTGCTCACCGGGCTCGGCGGGCCGGCGGCGGTCCTCGCGCTGACCGGACTCACCGCTGCGGTCGCCCTGATCCCCACCCTGTCCACCTCCGTCCGCTCGGTCCCCCGCCCGGCCGACTGGCCGCGCTACGAGACGCCCATCGTGGCCTCCGCCGCCGCCTGACCGTCAGCTGTAACGCGGGGTTGTGGGATCTGGTCACCCCCTTGTAACAGGGTTCCTAGATCCGATAACCCCGCGTTACATGCGGCGGGGCGAGGTGGCGCGGGCGAAGCGGGCGGCGGCGGAGGCGACCTGCGCGCGCAGCTCGTCGGGACCCTCGACGGTGAAGGGCGCGTCGATGCGGGCCAGCACCATCAGCGGCCAGTCCAGGGTGTCGGTGGCCAGCACCATCCGACAGGCGCCGGGCCCGTCGGGCTCGACCGTGGCCCAGCGGTCGACGTACGCCGCGACCGTCGCCGCGTCGACCGCGAACCGGACCCGCACCTCGTAGCGCTGCGGCATCGCGCGGATCCCGGCCCGCACGAACGACGGCGCGTCCGGGGCGGGCAGCGGGCGCGGCAGGAACCGCTGGCCGGAGGCCCGCGGGGCGGTGACCCGGTCCACCCGGAAGGAGCGCCAGTCCTGGCGGTCCCGGTCGTAGGCGACCAGGTACCACCGCCGGCCCAAGGACACGAGCCGGTGCGGCTCGACGCGGCGCTCGCTCGGCGAGGAGTCCCGGGAGACGTAGGAGAACGACACCGGCTCGTCGTCGCGGCAGGCCTGGGCGAGGGTCGTGAGCACGCCGGCGTCCAGTGCGGGCCCGCCGCCCCACGGCACGCCGTCGGTCTGGGAGTGGACGGCGTCCATCCGGCGGCGCAGCCGAGGTGGCATCAGGCCGATCACCTTGGTCAGCGCCTGGATCGCGGTCTCCTCGAGCCCGGCCACGGCGCCCGCCGCCGCGGTGCGCAGCGCGACCGCGATCGCCACGGCCTCGTCGTCCTCGAGCAGCAGCGGCGGCAGCTGCCCACCGGCCCGCAGCTGGTAGCCGCCCGCCACGCCGCGCACCGCGTCGACGTCGTAGCCGAGCTCGCGCAGCCGGTCGATGTCGCGGCGCAGGGTCCGCGGGCTCACCTCCAGGCGTCCGGCGAGCTCGGCGCCGGGCCAGTAGCGGTGGGTCTGGAGCAGCGAGAGCAGGCGCAGCATCCGGGCGCTGGTGTTCACGACGCCGACACTAGATCGCAAAGCGGTCAGGAACTGACCTGTGGCGTCCCTACCGTCGGGACATGGCGACCCACACCCTGAGGCTCCTCCCCTCGACCCGCGACCGGATCTCGCTCCGCTTCGCCTCCGAGGGGGACGCCGCGACCGCGACCGAGCGCGCCCTGCACCTGCCCGGCGCGAGCATCGAGCTCGCTGGTCGCGACCTGACGATCCTGGTCCCCGAGGGCCGCGACCTGGTGACGTCGTACGTCACCGACCTGGCCTGGGCCGGAGTGCTCGCCGAGCGGCTGGAGGTGGTCGGCCCGGCCCTCCCGTGACGGACCCGGCTCAGCCGGCCGCGGGCTCGTCGGGGATCGCCCGCAGGATCTCCAGCGTGCGGTCCCAGGCGGGCGAGTCCGGGTCGACCACCGCGAAGTGGTCGCCCGCGACCCGGACCAGCTCGGCGACCGCTCCGGCCGACCGCGCGGCGGCGACGTACGCCTCGGACTGGCCGATCGGGACGACGTCGTCGGCCGCGCCGTGCACGCACCAGACCGGGACCGCCAAGGGCACCTGGCGGATCGGGTCGACCGCGGCGTCGGCCGGGCCGGGCGGATGGCCGAGGAACGCCTCGACCGCGCCACCGCCCAGACCCAGCTCGTACGCCGAGCGCAGGTCGAGCACCCCCGCCTGGGAGACGACGTGGGTCAGGCCGCCGCCGCCGGCCGCCCAGGTGACCAGGTGGCCGCCGGCGGAGTGGCCGATGCCGACCACCGGTCCGGCGTCCTCCGGGCGCGCGTCGGGCAGCGCGTCGATCGCCGCCCGGACGTCGGCGAGCGTGTCCGCGGCGCCGGTGCCGCGCCGGTACTCGATCGCCCACACCGCCCAGCCGGCCGTGACCAGGCTCGGCACCAGTGGGCGGGCGTACTCGATGCCGTACTGCGGCTTCCAGAACCCGCCGTGCACCACGACCGCGGCGCCGCGCGGGGTGCCGGGCGGGCGGGTCAGCTCGGCGTACTGCGCCGGGTGGTCGCCGTAGCCGATCCGCCGTGTGCCGGGCGTGCTCACCGGCCGCCCACCGCCCGCGGCGCCCGCGCCGCCCGCGCCGCCCGCGCCGCCCGCGCCGTCCAGGCCGCAGGCCGCGGGGCCGGCGAGAGCCGGGAGGGCGAGGAAGGCCCGTCGGCGCATACGGGGGGTTCGGAGCCGGCCGGCCGATCGGACTGGTCCGAGTCCCAGGAGTCACATCGGACGGGCAATACCGGAACTTCGCGGGCGAAGTTTCGGCCGACAGGTTCCGGTTTCCCCGGCCAACCGGGGAAACCGCCGCCGGCAAGCCCGCGCACCGTCAGCCGAGCGCCGCGGGCAGGGTGGTGGTCCAGGCGTCGCGCAGCTCGTCGAGCGGGATCTCGAACTGGCCCTCGACCACCAGGGCGTCGCCACCGGTGACGCCGAGCGCGGTCAGCTCGACCCCGTGGCGCTCGGCGAGCTCGACCAGCCGCTCGGCGGCACCGTCGGGGACGGTCACGACGACCCGGCCCGGCGACTCGCTGAAGAGCCCGACGAACGCGTCGTCGGGGACCTCGACGGACACGCCCACGCCGTGGCGCAGGGCGCCCTCGACGAGCGCCTGCGCGAGCCCGCCGTCGGAGAGGTCGTGGGCGGAGCTGACCAGGCCGACGGCGTCGTGGAGCAGCTCGGCGAGGGTGCGCTCGGCCTCCAGGTCGAGCTGCGGCGGGAGCCCGCCGAGATGGCCGTGGACGACGTGCGCCCACTCCGACCCCGAGAGCTCCTCGCGGGTCTCGCCCAGCAGGAAGACCCGCTCACCCCCGGTCGACCAGGCCGACGGCGTACGGCGGGTGACGTCCTCGATCACGCCGAGCACGGCGACCACCGGGGTCGGGAGGATCGCGGTCTCGCCCGTCTGGTTGTAGAGGCTGACGTTGCCGCCGGTGACCGGGATGCCGAGCTCGAGGCAGCCGTCCTTCAGGCCGCGGCACGCCTCGGCGAACTGCCACATCACGGCCGGGTCCTCGGGTGAGCCGAAGTTGAGGCAGTCGGAGATCGCCAGCGGCGTCGCGCCGCCGGTGGCCACGTTGCGGTAGGCCTCCGCGAGGGCGAGCTGGGCGCCTGCGTACGGGTCGAGGAGCGCGAACCGGCCGTTGCAGTCGGTCGCGAGCGCGACGCCGAGGTCGGTCTCCTCGTCGACGCGGACCATGCCGCTGTCGCTGGGCTGCGCGAGCACGGTGTTGCCGCGCACGTAACGGTCGTACTGGTCGGTGATCCACGACTTGTCGCACAGGTTGGGGCTGGCGACCAGGGTCAGCAGGGTCTTGCGCAGCTCGTCGCCCGAGCCCGGGCGCGGCAGCGACTCCGCGGCGTCGGCCTGCAGGTCGTCCTGCCAGGCGGGCCGGGCGAAGGGGCGGTGGTACGTCGGCCCGTCGTGCGCGACGCTCCGCGGCGGGACGTCGACCACGCGCTCGCCGTGCCAGTCGATCTGGAGCCGCCCGGTGTCGGTGACCTCGCCGACCACGACGGCCTCGACGTCCCACTTCGCGCAGATCGCGAGGAACGCCGCGACGTCGTCGGGCTCGACGACCGCCATCATCCGCTCCTGCGACTCGCTCATCAAGATCTCCTCCGGCGCGAGCGTGGAGTCGCGCAGGGGGACCCGGTCGAGCTCGACGTGCATGCCGCCGTCGCCGGCGGACGCGAGCTCCGAGGTGGCGCAGGACAGGCCGGCGCCGCCGAGGTCCTGGATGCCGGCGACCAGGCCGGCGGCGAAGATCTCGAGCGTGCACTCGATGAGCAGCTTCTCCATGAAGGGGTCGCCGACCTGGACGCTCGGCCGCTTGGCGGGGCCGTCGGCGTCGAAGGTCTCGCTGGCGAGCACGCTGACGCCGCCGATGCCGTCGCCGCCGGTGCGGGCGCCGTACAGGATCACCTGGTTGCCGACGCCGGACGCCTTGGCGAGGTGCAGGTCCTCGTGGCGGAGCACACCCACGCACAGCGCGTTGACCAGCGGGTTGCCGAGATACGTCGCGTCGAAGACCGCCTCGCCGCCGATGTTCGGCAGGCCCAGACAGTTGCCGTAGCCACCCACCCCCGCGACGATCCCGGGCAGCACCCGGTGCGTGTCGTCCGCGTCGAGCGGCCCGAACCGCAGCGGATCCATCACGGCGACGGGGCGGGCCCCCATGGCCAGAATGTCGCGGACGATGCCGCCGACGCCGGTGGCCGCGCCCTGGTAGGGCTCGACGTACGACGGGTGGTTGTGCGACTCGACCTTGAAGGTGACCGCATAGCCCTGGCCGATGTCGACCACGCCGGCGTTCTCGCCGATGCCGGCGAGCAGGCGCCCGGCGTCGGGCTGGCGCTGAGCGAGCACCTCGGCGAGCTCGGAGAACTGCTTGAGGTGCACCTTGGAGCTCTTGTAGGAGCAGTGCTCGCTCCACATCACCGAGTACATCGCGAGCTCGGAGCTCGTGGGCCGGCGGCCGAGGATCTCGCGGATCCGGGCGTACTCGTCGGCCTTGAGGCCGAGGTCGGCCCACGGCTGGTCGTGGTGGGGGTCCTCGGCGGCGACGGCGACGGTGTCGAGCACGACGCCAATCTACCGGCGCGCGACAGCGCCACCACATCCGCCCGCAGGCCGGACCATGGCGGGACCGCGGGTGGGGTCGGCAGCCGGGTCGCCGGGGGTCGTTGGGGCAATACTGGAACTGTTGGGCCGAAACTTCGGGCCAACAGTTCCGGTTTCCCCGGTTCACCGGGGAAACCGCCCCCGCTAGCGCAGCAGGCCGTCGGCGACGACCTCGAGCATCGGGCGGACGGCGTCGGGGTCCAGGTCGCCCTGGTCGGCGACGGTCGCGACGCCGCCGACCAGGCGGCACACCTGGACGGTCTCGATGTCCGCACGCAGGGCGCCGTCGGCGCGCAGCCGCTCGATCACCCGGTCGTTGGCCCCGGCCAGCACCTGGCACTTGGTGATGATCGGGGAGTCGGGGTCGCCCATCGCGGAGGTGATCTTCGCCGGGCCCCCTCGGTGCACGCTGATCAGCCGGACGTAGTCCTCGAACCAGCCCAGCAGCACGTCGCGGGCCGAGCCCTCGCGCGCCATCGCCTTGTCGGCGGTGTCGTTCACCCGGTCGACCCAGGACTGCATGACCGCGTCGAGCAGGTTCTCCCGCTTCGGGAAGTGCCGGTAGAGGGTGCCGGGGCCGACGCCCGCGCGCTTGGCGATCTCGTCGAGCGAGGCGTCGTACCCCTGCTCGCGGAAGACCTCCCGCGCGACCTCGACGATCCGGTCGTAGTTGCGCCTGGCATCGGCACGCACGGAAGAGCTCACCCCAATCACGAAGAAACCCTTGCTAACCGGAGAGTGTCTCCGTATCGTGGTGCAGGAAGCGGAGCCATCCTCCGGATCTACTGTACCGCGGCCCGCCGGGCCAGAACAGGACCTCACCTCATGTCCCGTGACACCCTCCCCACCGACCTCCCGCCGAACGCGGGACGGGCGGCCACCGGCGTCGCGATCGTGCTGGTCGCCCAGCTCATGCTCGTCCTGGACGCGACGGTCGTGAACGTCGCGCTCCCCCGCATCGACGCCGACCTGGGCTTCGGCCCGGCGTCGCTGTCGTGGATCCTCAACGCCTACACGCTCGCCTTCGGCGGCCTGCTCCTCCTGGGCGGCCGGCTCGGCGACGTCTTCGGTCGGCTCAAGGTCTTCGAGGCCGGGCTCGCCGTGTTCACCCTCGGCTCAGCGCTCGGCGGCCTCGCCCAGACCCCCGGGCAGCTGGTCGCCGCGCGCACCCTCCAGGGCGTCGGCGCCGCGCTCGCCGCGCCGAGCGTCCTGGCCCTGCTCACCACGAGCGCTCCCGACGAGGCCGCGCGCAACCGCGCGTTCGCGCTCTTCGGCGCGGTCTCCTCCGGCGGCGCCTCGATCGGCCTGCTGCTGGGCGGCCTGCTCACCGACGTCGGGTCGTGGCGCTGGACGCTGTTCATCAACGTCCCGCTCGGGGTCGCCGTGCTCCTGCTGGCGCCGCGGTACGTCGACGGGACCCGCCGCCGGCCCGGCCGCTTCGACCTCGTCGGCGCGTTCGCCGCGACCTTCGGCGCGGTGTCCCTCGTCTGGGCGCTGATCGGCACCCCCGAGCACGGCTGGGCCGCGCCGCGCACCCTCGGCGGCTTCGCGATCGGCGTCGCACTCCTCGCCCTGCTGGCCCGCACCGAGGTGCGGCACCCGCACCCGATGGTGCAGCCCGCCCTGCTGCGCAGCCGGCCCCGGGTCGCCGCGCTCGGCGTGATGGCGCTGATGATCGGCGCGAACCTGTCGATGTTCTTCCTGGTCGTGCAGTACGTCCAGGGCGTGCTCGGCTTCGGCCCGCTGATGGCGGGCGTCGCGTTCCTGCCGTTCAGCCTCGGCATCTTCGCGATCTCGCGCGTCACGCCCGAGCTGCTGGCCCGGTTCGGTGCCCGGGCGATGGTCCTGGTCGGCAGCGCCGCGCTGGCCGCCGGCTACACGTGGCTGAGCACGATCGGCACCACCGACTCCTACCCCGCGGCGGTGTTCGGGCCGATGGTGATCGCCGGTCTCGCCACCGGGCTGGTCTTCATGCCGGTGACCGCGACGGTGCTCGGCGGGGTCGAGCCCGAGCACGCCGGGTCCGCCTCCGGCCTGCTGCAGACCACGCAGCAGCTCGGCAGCGCCGTCGGCGTGGCCGCGATCGTGTCGGTCTACGCCGCGGGCGCCGTGCCCGGCGAGCTGGTCCCGGGCCTGCAGCCGGCGTTCCTCACCTCGGCGGCGTTCGCCGCGCTGGCGACGGTCGTCGGCCTGGTCGGGCTGCCCGCCCGGGCGCCGCGGCCGGTCGAGATCGCCGACGAGGAGGTCGAGGCGGTGGCCGCCGAGGCGGCTTGACCGGGCGGTTCGGCCCGACGGCTCAGCTGGCCCGCGCCCAGGCGGGGGCCGGCTGGGCCGTCCCCGTCGGCCCGGTCGGCCCGGTCACCGGGTCGGAGGTGTCGGCCTCGGCGTCGGCGAGGGTCGGCACGTGCACCGGCGTCCAGGACCGGCCGTCCCACCACCAGTGCCCGTCGGCGCTCGCCTGCGGGACCCCGCCCATCGCGGGGTCGCCGTGGAAGTGCGGGACCAGGCCCAGGCAGGGCATCGGGTCCCACTCGGCATACGTCGTCTCGTCGCCCATGATCGTTCCCCCTCCGACCGAGCCATCGGCACCAACGCTCCCAGCCTGAGCGGATCGCGCCGACCCCGTCGGCACTTGCGCAAACCTTGCGCCCGGCCCGCCCGAACTACCGGTCCGTAGTTCGCCCGAAGGCTGTGACGGGTGTGATTCGTGGGGTTATGGTGGCGTGGCCTCGACGGGAGGCACGCCCGACTTCCCCAAGCCTGCCTGGAGCTCCCGCCATGTCTCGCCCGCACCTCCGGACCCCGCGCACGCTGCTGCGCCGCGCGCTCGTCACGGCCACCGGTGGCCTGCTCGCCGTGACCACGGTCGCCGCGCTCGGCACCGGTGGCCCGGCCGACGCGGCCGGCACCGCGCCGACCGCCACGTCGACCACCACGTCGACCACCACGTCGACCGCTGCGAAGCCGGCCGCGAAGCGGGCCGCCAACCCGGTCACGCCGGGCGACTTCACCGGGTTCGGCTTCGACCAGTGCCACACGCCGGAGCAGCGCAAGATGAACCGCTGGCTGCAGAGCTCGCCGTTCCTCGCGGTCGGCATCTACATCTCCGGCGACTCCCGCGCCTGCCGCGAGCAGCCGGAGCTGACCCCCACCTGGGTCCGCACCCAGCTCGCGAAGGGCTGGCGGCTGCTGCCGATCACGCTCGGCCCGCAGGCCTCCTGCCAGCCGCGGTTCCCGCGGTACGGCGACGACGAGACGATCATCCCGCGCCCGGGCGCCAACGGCGGGTACAGCAAGGCCAAGAAGCAGGGCAACGCCGAGGCCGTCAAGAGCGTCGGCGTCGCCGCGGACCTGGGCATCGCGCCGGGCAGCACGCTCTGGTACGACCTCGAGGGCTTCGACCTGCGCAACACCAGGTGCCGGGAGTCCGCGCTCGCCTTCCTCAGCGGCTGGACCTGGCAGATCCACCGGCTCGGCTACGCCTCGGGCGTGTACTCCGGCGCCAGCTCCGGCATCAAGATGCTCGACGACGCGCGGGTGAACCGGCCCGGCCAGGTCGTGCTGCCCGACCAGATCTGGCTGGCCCGCTGGGACGGCAAGGCGAACACCTCCTCGTCGTACCTCCGCGAGGACGGGTGGCGACCGCACGCCCGGATCAAGCAGTACCAGGGCGGGCACGACGAGACGTGGGGCGGCGTGACGATCAACATCGACCGCAACTTCCTCGACGTCGGCCGGGGCATGGTCGCGCCCTCGGAGACCCACTGCGGCGGGGTGCGGGTCAACTTCCGCAACTACGAGACGCTGCGGCCGCCGACGGAGACGACCACGCCCGGGCCGGGCCAGGTCAGCGCCCTGCAGTGCCTGCTGACCGAGCAGGAGTTCTACGGCGGCGCGATCAACGGCCGCTGGACCAAGGCCACCGTCAAGGCGATCCAGGCCTGGCAGGCCGGGCACGACATGGCGCAGCGCGAGGTGTGGTCGCGCAAGAACTGGATGTCGTTGCTGTCGGCCGGCGAGACCCCGGTGCTCAAGCTCGGCTCGACCGGGCTCGCCGTACGGCGCCTGCAACGCACGCTCAACGCCGCCGGCGTCTCGGACTCGGTGAGGATGAACGGGATGTTCAAGGCCGAGACGGCGGACGCGGTGCGGGCCTACCAGCAGCAGGTCGGCACCGAGGTCTCCGGCGTGGCGGGGTACCGGACCTGGCGGGCGCTCTCCGCGGGGCGGCTCTGAGCCTGACCGGCCGGTCTGGCTAGCCCGCGGGCGGGCCGACGAGCAGCGCGACGCCGGTCAGCGCGACGACGGCCAGGCCGCCCGCGAGCGCGCCGTGCAGCGGGTTGCGCAGCAGCCACGCGGTCAGCCGCTCGACGCGGCCGGCCGGCGCGGACGAGGTGAGCCGCCAGGCGGTGTCGAGGCCGCCGCGGCGCTCGGCGTACCGATCGAAGGGCACGGTCGCGAACGGCGGCACCGCGGCCGCGAGGCCGAGCAGCAGGCGGCCGCGGCTCCAGCGCTGGTCGACGGCGACCAGGACGGTGGTCAGGCAGTAGGCGATGAACACGATGCCGTGCAGCATCCCGAAGACCCGGACGCCGAGCTCGGTGGTCTCGGTGACGTACTTGAGGAACATGCCGGCCAGCAGCAGCGCCCAGGTCACCGCCTCGGCGATCGCGACCCTGCGGAAGGTCAGCAGCGGACTCACGCCAGCACCCGCTCCGCGAGGCTGGTGAAGAACCCGAGCCCGTCGGTGCCCGGGCCGGTGAGGTCCTCGACGGCGTGCTCGGGGTGCGGCATCAGGCCGACCACGTTGCCGCGCTCGTTCGTGACGCCGGCGATGTCGCGCAGCGACCCGTTGGGATTGCCGTCGAGGTAGCGGGCCACCACCCGGCCCTCGCCCTCGATCCGGTCGAGGGTCTCCGCGTCGGCGACGAACCCGCCCTCGCCGTTCTTCAACGGGACGGTGATCTCGGCGTCCGGGGCGTACGCCGCGGTCCAGGGCGTATCCGTGTTCTCGATGCGCAGCCGCTGGTCGCGGCAGACGAACTTGCGATGGTCGTTGCGGATCAGCGCGCCCGGCAGCAGGTGGGACTCGCACAGGATCTGGAAGCCGTTGCAGATGCCGAGGACCGGCATCCCCCGGCCGGCGGCCTCGACCACCTCGGTCATCACCGGGGAGAACCGGGAGATCGCGCCGCAGCGCAGGTAGTCGCCGTACGAGAAGCCGCCCGGCAGGATCACCGCGTCCACGCCGCGCAGGTCGTGGTCGCCGTGCCAGAGTGCGAGCACCTCGTGGCCGGCCACCCGGACCGCGCGCTGGGCGTCGACGTCGTCGAGCGAGCCCGGGAAGGTGACGACCCCGACCCTCACGAGTGGGACTCCGCCGCCTCGACGACCGTGGGGATCGTCTCGACCGCGACGGTGAAGTCCTCGATCACGGGGTTGGAGAGCAGGGTCGCGGCCATCTGGCGGACCTGCTCGAGCACCTCGTCGGTCAGCTCGCCGTCGACCTCGAGCTCGAACCGCTTGCCCTGACGGACGTCGGTGACGCCGCTGAAGCCCAGGCGCGGCAGCGCGCCGAGGACGGCCTTGCCCTGGGGATCGAGGATCTCGGGCTTGGGCATGACATCGACGACTACGCGCGGCACGGCCCCAGTCTAGGAGATGGTGCCGAGGCGTCCTGGGGCGCTGCGTCAGACTGGACGGCATGAGCATGCCGACCGGAGCCCCGGGGGCCTCCCCGCTGAAGCTCGAGTTCCCCCAGTCCCTCGCCGTGTACGACGACTACGCGACCGCCCAGAAGACGGTCGACTACCTCTCCGACCAGCACTTCCCCGTGCAGCACCTGATGATCGTCGGCACCGACCTCAAGCGGGTCGAGCGGATCACCGGGCGGCTCACCACCGGCCGGGTCGCGCTCGGCGGCGTGCTGTCCGGGCTGTGGCTCGGCCTGTTCGTCGGCCTGGTGTTCGCGCTCTTCGTCGACGAGAACGCGTTCGCGATGATCGTCTCCACGATGTTGTTCGGCGCGGTCTTCGGGCTGATCTGGGCGCTGATCGGCTACGCCCTCACCCGCGGCCAGCGCGACTTCTCCTCGGTCACCCAGGTCGTGGCGACCCGGTACGAGGTGCTCGTGGAGCACAAGGTCGCCGCCCAGGCCCGCGAGCTGCTCGCCGGTCTGCCCGGGGCGCTGCCGAACCCGTTCGCGTAGCCGGGCGGCCGCCAAGTTTCATCGGCCGGCCGACAAAGGTCTTGCCTGGACGACAAAGCTTCATCGTCCAGGCACGAGTTTCATCGGCCGGCCGATGAAACTCCGCCGGGGGCCGCCGCGTCCCGATCAGCTCAGCTCGCGCTTGAGGATCTTCCCGGTGGAGGTCATCGGCAGCGAGGTGGCGAACTCGACCTGGCGCGGGTACTTGTAGTTGGCCATCTGCTCCTTGGACCACGCGATCAGGTCCGCTTCGGTGAGCTCGGAGCCGTCGGTGCGGATCACCACGGCCTTGATCTCCTCGCCGTGGCTCTCGTCGGGTACGCCGATGACCGCGGCCAGCGAGACGTCCGGGTGGGTCATCAGGACCTCCTCGATCTCGCGCGGGTACACGTTGTAGCCGCCGCGGATGATCATGTCCTTGGACCGGTCGACGATGTAGTACCAGCCGTCCTCGTCGCGGCGGGCCAGGTCGCCGGAGCGGAACCAGCCGTCGCGGATCACCTCGGCGGTGGCCTCGGGCCGGTTGAAGTAGCCCTTCATCACGTTGTGGCCCTTGATCGCGATCTCGCCGATCTCGCCGTGCTCGCCGGGGCCCTCAACCTCGGCCCAGTCCGGTCCGATCAGCTTCATCTCCGCGCCCGGGACCGGCACCCCGATCGAGCCGGGCCGCGCGGGCTCGCCGTACCTGGAGAAGCTGGCGACCGGCGACGTCTCGGACAGGCCGTAGCCCTCGAGGATCGTGACGCCGAACCGCTTCTCGAACTCCTTGTGCACCTCCACCGGCAGGGCGGCGCCGCCGGACACCGCGACCCGCAGGTTCTCGGCGAGCGCGGTCACGTCGATGCCGTCCTCGAGCGCGCCGAGCAGCCCCCAGTACATCGTGGGCACGCCGGCGAAGAACGTGATCCGCTCCTTCAGCATCAGCTGGAGCGCCGCGTGCGCCTCGAAGCGGGGCAGCATCACGACCGTGCCGCCGTACGCGAAGGCGCCGTTCTGGGAGACGGTCTGGCCGAACGAGTGGAACAGCGGCAGGACGCACAGGTAGGTGTCCGGCTGGTCCGGGTCCGCGCCGAACAGCGGCTCACCCAGCAGTGCGTTGTCGCGCATGTTCCGGTGCCGCAGCTCGGCGCCCTTCGGCTGGCCGGTGGTGCCGGACGTGTAGAGGATCACCGCGGTGTCGTCCTCGTCGGTCGCGACGGTCTCGAAGGTCGCGGGCTGCGCGCCCATCGCCTGCGCCATGGTCTCCGTGCCGTCGATCGGCGAGGGGTCGCCGAGGCCGGCGGTGATCATGAAGAAGTGCTCGCAGCCCGGGGTTTCGCTGAACCCGGCGTGCCCGGCCGCACCGATCGGCAGCTCCGGCGTGCCCTCGAAGCAGAAGTACGCCTTCGCCTCGGAGTCGCCGAGGTGGTAGGCGACCTCACGCGCCTTGAGCAGCACGTTGAGGGGGACGACGGTCGCGCCGGCCTTGAGGATGCCGAAGTAGACGACCGTGAAGTACGGCAGGTTCGGGCACGACAGCGCGACCTTGTCGCCCGGCCGGATGCCACGGGACACCAGCAGGTTGGCGACCATGTTCGCGAACGTGTCGACCTCGGCGTAGCTGAGCCGGGTGTCGCCCAGCACGATCGCCGTGCGGTCCGGGTGGGTCGCGGCGCTGTCCTCGAGCAGGGTCGCCAGGTTGTACGTCGTCACGTGGGTTCGCCTCCATCGCTGCGGGATCTGGAGCCAACCTACTCAGGAGTCAACCGGTCCCGCGCCGGGCCGGGCCCGAATCCCGCCGGCCGGTCGCCCCGAGCTCAGCCGGTCAGCAGCCGCGCGGCGCGCCGCAGGTCGGCACGGACCGCGCGCGGCGCCAGCAGGCCGAGCACCCGGGCCGGGAGGGCCGCCGCACCGCGGCCGCTGACCCGCATCGTCGCGGTCACCTCGCAGCCGGCCCGCACCTCGGCGAAGTCCAGCGTGAGGACGGCGGCGAGGCCGCGCCACGTGCCGCGCTCGGACCAGCGCCGCGGCCGGTCCAGCTCGGTGGTCTCCATCCGGGGCCGGGGCCCCGGCCGGGTCACGTCGACCCAGGTCTGGCCGGCCCGGACCTCGCCGTCGACCTGCTCGACGCGGGCCAGGCTGGACTGCCACTCCGGACGGCGGCGCGGGTCGGAGAGGTAGTCGAAGGCGACCTCGCGCGACACCGCGAACGCGACCGCTACCACCGCTCCCCGGTCAGCAGCTCGAAGGCCTCGACGTACCGGCTGCGGGTCCGCTCGACCACCTCGGCCGGCAGCGGCGGCGGCGCCTCGCCCGACGAGCGGTCCCAGCCCGACTCCGGGGAGAGCGCCCAGTTGCGCACGATCTGCTTGTCGTACGACGGCTGCGCGTGGCCGGGCTCCCACTCGGCGGCCGGCCAGAACCGCGACGAGTCGGGCGTCAGCACCTCGTCCGCGAGGACCGTCGTGCCGTCGGGGCGGGCACCGAACTCCAGCTTGGTGTCGGCGAGGATGATGCCGCGCTCGCGGGCGATCGACTCGGCCCGGGCGTAGACGCGCAGCGTGAGGTCCCGCAGCTCGGCCGCGCGGTCGGCCCCGACGGTGCCCGCGACCGCGTCGTACGAGACGTTCTCGTCGTGCTCGCCGAGCTCGGCCTTGGTGGCCGGGGTGAAGACCGGCTCCGGCAGCCGGCTGCCGTCCACCAGCCCGGCCGGGAGCGCGATCCCGCAGACGGCGCCGGAGGCCCGGTAGTCGACCAGGCCGGAGCCGGTGAGGTAGCCGCGGGCGACGCACTCGACGGGGTACATCGCCAGCCGCTCGCACACGACGGCACGGCCCCTCACCTCGGGGGGCACGTCGGTCGAGAGCACGTGGTTGGGGACCAGGTCGGCGAGCCGGTCGAACCACCACAGCGACATCCGGGTCAGGATCTCGCCCTTGTCCGGGATCGTCGTGTCCAGCACGAAGTCGAAGATCGAGATCCGGTCGCTGGCGACCATCAGCAGCTCGCCGCCCGGCAGCTCGTAGAGGTCGCGGACCTTGCCGGAGTGGAGGTGCGTGGCGCCCGGGATCACCGGCGCGGTCGGGAGGTTGAGGTCGGCCACGACGCCACTGTAGGGCGTGGGGGCCGCGGGCCCGCGGGCTGCTCGTGCTGGCAGAGTGGGGTCATGCCGGAGTCT
Source organism: Nocardioides sp. JS614 (assembly GCF_000015265.1). Classification (NCBI taxonomy): domain Bacteria; kingdom Bacillati; phylum Actinomycetota; class Actinomycetes; order Propionibacteriales; family Nocardioidaceae; genus Nocardioides; species Nocardioides sp. JS614. Next base: position 4,586,428 of record NC_008699.1, read on the forward strand.
GCAGCGGAGATCCACGCCCGGGTGCTCGGGGCGAGCCGGGACGCTCGCCTGCCCCTGCCGCCGATCGGTGGCTGGGACATCTTCCCCTGGGAGGCCGTCGACGGCGCCGTCGTACCCAAGGCGCTCGACGCGCCCGGCGACGAGGCGCCGCGGGACGGTGAGCAGGGCGGCAAGCCCTGCTCCGCCTGCGCGGGCTTCCCGCCGGAGCGGGTCGTCTGGGAGGACGAGCGGTGGGTGCTCCTTGCCGAGGAGCAGCCGACCGGGCTGCCGTTGGTGCTCGTGCTCTGGACCCGCGAGCACCTCGACGTCGGCGAGTTCGACGACGAGCACGCCGGCGAGCTCGGCCAGATCGCGAACCGCCTGGTGCGGATCGTCGAGGCGATGCCCGGCATCGGCCGCTGCCACGTCAACCGCTGGGGCGACGGGTCCGCGCACTCGCACGTCTGGTTCTTCGCCCGACCGGCCGGCTTCGGCCAGATCAAGGGCTCCTACGCGGTCGAGTGGGACGACATCTTGCCCCCGGGGCCGGAGGACGTGTGGCGCGCCGACCTGCACGCGGTCGCGACGAAGCTCGCCAACTGGGGCGGCACGCCCCGGGCGTGACGCCCGGCCGGCACCGGGTCAGCGGACCCCGAACGACCTGAGCCCCTGGTCGGTCCCGTCGCGTACGTCGACCTGCTCGACGTGCGCGAGCCGCGGGCCGTCGTGGCACCACCGGACGAAGGCGGCCACCGCGCCGGGGTCACCCTCGACGTGGGCCGCCACCGTGCCGTCCGGCTCGTTGCGCACCCACCCTGCAACGCCGAGGCGGTCCGCCTCGCGATCGGCGTAGTAGCGGAACGAGACGCCCTGGACCCGGCCGGTCACGGTCACGTCGACGGCGCTGCGCATGTCGCCATCATCGCCCGGGCGCCCACACATCGGGCAAGGTGGAGCGGTGAGCGAGCACGTGGTGGCGCCACCGCGGGAGGAGGAGCCGGCCTACCAGCCGCACCCGCGGCGCTGGCGCATCCTCGGCGTCACGCTGGTCGTCGGCTTCATGGCGCTGCTCGACGTCTCGATCGTCAACGTCGCGATCCCGTCGATGCGCATCGGCCTGGAGACGTCCGCCGGGACCGTGCAGTGGGTCGTGTCCGGCTACGCGTTGGCGTTCGGCCTGACCCTGGTCGCCGGCGGCCGGCTGGGCGACGCGTACGGCCGCCGCCGGATGATGCTGATCGGCCTGCTCTGCTTCGTCGCCTCGAGCGTCGCGGTCGGGTTCGCGCCCGACGTCGAGCTCGTGATCGCCGCCCGGCTGCTCCAGGGCGCGTCCGCCGGGCTGCTGACCCCGCAGAACTCCGGGCTGATCCAGGAGCTCTTCCGCGACCGCGAGCGGGCGCGGGCGTTCGGCCTGTTCGGCTTCACCGTGTCGGTCTCGTCGGCGACCGGCCCCGTGCTCGGCGGCCTGATCATCGCGCTGGCCGGCGAGGACGACGGCTGGCGCTGGCTGTTCTGGGTGAACGCACCGATCGGCCTGGTCGCGATGGTCGCCGTGGCGCGGCTGGTGCCGGGCCCCGACCCCGACGCGGCGGGGCGCGGCAGCAGCCGGGTCGACGTCCCCGGGGCGGTGCTGCTCGGTGGCGCGGTGCTGTGCCTGCTCTACCCCGTGGTGCGCATCGAGAGCGGCGCCCGGCTGCCGCTGCTGCTGCTCGCCGGGGTGCCGCTGTTCGCGTGGGCGTTCGTGTGGTGGGAGCGGCGTACGGCGCTGCGCGGCCGGCCGCCGCTGCTCGACATCGCGCTGCTGCGCCGGCTGCCCGGCTACCTCAACGGGCTGCTGGTCGGGGCGCTGTACTTCACCGGGTTCACCGGCCTGCTGCTGGTGTTCTCGATCTACCTCCAGGAGGGCCTCGGCCGCACCCCGCTCCAGGCCGGGCTGCTGATGATGCCGTTCGCCGTCGGGTCGGCGATCAGCGCGCCGATCGCCGGTCGCTACGTCTCGGACGCGGGCCGACGGCTCACGGTCGGCGCGATCCTCGCGATGATGACCGGCGTCGCCCTCCTGGCCGCCCTGGTCCCGGGCCGCGAGCCGCTGTGGCCGTGGCTGGTGCCGATCCTGCTGCTCACCGGCCTCGGCGGCGGCGCGGTCGTCTCGCCGAACATCACGCTGACCCTGACCGAGGTGCCCCCGCGGATGGGCGGTGCGGCCGGTGGCGCGCTGCAGACCGGCCAGCGGATCGGGGCGTCGATCGGCGCCGCGCTGCTGGTGACCGTCTACGGGCTCGTCGCCGGGTCGGCCAGCACCGGCACCGCGCTCCGCGCCGCGCTGCTCACGAGCGTGGTGGTGCTGTGCGCCGCGCTGGCCATGGCGGTGCGCGCCCTGCGCCAGCAGGACGCAGGCTGACCGGTCCGGCTAGAGGATGTCGCCGGGTGCGTACGCCGCGGCCGCGGGGTGCCGGTCGGTCACCTCGGCGACCCGGCGTACGACGGCCTGCACCTGCGCGACCGCCGCGCCGGTGAACGTGATCGGCTCGGCCACCAGGGACGCCAGCTGGTCGGAGGTCAGCCCCAGCCGGGTGTCGGCGGCCAGCCGGGCGAAGACGTCGTTGTCGGCCTGGCCGCGGCGCATGTCGAGGGCGGTGCCGACCGCCGCCTCCTTGATCGACTCGTGGGCGGCCTCCCGGCCCACCCCGTTGCGAACCGCGGCCATCAGCACCTTCGTGGTGGCGAGGAACGGCAGGTAGCGGTCCAGCTCGCGCTGGATGACGGCCGGGAAGGCCCCGAACTCGTCGAGGATCGTCAGGAACGTCTCGAACAGCCCGTCGGCGGCGAAGAACGCGTCCGGCAGGGCCACCCGGCGGACGACGGAGTCGGAGACGTCGCCCTCGTTCCACTGGTCGCCGGCCAGCTCGCTGACCATCGAGAGGTGGCCGCGGAGCACGACCGAGAGCCCGTTGACCCGCTCGGCGGAGCGGCTGTTCATCTTGTGCGGCATCGCCGAGGAGCCGACCTGGCCCTCCTTGAAGCCCTCGGTCACCAGCTCGTTGCCGGCCATCAGCCGGATCGTGGTCGCGAGGTTCGACGGTCCGGACACCAGCTGGACCAGGGCGCTGACGACGTCGAGGTCGAGGCTGCGCGGGTAGACCTGCCCGACGCTGGTCAGCACCCGCTCGAAGCCCAGGTGCGCCGCGACCCGCTGCTCGAGCTCGGCCAGCTTGGCGGCGTCGCCGTCGAGCAGGTCGAGCATGTCCTGCGCGGTCCCCATCGGCCCCTTGATCCCGCGCAGCGGGTAGCGCACCAGCAGGTCCTCGACCCGGTCGAGGGCGACCAGCATCTCGTCGGCCACGGTCGCGAACCGCTTCCCGAGCGTGGTCGCCTGGGCGGCGACGTTGTGGCTGCGTCCGGCCATCACGGTGGCCTCGTGCTCGGCGGCCAGCCGGGCGAGCCGGGCCAGTGCCGCGACCGCCCGGTCGCGGACCAGCGCCACGCTCTGCCTGACCTGCAGCTGCTCGACGTTCTCGGTGAGGTCGCGCGAGGTCATGCCCTTGTGGATGTGCTCGTGACCCGCCAGCGCCGAGAACTCCTCGATCCGGGCCTTCACGTCGTGCCGGGTCACCCGCTCGCGGGCCGCGATCGACTCGAGGTCCACCCCCTTCTCACCGAGCTCCGCGACGCCGCGGTAGGCCTCGACGACACCGTCCGGCACCGCGATCCCGAGGTCGCGCTGCGCCTCCAGGACCGCGATCCAGAGCTGCCGCTCCAGCACGATCTTGTGCTCCGGCGACCAGATCCGCGCCAGCTCGGCGGAGGCGTAGCGGGTGGCCAGGACGTTGGGGACGGTCACGAGCGGTCATTCTCCCACGGGCCCGGCCGCCGGCTGTAACGCCGGGTTACCTGCTGTTCCCACCAGGTTGCAGCGGGGTCGGTACAAGATGTAAACGGGCGTTACAGTTGAGCGGCGGTCACGCCGGCCGCGATGTCGGTGCGGTGCTGGGCGCCGCGGAACGAGATGCGGGCGACGCCGTCGTACGCCGCCGTCCGGGCCGCGGCGACATCCGCCCCGGTGCCGACGACGGCCAGGACTCGGCCGCCGGCGGTGACGAGCTCGCCGCCGGCGAGCGCGGTGCCGGCCTGGATCACATGGACGCCCTCGACCGCCTCGGCCTCCTCGACCCCGGTGATGACGTCGCCCGAGGACGAGGTCTCCGGGTAGCCGGCGCTGGCCAGCACGACGGCCACGGCCGCGCCGTCCTTCCACACCGGAGCCGGCACGGAGGCCAGGGTGCCGGTGGCCGCGCCCATCAGCAGCGGCGCGAGCGGGGACTCGAGGAGCGCGAGGAGCGGTTGGGTCTCCGGGTCGCCCCAGCGGGCGTTGAACTCCACGACCCGGATGCCGCGCGAGGTCAGCGCGAGGCCGGCGTACAGGAGCCCGGAAAACGGCGTGCCGCGGCGGGCCATCTCGTCGACGGTCGGCTGCAGCACCTCGCGCAGTACCTCGTCGACGAGGCCGGGTTCCGTCCACGGCAGCGGCGTGTAGGCGCCCATGCCGCCGGTGTTCGGCCCCCCGTCGCCGTCGAAGATCCGCTTGAAGTCCTGGGCCGGCAGGAGCGGATAGACCGTGCTGCCATCGGTGATCGCGAACAGCGACACCTCGGGGCCGTCGAGGTACTCCTCGACGACGACGCGAGCACAGCCGGCGGCGTGCGTGCGGCCGTCCTCGCGCGACGACGTCACCACCACGCCCTTGCCGGCGGCGAGCCCGTCGTCCTTCACGACGTACGGCGGCCCGAACTCGTCCAGCGCGGCCGCGACGGCCTCGGCGTCGGCGCAGACGCGGGCCGCGGCGGTGGGGACGCCGGCCGCCTGCATCACGTCCTTCGCGAACGCCTTCGAGCCCTCCAGCTGCGCGGCCGCGCCGGAGGGGCCGAACACCGCGATCCCCTTCGAACGCACCGCGTCCGCGACGCCTGCGACCAGCGGCGCCTCGGGGCCGACGACCACGAGGTCGATGCCGAGCGCGACGGCCAGGTCGGCGACGGCCTCCCCCGACATCGGGTCCACGGCGTGCAGCGTGGCGACCGCGGCGATGCCGGGGTTGCCGGGGGCGGCGTGCACCTCGGTCACGGCGGGGTCCTGGGAGAGCGCGCGGGCCAGTGCGTGTTCGCGTCCGCCGGTGCCGATGACGAGGGTCTTCACGGGCCGCAACCCTATCCGCGGCGGGAGACGGACTCGGTGTAGGCCGCCGGTCGGTATCGCAGGATGGGATCGTCGGAGAGCTCGATACCGTCCACCACCCGGGTCGGGTCGAAGACGACCGGGCCGTCCGCCTCCTGGTCCGGCAACGGCTCGTGGACGACGAGGTGCCCGGCGACCAGCTCGCGGGCGCCCTTCCAGACCGACGTCGCCGAGTGCGGGTCGTGGCCCGGGCCGGCGACCTGGACCCGCACCTCGTGGGTGACCGGACCCCGCTCGAGCCGAGCGGCCATCTCCTCGAAGAGCCGGTCCGGCCCCTCGAACCGCTCCGGCAGCCGGTCGGCCGCGCTCGCCTGCGGCACGAAGGCATAGCGCACCCAGGCCCGCCGGCCGGCGTCGTCGAGCCACCCATAGGCATGGATCGGGAAGTACGCCGGCTCCGCGAAGCTGACCGGTGCCGAGACGGCGTGGGCGCGCAGGCTCGCGAGCACGCTCGGCAGCAGCCGCGGGTGCCGGGCCAGGAAGAACGGAAAGGTCAACGGCCTCACCGACGCCTCGGTCATCGCGACGAACTCCTCCGGGTCGTCGGTCGGGAACCGCGGGGAGGTCTGGCCGAGCAGGTCGGTCGCGGTGCCGTCGGCGAGCCGGAATTTCACCGCCATCCCGCGGATGTCCGGGGTCGGGTCGGGCACGGCGGCGTTACCGCCGGCGTTCGACCAGCGGACGAGGACCGGCGTGGGTGCGCGGAGGTGGCCGGCCCGGCACAGCTCGCCGGCCTCCGGGGTCGGGGTGAAGGTGCCGGCGTAGAACCGGCCCTTCGCGTGCAGGGTGCGATGGGCGGCGGGGCCGCGGAACGCCGCGCGCAGGCGGTCGATCGCGGCCGCGGGATCGAGCCCCGCCGGTTCGGGGGCAGTCGGGTCGGGCATGACCCGAACGGTCTCAGATCAGGTCGTGGATGGCGACGGTCGCGTCGCGGGACGGCCCGACGCCGACCGCGGAGATCCGGGCACCGGACATCTCCTCGACCGCCTTGACGTAGGCCTGGGCGTTGGCCGGCAGGTCGGCGAGCGTGCGGGCCCCGGAGATGTCCTCCCACCAACCGGGGAGGTACTCGTAGATCGGCACGGCGTGGTGGAAGTCGGTCTGGTTGACCGGCATCTCGTCGTGGCGCACCCCGCCCACGTCGTACGCCACGCACACCGGCACCTGCTCGAGCCCGGTGAGCACGTCGAGCTTGGTGAGCACGAAGTCGGTGACGCCGTTGACCCGGGCGGCGTAGCGGGCGATGACGGCGTCGTACCAGCCGCAGCGCCGCGGCCGGCCGGTCGTGGTGCCGAACTCGGCGCCGACCTTGCGCAGGTGCTCGCCGGCGTCGTCGTGCAGCTCGGTCGGGAACGGCCCTTCGCCGACGCGCGTGGTGTAGGCCTTCACGATGCCGATCACCTGCTCGAGGCGGCGCGGTGGGATGCCGGAGCCGGTGCAGGCTCCGCCGGCGGTGGCCGAGGAGGACGTCACGAACGGGTAGGTGCCGTGGTCGACGTCGAGGAGCGTGGCCTGGCCGGCCTCGAGCAGCACGGTCTCGCCGCGGTCCAGGGCCTGGTTGAGCAGCAGCCCGGTGTCGCAGACCATCGGCCGCAGCCGGTCGGCGAACGCGAGCAGCTCCTCGACGGTGGCCTCCACGGTCGCCGCGCGCCGGTTGTAGATCTTGGTGAGCACCTGGTTCTTCAGGTCCAGGACGCCCTCGACCTTCTGGGTCAGGATCTTCTCGTCGAAGATGTCCTGGACCCGGATGCCGATCCGGTTCATCTTGTCGGCGTACGTCGGGCCGATCCCGCGCCCGGTCGTGCCGATGCGCCGCGAGCCGAGGAAGCGCTCGGTGACCTTGTCCAGGGTGCGGTTGTAGTCCGCGATCACGTGCGCGTTGGCACTGATCCGGAGCCGGCTCACGTCGACCCCGCGCTGCTCGAGCGCATCGAGCTCCTCGAACAGCACGGCCAGGTCGACGACGACGCCGTTGCCGATCACGGGCGTGCAACCGGGCGTGAGGATGCCGCTGGGCAGCAGGTGCAGCGCGTACTTCTCGGTGTGCCCGGAGGCGTCGGTGATGACGACCGTGTGGCCGGCGTTGTTGCCGCCGTTGAACTTCACGACGTAGTCGACGCTGGTGCCGAGCAGGTCGGTCGCCTTGCCCTTCCCCTCGTCGCCCCACTGGGCACCGATGATGGCGATCGCGGGCATCTGCGCGCTCACTTCCAGGAAACGGAACAGCCGGAGAAACAAACAACTCCGGCACAAGTGCACCGGAGCTCTTGCGGCCACACGATACCTTAGGGCGACCGCCCGCTTCGACCGCTCGGGCTTCGACCCCTCGGATAGGGTCCGCGACGTGGACCCGCTCCTCGTGATCACCAACAGTGAGGCCGGCACCTCCGACGAGGAGTCGCTGGCGGCCGCGCTCGCCGTGCTCCGCGAGCGGGCCTCGGTCGAGGTGGCGGCCACGGCCAACCCCGGTGAGCTCGACGGCGTGCTGCACCGCGCGGGCTCGCGCCGGATCGTGGTCGCGGGCGGCGACGGCAGCCTGCACGCGGTGATCTCCGCGCTGCACCGCCGCCAGGAGCTGGGGGGCGCCACCCTCGGGCTGCTCCCGCTCGGCACCGGCAACGACTTCGCGCGCGGCACCGGGATCCCGCTCGACATCGAGGACGCCGCCCGGGTCGTGCTGCGCGACCGGCCGCGGCCGATGGACCTCGTCGTCGACGAGGTCGGCGAGATCGTCGTCAACAGCGTGCACGTCGGGGCGGGCGCCGAGGCCAGCCGCAAGGGTGCGTCCTGGAAGAACCGGCTCGGGTCGATCGGCATCGGCAGGCTCAACCTGGGCAGGCTCGGCTACCCGATCGGGGCGGCCCTGACCGCGATCGACCCGCCCAGTGTGCGGGTCCGGGTCGAGGTCGACGGCGAGCCCATCTGCGACCTGAACGACCCGGTGCTGATGGTGGCGATCGGCAACGGCCCGTCCGTCGGCGGAGGCACCCACCTGACCCCCGAGGCCAGCCCGCTCGACGGGAAGGTCGACGTGATGATCTCGCGCGCCGTCGGGCCCGTGTCCCGACTGCTGTACGGCGCGCGGCTGGGCCTGGGCACCCACCACCGGCAGGACGACAGCACCTACCTGCGCGGCAGCACCGTCTCGGTCTCCGGCGGGCCGTTCTGGTGCAGCGCCGACGGCGAGGTCTACGGTCCCGAGCGGCAGCGCACCTGGCGGGTCGAGCCGGGCGCGTACTCGATGCTGCTGCCCTGAGCCGGCCGACGCCGGTGGTCGATGAGGTGCGCCGCTCGTGGCTGAGGAGGTTGCGCCAGCAACCGTCTCGAGCCCCGGGCGGCTGTACTCCGGCCTGCGGTGGGTTCGAGGTTGCGGTCGATGGCAGCTACGGAGGCGGCGGGTGGGTGGTCGCGGTCTGCTCCCGGGTGCTGGCCGCCCCTTCTCGAGAGTGCGGTGGCTGGGATCAACCAGGCTCATCCCAGCCACCGCACTTTGCTCACGCCTGCTACCGGGGTCGGCGGGTTCATCAGAGCCAGCCGCGGCGTACCGCCTCGACACCGGCCTGGAAGCGGGAGTCGGCGCCGAGCTCGCTCATCAGCCCCGCGACCCGGCGGCGCACGGTGCGCAGGCTCAGGCCGAGCTTGCGGGCGATCAGCTCGTCCTGGGCTCCGGTGGCGAGCTGCTGCAGGAGGAAGCGTCGCAGGTCCGAGCGCGGCTCCCCCTGCTCGAGCTCGGGGACGGTGGACGCCCGCTCCCAGAGCATCTCGAAGAGCAGCGCGAGCGCCTCCACGAGCCCTTGCTGGCGCACCAGGGTGCGCGGCTCGTCGACGAACCCGAGCGGCTCGGGCACCACGGCGTGCGTGGTGCCGATGACGAACATCCGGGTCGGGACGTCCGGGAGCACCCGGATCTCCTCGCCGACCGCGGCTCGCGCCCGCACGACCTCCGGCGCCTCGCGGAGCACCCGGACCGGGTAGATCGCCCGGGACCGTCGTCCGGAGGCGACCAGGTCGCGCACGACCTCGAGCATCCGCCCCTCCCGGTGCACCCGCCACTGGTCCGGACGCAGCCAAGCGAGGTCGCCCTTGCTGTGCTGGATGAGGGCGGTGATCAGCGGGCCCGGGTGGCCGCCGGAGCTGATCTCGCCGTCGATCGGCCGGACGTCGTGCACCTCGCCCTCGGCCGGACGGGCGGCGCCGGCGACGAGGAGGGGTACGGCGCGGGCCAGCTGCGCCACGTCGGCGTGCGCCTGCGACGCGGTCGCGCTCAGCTCGACGATCAGCCGGGCCAGCGCCCGCGCCGGCGCCTCGACGTGCACCCGCTCGTCCTCGACCTGCACGATGCCCCGGTCGATCAGGGGCTCCAGGTCGGCGAGCAGCTGCTCGGGCGTGCGCAGCACCGCCGCGGCCACGAAGGGCAGCCGCTGTCCGGAGTGGCGCACGACGCGTTCGTAGGTGCGCTCGACGGCCGGACTGAACCCGAGGGCCGTGAGCACGGTGGTCGGTTCGGAACGAGCCATCGTGGCATCTTAGTGCCAGCGGCAACTTCTCTCCGGCTGGCACGGAACGGTCAGTGCCATGATCCCGGCACGCGCCACGGCCGCGCACCGATCTCGGGGCATGGTCGAGCCGGGACGACCCGCATCGGGGGATCGGTCGTCCCGGTGGCGCGTCTCGCGGACCCGGCCGGCTACCCGCGCCGGACCGTCAGCGCTCGGCCTCGGGCTTGAGCAGCGGGAACAGGATCGTCTCCCGGATGCCGACGCCGGTGAGCAGCATCACGAGGCGGTCGACCCCGATGCCGGTGCCGCCCATCGGGGGTGCGCCGTACTCCAGCGCCCGGAGGAAGTCCTCGTCGAGCTGCATCGCCTCGGCGTCGCCGCCGGCCGCGAGCAGGGACTGCTCGGTCAGCCGCTCGCGCTGGATGACCGGGTCCACCAGCTCGGAGTAGCTCGGTGCGAGCTCCATACCGCCGATGATCAGGTCCCAGGCCTCGACCAGGCCGGGCGTCGTGCGGTGCGGCCGGGCGAGCGGGCGCACCGACTCGGGGTAGTCGCAGACGAACGTCGGCTGGATCAGGGTGTGCTCGACGAGCTGTTCGTAGAGCTCCAGGATGATCTCGCCGGCGCCCCAGGTCGGCTTGAGCGCGATGTCGCGCGCCTCGCCCAGCCGGCGCAGGGCCGCCGCGTTGTCGGCGGTCTCGTCGGTGGAGATCTGCTCACCGAGCGCGTCGGAGACGGCGTCGGCGATCGGCAGCCAGCGCCACTCGCCGGACAGGTCGATCTCGTGGCCGTGGTGGTCCACCAGGGTGGTGCCGACGCCGGCCGCCGCGGCGGCGTTGAGCACGATCGCCTTGGTGCGCTCAGCGGCGGTGAACTGGTCGCCGTACGCCTCGTAGAACTCCAGCATCGTGAACTCGGGGCTGTGCGTGGAGTCGACGCCCTCGTTGCGGAAGATCCGGCCGAGCTCGTAGACCCGGTCCACGCCGCCGACGACGGCGCGCTTCAAGAACAGCTCGAGAGCGATCCGCAGGGTCATGTCCTGGTCGAAGGCGTTCAGGTGGGTTCCGAAGGGGCGCGCGGCGGCGCCGCCGTGCATCATCTGCAGGATCGGCGTCTCGACCTCGACGAAGCCCGCGTCGTCGAGGGTCGACCGGATGGAGCGCAGCACGGCCGCCCGGGTCCGGACCATGTCCCGCGCCTCCTGGCGCACGATCAGGTCGGCGTAGCGCTGGCGGACCCGCGACTCCTCGGACAGCTCCTTGTGCAGCACCGGCAGCGGGCGCAGCGCCTTGGAGGCCATCGACCAGCTCGACGCCATCACCGACAGCTCGCCCCGCTTGGAGGAGATCACCCGGCCCTCGACGAACACGTGGTCGCCGAGGTCGACGGTGTGCTTCCAGTCGTCGAGCGCCTCCTCGCCGACCTCGGCGAGGCTGAGCATCACCTGGAGCCGGGTGCCGATGCCCTCCTGCAGGGTCGCGAAGCACAGCTTGCCGGTGTTGCGGACGAACACGACGCGACCGGCGACACCGACCACGTCCTGGGTCTCCTCCGCGGCCTCGAGGTGACCCCAAGCCTCGCGCACGTCGGCCAGCGTGTGGGTGCGCGGCACGCCGACGGGGTAGGCCTCCCGGCCCTCCTCGAGCAGCCGGGCCCGCTTGGCCCGGCGCACCCGCATCTGGTCGGGCAGGTCGTCGGCGGGCGCTGGGTGCTCGGACGGGTGCTCGGACGGGTGCTCGCTGGGGTGCTCGGTCACCGGGCAAGGCTACCGACGGCCCCGCGCCGGTCAGCCGTCCAGGTCGCCGTCGGGGTCGCCGTCGGGGTCGCCGTCCGGGTCGCCGAGGAGCTCGTCGTACGCCGTCCGGCTGGAGTCCCGCAGGAACTGCGCGCACCGCTCCCACTCCGCGGTCTCGCCGATCTGGCGAGCGGCCAGCGCCAGCAGCCCCAGCGACTGGAGGAAGCCGCGGTTGGGCTCGTGCTCCCACGGCACCGGCCCGTGGCCCTTCCAGCCGTTGCGGCGCAGCTGGTCCAGGCTGCGGTGGTAGCCGACCCGGGCGTAGGCGTAGACGGTGACCAGGTCGTCGAGGTCCTCGGTCTGGTCGGCGAGGAGCAGGCCGAGGGTCGCCCAGGCGATCGGCGACTCCGGGTGCCGGCGGACCACCTCCATCACGTCGGCACCCTCGACGAGCTCGGCCGCCGCCGGGTCCTCGGGAAGGTGGATCGGCGGCGGGCCCGCCATCAGGTCTGCACCGGGCGTCAACGAGTTCATGGGTGCGATTGTCCACGGTGGGGTGTTGAGTGTGCTCGTGACCCGACCCGCGCCCTCGCCGGACCTGACCGCGACGTCGGAGCAGAAGGAGCCCTGGCCGGCGCTGTTCGCGCTGTGCATCGGCTTCTTCATGATCCTCGTCGACACCACGATCGTGTCGGTCGCGACCCCGGCGATCATCGAGGACCTCCGCGCCGGCGTGAACGACGTCGTCTGGGTGACCAGCGCCTACCTGCTCGCGTACGCCGTCCCCGTGCTGATCACCGGCCGACTCGGTGACCGGTTCGGGCCCAAGCGGCTCTACCTCACCGGCCTGACCGTGTTCACGCTCGCCTCGCTGTGGTGCGGGCTGACCGGCAGCATCGAGATGCTGATCGCCGCCCGCGTGCTCCAGGGCGTCGGCGCCTCGATGATGACCCCGCAGACGATGGCGATCATCACCCGGATCTTCCCGGCCCACCGCCGCGGCTCGGCGATGGCGCTGTGGGGCGCGACCGCGGGCGTCGCGACCCTGGTCGGCCCGATCCTCGGCGGGGTCCTGGTCGACGGGCTCGGGTGGGAGTGGATCTTCTTCATCAACGTCCCGGTCGGCCTGATCGGGTTCGTGCTCGCGGTGCGGCTGGTGCCGCGGCTCGAGACGCACGCCCACCGCTTCGACTGGGTGGGCGTCGCGCTCAGCGGCGTGGGCATGTTCCTGCTGGTCTTCGGGATCCAGGAGGGCCACCAGTACGACTGGAACGGCGTGATCTGGACGTTGATCGGCACCGGCCTGGTCGTGCTCGGGGCCTTCGTGGTCTGGCAGGCCCGCAACCGCCGCGAGCCCCTGGTGCCCCTGGGCCTGTTCGCCGACCGCAACTTCACCCTGGCCAACGTCGCCATCTCGGTGATGGGCTTCGCGATCACCGCGATGGCCATCCCGATCATGATCTGGGCGCAGGTGGTGCGCGGGCTCAGCCCGACGCGCTCGGCGCTGCTGCTGGTGCCGATGGCGGTGATGACGATCGCGCTGGCCCGCAACGTGGGCAGGCTGACGGACCGGGTCCACCCCCGGCAGCTCACCAGCTTCGGGTTCGCCTGCATCGTCGCGTCTCTGGTGTGGCTCTCGGTGCTGATGACTCCCGACACCTCGATCTGGTGGCTGGTGCCGGCGATGGTGCTGCTCGGCATCGGCAACGCCTGCGTCTGGGCGCCCAACAGCGCCACCGCCACCCGCAACCTGCCGATGCGGCTGGCCGGCGCCGGCTCCGGGGTCTACAACGCCACCCGCCAGGTCGGGGCCGTGCTCGGCTCGGCCGCGATCGCGGTGCTGATGGACGCGCGGCTGTCCGCCGAGGGGCTCCCGCCGTTCACGGGCGCGGGCGGTGACGGCGGCCCGGTCACGCTGCCGCCGGCGGTGGCCGACCACTTCAGCCAGGCGATGGCGACCTCGATGCTGCTGCCGGCCGCGGTGCTGGTCCTCGGCTTCGTGGCCGTGCTGTTCTTCGAGCGACCCCAGCACGCCGGCTTCGAATGATCCCCGGAACGTCGGACGGACGGAGCCACAGGTGGCTCCGTCCGTCCGACGCCTGTGCTCGGGTGGTCAGCCGATCGAGTGGCCCGCGGCGCGCAGGTTCTGGCACGCCTCGACGACCCGGGCGGCCATGCCGCTCTCGGCCGCCTTGCCCCAGGCCCGCGGGTCGTACATCTTCTTGTTGCCGACCTCGCCGTCGATCTTGAGGACGCCGTCGTAGTTCTGGAACATGTGCGTCGCCACCGGGCGAGTGAACGCGTACTGGGTGTCGGTGTCGACGTTCATCTTCACCACGCCGTAGTCGACGGCGGCGCCGATCTCCTCGGCCGTCGAGCCGGACCCGCCGTGGAAGACCAGGTCGAAGGGCTTCGAGCCCGCGGCCAGGCCGAGCTTCTCGGCGACGGCCTCCTGGGCCGCCTTGAGGATCTCCGGGCGGAGCTTGACGTTGCCCGGCTTGTAGACGCCGTGCACGTTGCCGAAGGTCAGCGCGGTCATGTAGCGGCCGTTCTCGCCGGCGCCCAGGGCCGCGACGGTCGCCAGCGCGTCCTCGGGGGTGGTGTAGAGCTTGTCGTTGATCTCGCCGACGACACCGTCCTCCTCGCCGCCCACGACGCCGATCTCGACCTCGAGGATGATGTGCGCGGCCGCGCACTTGGCCAGGAGCTCCTCGGCGATCTGGAGGTTCTCGTCGAGCGGTACGGCGGAGCCGTCCCACATGTGCGACTGGAACAGCGGGGCCTCGCCGCGGGCGACGCGCTCGGCGGAGATGTCGAGCAGCGGGCGCACGAAGCCGTCCAGCTTGCCCTTGGGGCAGTGGTCGGTGTGCAGCGCGACGTTGATCGGGTAGTTCTTCGCGACCTCGGCGGCGTAGGCGGCGAACGCGACGGAGCCGGTGACCATGTTCTTGATCGTCGGTCCGGAGAAGTACTCCGCGCCGCCGGTCGAGACCTGGATGATCCCGTCGGACCCGGCGTCGGCGAAGCCCTGGAGCGCCGCGTTGAGGGTCTGCGACGACGAGACGTTGATGGCCGGGAACGCGAACGCGTTCTTCTTGGCCGCCTCCAGCATCTCGGCGTACTTCTCGGGGGTGGCGATGGGCATGCGGACTCCTCGTACGAACGGCTGAACGGATCGTCTTCGACCCTAGTGCCTGCCCGAAGGCGCCCGTAGGGACCTCTGGCCCGTGATACCGGGCCGTGCTGCTGGCCGCGCGGGACGGGTCCCGGCGTGGCTGAACCCGGGCACCGCGGTGAACGTAGCGTGAGGGCATGAGCCTCACTCGGCGGTACGTCGCCGTGGTCGGCCCGGCCGACGGCGCCCGACCCACGGACCTCGAGCACGCCGAGGCCGTGGGCCGGATGCTGGCCGAGCACGGTGCGATCGTGCTCACGGGCGGACACCACGGGGTGATGGGCGCCGCGGCCCGGGGGGCACGGACCGGCGGCGGGACCGCCATCGGGCTGATGCCGGGGACCGACCGGTCGGCGGGTTCGCAGGAGCACACGTTCCTCCTGCCGACCGGGCTCGGCGAGCTGCGCAACGGGCTGCTGGTGCGGGCCGCCGACGCGGTCGTGGCCGTCGGCTGCAGCTGGGGCACGCTGAGCGAGATCGCCCTGGCCCGCCGCACCGGGGTGCCGCTGGTGCTCATCGACCCCTGGGAGCTGCCCCACGACGCCGGGACCATCGTCGACGGACCCGAGGCCGCCGTCGAGGCGCTCGGGCGACTGCTGCCGCGCTGACCTCCGCGTCGGCCTGGCCTCAGCCGCGCCAGACCCCGCCGTCCGACCGGCCCCCGGACAGGTCGGCGTACGCCCGCACCCACGCGTGCATGGCGATCGCGGCGGCCGCGGAGGCGTTGATGGAGCGGGTCGAGCCGAACTGCGCGATCGAGAACGTGCCGTCGCAGGCCTCCCGGGCGGTCTCGGAGAGGCCCGGCCCCTCCTGCCCGAACAGGAAGCACACCCGGCGCGGCACCTCGGTCGTCTCCAGGTGGGCCGAGCCCGGCAGGTTGTCGATGCCGTGCAGCGCGACCGGGCCGCCGGGGTGTTCGTGCAGGTAGCCGGCCAGCGCCTCGACCGTCGGGTGGTGCCGGACGTGCTGGTACCGGTCGGTCACCATCGCGCCGCGGCGGTTCCACCGCCGGTTCCCCACGATGTGCACCTCCGCCGCCAAGAAGGCGTTCGCGGTGCGCACGATCGTCCCGATGTTGAAGTCGTGCTGCCAGTTCTCGATGGCCACGTGGAAGTCGTGCCGCCGGGTGTCCAGGTCGGCGACGATCGCCTCGACCGACCAGTACCGGTAGCGGTCGACCACGTTGCGCCGGTCGCCGGCCGCGAGCAGCGCGGCGTCGTACTGCGCCCCGGTCGGCCACTCCCCCCGCCAGGGGCCGACGCCGACCTCGGGTGGCCCGTGGGGCATCGGGTCGTACGGCGCGCGCTCCTCCACAGCGGGTAACGGTACGGCGAACACTTCGCGTTCGGCGCCGGGGCTCAGGACCCGCCAGGTACCGTTGCTGCGTGATGAGCGTCCTCCCTGGGCAGTCGATGCTGCTCGGCATGGACTGGATGGACCCGAACTGGCTCCTGGACCAGTTCGGCGTGGAGTTCTACTGGATCAGCCTGCTGATCATCTTCGTCGAGTGCGGGCTGTTCTTCCCTTTCCTGCCCGGTGACACCCTGCTGTTCGCGCTGGGGCTGTTCCTCAACGCCGAGCGGATCGACATGTTCCCCGGCGGTCCCGTGGTCGAGCTGGTCATCGCCGCGGTGCTGCTGAGCGCGGCGGCCTTCCTCGGGAACGTCGCCGGCTACGAGATCGGCCGCGCGATCGGGCCGCCGCTCTACCACCGCGAGGGCCGGCTGCTGAAGAAGAAGTACTTCGACCAGACCCACGCCTTCTTCGAGCGGCACGGCAACAAGGCCCTGGTCATCGGCCGGTTCGTGCCGTTCGTGCGCACGTTCATCACGGTCGTCGCGGGCGTGACCCGGATGGAGCGGCGCCGGTTCTTCCTGTGGAGCGCGGTCGGCGCGGTGCTGTGGGTGCTGAGCATCCTGATGCTCGGCTTCACCCTGGGCGGGGTGTTCCCGACCCTGGGCGAGAACATCGACAAGACGCTGATCGCCATCCTCGCCTTCACCGTGGTGCCGATCGCCTACGAGTGGTGGCGGCACCGGCGTACGGCGAGCCGGCGCGGCGACGACCGGGACGGCGACGGCGTGCCCGACCTCGACATCACCGGCGTGGACGCGACCCGTCGCGACTGATCACGCCACCGGCCCAGCAGCCGGCCCAGCAGCCGGCCGGACGAGCCCTCAGGCGCCGGCCTCGCGAGCCGCGTCCAGCTCGGCCTTCGTGAGGACCGGGCGCACCTCGAGGCCGACGTCGGCGAGCGGGTGCTCGCCGGCCGGGCTGCGGTCGATGGCGCAGACCACGACGTCGACCTCCGCGCCGGCGGCGCGCAGGGCCCGGGTGGCGTCACGGACCGCTCCGCCGGTGGTGATCACGTCCTCGATCAGGGTGACCCGCCGGCCCGCGACGTCCGGGCCCTCGGCGAGCTTGCAGGTGCCGTACTCCTTGGCCTTCTTGCGGACGTAGAGGGCGGGTCGGCCGGTCAGGCTGCTGACCATCGTGGCGATCGGCACCCCGCCGAGCTCGAGGCCGCCGAGCAGGTCGGTGCCGTCCGGCAGCAGCCCGACCATCTCGCGGGCCACCCGGAGCAGTAGCTGGGGGTCGGCCTCGAACAGGTACTTGTCGAAGTACTCGGTCGCCTGCTGACCCGACCGCAGGGTGAACTGTCCGGTCAGGCGGCAGACGGCGTCGATGTCAGCGGCGAGCGTCGCGTCCAGGGTCACGGCCGAACCCTAGCCCGAGACGGCGCCGACTAGGGTCGGCCACATGCTCGCCCACCGCCTCGAGGGGATCCCGCCCACGATCTTCACGGAGATGTCGGCGCTCGCCGTCCGCACCCGGTCGGTCAACCTCGGCCAGGGCTTCCCCGACGTGGACGGCCCACCGGCGGTGATCGCGCGCGCGGTGGCCGCGCTCGAGGGCGGTCACAACCAGTACGCGCCGGGACCCGGCGTCCCGGCGCTGCGCCAGGCGATCGCCCGGCACCAGCTGCGCCACTACGGCGTCGAGCTCGACCCGGACGCCCAGGTGGTGGTCACCACGGGGTGCACCGAGGGGATCGCCGCGGCGCTGCTCGGGCTGGTGGACCCCGGCGACGAGGTGGTCGTGCTCGAGCCGTACTACGACTCCTACACGGCGATGATCCAGATGGCGGGCGGCGTACGCCGTCCCGTCACACTGCGGGCGCCCGGGTTCCGCCTCGACCCCGACGAGCTGCGGGCGGCGGTCACGCCGCGGACCCGGTTCGTGCTGCTGAACTCCCCGCACAACCCCACCGGGACGGTGCTCACCCGCGCCGAGCTGCAGGCGGTCGCGGACGTCGCCATCGAGCACGACCTGGTGGTGGTCACCGACGAGGTCTACGAGCACCTCGTGTACGACGACCACGAGCACGTCCCGCTCGCGACGCTGCCGGGCATGTTCGAGCGGACGCTCACCCTCTCCAGCGCCGGGAAGTCCTACTCGTTCACCGGCTGGAAGGTCGGCTGGGCCACCGGGCCCGCCGAGCTCGTCGGGGCGGTGCTGGCGGCCAAGCAGTGGCTGACCTTCACCTCGGGATCGCCGCTGCAGCCGGCGGTCGCCTACGCGCTCGACGAGGAGCCGGGCTTCCCCACCGAGCTGGCCGCGGAGCTGCGCGCCAAGCGCGACCTGCTCTGCGATGGGCTGGCTCGGGTCGGGCTGGATGTCCGGGTGCCCGAGGGCACCTACTTCGCCAGCACCGACATCTCCGCCCTCGGCTGGCCGGACGCCCGGTCCTTCTGCCTCGCCCTGCCCGAGCGCGCCGGCGTGGTCGCCATCCCGACCCAGGCCTTCTACGACTCCGACGCCGGACGGCACCTGGTCCGCTGGGCGTTCTGCAAGGATTCCGAGGTCATCGAGGAGGGTCTGCGCCGCCTCGCGGCCGCCGACCTCACGGCCTCCTGAGCGATACTCCCTGACGATTGCGGGGTCGATCCGCGGGCGGGACCACGCAAACGTCAGGGACTATCGGGCGAGGAACCAGAGGCGGGTCTCGGGGCGGACCAGCAGGAGGAAGGTGCCGACCGCGGCGGCCAGGGGGACGATCAACAAGAAGCCGCCGGCGACCAGCCCGGCCAGGCAGAGCGCGGCGCTGATCCCGGCGGACACCAGCAGCACGACCCGGGCCCAGTCGATGCGACGGTAGACGAGTGCCGCGAGCACGACCGCGGCCACGCACCACAGCACGACCACGGCGCTGATCGCGAGCGAGACACCGACCAGCATGCCGTCGGAGACGCCCTGCTCGGCCAGGTCGGGTCGCTGCCGGTGCACCTCGTCGAGGAGTGGGTCGGGGTCCAGGGCGAGCACGAGCGCGGTCAGCACCAGCCCGAGGGCGACCAGCCCGCTGGAGATCCAGGTGAGCGCGCACGCGGCGACCACGGGCCGCGGCCGCTCCGAGGCCACTCCCGGCACCGGCCCGGTCACCGGCCCGGTCACCTGCCCGGCCGTCGGCGGCTGGGGCCAGCGTCGCTGGGACTCGTCCGCGGGTGGCCCGACCGGCGGGACCGGTCGGGCTGCCGGTGGCGCCGGCACCGCGGGTGCCTTGCCTGCGAACCACGAGCGGGACGGCTGCAGCCACAGCATCACCGCGGACGCGGCGACCACCGAGGACACGAACCCGCCGGTCACCATCCCGGCGAGGAACAGCGGGACCGCGAGCACCGTGAGCGCCAGCCGGGCGCTGCGGCTGCGCCGCAGGACCTGGTAGCCGAGGATCGCGGCCGCGGTCGCGCAGCCCGCGGCCACCATCGACACCACGCGGAGCGTCGTGATCGCGCCGTCGACGCCGATCCCGAGATCGGCGCCGGGCGGCTCGGCGAGGAAGCGCTCGACCGACTCCCGGGTCTCCAGCGTGTGCAGGCCGCCGATCCGTTCGAAGACCATCGCGACGACGATCGCCGAGCCGACCATGATCAGCCAGGCGGCCAGGGTCACCTGGCGCGGACGGGTCGGGGTCGGTCGGCTCACGGTCTCATTGGATCACGCACGGACCGGTCTCCCCGACTCACACGGGGTCACGCCGGTCACGCGGGCGCCGTCTCGAGCGCCAGACCGTCGCCCTCCGCCGCGCGGTCGACCGACACGGTCGCGCCGTCGGTCACCTCGCCGCCGATGAGCAGCCTGGCCAGCGGGTCGCCGATGGCGCTCTGGATCAGCCGGCGCAGCGGACGGGCGCCGTACGCCGGGTCGTAGCCGACGTCCGCCAGCCACCGGCGCGCGGCATCGGTGACCTCGATGGTGATCCGGCGCACCGCGAGCCGCTTGGCCAGCAGGCCGAGCTGGAGGTCGACGATGTGGGCCAGGTCGTCCATCGTCAGCGCGTCGAACACCACGATCTCGTCGAGACGGTTGAGGAACTCCGGCTTGAACGACGAGCGCACCACGGCCAGCACGGATTCGTGCTTCTTCTCCGGGTCCAGCATGGGGTCGACCAGGTAGCCCGAGCCCAGGTTGCTGGTGAGGATCAGCAGCGTGTTGCGGAAGTCGACGGTGCGGCCCTGGCCGTCGGTCAGCCGGCCGTCGTCGAGCACCTGCAAGAGGATGTCGAAGACCTCCGGGTGGGCCTTCTCGACCTCGTCGAGCAGGACGACGGAGTACGGCCGCCGACGGACCGCCTCGGTGAGCTGGCCGCCCTCGTCGTAGCCCACGTAGCCCGGGGGCGCTCCGACCAGGCGGGCGACCGAGTGCTTCTCGCCGTACTCGCTCATGTCGATGCGCACGATCGCCCGCTCGTCGTCGAAGAGGAAGTCCGCGAGCGACTTCGCGAGCTCGGTCTTGCCGGTGCCGGTGGGGCCGAGGAACAGGAAGGATCCGGTCGGCCGGTTCGGGTCGCTGATGCCGGCGCGGGAGCGGCGTACGGCGTCGCTCACGGCCGTGACCGCGGCCCGCTGGCCGACCAGGCGCTGGCCGATGACGTCCTCCATGTGCAGCAGCTTGGCGGTCTCGCCCTCGAGCATCCGGCCGGTCGGGATGCCGGTCCAGGCCTCGACGACCTCGGCGATCTGCTCGGCCCCGACCTCCTCGCCGACCAACGGCTCGATGTCGGAGCGCTCGGCAGCACCCGCCGCCTCGATCTGCTGCTCGAGGGCGGGGATCCGGCCGTAGAGCAGCTCGCTGGCCTTGCCGAGGTCGCCCTCGCGCTGCAGCCGGTCGGCCTCCATGCGCAGCTGGTCGAGCTGACGGCGCAGCTCGCCCTCGCCCTCGAGCGTGGACTTCTCCCGCTCCCACCGGGCCTCGAGCGCGCGCAGCTCCTCCTCGTGGTCGGCGAGGTCCTGGCGCAGGTTGGCCAGCCGCTCCTTGGACGCCTCGTCGCTCTCCTTGGCGAGCGCGAACTCCTCCATCTTCAGCCGCTCGACCGCGCGCCGCAGCCGGTCGATCTCCTCGGGCGAGGACTCGATCTCCATCCGCAGCCGCGACGCGGCCTCGTCGATGAGGTCGATGGCCTTGTCGGGCAGCTGCCGCCCGGAGATGTAGCGGTCGGACAGCGTCGCGGCCGCGACCAGCGCGGCGTCGGTGATCCGGACGCCGTGGTGGGCCTCGTACTTCTCCTGGATGCCGCGCAGGATCTGGATGGTGTCCTCGACACTGGGCTCGCCGACGAACACCTGCTGGAAGCGGCGCTCGAGCGCCGGGTCCTTCTCGATCCGCTCGCGGTACTCATCGAGGGTGGTCGCGCCGATCATGTGCAGCTCGCCGCGGGCCAGCATCGGCTTGAGCATGTTGCCGGCGTCCATCGCGGAGTCGCCGCCGGCGCCCGCACCGACGACGGTGTGCAGCTCGTCGATGAAGGTGATGACCTGCCCGCCGGCGGCCTTGATCTCCTCGAGGACCGCCTTGAGCCGCTCCTCGAACTCGCCGCGATACTTCGCCCCGGCGACCATCGCGGCCAGGTCGAGGCTCAGCACCCGGCGGCCCTTGAGCGAGTCGGGCACGTCGCCCGCGACCACGCGCTGGGCGAGCCCTTCGACGACGGCGGTCTTGCCGACGCCGGGCTCGCCGATCAGCACCGGGTTGTTCTTGGTGCGCCGCGAGAGCACCTGCACGACGCGCCGGATCTCGGCGTCGCGACCGATCACCGGGTCGAGCCGGCCCTCCTCGGCGGCGGTGGTGAGGTCGACGCTGTACTTCTCCAGCGCCTCGTACGTCGACTCCGCGTCCTGGCTGGTCACCCGGCGGTTGCCGCGCACCGCGGTCAGCGACTCGCGCAGGCCGTCGGCGCTCAGGCCGGCGTCGGTCAGCACCGTGCGGGCGCTGCTCTCGACGGTGGCCAGCGAGATCAGCAGGTGCTCGCTCGCGACGTAGTCGTCCTTCATGCCGGCCGCCAGGTCGAGGGCGCCCGCGAGCACCCGGGTCAGCGCCGCGGAGGCGCTCGGCTGCTGCACGGTGGCGCCCGAGGCCTTCGGCAGCCGGTCCCGGTCGGCGGCGGCGGCCCGGACCAGGCCCGGTACGTCGACGCCGGCCTTGGTGACCAGGTTCGCGGCGGTGCCCTCCTCCTGGAGGAGCAGCGCCACCAGCAGGTGGATCGGCTCGGTGTGGATGTTGCCGGCCGTGGTCGCCGACAGCTGGGCGGACTCGATCGCCTCGCGGCTGCGGGTGGTGAACTTCTCGGCGCCGAACTGGCTCATGTGCGTCATTCTCCTCATGCATCGCTGCGCCGGTCATCCCTGCGCCGGCCCCACTTGATCCAACGCACCCAAACTTGAGTCTGTTCCACTCAACTCTGGGAAATTCTCGCAGGCCAGGGAGGATGGTCCGGTGCCCCCGCTGGAGCTGACCGCCGACTGCAGCCGCTGCCACGCGCTGTGCTGCGTCCTGCTGCCGTTCCGTCGCGACGGCGGCTTCGGCGCCGACAAGCCGGGCGGTGTGGCCTGCCACCACCTGCGGACCGACGACCGGTGCGCGATCCACGCCGACCTGCGCGAGCGCGGCTGGCCCGGCTGCGCGACCTTCGACTGCTTCGGCGCGGGCCAGCACGTCACCCAGGTGACCTACGGCGGCGCGTCGTGGCGCGACCTCGAGAGCACCGGCGAGCTCGGGGAGATGGCCGCCGTGCTCTCGGTGGTGCGCCGCGTCCACGAGCTGATCCTGCACCTCCAGGAGGTCGCCCAGCGCTCACCGGACCCTGCCGCGGACGAGCTCGCCGGCCGGCTGCTGGCGCTGGGCGACGCGACGCCGGTCGAGCTCCTGACGACCGACCTCGAGGCGCTGCACGAGACCTGCGGGGACCTGCTCGCGGCGGCCAGTCTCCGGGTCCGCGGGCCGGGCGCACCCGACCTCACGCACGCCGACCTGGCCGGACTGGACCTGCGGCAGCGCGACCTGCGCTCGGCAGGTCTGCGCGGCGCGCTGCTCCTCGGCGCCGACCTCCGGGCGGTGGACCTGGGGCGGGCCGACCTGCTCGGAGCCGACCTGCGTGGCGCGGACCTGCGCGGCGCCGACCTCGCGGACGTGCTGTTCCTCACCGGACCCCAGCTGGCGGGGGCGCGCACCGACGACACGACCCGGGTGCCGGGCCGGCTGTCCCGATCGGCGGCCGACGCCGAGGGGTGATCTGGACCACCTTCCGCCGATGTCCTGGATCCCGCCGACGGCATGCCGGTGCCGATCTACGGTGATCCGACCCGCCCGGAGGGAGGCACGATGACGGCCGCGACGAACCCTACGGCCGCTCGCCGCGTCGTCATCGTCGACGACACCCCGGACCTCCGCGCCCTCCTGCGGATCGCGCTGGAGCGGGCCGGCTACGTCGTGGTCGGCGAGGCGGGTGACGGCAGGGCGGGCATCGAGGTGGTCCGCGAGCAGCGGCCGGACCTGGTGATGCTCGACCTGTCCATGCCGGTGCTGGACGGCCTCGAGGCGCTGCCGCCGATCCGGCGGCTGATCCCGGACGGCACGATCGTCGTGCTCTCGGGGTTCGGGCCCACCACGATGTCCGAGCGCGCCCTCGCGCGTGGCGCCGACGGCTACGTGCAGAAGGGTGCGCCGCTGCGGTCGATCATCCAGAGCGTCAACGGCCTGGTGGCGGGCGTGGTCGAGGGCGCCGGGCACGGCCGACCCACCGCCGAGGGCACCCCGCTGGTGCACCCCGTCGTCGACCCGGCGGACGGGCCGGCGGACGGGCCGGCAGACGAGGTGGACGAGACGGCCGCCGTCGACAGCCAGGCGGCCTGCCCGCCGGTGGGGCCGCACGTGTCCTCCTGGGAGGCGCTGGGGATGGCACCGGTCGGGGTGCTCGAGCTGGCCGACGAGCCGCTGTTCCGGGTCGTCTACGCGAACACGCTCGCCCAACGGCTGCTCGGCGCGGCCGTCGTGCCCGGGTCACCGCTGGGTCTGGTGTCGGCCGAGCTCGCCGCGCTGCTGTCCACCCACCGGCTGGAGGCGGATGCCTCCTTCGAGGTGGCGTTGGCGACCGGCCGCGCCCGGGCCACCGTGCGCCGTACCGGCTGGTCGCTGTGCGTCTACCTGGACTCCGCGGTCGACGACGTCGCGCTGCTGCGGCGGGCGATCGCCACCTCGGCCCACGAGATCCGCGGCCCGGTCGCGGTCATCTGCGGCACCGCCGAGACGCTGCAGCTGGCGCCGGACCTCTCCCAGCGCGAGCTGCACCGGATGGCCGAGTCGATGGCCCGCCAGGCGCGGATCCTCGACGGGATCACCGCCGACCTCCTGACCGCGGCACAGATCCAGCGGGGCACGCTCCGCCTCGACATGCAGCCGGTCGACCTGCGCTCGCTGATCGAGGGCGTCGTCGCCGACCGGTACGCCGTCGACCTGGTCGTCGAGGACGACCGCTCGGTCCGCGGCGACCCGCTGCGCCTCGAGCAGGTCCTCACCAACCTGCTCAGCAACGCACACAAGTACGGGCGCCCACCCGTGACCGTGCGGGTGTACGCCGCGGGCGACCGCGTCTGCGTCGACGTCCGCGACCAGGGCGACGGCGTACCGCCGGAGTTCCGCCCGCAGCTGTTCCGGGAGTTCAGCCGGGCGCGGTCTGCGGTCGCGACCGGCACCGGCCTCGGGCTCTTCGTGGTCCGCACCCTGGCCGAGGCCCAGGGCGGCGAGGTCTCCTACACGCCCGGCCGGCCGCGCGGGTCGGTGTTCACGATCAGCCTGCTGCCCGCCTGATCGCGGGCGCCGACCCGGAAGAAGGGGCGGTCAGCGGCCGCGGCGCCACACCACGACCGACTGGCCCGGGTCGGGACCGCGCAGCACCGGCAGCGTGTTGGGGCGGCCGCCGGTCCGGGCCGACACCGCCTGGCGGAGCGCGTCACGAAGCGCGTCGAGCTCGTGCAGCAGCTCCTCGTTGCGTTGCGCCAGCGCCGCCACGCGGTGCTCGAGCTCGAGGATCCGGCGTACCCCCTCGATGCCGGTTCCCGCGGCGGTGAGCTCGGAGATCTCCCGGAGCCGCTCGATGTCTCGGTGTGAGTAACGGCGCCCGCCGCCGACGGTCCGGCCCGGCGAGACGAGGCCGAGGCGCTCGTAGGTGCGCAGCGTCTGCGGGTGCAGGCCGCTCAGCTCGGCGGCGACGCTGATGACGAACACCGCGGCATCGGGGCCGGGCGGCTCGAACGGGGGTCGGCGGGTCGGCATCTCACGCCTCCTCGAACAGCTTGGAGCGCAGCGGCTTGCCGGCGCTCGCGTCGCGGTAGGCCTGGACCGCCTCCCGGGCGGCGGTGTCGAGCACGGCCGGCACCTGGACCTCGACAGTGGCGAGCAGGTCGCCCCGGCTGCCGTCAGACTTGGGAGCACCCCGGCCGCGCACCCGGAAGGTCCGGCCGTTGGGGGTGCCGGCGGGGACCTTGAGGGTCACCGGGGCGCCGCCGAGGGTCGGGATCTTCAGATCCGCGCCGAGGGCGAGCTCGTCGAAGGAGACCGGCACGTCGAGGGTGAGGTTGTCACCCTTGCGGCCGAACAGCCGGTGCGGGGAGACCTTGACGGTGACGAACAGGTCGCCGGCCGGGCCGCCGTTCTCGCCGGCGCCGCCCTTGCCGCGCAGGCGGATCCGCTGGCCGTCGCGCACCCCGGCCGGGATCCGCGCCTGGATGGAGCGCGCCGAGGTGCCGCGACCGGAGCCGTGGCAGGTCGGGCAGGCCTCGTCGTACACGAGCTGGCGGCCGCCGCAGCGGGGGCAGGTCTCGTTGATCGAGAACGCCCCGCCGGCGGAGGACACCACGAAGCCGGCGCCGTCGCATTCGGGGCACACGTGCGGCTTGGTGCCGGGCTTGCCGCCGGTGCCGTGGCAGTCCGGGCACGGCGCGTCCGAGGTGAGCCGCAGCGAGATCGTGACGCCGTCGATGGCGTCGGTGAAGCTGATCGTCGCCGTGGTCTCGACGTCCTGGCCCTTCTGCGCCCGCGGCCGCTGGTGCTGCCGGCCCCGGCCGAAGCCGCCCCCGAAGAGGTCGCCGAACATGTCACCGAAGCCGCCTCCGCCACCGGACGCCCGGTCGCGCAGCAGGTCGTCGAGGTTGAACCCTCCGCCCTGGCCGCCACCCCCGAAGCCGCCACGGAACGCGCCCGAGCCGTAGAGCTCGCGCATCTCGTCGTACTTCTTGCGCTTCTCGGGGTCGCCGATGACGTCGTAGGCCTCGGCGACCGCCTTGAACTTGTCGTGCTTGGCCTTGCTGTCCGCAGAGTCGCCGGGGTTGGAGTCGGGGTGGTTGGCGCGCGCCAGCTTGCGGTAGGCCTTCTTGATCTCCTCGGCCGAGGCGTTCTTCGTCACGCCCAGCTCGGCGTAGAAGTCCTTCTGGGCCCAGTCGGCCCGGAAGCCGTCAGTGGTGCTCACCCACGCACCCCCTCTCCGTCCTCGTCGTGATCGTTCGCATCAACCCGTCGCAGTGGCTCTGCGGCTAGGCGGTGGGCCCGCTCGGCGGGTCGACCACCAGCACCTGCGCGGCCCGCACCACCCGCTCACCCATCCGGTAGCCGGCCTTGGCGATCACCTTGCAGGTGGTCACCGCGACCTCCGGATCCTCACCGATGTGGGAGAGAGCATCGTGGATGGCCGGGTCGAACGGGTCGCCCGGCGCGCCGAACCTCGTCAACCCGAGGCCGGCCACCGCGCGCTCGAGCTGCTCGGCGACGGCCTTGAAGCCGCCGTCGAGCTCGTCGTGCTCGCGGGCCCGGTCGACGGCGTCCAGGACGTCGATGATCGGCGTGAGCGCGACGTACGTCGCGTTCTGGCGGATCAGCTCCCGGTCGCGGTCGACACGCCGCTTGTAGTTGAGGAACTCGGCCTGGAGGCGCTGGAGGTCGCCGGTCAGCTCGTCGACGGCCCGCTGGGCGACCGTGAGGTCGTCCTCGACCTGCTGCCCGACCAGCTGCTCGGCCTCCTCCGCGGCCTGCTCGGCCGCGCGCTCGTGCGCGGAGCCCGCGGCGGGCTCCTCCGGGGAAGCCGCGGAGGCGGGAGGCGGCTGCTCCTGGGCAGCCGCCTCGTCCGCCGAGAGCGCCTCGTCGGGACGGGAGTCGGTCCGGGGCTCGTAGGTCACTTGGACTCGCCCTCGGCCCCGTCGTCGGCGCCGCCCTCGTCGACGATCTCGGCGTCGACGACGTCGTCGTCGGACTCACCGGTCGCCCCCGCCGAGCCGCCGGCCGCGGCCGAGTCGGCCTCGGCGGCGGCGTACATCGCCGCGCCCATCTTCTGGCTCGACTCGCCGAGCTTGGTGACGCCGGCGCGGATGTCGTCGGCGCTGGCGTCCTCCTTCTCGAGGGTCACCTTCAGGGCGTCGACGTCGGCGCGGACCTCGGTCTTCACGTCGTCGGGCAGCTTGTCGCTGTTCTCGTCGAGGAACTTCTCGGTCGTGTAGACGAGCTGCTCGGCCTGGTTGCGGGTCTCGACCGCCTCGCGACGCTTGGCGTCCTCCTCGGCGTACTGCTCGGCCTCGCGGACCATCCGGTCGATCTCGTCCTTGCCGAGCGCGGAGCCGCCCGAGATCGTCATGGACTGCTCCTTGCCGGAGGCCTGGTCCTTGGCGGTCACGTGCACGATGCCGTTGGCGTCGATGTCGAAGGTGACCTCGATCTTCGGGATGCCCCGCGGCGCCGGCGGCAGGCCGGTGAGCTCGAAGTTGCCGAGCGGCTGGTTCTGCGCCCACATCTGGCGCTCGCCCTGGGCGACCTTGATCTCGACCGACGGCTGGTTGTCGTCGGCGGTCGTGAAGATCTCCGAGCGCTTGGTCGGGATCGTGGTGTTGCGCTCGATCAGCGTGGTCATCACGCCGCCCTTGGTCTCGATGCCGAGCGACAGCGGGGTGACGTCGAGCAGCAGCACGTCCTTGACCTCGCCCTTGAGGACGCCGGCCTGGAGCGCGGCACCGACGGCCACGACCTCGTCGGGGTTGACGCCCTTGTTGGGCTCCTTGCCGCCGAGCAGCTCCTTGACGACCTCGGTGACCGCGGGCATCCGGGTCGAGCCGCCGACCAGGACCACGTGGTCGATGTCCTTGATCGCGACGCCGCCGTCCTTGAGCACGCTCTGGAACGGGCCCTTGGTGCGGTCGAGCAGGTCGGTGGTGAGCCGCTGGAACTCGCTGCGGGTGAGCTTCTCCTCGAAGTGCAGCGGACCGGACTCGCCGTGGGTGATGTAGGGCAGGTGGATCGTGGTCTCGGACGAGGAGGACAGCTCGATCTTCGCCTTCTCGGCGGCCTCCTGGAGGCGCTGCTTGGCGATCTTGTCGGCCGCGAGGTCGACGCCGTTGTTGTCCTTGAACTTCTTGACCATCCAGTCGACGATCCGGGCGTCCCAGTCGTCGCCACCGAGGTGGTTGTCACCGGAGGTCGCCTTGACCTCGACCACGCCCTCGCCGATCTCGAGCAGGGACACGTCGAACGTGCCGCCGCCGAGGTCGAAGACGAGGATCGTCTGGTCGTCGCCCTTGTCCAGGCCGTAGGCCAGCGCCGCTGCGGTCGGCTCGTTGACGATCCGCGACACGTTGAGGCCCGCGATCTCACCGGCCTCCTTGGTGGCCTGACGCTGGGCGTCGGAGAAGTACGCCGGGACCGTGATGACGGCGTCGGTCACGGGCTCGCCGAGGTAGGCCTCGGCGTCGCGCTTGAGCTTCTGCAGCACGAACGCGCTGATCTGCTGCGGCGTGAAGTCCTTGTCGTCGATCTTGGTCAACCAGTCGGTGCCCATGTGCCGCTTGACCGACCGGATGGTCCGGTCGACGTTGGTCACGGCCTGCCGCTTGGCGACCTCGCCGACGAGCACCTCGCCGGACTTGGCGAACGCAACCACCGACGGCGTGGTGCGGGCACCCTCTGCGTTGGCGATGACGGTGGGCTCGCCACCCTCCAGAACGGCCACGACGCTGTTCGTCGTGCCCAGGTCGATGCCGACCGCACGTGCCATGTCTGCTACCTCCAGCTTGAGTCTCGGGTTGCGGCCATCCTGCGCCGCCAGCGGTGAGTCTTGCAAATAAGTTGAGTCGGTTCAACTCAACTTCGCTCACCGGGCCCAACGCAACTGTGGGCGCCCGTTGTTCCCGGTCCCCACCGGGGCCGCGCGGCGGCCCCGGCGCGGTCGGGCGCCTCGGCAGCGCCGCCCTGGAACCGGCGCGGAGACCGGGGTTCCGCGGGGGTCCTCGAGCACGGCAGGCTGGGGCCATGCAGACCATCGGCCTCATCGGCGGCATGTCCTGGCTCTCCACGGAGGCGTACTACCGCCGGATCAACGAGCAGGTCGCCGCGCGTCGAGGCGGGCACGCGTCGGCACGGATCACCCTGCAGTCCCTCGACTTCGCGGAGGTCCGCGAGTGCCAGCTGCGGGGCGACTGGCAGGGCGCCGGCGACCTGCTCGCCGGGGCCGCGCGGCGGTGCGAGGCCGGCGGTGCCGACCTCGTGGCGATCTGCACGAACCTGATGCACAAGGTGTTCGCGGACGTCGAGTCGGCCGTGTCCGTGCCGGCCGTGCACATCGCGGACGCGGTCGCCGCCGTCGCCCGCCGCGAGGGCTGGACCACGCTCGGGCTGCTGGGCACGTCCTGGGTGATGGAGGAGACGTTCTACGCCGACCGCCTGGCCACCCACGGCATCGCGGTGGTCGTGCCCGGTCCCGCCGACCGCGCGGAGGTCGACCGGGTGATCTTCGAGGAGATCACGCGGGGGCGGTTCCTGGACCCGGCGCGCGAGCGGTACGTCGCGGTGATGCGGGACCTCGCCGGCCGCGGGGCCCAGGCGGTGGCCCTCGCCTGCACCGAGATCGGCCTGCTCGTCGGGCCCGACCAGGCGCCGCTGCCGACCATCGACTCCGCCACCGCCCACGCCGACCTCCTGGTCGACCTGGCCCTGGCGGCGCAGCCGGCCGACCGGGTCAGCGGATAACCGGGTCGCGCCCCGACACCCGGATCCGCCAGCATGAGCGGGTGCAGGCGACCCGGACCGCCCAGCGCTGGGCGTTCGCCGTGGGCTGCCTCGGCCTGCTGGCCGCGGCGGTGGCCGGCTGCTCGGACGCCGACCGGTCCACCGAGCAGCCGCGCGCGCCGGCCGGCGTCTCGCTGTCCTTCGTCCAGCTGCGCATCGACGAGGGCACCGACCGGGCCCAGCTGCGGGTGGTCAACGGGTCGGGGAGCGACCTCACCGTCACCGGGGTCGGGCTGGACTGGCCGGGCTACGGGGAGTTCCTCGACGACTACGACACCGTGGTGGTCGCGGGCCGGGTGCTCGACCTGCGCGTCACACTTCCCGAGCCGCGCTGCGAGGACGCCGACCCGGCCGACGCCGACGACGCCGCCGTCGTGGGCCAGCTGCGCGTCGGGGTCGCCGGGCACGACGTGGTCGTGCGCGACGAGCTCGACGAGAGCGGCCGCGGCTACGTGACCCGGATCTGGCAGCGTCGCTGCCAGGACCTGCTGGTGGCCCGCAGCGTCACGATGTCGTACGGCGGCCACTGGGCCATCGAGGGCTCGGGACGCCGGGCGCGACTGGTGGGGACCGTGACGCTGCGCCGCGAGCAGTCCGCCGGCACGATCCGGCTGCGCGGCTTCCTGGGCTCCGTGCTCCTCGAGCCGCACCTCCCGCGGCCGGTCGTCCTGACGCCCGGTGCCGACGAGGTCACCGCGCCGCTGGAGATCGTCGTACCCAGGTGCGACGAGCACGCGCTGACCGAGAGCAGCCAGACCTTCCACCTGCAGGCGTCGTTCCGGTTCGGCGCCGACGAGCCGGTCCAGGTGCTGCGGCTGCCCGGCGCGCGGACCCGCGAGGCGGCCCAGCGGCTGATCGACGAGGCGTGCGTGATCGACGGCTCCGCGGAGTAGCCCGGCGCTCCGCTCGGCCTCGGTCCCTCAGACACCGAGGCTGCGGCCCCATGCCTCCAGCAGGTGCGCCAGGCGGGCGCGCTCCAGCTCGGTGAGCGACCCGACCAGCCGGTGCTCGTTGGCCATGTGGGCCTCGAAGGCGCGGTCGATGAGGTCGAAGCCGGCCGGGGTGAGCGCGACCACCCGGCTGCGGGCGTCGCCCTCACCCACCCGGCGGGTGACCCAGCCGTGCTCGACGCAGCGGTCGACGCGCTTGGTGACGGCGCCCGACGAGACCATCGTCGAGGCAGCCAGGTCGCCGGGCGTGAGCTCGTACGGCGCTCCTGTGCGGCGCAGCGTCGCCAGCACATCGAACTCGCCCTCGCCGAGGCCGAACCCGGCGTACACCTCCACCAGCTCCTCGGTGAGCCGCGCGGCCACCCGGTGCAGGCGGCCGATGATGCCCTGGGGAGAGGGGTCCAGGTCGGGGCGCTGCTCGTGCCACTGCGCCATGATCCGGCCGACGTGATCCAGGTCGCTCGCCATGGCCGGAATATATCTGACACGGAAACTATTATGTCTTCCGTGGAAACTACCTGGGGTACGTTGAGCCTGACGGCCCTGGCCCCGATCGCGTGGGGCTCGGGCTACTACGTCACCGAGGCGTACCTGCCCCCGGACCGGCCGCTGTTCGGCGCGATGGTCCGGGCGCTCCCCTTCGGGCTGCTCCTGCTGGCCTTCCGGCCCCGGCTCCCGCAGGGCGAGTGGTGGGCCCGAGCGCTGCTGCTCGGCATCCTCAACGTCGGGGCGTTCTTCGTGCTGATCTTCGTGGCGGCGTACCGCCTGCCCGGCGGGCTGGCGGCGACCCTGACCGCGACCGCGCCGGTGATGATGATGCTGCTCGCCTGGGGGTTGGTCCGCGAGCGCCCGCGCGCCGCCTCGCTCGCGGGGGCAGCGGTGGGGTTCACCGGCGTCGCGCTCCTGGTGCTGCGCGGCGGCGCCGCGGTCGACCCGGTCGGCGTCGCGGCGTCGTTCGCCGCGGTCGCGATGTCCTCCCTCGGCTACATCCTCATCAAGAGGTGGGAGCCGCCGGTCGACCTGCTGACGTTCACGGCCTGGCAGCTGGTCGCCGGCGGCCTGGCGCTGCTCCCGGTCGCGCTCGTCGTCGAGGGCGCCCCGCCGCCGCTGGACCTCCGTGCGGTCGGCGGCTTCCTCTACCTGGGCCTCGTGGCGACGGTGCTCGCGAACGTCGTGTGGTTCCACGGCCTGCGCCGGCTCCCGGCCGCCGGGGTATCACTGGTGGGCCTGCTGAACCCGGTCGCCGGCACCGTGGTCGGCGTCGCGCTGGCCGGGGAGATGTTCGGGCCGACGCAGGCGCTCGGGATGCTCCTCGTGCTCGTCGGCATCCTCGCCGGCCAGCCCGCGATCGCGACGCGGCTGCGGATCCGGCGTCAGCCGATCGTGACCCTGATCTCGTTGGACTCCAGCCCGGTGTCGGTGTCGACGACCCGGAACCGGTTCGGGCCCGAGTAGCTGGTCGCCACCGAGGTCTGGAACGTCTCGTCGCTGACCGAGGCGGTGACGGGGAAGTCCCGCCACGACCCACCGGTGAACCGCTGCACCTGCAGGATGGCTCCCTCGCCGCCCGGGTAGACGCCGGTCAGGTCGAAGGTCTCCATCGGCCCGGCCGAGGTGACCGACGCCGAGAGGGTGATCTGCTTGCGCGCGGACTTGGACCTGGTCGGCTCGGTCGCCGGCCCGCTGCTCACCGGCGTCGACGCCCCGGGCGCGAGCGTGATCTCGGGCCCGGTGGCCGCCGGGGTCTTCTCCGGTCGGGGCAGGTACATCGACCGCTCCGAGCCCGTCCCGGCGCCGGTGCCGCCGCCGCCCACACCGAGCACGCTGGCCCCGGCCACCACGACCAGGCCCATGATCAGCCCCACGACGACGGCGACGCCGACCAGCGCCACCAGCCCGGTGGCGATCGGGTGGCGTTCGTCAGGGCGCTCGGGCGGCTGCTCGGACACGCGGTCATCTCCCCCGGGTCGTGGCGTCGTACGTCGTCACCATTGTCGGTGACCCACACAAGCCCCACCAAACGGGCCGGCGCCGCCCGAGTGCGCTCAGAGGCCCCGCTTCCAGACGATCTCCTCGTGCAGGCGGCGGCTGCGCCAGCCGTCGGCGGTGCGCACCATCGTGTGGTGGTACAGCCCCCCGAACTCGACGATGTTCGTCGCGTCCGGGCCGTCGGCTCCCCCGGGCTCGGGCAGCGGCATCGGGTTGTGGAAGTACGCCGTCACCTGTGCGGTGTCGCCGTCGAGCCGGGCGTCCACCTGGGCCAGCGAGTGCATCCGGCGCGGGAAGAAGGCCGGCAGCACCTCGGCCAACCAGGCCTTCACCGCGGGATAGGTGTCGGCGATGCCGCCGGACTCGGTGTAGTCGATCTCCGCGTCCGGGGTGAACACGCTGTCGAGCGCGTCCCAGTCGCCGGCGTCGATCGCGCGCGTGTAGCGGACGAGCACGCCCTCGATCTCGAGGCGGTCGCTGATCTCCTGGAGGTCCACGGAGACACTCTGGCAGAAAACTGAAACACGTTCTACTGTGTGGCCCATGCGATTCACCTACGCCGAGGCGATGACCCAGGCGCAGTTCTACGCGCCGCTCGCCCAGGCCGCCGAGCGCGCGGGCTACACGTCGATGACGGTGGCCGACAGCCTGATCTACCCGAAGGACTCCGACTCGAAGTACCCCTACACCGACACCGGGGACCGGGAGTTCCTGGAAGGCAAGGAGTTCATCGAGACGATGGTGCTGTGCGCCCACCTGTTCGCGCACACCACGACGCTGCGGCTCACGCCGTTCGTGCTCAAGCTCCCGATCCGGCCGCCGGTGCTCGTCGCGAAGCAGGCCTCCTCGCTGGCGTTCCTCTCGGGCAACCGGCTCGGCCTCGGCGTCGGCATCTCGCCGTGGCCGGAGGACTTCGACGCGATGGGCGTCGCGTGGCAGCGGCGCGGCAGGCGGATGGACGAGTGCATGGACATCCTGCGCGGACTCACCACCGGCGAGTACTTCGAGTACCACGGCGAGTTCTACGACGTCGACGCGATCAAGCAGTGCCCCGGCGCCTCCGAGAAGATCCCGCTGCTGGTCGGCGGGCACGCCGACGCCGCGCTGCGGCGCGCCGTACGCAAGGGCGACGGCTGGATGCACGCCGGCGGCGACGGCGAGGAGCTGGACCGGCTGCTCACCCGCCTCGCGGAGATCCGCCGGGAGGAGGGGGTGGCGGGCGACGATTCCTTCGAGGTGCACGTGATCTCCTACGACGCCTACGACCTCGACGGCATCAAGCGGCTGGAGGACAAGGGCGTGACCGACTGCATCGTCGGGTTCCGGGTGCCCTACATCAAGGGCCCGGACACCGAGCCGCTGGAGAAGAAGGTCGAGCACCTCGAGCGGTACGCCGAACAGATCATCCACAAGGCCGGCTGATGGGCGACCTGACCCGTCCTCTCCAGGACGCGATCGCCGAGGCGGAGAAGCTGATCGAGAGCGCGCCGTTCATCCGCACCGAGCAGGACCTGCTGGAGGGCTACGACTACCTCTCCGGGCGGATCCGGATGGCGCTGCAGATGGCCTTCGACCACGACCTCGCGCGGCCGCTGTTCATCAACCCCACCCACCAGTTCTCCCGCCAGGGCCTGGACAACCCCGATGCCATCTACTTCAACGCCTACCTCGAGGAGGGCGTCGAGTACGTCGTGCGCGGCGTGCGCGGCAGCACCGCCGACCTGTCCTTCCAGGTGATGGGCGGGGCCTACACCGCCGACTCGGCGGCCACGTCGATGCTCGCGTTCGACGACCGCGAGCTCGACCTCGCCGAGGACGGCTCGTTCGAGTTCAGCTACGTCGCCGAGCCGGGCGCGAAGACGATGATCGTGCGCGAGGTCTTCAACGACTGGGACACCGAGGAGCGCGGCCGGATCTGGATCGAGCGCACCGACACCCTCGGGCTCCCGGCCGCGCCGCTCACCCGGGCGCGGCTGGAGCGGAAGTACGAGGTCGCCGCCAAGCTGCTGACCGGGTCCATCCGGACCTGGCTGGCGTTCCCCCAGTTCTTCGAGCGCCAGGAGCCCGCCAACCAGCCGACCCCGCCGAGGTCGACGCCCGGCGGTCTGTCGTCGCAGCGCTCGTCGATCGGCCACTACGAGCTCGACGACGACCAGGCGCTGATCATCACCGTCCCCGAGTGCACCGACTGCGCCTACCAGGCGATCCAGATCGGCTCGGACTGGTACGTCTCCACCGACTACGAGACCCACCAGACCTCGCTGACCAAGGCCCAGGCCGTGGTGGATCCCGACGGCCTGATGCGGTTCGTCATCTCCGAGCGCTCCCCCGCCGGTCCCGACGCGCGGCTCGCCAACTGGCTCGAGTGCACCGGCCACCGGACCGGGTCGCTGATGCTGCGCTGGCAGCGCCTCGAGCGCGACCTCGGCCCCGCGGACGGCCCCGTCGCCGAGGTCGTCGCGCTCGCCGACGTACCGGACAGGCTGCCCCACTTCACCCCGATCACCACCGAGCAGTACGCCGAGCGGATCGCCGCCCGGCAGCGCTCCGTCGCCCGAAGGATGCTGAGCTGATGACCGACCTTGGCTACGCACAGGCCCACGACACCTCGATCGAGGACCGCTACGACGCCGTACCCCTGCTGAAGGGCAAGGTCGTGGTGATCTCCGGGATCGGGCCCGGCCTGGGCCGCTCGCTGGCCGAGGAGGCCGCGAAGATGGGCGCGGACCTGGTGATCGCCAGCCGCACCGAGGCCCGCCTCGTCGAGCTCCAGGGCGAGCTGGAGGGCCACGGCGTCAAGGTCGTGAGCGTGGTCACCGACGTGACCGACGAGGACTCGCGGGTCAACCTGCGCGACCGGGCCCTCGAGGCGTTCGGGCGCGTCGACTGCGTGATCAACAACGCGTTCGCGATCCCGCCGATGGACCCGATCACCCGGATCGACCCGCGCAAGCTCGCGAAGGTCAACGAGACCAACGTGTTCGCGCCGCTGCGGCTCTCGGCGCTGTTCGCCGACGCGCTCGCGGAGAGCAGGGGCTCGATCATCATGCTGAACTCCTGCGTCTCCTTCTCCTCCCAGCCCGAGTACGCCGGCTACAAGCTGTCCAAGGGCGCGCTCGAGCACCTCGCGTCGTCGCTGGCCACCGAGCTCGGCCCGCGCGGGATCCGGGTCAACAGCGTGGCGCCGTCCTACATCTACGAGGACGTCAACCGCGGCTACTTCGACTTCCTGGCGGCCGTCGAGGGCAAGACGCACGAGGAGGTGTACGCCGAGAAGGCGGCGCCGACCGACCTCAAGCGGCTGGCGTCGGCCCAGGAGGTCGCCCGGGCCGCGCTGTTCCTCGCCTCCGACCTCGCCTCCGCGGTGACCGGGCAGATGCTCACCGTCGACTGCGGGGAGTTCCACGACTGATGGCGACTCGGTGGCGGGCCCGGAGGCCGGGGTTTTCGGCTGTGGACCGGCAGGCAGCGTGATGTCCGAGAACGTGATGACCCGGGAGCGGGTGGACGTCGGCTCGTACGAGGACATCGCCGCCGCGGCCATGCGCACGACCGGCCTGTCCGACTTCGGGGCGGGCCTG
Organism: Nocardioides sp. JS614; assembly: GCF_000015265.1. Lineage (NCBI taxonomy): Bacteria > Bacillati > Actinomycetota > Actinomycetes > Propionibacteriales > Nocardioidaceae > Nocardioides > Nocardioides sp. JS614. The sequence continues at coordinate 4,622,940 of NC_008699.1, forward strand.
CACGAGGAGGGGCTGCGGGTCCTGGTCGACGACCTCGCCTCGCCCGAGGCCGGGCTGACGCCGCGCGGCAACTACTTCCAGCGCTCGGAGGTGAAGAGCGCGCTGGTCGGCGTACTGCTGACCCAGGCGCAGTTCGCCACGCACCCCGAGCACCGCGACGTCCCCATCGAGCGGCCGGTGTTCGTGCTGGGCCTGCCGCGCACCGGCACCACCGCCCTGCACCGGCTGCTGCACGCCGACCCGATGGCACAGGGCCTGGAGATGTGGCTGACGCAGTACCCCCAGCCGCGACCGCCGCGGGAGACCTGGGAGGCCGACCCGATCTTCACCGCGATGCAGCAGGCGTTCTCGGCGCACCACGTGGAGAGCCCGGAGTTCATGGGCATCCACTACATGGATGCGACGACGGTCGAGGAGTGCTGGCGGCTGCTGCGCCAGACCGGCAAGTCCAGCTCCTACGAGTCCCTGGCCAACGTCCCGCGCTACTCCGCCTGGCTGCGGCGGCAGGACTGGACCGACGCCTACGCTCGGCACAAGGAGAACCTCCAGCTGGTCGGCCTCAACGACCCCGAGAAGCGCTGGGTGCTCAAGAACCCCTCGCACCTGACCGCGCTCGACGCGCTGATGACCGTCTACCCGGACGCGCTGATCGTCTACACCCACCGCGACCCGGTCGTGTGCATCGCGTCGTCGTGCTCGCTCTCCGCCGAGACGACCGCGGGGCACAGCACGACGTACGTCGGCCGCACGATCGGCGAGACCCAGCTCGACCTGTGGTCACGGGCGTTCCACGCGTTCCACGACGCGCGCGGCCGCTACGACCAGGCGCAGTTCGCCGACGTCGCCTTCCGCGACCTGGTCGCCGACCCGCTCGGCGTGACGCGCGGGATCTACGAGCAGTTCGGCCTCGACTGGACGCCGGCGGCGCAGGCGGCCATCGAGGAGATCGACCAGGAGTCCAAGCAGGGCAAGGCGAAGCCGTCCCACACGTACACGCTCGAGGACTACGGACTCGCCGAGGCCGAGGTGCGCACGGCGTTCGACCGGGGGTGAGAGCTGCGCCGGGCGGCGACCGGAGCAGACCTAGTGTGGAGGCGAAGATCGTCCCCTAGGAGCAGCCATGAAGATCGCCGTCGCCGGCGCCACCGGGCTCATCGGAGCCCAGCTCACCACGCTCGCCCGGGAGGAGGGGCACGACGTCGTCGAGCTCGCCCGGTCGACGGGGTTCGACCTGCTCCGGTCCGACGGCGCCGACCGGCTCCGGGAGGCGCTGACCGGGGTCGAGGCCGTCGTGGACGTGACCTCGAGCGCCGACCCGACCGGGGTCGAGACGTTCTTCACCACCGTGGCCCGCAACCTGGGCCAGGCGGCCACCGGGGCCGGGGTGGCCCGCACCGTCGTCCTCTCGATCGTGGGCGTCGACCGCAGCCCGGACTTCGACTACTACGTCGCCAAGCTCGCCCACGAGCGGGCCACCCGCGAGCACGCGCCCGGCCCGGTCGTGTTGCGGGCCACGCAGTTCCACGAGTTCGCGGGCCAGATGCTGGCCTGGAACACCCACGACGGCGTCGTCCAGGTCATGGACGTCCCCAGCCAGCCGGTGGCGACCGGCGAAGTCGTACGCGTGCTGCTCGACCTGGCGACCGGGGCACTCACCGGTGACCAGGACCTCGCCGGCCCGCGCCCCGAACGGCTGGTCGACCAGGTGCGGGCCCTGGTCGACCGCGCCGGCTCGGACGTCACCGTCGAGGCGGCGCCGGCCGCGCCGAGCATGGCCGACGGGTCGATGCTGCCGGGCCCCGGCGCGCTGCTGCGCGGACCCGACTGGGCCACCTGGCTGGACCAGCAGGCCTGACGGGTCGTGTGCCTGAGCACGCGCCATGGCGCGTGCTCAGGCACACGACCCGAACCCCGTCGGCCAACCTGATGTCCGTGGTCAGAACACCTGGCGAGCCGTGACGCGGATCCTGGTGCCGCGCCGGGGGACGCTGGTGATGTTGCGGACCTTCGGCTCGTCGCGGCCGAGCGCCTCGACGTCGTACGCCGCGAACACCTCGCGCAGCACCGCCACCCCCTCCATCAGCGAGAAACCGGCGCCCAGGCAGCGGCGCACGCCGCCGCCGAAGGGGATCCAGGTGTTCGCGGGCGGGTTCTGGCCCAGGAAGCGCTCGGGCCGGAACACGTCGGGATCGGGATGGTTGTCCTCACGCTGGTGGGCGATGATGATCGACGGCCCGACCGTGGTGCCCCTGGGCAGGTCCCAGCCGGCGATGGTGGCCGGCTCCATGAGGGTGCGCACCACCATCGGGATGATCGGGTGCAGCCGCATCGCCTCCTTGAGCACCGCCTCGAGGAAGTCGTCGTCCCCGCCGGCGGCCGCTCGCTGGCAGCGGGCCAGCAGCCCCGGGTCGCGGCCGGTCTCGTAGAGCGCCCAGGACAGCGCGGACGCCGTGGTCTCGTGGCCCGCGAGCAGCAGGGTCACCAGCTGGTCGCGCAGCTCGGTGTCGCTCAACCGGTCGCCGCTCTCGCCGCTGTCGCCCTGGAGGATCAGCCGGGACAGCACGTCGGTGCGCTCGGCCAGGTCGGTTGCGGTCCGCCGGTCGCGGATCTCGGCGTACATCAGCCGGTCCAGCTCGCGCTGGTTGTCGACGGTCGCCTTCCACGGGCCGAACCGCTGCAGCCAGGGGTAGCCCCAGCCGAGCAGGATCGCCGGGCTGATGTTGACCGTCTTGTTGACGCGCGGGCGCAGCCGCGCGAGGCGGGCCTCGTCGGTGACGCCGAAGACCACGCGCAGGATCACCTCGAGGGTGAGCGCGTTCATCCGGTCCAGCGCACGGAACTCCTGGCCGCTGCGCCAGCCGCCGACCTCGGCGCGGGCGACCTCGGTGACCAGCGCCTGGTACTCGCGCAGGGCGTGCCCGTTGAACGCGGGCATCAGCAGCTTGCGGGCCCGCTTGTGCTCGCGGGAGTCCTGGAGGAGCAGGGAGTGCTCGCCCATGATCGGGCCGAGGATGCCGTTCGCCTTGCCGGCGTGGAAGACCTCCGGGTCGCCGGCGAAGATCTCCTTGGCGTGCTCGGGTCGGGTGAAGAACACCAGCGGCCGGCCCCCGGGGGCGAGCCGGACGGTGAAGGCGTCGCCGTACTTGCGATGCAGGTAGGGGTGGAACCGGTGCCGGAAGCGCAGCAGCCCGGCGGTCTGGACGAGCACCGGCCAGCGCGGGCCGGGCGGCAGCCCGCTGCGGTCCACCGCGGGGAGCTTGCCCTGGTTGCCCGGGCTCATCCGCTGCATCCGCTCGGTGGTCAGCTCGCTCACGTCGTCCAGGGTCGCCATGGACCGACTCTAGGTCGCCTCGCCCGAATTGAATAGTCGTCAATAGTGGCGTCGCCGCCCGGCGGTCAGCCGGCGCGCTCGATGACGAACGAGGCCAGGAAGCCGACGGTGGCGATCAGGCCGGTGAGCAGGTGGGCGCGCTCGAAGGCCTCGGGGATCATCGTGTCGGCGACCATCGCCAGGATCGCGCCGGCGGCCAGCGCGGTGATCGCGGCGACGGTGCCGCCCGAGGCGTCCTGCAGCGCCAGCACGCCGAGGGCCCCGGCGATGCCGCTGGCCACCGCGATGCCCACCCACACCCCGAAGACGTAACGGGCGCTGCGGCCGTTGCGCTTCATGCCGGCCGAGCTCGAGAGTCCCTCGGGCAGGTTGGAGATGAAGATCGCCGCGAGGACCGGTACGCCGACGCCGCCGCCACCCAGCAGCGACAGGCCGAGCACCACCGACTCGGGCACCCCGTCGAGCAGCGCGCCGACGGCGATCGCCGTACCGCTCCCGGCCTGCTCCTCCTCCGACGGCTGCTCGTCACCGGAGCGCTTGCGGTGCCGGGCGCCGCGGCGGGCCAGGAGCGCGTTGGCCGCGACGTACGCGAGCGCGCCGCCGAGGAAGCCGAGGGCGGTCGCGGCCAGTCCGCCGGTCCGCTCGGCGTCGTCGACCAGGTCGAAGGCGAGCGCCGAGATCAGCACGCCGGCCCCGAACGCCATCACGCCCGCGACCACGACCCGCGGCACCCGCGTCCACCAGGCGATCGCCGCGCCGAGCACCAGCGCGCCCCCGGCCAGCAGGCCCCAGAGCCCCGCCTCCACCCAGATCGGCATCGGGCCACCCTACGTCCGACCTCCGCCGCTGTAACGCGGGGCGAGCACCCGGGCGAGGAAGGCGACCTGGTGGCGCACGGCGGCGTCGTGCCAGGCACCCGACCCTCCCGTCAGACCCGGCGCGTCACGCTGAGCAGCTCGTGAGCGGGCACCGGGTTCGCGCGGCGCGCCTTGCAGGTCAGCTGCGTGGCGGTGGCCGGGTCGCGGGTGGTCCGGACCCGGACGTCGTACGTCGCACCCGCCACCGCGAAGACGGCCGTGGTCAGGTCCGCCTCGACCGAGCGACCGACGAGCACGACGTCCGGCTCCCGGGTCGCCCCCAGCTCGCGACGCAGGAGGATCTCCGCGGCCTGCACGGCCATCGGCTGGGAGGAGCGGCCGCGCAGGTGGTCCAGGTCGAGCTCGCCGGCGAGGTGGGCGCCCGCGACCGCGAGCGCGGCGGCGGGATCGAGCCGCCCGTAGTAGAGCCCCTGCGGCAGCACCACCAGGTTGCCGGCGAACCGGTCGCCGCCGATGTGCGAGACCTCCCAGGTCTCCTCGGGGTGCGCCCGGTCCAGGGCCCGGGCGATCGGGCGGCCGCGCTCCGCACAGCAGGCGTCGTGCCGGCCGTTGGTGCACACGCAGAACAGCGCGCTGTCGTACGCCGACAGGCCGGTCGACCCACCGTCTCGGAACCCGGCCAGGTCGAGGTCGAGCACCTCGCGCACGTCGCCCAGCCGGCCGGCCTCGATCCGCGGCCGGACCGGGTCGGCCAGCGCGGCGAACACCCGCACACCGGCGCCGTCCGACGTCGAGCTGAACCGCCGGATCAGCAGGATCTTCGCGCGCAGCGCCCGGGCCCGGTCCTTGAGCGCCGGGCCGACGCCCTCGGGCAGGCGGGCGTCGAGCAGGGCGTCGGCGCCCCACGGCCCGGTGTGCTCGACCAGGAGCCAGGCCCGGACCTGGGTCGCGGTGCCGGCGACCGGCTCGTCGCGCAGGAGGCTGGCGGCCGCACAGCGGAATGCCGGAGGCGGCGGGCTCACCGGACCTCCAGGAGGCCCTCCCGGACCAGTCGTCGGCACAGCACCAGGCGGCTCTGCTCGTCGAGCGGCAGGTCGGCCGGCGTCAGCTCGCCGCGAGCGCGGACCGCCTCGAGTGCCGGGCGGATCCACGCGGGCACGGTCAGCGACCGGTCGCCGAGCAGCACCTCGACCCGCTCACCCCGGTCGAGGAGCACGCAGGGGTGGCCGGGCCGGCGGCGCAGCAGGGTGGTGTCGGTGATCGTGCCGTGGGCGAGCACGTCGTGCAGCCCGCCGTCCAGGCGCGGCGGCCGCGAGGTGAGGAACCGCCGCACCTCGGCCTCGACGGCGGCGGTCGCGTCCAGGCGGCGGACGGCGTCCGCGAGTCGCTCGAGCCGGTCCGCGAGCGGGCCGGCGAGCGCGGCCGGGTCGTCGAGGTAGCCGGCCGGCAGGTGCTCGTCGGCCACCTCGCCGAGGGCCCCGGCCACGGTCCGCTCGACCAGGCCGCGCCAGGTGAGCTGGTTGATGCCGAGCGTGACGTGCAAGGAGACGGTGTCCTGGGCACGGGCCGCGTGCGGCGTGCCGGTCGGCAGGTACATCGACACCCCGGGCTCGAGCAGCACCTCCTCGGGGCCGTCCGGCCCGTGCACCTCCCAGCGCTTCGAGCCGGCGGTCTGGAACACGAACACGTCGTGGGAGTCCGAGTGCACCGCGAAGCCCTGCGCGCCCGGCGGGGTGAGGTACGCGTTGGCCTGGCACGGGTGGCCCAGCTCGAGCTCGAGCCGGGCGATCAGCCGGGTCAGCGGGGGCCAGTAGCGGTGCAGGCCCTGGAAGACGACGGTCGCGCCGTCGTCGAAGAGCGCCAGCGCCTTGCGGGCGTCGACCAGCCCGGTCAGCGGCTTGCCGGCGAGGCTCGCCCGTCGGGTGTACGCCGACTCCGGGAGCACCGCGCCGTCCTTGGCCAGCCGGATCGACGGCGTCCGGACGGCGCTCGAGGTCAGCAGGTGGTCGGCGTCGGCGAGCGCGAACAGCCCGACCAGGCTGTCCGGGCCGTCGGCGCTGCCGGGGCTGTCGGGGTCGGCGGGGCCGCTGCGGTGCAGGTGCACGCGCGACGCCCAGACCTTCGCCAGGAAGGTCTGGGCGTCACCGCTCAACAACTCGAGGGCAGGCAGCTCCCGGGCAGGCAGCTCGCGGGCAGGCGGGTCCAGGGCGGGCCGGTCGAGCGCGCTCACTCAGGAGGCGTCCCCGTCGGTGCCGTCGCCGTCGGTGCCGTCACTGTCCGAGCCGTCGCCGTCGGTGGTGTCGGTCGCGTCGCCGTCGGTCCCGTCCCCGTCGGTCCCGTCGGCGTCGCCGCCGTCGGTGCCGTCGGCGTCACCGCCGAGGCCGACCGTGGGGTCGCCCGCCGGGGCGGTGGTCATGTCGTCGTCGTTGAGAGGCTCTTCGGGCGTGGTGGTCATGACGTCCTCCTGGGTCGGTCGGGAACGGGATCGTCGATCTCCCGATCAGGTACCCCAGCCGACGACCGTGTACACGGGCGCGGCCTTCGTCCGAAGGTCCGCGCAGCTGTGCCGGCGCGGGGCGCCGAGCGACTCCTCGACCTCGACCAGGTACGCCGCGCCGCCGGCCTCCAGGCGCACCCGCCCGTCCTCCACCCCCACCACGCGGATGTCGTCGAGCCGGTGGAGCCCCAGCTCGGCGCGCAGGTACAGCTCGGCCACCTGGGCGATCCCCGGCAGGCCGGAGCGGCCGCGGGCCAGGTGGGCGGGCAGCCGGCCGGCCTCCAGGGCCGCACAGGCCGCGACGGCGGACCCCGGGTCGAGCCGGCCGAGCACCACGCCCGCCGGGAGCGCGAGCAGGGTCCCGGAGAACCGGTGCCCGCCCAGGTGACTGGTCTCCCAGGTCGCGTCCGGCCAGCGGGCGGCCAGCGCGGCGGCGACCGGACGACCGCGCTCGGCGCAGCACAGGTCGCGCCGCCCGTTCGTGCACACCAGCCACAGCGGGTCGCCGTACGGCTCCCAGGAGAGGTCGTCGAGACCGCCGAGCAGCTCGGTCGGGTCCGCGAGCAGCGCCGTGCGCACGACCGGCCGGTCGCCCAGCACCGCGGAGAAGACCCGCACGCCCGGCCCGGAGGCGCCGCCCGGGCGGCGGATCAGCTGGACCCGTACGCCGTCGAGGCCGGCCAGGTGGTCACGAACGGCCTCGGGCAGCCGGCACTCGGCGACCGCCTGGCGGCCCCACGGGCCGGGCTGCTCGACGAACAGCCACGCAACGTCGGCGGGCGCGGTGCCGGCCATCGGCTCGGTGTCGAGCAGGCTGGCCCCGGCACAGCGGTAGTCCGAGGCGGCGGTCGCGGTCACGGGTCCCGAGTATGGCTGTGCGGTGGGCGGTGAGCCGATCCGCCCCCTCGCCGGACGGGCCCGGCGGGCCGTGCGTGATCGAGCACACGCCGGCCGGCTCGCCTTCTGGCGGCCAGTTCTCTAGGCTCAAGCCGTGCATATTCGTGCGGGCGCCGACCAGCGGGCGGTGCGACAGCTCCACCACGACCCGGGAGACCGCCCGCTGATCACGATCTGGGAGGTCACCCGCGCCTGTGCCCTGGTCTGCCGGCACTGCCGGGCCGACGCCCAGACCCGGGCGGACCCGCGCCAGCTCACCACGGAGCAGGGCAAGGCGCTGCTGGACGACATCGCGGGCTTCGGCAAGCCGTACCCGATCGTCGTGCTCACCGGCGGCGACCCCTTCGAGCGGCCGGATCTCGCCGAGCTGGTCCGCTACGGGACCGCGCTGGGCCTCCACGTCGCGCTCTCACCCTCGGTGACCCCGCGGCTCACCCCGGACGTGCTCGCCGAGCTGCGTGCCGCCGGCGCCGTCGCCATGTCTCTCTCCCTGGACGGCGCGGTCGCCGAGACGCACGACTCGTTCCGTGGCGTGCCCGGGGTCTTCGAGGACACCCTGCGCGCCGCGCGGTGGGTCAAGGAGGCGGGCTTCCGGCTCCAGGTCAACACGACCGTCACCCAGGGCAACGTGCACGAGCTGCCCGACGTGCTGCGCACGGTCATCGACCTGGGCGCCTCGCTGTGGAGCGTGTTCTTCCTGGTGCCGACCGGCCGCGGCACGGCGCTGACCCCGCTCACGGCGCCGGAGGTCGAGGACGTGCTGCACTGGATGCACGACGTCTCCGACCTGGTCGCCGTCAAGGCCACCGAGGCGCCGCACTACCGACGGGTCGCGATCCAGCGGGCCCGTGGCGACCACGCCGAGCTCGGCGAGCTGTACCGGCGGCTGACGGCGGCGACCGCGAGCCTGCGCCAGGGGCGCACCGAGCAGCTCCGCCGGCCGCGGCCACCGATCGACGTCAACTCCGGCCGCGGGTTCGCGTTCATCGACCACCTCGGCGACGTCTACCCCTCCGGCTTCCTGCCGCAGCGCTGCGGCAACGTCACCGAGCAGGGCTTCCGGGAGCTCTACCGCACCGACCCGCTGCTGCTGTCGCTGCGAGACGCGTCGGCCTTCCACGGCCCGTGCGGGACCTGCGAGTTCCGCGAGGTGTGCGGCGGGTCGCGCTCGCACGCGTACGCCGTCACCGGCGACGTGCTCGGCTCCGACCCGACCTGCGTGTACGTCACCGCGAGCTGACCGACCAGCACCGGGCGCCGACCCCGGGCCGACCCCGGGCCGACGTCAGCCGATCAGCCCCCGGCGCCGGGCGATCGCGGCGGCCTCGGTGCGCCCGGAGGCGTCCAGCTTGCCGAGGATGTTCGAGACGTGCACGGAGACGGTCTTCGCGCTGATGAACAGCTGCTTGGCGATCTCGCCGTTGGACCGGCCCTGGGCGACGAGCTGGAGGACCTCGCTCTCGCGCGGGGTCAGCGCGTCCGGCACGGACTCGGTACGTGCCGGGGCGCTGCCGATCGAGCGGAGCTCGTCGAGCAGCGGCCGGGCGCCCAGCTGGTGGGCGCTCGCGCGGGCCAGGTCGCCGAGCTCACGGCCGCCGGCGAGGTCGCCGGTGGCGCGGAGGATGCCGGCCAGGGCGGTGCGCACCCGGGCCAGCTCGTAGGCGTGGCCGAAGTCCTCGAACAGCACCGCGGCGTCGCGCCAGGTGTCCACCAGCGCGTCCAGCGGCGGGGCGTCGATCCCGGCGAGCCACCGGACCCGCAGCGTCTCCGCGTCGAGCCGCTTCATCCAGGCACGGCCCTCCGGTCCCCAGTGACCGGAGGGGTCGGAGTAGCGCTGCAGCACGACATGCCCGTCGGCGTGGATCCGATCGACGCGGCCGACGTACGACGCCCGCTCGGCGGCGGAGAGCGCCGGCATCGCCTGGGCGACCGCGCCGATGGTGAGCGCGCCCAGCCGGATCCGCGCGCTGAACCACTCGTGCCAGATCCGGGTGAGCACGGCGACGACCGCGTCGTACACCTCGATCGCGCCGGCGGCGTCGCGGCGCAGGCCCGCCGCATCCAGCTCGACCGCGCTGGCGTTGATGGCCACGCCACCCTCCCGGGCCCAGAACTTCCGCAGCGCCCGGGCTTCGGCGCGCACGTCCTCACCCCGCGCCTGGAGCACCTGCATCCGCAGCGGCGCGATCAGCGCCCGGGGGATCGCGGGGGGCGGTGTGTCCTGGCCGGTGTCGGTCAGCGCGAGTGCGTCGTCCCAGCGGCCGCGGACCACCAGCACCCAGGCCAGCTGCCAGCGGGCCTCGAAGGCGTACGGCGCGTACGGGATGCCGGCGTCGGCGCCACGCTCGATGGCGCTGCGGAACCAGCGCTCGGTCTCGTCGAACTCCGCCCAGTCCTGGTAGGAGCGGCCCAGCAGGTAGCGGGCGCGCATCTCCGAGGACAGCGCCCCGGACGCCTCGGCCCGGGCGACCGCGTCCGCGAGGGCTTGGCGCAGGCCCTCCTTCGGGCCGGCCTTCTTGAGGCCGCTGAGGGTGGTGATCACCTCGGAGGCCAGCTCGTGCAGGTCGAGCCGCTCTGCCAGGTGGAGGGCGTCCAGCCCGACGGTCTGGGCCTCGTCGTACTGGCCCATCCCGGCCAGCACCCGGGCGTGGTTGGCGAGCACCCGGGTGCGCAGCCCGCTGTCGCCGTCGGGCACCAGGGCGACCGCCTCGGTGGACATCCCGACCGGATCGTCGCTGCCCTCGATCATCATCGTCAGCAGCGCCTGGGTCGACATCATCCGGGCCCGCCAGGTCGTCGGCGCGTCCACCGGGAGCCGTTCGACCTGGTCGGCGATCACCTTGACCGCGCGCTCGGGGTCGCCGCTGGCGGAGAGCGCCTCGGCGGCGCTGACGACGAGCTTGGACAGGTCGAGGTCGACCTGCGCGCAGCGGCGCGGGTCGACGAGCAGCTCGAGGGCTTGCTGGTAGTGGTAGGCCGCCTCGTCCGGGCCACCGACCCGCGAGGCCTCGTCGCCGGCCTGGATGCTCGCGGTCAGCGCGGTGTCCAGGTCCATCGCCAGCCGGGCGTGGCGGGCCAGCTCCGCGGCCGTGCCCCGCGCCCCGGCCCGCAGGGCGGCGACATACTGGGCGTGCAGCCGGACCCGCTCGCCCGGCAGGAGGTCGTCGTACACCGCCTCGCCGAGGAGCGCGTGGCGGAAGGAGTAGCGGCCGTCCCCGGCGACGAGGATGTTCATCTCGACCGCCTTGCGCAGGCCCTCGTCGAGCTCGGCGTCGGCGAGCCCGGAGGCCGCGGCCAGGGTCTCGTGCGAGACCCGGCGGCCCGAGACGCTGGCCGTGCGGACCACCTGCCGGGCGGTGTCGTCGAGCCGGTCCAGGCGGACCAGGAGCACGTCGGCGAGGTCGGCGGGGACCCAGCGGCCCGGCCCGGCGGCGGCGCTGGTGAGCTCCTCCACGAAGAACGCGTTGCCCTCGGCGCGGTCGACGATGTCGGCGAGCTCGCGCTCGGCCAGGCCCTCGGGGGCCAGCTCGGCGATGAGGGCGCGGACCGCGTCGTCGGACAGCGGGGAGAGCGGTACCCGGTGCACGCCGCGGATCCGGGACCACTCCGCGACCTGGCGGCGCAGCGGGTGCCGGCGGTGCAGGTCGTCGGAGCGGTACGACGCCACGACCGAGACCGGGCCCGCGAACGGACGGCTGAACAGGAAGCTGAGCATGTCGCGGGTCGACTGGTCGGCCCAGTGGGTGTCCTCGATGACCAGCAGCAGCGGCGCCGAGGTGGCGGCCGACTCGAGGAGCGCGTGCACGGCCTCGAAGAGGTCGCTGCGGTCGAGCGCGCCGAGGTCGTCGCTCGAGCGCGCCGGGGAGCCCATCACCCGGCGGCCCGGCTGGAGGCGGGCGAGCGCGGAGTGCCGGCCGGCGACCTCCTCGACGAGGTCCGGCAGGTCGGCGGCGAGCCGGCCGAGGACCTCCGAGAACGGCAGGTAGGGCAGCGCGCTGTCACCGAAGTCCAGGCAGTGGCCCGCGACCACCTGCCAGCCCTCGGTGAACGCCAGGTCGCGCAGCTCGGTGAGCAGCCGGGTCTTGCCGACGCCGGCGTCGCCGGAGAGCAGCACCAGGCCGGTGCCGGTGCCGGCCGGACGGACGCCGAGCAACGAAGCGATCTCCGTCAGCTCGGCGTCTCGTCCGACCAGGGTTCGGCTGGTGTGTGCGGCCACGTCGCCCATGATCGCGTGTTCCGGAGACAGCTGCCGCGCATTCGCGGAGGGATCGCCGCCCGGGACCAGGCGCAGCGCGGGCTGGGTCATCGCGGCGCGCCGCTCAGCGCACCGTCGTCCAGGTCAGGCCGTCGACGTCCCGGCTGCGGCGTACCAGCGCCCGCCGCTTGCGGCGGCCCGCCAGGTCGGCCTGGGCCCGGTTGATCCGGTACTCCAGCTCGGTCTTCACGTAGTCGCGGTGTGCGGTGTTGTCGTACATGGTGGGCTCCTCAGCTCCTCGGTGGTGAGACCGAGAGTGGTTCGCTGAGGTAGGCACGCACATCGGGAAGGTGCCTTATCTGTGGTCCGACCCGGGCTCGCGAGGCGTCTGAGGCACCCGGCCCGAGGTCTGCCGCCACTGCCGCGGAGAGCGGCCGTGGGCCCGCTTGAACGCCCGGCTGAACGCCTCCTCCGACTCGTAGCCGACCCGGTGGGCGATCACCGCCACGCCGAGCTCGCTGGACTCGAGCAGATCCCGGGCCAGGTGCATCCGCCAGCCGGCCAGGTAGCGGATCGGGGGCATCCCGAGGACCGTGCGGAACCGCTCGTCGAGGAGGGACTCCGAGACCGCGGCGACCCGCGCCAGCTCGGCCACGCTCCAGTGCGCTGCCGGGTCGGCGTGCATCGCGGCCATGGCCGGCGCCAGCACCGGGTGGTGGAGCGCACCGAGCCAGCCGTGGTGCGCCGCGGGCGCGTTCGCGAGGTGCAGCCGGAGCACCTCGACCAGCAGCAGCTCGGGAAGCCGGGGCGGCACCTCGAACCGGCCGTCCGCGACCTGGGCGGTCTGCTGCAGGGCGTAGGCGATGCTGGCCCGCACGAACTCCTGGGCCTCGCCGACCGGACTGACGACGAACACCGGCGGCAGCGCCGAGAGCCGCGGGTCGAACAGCGGGTCCTCGCTCGCGAGATAGCCGCACACCACCTGGGTCGGGTCGCCGCCACCGCCGTGCTCGATGGCGGGCATCCGGGTCCACGGTGGCGGCTGGACGAGGGTCCCGACCTGGACCGGCTCGACCGACTCGACCCCGCCCATCCGATGGGTGTCGCCGTAGGGCAGCACGACCACGTCACCGGCGTCGGCCCAGTGCCGGTCCCCGTCGCCCACCTGGATCCAGCAGCGCCCCCGGCCGATCACGTGCATGAGGACGACCCGCTCCGCCCCGGGCACGAGCAGCGCGGCAAGGTCGGCCCCCGGGACGGACTCGTAGGCCCACGCCTCGCTGTAGGAGCCGCGCAGGAAGATCGCGCCCTCGAGACGGAGCTTGGCCAACGCGTCGGCGAGCGGGTTCGTCATCTGCTCAGCATGAGTCCGAGAGACCTCCTCCGACAGATCCCGGACGGGTCATGTACTCCGGGCGTTCGGTCATGGTCCTCGGCAGCGGTGTCAGCCGAGACTCGACAGACCACCAACGAGAGGAGAGCGCGATGCCGCTCTACATGGACGTCCACGAGACCCTGCCGGAGGGCGCGACCGCCGCCGACGTGGCGGGCGCGCACGCCGAGGACCTGAAGATCCAGGCCAAGTACGGCGTGGACTACCGCAGCTACTGGGTCGACGAGGCCAACGGCAAGGTGTTCTGCCTGGTCGACGCCCCGAACCCGGAGGCAGCCGCCGCCGTCCACCGCGAGGCGCACGGGCTGGTCGCGGACCACATCCACGAGGTGGTCGCCGGATCCTGAGCGGCCGCGTCCTCGTCGTATTACAGCGGACGGCCGGCGACCCAGGTCTGGCGGACGAGAGGGACGCCGGGGCGGTAGGCGAGGTGGACGTGGGAGGGGGCGTCGAGCACCGCGAGGTCGGCGCGGCGCCCGGGCACGAGCGCGCCGATCCCGTGCTGCCCGTCGCGGTCCAGGGCCTGGGCACCGCGGTAGGTCGCCGCGTGCACCGCCTCCGCGGGGGTCATCCCCATCTCACGGACGGCGAGCGCGATGCACAGCGGGATCGAGCTGGTGAAGCAGGACCCGGGGTTGCAGTCGCTGGCCAGAGCCACCCGGACGCCCGCGTCGAGGAGGCGGCGGGCGTCGGGATAGGGCTGCCGGGTCGAAAACTCGACCCCGGGCAGCAGCGTGGCGATGGTGCCGCTGTCGCGCAGCGCGGCGACGTCCTCGTCGGCCAGGTAGGTGCAGTGGTCGACCGCGACCAGGCCGAGCTCGGCGGCGAGCCGGACGCCCTCTCCGTAGGTCAGCTGGTTGGCGTGCAGCCGGCCGCGCAGTCCGGCCGCCGCGCCGGCGTCCAGGATCGCCCGGGCCTGGTCGGCGTCGAAGGCGCCGCGCTCACAGAACACGTCGATCCAGCGGGCGTGCTCCCGGGCCGCGTCGAGCATCGGGCCGGTGACCAGGTCGACGTACTCCCCCGGGTCGCCGTCGGGCACGACGTGCGCCCCGAGGAACGTCGTCTCCTCGGTGAACTGCCGCGCGACCGCGAGGCTGCGGGCCTCGTCGTGGACGGTCAGCCCGTAGCCGCTCTTGATCTCGACCGTGGTCGTGCCCTGGCGGCGCATCTCCTCGACCAGCCGGGCGACGTGGCTGGTGAGCTGCTCGTCGGTGGCGGCCCGGGTGGCGGCCACCGTCGTGCGGATGCCGCCGGCGGCGTACGGCGTCCCGGCCATCCGCGCCGCGAACTCCGCGGCCCGGTCGCCGGCGAAGACCAGATGACTGTGACTGTCCACGAAGCCGGGCAGCACCGCCCGGCCGCCGGCGTCGACGAGCTGGTCGGCGTCCGGGGCGTCGGCGGCGCGGCCCACCCAGGCGACCGTCGAGCCGTCGATCACGAGCGCGGCCTGCTCGACGATCCCGAGCAGCCCCCGGCCGTCGTCGGCGGCCTCGGGGTCGTTGGTGACGAGCTCGCCGATGTTCGTGATCAGGGTGCTTGCCACAGTGCCTCCATCGCAGCCGCCAGCTCGCGGCCGATGTCCTCGTGGTCGTCCTCGGACGCGACGACCCGGCCGTCGACGACGACGTGGGTGACGTCGGCGGCGGTGGCGGCGAAGACGGCGGTGTGCTCGTCGGCGCCGGTGCCGGCGGTGCGGGTGCTTCGCGTGTCGATCGTGACCAGGTCGGCCGGCGCACCGACCGCGATCTGCAGCCCGGCGGTGCCGATCGCTAACAGCTCGGCAGCTGACCAGTGCCCGCGCTCCTGGGTCGCGAGCCGCTCGTCCATCTCGAGGCCGCGCAGCTCCTCGAACGGGTCGATGACCGCGTGGCTGTCGCTGCCGATGCTGATCCGGCAGCCCACGTCCGCGAGCCGGCGCGCCGGGCCGATCCCGTCGGCGAGGTCACGCTCGGTGGTGGGCGTGATGCAGACGTTCGTGCGGGTGCTGCCGAGCAGCGCGATGTCGTCGTCGGTGAGGTGGGTGGCGTGCACGACGGTGGTGTCCGGACCCAGCAGACCCTCGTCGTGGAGCAGCCGGGTCGGGGTGACGCCGTACGCCGCCAGGCAGGCCTCGTTCTCGGCGACCTGCTCGGAGAGGTGGACGTGCAGGGGCGCGCGGCCGCGGAAGACCGCCAGCTGCTCGCGGGGGACGGCGCGCACGGAGTGGATCGCGGCCGGGCCGGCGCCGACCCGTGCGGCCCACCGCTCGGCGGTGCCGTCGCTGAACCGGAGCTGCACGCCCTCCGGCGGCGCGCCGAAGCCGCTGCTGACGTAGCAGGCGTCGAGCAGCGTGAGCCGGATGCCCGCCGCTCGTGCGGCCTCGCGGAGGGCGTCGCCCGTGGCCGGCTCCGGGTCGTGGAGGTAGTGGAACTCGGACACGCTCGTGTAGCCCGCCGCCACCATCTCCCGGAACGTCGCCCGGGCCAGGGTGAAGTAGGTGTCCGGGGTGAGCCGCTCCGCCACGGCGTACATCTGCTCGCGCCAGGTCCAGAACGTGCCCCGCCCCCGCTGGGTCCGCCCCCGCAGCGCCCGATGGAACGCGTGGCTGTGGTCGTTGGTCAGCCCGGGGAGGGTGAGGCCGGCGAGCCGGACGGTTTCCCCGGCTAGCCGGGGAAACCGGACGTTCTGGGCCGAAACTTCACCCGAGAAGCGGAGGCTTTGCCCTACCGGTGTGACGGATGTGAATCGGCCGTCCTCGATCTCGACGAGCACGTCGTCGCGGACGGCGCCGTCGACCCACGCCCGCTCGAGGAGGTACGCCGAGGAGGGGGACTCGGTCACCGGGCCAGCCGTTCCAGGGTGTCGGCCAGGGCGGAGACGCCGACCAGGCAGTCGGGGAGCTCCGCGTGCTCGGCCGGCGAGTGCGAGACCCCGGTCGGGTTGCGGACGAACAGCATCGCAGTCGGGATGCCGGCGGCGGAGAGGATGCCGGCGTCGTGGCCGGCCTGGGTCGGGATCACCGGCCAGTCGCCGCCCTCGTGGTCGGCGGCGACCCGGGCGGCGAGTGCGGGGTCGAACCGCACGGCCGGCGACACCGACTCGGCCGTCACGGACAGGACGGTGCCGTCCCGCCCGGCCCGGTCGGTCGCCTGGGTCGTGATCCCCTCGACGAGCGCGGCCAGCGACGACTCGGACGCGCACCGGGCGTCCAGCCACGCGGTCACGTGAGACGGCACGGCGTTGGTGCCGTTCGGCTCGACCGAGACCCGGCCGAAGGTCGCCCGCTCACCGGCGAGCCGCGCCTGCTTGTTGGCACCCAGGGCGGTGAACGCGTAGGTGAGCATCGGGTCGGCGCGGTCCTCCATCCGCGTGGTCCCGGCGTGGTTCGCGGTGCCGGCGAACTCGAAGCGGTAGCGCCCGTGCGGCCAGATCTCGCTCGCCACGCCCACCGCCGCACCGCGGTCCACGAGGTCGCGGCCCTGCTCGACGTGCAGCTCGACGAAGGTGCCCACCAAGGACAGCAGCGCGGACGCCCCGCCCTCGACCACGTCGCCGAAGGCGACGCCGTCCCGGTCGGGCAGCTCGCGCGCCCGCTCCCACGACACGGCGCCGGTCGCCAGCCGCGAGCCGAGGCAGGCCAACCCGAAGCGCGAGCCCTCCTCCTCCACGAACACCGAGACCCCGATCGGCCGCGCCGGCGCGACGCCGCGCGAGCGCAGCAGGTCGATCGCCGCCAGCGCCGACACCACGCCCAGCGGACCGTCGTACGCACCGCCGTCGAGCACCGAGTCCAGGTGCGACCCGGTGAGCACCGCGGGTCCGGCGCCGACGTCCCACCAGCCCACGACGTTGCCGAAGGGGTCGCTCTCCACCCGCAGCCCGCGGGCCCGGCACTGCTCCACGAACCAGGCGCGCAGCTCGGTCTCCGGAGCCGTGAAGGGTTGGCGGAAGTAGCCGCCGCTCGACGCGGAGCGCCCCACCGGGGCGAGGTCGGCCCACATCCGCTCGAAGTCGTCAGGCATGGTTCCCTCCATAATCCGGGCCATGGAGTTCCAAGACGTCGTACGCCGCCGCCGCATGGTCCGCAACTACGCGACCGAACCGGTCGACCCGGCGGTCGTCGACCGGGCGCTGCGCAACGCGACCCGCGCCCCGAACGCCGGCTTCAGCCAAGGCTGGGGGTTCCTCGTGCTCGACACCCCGGCGGACGTCCGGAGGTACTGGGAGGCGACCGCCGAGGACGTCGACCACCCCGACGAGTGGCTCAGCGGGATGATGCGCGCCCCGGTGGTGATCGTGCCGTGCTCGAGCAAGGCGGCCTACCTGAGCCGCTACGCCGAGCCCGACAAGGGCTGGACCGATCGCGACGAGGCCCGCTGGCCCAAGCCGTTCTGGGACATGGACACCGCCATGGCGGCACTGCTCATCCTGCAGACCGCGACCGACGAGGGGCTCGCGTCGTGCTTCATCGGGATCCCGCCGGACCGGGTGGCGCTGGTGCGGACGGCGTTCGGCATCCCCGACGAGTTCGACCCGGTCGGCGTGGTCACGATCGGCCACCACCCCGAGGACCCCGCGCACCCCGGAGCCGCGGGCTCGCCGACCAGGCGGCGGCGCAAGCCGGTGGCGGAGGTCGTGCATCGCGGCAGGTGGGGGCACGGGGCCAGTCCATCGGCGTGACGCCCCGCGGTCAACGACCGGGGCCGGTCCGAGCGTCTCGCATCCGAGACGCGCGCGGGTGTCCTAGCCTGCGCAGGTGACCCATCGCGCCGTCGGCAAGCTGCAGGCGCTGGTCCGCATCCCCACCGTGTCCGACCGTGACCCGGACGGGGTGGACGCCGGCGCGTTCGACCGGCTGCTCGAGGAGCTCGCCCGGCAGTTCCCGGTGCTGCACGAGCGGCTCGAGCTCATCCGCGTCGACACCCACGGCCTCCTGTTCCGCTGGCCCGGCCGCGCCGCGGACCGCCCGGTGGTGCTGATGGCCCACCTCGACGTCGTACCCGTCGACGAGACCGCGCCCTGGCGGCATCCGCCGTTCGGCGCCGAGATCCACGACGGCGCGATCTGGGGGCGCGGCACCCTCGACGACAAGGGCGCGGTGGTCGGCATCTGCGAGGCCGTGGAGAGCCTGCTCGAGCAGGGCTTCGTCCCCGGCCAGGACCTCTGGCTGTCCTTCGGCTGCAACGAGGAGGTCTCCGGCACCGCGGCCCGGCTCGCGGTCGCCGAGCTCGAGGCGCGCGGCGTGCGGCCGTGGTTCGTCGTCGACGAGGGCGGCGCGATCGCCTCCGAGGCGTTCCCCGGCGTCGGCGCCCCGATCGGCGTGGTCGGCGTGACCGAGAAGGGCGTCACCTCGCTCGAGCTGCGCGTCGACGGCCGCGGAGGGCACGCCTCGACGCCGACGCGGATGGGGCCGACCGCCCGCCTGGCCCGCGCGATCACCCGGCTGGATCGCTCGCCGATGCCGGCCCGCATCCCCGAGCCGACCGTCGAGCTGTTCCGGCGGATGGCGCCGCACGCCTCGCTCGCGTTGCGCCCGCTGCTCGCGAACGCCACCCGGCTGCGCCCCGTGCTCACCCGGGCGCTGCTGGCCGCCGGCCCGGAGCCGGCCGCGATGGCCCGGACCACGTTCGCGGTCACCACCCTGTCCGGCTCGCCGGCGCTCAACGTCATCGCCAGCACCGCGCGGGCGGGCGTGAACATCCGGATCATGGTCGGCGACACGGTCGCCGGCGTCGTCGAGCACGTACGGCGCAGCATCGCCGACGACCGGGTCCTGATCGAGGTCGTGGAGCGCAACGAGCCGAGCCCGGTCAGCCCGACCGACGACGAGGCGTTCGCGCTGCTGGAGGCCACGATCGCCGAGGTGTTCCCCGACGCCGTGGCCGCGCCGTACGTGATGATGGCCGCCACCGACTCGCGGTTCTTCACCGCGATCTGCACCCGCGTCTACCGGTTCGCGCCGTTCCGGATGACCAAGGCGCAGCGCGAGTCGATCCACTCCTACGACGAGCACCTCGGGGTCGACGCCCTCGTCGAGGGTGTGCGCTGGTACCAGCGCCTCATCGAGAGGATCCCCTGATGGAGCCCGTGACCCCGCCCGGACGCACGCCGGCGATCCGGCCGCGCCACTCCCTGCTCGCGATCGTCGGGTTCCTGGTCTGCGTGGAGCTGGCCAGCGGCATCCTGCAGGGCTACTACACGCCGATCTTCAGCGACATCGCCGACCACCTCGACATCGCCGACGCCGACGTGAACTGGTTCGAGGCGGCGCAGCTGATCGTGTCCGCGCTGGTGGTGCCGCCGCTGGCCCGGCTCGGCGACCTGATCGGCCACAAGCGGGTGCTGCTGCTCTCGACCGCCGTGACCGCGCTCGGCTCGTGGATCCTGGCCTTCGCGCCGTCGTTCTCGACGTTCCTCGTCGGCGCCGCGATCCAGGGTGCGTACGTCGTCTGGCTCCCGCTCGAGGTCGCGATCATCTACCGGAGGACCGCCGGCACCGGCCGGCAGAACCAGCTGACCCGGCGCTCGGCGGCGGTGCTGGTCGGCGCCCTGGAGCTCGCCGTGATCATCGGCGCGGTGACCAGCGGCGCCCTGGTCGAGGCGACCTCGATGACCGTGCTGCTGGCGCTCCCGGCGATCGCGGTGACGGCGTGCTTCGTGGTGATCTGGCTCGGAATCGAGGACCTCCCCGGCACCGCCTCCGGCGGCATCGACCTCGGCGGCCTCGGCCTGGTCACGACCGCGATCGGCCTGGTGATGGCAGGGCTGATCGTGGTCCGTGTCGACGGTGTCGGCAGCCTCCTCGCCTGGGCACTGGTCGTGCTCGGCCTGGCCGCCGTCGTGCCGTTCGTGCGCTTCGAGCTGGGGCAGGCCGAGCCGCTGATCGACGTCCGCCTGCTCCGCGAGCCGGGGCAGTGGCCGGTGCAGCTCACGGCGTTCCTGTTCGGCATGTCGGTGCTGGGCGCCCAGATCCCGCTGTCGACGTTCGCCCGCACGGACCCCGAGATCGCCGGCTACGGACTGGGCGCGAGCGCCGGGTTCGTGTCCACGCTGATCGGGCTGTACGTGATCTTCCTGGCGATCGGGGCGTTCACGCTGCCGCTCACGACGCGCGCGCTCGGGCCCCGGGGTGCGCTGGTGTTCTCCTCGCTGCTGGTGGCCGCCGGCTACGCGCTGTGGCTGCCCTTCCACGACGAGACCTGGCAGGCGCTGGTCAACATGGCCGTCGCCGGCCTCGGGTCCGGGGCGCTGGTCGCCGCACTGCCGGCCACCGCGGCGGCCGCCGCGCCGCCCGAGCGGACCGGGTTCGCCACCGGCATGACCAACGCGACCAAGACCGTCGGCGGCGCGATCGCGTCCGCGATCTTCGCGATCGCCCTGTCCGCCACCGGCAGCATCGACGACCCCACCGAGGGCCACGCCGCGCTCTCCGGCTACCTCACCGTGTGGTCGGTGTGCGCCCTCGCCGCCCTGGCCGCCGCCGTCGCGCTGCTCTCGGTGCCGAACGTGGTCGCCGAGGACCCGGAGCCCGTGCTGTCGTCCGATCCGGGATAGTCCCTGACGTTTGCGGGGTTCCCGCGGCCCGGAGACCGCGCAAGCGTCAGGGACTATCGTCGGCGGAGCAGGAGGTGACGACCCGATGCCCGACGAACAGAAGCCCGAGCGCCGCGACGGTACGACGAGTGCCGCCGGCACCGACGCCGGCCGACCGGCGAGCCGGGCCGCGGCCCGGGCCCGGATCGAGCAGCAGCAGACCTGGGTCGACCTGCAGGTGCGCCAGGCCATGGAGCGCGGCGACTTCGAGAACCTGCCCGGCGCCGGCAAGCCGATCGAGGGTCTCGGCGCGCAGCACGACCCGGACTGGTGGCTCAAGAAGCTGGTCGAGCGCGAGCGGATCACGGTCCTCCCGCCCAGCGTGGCCCTGCGCAAGGAGGACGCCGAGCTCGACGCCGCCCTCGACCGGCTGCACTCCGAGGCCGAGGTCCGCGAGCACGTCGAGGACTTCAACGACCGCGTGGTCGCGGCCCGCTACTCCCTCGCACCGGGGCCGCCGCTGATCACGATGCCGCGCGACGTCGACGCCACGGTCGCGGCGTGGGCGGAGCGGCGGGCGGCCCGCCGTACGGTCCGGGCGGCACCCGCCGTCCCGCCGCCGCGGCGGCACTGGTGGAATCGGTGGCGACAGCGGAGCGAGGGAGGGTCATGAACAGGGTCGGTGTGGTCGGCGGGGGCCTGATGGGTTCGGGTATCGCGGAGGTGAGTGCGCGGGCGGGCCAGGACGTGGTCGTGGTGGAGTCGTCCGAGGAGGCGGCGAAGGCGGCGACCGGGCGGCTGGAGAGGTCGTTGTCGCGGGCGGAGGCGAAGGGCAAGATCGCCTCGGCCGAGGAGGTGCTCGGCCGGGTCCGGGTGGTCACCGACCTGGATGCGGTCGCGGATCGTGAGGTGGTGGTCGAGGCGATCGTGGAGGACGAGGCCGCGAAGGTGGCGCTGTTCCGGGCGCTGGACGCGGTGGTGGCTGCGCCGGAGGCGATCTTGGCGTCGAACACCTCCTCGATCCCGATCATGAAGCTGGGGGTGGTGACCTCGCGGCCGACCCAGGTGATCGGGATCCACTTCTTCAACCCGGTGCCGGTGCTGGGGCTGGTGGAGCTGGTGCCCTCGCTGTTGACCTCCCCGGAGACCACGGCCCGGTCGCGGACCTGGGTGGAGGGCACGTTGGGCAAGCAGGCCATCGATTGTCAGGACCGGGCCGGGTTCGTGGTCAACGCGCTGTTGATCCCGTTCATCCTCTCCGCGATCCGGATGTTCGAGTCCGGGTTCGCCTCGGCCGAGGACATCGACCGGGGCCTGGTGCTGGGTGCGGCGCACCCGCAGGGGCCGTTGGCGTTGGCCGACCTGATCGGCCTGGACACCACCAAGGCGGTGGCCGAGTCGCTCTACGAGGAGTTCAAGGAGCCGCTCTACGCCGCGCCCCCGCTGCTGGCCCGGATGGTCGACGCCGGCCTGCTGGGCCGCAAGACCGGCCGCGGCTTCTACACCTACGCCTGAGCCGCGACCCGCCGTGCGGGGTTCGGCTGTCAGCAGCCGAAATCCGCAACCGCTGCGACATCCGTCATACCGACGCGTAGCCGGCCGCTGCTACCTTCCGGCCCATGACCGGATCGCGCAGCGCCAAGGACTTCTTCCGACCTCTCGCGGTGGGTGCCCCGGCGCCCCTGACCGAGATCCCGGCCCGGCCGAGCCGGGCGATCCACTTCTTCGACCCGAGCAACCCCAAGATGGCAGCGAAGGTCCCCGACCTGGTCGGCAAGGTGGACGTGCTGCTCGGCAACCTCGAGGACGCGATCAAGGCCGACAACAAGGAGGCCGCCCGCGCGGGCCTGGTCGAGATCGCCGAGGACACCGACTTCGGTCCCACCCAGCTGTGGACCCGGATCAACGCACTGGACAGCCCGTGGGTGCTCGACGACCTCACCACGCTCGTCCCCGCGATCGGCGCCAAGCTCGACGTGATCATGGTGCCGAAGGTGCAGGGCGCCGAGGACATCCACTACGTCGACCGCCTCCTCGCCCAGCTCGAGGCCAAGGCCGGGCTCGACCGCCCGATCCTGGTGCACGCGATCCTCGAGACCGCCCGCGGCGTCGCGAACGTCGAGGAGATCTGCGCAGCGAGCCCCCGCATGCAGGGCCTCAGCCTCGGCCCGGCCGACCTCGCGGCCGACCGCCGGATGAAGACCACCCGCGTCGGAGGCGGCCACCCGGGCTACCTGGTGCGCCAGGACCCGCCCAAGAACGACCTCGGAGTCGCCGACATCGAGGCCAAGCGCGCGACCTTCCAGCAGGACCTGTGGCACTACACGATCTCCCGGATGGTCGACGCCTGCGCGATGAACGGGATCTACCCCTACTACGGCCCGTTCGGCGACATCGCCGATGTCGTGGCCTGCGAGGACCAGTTCCGCAACGCCTTCCTGCTCGGCTGCGTCGGGACCTGGAGCCTGCATCCCAAGCAGATCGAGATCGCCAACCGGGTGTTCAGCCCCAGCATCGAGGACGTCACCCACGCGCGACGGGTCGTGGCCGCGATGGGCGACGGCACCGGCGCGGTGATGCTCGACGGCAAGATGGAGGACGACGCCTCCGTCAAGCAGTGCCTGGTGATGGTCGAGCTCGCCGAGCAGCTGGCCGCGATCGACCCCGAGCTGAAGAAGGCGTACGACGCGATCGAGGTCGACCAGGCATGAGCGAGTTCACGCCGCTGCGCAGCGTCCTGTACATGCCCAGCTCCAACGAGCGGGCCCTGGAGAAGGCCAAGACGATCGCCTGCGACGGGCTGATCCTCGACCTCGAGGACGCGGTCGCCCCGGACGCCAAGGACGCCGCCCGTGAGGCCGCCTGCACGGCCGCCGCGAGCGGCGAGTACGGCCGCCGTACCCTCACCATCCGGGTCAACGGCATCGGCACCGAGTGGCACGACGCCGACCTCGAGGCGGCGGCGCAGGCCGGACCGGACGCCGTCGTCGTCCCGAAGGTCGACAGCCCGGCCGCGGTGGGCCGCCTGGTCGACGCCCTCGAGCGGTACGGCCCCCCCGACCACACCACGCTCTGGGCGATGATCGAGACCCCGGTCGCGATCCTCGACGCGCTCGCGATCGCGCGCGCGTCCCAGCGGCTGAGCGCGTTCGTGATCGGCACCAACGACCTGGTCAAGGAGCTGTACGCCGAGCACGTGCCCGGCCGGGCGCCGATCCTGCCCAGCCTCCACACCGCGCTGCTCGCCGGCCGCGCCGCCGGCATCGCCGTGCTCGACGGCGTCTACAACGACGTGAAGAACACCGACGGGTTCCTCGCCGAGTGCCGCCAGGGCCGCGAGATGGGCTTCGACGGCAAGACCCTGATCCACCCGGGCCAGGTCGAGGGTGCCAACGAGGCGTTCGCGCCGAGCGACCAGGCCGTCGAGGAAGCCCGCGGGCTGATCCAGGCGTGGGAGGACGGGCGGTCGGATTCCGGGGGAGGCTCCGGCGTCGTCACCTACAACGGCCGGATGGTCGAGAACCTGCACGTCGAGTCCGCCCGCCGGGTCCTGGACATCCACCGCGCGATCCAGTCGCTCGACTGACCGCCCTGCCCGCAAGGTTTGCGGGCCGAGACCCCGGGGGTACTGCCGATCGGGGGCATTCACAGGGAGGTTACGGAAATGATCGTTCTCGGCTTGATCCTGTTGATCATCGGGCTGGTAGCCAGCATCTCGATCCTCACGACGATCGGCATCATCCTGCTCATCGTGGGGCTGATCCTGAACCTCGTGCCGATCGGGGGCACGCGCCGCAGGGTCTTCTAGCAGCTCCGACGCCGGCGAGCCCCGGCAGCCTCCGGGGCTCGCCGGCGTCCGGGCGGGCGTGGCGTCAGTCGTCGTCGCGGCGCAGCTGCTCGTCGAGCCAGAGCTTGACGCTGCCGAGCACCCCGGCGACGTCGTGGACCAGCCTGCCGACGGCGTCCTGGCTCTGCCGGAACGTCTCGGAGTAGCTGCGGGCGGCGGCCTTCGCCGCCTCCGAGACGCCCGCCTGGTCGTCGTCCTGGCGCCGCGGGTAGTCGCCGGCGAGGATCCGGGTGTACTCACCGGAGTCGACCCAGCGGCGCAGCTCGGCCGCGCGGACCACCAGGAACGGGTGGGAGCGGTTCTCGACGAGCAGCATCTTGAGGACCGAGTCGCGCAGGTCGGCCTCGTCGTACTCCTGGCCCTGCGCGAAGAACGACGTCGCGTCCAGGTCGTCGAGGTGGCCGCCGCTGGCGAGCTTCATGTGCACGCGGAACGCCGTGGCGGGATCTTGGGTCGCGAGCAGTCCCGCGCGGTCGGCGGAGAGCTCGGCCTTGCGCGACCACTCGTGCAGCGCCGCCATGATCGCCCGGAAGCCGAGGCCCCCGACGGGCACGCTGCTGAGCACGCCGGTGAGCTGGATCAGCCGCTGCAGGAGCGTCTGGTAGACCGCGTGCCCGCTCATCGCGTGGCCCAGCTCGTGGGCGACGACGAACCGCAGCTCCTCCTCGTCGAGGAGGTCGACCAGCCCGGAGTTGAGCACGATGAACGGCTTGTTCATCCCGAGGGTCATCGCCCCGGGCACCGGGTCGGCCACGACGTACATCTCCGGCAGCTGCGGGGCGTCGAGGGTGCGTCCGACCTCGCCGAGCAGCCCGTGGAGGCGGGTGAACTGACGCTCGTCGACGCGGACGGCGGAGCCCAGGAAGACCAGGCGTACGGCGCGCTCGTTGAACAGTCCCGAGATCGCCTTGAGCAGGGTGTCGAACCCCTTGAGCCTGCGCAGCGCGACCAGGGCGCCACGATCGGCGGGGTGCTCCCACGCGCGGGAGCTGATGCCGGTGAGGGTGGCCCGGGACCGAGCCGGCTGCGTCGTCACGCGCTCACTGTGGCACGTGGCAGGTGGGGGCCGGTCGGACTTCTCGGGCAATCCCTGCACTTCTCGGCCGAAACTTCGGCCCAACAGTTCCGGTTTCCCCGGTTCACCGGGGAAACCGACCGCCGCCTCAGCCCTCGGACATCGGGATCCGGACGCCGCGCTCGCGGGCGACCTCGGCGGCGCGGTCGTAGCCGGCGTCGACGTGGCGGATCACGCCCATGCCGGGGTCGTTGGTGAGGACCCGCTCGATCTTCTGCGCGGCGAGGTCGGTGCCGTCGGCGACGCAGACCTGGCCGGCGTGCAGGGACCGGCCGATGCCGACGCCGCCGCCGTGGTGGAAGGAGACCCAGCTGGCGCCGGACGCGGTGTTGACCAGGGCGTTGAGAACGGCCCAGTCCGCGATGGCGTCCGAGCCGTCGAGCATGCCCTCGGTCTCGCGGTACGGCGAGGCCACGGAGCCGCAGTCCAGGTGGTCGCGGCCGATCACGATCGGGGCCTTCAGCTCACCGGAGGCCACCATCTCGTTGAACCGCAGGCCGGCGAGGTGGCGCTCGCCGTACCCGAGCCAGCAGATCCGCGCCGGCAGCCCCTGGAAGTGCACCCGCTCACCGGCCATCGTGATCCACTTCCGCAGCCGCTCGTTGGCGGGGAACAGCTCGAGGATGGCGCGGTCGGTGGCGGCGATGTCGGCCGGGTCGCCGGACAGCGCGGCCCACCGGAACGGCCCCTTCCCCTCGCAGAACAGCGGCCGGATGTAGGCGGGCACGAAGCCGGGGAACTCGAAGGCCCGGTCGTAGCCACCCTTGCGGGCCTCGTCGCGGATCGAGTTGCCGTAGTCGAAGACCTCGGCCCCGCGGTCCTGGAGCTCGACCATGGCCCGCACGTGCGCCGCCATCGAGGCCCGCGCCTCCTTGGTGAAACCCTCCGGGTCGGCCTCCCGCCGGGCCGCCCACTCCTCGAAGGGGACGCCGACGGGCAGGTAGTAGAGCGGGTCGTGCGCCGAGGTCTGGTCGGTGACGATGTCCACCGGCACCTCGGTCTCGAGGATCCGCGGCAGCACCTCGGCGGCGTTGCCGAGCAGCCCGATCGACAGCGGCCGCCGCTCGTCGCGCGCCTCGACCGCGAGCGCCACGGCCGCCTCGAGCGACGGCGCCTCGACGTCGAGGTAGCGGTGGTCGATACGCCGCCGGATCCGCTCGGGGTCGCACTCGACGCAGATCACCACGCCGTCGTTCATCGTGACCGCCAGCGGCTGCGCGCCGCCCATGCCACCCAGGCCGGCGGTCACGGTGATGGTCCCGGCGAGGGTCCCGCCGAACCTCTTGTCGGCGACGGCCGCGAACGTCTCGAAGGTGCCCTGGAGGATGCCCTGGGTGCCGATGTAGATCCACGAGCCCGCGGTCATCTGGCCGTACATGGTCAGGCCGAGGTCCTCGAGCCGGCGGAACTCCTCCCAGTTGGCCCAGTCGCCGACCAGGTTGGAGTTCGCGATCAGCACCCGCGGCGCCCACTCGTGCGTCCTCATCACGCCAACCGGCTTGCCGGACTGCACCAGCATCGTCTCGTCGTCACCGAGCGTGGTCAGCGTGCGCACCAGCGCGTCGTAGGCCTCCCAGGACCGGGCCGCGCGACCGGTGCCGCCGTACACGACGAGGTCCTCGGGGCGCTCGGCGTTCTCGGGGTCGAGATTGTTCATCAGCATCCGCAGCGGGGCCTCGGTCTGCCAGGACCGGGCGGTCAGCTCGGTGCCGTGCGCGGCGTGGATGGGCAGGCGCGGGTTGGCGGGAGTGGTCACGACAGTTCTCCGATCACGGTCTCGGCAGCATGGAGTACGGCGCCGGAGGAGACCAGGCCGACCACGGTCTCGATCTCGGGCGAGAGGTGTCGGTCGGGTCCGGGGCCGGCGACCCCGGCGCCGCGCAGCAGCCCGATGACGGCACCGGTGGCCGGCGACGGCTCGAGCGGTCGGCGCAGGTCGAGCGCCCGGGCCGCGGTGAGCACCTCGATCGCGACGACGCGGGTCAGCCCGTCGACCGAGCGGCGCAGCTTGCGGGCGGCCGACCACCCCATCGACACGTGGTCCTCCTGCATCGCGCTGGAGGGGATCGAGTCGACCGAGGCCGGCACGGCGAGCCGCTTCAGCTCGGAGACGATCGCGGCCTGGGTGTACTGCGCGATCATGTGCCCGCTGTCGACCCCGGGGTCGTCGGCGAGGAACGGCGGCAGCCCGTGGTTGCGCGCCTTGTCGAGGAACCGGTCGGTACGACGCTCGCTGATCGAGGCCACGTCGGCCGCGACGATCGCGAGGAAGTCGAGGACGTAGGCGACCGGCGCCCCGTGGAAGTTCCCGTTCGACTCGACCCGCCCGGGGGCTCCGCCCCCCAGACCCCCGGTCCCCCGCCCGCCCAGGTCGTCGAAGACGACCACCGGGTTGTCCACGGCCGAGGCGAGCTCGCGGGTGGCGACCGTCGCCGCGTGCTCGACGGTGTCGCGGGCGGCACCGTGCACCTGGGGCGAGCAGCGCAGGGAGTAGGCGTCCTGGACCCGGTTGCAGTCCGGGCCGCGGTGCGACGCCACCACGCCTGAGTCGGCGAGCAGCGCGGTGAGGTTCGCGGCCGAGCGCGCCTGGCCCGGGTGCGGCCGGATCGCCTGGAGCTCCGCGGCGAAGACCCGGTCGGTGCCGAGCTGGCCCTCCACCGACATGGCGGCGGCGATGTCCGCGGTGCGCAGCAGCATCCGCAGGTCCTCGATGGCCAGCACCAGCATGCCGAGCATCCCGTCGGTGCCGTTGATCAGCGCGAGGCCCTCCTTGGCGGCGAGCTCGACCGGCTCCAGCCCGACGGCGGCCAGCGCGTCGGCGGCCGGCAGCAGCGCGCCGGACGCGTCGCGGACCTCGCCCTCACCGATCAAGGCCAGGGCGCAGTGGGCCAGCGGGGCGAGGTCACCGGAGCAGCCGAGCGAGCCGTACTCGCGCACCACAGGTGTGATGCCGTGCTCGAGCAGGCCGGCGAGCAGGCGGGCGGTCTCGACCCGGACGCCGGTGTGTCCGGTGGCCAGCGTCGAGAGCCGCAGCAGCATCAGCCCCCGGACCACCTCGCGCTCCACCTCGGGGCCGGAGCCGGCGGCGTGCGAGCGGACCAGGGAGCGCTGCAGCTGGGCGCGCATCTCGGCGGGGATGTGCCGCGTCGCCAGGGCGCCGAAGCCCGTCGAGACGCCGTACACGGGAGTCTCGGAGGCGGCCAGCTCCTCGACCACCGCGCGCGCCCGGGCGATCGCCGCCAGTGCGTCGTCGGTCAGGTGGACCGGGGCGCCGTCGCGCGCCACGGCGCGGAGCTCGGCGAAGGAGACCGGTCCGACGCCGACGCCGACCGACGGGTGGGAGTCGTGGTTCATGCCCGCCATCCTCGTCCGCGCCGAGGACGCCGACCAGTACGGCGCCACCCACCGTAGTCTGAGATCCGAGACTCGAAGGCTACTCATGCGTAACCACAGCAGCGCCCCGCCGTTGGGCCCTGCGGAGGCTGGTCGCGGCGAGGGACGACGCAAGCCGGGCGGGATGTCCGGCCACGCCAGCCGATCCGACCGAGGAGGGAACCTTGACCGAGCACGCCCACGGTCGCGCCGGCACCGGCGATCTGTCTAGACCATGGGGTGCGGAGGCCGCTGCGCGGGCACTCCGTACTCGTACATCCGCTCAACACGGGGGGCCGCACATGAAGCGACGCCGCAGCATCGTTCTATCCGCCATCGCCGCCGGGCTGCTGACCGCCGCATTCGGCATCGCCCCACCCGCGACGGGAGCGCCCGCGGCCGCAGGCACCTCCGGGACCTCGGCCAAGACCACCAGCGACATCGCCCTGAAGGGCTACGCCTACGGCACCCGCGTCGTCGGGGGCCAGGTGCCGGCGGGGTCCAACATGACCGCCTTCACCGCCCTCGGCTGCGCCGTCAAGACCGGCATCAACCGGAGCAACGAGATCGCGGAGGCCGACCTCCAGGGCAACGGCACCGTCTCGGGCGTCAAGACCGAGCTGTGGACCCGGAACATCGACGGCGCTCGCCACTCCTACTCCCGCAACACCATCGCGTCGATCGTGTTCGCCGACAGCCCCCTGGGCTCACTCAGCATCCGCGGGATCACCTCGTACTCCCACGCCTGGCACGACGCGACGGGCTTCCACGCCGAGAACGAGAGCAGCATCGGCAAGATCGTCTTCACCCCGCCGGTCGGCGACCCGCAGGTCCTCGACATCCCGACGCCGGGTCAGCCGGTCCCGATCCCGGGGCTCGGCACCATCTACCTCGGCAGCTCGGGCAAGAAGGTCACCGACACCAGCGCCGCAGCCCGGTCCACCGCGCTGCGCATCGACCTCACCCCCTCCAGCGGGAGCCAGGTCTACGTCGCCCGCACCACCGCCCAGGCGCTCTCCGGCGTCAAGCACGGCCGCTTCGGTGGGTTCTCCGCCGGCACCGAGGTCACCGCGCTGGACGGCAACCTCCGCAGCGGCCGCAACCCGCTCTCGCTGATGCCCTGCCAGGGCACCGACGGCAAGGTCGACGGCAAGGACAACGCGACCGTCGACCTCGGCGGCCAGGTCGTCGTCAACGGCGTCAGCAGCCGCCAGTACGGCAAGCGGTTCCCCGGCATGAGCGTCGCCTGGGAGCGCGGCTCGATCGCCGAGCTGAACCTCGGCGGCGGCCAGCTGGTCGTCGACGCGGTCGTCGGCAAGGCGACGGCGACCCGCACCGCCACCGGCAAGCTCGTCACCAGCACCGACGGCAGCACGATCGGCTCGATCACGGCCAACGGCGAGCCGCAGACGTTCCCGGACACCGGCGTCCTCGAGATCCCGGGCGTCGCCAAGCTCGAGCCGATGGTGGTCGAGAAGGTCGCCGGCGGCATCTCCGTGGTCGCGCTCCGGATCACCCTGCTCGACGGCACCGGGGCGGTCATCGACCTGGGCGTCGCGAAGGCCACCATCCGCACCAGCTGACGGCTTCGTCACACCTCACCCTGCGAGACACGGCGTCGTACGTCGGGCCGCCGGGCGTTCACTGGGTCGCATGACCCTGACCGCCCCGCGGCTCGACGTCGGCGCCGCGCGCCGTTGGTCGATGCTCGGCGCCAGCACGCTGGCCCAGGCCGCGACCGCGGTGATGGTGCACGGTCCCGCGTTCCTCATCCCGACGCTCCACGAGCGGGAGGGGATGGGCCTGGCCGAGGCCGGTCTGGTGGCCGCGGCTCCGACACTGGGCGTGATGCTCACGCTCGTCGCCTGGGGTGCCGTGACCGACCGGCGCGGTGAGCGGTTCGTGCTGCTCGCCGGCCTCACGACGACGGCGCTGGCCGGCGCCGTGGGCGCCCTGACCGGCGGTACGACGCTGCTGGCGCTCGCCCTGTTCCTCGCCGGCTCGGCGGCGGCGAGCACCAACGCCGCGAGCGGCCGGGTCGTGGTCGGCTGGTTCCCGCCCGCTCGCCGCGGCCTCGCCATGGGCATCCGGCAGATGGCCCAGCCGGTCGGCGTCGGCGTCGCCGCGATCTCGATCGCCGTGGTCGCGGACGTCGCGGGAGTCCATGCCGCGCTCTGGGTGCCGACCCTGGCGTGTGCCCTCGCGGCCGTGGTGGTCGGCCTGGTCGTGGTCGACCCACCGCGCCCGCCGCACCGCGACGGCCTGGCCGCCAACCCCTACCGGGCGGACTCCTACCTCGCGCGGATCCACGGCGTCTCGGTGCTCCTGGTGGTGCCGCAGTTCGTGGTGTGGACCTTCGCGCTGGTCTGGCTGGTCCAGGACCGCGACTGGTCGCCGGCCGCGGCCGGCACCGTCGTCGCGGTCGCCCAGCTGGCCGGGGCGCTCGGCCGGATCGCGGTCGGCCATGTCTCGGACCTGGTCGGCGGCCGGATGCGGCCGCTGCGGTGGGTCGCCCTCGCCGCGGCGGCCTGCATGGGCCTGCTCGCCCTCACCGCCGCTCTCGACCTCGGCGTCGCCGTGCTGCTCGTGGTGGTCGCCACCCTGGTGACCGTCGCGGACAACGGGCTCGCATTCACCGCGGTCGCCGAGCGGGCCGGCCCGTTCTGGTCGGGGCGCGCGCTCGGAGTGCAGAACACCGCGCAGTTCCTCGCGGCCTCGGCCGTGCCGCCGGCGGCGGGGCTCGTGGTCGCGGGCGCCGGCTTCCCTGCGGTGTTCGCGCTGGCCGCGCTGTTCCCAGTGCTCGCCGCCCCGCTCGTGCCCGTCCGCGAGGAGCGCGCGCTCCACTGACCGAGCCCGCCACGACCCCCGCCACGAGCCCCGCCACGAGCCCCGCCACGAACCCCGCCACGGACCTGGCCACGGAGGCGGGCCTCACGGGGACTGCGCCGCGACGCGGTCGGGTACGGGCAGCGTGGGGGTAGTCGAGAGGGAGGATTCCCATGGCCACCGTGATCGTGATCGTCGTCGTGCTGGTGGTGCTCGCCATCGCCGTCGCGGCCTATCTGATGAGCAAGCGGCGCACCGAGCAGCGCCGGCACCGCGCCGACCAGCTGCGGACCAAGGCCGCCGCCCAGGGTGGTGCCACCGACGTGTCCCGCCAGGAGGCCGCGGCCGCCGAGGCGCGCGCGGAGGTGGCGCGGGCCGAGGCCGAGCGGGCGGCGCAGCAGGCCGCCGAGGCCCGGCAGGGGCTCCGCATGGACGAGGCCCGGCAGGAGGACTCGCTGCGCTCGGCCGACGCGCTCGACCCCGATGTCGACCACCGCTCGAGCGACTACCGTCCCGGGGCCGCCCCGTAGTCTGCGCCACATGAGCCAGGTACCCGCCGCGACCCGGACCCTGCGGGTGCTGCGGTTCCTGGCCGGCCAGCCCGACCCGGTCGCCCTGGACCGGATCATGCGCGCCGTCGACCTGCCGCGCAGCACGACGTACCACCTGCTGCACGCGATGATCGACGAGGGCTTCGTCGTGCACCTGCCCGAGGAGCACCGGTTCGGCCTCGGCCCGGCGGCCTTCGAGCTGGGCAGCGGCTACGCGCGCCAGGAGCCGCTGCAGCGGATCGCGCGCCGGCCACTCGCCGATCTCGTCGACCGCACCCGGCAGTCCGCGCACCTGGCCATCCTGCACGGGCGCGAGGTGCTGTACGTCGTCGAGGAGCGCGCCCCCGGCCGGCCGCCGCTGGTGACCGACGTCGGCGTGCGCCTGCCCGCCCACCTGACCGCGAGCGGCCGTGCGATCCTCGCGCTGCTGCCCGGGACCCAGGTGCGCGCGCTCTACTCGCAGCCCTCGGACTTCGTCGACCGGCACGGGCTGGGACCGCGGACCCTCAGCGCGTTGCGTCGGGTCCTCGCCGACGCCCGGCAGCGCGGGCACGCGGTCGAGGACGGCGAGATCACCCCCGGGCTCGCGAGCGTCGCCGTCGCGGTCCTCGACCACAACCGGCACCCGGTCGCGGCGGTGGCCCTCACCTACCCGCAGGACCCCGAGGCCGAGAGCGCCGTGGGTGCGGGTCTCGCGGCGGCGGTCGCGGCGACCGCCGGGGCCCTGACCCGCAGGATCGGCGGCCCCGCCGACCGGTGAGCATCACCCGGATCGGCCCCGCTCGTTGGATGCACCGGACGACGTGAAGGAGTGTTCGGTGAGAGAGAAGAGTCCCGGCCGCCGGCTGGCGTGGGCCCTGGTCGCCGCCGCCGTGGTGGTCGCCACCGCGATCTCGATGGGCGGGGCAGCGGGGCTGCGGCCCGGCGGCCTGGGTGAGCGCTATGCGTTCGCCCAGGACGCGCTCGGCCAGCGGAGCGTCGACAAGAACGCGATCTCCCGGGCGGGCGACCTCGGCGACCTCACCCGGGACCCCACCACCGCGGCCGAGAAGGCCGCGGCCACGGCGTACGTCGACCACGAGCGCGCGCTGCCCGACCCCGAGCTGACCACGGCGCCGATCATCGGCGCGCGACACCGGCACCCGCAGGACCGCTACGCCCTGGCCGGCGGCTGCTACACGCTGACTCCCGACGGTGACCCGTTCTACTTCAAGGCCACCGACCTCGGCAGCTACCTGATCTACGACGCCGACCGGGCGTTCCTGCTCGCCGACGGCAACCGCGCCGGCGAGCCGAGCGCCGACACCGTCTGGGACATCTCCCGGTCCGCCGGCGGGCGCTACTCCTTCCGCAACGACACCGGCGCGCTGACCCTCGGCAGCACGACGGCGTTCCGCCCGACCCGGACGACCGGCTGCACGCCGTACCCCGAGTCCCAGATCGACATCACCGGCCGCCCGCACGCGGGGGTGACGCCGTTCCAGGAGGTCCGCGGCTACGTCGACGGGCACACCCACGGGATGGCCTTCGAGTTCCTCGGGGGCGACGTCCACTGCGGCAAGCCCTGGGACCGGTACGGCGCGCCGTACGCCCTGGTCGACTGCCCCGACCACACCGCCACCGGCGGGTACGGCGGCGTCCTGGAGTCGGTGCTCTCCGGGGAGCCGCACCACGACCCCGTGGGCTGGCCGACCTTCAAGGACTGGCCGGCGCCGAACTCGCTGACCCACGAGGGCACCTACTACCGCTGGCTGGAGCGGTCCTGGCGGGGCGGCCAGCGGATCTTCGTCAACCTGCTCGTCGAGAACAACCAGCTCTGCCAGATCTACCCGATCAAGCGGAACTCCTGCGACGACATGGACTCGGTGCGCCTGCAGGCCAAGGACATGTACGCCATGCAGGACTACATCGACGCCCAGTTCGGCGGTCCCGGCAAGGGCTTCTACCGGATCGTCAAGAACCCCTACCAGGCCCGCGAGGTCATCAACGCCGGGAAGATGGCGGTGGTCATGGGCATCGAGACCAGCGTCCCGTTCGGCTGCACGTTCAAGGCGCTGCCGGGCGGCGACGTGCCGGCCTGCGACGTCGACGACATCGACGCCCAGCTCGACCAGGTCAAGCGGATGGGCGTGCGCCAGATGGAGCTGGTGAACAAGTTCGACAACGCCCTGTCCGGCATCGCCGGCGACAACGGCGAGGTCGGGGTCGCGGTCAACAGCGCGAACTTCCTCGAGACCGGCACGTTCTGGGACATGGAGCACTGCGAGCCCGAGATCCCGGGCGCGCACGACCACAACCAGCTCGCGGCGCCCGACATCTCGGCGGGACAGCAGGACGCGCTGTTCGGTGCGATCGGCGAGCTCTTCGGGCCGCTCGCGCTGCCGGCCCTCCCGGTCTACCCGCCGCCGGACCACTGCAACAGCCGCGGCCTGACCACGCTGGGCGAGTACACGATCCGCGGCCTCGCGCAGCGGCACATGATCTTCGACCCCGACCACATGAGCGTGAGGGCCCGGACCCGGGCGCTCGACCAGATCGACGACCTGGGCTACCACGGCGTCATCTCGAGCCACTCCTGGTCCACGCCCGACGCGTACCCGCGGATCTACGCCGACGGCGGGTTCATCACGCCGTACGCCGGCGACTCGACCGGCTTCGTCGAGAAGTGGCGCACCCACCTCGGCTGGGCCGACCCGCGCTACTACTGGGGGATCGGGTACGGCGCGGACATGAACGGGCTCGGTGCGCAGGGCGACCCGCGCGGCGCGGACGTGCCGAACCCGGTCACCTACCCGTTCACCGGGCTCGGCGGCGTCCGCGTCGGTCGGCAGCACGCCGGCGAGCGCGTGTACGACATCAACGTCGACGGCGTCGCTCAGTACGGCCTCTACCCCGACTGGATCCAGGACCTCGGCCAGGTCGCCGATGCCCAGCACCCGGGCGACGGCGCGAAGATCGAGGACGACATGGCGCGCGGGGCCGAGGCCTACCTGCAGATGTGGGAGCGGGCCGAGGGCATCGCGCCGGACTCCTGCCGCAACGCCGACCTGCGCCTGCCGGTCGACCGGGCCCTGGGGCTGGTCCGCCCCGGCATGACCACCAAGCAGGTCATGCAGGCCGTCGGCCAGCCCTACACCCGGCTCGGCGCGACGTACGGCTTCTGCGCGAGGACGTCCGCGGACCCGAAGGTGATGGTGACCGTGACGTTCTCGGAGGCGGGCCGGGTCACCGGCGCGCGCCGGGCCTGAACGGGGCACTGCCGGAGGGGGTGCAGGAAGTTACCAATCGGTAGGATCCTTCTCACGCTCCCGGGGGACTGACGGGCCCCGCGGCTGCCAATAGGCTCGCGGACACGCCCCCGGGCGGCACATCGAACACCTGACAGGGAGCTACCAGTGACTGCAGTGCTCATCTTGGGTCTCGTGATCAACGCGATCGCCCTGCCGATCGCGGGGAAGCGGGCGCTGTTCCTCTACCGACTGATCAGCAGCGGCCAGCCCGCGCCGGACCGGATCGCGGGGGTGACCCGGCGCATCGGCGCCGCCGCCAAGCGGCAGGTGCTCGAGGTGTTCGGCCAGCGCAAGATGCTGAAGTGGACGGTGCCCGGCACCGCGCACTTCTTCGTGATGTGGGCCTTCTTCATCCTCGCCACCGTCTACCTCGAGGCGTACGCCGTCTTGTTCGCGCGCGACTCCGGGTGGCACTGGTTCGTCTTCAACAGCTGGGGCGTCCTCGGCTTCCTGCAGGACTTCATCGCCGTGATGTGCACGCTCGGCATCGTGGTCTTCTGGGCCATCCGGCTGCGCAACCAGCCCCAGCAGATGGGGCGCAAGTCCCGCTTCTTCGGCTCGCACCTCGGACCGGCGTACTTCACGCTGTTCATGATCTTCAACGTCATCTGGACGATGTTCCTGTTCCGCGGGGCGGTCGAGTCCCGCGACATGGGCACCGAGCACGGCTACGGCAAGGCGGCGTTCGTCTCCTACCTGCTCGGCAAGGTGCTGCCGGACAGCACCGCCCTGATCGGCATCGGCCTGCTCCTGCACATCGGCGTGATGCTCGCGTTCTTGATCTTCGTGCTGAACTCCAAGCACCTGCACATCTTCCTGGCGCCGCTCAACGTGCTCTTCGGCCGCGAGCCGAAGGCGCTCGGTGCGGTCAAGCCGCTGATCTCGGCGGGCAAGCCGGTCACGCTCGACGACATCGACGACCTCGACGAGGACGCCAAGCTCGGCGCCGGGGCGATCGAGGACTTCACCTGGAAGGGCCTGCTCGACATGGCGACCTGCACCGAGTGCGGTCGATGCCAGTCGCAGTGCCCGGCCTGGAACACCGAGAAGCCGCTGTCGCCGAAGCTGATGATCATGGCGCTGCGCGACGCGTCGTTCGCGAAGGCGCCGTACCTCCTCGCCGACGAGGGCAAGCGCGCCGGCCTCCTCGAGGGCAGCGACACGCTCACCAAGGAGGTGGAGCGGCCACTGGTCGGCGACACCGGTGACGAGTGGTTCTACATGCCCGAGGACGGCTCCGCGGTCATCGACCCCGACGTGCTCTGGTCCTGCGTCACCTGCGGCGCCTGCGTCGAGCAGTGCCCGGTCGACATCGAGCACGTCGACCACATCGTCGACATGCGCCGCTACCAGGTGCTGGTCGAGTCGAACTTCCCCAGCGAGCTCAACCAGCTGTTCCGCGGCCTGGAGAACAACGGCAACCCGTGGAACATGTCGCCCAACGCGCGGCTGGACTGGGCCAAGGGCCTGGACTTCGAGGTCAAGGTCGTCGGCGAGACGATCGAGTCGCTCGACGAGGTCGACTGGCTGTTCTGGGTCGGCTGCGCCGGCGCGTACGAGGACCGTGCGAAGAAGACGACCCGCGCGGTCGCCGAGCTGCTCGACATCGCCGGGGTGAGCTTCGGCGTCCTCGGCAACGGGGAGACCTGCACCGGCGACCCGGCCCGGCGCGCCGGCAACGAGTTCGTCTTCCAGGGCCTCGCCCAGCAGAACGTCGAGACGTTCAAGGAGACCCGGGTCAAGAAGGTCGTCTCGACCTGCGCCCACTGCTTCAACACGCTCAAGAACGAGTACAAGGAGTTCGGCATCGAGCTCGAGGTCGTGCACCACACCCAGCTGCTCAACCGGCTGGTGCGCGAGGGCAAGCTGACCCCGATCCGTGACGGTGCCGGCGCGCACAAGCGCAAGATCACCTACCACGACCCGTGCTACATCGGCCGCCACAACGGCGTCTACGCACCGCCCCGCGAGCTGCTGCAGGTGCTGCCCGGCGCCGAGGTCGTCGAGATGGAGCGCAACTCCGAGCGGTCCTTCTGCTGCGGTGCCGGCGGCGCGCGGATGTGGATGGAGGAGACGATCGGCGAGCGGATCAACGAGAACCGCACCGCCGAGGCCGTCGGCACCGGCGCCGACCAGATCGCGGTCGGGTGCCCGTTCTGCCGGGTGATGCTCTCCGACGGGCTCACCGCCCAGCAGGACAAGGGCGCCGCCCGTGCCGAGGTCGAGGTCCTCGACGTCGCGCAGATGCTGCTCGCCTCGGTCAAGGGCGAGATGGCGACCCGGCATGCCCCCGGCTCCCTGGCCGCCGCGGCACCCGCCGCTCGCTCGGAGGAGACGAAGGCCGAGCCGGAGCCCGGCGACGCCACCCAGACGGCCGACACCGTCACCGAGACCGCCGACGTCGGGCCGGCCGCGAAGGCCTCCGGCGGGTCGTCGCTGTTCGACACCCCGGCCGACTCGGCGACCGCCACCGAGGACAGCTCCGTCGCGGAGGAGGCCCGGGCCGCCAAGCCGGCGTCCTCGGGCGGTTCGCTGTTCGACCTCGGCGGGGACACCGACTCCACCGTCGCGGCGAAGCCGACCCCCGAGGCGCAGACCGAGGTGGCCAACACCGGCAGCGACACCGCGACCACCGGGTCGCTGTTCGACCTCGCCGGCGACCAGCCGGCCGAGCAGCCGAAGGCGGCCGAGCCGGACGCGAAGCCCGAGACGGAGTCGAAGGAGGAGGCTCCCGAGCCGCCGGCCGCGACGACCCCGGCCGCCGGCGCGGACCTCGGATCCGGCTCGCTGTTCGACATCGTCGCCGACGAGCCGGCCGCCTCGGCGCCGAAGGCCGCCGAGCCCGAGCCCAAGGCCGAGCCCGCGCGGCCCGAGCCCGCCGCACCCGCGGCCGAGGCGAAGCCCGAGCTCGACCTGAGCTCGGGTGGCTCGCTGTTCGACATCGCGGCCCCCGACCCGCAGGAGCTCAGTGCTTCGGCCACCGCGGCCGCCAACGCCGCGTCCGGCGCGACGCCTGAGCCGGAGGCCGCGGCCGAGCCGGAGGTCGAGGAGCCGGAGGTCGAGGAGCCCGAGGAGCCCGAGGCCGCCGCACCCGCGGCCGAGGAGCAGCAGTCCGAGGAGAAGCCGAAGCCGCCGGCCGGCGGCGCGGCGCACCAGCCGAAGACCGACGTCGACATCCACGAGACCGGCTCGCTCTTCGACCTCTAGCCACCGACGGCGACCGACGGGTCGTGTGCCTGAGCACGCGCCATGGCGCGTGCTCAGGCACACGACCCGTTCCTCGTCCCGGGGGTGGCGCCGGGCTCCGTGGACTCCTGCATCGACGAGCTCGCGGCCGTCTCGCTTCTCATGGGCGAGCCCTAACGTCTGAGGATGGACCCGCAGGCGTACGTCGACGCCCGGTGGCACGCGCTGCTGCGCGCCGCGGTCGACCTCGGCGTGCCCGAGGAGGACGCGCCGGCCCTGGTCCGCGGCGTGCTCGCCGCGCAGCGCCGGCGGATCCGCCGCGCGGAGGACCCCGACCCGCTCGTGCACGCCGCACTCGCCGGCGCGGTCCGTGGCCCCCGGCCCGCGCGCCGGAGGCCGCCGTGGCGGGTCGTCGCGGGCACCCTCGGCGCGCTCGCCGTGGTCGTCGCCGCGGTCGCCGTCACCCGGCCGGACCGGCCGCCCACCGACCACCTCGACCCCGACCAGGTGCCGTCGGTGTTCGGCTACAGCGAGCGGGCCGCCCGCGACCTGCTCGCCGGGCTCGGTCTCGAGGTCAGGGTCCAGCCGATCCGGGCGTGCGAGGTCGCGGGCCGCGCGCTGGGCAGTGACCCGCAGCGCGGCGCGGCGTACCGGCCGGGCGACTCGATCACGCTCTACTCGGCGGTGCCCGCGAGCATCACCTGCCTGACCGACTACCAACGGCGCGCCACCGCGTGGCAGCTCGTCGACCTGGCCGCCGGTCGCGGCAGCGGACCGGTGTTCGCCGATCGGGTCCTCGTCTACACCGAGGTGGGCGCCCCGACGGTGCTCACCCGGGACCAGGCCAGCGACCCGGCCGCGTGGGCGCAGACCGGCGTGTTGGACGACCTGCTGCGGGCGGTCTCCGGCGTCCTGCTGACCGCCGAGCGGCCCCCGACGTACGCCGTTCCCGCGGTGCGGATCGTGCCCGCCGCCGAAGGTCTCGGCTCGTGCGTGCCGCCGCAGCCGTCTGTCGCGGACAGTGGTGACGCGTTCGCGGTGCTGGTCCTCGCACCGAGCCGTTCGGGCTGTCCGCTGCGGCTGGAGGTCTACCGCGAGGACGGCGCCGTCGACGCGGTGGCCCTCTACGCCGGCTCGTCCTGAGCGCGGTCGTGGTGCTCGGGCACCACGACCGGGCGCAGCCGTGCCCAGGTCACGAACACCACGCCGACCACGATCATCGCGAGGCCGGCCCAGAGGTTGGCGTTCACGTCGCCGGTCTTGTCCGACTCCTGGTCGGCGAACAGGCCCATCAGGGTGAGGATCACGCCGTACACGCCGACCAGGCTGCCGATGATGTTGCGGATGTCCAACAGGCCGGCGGTGTGCCGTCCCGCGGTCTTGGTGGGGGTGCTCTCGGTCATGGCGTCTCCTCTAGAAGATGACGTTCAAGATGATGACCAGGACCAGGGCCACCCCGGCGAGCGGGAGCGTGCGCTGGTACCACGGGTGGGACGCCTCGTCCGGGTCGACGAGGTCCTCGCGCGGGGTCTCGGAGTAGACCAGGCCGCGCAGCTCCTCGACCGGCTTCGGCGGGGTGACGAGCGAGATCGCGACGCTCAGCACGATGTCGACCACGAAGGCGACGCCGGCGGCGACGAACGCCGCGCCCTGACCGCTGATCGGCAGCGCCCCGGTGCTCCAGGAGCCGAACGCGTCCTCGCTGAGGAACGCGACGATCACGGCCGAGACCGTGCCGGCCACGAGGCCGACCCAGCCGGCGGCCGCGGACATCCGCTTCCAGAACATGCCGAGGATGAAGGTCGCGAACAACGGCGCGTTGAAGAACCCGAACAGCACCTGGAGGTAGTTCATGATGTTGCTGAAGTTGCTGGCCAGGCCGGCGGTGAAGATCGCGACCACGGTCGCCGCCACCGTCGCGATCCGGCCGATCACCAGGTAGTAGTGGTCGTCGCGGTCCTTGACGACGTACTGCTGCCACAGGTCGTAGCTGAACACGGTGTTGAACGCGGAGACGTTCGCGGCCATGCCGGCCATGAACGCGGCCAACAGGCCGGTGATCGCCAGGCCGAGCAGCCCGTTGGGCAGCACGTCGCGCATCAGGTAGAGCAGCGCGTCGTTGTAGGCGACCCCGTCGCCCGACGCTCCGCCGGGCACGCTCTGACCTGCCTTCACCTTGCCGATCTCGGTGACGAGGACGGCGGCGATCATGCCGGGGATGATCGTGATGAAGGGGACGAACATCTTCGGGAACGCGCCGATGATCGGCGTCTTGCGGGCCGAGGAGATCGAGTTGGAGGCCATCGCGCGCTGGACCTCGACGAAGTTGGTGGTCCAGTAGCCGAAGGACAGCACGAACCCGAGACCGAAGACGATCCCGATCACCGACAGCAGCGAGGAGTCGAACCCGGTCAGCGGGAGGCCCGGCCAGGAGTTCAGCTGCTGGTCGGCCGGCGGGATGGCGTCGGGGTGGGCCTGGGCGGCCTCGGTGATCTTGTCGGTCAGCCCGCCCCAGCCGCCGATGCGGTGCAGCCCGATCAGGGTCAGCGGCAGCAGGCCCGCGACGATCACGAAGAACTGCAGCACCTCGTTGTAGATCGCCGCGCTCAGCCCGCCGAGCGTGATGTAGGAGAGCACGATCGCGGCCGCGACGATCAGCGCCACCCACAGCGGCCAGCCCAGCAGCGCGTGCACGATGCTGCCGAGGAGGAACAGGTTGATGCCGGCGATCAGCAGCTGCGCGACCGCGAACGAGACGGCGTTGACCAGGTGCGCACCGGTGCCGAACCGGCGGCGCATGAACTCGGGGACCGAGCGGACCTTGGAGCCGTAGTAGAAGGGCATCATCACGACGCCCAGGAACAGCATCGCGGGGATCGCGCCGATCCAGAAGTAGTGGACGGTCGGCAGCCCGAACTCGGCTCCCGATGCCGACATCCCCATGATCTCGACTGCGCCGAGGTTCGCGGAGATGAAGGCGAGCCCGGTGACCCAGGCGGGCAGGGAGCGGCCGGAGAGGAAGAAGTCGACGGAGTCGGAGATCTGGCGGCGCGCCACGACCCCGATGCCGAGCACGACCGCGAAGTACAGGGCGACGATCACGTAGTCGACGGCGTTGGCCGAGATGATCGTGTCGGTGGCCAGGACGGTCGGACTCGCCATGGTGAAGACCTTTCGTTCCCCTCGGTGACGCAGCCCGGACGGACCACCACGTCCGGTGCCCGGACGTCCGGACGCACAAACGTCCGGCGGCACCGCGACATCACCATGACGTCGCAAACCGTTGACAATGACACCACGATGATGTCATTGTGGTGCGCATGGACATCACGCCGTACGTCGAGAGCCTCCGCCGGGATCTCATGGCCGCCGCCGAGGCGGCCGGACCCGAGGCCCGGGAAGCGACCGAGCGGCTGGCCTTCGCCCTGGACCCGGCCGCCCGGCTCGCGCTGATGGAGGCGGTCTCCCAAGCCGCCGCCGAGATCACCGCCGAGATGCCGGAGGGCGGCGTGGACGTCCGGCTCACCGGGCGCGAGCTGGACTTCCTCGTGCACACCACCGCGCCGTCCCCCGCGGACGCCGCGCCGGCGCCCGCCACCCCCGACGACGAGCCCGAGGATGACGGCAACGTCGCCCGGATCACGCTGCGGATCCCCGAGTCGGTCAAGACCAAGGCCGAGGAGCTGGCCGCCCGCTCGGGCCACTCGCTCAACACCTGGCTGGTGACGGTGGTCCGCGCCGCCACCCGGGAGAGCGCGATCAACGTCGACATCGACCTGTCCAGCATCCCGTTCCTCAGCGGCAACGACCCGTTCGGCGGCAAGCGCGGCAACCGCCGGATGACCGGCTGGCTGTAGCGGGCATCCCCCACACTCCCGGGACCGGCACCAGGCCGGCCCCGTGGCTCAACACACCCTCACGAGCACACCCTGACGCAGGAGAGAGCACCATGACCGAGCACCACTTCGAGAGCCCCCGGCCCGTCCGCCTGCTCACCGAGATCGGCAAGGGATCGGTGAAGATCGAGGCGGCCGGTACGACCGAGACCCACATCGAGGTCGTCGGCCGGGACGCCGAGCAGGCCCTGGTCCGTCAGGACGGGGACCAGATCAGCGTGATCGGCCCCAAGCAGCGCGGCGGCTTCTTCGGCGGGGACAGTCGACTCGACGTCGTCGTCACCCTGCCCACCGGCAGCGACCTGGTGGTCCGCACGGGCAGTGCGG
This sequence comes from Nocardioides sp. JS614, assembly GCF_000015265.1. Taxonomy (NCBI): domain Bacteria; kingdom Bacillati; phylum Actinomycetota; class Actinomycetes; order Propionibacteriales; family Nocardioidaceae; genus Nocardioides; species Nocardioides sp. JS614. The sequence goes on from NC_008699.1 coordinate 4,665,953, forward strand.
ACATCACGGTCACCGGCACGGTCGGCACCACCCAGCTCAAGAGCGGCTCGGGAGACGTCGAGGTCGACACCGCCGACGGCCCGCTGGTGGTCGAGACCGGCTCGGGCGACGTCCGCATCGAGTCGGCCGGCGCCGACCTCAAGGCCAAGAGCGGCTCGGGCGACGTGCTGGTGGTCGACGCGGCCGCCGCCGTCCTCGTCTCCACCGGCTCCGGCGACGTGCAGCTGTGGACCACCCGCGGCACCGCCGTCGTCAAGACCGGGTCCGGCGACCTCAAGGTCGGCGAGGCCGAGGGCGACGTCGCCCTCACCACCGGCTCCGGCGACCTGGTCGTCACCCGCGCCCACCGCGGCCGGGTCACGGTCAAGGGCGCGTCCGGGGACGTCGCGATCGGCATCCCTGCCGGCGTACCGGTGTGGACCGACATCTCCACCGTCGCCGGCGAGATCCGCTCGAACCTCCACGGCACCGGTCAGCCCCGCGACGGCGCCGACCACGTCGAGGTCCGCGCCAAGACGGTCAGCGGCGACATCGTGCTGTCCGAGGCCTGAAGCACCCGCCACCCACCCGCAGGAGAACGTCATGGAGTACAGCAACGTGGTCCTCGACGCCGAGGTCGCCCGCCAGCAGCTCGCCGAGCGGATCGCCCGCGCGCGCGTCCCCCGGATCCCCGCCACCACCTACCGCCACCTGCTCGCCCAGGGGCTGCGCCGGGCCGCGACCCGGATCGACAACTGACCCACCAGCGATAGTCCCTGACGTTTGCGCGGTTCGGGAGCGCTCCCACAACACGCAAACGTCAGGGACTATCGCTCTCGGATCACGAGCGCATGGCCACGCCCCGACGCCAGTAGCCCATGAAGGCGACCTGGCGGCGGTCCAGCCCGAGGTCGGTGACCAGGGCCCGGCGCAGCGCGGTGCGCAGGTGGCCGCGCTCCTCGACCGGGCGGTCGAGCCAGGCGGCGTACCACGACTCCTCCGCGCCGGTGAACGACGGCAGCCGGCCGGCGCCGTGGGGGAAGATCAGCTTGATCCGCTGGTCGTACAGCGGTCCGTCGACGCCGAAGTCGGCGAGGCAGGGGCCGCCGAGCTCGACCCGGACGAAGGACGGGGAGAGCCGGTCGACGCGGACCGCCTGGACCTGGTCGAGGATCATCGGCATCCGGGCCTGGGTCACTGCCATGAAGTTAGGTTAGCCTAACCTCATGCCCTAGATCGGGGTGCGGTGGAAGTTCTGGTACGACCGCGAGGGCGTCGGGCCGCGCTGGCCCTGGTAGCGCGAGCCGTACTTCGCCGAGCCGTAGGGGTGCTCGGAGGGCGAGGAGAGCCGGAAGAAGCAGAACTGGCCGATCTTCATCCCCGGGTAGAGCTTGATCGGCAGCGTCGCGACATTCGCCAGCTCGAGCGTCACGTGCCCGGAGAACCCCGGGTCCACGAAGCCCGCGGTGGCGTGGGTGAGCAGGCCGAGACGGCCGAGCGAGGACTTGCCCTCCACGCGCGCGGCGATGTCGTCGGGCAGCGTCACGACCTCGTACGTCGAGCCGAGCACGAACTCGCCCGGGTGCAGGATGAACGGCTCGTCGCCCTCGGGCTCGACCATCCGGGTCAGGTCCGACTGGTCGGCGGCCGGGTCGATGTGGGGGTACTTGTGGTTCTCGAAGACCCGGAAGAACCGGTCCAGCCGGACGTCGATCGACGACGGCTGGAGCATGCCCGGGTCGTAGGGCTCGAGGGCGACCCGCCCGGCGTCGATCTCGACCAGGATGTCGCGGTCTGACAGCAGCACGCGCTCAACCTACCGGCCGCCACCCGCCGTGGGCACGGGATGCGGGGACGGTGAGAATGGCCCGGTGAGCCTGCACCGGTACGTCGCCCTGGGCGACTCGTTCACCGAGGGCGTCGGCGACCCCGATCCCGACCGCCCCAACCGCCTGCGCGGCTGGGCCGACCGGGTGGCCGAGCACCTGGCGACCCTCGAGCCGGACTTCCGCTACGCCAACCTCGCGATCCGCGGCCGCAAGCTGCCCGCGATCCTCGACGAGCAGCTCGACGCCGGGCTCGCCCTGCGCCCCGACCTGGTCACGATCCACGGCGGCGGCAACGACGTGCTGCGGCCCCGGGTCGACGTCGACGCACTGGCCGCCCGCTACGAGCAGGCCATCGAGCGCCTCTCGACCAGCGGCGCCCGGGTCGTGATGTTCACGCTCTTCGACCCCGGCACGACCGGGGTCTTCGCTGCCATGCGAGGTCGCTTCGCCGTGTTCAACGAGTGGGTCCGCGAGATCGCCGACCGGCACGGGGCGACGCTGGTCGACCAGTGGCGGATGCGCGATGTCGAGCTGCCCGCGGTCATGGACTCCGACCGGATGCACCTGAACTCCGCCGGCCACGCCTACATGGCGACCCGGGTCCTCGACGCGCTCGGGATCGCCCATGAGCTGGCGCTCCCCACCCTCGCCCCCATCCCGGTGCTCGACCGCCGCGAGCGGTTCACCGAGAACGCCCGCTGGACCCGTGAGTTCCTCGCGCCCTGGGTGCGCCGGCGGCTCACCGGCCGCTCGTCCGGGGACCTGGTCAGTCCCAAGTACCCGACCCTCGTGGACGTGCTCGCCCCCGCCGTACCCCGGGTCATTTCTCCGGGCGGAGACTGATCGATATAGCATGTGCGCCGACCCGCTTCCCGCGGGTCGTGCGGATGTAGCTCAGTTGGTAGAGCGCGACCTTCCCAAGGTCGATGTCGCGAGTTCGAGTCTCGTCATCCGCTCCACGAATCCTCCGAGGACGTCGGCCGCGCTCACGAGCGCGACGCTGTGCCCCGACGTCGATGTCGCGAGTTCGAGTCTCGTCATCCGCTCCACGAATCCCCCGAGGACGTCGGCCGCGCTCACGAGCGCGACGCTGTGCCCCGACGTCGATGTCACGAGTTCGAGTCTCGTCATCCGCTCCACGAATCCCCCGAGGACGTCGGCCGCGCTCACGAGCGCGACGCTGTGCCCCGACGTCGATGTCACGAGTTCGAGTCTCGTCATCCGCTCCACGAATCCCCCGAGGACGTCGGCCGCGCTCACGAGCGCGACGCTGTGCCCCGACGTCGATGTCGCGAGTTCGAGTCTCGTCATCCGCTCCACGAATCCCCCGAGGACGTCGGCCGCGCTCACGAGCGCGACGCTGTGCCCCGACGTCGATGTCGCGAGTTCGAGTCTCGTCATCCGCTCCACGAATCCCCCGAGGACGTCGGCCGCGCTCACGAGCGCGACGCTGTGCCCCGACGTCGATGTCGCGAGTTCGAGTCTCGTCATCCGCTCCACGAATCCCCCGAGGACGTCGGCCGCGCTCACGAGCGCGACGCTGTGCCCCGACGTCGATGTCGCGAGTTCGAGTCTCGTCATCCGCTCCACGAATCCCCCGAGGACGTCGGCCGCGCCCGAGTCGACCCGGGCTGCGCGGTGGTTGGTTTCCCCGGTTCACCGGGGAAACCGGAACTGTTGGGCCGAAACTTCGGGCCAGAAGTTCCAACATCCCCGGTGAACCGGGGAAACCAACCCGGGGCTCAGGCCTTGCTGGCGCCGAGACCCGATCGGGACCTGTGACTCCTGGGGAACTTGACTAGACCAGTGACACAAGGTGACAGTGGGACGGCTGGTCTTCCCCACCGTCTCGAGGTCGTCCCATGTCCCGCCGTCTCCTCCTGATCCTCGCCGGCGCGCTGGTCGTGCTGCTCGCCGTGACCCCGTTCCTCCCCCGAGGAGAGCACGACGAGGGTGCGATCGCACCCTCGGGCGAGGGCAAGGCGGGCGCGCTGCGCCCGGCGACGACGGCCGGCTGGTCGCGGGTGACCCCGCCGCTGCAGGAGGAGATCGACCGGGTGGTGGCCGAAGGTCGGGCGCTCGGCCGGGTGTCCGGCAAGGCGACGCCCGAGCAGCTTGCCGCCTCGGCGGTGCGCTGCGCCGACTTCGAGGGCCAGCGCTACTGCCTCGGGACCGGTTGGACCGAGGACACCCAGGACCAGGTCCGGGCCCGGATGGCCACGGCCGCCCGCCGCGCGGCCGCCCGCCGCGCGGCCGCCCGCCGCGCGGCCGCCCGTCCGGCCGGGGCACCCGAAGGGACCGGCGACCTGGACGCCGCGGCGGCGCTCGCGCAGCGGGCCCGACTCAGCCCGTCGGCCCGCGCCGCCGCCGACCGCGCGGAGCTGACCATGGCCGCGCGGTCGCTCGCGAAGGTGTGGCTGCTGCGCCACCAGATCGAGGGCGTCCCGCTGCCCAGCGGCTTCCTGGAGGAGCACCCCGAGGCGCGCGCCGGCGTACCGGCCGCGCGGACCGCGGCCACGGCGAGCCCGACGGGCAGGGCGAGCGCAACGGCCTCGTCCTCGCCGACCGCCGCCCCGACCCGGGCGAGCCTCAAGACGATGCGCGACTACCCACGACGCACCGCGATCCTGAACCCGAAGCAGGTGGCGGCGCAGAACCGCACCTACTGGTGCGGCCCGACCTCGATGCAGATGATCGCGTGGGGCTGGCGCGACCGGCGGCAGACCCAGGGGCACTGGGCCCGGCGGCTGCACACCACCAGCAGCGGCAGCTCGGTCTACGACATGGTCCGGGTCGTCAACCAGAGCACGGGCTGGGACCGTGAGGACCATGCCGGGCCCTACATCGTGCTCGACATCAGCCACTACGACTTCCGCAAGTGGATGCTGCTGATGATGCGCCACCTCGCCGACTACCGGGCGCCGGTCGTGCTGCACCCGGTGCTGCTCAAGCGGTTCTACCCCTACCTCGACGACGACGCCTCCGGGCACTTCCAGGTCGGCCGCGGCTACGCCAAGCGCGGCGCCAAGCCCGACCTGCTCGGCTACTTCGAGCCCTGGAACCAGCAGCGCTTCGACCCCTCGGAGCCCTACATCTCCCGGGTGCAGTGGCGCAACGCGTACAAGAGCTACCGCGCCAACCAGGCGCACTTCGGGCACAACGTGGGGGTCTGATGCGGGCCTTGCGGTACGCCGCGACCGCGGTGGTGCTCGGCCTCGCGCTCGGTGGGTGCGGCGGAAGCGACCCCGACGAGCCGCGGCCCGGTCCTACGCCGACCCCGGCGCCGTCCACCTCCACGGCCGCGACGCCGGACGCGTCCGCGGGCTCGTCCGACGCGGGGCCCGCCACCGACCTCCTCGACTGGCAGCCGGTCGACGGGCCGGTCGAGGCGACCGCGACCCGCAGCGGGGAGTGGACGCTCACCGTCGACCGCGGCGGCCGCGGCTACCGGCTCGACGGCCCCGAACCGGCCCGCGGCACGGCCGGACCGGGCCAGCGGGTCGGCGACGCGCTGATCGACGGCGACTGGGCGGTCGTCGTGCTGCAGGACCAGGCCGAGCAGCGCCCGATGACCGCCGAGGTCACCGACCTCGCGACCGGCAAGCGGTTCCGGGTCGACGGGCACTCCCAGGTGCCCACCACCACCGGCGGCACCTGGGCCCTGGGCGAGGGGCGGCTGGTGCACGCGACGGTCGGCGCCAAGGGCGCGTACTGCCTCGCGACCGTCGACCTGGCCACCCGCGCGTCCGAGGTCGGCTGGTGCGCGCCGAAGCGGCACGGCTTCAACGACGCCCGGATCACCCCCGCGGGCACCTCGCTGCTCAGCTTCGACGACGGCCAGCCGTCCTGCCGCACCCTGGTCTCCGTCGAGGGCGACCGGGCCACGCCGTTCCCCGGCGTCGAGGACTGCAAGGGCTGGGACGGCCTGCGCACCGACGACGGCGCGGTGTGGTCGGTCATCCCCAAGGAGCGTCAGGTCGAGAGCGCGCACTTCTACGCGAGCGCCGGCGACACGCAGGCCGACCTCGGGCCCGGTACGGCGGGCACCCTGGTGTGGTGCGCCGGCGCGGCGTACTTCGTGCGGGACCCGCAGCGCGAGGGCGACCCCGCGAGCCTGATGCGGTGGGCTCCGGACACCGGCCTCGCCGTGGTCTACCGGTCGCCCGGCGGGCAGGCGTTCCTCGCCGAGCCGCGGTGCGGCGGCGACACGCTGACGGTGACCGCCTTGGCCGAGGACGGCGACGAGCAGGTCGCCGCGACGCTCTCCTGAGGCGATGCGCGCGGGCGGAGAAATCCGGACCCGGGCCGTCACATACTCGCAATCCTTGCGTTGGACCCAGTGTCGGACCCTCGGGATCCGACGCACCGGCGAGGTGGTGACGCTGCAGCGGGCGGCGCCACCTCGCCACCCGGGATCGCCGCCCGAGTCCGCTGGTTACGCTCGCCGCGTGACCGATGCCGCCTTCACCGGATTCCCCGTCGCCGCGCTCGACTTCTACGACGACCTCGAGGTCGACAACACCAAGGCGTTCTGGGAGAAGCACAAGGCGGTGTACGCCGAGGCGGTCAAGGCGCCGATGACCGCACTGTGCGCCACGCTCGAGCCCGAGTTCGGAGCGGCCAAGATCTTCCGGCCCTACCGCGACGTGCGGTTCGCCAAGGACAAGACGCCGTACAAGACCCACCAGGGCGCGTTCGTCCGGGTCGGCGAGGCGACCGGCTGGTACGTCGAGGTCTCGCCGCGCGGTGTGCGCACCGGCGCCGGCTTCTACGAGGCGAGCGGGCCGCGGCTCGCGGCGTTCCGCGCGGCGGTGGCGCACGACCGGTTCGGGCCCGAGCTCGAGAAGGTGCTGCGTGCCCTGGAGCGCACGGGCTTCGAGATCGGCGGCGACCGGCTCAAGACCAGCCCCCGCGGGTACGACGCCGACCATCCGCGGATCGAGCTGCTCCGGCATCGCTCGCTCGTCGCGGGGCACCCGCTCGGCTTCGAGCCGGTGATCCACACCCCCGAGCTGCTCGACCTGGTCCGCGCCGACTGGCAGGCGCTGCGCCCGCTCGTGGAGTGGGTCGCCCGGCACGTGCGCGACTGAGCCTGCGGGCTGGGCCCTCAGCCCTTCGTGAAGGTCGCCATCGTCCGCTCCGGCTCCCAGTAGGCCTTCATCGAGGCGACCCGGCCGTCGTCGTCCACGACGTAGACCATGATCAGGTCGGTCGTGGTGTGGCTGCCGTCGGGGAACGACGTGGTGATCCGGCCGATGTTGGCGCAGGTGTTGCTGCCGGGGTTCGCGAAGGAGTCGTTGATCTCGAACTCGAACCGCTCGATCGGCGCGATCGCGGCCTGCCAGAACGCGGTGATCCCCTCGTGCCCGCGGTGCCCCGCGCCGTCGGGGTCGAACAGCGACGGCCCGACGGGGTCCTCCAGCACGGCGTCCTCGGCGTACACCGTCAACCACTCGGCCAGGTCGCCCTTCGCCACGGCGGAGTAGGAGCGCTGGGACGCCGCCCGAGCGGGGTGCGGGTCGTCGGGGGCGTTCCAGGTGATGGCGTCGGAGGTGATCATCCGGGCATCCTAGGCCCAGAACTGCAACACGTTCTAGATCCGTCGCGCCGGTCCGCCCACGAGAAGCCGTCACCCGGCGTTCACCGTCCGGCCCACCCGAGATGTCACGGTGCGGTCATGGCACGCAAACGCAAGGCCTACCTGCACATCGGGCTGCCTCGCACCGGGGGCGCCTTCCTCGACTCCGCGCTGGCCCAGCACGCCGACGCCCTGGACGCCGCCGGCGTCTGCCACCCGGCGATCTCGGCCGAGGAGATGTTCCGCGCCGCGATCGAGATCCGCCGCGACCACCGCGCCTGGGGCTACGAGCGCCGCGAGGTCGAGGGCGCCTGGGCGGCGATCTGCCGCCGCGCCCACAAGGGCCGCCGCGACGTGATCTTCAGCCAGGAGCTGCTCGCCGCCTGCACGCCGGCCCAGATCGACCTCCTCCTCGACGGCCTCGCCGGCTTCGAGGTGCACGTCGTCGTCACCGCCCGGGACCTCGGCAGCCAGCTGCTGGCCGCCTGGGCAGCCTCGGTCGAGGCCGGCCGCTCGGTCTCGTTCGCCCGGTTCTGCAAGCGCGTGCTCGACCCGGAGCGCGAGCACGAGCAGGCCCAGCGGTTCTGGGCCGGGCAGGAGCTCGGCGCCGTGCTGGAGCGCTGGGCTGCCGCCGTCCGCAAGCCGCACCGGGTCCACGTGGTCGCCGTCCAGCCAGATGCCGCGGACCGGTACGACGCGGTGTGGAGTGCGATCGGCGCGGTCGTCGGGTTCGACGCCCGGCTGCTGCCGCTGAGCGGCGACCGCCGGGCCGGCCCGGACGCCGCGGGCATCGCCGTGCTGCGCAACGTCAACCGCGCCGTCGACGGCCGGCTCGCCGCCCGGACCCACCGGGCCGTCGTCCGCCGCTACCTCTCCGAGGGCGCGCCCGCCGACGCCACGGTCGCGCCGGCGCTCCCGGCCGACCTGTACGACGACCTGCTCGAGGTCGGCGAGCGCTGGCGCAAGCAGATCGCCGACGGCGGGTACGACGTGCACGGCGACACCGGTGCGCTGCTGCCGGCCCACCCGGAACCGGGCGTGCCGCTGCCCGACGAGGTGCCCGCCGAGGAGCGGCTCACGACCGCCACCGACGCGCTCGCCAACGTGCTCGTCGAGGTGGCCCGGCTGCGCGAGCACAACCAGGTGCTCGAGGAGCGCAACGCCGAGCTGGAGCGGAAGAAGCGCAAGCTCAAGCGGCGGCTGGCCGAGGCCGGGTGACCGACCTGGCTAGTGGGGCTGCCAGGCGTCCTCGTCGGCCGTGCGGGTGGTGACCGCGTCGGGGAGCCGGCCGTCGGCGAGCTGCTGGATCGAGACCTGCTCGAAGACGTCGCGCAGGGAGTGGCGGGCGGCGATCCACACGTGCTGGAGCACGTCCGCGGCCTCGTTGTAGCTGACCGCCTCGGGGCGCAGCCCGTAGACCGAGACCAGGGGGCCGTCCACCGCACGGATCACGTCCGCGACCGAGACGTCCGCCGCGGACCGGCCCATCCGCCAGCCGCCCGACTGGCCGCGCTGGGACATCACGATCCCGGCCCGGCGCAGGTCGGCGAGGATCGCCTGGAGGAAGCCGTGCGGGATCTCCTGGAGCCGGCCGAGCTCCTCCGCGCTCACGGCCCGACCATCCGCGCGCGAGGCCATCTCGATCAGCGCACGCAGGGCGTAGTCGGACTTCGCGGAGACTCGCATGGGTCAAGTGTGTCAGATGTGTCGACTTGTTCAGTCGACCTTGGGGAGTACGGCGCAGCCGCCGGCACCCCGAGCGCGGCCCGGCTCGGATCAGACCGCGACCAGCTCCTCCTCGCGGGCCGCGACCTCGCGGGCCCGCCGCTCCTGGCGGACCGCGCGGGTGATGCCGGCGATCCAGAGCACGAAGATGCTGCCCGCGAGCAGCGCCACCTGGACGTCCGAGGCGCCGACGGCCTCGGCGATGGTCTTGGAGTTCGTGAGCACGATCAGGCCACCGGCCGCGACGCCCAGGACCCGGGCGGCGAGCCGCTTGACCAGCCAGGCGGCGATCGGGGCGGCGACCACGCCACCGGCGAGCAGCGCGCCGGCGTAGGACCACTCGATGCCCTGCGAGCCGAGGGCGAGGATGAAGCCGAGGGAGCCGCCGACCGCGACGACGAACTCGGAGGTGTCGATCGAGCCGATCACCTTGCGCGGCTCGAGCCGGCCCGACGACAGCAGGGTGGTGGTGCCGACCGGGCCCCAGCCGCCCCCGCCGATCGCGTCGAGCGCACCGCCGACCAGGCCCATCGGCGCCAGGAAGCGGGCCGAGGGCCGGGCCTTGAACGTCGGGCGCCGGCCACCGAGCACGAGGAACCGCCAGATCACGTAGCCGCCCAGGCCGAGCAGGATCGCGGCCACCCACGGCTTCGCGGTGTCGCCGTCGACACCGGCCAGGAAGGTCGCGCCGGCGAAGGCGCCGACGAAGCCGGGCAGCGCCAGGATCGAGACGGTGCGCCAGTCGACGTTGCCGAGCCTGTGGTGGGAGAAGCCGGACACCAGCGAGGTCCCGATCTCGGAGAAGTGGACCGCGGCCGAGGCCGCGGCGGGCGCGACGCCGGTGGCGAGCAACAGCGTGGACGACGTGACGCCGTACGCCATCCCCAGCGAGCCGTCGATCAGCTGGGCGACCAGGCCCACGAAGGCCAGGACGATGAGCTTGCGCATGAGGTGCACCCCTCGGGTCGTAGGGCGACCGCAGCGTCGCCGACCAGATCTAGTCAATCCAGTGTAAGCAGTTTTCTAACCGGCTCAGTACAGATTGAATGGTTTGGCATGTCAAGTCGGCGACAAGATCCCGCCCGCGTCGGGACCTTTTGACCTGGATTTGAGCCGACATTGGGGATCACCTGAGCGGAGCACCGCGATCGTCGGCGGGTGCGATCGGCACCACGGTCGGTCGCGAGAGAGGAAGAACCCGATGCCGTCCGACATCCTCGGCCTGCCCCTGCACCCGCTCATCGTCCACGCGACCGCCGTCCTGGTCCCGCTCGCGGCCCTGGTGGTGATCGGCGCCGTCGTCTGTCCGCGGTTCCGCGCCTGGGCCGGCCCGATGCCGATGGGCCTGAGCCTGGTGGCGCTGATCCTCACCCCGCTGTCGACGGCCAGCGGCGAGAACCTCGAGCACGACGTCGCGGAGACCGCGCTGCTCGAGAAGCACACCGAGATGGGCGAGCAGCTGCTGCCGTTCACGATCGCGCTGTTCGTGCTCGCGGTCGGCTTCTGGTGGCTCGACCGGCGGCGTACGGCGGCTCCCGGCGTCGACTCGGCCCCGGCGGAGCGCGCGGCCGCGGGCGGCCTGCGCACGCTGACCACCGTGGTCGGCGTCCTCGCCCTCGTGGCCGCGGTCGGCACCGGGGTCCAGGTCGCCCGGATCGGGCACAGCGGCGCCGAGGCGGCCTGGTCCGACGCGGGCTCCGCGAGCGGGTGAGCGGCGCTAGCCTGGCCGACATGATCCGCCTCCTCCTGGTCGAGGACGACCCGGAGATCCGGCGCACGCTCTCCCGCGGGCTCGGGGAGCACGGCGCGACCGTCGTGCCGGTGGCGACCGCCGTGGAGGCGATCAAGGCGGTGAGCACCGAGCGACCCGACGCGGTGATCCTCGACCTCGGGCTGCCCGACCTCGACGGCGCCGACGTGCTGGCCCTGATCCGGGCCGGCAGCGACCTCCCGGTCGTGGTCGCCACCGCGCGCGACGACGAGCGGGAGATCGTCCGGCTCCTCGACGCCGGCGCCGACGACTACCTGATCAAGCCGTTCTCCGCCGCCCAGGTGATGGCGCGGGTGCGGGCGGTGCTGCGCCGCTCCGCCCCGGCCGTCCGCGAGGACCCGCGGGTGGTCGTCGGCGGCCTGGTGGTCGACCCGGTCTCGCGCACCGCCGCGTTGGACGGCGCCGAGCTGAGCCTGAACCGCAAGGAGTTCGACCTGCTCTTCGCCCTGGCCTCCCGCCCGGGCGAGGTGGTCACCAAGCGCCAGCTGCTCGCCGAGGTGTGGCAGATGCCGTGGGGCGGCGCGGACCGGACCGTCGACGTGCACCTGTCCTGGTTGCGCCGCAAGCTCGGCGAGACCGCGGCCGAGCCGCGCTACCTGATCAGCGTGCGCGGCGTGGGGGTCAAGCTCGTCGACCCGGGCGCCGCGTGAGGGCCCGATGAGCCTGCGGGCCCGGATCCTCACGCTGGCCGTCGGTGCCACCGCCACCGTGCTGGTCCTCTTCGCGATCCCGCTGGTGCTCCTGCTGCAGCGCACGGCGACGGAGGAGAGCCGGGAGGGCGCCTCCGACGTCGCCCGCAGCGTCGCCGACTACGTGAGCACCGGCCCGGCCGACGCCGCCCTGCTCGGCGCCTACGTCGACCGGCTCAACGCCCGCGAGGAGTCGACGCCGGTCACCGTCCTGCTCCCCGACGGCACCGCCCTCGGCGCCGACCTGCCGGCGGCCGCCGGCGAGCACGAGGAGCGCCGGCCAGGCCCCACGGTCAACGGCAGCGACGACGGGGACAGCGACGACGACGGCGACAACCGGCTGATGCCGGTCTCGGACGCCGAGGTCCACGAGGTCGGCGGCGGCCAGCTGGTCAGCGTCCACGCCGGGACCAGCGACGGCGACGCCGTCGTGCTGGCCTACGCCTCCGGGGCCGACGTACGCGCCAAGCTGCTGGACCGGCTGCTCCTGCTCGGGGCCGCCGCCGCCGGGCTGCTGGTGCTCGCCGCGGTGGCGGCCGAGGTGGTGGCCCGGCGCCTGGTGCGCCAGCTCGCCAGCACCGCCACGGCCGCCGACCGGCTCGGCGAGGGCGACCTCACCGCCCGCGCGCCCGACGACGGGCCCTCGGAGGTACGCCGGGTGGCGCACGCGCTCAACCGCCTGGCCGGTCGCATCGACGACCTGCTCGCCGCCGAGCGCGAGACCGTCGCAGACCTGTCCCACCGCCTGCGCACCCCGCTGACCGCCGTCCGGCTCGACGTCGAGGCGCTGCCGCCCTCGGAGCGCACCGAGGAGCTCGAGGCCCATCTCGACCAGCTCGAGCGGACCCTCACCGCCGTGATCCACGCGGCCCGCCGGCCCGAGCGCGAGGGCGCCCTCCCCCGTGCCGACGCCGCCGCCGTCGTCGACGACCGGGTGGACTTCTGGCGCCCGCTCGCGGAGGACCAGGGCCGCACCGTCGCGACCCGGATCATGCCCGGGCCGGTGCTGGTCCGCTGCGCCGAGGACGACCTGCGGGCCGCGCTCGACGCCCTCCTCGAGAACTGCATGGCGCACACCCCGGACGGCACCCCGATCGAGGTGGAGCTCGCCGCGGCGGGCGGCCTGGTCCGCCTCGACGTCCGCGACCGCGGGCCCGGGCTGCCCGAGGACGCCGTACGCCGGGGCCGCAGCGACCGCGGCTCCACCGGGCTCGGCCTGGACATCGCCCGCTCCTGCGCCGAGGCCAGCGGCGGGCGGCTCGAGCTGGACCGCCGAGACGGCTGGACGGTCGTCCGGCTGCTGCTCGGCCGCCCCTGAGCAGACGAGGATTTGACCTCGATTTGAGGGCCCGTTCCGGCAGGGCTGAGCAAGGTCGAGCCACGGTGGGGCCATGACCGAGAACCCCCGCCGCCGAGTCCTCCGCCGCGCCCGCCACGCCACCGCCGGGATCGTGATCACCGCCGTTGCCGGCACCGCCGGCCTCGCCACGGTCGCCGCCAACGCCACCGACGCGACCGGGTCGACCGGCGGAACCACCACGACCACCGACACCGGCTCCCGCCAGGACACCGGCACCCGCCAGGACACCGGCTCCCGCCAGGGCACCGGCCTCACGCAGGCGCCGGCGGGCCAGCCCCAGGCGGGGTCGAACGCGTCATGACCGGCCACACCTGGCGGGACTGGTCCTGCACGGTCCGCGTCGTGGTCGGCGGGGACGACCCGGTGCCGGACCGGGTGAGCGACGACGCCGCCCGGATCGTCCGCGAGCTGATGGGCGAGGTCGAGGCGGCGGTCAGCCGGTTCCGCAGCGACTCCGAGCTGGAGCGGGTCAACGCCGCCGCACCCCGGCTGCTGCCCGTCGGGCCGCTCACCCAGACCCTCGTCGAGGCCGCGCTCGACGCCGCCCGGCGTACCGACGGTGCCGTCGACCCGACGATCGGCGGCCAGCTGGTGGCGCTCGGCTACGACGCCGATCTCGACGTGGTCCGCGAGCGCCCGGGTCCGACCGGGCCGACCGCCCGGGCGCCCCGGGCTGGCGCGGACTGGACCCGGGTGGTCGTCGACCACGACCTCGGCCGGGTCGGCGTCGCCCGGGGGCTGCGCCTCGACCTGGGGGCGACGGCGAAGGCGTGGACGGCCGACGAGGCCGCCCGCCGGGTCTCCGCCCGGCTCCGCCGCCCCGCGCTCGTGGAGATCGGCGGGGACGTCGCTGTCGCCGGCTCGGCCGGGTCGCCGTGGCGGGTCCGGGTGGCGGAGGCGCCGGACCGCCCCGGCGAGGTCGTCGGCCTCACCCACGGCGGCCTGGCGACGTCCTCGAGCACGGTGCGCCGCTGGCGCACCGGTGCCGGTCCCGCCCACCACGTCGTCGACCCCGCGACCGGGCGCCCCACCGACGGGCCGTTCCGGACCGCCACGGTCTGGGCGCCGTCCGCCGTCGAGGCCAACACGTTCAGCACCGCCGCGCTGGTCTGGGGCGAGGCCGCGGCCGCCCGGCTCGCGCTCGCCGGCGTCGACGCCCGCCTGGTCGACCGGGCCGGCGCGGTCCGGCTGGTCGGCTCCTGGCCGACGGAGGGGAGGGCGGCATGACGCTCTGGTTCCTCGCGCGTGCGGCCGGCTTCACCGCGCTCGCCGGCGCGACGGTCGCGATCTGCCTGGGCGCCTGGGCCTCCGGGACCACCGGCGGTCGGCGGGTCGAGGGCCGCGAGTCCCGGCTGCTGCTCCAGCTCGCGCACCGCTCCGCGGCCGTGGTGACCCTCGCCCTGCTCGGCCTGCACGCCGTGCTGCTGGTCCTCGACCGGCACGTGGCGATCTCGGTGCCCGGCGCCCTGGTCCCGTTCACGGCCGGCTACCGCGGCACCGCCGTCGGACTGGGCACCCTGGCGGCGTACTGCCTCGCCGTGGTCGCGCTGGTCGGCGCGCTGCGCGGCCGGATCACGGGCTCGCCGCGGGCGGTCCGCTGGTGGCGGCCGGTGCACGCGCTCGCCTACGCCGTCTGGCCGCTCAGCATCGCCCACGGCCTGTGGTCGGGCACCGACACCCGGACCTGGTGGGCGCTGACGCTGTACGCCGGGTCCGCGGTCGCGGTCCTGGTCGCGCTGTGGAGCCGGCTGCTCGCCGAGGAGGAGCACGCGGCGACGCCGCTGGCGGCGACCCGGCAGGAGCTCGCGGCCACCCTGGCCCCGACGGGCGGTGCCCGGTGAGCGCCACCGCCCTCGGCACCGCCCGGCTGCTCGGGGGCGTCACCCGGGGCGTCCGCGCCGACCTGGTCACGCACCGGCACCGGCACGGACCCCAGCGGCACCGCTCGGTCGAGGAGCTGGCCGCCGCGGCCGCCGAGGTCCGGCTGCTGGGCCGCGGCGGCGCGGCCTTCCCGGTCGCCACCAAGCTGCTGGCCGTCCCCACCGGGTCCCGGACCCAGGTCCTGGTCAACGGCTCGGAGAGCGAGCCGGCCAGCCGCAAGGACCGGACCCTGATGACGCTGACCCCGCACCTGGTCCTCGACGGGGCCCTGGCCGTCGCCCGGGCGCTGCGCACCCGGCACGTCACGATCGCCGTGCACGACGCGGCTGCGCTCGCCTCGCTGCGCACCGCCCTCGACGAGCGCGCCCGGGACGAGCCGATCCACGAGCGGGTCGACCTGCGCCGGACGGCCGGCCGGTTCGTGTCCGGCGAGGTCCGCGCGCTGCTGCGGGGACTGGACGGCGGCCCGGCCGTCCCGCCGAGCCGCCGTACCCTCCCGTCGGACTCGGGGCTGCGCGGCGCCCCGACCTTCGCCAGCAACGTCGAGACGTTCGCGCAGGTCGCGCTGCTGGTCTCGCTGGGCGCGACGGAGTTCGGGGCCGTCGGCAACCCGGAGGAGCCGGGCACCACCCTGCTCACGCTGCTCGGCGACACCCGGACCCAGGGGGTGGTGGAGGTCCCGACCGACCTGCCGCTGGACGCGCTGCTCCCGGGCGCGGGCGGCCCGGTGCTGGTCGGCGGCTACCACGGTCGTTGGGTGCGCGACGTCGACGGCCTGGCGGCCGCCCGCCCCGGGCTGCGCGCCGCCGGCCTCCCGCTCAACGCGGGCGTGGTCGCCCGGCTCCCGCGGGAGGTCTGCGCCCTTGCCGAGGTCACCGCGGTCACCCGATGGCTGGCCGCCCAGTCGGCCGGGCAGTGCGGCCCGTGCCTGTACGGCACCGCGGCCCTCGCCCACGACGTCGGGGAGCTGCTGCACGGGCGAGCCGCGCCAGCGGTCGAGGCGCGGCTGCGCGGCCTGGTCGGCCGCGGCGCGTGCGCCCACCCCGACGGCACCACGGCGTTCGTCTCGACCGCCCTCGCGACGCTCGGCGACGAGCTCGAGCTGCACCGCCAGCACGGCGGCTGCGGCCGGCCCTACGCCGGCGTGCTCCCCCTGGGCCCGCTCGGGCGCCCGGACCCGGGCGGTGCCCGATGAGGATCGAGGTCGACTGGACCCGCTGCGACGGGCACGGCCTGTGCGGCCTGCTGCTGCCCGAGAACCTCGAGAACGACGGCGACGGGTTCCCGATCCTGCGCCGCCCCGAGGTCGCCGACGCCGACCTGCGCCATGCCCGCCGGGCGGTGTCCGCCTGCCCCGCCCTGGCGCTGCGCCTGGAGCGTTGACGCCTGGCGCCTGGGGTCGGTTTCCCCGGTGAACCGGGGAAACCGGAACTGTTGGGCCGAAACTTCGGCCGGGAAGTTCCAGGATCGGCCGAGAAGTCCGCGGCGGTGGACTCCGGCCCGACGCCGCCTGCACCACGCCCGCCGGGCGGTGAACGCCTGCCCCGCCCTGGCGCTGCGCCTGGAGCGTTGACGCCTGGCGCCCGGGGTCGGTTTCCCCGGTGAACCGGGGAAACCGGAACTGTTGGGCCGAAGGGGCGGCCCGCACCCGTGTACCCACCGCAACCAGACCGTCTGGCGATCAGCTCCCGGATCGATCCGCGGCCCCGCGCGGCGACGAAGTCGACGCGGGAGACGCTGACCTTGCTGGGTTACTCACCGGTAGGTATCATTGATGTTACCGACGAGTACACAACCGCGAAGGTGGGGCTGTGAGCCACTACAAGAGCAACATGCGAGACATCGAGTTCAACCTCTTCGAGGTGCTCGGTCGCGACGAGATCCTCGGGACCGGACCGTTCGCCGAGGTCGACTCGGAGACCGCCCGCGCGATCCTCACCGAGGTCGACCGCCTCGCGCGCGAGGACCTCGCCGCGTCGTTCGTGGAGGGTGATCGCAACCCGCCGGTCTTCGACCCGAAGACCAACACCGCCCCGCTGCCGGAGGCGTTCGTGAAGAGCTACCAGGCGTGGATGGACGCCGAGTACTGGCGGCTCACCACGTTCGCCGAGCTCGGCGGTACGCCGGCGCCGTCCAGCATCTGCTGGGCCATGGGCGAGTTGGTCCTCGGCGCGAACCCCGCGATCTGGATGTACGGCGCGGGCCCGATGTTCGCCGGCGTGCTGTGGCGCAACGGCAACGAGCGGGACCGCCAGATCGCTCAGCTCATCGTCGACAACGGCTGGAACACCACCATGGTGCTCACCGAGCCGGACGCCGGCTCCGACGTCGGAGCGGGCCGCACCAAGGCGACCCCCAACGACGACGGCACCTGGAACATCGAGGGCGTCAAGCGCTTCATCACCTCCGCCGAGGGCGTCAGCGACCAGGTCATCCACATGGTGCTGGCCCGCCCGGTCGGCGTCGAGGGCGCCGGCGGCCCCGGCACCAAGGGCCTGAGCCTGTTCATCGTGCCGAAGTACCACTTCGACCTCGAGACCGGTGAGCTCGGCGAGCGCAACGGCGCCTACGTCACCAACGTCGAGCACAAGATGGGCATCAAGGTCTCCAACACCTGCGAGCTGACCTTCGGCGACCCGGGCGTGGGCGGCGGCGAGCCGGCCGTCGGCTACCTCCTCGGCGAGGTCCACAACGGCATCGCCCAGATGTTCCAGGTCATCGAGAACGCCCGGATGATGGTCGGCACCAAGGCGATCGCGACGCTGTCGACCGGCTACCTCAACGCGCTGGAGTTCGCCAAGGAGCGGGTGCAGGGCGCCGACCTCGCCCAGTCCGCGGACAAGACCGCGCCGCGGGTGACGATCACCCACCACCCCGACGTACGCCGCTCGCTGATGACGCAGAAGTCGTTCGCCGAGGCGATGCGCGCCCTGGTGCTCTACACCGCGTCCTGGCAGGACAGGGTGATGATCGCCGAGCACAACGGGGAGCGCGACGAGCTCGCCGAGAAGGTCAACGACCTGCTGCTCCCGATCGTCAAGGGCTACGGCTCGGAGCGCTCGTGGGTGCTGCTCGGGACCGAGTCGCTGCAGACCCTCGGCGGCTCCGGCTTCCTGCAGGAGTACCCGATCGAGCAGTACGTCCGCGACGCCAAGATCGACACCCTCTACGAGGGCACGACCGCGATCCAGGGCCAGGACTTCTTCTTCCGCAAGATCGTCAAGGACCAGGGCAAGGCCCTGGGCCACCTGGCCGGCGAGATCCAGAAGTTCATCGACAGCGAGGCCGGCAACGGCCGCCTGAAGAACGAGCGCGAGCTGCTGGCCACCGCGCTGGCGGACGCCAACGCGATCGTCGGCCACATGATCAACGAGCTGATGTCCTCCCAGGAGGAGGTCCGCAACATCTACAAGGTCGGGCTGAACACCACCCGCCTGCTGATGGTGCTCGGCGACGTCGTGTGCGGCTGGCTGCTGCTCCGCCAGGCCGAGGTGGCGCTCGAGAAGCTCGGGGGCGACGCCGGGTCCCTGGGAGCGAAGGACCGCGCGTTCTACGAGGGCAAGATCGCGGCCGCCCAGTTCTTCGCGCAGAACAACCTGCCGCGGCTGACCGCCGAGCGGGCCATCGCCGAGTCCATCGACCTGAGCCTGATGGACCTCGACGAGGACGCCTTCTGATCGAACGCTGACCCGCACCAGCACCTCGGCCCGGCAGGGGAAACCCGCCGGGCCGAGGTGTATCCGCAGGTCGGGCGGGGAACGATCCGTCCATGGGTATCGGAATCGGCATCGTCCTGCTCGTCCTGGGTCTCATCCTCGTGACCGGCGCGGTGGACCTCCCCGCCAGCGTCGACGACGCGATCGCCGGCGACACTCTCGGGTGGATCTTCCTGATCGTCGGCGCCCTCGCCATCGTGCTCGCACTGGTGATCAACCAGCAGCGCAGCCGCTCGACCTCGACGTACGTCGAGGAGCGGCGCGCGGACCCGCCCGTGCGCTGACCGCGAGCCCTCAGCCGACCCGCAGCGCGGCGCGGGCGGCCCGGTGCACGGCACCGGTGAGCCGGTCCAGCGTCGGTGAGTCCAGCCGCCAGCGCTGCCAGTGCAGCGCGACGTCGACGTGCCGGCGGCCGGGCAGCGGCGCCAGCCGCCCGGACCGCACGTCGGGGCGCAGCTGCGGCTCCGGGATCATCCCCCAGCCCAGACCGAGCCGGACCGCCTCGAGGAAGTCCGCGGAGGTCGGCACCCGATGCACGACGTCGGGCAGCCCGACGCCGCGGGCGGCGAGGACCTCGTGCTGCAAGGCGTCCTTCTCGTTGAACACCACGACCGGCATGCCGGCCCAGTCGGCGCCGCGCCCGTGTCGCCAGCGCTCGACGAACGACGGCGCCGCGGCCGGCACGTAGCGCAGCGTCCCGAGCCGCTCGACCGAGCAGCCCTGGACCGCGGCGGGCTCGGAGGTCACGGCGGCCAGCACCTCCCCGCCCCGGAGCAGGCCGGCCGAGAACGCCTGGTCCTCCACGTGCAGCCGCAGCGCGACGTCCGGCCACCCGGCCACCTCGGCGACCGTCCCGCGGAACCAGGTCGCCAACGAGTCCGCGTTGACCGCGACCGGCAGCTCGACGGTCGAGCGGTGTCCGTGGGCGAGCGCGTCGCGGACCTCGTCGTGCAGCAGCCGCGTCTGCCGGGCCAGCCGCAGGAGCACCCGGCCGGCCTCCGTCGGCCGGCACGGGACGGTGCGCTGCACGACCACCTGGCCGACCTCGGACTCCAGCGCTCGGATCCGCTGGCTGATCGCGGACGGCGTGACGTGCAGCTCGCGCGCCGCCGCCTCGAACGTGCCGTGGTCGGCGATCGCGACCAGAGCGGCGAGCTGGGCCGGCACGAGCTCCATGAAGCGATGCTAATGGTCGTGCAGATTGTTTCGTTGGCCTTCAGACGGTTCGCGGGCCTAGCGTGAGCCCGTGCTCGACTCCACGTTCACCGGCCTGGTCACCGGCCTGTCACTGATCGTGGCGATCGGCGCGCAGAACGCCTACGTGCTGCGCCAGGGCCTGGCCCGCGAGCACATCGGCGTCGTGGTCGCCATCTGCGCGATCTCCGACGTCGTGCTGATCACCGGCGGGGTCGCCGGGATCGGCACCATCGTGGAGCAGGCCGGGTGGGTCCTGGACCTGGTCCGCTGGCTCGGTGTCGCGTTCCTGACGTGGTACGGCGTCTCCTCACTGCTGCGCGCGCGTCGCGCGGACGCGCTGCACGCGGCCGGCCGGGGCGCGACCGGCGTCCGCGGCGTCGCCGTACGCGCGCTCGCGCTGACCTGGCTCAACCCGCACGTGTACCTCGACACCGTGCTGCTGCTCGGCTCGATCGCCAACCACGAGGGGCCGACCGGCCGCTGGTGGTTCGCCCTCGGCGCCAGCCTCGCGAGCGTCCTGTGGTTCTCCGGACTGGGGTACGGCGCCCGCCGGGCCGGTCGGCTGCTCGCGAGCCCGCGGGCCTGGCAGGTGCTCGACGTGCTCATCGGTGTGACGATGCTCGCCATCGCGGTGCTGCTCGCACGCGGCTAGGGTTCCGGACATGACCGACGCCCCGTCAGCCGTGTCAGACACCGACCTGCTCCGCGGGTACATCGACGTCTGGTGGCAGGCGATCAACGACTTCACCGACCTTCTCGAGGAGCTCGACGAAGCGGAGTGGGCCACGCCCACCGACCTCCCGGGGTGGGACGTCAAGGCGGTCGCCTCGCACATCGCGCACCTGGAGTCGATCCTCTCCGGTGCCCCCGAGGAGACCGCCGAGGTGGGCGAGCCGGACCACGTCACCGGCCTGATGGGGCTCTACACCGAGATCGGGGTCGTCACCCGGCGCGCCGCGAGCCCGGACGCGATCATCAACGAGATCCGGTCCGCGGCGACCGCCCGGCACACCCGGCTGCTGGCCGACCCGCCGACCGACGCCTCGGTCAAGCCGGAGCCGATCTTCGGCGGGGTCGGCTGGGACTGGCGCACGCTGCTGCGCAACCGGCCGCTCGACGTGTGGATGCACGAGCAGGACGTCCGCCGCGCCGTGGACCGCCCCGGCGGCATGGACTCGGCGGCCGCCCGGCACACCGCCGAGTATCTCGCCGAGAGCCTGGGCTACGTGCTGGCCAAGCGGGTCGGCGCCCCCGGCGGCAGCACGGTGGTGCTCGAGCTGGAGGGCAGCGCACCGTACGCCTTCACGGTCAACGACACCGGCCGCGGCGAGCGGCTCCGCGAGGTGCCCGCCGCGCCGGACGTGCTGCTGCGGATGGACCGCCAGGCGTTCATCCTGCTGGCCGGCGGCCGCCGCGAGCCCGAGCCCGGCACGTTCGAGGTCGCGGGCGACGAGGAGCTCGCGGGCCGGATCCTCGAGGCGATGGCGACCACGCCGTGACCACGCCATGACCACGCCATGGAGGACCGCGGCCACCTGGTCGCTCGCGGACATCCCGCCCCAGGACGGGAGGACGGTGCTGGTCACCGGCACCACGGTCGGCGGGCTGGGGCAGTTCACCGCGCTCGAGCTGGCCCGCCGCGGCGCCCGGGTGGTGCTCGCCGGCCGGACCGAGCAGCGGCTGGAGGAGACCCGGGCGGCGATCACGACCGAGGTCCCGGCCGCCGCGCTGGAGACCCTGGTCGTCGACCTGGCCGACCTGGCGTCGGTACGCCGGGCCGCGGTCCAGGCGGCCGGCCTCGGCCCGATCGACGTGCTGGTCAACAACGCCGGCGTGATGGGGACGCCGTACCACCGCACCGGGGACGGGCTCGAGCTCCAGCTCGCGACCAACCACTTCGGGCCGTTCCTGCTCACCGGCCTGCTGCTGCCGCAGCTCGTCGCGAGCGGAGCCGGCACCGTCGTCACGGTCTCCTCGCAGATGCACCGGGTCGCGCGCTCCGCGCCGCTGGACGACCCCCGCAGCCAGCACGGCCGCTACCAGCGCTGGCCGACCTATGCCCGGTCCAAGCTGGCCAACCTGCTGTTCACCTACGAGCTGGACCGGCGGGCCCGCCGCGCCGAGCTGCCGGTCCGCGCACTCGCCGCGCACCCCGGCTTCGCGGCCACCCACCTCGCGGCGAACGGGCAGTACGGCCGCGCCCGCGGCGGCCGGGCCACGATCCTGGACGCGGCGATCAAGGCGATCTCGCCCAATCGCGCCGACGAGGGCGCCTGGCCGACCCTGATGGCCGCGACCGCGGACCTGCCGGGCGGCACCTACTGCGGGCCGAGCGGGTTCGCGGAGGGCGGCGGCGTCCCGCACGTGACCACCAGCAACAAGCTGTCCCACGACCAGGCCGCCCAGCGGCGGCTGTGGGAGCTCAGCGAGCAGACCACCGGCATCCGCTACCCCTGATCCTGCGGGTCCACCTCACGGTCGCGGACCCGGACCAGGCCGCCGAGGACCGGGACGTACGCCGCCCGGCCCGGGCCGAGGGTGACCTCGCCGTGGTGGTTGTCACGGAGCACGCCGAGGCCGGTGCGGCGCCCCCACAGCAGCCGGCCGGTGTCCAGGTCGAGGGCGGTGAGGTACCACGCGTCCACACCGAGCCAGCTGTGCCGCTTGACGTAGGCGTAGACGATCCCGTCCGCCACCGACACCGCCGGGGCGCCGCTCGGCACGTCCAGCTCCGTCGACCAGGTGACCCGGCACTCGCCGTCCACGACCGCGACCCGCGCGATGCCGCGGTCGGTGGTGCGCCCCAGGACCGTGGAGAGCGGCCCGTCGTAGCCGTGGGAGTTCTGCACGACCACGGCGTCGCCCGCGGCCACCAGCCCGCCGTCGGTCGCCCCGGCGTCGTCGCCGAAGACCTCGGTCCGGCACACGGGCGCGCCGGTGTCGGCGCGGTGGAAGACCACCTGGAGCCGCGGCTCGCGGTTGTCCGCGACCGCCACCAGGCCCGACGGCAGCGGCACGGGGGCGGCACCGCGCTCGCCGCCGCCGTCGTACGCCGAGCTCCAGGCGACCGTGACACGCCCGCCGGTGAGCACCACCCGGTGGAGTGCCTGGGCGCCGGCGACGTAGGCGCCGGCGGCGACGGCCGCGAGCGGCCGGTCCACGGTGTCGTCGAGGTCGACGGTCGCGACCCGGTCCCCCGCGACGACGCCGGCCACCCCCGCACGCGAGACGAACCAGGTGCGCTCGCCCGCGGCCGCGACCCCGACGACACAGTCGTCGGCGGCGATGCCCAGGTCGATCGTGGCCTCGGTGGTCAGGTCCGGCTCGTCGTCGGCGTCGGCGGTGCCGACCACCAGCAGCCGGTCCCCGGCTGCCACGACCACCCGGCCGTCCGTGTCGAGGTCGAAGGCCGCCGGACAGCCCGCGCCGCGGGCGGGGAGGTCCTTGGTCGCCCGCTGGCGCAGGCTCTCGGCGTCGACGAGCCGCAGCACGGGACTGCCGGCGTCGCCGCACACCGCGACCAGGCGGCCGTGCGGGTCCACCTCGAGCCGGCGGCAGTCGTCGAGGCCGTAGGACCGGGTGCGCACCTGCGGCGACTCCCCCGCAGGCCCGTGCTCGGCGCCGCCGACCACGGGGCGCCCGACGTACGACGGCGTCGCCCACGTGCCCGGACCCGGCGCGATCGGCAGCCACCCGTCGGGCACGACGACCGCCAGGCCGGCCACGGCCAGGACCGCCACCAGCCACCACGCGACCACCCGGCGGCTCGGCCGCAGCCACGCCCGCACCCGCGGGAAGTACAGCGTCAGCCCGGCGAGCAGGAGCGCCACCGGGCCGGCGAGCAGGACCAGCAGGCCCACGCCCACCAGGACCACCGTGCGCGCGCCCCTCACCTCGACCGCCTCATCCCGCCACGATCGTAGGTCCGGGGCAGCCCTTGGCCGGGGCGGCTCGACGGAGCACAGTGGGCGCATGAAGCGACTCTCGGACGTGAAGCGGATCGGATTCGGCGCGATGCGGCTGACGGGGCCGGGCATCATGGGCCCGCCCGCGGACCCCGACGAGGCGACACGGGTGCTGCAGCGGGCGGTCGAGCTCGGCGTGGACCACATCGACACCAGCGACTACTACGGCCCCTACGTGGTCAACGACCTGATCCGCGAGGCGCTGCACCCCTACCCGCCCGAGCTGGTCCTGGTCACCAAGGTCGGCGCCCGGCGCGACGACACCGGCGCCTGGCTGCCCGCCTTCGAGCCCGACGAGATCAAGGAGGCCGTGCACGACAACCTCGGCCGGCTCGGCGTCGAGCGGCTCGGCGGGGTCAACCTGCGGTTCCTGGACGGCTGGGACGGTGACTTCGAGGCGCAGTGGACGGTGCTGGCCGACCTGCACTCCCAGGGCCTGGTCTGCGACCTGGGGCTGAGCAACGCCACCGCCGAGCAGGTGAAGATCGCGCAGGACATCGCGCCGGTCGCGATGGTCCAGAACGCCTACAACGTCGCGCACCGCGAGGACGACGAGCTGATCGACGCCCTGGCCGACCAGGGCGTCTACTACGTGCCGTTCTTCCCGCTCGGTGGGTTCAGCCCACTCGCCCTCGACGCGGTGCACGCCGTGGCGGCCAGGCACGGCGCCACGCACATGCAGGTCGCGCTGGCCTGGCTGCTGCTGCGCTCGGAGAACATCCTGCTGATCCCCGGCACCAGCTCGGTCGCACACCTGGAGGAGAACCTCGGCGCCGGCCGGCTGCACCTCGACGGGGAGGACCTCGCGACGCTGGACGCGATCGGGCGGTGAGGCTCAGCCGCGCCCGGTGACCGTCGCGGCCACCGGGACGGGGACCGGGACGGGCACCGGGGTCGGGGCCAGGCGGTCGCCGAGCAGGCCCTCGCGGCGCGCGACCAGCGCGGCCGCGCCGAGGGTGGCGGCCACGGCGAGGCCGTTGAGCAGCAGCACCGAGACGCTCTTGACGAGCACGAACGTCTCCAGCGACTGCGACTGCAGCAGCCACAGCGTCCACAACGCCTTGCCGAGGCAGAGCAGCGCCCAGCCCAGGGTGAGGGAGCGGAACAGCCGGCGGATCGCCGGGCGCCCGTGCAGCTCCTCGTCCATCGGGTAGAAGTCGCCCGCCAGCCGGGCGACCATCGGCCGCGCGGTCGCGAGCGTGACCAGGAACGTCAGCCCGATCAGGCTGTCGCTGATGATCGGCTGCAGGAAGTAGAGGTAGGTGCTGTCGGTCAGCAGCGCGATCAGGGTGCGCCCGGTCATCACCACCGCGGTGAGGATCAGCAGGCCCGAGGTACGCCGGCCGGTGAGCGCGCGCCACGCGATCGCGCCGTACGACCAGGTGAGCGCGGCGAAGATCGCGACCCACACGCCCTCAAGGCGCAGGCAGGTGTAGAAGACCGTGGCGGGGACCGCGCAGGCGACCAGCAGGTTCACGCCCAGCCTGCGGACCACCGCCCGCAGGCTGGGGCGATGGTCGGGCGGGGCGTCGCGGTCGGTGAGGGTCGTCATGGGGTCCCTGTCTGCCGTGCCCGATGGCGCGGTTACCGAAACCCATCGACCGGCATGATGGGAACATGAGCGACTCCCGCGCCGGACAGCCCGCCGAGCCCGCCGACCTCGTCGACGTCGCGCACCTGGTCACGGCGTACTACACCGGGGTCCCCGACCCGGACGACGTCGAGCAGCAGGTCGCGTTCGGCACCAGCGGGCACCGCGGATCGTCGCTGCGCACCGCGTTCAACGAGACCCACATCCTGGCGACCACGCAGGCGATCTGCGACTACCGGCGCGAGCAGGGGTACGACGGGCCGCTGTTCCTGGGCCGCGACACCCACGGGCTCTCGGAGCCGGCCTGGGCGACGGCGCTGGAGGTGCTGGCCGGCAACGACGTGACCGTGTTGGTCGACGACCGCGACGGCTACACCCCGACGCCGGCGGTCTCGCACGCGATCCTGCGGGTCAACGGCGGCCGGGTGACCGGGTCCGGGCTCGCCGACGGCATCGTCGTGACGCCGTCGCACAACCCGCCCTCGGACGGCGGGTTCAAGTACAACCCGCCGCACGGCGGGCCGGCCGACACCGACGCGACGTCGGTGATCGCGGCCCGCGCGAACGAGCTGATCCGGAACGACCTGGCCGGGGTGACTCGGGTCCCCTTCGGGCGGGCCCGCGCCGCGGCCGCGCCGTACGACTACCTGGGGACCTACGTCGACGACCTGCCGAACGTGGTCGACCTCGAGGCGATCCGCGGGGCCGGCGTGCGGATCGGCGCGGACCCGCTGGGCGGCGCGTCGGTGGCGTACTGGGCCGAGATCGCCGAGCGGCACCGGTTGGACCTGACCGTGGTGAACCCGCTGGTCGACCCGACCTGGCGGTTCATGACCCTCGACTGGGACGGCAAGATCCGGATGGACTGCTCCTCGCCCAGCGCGATGGCCTCGCTGATCGCCCGCATGACCGAGGGGGGCGACGCCTACGACATCGCGACCGGCAACGACGCCGACTCCGACCGGCACGGGATCGTCACGCCGGACGCCGGGCTGATGAACCCCAACCACTACCTCGCGGTCGCGATCGGCTACCTGTTCGGCGGGGCCCGGCGGGGCTGGCCCGCCACGGCACGGATCGGCAAGACCCTGGTGTCGTCCTCGATGATCGACCGCGTCGCGGCGGCGATCGGGCGCGAGCTGGTCGAGGTGCCGGTCGGGTTCAAGTGGTTCGTGCCGGGGCTGATCGACGGCTCGTTCGGGTTCGGCGGGGAGGAGTCGGCCGGCGCGTCGTTCCTGCGCCGGGACGGCTCGGCGTGGACCACCGACAAGGACGGCATCATCCTCGCGCTGCTCGCCTCCGAGGTGCTGGCGCGCACCGGCCGGTCGCCCTCGGCGCACTACGCCGACCTGGTCGCCGAGCACGGGGAGCCGGCGTACGCCCGGATCGACGCGCCCGCCACCCGGGAGCAGAAGGCGGCCCTGTCCGCGCTGTCCGCCGACGACGTCACCGCGACCTCACTGGCCGGCGAGGAGATCACCGCCAAGCTCACCGAGGCACCCGGCAACGGCGCCCGGATCGGCGGCCTCAAGGTCACCACCGAGTCCGCCTGGTTCGCGGCCCGGCCGTCCGGCACCGAGGACGTCTACAAGATCTACGCCGAGTCGTTCCGCGGCCCCGGCCACCTGGCCCAGGTGCAGCAGGAGGCGCGCGAGGTCGTCAACGCCGCGCTGGGGTAGCGCCTCAGAGGTGGTCGGGGACGATCAGCGCGTCCGGGTCCTGGCGCGGCGGCAGGCACTCGAGGGCCAGCTTGACCAGCGCGACCCGTGCGGTGAGCAGCGCCTTGCGACGTACGCCGCGCTCGTCACCGAGCCGCTCCTCGACGGCCGTGCGCACCTGCGCGTCGGTGAACGTCGGCCGCTCGCCCGGGGTCACCTCGACGTCCGGCAGCGCGACCAGGGCGGGCAGCAGCTGGGTGCCGAGCCCGTCGAGCATCTGGAACCGCTCGAAGCGGGACAGCGCCTCCCACGCCTCGTCCTCGGTCCGCTGCCCCTTGCGGACCGAGCGGTCCTGGGTCGCGAGCACGCTCTTGGCGGCCCCGGTCAGGGCGACGGTCAGCTCGTGTTCGGTGAAGCGCACGGGTCCAGCCTGCCGCACCAGTGGCAGCGGGGTCGACTCAGCCGGAGGTGGCGATCGGGATGTCGGGGGTGACCTCGGCCTGGGCGCCGGACACGGTGCCGCCGAAGTACATCTGCGCGATGTGCGGGTCGGAGAGGATCGCCGCGGCGGGACGCTGGGTGACGACCTTGCCGGACTCCATCACGATGCCGTCGGTGGCCATCCGCATGCCGAAGCGGACGTTCTGCTCGACGATGAGGATCGTCTTGCCGCTGTCGCGGAGCACCAGCACCGACTCGTAGAGGGTCTGCAGGGCCTTGGGGTCCAGCCCCAGCGAGGGCTCGTCGAGCAGCAGCAGCACCGGGTCGAGCATCAGCGACCGGGCGAACTCCACCATCCGGCGCTGCCCGCCGGACAGGTTGCCGGCGTTGTCGTTGCACCGGTCGGCGACGATCGGGAACAGCGCGGCCACCTGGTCGTAGCGCTCCTTCACCAGCGCCTTCTGGTGCCGGATGATGTAGGCGCCGAGCAGCACGTTCTCGCGGACGGTCATGCTCGGGAACAGCGCGTTCGACTGCGGCACCTGCGAGATGCCCCGCTCGAGGATCTCGGCGGCCGAGGCCCGGTGGATCGGCTCGCCCTGCAGGTGCACCTCGCCGAGCCGGGGCGAGAGCAGGCCGCTGACGGTCTTGAGGACCGTGGACTTGCCGGCGCCGTTGGGCCCGACGATGCAGGCCACGGAGCCGGGCGGGACGGTGATGTCGACGCCCTGGAGCACGTCGCCGCCGCCGTACCCGGCGACGACGCCCTGCATCCTCAGCATCGGCGCGTCGGTCGACTGTCCGCTCATCACGGGGCCACCTTCTCCTCGAGGACGAAGTCGTCGCCCAGGTAGGCGTCGATCACGGCGGGGTCGCGCTGGATCTCCTCCGGCGTCCCCGACGCCATCGTCCGGCCCCGGGCGAGCACGTGGATCGGGTCGCACAGCCCCAGCACGAACGGCATGTTGTGCTCGACGATCAGGAACGTCTTCCCGTAGGAGTTCAGCTCCCGGATCATCTCGCCCATCCGCTCGATGAGCACCGGGTTGATGCCACCGGCCGGCTCGTCGAGCAGGATCAGCTTGGGATCGAGCATCAGGATCTGGGCCAGCTCGACAAGCTTCTGCTGGCCGTAGGACAGCGCCTGCGCCTTCTGGTCCCGGAAGGCCCGCATGCCGACGAACTCCAGGAGCTCCTCGGCGGCCTTGGCCTCGGCGCCGCTCACCGCGATCCGGCCGAGCTGGGCGATCGAGAACCTGCGCTGCACCGCGACGACGTTCTCCAGCACGGTCATCTCCCGGAACAGCCGGGTGATCTGGAAGGTGCGGCCCAGGCCGAGGTGCGCGCGCTGCCAGGACCGCATCCCGTCGATGCGCCGTCCTTCGAGCCAGATCTCACCGGACTCGGCACGGATCGTGTCGTCGATCAGGTTGAACAGCGTGGTCTTGCCCGAGCCGTTCGGCCCGATCAGGCCGGTGATCGAGCCCTCCGGCACGGCGAACGACGCACCGTCGACCGCCTTCACGCCGCCGAAGTGGCGCTTGAGGTTCTTGACCTCGAGCAGGGCCCGGTCCGGGATCTTGCTGCGGTCGACCAGGTGCACCCGGTCGGTGATCGAGGCCAGGCTGCCGCCGGTGCCGATCCGGGCGCCGACCAGGCCGGCCTTGCCGCGGGTACGGCGCCAGCTGAGCGCCGACTCGATCGCCGGGATGATGCCCTTGGGCAGGAAGATCACCACCGCCATCAGCAGCCCGCCGAACAGGAACAGCCGGGTATTGCCGCCGCCCCAGTCGTTGTTGGCCATCTCGTTGAGCCACTCGACCAGGAACGCGCCGATCACCGGGCCCCACAGGGTGGCCTTGCCGCCGATCAGCATCGAGAGGACCAGCTGGACGCTGATCAGGATGCTGAACATGCCGCGCGGGTCGATGAAGGTCAGGTAGTAGCCATAGACCGCGCCGGCCATCCCCACGAAGAGGGCGCTGGCCATGAAGGCGATGATCTTCTGCACCGGCAGGTTGATGCCGATCGTCGCGGCCTTGGTCTCGTCCTCGCGAATCGCGATCAGGCCCATCCCGAGCTTGGTGCGGCGGATCCACCAGGTCATCAGCAGCTGGAGGGCCAAGATGGCCACCAGCACGTAGTAGAACGGCCAGTTCATGATGTCGCGGTCCCAGGTGGGCAGCGGCAGCGTCAGACCGGTGGTGCCGTTGGTCAACGACACCCAGTTGACCGCGATCACCTGCACCAGGAACAGGAACGCGACGGTGATGATCACGAACGCCGGGCCGCGGGAGCGCAGCGACACGAACCCGAGGATCAGCGCCACGCCCGCCGCCACGATCCCGCCGAGCGGCACCCACAGCCACGGGCTGGCGTCGGGGTACCTCCCCGCGAGCACGCCGATGGTGTAGCCGCCGAGGCCGAGGAACGCGCCCTGGCCCAGGGAGATGTAGCCGGCGAAGCCGGAGATGATGTTCAGCCCGCTGGCACCGACCGCGAAGATCAGCGACAGGATGATCATGTTCTGGTAGTAGATGTCGTCGCTGAGCATCGGGTAGGCGACGAGCAGGACGCCCGCGGCGAGGGCGACCGCCCGGCCCAGCCAGATCGGTTTCATGCTGCTACTGCATCCTCTCGGAGTCGGGTGCCGAGCAGTCCCTGCGGGCGGATCAGCAGCACCAGGAACACGATGGCGTACGGGACGGCGGTTGCCCAGGAGGGCGACACGTAGGCGGCGGTCAGCGTCTCGGCGATGCCGAAGATGAGCGCGCCGAGGACCGCGCCGTTGAGGCTCCCGAGGCCGCCGAGCACCACGATCGCGAGCAACCGCGCGATCCACTGGTAGTGCGAGCCGGGGACGAACGGGTAGAGCACCCCGGTGATCGCACCGCCGGCACCGGCGGCCGCGATCCCGAGCGCGAACACGAGAGCCGCGACCGCGCTCACCTTGATGCCGACCAGCTCTGCGGACGACGGGTTCGTCGCCGCCGCGCGGATCGCCCGGCCCAGCCACGTCTTGGTCAGCACGCCCCACAGCAGGACGAGGACCACGACCGCGATCAGGCCGCCGTACACCTGGGCCTTCGGGAGGAACAGACCCCCGAAGATGAAGGACTCATCGGCGTACGACGGCCGGACCGCCGTCGAGTTGTTGCCCCAGATCTCCCCCATCGCACCCTCGACCACCAGCGCCAGCCCGAAGGTGAGCAGCACCGTCGACGCCATCGGCGCCGTGCGGATCGGGGACACGACGACCTTGTAGGTGACCCACCCGAGCGCGAACACGATCGGGGTCGTGATCACGATCGCGAGCAACGGGTCGATGCCGAACGCGTCCCACAGCCAGTAGGTGATGAACGAGGCCAGGATCAGGAACGCGCCGTGGGCGATGTTGATCACCCGCATGACACCGAAGATCAGGGTCAACCCACTCGCCGCGAGGGCGTACACGCCGCCCAGCAGCAGGCCGAGGAGGAGGTTCTGGAGCAGCTCGGTCATCAGCCACCGGCCCCCGGGTGCCAGCCGGGCTCGATGTCCGCGGTGGACACGTCGGCCGGCAGCACGATCTCGGGCTTGCCGTTCTGCCACTGGCCGATCAGGAACTCACCGGTCGGCGCGCCGGTCTCGTCCCAGGACAGCGAGCCCAGAATCGTGTCGACCTCGTTCTCGCGCAGCCAGCTCGCCATCGCCTCCTGGTCGTCGATGTTGCCCACGGCCTCGACGGCCGCCTGCATCACCTGGGCCGCGGCGTAGCCGTCGGCGGCGTCCTCGGGGACCTCGTCGGTGCCGAACATCTCCTTGTACTTGGCGACGAACTCGGCGTTGCCGGGGGTGTCGGCCTCAGGCGAGTGGCTGACCGCGTAGATGACGCCCTCGGTGTTCTCCATGCCGATGCCGTCGCTGTACTGCGCACCGAAGGACGGGGCGTTGGTCTCGTAGAACATGCCAGGGGTGAAGTCGGCCTTGAGCATCGAGCGGGTCAGGCCGATGCCGTCCTCGAACTGCGCACCGTGCACGACCAGGTCGGGGTCCGCGTTCTTCATGGCGTTGACGATCGTGTCGAAGTTCTTGGTGTCGATCGCGTAGGTCTCCTGGTAGACCGTCTCCACGCCCGCGGCCTCGAGGATCTCCTGGATGCCGGCCACGTTGGGCGCGGCGAACGGGTCGTCGAGGGTCGGGTACGCCGCGGTCTTCGGCCGCTGGTCCTCCGGGAGGGCGGCGACCCACTCGGCGAACACCTTGCCCTGCAGGTTCGAGGTCGCCTGCTGGGTGAAGAAGAGGTACTTGAAGCCGCGGTTGAACATGTCGGGCGAGCCGCCCGCGGGCTCGACGTACAGCATCTGGTTCTTCTCCGCGACCGCCGAGGCGGGCAGGTTGAGCAGCGAGGAGAAGGTCCCGAGAAGGAGGTCGACCTTGTCCTGGCTGATCAGCGCGTTGTAGTCGGTGACCACGGTGTTCTGGTTCGAGGCGTCGTCCTTGACGACGAGCTCGACCTCCCGGCCCAGGAGGCCGCCGGCATCGTTGACCATCTCCTGCCAGACCTCGTAGCCCTGCTTTGCCGCCTGGCCGGGCTGGGAGAACTCGCCGGTCAGCGGGAGCGAGGAGCCGATCCGGATCGGGCCGGAGCTGTCGCCACCGCCGCCTTCCGAGTCGTCACCACCGCAGGCTGCCAGTCCGAGCGCCAGCACTCCGGTCAGGGCCACGGCTGTCCAAGCCTGGCGAAGCGAAACGTGCGACATTCTTCCTCCTCGGTGCTGCACTCATGATTGTCGCAATCGATTGCGGCATCCGCAGTCTTGTGAAGGGCGCCACAGTCTGTCAAGCATTTCCCCGCATATGGCGGGACGGCAGCCCTCGCGGGGACCGCACCGGCGGCGGCCATTGAGCAGGTCTCTTGCAAACGGTTGTGGTCCGTGTCAGCCTCACCCCATGACTTCGCAGCCGGTCCCGGACCTGCCCGCGCAGGCCGAGGTGGTCGTCGTCGGCGCCGGCCACAACTCGCTGATCGCCGCGGCGTACCTGGCCCGAGCGGGTCTCGAGGTGCTGGTGCTCGAGGCGAACGAGACGCCGGGCGGCAACACCCGCACCGAGCAGCTGACCCTGCCGGGCTTCGCCCACGACTCGTGCAGCAGCGCGCACGTGCTGATCCAGAACAACCCGCTGATCCGCGACGACGAGCTCGGCCTGCTCGCCGACCACGGCCTGGAGTACCTCGCGACCGACCCGGCGGTGGTGATGCCCCAGCAGGACGGCGACGTGCTCGTGATGCACCGCGACCTGGAGGGCACCGCCGCCGAGATCGCCCGGTGGTCCAGCGCCGACGCGCGTGCTTTCGAGGAGCTCGTGGGCCAGTGGCGCGGCGGGCTCTCGGCCGCGCACGGGCGCTGGAGCTCGCACCTGCCCCAGCCCGACGACGACGCGAGCCGGCGTTACCTCGCCCTGCGCCGCCGCAGCGCCTGGGACGTCGTGCACGAGCAGTTCACCCATCCGGTCATCCGCTCCTTCGTGCTCTGGCTGGCGATGGCCACGATCCAGGATCCCCGCCGACCCGGCACCGGCTTCCTGCCATCCTCCCTGGTCGCCGGCCGCCTCGACTTCGGATGGAGCACACCGGTCGGCGGCAGCCAGGCGCTGCCGGACGCGCTCGTCCGGCTGATCGAGAAGCACGGCGGCCGCGTGGTCTGCTCCAGCCCGGTCACCGGCATCGGCGCCGACTCCTCCGGTGTCCGGACGGTCCGGGTGGCCGGCGGGCAGGAGGTCCGGGTCGGTCGGGCGGTGGTCGCCGGCGGCCACGTCGCGAAGCTCGGTGCGCTGCTCGAGGGCCGTGAGCCCACCCCCGACCTGGTCGCCGCCCGGGAGGCCTGGCGCCCCGGCCTGAGCGTGCTCGCGGTGCACGCGGCGCTGCGCGCGGACCTCGGCTTCGGCCCGGACCGCATCCCCGCGGCCGCCGCCGGGCTCGGCACCACCGGCGGGATGCTGCGGCACCTGGAGCGCTTCGCCGTCGGCGAGCCCGACGCGGACGACCCCTGGCTGCTGGTGGTGAACCAGACCGCGGTGGACCCCACCCGGGCGCCCGACGGCGGCGGGACGTTCAAGATCCTGACGATCGCGCCGTACGCCCTCTCCGGCGGACGGGCCTGGGCCGACGTCAAGGACGAGTACGGCGAGCGCCTGCTCGAGCTGGTCCGGCGCCGCTCGCACGGGCTCGCGCCGGCGGACCTCCTCGAGCTGAGCACCGAGTCGCCGATCGACGTGGCCGCGCACAACCCGCAGAACATCGGCGGCTCCTGCCACGGCGGGGAGTTCTGGCTCGACGGCAGGTACGACGGCGAGGTGGTCGCGGGCTGGCAGCGCTACGACACCGACGTGCCGGGGCTGTTCCTCACCGGCGCGACCGTCCACCCCGGCGGCTCGGTCTCGGGCCGCCCCGGCCGCAACGCCGCCCGCGCCGTGCTCACCGGCCTCGGCCTCGACCCGCTGCAGGTGATGGGCCCCGGCTGATCGCCGGTGCGCCCTGCCGGCGGGGGCTAGGTTGAGGTCCGTGGGCGTCATCGAGACCATGGGCCTGACCAAGGAGTACCCACGCGTCACGGCGCTCGACCACCTCGACGTCACGGTCGCCGACGGCGTCACCGGCCTCGTGGGCGCCAACGGCGCCGGCAAGTCGACGCTGATCAAGATCCTGCTGGGGCTGGTGCCCGCGACCAGCGGCAGCGCCACGGTGCTCGGCCACGACGTCGCCACGGAGGGCGGCCGGATCCGGTCGCTGGTGGGCTACATGCCCGAGCACGACTGCCTGCCCGCCGACATGTCCGCCAGCGACCTGGTCGTGCACCTGGGCCAGATATCCGGGCTGCCGTACGCCGCGGCGCGCGAGCGAGCCGCCGACGTGCTGCGCCACGTCGGGCTGGCCGAGGAGCGGTACCGCCCGATCGGCGGCTACTCGACCGGCATGAAGCAGCGCGCCAAGCTGGCGCAGGCGCTCGTGCACGACCCGCGGCTGGTGCTGCTCGACGAGCCCACCAACGGACTGGACCCCTCCTCGCGCGACGACATGCTCGCGCTGGTGCGGCGGATCGGCCGCGAGTTCGGCATCGCCGTGCTCGTCACCTCGCACCTGCTCGGCGAGCTCGAGCGGGTGAGCGACCACGTCGTGGTGCTCGACGGCGG
The DNA here is from genome assembly GCF_000015265.1 of Nocardioides sp. JS614. Taxonomy (NCBI): domain Bacteria; kingdom Bacillati; phylum Actinomycetota; class Actinomycetes; order Propionibacteriales; family Nocardioidaceae; genus Nocardioides; species Nocardioides sp. JS614. The sequence continues at coordinate 4,700,506 of NC_008699.1, forward strand.
CCGGCTGCTGCGCTCGTCGGCGACGACCGACTTCCTGCACGCGACCGGCAGCCTGCTCGTGGAGGTGCAGGGCCGGCCCGACGCCGATCGGCTGCTCGGGCAGGCGCTGGTGGACGCCGGCCTGACCGCGCGGCCGGCCGAGGGCACGCTGGTCGAGGTGGAGGTGCGCGACGAGACCACGCCGGACGTGGTCCGCGACCTCACCGTCGACCTGGGGCTCGGACTGGTGCGGATGCAGGAGCGGCACCACCGGATCGAGGACGTCTTCCGGGAGGGAGGTGCCGGCAGTGTCCAGCCGACCTGAGGACAGCCGCCTGCCGGCCGGCGTCATCCATGACCTCGGCTACCGGCCGTACGCCGGGCCGCGGCTCGGCGAGGGCCCGGTGGCGTGGGCGTTCTTCCTCACCGGCCTGCGGAACACCTACGGCCTGGGCCGCTCGGCGCGCTCGAAGGTGCTGCCGATGATCCTGCTCGGGCTGATGCTGCTGCCCGCGCTGATCCTGGTCGGCGTGCTGGTGCAGGCCAAGAACCTGCTCGACCTGGACGAGCAGATCGTCGCGTACTCGACGTACCCGCTCACGACCCAGCTGCTGATCTCGGTGTTCGTCGCCGCGCAGGCGCCGGCGCTGATCTCGCGCGACCTGCGGTTCCGCACGATCACGCTCTACCTGGCGCGGCCGATGCGGCGCGGGGTGTACGTGGTGGTGCGGCTGGCGTCGCTGACGGTGGCGACGTTCGTGCTGATCGCGGCGCCGCTGCTGCTGATGTACCTCGGCGGGCTGCTGGCGGACCTGCCCCCGGGCCGGGAGACCGGCCGGTTCCTCGGGGCCGTCGTGGGCGCCGCGCTGCTCGCCGCCTGCCTGGCCGGCCTGGCCGCGCTGGTCGCCGCGTTCACGGTCCGGCGCGGGCTGGCCGTCGCCGCGGTGATCGTGGTGCTGCTGGTCAGCTACACGGTGGTGTCGACGATCCAGGGCATCGCCGACGAGTCCGGCCACGCGGCCGTGGGCGAGGTGGCGGGCCTGTTCTCGCCGTACACGCTGATCAACGGGCTGCAGGTGTTCCTGTTCGACTCGCCCGAGGCCACCCCGACGCCGCCGGACGGCACCGCGATGGGGCTGCTGTACGTCGTCGCCACGGCGCTCATGGTCCTCGGCGCGATCGGCGGGCTGCTGCTGCGCTACCGGAGGGTCGAGTCCTGATGGAGATCCGGATCGACCACGTGTCGCGGTGGTTCCACAACGTCGTCGCGGTCAACGACGTCACGATGACGATCGGGCCGGGCGTCACCGGGCTGCTCGGGCCCAACGGTGCCGGGAAGTCCACGCTGATCGCGATGATGTCCGGGTTCCTCGCGCCGTCCACCGGCACCGTCACGCTCGACGACGAGCCGTTGTGGCGCAACGAGCAGGTGTACCGCAAGGTCGGTCTGGTGCCCGAGCGGGAGGCGCTGTTCGACTACCTCACCGGTCGCCAGTTCGTGGTGGCGAACGCCGAGCTGCACGGCCTGCCCGACCCCGGGGCGGCGGCGCAGCGGGCGATCGCGCTGATCGAGATGACCGACGCGCAGGACCGGGAGATCGCCACCTACTCCAAGGGCATGCGGCAGCGGATCAAGATGGCCTCCGCGCTGGTGCACGACCCCGGCGTACTGCTGCTCGACGAGCCGTTCAACGGGATGGATCCGCGGCAGCGGATCCACCTGATGGAGCTGCTGCGCACGATGGGCGCCGAGGGCCGCACGGTGCTGTTCAGCTCGCACATCCTCGAGGAGGTCGAGCAGGTCGCCCGCCAGATCGAGGTGGTGGTCGCGGGCCGGCACGCGGCGTCGGGCGACTTCGGCGCGATCCGCCGGCTGATGACCGACCGGCCGAACCGGTTCGTGCTGCGCACCGGCGACGACCGGCTGATGGCCTCGGTGCTGCTCGCCGACCCGTCGGTCCGCGGAGCCCTGCTGCGCTCGGAGGGCGGGATCGAGCTGGAGGCCTCGGACTTCGGCCGGTTCAGCGAGGTGCTGCCGCGGCTGGCCCGTGAGCACGGCGTACGCCTGCACGAGGTGACCCCGACCGACGAGTCCCTGGAGAGCGTCTTCTCCTACCTGGTGTCGTCATGAGTGCTCTGGGGATCTCGCGCACGATCGTCCGGCTGGGGGCGCAGAGCATCTTCGGGCGCTGGCGCGGCGCGCTGCTGTTCGTGCTGCCGGTGGTGCTGATCGGGCTCTCGATCCTGGTGCGCACGCTGGTCGGCCACGAGGAGATGGGAGCGCGGCACGCGCTCGACGGCCTCGGCCTCACCGTGGTCGTCCCGCTGGTCGCGCTGCTCGCGACCTCCGGCCTGCTCGCCCCCGAGATCGACGACGGCTCGATCTCCTACCTGCTGGCCAAGCCGATCTCGCGGCACACGATCGTGGCCAGCAAGCTCGTGGTCGCAGCCGCCTGCGTCCTCGTCTTCGCCGTCGCCCCGGTGCTGGTCGCCGCACTGATCCTGCGCCCGTCGTACGCCCTGGGCTTCGCGCTCGGCGCGCTGCTCGGCGGCCTCGCCTACTGCTCGCTGTTCGCGTTCCTGTCGATCCTGACCCGGCACGCCGTCGTGATCGGTCTGATCTACCTCCTCGTCTGGGAGGGCCTGCTCGGCGGCCTGCTCGACGGCGTGCGCTGGCTCAGCGTCACCCGCTGGTCGGCCGCGGTCGTCGAGCAGATCGCCGACGTCTCCCTCGTCGACGACCTGCCGCTCTGGTACGCCGTCGTAGCGCTGGCTGTCGTCGTCGGCGGCGGCGCGTGGGTCACCGGGCGGCGGTTGCGGGGGTTCAACCTGACGGGCGATGAATAGGCGCGCAGGAGAACGACGACGACGAGCAAAGGTTACGGCCGAGAGAAAGTGGTCGAGACCGCCTGCATCGATCGGCAGTCCGGAGGGCAACTCGGTGCGTCCTTCGCCGAACGGGCAAGGGTCCACCGAAGATTCCCCTCCGGAGTCGGGCCTCGTGGATGAGTGAACCCGAAAGAAGGACCCCCCATGAAGCGCTCGATCCTGCTCAGCATCGCCGCCACCGCGACCGCCGCCGCGTCGCTGTACTCGGTCGCCCCCGCGCAGGCCGGCACCAGTGCCAACGCCCAGGTCACGCTCGAGAGCAAGGTGTGCAACCAGATCGCCCGGATCGATGCGGCACTGACCCGTGTCGAGCACGCTTCCGCGATGCACCGGCTCGACGCCGACGTCCGGGCCGAGGTGCGCGCCAACATCGACGCCGACCAGTCCGCGCTGGCCGACCTCTCGGTCCAGGTGAGCACCGCGGACACGGTCAGCGAAGTCCGGGCCATTCGCGCCGAGGTACTCGCCTACCGAACTGTCGTCTACGCCCAGGCCGTGGCCGCCCTCAACGCTGCTGACGACCTTGCCGAGCAGGTCGACGGCTCCCGCGAGGACTTCAGCCTGGACCTGTCGGTCCTGGCGATGCTCGACACCGCTCAAGCGTCCGTGGATGCATCGGTCGACGGTGCGGTGTCGTTGAGCGCCACCAGCGGACAGGCCGAGGTCCGGGCGGTCCAGGCGGACCTTCGCGCCGCCGCCCGCGCGTACGTCACGGCTGTCAACTGAGTCACCCGTGCAGGCACGAACGTTGCAGTAGAGCGACGAGGGGCCGCACCCGCCCGTGGGTGCGGCCCGTCGTCGGATGTTGAACTGGGACCTCGACGCAGTCGGGGTCCCAGCTGACATTTCAGGGACGCAGCACCAGGCGAGCTTCGTCCTCCTGTGTCAGTTCAGTCCCGTCATCCGTCACCAGCAACGAGTTGGACACGGCACGCCTCCGACGCTGCCGATAGCGCCAACTCCCCGTGGGGCGCGCTCAGCTGGTGCAATCCGCGGGCGGCGTACCGGGCGGCGACGGCGCTGGTGTAGGCGAGCCGGCGCCGAGCCGCGACACCGTCGGGGTTCGGGTGCGGCGTGGCCAGGTGCGGGTCGAAGGCCTCGGCGAGGGCGTCGCGCAGGAGCGCCAGCGCCTCCGTCTGCAACCGGGAGATGCGCGACTTGCTGACCCCGAGTTCGGCGGCCAGCTCGGCCATCGGCCGCTGCGCGATGAAGTAGCCGCGCACCACGTGGCGCAGCCGCTCGGGGAGCTCCTCCACGGCGGCCGCGAGGTACTGCGCGCGCTCGGCGCGCAGCGCCTCCTCCTCGGGGCCGGGGTCGCGACCGGCCAGGCTCTCGACGAACCCCGCGTTCGGGCCCGCGTCGAGCGGCAGCACCACGGCCCGGGCCACCTCGGAGTCGGCCTTGCCGATCTCCTCCGGGGTGATGCCCAGGGCCTCGGCGACCGCGGCGTCGTCGGGGAACTGACCCAAGGTCGCGGCCAGGCGGGCCCGTGCCGCCTCGATCTCCCGGGCTCGACGACGTACCGAGCGCGAGGCCCAGTCCACCGAGCGCAGCTCGTCGACCAGGGCGCCGCGGATCCGAGTGCTCGCATAGCCCGCGAACGGCACCCCGCGCTCGGGGTCGAAGGCGCGGGCGGCCTGGACGAGCGCGAGGAGGCCTGCGGAGTGCAGGTCGTTGCGGTCCATGTACGACGGCACCCGCGCCATCGTCTCGCGCACCAGGTGCGCCACCAGCGGCACGTGCTCGACGGCGAGCTGGTCGCGCTCCGCGGTCGTCAGAAGGGTGGAACGGCCCGAGTTCACGCGAGTAGTGACACATATCCGGACCGGTCATGACGCAATACCCGCGGGACGCGCCCGGGAATAGCCCGGGAGACCACCCACTCGGTAGAAGTCGTCTTCCGAGGCGTGCCGAACGAGCCATGCCGTCACCATTCGAACGGACCATGCCGCGAACAGGCATCTCGCAGTCGCGAGCCACGCCCGATGGCCCTAACGGACTACCTCCACCATCAGCGACGGCTGGTGACGTACTGGTCCAGATTGTTCAGGGTGGACGCGAAGGCTGCGAGATGGTCCTCGGTGGAGATGCCGTCGGGAACGTCGGTCGCCGTGATGGTGACGAGTGTCCCGCCGCCGACCGGCTCGAGGGACCAGGTCATCGCCATGGTGCCCGACAGGTCCGGGTCGTCGGAGACGAAGCCCGCTTCCTCGACGATGCGACGTGGCCTGTCGACGCTGGCGAACCTCACCTCGACCACGTCCGTGTTCGCGCCGGACTTGCCCGGCGTCGACGCGTCGTCGTAGGTCAGCGTCATCCGGTAGCCGCCGCCGGGCCGGGCGTCGAACCAGGCGAAGCGGCCGGTCATGCCGGCGGGTGGCAGCCAGACCGTCCTGGCCTGTTCATCGACAAGGGCAGCGAACACCTCGTCGGGCGGTGCGTCGATGACGGCCCTTCCTACGTCGGTGTGGCCCATCCGGGCAGCGTAGGGCCCGGGCGCAAAGCGTCGCGACCGATGGCCGGGCGGATCGAGGACCAGGCGGATCGTGGCCAATCGGCTCATGGACGGGGCCTCAGCTCGGTGCCACGATGACGCGGTGAACGAGGTGAACCAGGTCTCGAGCTTCTACAGCGGTCCACGAGGGCTGGTCGCCGCCATCGGCTCGGCACTGGACGCGGCCGGCATGGAGAGGGCATCACTGCGCCCCGCCGACCTCGCACCCGTCGACGAGTTCCACATCCGCGGCCGTGCGGCGTCGCTGGAGATCCTCGAGGCACTCGGCCTCGATGCCGACTCCCACGTGCTCGACCTCGGCAGCGGGCTGGGCGGGCCCGCCCGGACTCTCGCGGAGCTCTCCGGATGCACGGTCACCGGGGTCGACCTCACCTCGGAGTTCTGCGAGGTCGCGACGGCGCTCTCGCAGTGGACGGGCCTGTCCGACCGCACCCGCTTCCAGGCCGGCGATGCGACGGCCACCGGCCTTCCGGACGCGGCGGTGGACGCGGCGCTCACGGTGCATGTGGGCATGAACATCCCCGACAAGGCTGCGCTGTACGCCGAGGCCTTCCGGGTGCTCCGACCCGGCGGCAGGTTCGTCGTCTACGACGTCCTCCAGGGTGAAGGCGGTGAGGTCCGATACCCCGTGCCCTGGGCCGACGACCCGTCGACGAGCTTCCTCGCGACCCCCCAGGACATGCGTGGACTGCTCCCGGAAGCGGGCTTCGAGCTCATCTCGGAGGCGGACTCCTCGGACGAGAGCCTCACCTGGTTCCAAGAGATGCGCGCCCGGATCGAACGCGACGGACCGCCTCCGGTCACGTTCGCGGCCTTCCTCGGCGACCGGTTCGGCCAGATGGCCGCCAACCAGGTCGCCAACCTCGCCGAGCGGCGCATCCGCACCGTCATGTACACCTGCTCGAGACCGACCTGATCGTCGTCAGGCGACGGCGAAGTCGGGGGCGAGTTCGATGTGGATGGGGCTGTGCCAAAGCTCGACGATCAGGGGCTTGCGCGGCGGGGTCGGCTGATCGTCGATCGGGGTGCCGGCCTGTACCGCTCCGGGCCCGGGTCCGTTGGACGGCACTTCGAGGCTTGCTGCGCTCGCACCTCAACCACCGCGACGGCGACCGGAGCCAGCTGTCAGGGCACGAGGCCCTGCCTCCACTTCCGGGGTCCCGACAAGCTCGACCACCGGCTCACGAGCTCGACCAGCGGTGTCAGGCGAGGATGCGGGCGGGGTGCTCGACGAGGTCGACGAAGGCCGCGAGCCAGCGGGCGGCGACCACGCCGTCGACCGGGCGGTGGTCGACGGAGAGGGTCACGGTCAGCACCTTGCCGGGGACGACCGCGCCGTCCTCGACCACGGGCTCCTCGCGCACCGCGCCGACCGCGAGGATCGCGGCGTGGGGCGGGTTGATGATCGCTGCGAACTCCTCGACCCCATACATTCCCAGGTTCGTGACGCTGATCGTGCCGCCCTCGAGCTCGTCCTGCTTGAGCCGGCCCTCGCGGGCGCGGGCGGCCAGGTCCTGGACCTTCGCGGCGACGGCGGTGACGGTCAGGGACGTCACGTCGCGCAGCACCGGCGTGACCAGACCGCGGTCGGTCGCGACCGCGACCGCGACGTCGACCGAGGAGAACGACCGGACCGCATCGGGCGTCCAGACCACGTTCATCTCGGGCACCCGGGCGTGCGCGGCCGCGACCGCCTTGACCACCAGGTCGTTGAGCGAGACTCGGGTCTCGGCGCCCTCGTTCAGCTCGGCGCGCAGGTCGACGAGGCGATCGGCGCGCACCGTCGCCCGCAGATAGAAGTGCGGCGCGGTCTGCTTGCTCTCCGCCAGCCGGTTGGCGACGGCGCGCCGGAGCCGGGAGTGGGGGACGTCGACGGGCTCGACCTTCGAGGCACTGCCCTGGGTCGGTGCGGGGGTCTCGACGACGCTCGCTGGCGCTCGCTGCTCGACCACCGGCGTGGCCGGGCGCGCGGCGACGGCGGCCTCGACGTCGCGGCGCAGGATCCGGCCACGCGGACCGGTGCCGGCGATCTCCTCCACCGGGATCTCCGCGAGCCGCGCGAGCCTGCGGGCCAGCGGGCTGGCGAAGACGCGGTGGTTGCTGCCCTGCGTCGGTGCGGGGGCCTCGACAGGCTCGACCACCGGATCGACAGGCTCGACCAACGAGCGGCGCTCGGGGAGGACGTGGTCGACGGGTTCGGCGACACCCAGCTCGGCGAGGACGGCGCCCAGGTCACCGACCGCCTCGCCGGGCGCACCCAGGACGGCGATCGGCGCACCGACCTCCACCAAGGCACCGGGCGGCACCAGCGTCTTCAGCACGACGCCGGCGTCCTCGGCCTCGACGTCGACCAACGCCTTCTCGGTCTCGACGGTGGCGATCGTGTCGAGCGCGCCGAACTCGGCGTTCTCGGAGACCAGCCACTCGGCCAGGACGGCCTCGGTCGCGTTCGCGGCGACCTCGGGCATGCGCAGCACCCGGGGCACGTCAGTACCTCGCGATCTCGGCGAGCTCGGCGATGACCTCGTCCTGCTGGGCGATCGCGGCCCGCTCGAGCACCTTGCTGATGCTCGGCGACGCCTCGGCACCGGTCACCCGTCGGACCGGGGCGTCGAGCAGGTCGAAGAACCGCCGGTGGATCTCGTCGGCGAGCCAGCCGCCGTACGACGTCCCGACCGCGCCCTGCTCGGCGATCAACACCTGGTTGGTCTTGGTCAGGCTCTCCTCGATCGTGTCCCAGTCGATGCTCGCGCGGTCCAGCCAGCGCAGGTCGATCACCTCGGCGTCGACCTGCCCGAACTCCTCGACCGCGCCCAGCACGAACGGCACCATCCCGAGGTAGGTGAGGATCGTGACGTCCTTGCCGGGACGCCGGATCGCGGCCTTGCCGACCGGCAGGCAGTAGTCGTAGTCGTCGACCGGCCCCGGGCCGGTCGAGCCGTAGAGGTCGACGTGCTCGAGCACGACCACCGGGTCCGCGCAGCGCAGCGCGGTGTTCATCAGCCCCACGTAGTCGTACGGCGTGGACGGCGCGACGATCCGCCAGCCCGGGTTCGTGGCGAAGATGCCGGCCGGGTCCATCGAGTGCTGCGACCCGTAGCCGGTGCCCATCGCCACCTTGCTGCGCAGCACCAGTGGGACGCCGGACGCCCCGCCGTACATGTGCCGGGCCTTGCCGATCTGGTTGAACAGCTGGTCGGCCGCGACCCACATGAAGTCGGCGTACATGAACTCCACGACCGGCGTGTAGCGACCGTCGAGCGCGATGCCGCCGGCCAGGCCGGTGAACGCGTTCTCGCTGATGGGGGTGCCGAGGATCCGGCCGGGGAACAGCTCGGTGAGGCCACGGGTGGCGCCGTTGGTGCCGCCGTTGAGCCGGTGCACGTCCTCGCCCATCACGACGATGCCCTGGTCGGTCTCCATGCGGCGGCCCATGACGGCGGCGACCGCGTCGATGAACTTCGTCTCCTGCACGGGTACGGCGAATCCGTCGGCCGCGACGATCCGGGCGCCGTCGAGCTCGCTGAGGTCGCCGCGCACGCCGACGTCCACCCAGTCCGGGTCGGGCCACTCCGCGGGCCGGATCCGGCGCTGCCCGGGCTTGCCGTCGGGCAGCGGCTCGACCAGCTCGCGGCCGATCTCCTCCATCACGGCCTTGGCCCGGGTGATCGCCTCGGCGGTCTCCTCGGCGGTCATGATGCCGCGCCGCTCGAGGTGGGCGGCGGTCTGCGTGAGCGGGTCCCGGGCGCGCCAGGCCCGCTCCTCCTCCTTGTCGCGGTAGCCGAACGCGCTGCCCGCGAACCCGCCGTTCTGGTGGAAGAAGCGGTAGGTGTCGACCTCGACGACGGTCGCGCCCCGGCCACGCCGCATGTGCTCGACGGCCTCGGACATCGCGAGGTGCACGGCCAGCGGGTCCATCCCGTCGACCTTCCAGCTGGCGAGGTTGAAGCCGAGCCCGCGCGCCGAGAGCCGCGGCTCCGCGGTGGCCTCGTCGACCGACGTGGACACGGCGTACCGGTTGTTCTCGATGAAGAAGCACACCGGCAGCGACCAGGCGCCGGCCAGGTTCATGGTCTCCAGGGTGGAGCCGATGTTGACCGCCCCGTCGCCGAAGTAGGTCACCGACACCGCGTCGGTGCCCGCCTGGCGGTGCGACCACGCGAACCCGGCCGCCTGCGGGACGCCGCCGCCGACGATGGCGTTGGTGCCCATCGCGCCGGCCTCCTTCCACTGCAGGTGCATCGACCCGCCGCGACCGTGGCTCCAGCCGCGGTCCAGGCCGCAGATCTCGGCGAGGGTGCGCAGCAGCACGTCGCGGACCTGCTCCGAGGGCGCCTCGAGCGGGTCCATCCCCTTCGGCTCGACGTGGTGGAGCGCCTTGGCGAGGAACTGGTGGTGGCCGCGGTGCGACCCGTTGACCGAGTCGGCGCTGGTGAGCGCGAGGACCGACCCGACCGCGCCGCCCTCCTGGCCGATGCTGGAGTGGGCGGGGCCGTGGATCAGGCCGCTCGCCGCCAGGTCGAGGACGTACTGCTCGAAGGTCCGGATCCAGACCAGCTGGGCGTAGATCGTGCGCAGCAGCTGCGGGTCGGCGGCGTCCCAGTCCGCCTCGGTCGCGACGACCTCGACCCACGGCGACGCGGGGGCGAGGGGGTGGTGCTCGGGCATGCGGGCGCTCCTAGGCCGGGGGTGCTGCGATCCACGATGACACAGAATTGGATCCAAAATCCACCCCACGAAGTGATGGACGCCACGTCCTTGGCGTGCTTTGCTGGCACCAGAGCATAGATCGGATCCGAAAGGAGTCGCGGATGGCGTTGCCCGGCCTGCGCCGCCTGGACCACGTCGGGTTCACCGTGCCCGACCTCGAGCAGGCACACCGGTTCCTCGTCGACGTCCTCGGCTGCGAGTACCTCTACTCCCTCGGACCGTTCCGGCACGACGACGGCGACTGGATGAGCGAGCACCTCAACGTGCACCCGCGCACCGTGATGGTCGAGAACCGGTGGTTCCGCTGCGGCGAGCAGGCCGTCTTCGAGGTCTTCCACTACACCGCCCCCGACCAGCAGCAAGCGATCCCCCGCAACAGCGACATCGGCGGCCACCACGTCGCGTTGTACGTCGACGACCTGGACGCGGCGGTCGAGCACCTGCGCGGCCACGGGGTACGCGTGCTGGCCGGGCCGACCGCCAGCAAGGGCCCGGCCGAGGGCAACCGGTGGATCTACTTCCTCAGCCCCTGGGGGATGCAGTTCGAGCTGGTCTCCTACCCCGGCGGGAAGGCCTACGAGCGGGGGCCGGCCGATGGCTGACGTGAGCAGCGCCCGGGTGGCGGCGTACCTGCGCGAGGCGATCCTCGGCGGCGACCTGAAGCCGGGGATGCGGATCCGCCAGGAGGAGATCGCCGAGCGGCTCGGCGCCAGCCGGCTCCCCGTGCGCGAGGCGCTGCGGATCCTCGAGGCGGAAGGGCTCACCGAGAGCGAGCCGCACAAGGGCGCCCGGGTGCCCCGGCTGAGCCAGCACGAAGTCGAGGTGATCTACCGGATGCGCGAGCGGCTGGAGCCGCTGGCGCTGGTCGAGAGCCTGGCCCGGCTCGACGCGGCCGACCACGAGCGGCTCGAGGAGGTGCAGCGCCAGATCGAGGCGAACGGCGACGTGGAGAAGTTCCTCGACCTGGACCGTGAGTTCCACATGCTCACCTACAGCGGCTGCGCGATCGAGCCGCTGAACCAGAACGTCGTACGGCTCTGGAACTCCACCCAGCACTACCGCCGGGCCTACGTGGCGATGGGCGGGCAGAACCGGATGTGGGTCGTGAACGCCGAGCACCGGCTGATCCTCGACGCCGTCGTCCGCCGCGACGCCTTCGACGCCGAGCGCTACCTCGAGGGCCACATCCGGCGGACCCGCAACGAGCTCGCGCACCACCCCGAGGTGTTCGAGTGAACCTCACGATCAACGGCCGGGAGGTCGCGCTCACCAGTGACCGCGAGACCCCGCTGCTCACCGCGCTGCGCGACGAGCTCGGCCTGGTCGGCACCCGCTTCGGGTGCGGCCAGGGCTTGTGCGGCGCTTGCCACGTCAACGTCGACGGCACCGTGCTGCCGTCCTGCCAGACCCCGCTGTGGCAGGTCGAGGACCGGTCGGTGACCACGGTCGAGGGGCTCTCCCGCGACGGCGCACCGCACCCGGTCCAGCAGGCGATCCTCGACCACCAGGCCGCGCAGTGCGGCTTCTGCATCTCCGGGATCGTCGTGCGCGCCGCCGCCCTGCTCGAGGAGGAGCCGGACGCCGACGCCGACCGGGTCGCCGAGGCGCTGGACGGCCACCTGTGCCGCTGCGGTGCCCAGCGCCGGATCGTCGCGGCCGTCCTCGCCGCGCGGGGAGAAGCATGAGCGACCTGCCGGCCCACGTCGTCACGAACCCACGCCTCGGCGCCTGGATCACCGTGCCCCCGGACGCCGCGCAGGTGCAGGTCCACGTCGGCAAGGTCGAGCTCGGCCAGGGCATCGTCACCGCCCTCGCGCAGATCGCCGCGGACGCGCTCGCCCTTCCGTTGAGCCGGATCCGGATGGTCCCGGCCGACACGACCCATGGCCCGGACCAGGGCCTGACCGCCGGCAGCCTGTCGGTGTCCCAGACCGGCCCCGCGCTGCGCCACGTCGGCGCCGCCGTGCGCGCGCTGGCCGATCCGTCCACGGAGGGGTACGTCGCGCGCATCGCCGCGCTCGACCCCGACACGGACTTGCGCGTCGCCCCGACCGCAGACTCCGTCACGTCAGCGGCGGTCGGGTGCAGCACACCCCGGTTGGACCTGCCCGACAAGGTGCTCGGCCGGCCGCGCTACCTCGCCGACCTGCGCCCCGAGGGGCTGCTGCACGGGCGGGTGCTCCGGCCGCCGTCGGTGGGTGCCCGCCTGGTCGGGCTCGACCCGGACTGGAAGGCGCCGGGCGTCGAGCTGGTGCGCGACGGCTCGTTCCTCGGCGTGGTCGGCGAGCGCGAGGTCGACGTCGACCGCGCGCTGGAGCAGCTGGGCCGGGACTGCCGATGGGACGAGCAGGACCTGCTGCCCGACGAGGACGACCTGCCCGCCTGGCTGCGCACCGGCCCGCACGAGGAGATCCCCCTGCTCGACGAGGGCGGACCGGAGTCGGCCGCCCTGACCGCGTCGTACTCCAGGCCGTTCCTGGTGCACGCGTCGATCGCGCCCAGCGTCGGCCTCGCGCAGTGGACCGACGGGGTCGTGCGGGTGTGGAGCCACAGTCAGGGCATCCACCCGCTGCGGGCCGCGATCGCGCAGGCGCTCGCGCTCGATCCGGCTGCCGTCGAGGTCGAGCACGTGGAGAACGCCGGCTGCTACGGGCACAACGCCGCCGACGACGCCGCGTTCGACGCGGTGCTGCTGGCGCGGGCGGTGCCGGGTCGGCCGGTGCTGGCCCGCTGGACCCGGCCCGACGAGCTGACCTGGGCGCCGCTGTCCTCGGCGATGACCGCCACCGTGTCGGCCGGGCTGACCGAGGGCCGGATCACCGGCTGGTCCTACGACGTATGGAGCCAGGGGCACACCTCGCGGCCCGGGTTCCGCAGCACCCCGGGGCTGCTCGCCGGCGCCTCCCTCGCGACCCCGGTCCCGCTGCCGCCGCCGAGCGACCCGCCGCTCGCGACCGGCGGCGGGACGACCCGCAACGCAGTCCCCCTCTACGACGTCGGACCACGCCGGATCGCCGGGCACCGCAAGGCCGAGACGCCGCTGCGCACCTCCGCGATGCGCGCGTTGGGCTCCTACCTCAACGTGTTCGCGATCGAGAGCTTCATCGACGAGCTGGCGGAGGCGGCCGGGGCGGACCCGGTCGAGTTCCGCCTGGCGCACCTGTCCGACCCGCGCGCGACCCACGTGGTCGCGGCCGCGGCCGAGCTGGCCGGCTGGTCCGAGCCGTTGCCCGAGGACGTCGGCCGCGGCCTGGGCTTCGCCCGCTACAAGGACAAGGGCGCCTACTGCGCCGTGGTCGCCGAGGTCACGGCCGCCTCGACCGTGGAGGTACGCCGGCTCACCGTCGTCGCCGACCTCGGGCTGGTCGTGAATCCGGACGGTGCCCGCAACCAGCTCGAGGGCGGCGCGACCCAGGCGACCAGCTGGACCACCACCGAGCGGGTCCGCTTCGACCGGCGCCGGATCACCAGCGACGACTGGGAGAGCTACCCGATCCTGCGCTTCGCACAGGCGCCCGCCATCGACGTGCACCTCGTCGAGAGCACCGCACCGTCGGTGGGCTCCGGCGAGGCGGCGCAGGGTCCCACCGCGGCCGCGATCGCCAATGCGGTGCACCGCGCGATCGGCGTACGTGTGCGCGACCTGCCGCTCGATGCCGAGGCGATCGTCCGAGCCATCGACCAGACCGCATGACCAAGACCGCATCACCAAGCCCGAAGTGAAACCAGCACGAAGTGAAACCAGAGAGGGAACGACCATGACGAAGAAGCCCCGGATCTCCTACGTCCCGTTCGAGGACATGGACGAGCAGATGCAGGCCGAGATGCACCGCGCCGCCCGCGAGGGCACCCCGCGCCCGGAGAGCAACGCGGTGCGCGCGCACGTGCCCGCGGCGTTCTGGGCGTTCGCCAAGCCGTGGGAGGAGATGTTCCGCAACGGCGTGTGCGACCACGCGATCAAGGAGCTGTGCCGGGTCTACATCTCGCGCACCGTGACCTGCGAGTTCTGCGGCAACCAGCGCTCGATCAAGGGCGGCCAGGAGGGCCTGGTCGAGGGGCAGTACGACGACCTGCTCAACTTCGAGTCCTCGGACAAGTTCGACGAGCGGCAGAAGGCCGCGCTCGCCTACGCCCAGGCGATCGCCTGGAACGAGCAGGACCGCGACGGGCTCTGGGACCGGCTGCACGCCCACTTCAGCGAGCCCGAGCTGGTCGAGCTCGGTTGCTGCATCGCGCTGACCTTCGGCCAGCAGAGCTGGATCCGCCTGCTGGACATCGACCACCACCAGTACATGGCGGGCACCGACGGCTCGATGGCCCCCGGCTTCGAGACCGCCGAGGCGCTCGCCGAGTCGAAGGCGCGCGAGGACTACTGGGCGACCGCGAAGTAGGAACGCCCCCGGATGCCCGGGACGTCATGCGGACGGTGTCACCGCTTGCTCTGTCCGCATGACGTCCTGCAGTCAGGTGGCGAACCGTAGCCTCGACCGCATGGACCTGCACTGGATCGCCACCGCGCCCGGAGAGCTCAGCCTGGTGGAGTACGACGTACCGCCACCCGGACCGGGCGAGGTGACGATCCAGGTGCGGGCCGCCGGGGTGAACCCCGCGGACCACAAGCACGCGGGCCGGGCCGCGGAGTTCCCGCGACCGGTCGGCTACGAGGTCGCGGGCGTGCTCACGGCGATCGGGCCGGACACCGAGATCGCGTCGGGTGGTGGCGCGGTCGGTGACGAGGTGGTCGCCTTCCGGGTGAGCGGCGGCTGGGCCACCGCGCTCACCACGAACGCCGCGGACGTGTTCGCCAAGCCGGCGTCGCTGGACTGGGCGGAGGCGGCCAACCTGCTGCTGGCCGGCGCGACCGCCGCGGACCTGCTGCAGGTCGTGGGCGTGAGCGCCGGGGAGACGATCCTGGTGCACGGCGCCTCCGGCGCGGTGGGCGTCAGCGTCCTGCAGCAGGCGGCGCTGCTCGGCGCGCGGGTCGTCGGCACCGCGAGCCCGGGGAGCTTCGACCGGGTCGAGAGGTACGCCGGCGTCCCGGTCGCCCACGGCGACGGGCTCGAGCAGCGGGTCCGTGCGGCGGCGCCGGAGGGGATCGCGGCCGCGCTGGACTGCATCGGCACGGACGAGGCCGTCGACGTGTCCCTCGCCCTGGTCGGCGACCGGAACCGGATCGCCACGATCGCCGCGCCGCAGCGGGCGCAGGCCGAGGGCATCATCGCCATCGGTGGCGCCCACCCGAACAGCAAGGCCTACCGCGACCAGGTCCGCCCGCACCTGCTCGCCCTCGCCGCCGACGGCCGGCTGGAGGTCCCGGTCGCCCGCACCTTCCCGCTCGCGGACGCCCTGGAGGCCGTGGCGCTGCTGCGCGGCGGCCACCCCGGCGGCAAGCTCGCGCTGCTGCCGTAGGGCACGACTAGTAGCGTGTCGCTACTAGCCTGGACGCCGTGAGCCGGATCTTCAGCACCAGCGTCGCCTCGGTCTACCCGCACTACGTGACCAAGGTGGAGAGGAAGGGGCGCAGCCGGGTCGAGCTGGACCAGGTGATCGAGTGGCTGACCGGGTTCGACGAGGCGGCCCTGGCCGAGCACCTGGCGGCCGGCACCACGTTCGAGGACTTCTTCGCCGAGGCCCGGCTCAACCCGGCCGCCTCCTCGATCACCGGCACCGTGTGCGGCATCCGCGTCGAGGAGGTCGAGGACCCGCTGATGCGGCAGATCCGCTACCTCGACAAGCTGGTCGACGAGCTCGCCAAGGGCCGGCCCATGGAGAAGGTCCTGCGCACCTGAGAGCCCTCAGCCATGCCTGACGGCGTACCGCACGTGCGTCGCGTACGGCGAGCTCCAGGTGCCGAGCACCTCGAGGTCGAGGTCGGACGTGTTGCCCTCGAACAGCCGCTTGCCGCCCCCGAGGACGACCGGCGCCGTGGAGATCGCGAGCTCGTCGACCACGCCGGCACCCAGCCCCTGACGGATCAGGTCGCCGCCCCCGCCGAGTGAGACGGCGCCGTCGCCGGCGAGCTCGCGCGCCCTCGCCAGCGCGGCGTCGAACCCGTCGACGAACACGAAGCCGGCCGCCGGGTCGGGCTGGTCCTCGGTGCGGTGGGTGAGCACGACCAGCGGGCCGGGGAACGGGTTGGCGCCGCCCCAGGCGCCCGCGGCCTCGTACATGCCCCGGCCGACGATGCCGCAGCCCAGGTCGGCGGTGAGCGCCTCGAAGAACTCCCGGTCGGCGCCCCGCATGCCGTCGGTGTCGTGGCCGTCGTCGGCGTACGTCCAGGGCCCGCCCATGACCCAGTAGTGCAGCCGCTCCCCCCCGACGCCGAGTCCCTGACCCGGCCGGTCGTCGGGCCCGACGTAGTAGCCGTCCACCGAGGTGGTGATCGCTGCGATGACCTTGCTCATGTGAGGTGAGACCGCTCAGCGAGAGCGGACTCATCGCCCGCGGAAACTCGCACGACAGGTGTCGGTGCTGCGGGAGAGGATCTGCGGTGATGTTCACCGCCCTCCTGCGCCACGCCAAGCCACCCACGCCCCTGGCCGGCCGGCTCGCCGTCCAGTCGCTGCTCTTCGCCCTCGGCGAGGGCACCTTCATGACCGGGTCGGCGGTCTTCTTCACCCAGATCGTCGGGCTGTCCGCCGCCCAGGTCGGCCTCGGCCTGACCATCGCCGGCGTGGCCGCGTTCCTGCCCGCGCTGCCGATGGGCAAGCTCGTCGACCGGTTCGGACCGAAGCGGATGTGGGCGGTCAGCGCCACCGGGCAGGCCGCGATGTTCTCGCTGTGGCCGTTCATCACCGACTTCCGGGGCTACGTCTTGATGGCGGTCGGCATGGAGGTGATCGGCTCGCTCGGCGGCGCCGCCCACGGCGCGTACACGATCGACGTGCTCGCGGCCGACGAACGGGTCCGCTCACGGGCCTACATGTACTCCGCGCTCAACGTCGGCTTCACCCTCGGCTCGCTGCTCGGCGGCATCGCGCTGGCGTTCCACTCCAACGACGTCCTGCACGCGCTGCCGTGGTTCACCGCGGCGGTGTTCCTGGTCAACGCCACCGCGATCACCCGGCTGCCCCGTGCCCCGCACGACGACCGCACGCCCGAGGACCGCCGGACGAAGGTGCCCGGGCCGGGCCCGCTGCGCAACCTGGGCTGGCTGCTCACGACGTTCTTCACCGGCGTCTTCTGGACCAACCAGGTGCTGCTCAACATCGTGATCCCGCTGTGGCTGGTCCAGGAGACCGACGCCCCACGGGTGCTGCTGGCCTTCCTGTTCGGCACGAACACGGTGATGTGCATCTTCTTGCCGATGGCGGCGGCGCGCGGGGTCAAGGACGTCACGACCGCGCTGCGCGCGATCCGGCTGTCGTCGACGTTCTTCGTGATCTCGTGCCTGATCACGCTGGCGACCCACGACACCATCGGCTGGACCACGATCGCGCTGGTCTGGCTGGGCCACGTCACCGTGACCGGCGCCGAGCTGTACCTGTCGGCGGCGAGCTGGGCGTTCGAGGCCGAGCTGATGGATCCGCGGCAGCGCGGCGCCTACCAGGGCGCCGCCGAGTTCAGCGGCACCTTGGGCCGGGTGTGGGCGCCCGCGGTCTACACGTTCCTGGCGATGAGCTGGGGCGCCGCCGGCTGGCTGGTGATCGCGGGCATCGTCGTGGCGGCCACGTTCGCCATCCACCCGTCCACCCGGCTGGCCCGGCGGTTCCTGGAGGAGCACGTCCCCGTCGACCTGCTGGCAGACGCCCGGGCCTCCACCCCCGACGCCGAGGACGGCGTCGCCACCGGGCCGCCCTCGCTCATCGACACCGAGGAGCCGGTGACACCACTCCCCTGAGGCTCACCAGGTGACGGCGACGTACTTCGACTCCAGGTAGTCCAGCATCCCCTCGTGGCCGCCCTCGCGGCCGACGCCGGACTGCTTGGTGCCGCCGAACGGCGCGGCCGGGTCGGAGACCAGCCCGCGGTTGAGGCCGACCATGCCGGAGTCGAGCTGCTCGCTGATCCGCAGGCCGCGGGCCAGGTCGCGGGTGTAGAGGTGAGAGACCAGGCCGTACTCGGTGTCGCTGGCCATCCGGATCGGGACGCCTGCCCAGCACGACCCCTACAGGTCGTTGCCGGCGTACGACTGGTTGAAGCTCTTGTTGGCGAGCGGGAAGTCCGGGACGATCGTGTCCGCGAGCGCGATCGGGAGCGCGGGCCAGTTGAAGAACGACGGGTCGACGATCTTGACCCGGCTCAACCGCCCGGAGGGGTCGATCTCGACCCTGTGCGCGATGGTGCCGCGCCAGCCTTCCACCAGGCCGAGCCCGTGCCCGCCACCCGGGGCCGAGGTGTGGCTGTCGACGCCGGTGCCGCTGCTGAGCCGACGTACGAGGTCGCCGGCAACCGCCGCGGAGACGGCGATCTCGCGCACCCGGACCCGGTACCGGGCTAGCACGTCGCCCCCGGTCTCGACGACGACGTGGAACCGGTCGCCCAGGTCGACGAAGGGGTGGTCGCGGCGCGCATCGCGGTCGATGCCGGAGGCCCGGGCCACATAGCCGAGGGTGCCCAGGTCGCGCGCGGACTCCGCGGCGAGGACGGCGGTCCCGGTGAACCGGTCGCGCACGGTCGAGTTGCCGAGCGTGATCTCCGCGAGCTCCGCGACCTCGGCGGCGACCGCCTCGAGGGCGGCCGGGTCGGGGAGCGCGTCGATCCGGGTCCCACCGATGCCGACCCCACCTCGCAGCAGGCGGTGGCCCGTGGTCGCCTTGTTCAGGCGCAGCAGCGACTCCCGGATCCGCAGCGCGTGGGTGTTGACGATCCCGTAGCCGACGTCGTTGGCGAGCGCGCCGAGGTCGGCCGCGTGGTTGTGCATCCGCTCCAGCTCGAGCAGCAGCGCGCGCCCCAGCCGGTCCCGCTCGGGGACCTCGATGCCGAGCGCGTCCTCGACGGCCGTCGCGAAGGCGGTCGTGTGGCCGACGGCCGTGTCCCCGCTGATCCGCTCGGCGAGCTCGACGGCGTCCTCGGGCCGGCGGCCCTCGAAGAGCTTCTCGACCCCGCGGTGGACGAACCACAGCCGGGCCTTCAGCCGCAGGATGGTCTCGCCGATGACCGAGAACCGGAAGTGACCGGGCTCGATCATGCCCGCGTGCACCGGCCCGACAGGGATCTCGTAGACCCCGTCGCCCTCGACCTCGAGGAACGGGAAGGCGCCGATGTCGGCGTCGAACGGCGGCGGCGGTCCGGCGTCGCGGCGCATCGGGTACCAGCCGCGCGGCCAGTGGCCGTGCCGCACCAGGCGCCGGGGCAGCGGGTGCCCGGACGGCGTGATGCCGTACAGGTCGCGCAGCTCGCGCTCGAACCGGCCGGTGGCGTAGTCCAGGTAGGCGAGCGACGGGATGGTCGGCTCGTGCCTCGGCACCCGCAGCACCAGCTCGACCGGCGCGTCGCCGGGTCGCACCAGGACGTACACGACCCGGAAGCCGTCGTCGTCCTCCACACCGGAGACCAGCGCCACCCGGAAGCCGTCGGCCAGCCGGGCTCCGAGGGTCGGTGCCAGGTCGGCGGCGCTCACGTCGTACGTCGTGCTCACGATCCCCCCAGCACGGACGCGGCCCGGTCCAGCAGGGTGGCGAAGGGCCCGGCGACGAAGCCCACGACGCCGGTCGCGGCCAGCGCGAGCACGAGCGGGAGGCGTGGGCCGTACGGCGCCCGGTCCGGGTCGGTGGCGGCGGCAGCGCCGCCGAAGAGCATCGCCACCACGTGGCGCGACATCGCCACGAACATCACCAGAAGCATCAGTACCGCGACGGCCATCGCCCACCCGAGTCCCTGCTGCACCCCGCCCACCACGATCGCCACCTCGGAGAAGAACAGGCTGAAGGGCGGCAACCCGAGCAGCGCCACCACGCCGACCAGGAACGGGACTGCGACGCCGGGGCGGCGGGCGACCAGCCCGTGGATGTCGGCCATCGTCGTGGTGCCCTCCGCCGCGAGGATCCGGCCGGAGGCCACGAACGTGCTCGACTTGGCCAGCCCGTGGCCGAGCACGTGCAGCAGGGCGCCCGCGATCGCCAGCCGGCCGCCGGCGGCGGCGGCCAGCGCGAGCAGCCCCATGTGCTCGATGCTGGAGTAGGCGAGCATCCGCTTGAGGTCACGCTGCCGGATCACCAGGAGCGCGGCGAGGGTGAGCGACAGCAGGCCCGCGGTCACGAGAAGTCCGCGCATCAACCCGGTGCCGATCACCGGCGTGGCGATGGCCTGCACCCGGAGGATGGCGTAGAACGCGACGGCGAGCAGCACGCCCGACATCAGCCCGGACACGGGTGCGGGCGCCTGACTGTGCGCGTCCGGGAGCCAGCTGTGCATCGGCGCCAGGCCCGCCTTGGTGGCGAAGCCGAGGATGGCCAGCGCGGCCGCGACCCGGACCACCGACGGGTCCAGGTCGGGGTGGGTGGTCGCGAGCACGCTCCAGGACAGGGTCGGCTCGCCGGCGGACCGGGTCGCGGCGTAGAGCAGCACGATGCCGAGGAACGCGATCGCGACGCCGACCGAGCCGAGGACGACGTACTTCCACGCGGCCTCGATCGCGCGACGGGTGCGGTGGTGACCGACCATGAACGCGGTCGCGATGGTGGTCGCCTCGACGGCGATCCAGAGCACCCCGAGATTGTCGGCGAGCACCGCGAGCGACATCGCGCCCAAGAACAGCAGGGCGAGCACCGAGTAGACGTGGTCCCGTGGCCGGAGTGGGTCCAGCGCTCCCCAGGCCGCGGTGAGGCCGACCGAGCCGATGACGGTGAGCATGAACGCCGAGAGGGCGTCGACGCGCAGCAGGCCGTCGAGCGCGGTCGGTGTGTGGTCGTCGAGCGCCACGCCCACCAGGGCCAGGCCCGAGCCGAGCACGACGACGGCAGCCGCGACGACGGCGTACCGGCTGAGGAACCGGTTCCGCAGGATCGCGGTGGCGGCGGCCAGCACCGCGCAGGCAGCCAGGGGGAGCAGGACGAGGATGGCCATCAGTCGCGCAGCTCCGAGAGGTCGTCGAGATCGGCGTCGCCGAACTCGGTGCGGATGTGGCTGGTCAGCACCTGCAGGATCAGCACCACCAGCAGCACGTCCAGCGACACGCCGAGCTCGACGACCAGCGGCACACCTCCCGCGATGAGGAAGGCGACGGTGGCGATGCCGTTGTCGAGCATGAGGAAGCCGAGCAGCTGGGAGACCGCGTGCCGCCGGGTCGCGAGCACCAGCATCCCGTAGAGCACGAGGGCGATGCCGACCGGCACCGCTGTCGTCGTCGGCCCGTCGCCCAGCGTCAGCAGCGGCCGGCTCACGAGGTAGGCCAGCATGGTGAGCAGCGACAGCGCGATGAGGGACGACGTGGTGTTGATGACCGGCGTCTCCTCGCGGACGCCGACGCCGAGCCGGGCGACGGTACGGATCAGGATCCGTGGGAGCACGACGGCCTTGAGGACGAGCACCAGTGCGGCGACCGCCAGCAGCTCGGCGTCGTCCTCGTGGAGGCCGAGCACCAGGACCAGGACTGCCAGCGCCACCCCCTGCGTGGCCAGCAGCGCGACCTGGGCGTGCAGGGAGCGCCTCCACACCAGGAGGACGGCGGACAGCAGCAGGACCCCGGTGCTGAGACCGACCAGCTGCGCGAACGTCTCCGCGGCCATCAGCTCGCCACCAGGTAGGACGCGGTCACCGCGAGGAGGGCGAGCACGAAGGAGCCGGCAAGCAGCTCGGGCACCCGGAACAGCCGCACCTTGGCCAGGAACACCTCGACGGCCGCCAGCAGCGCGCCGATCAGCGCCAGCTTGAGGACCAGCGCACCGACGGCCACGACCAGGCCGAGGGCCGTGACCTCGGTCGCGACCCCCCAGGGCGCCAGGAGGGTGGCGAGCAACCCGAGCAGGGCCCCCAGGCGCAGCCACGAGCCGAGCTCCAGCCAGGCCAGGTCGCGACCCGAGCTCTCCAGGACCATCGCCTCGTGGACCATCGTCAGCTCGAGGTGGGTGGAGGGGTTGTCGATCGGCAGCCGCGCGGTCTCGGCCACGATCGCGATCGCGAGCCCCAGCAACGCCAGCAGGCTGACCGGCGACCAGATGGTCGCCGGATGGTCGAGACGTGCCTCGACGATGTGGGACAACACCGACGAGCCGACCGGGATCGACAGCGCGTACACCGAGACCAGGACGGTCGGCTCCACCAGCGCCGCGATCATCATGTGCCTGCTGGACCCCATGCCGCCGAAGGCCGTCCCGGCGTCCAGGCCGACCAGGGCGAGCGCGACGCTCCCGATCAGCAGCGCGGCGACCACGACGAACAGGTCGTTGGGCACCCGGTCGAGCGTCGCCGTCCCGAGCACGGGCGTCAGCGCACACAGCAGCAGGCTGGACGCGACCAGCACCAGCGGACCGGCCGCCGAGATCCAGCTCACGCCGTCGGCCGTCAACGGCTCCTTGCCCAGCAGCTTGCGCAGGTCACGCCACGGCTGCAGGACCCCCGCGCCGGCGCGCCCCTCGAGGCGGGCCCGCACCTGTCGCATCACGCCCACCAGCAGCGGGGACAGCGCCACCAGGACCGCCGCCTGGACCACCGTCACCACGACCGCGCCGGCGCTCACAGCGCGACCACCACGAGCACGGCGACCAGGGCGGCGAAGGAGTAGCCCAGGTAGCGATGGATGCTGCCGTTCTGCAGCCGGCGCGCCGCGGCCCCGACACGGTCGCCGACGCGCAGCACGGGCTGGTAGAGCCGGGTCTCGACGACCTCGTCGAGCCGCTGGCGGAACTGCACGCGCTCGACCAGGTAGCGGGACTCGCTGTAGTGGGTGACCACCACGTCGCGCTCCGGCCGGACGGCGTCGTCGAACACGCGCGCCAGGGGTTCGGCGTACGACGTCGCGGTGTACTGCATCCGCGGGCTGACCCGCGCGCCCCCGCACCCCCAGGCGAGGTCCACCCGGCGCCGCCGGCGGCGCCGTGCCGCGGCCAGCGCGACCACGCCGACCGGCGCCGCGAGCAGCACCGCCAGGACGGACACGGCGACGGGATCGAGCACGCCGCCCGCGATCCCGGGCAGGTCGACGGCCACCTCTGACCCGGGATCGGCGACACCCGCGGCGCGCCCGGCGAGGTCGGCGAGCGGGCCAGGAACCAGGCCGAGGCCGACGACGGCGACCGCGGCCACGAGCATCGCCGTGCGCATGCCGGGTGTCGCCTCCCGGGCCTCGGCGGCACCGGACGAGCGGGGCCGGGCCAGGAAGGCGATCCCGTAGGCCTTGACGAACGTGAGCAGCGCCAGCCCCGCCGTGAGGGCGACGACGGCGACCGAGATCGGCATCATCGCCGCGACCAGTCGATCGTCCGGACGGGCGCCGTGGATCAGCGACTGGAGCAGCGTCCACTCGGCCACGAAGCCCACGCTCAGCGGGAGCGCCGCCGCGCCCAGAGCGCCGAGAGCGAACGCCACGTTGGTGACCGGCATCCGGGCCGCGAGACCCCCCATTCGGTCCAGGTCCCGCTCACCGGTGGCGTGCAGCACGGCCCCCGCGCCGAGGAACAGTGCGGTCTTGAAGGCGGCGTGACTGGTGAGCAGCAGCAGGCAGGCGACGAGCGCCGCGTCCGCCGGGGCCGAGACATCGTGGGAGCGCAGGAGCATCGCCGTCCCGAGCGCGAGGAACATCAGCCCGACGTTCTCGGTCGTCGAGTACGCGAGCAGGCGCTTGAGGTCGCTGGTGACCGAGGCCTGGAGGATGCCGTACGTCGCGGACACCGCGCCGAGTGCCACCACGACGAACCCCCACCAGGTGGGGCCGCCCGGCAGCAGGCGGAGCGCGACCAGCAGCGCGCCGTACACCCCCATCTTGACCATCGCCGCGCTCATCACCGCGGAGACGTGGCTCGGCGCGGCCGGGTGGGCCCGGGGCAACCAGACGTGGAACGGGACCGCGCCCGCCTTGGTCGCGAAACCCGCGATCAGCAGCACGAAGGCGATCGACGCCTGGAGGGACGTGGGGTCGACGGCGCTCATGGCGTCGAAGCCGGTGCCGCCGCCCTCCTCCACGAGCACGGTGAAGCCCAGCAGCAGCAGCCCGAAGCTCAGGTGGGTCATCGCGGCGTACCAGAGTGCCGCGGACCGCACTTCCTCTCGGTCCCGGTGCTCGGTGAGGACCAGCACCGCCGAGGCGAGCGCCATCAGCTCCCACATCAGCAGGAACGAGACGGCATCTGCGGCCGCGGGCACCAGCTGCATCGAGACCAGGAACGCGGGGAGCGCCGCCCAGGAGGTGCGCGAGGCGGCCGGTCCGTGTGCGTAGCCGATCGCGAAGACGGCGGCCACAGCGCCGACCGCTCCCGCGACCAGCATCACGAAGCCGCCGAGCGGCGTGGGGTCGAGGGCTACGCCCGTGAGGGGGAGGGCCGTCGACAGGTCAAGCGAGCCGGAGTGGTCGGTGAGCGCGGCGGCGCCGGTCACCACGCCGGCCGCGCCGACGGCGGCGGCAAGTGTCCCCGCCACCAGGTTGCGCAGCCGGGGCGGGGCCAGCACCGCGGCCGCGACGGCTGCGGCCGCGAGCACGACCTGCGCGGTCATGCCCAGCTCGACACCGGTCACCGTCGACCCATCCGCAGGCTCACCGTCCGGTCACCCGGCGCAGCGCGTCGACGATGGCGGCCGGCTCGGGCGGGCAGCCCGGGACCTCGAGGTCGACGTCGACCGCGTCGTGCACGGCGCCGGCGACGCCGTACCCGCCCTTGAAGGCGCCGCAGTTGCGGGCGCAGTCGCCCACGGCCAGCACGAGCCGCGGCCGCGGCGTGGCCTCGACGGTACGGCGCAGCGGCTCGAGCATGTTGTGCGTCACCACGCCGGTGACCAGGACGACGTCGGCATGTCGTGGCGAGGCGACCAGGCGTGCGCCGTACCGCTCCGCGTCGTAGACCGGGCCGAAGGCCCCGCCGACCTCGATCTCGCAGCCGTTGCACGACCCGGCGTCGACGTGCCGGATCTGCACGCTGCCGGCCAGCTCGGTCGGACGGCCGGGGTGGCCGTCGGGGAGCGCCGGCGCCGGCTCGGCGATCCGCCCGGTCCGGCGGATCAGCCCGGCCAGTCGGGCGAGACTCATCGGGGTTCGCCGCTCTCGAGCTCCGCCCGCAGCTCGACCTGCACCGGGAGCAGCCGCAAGATGCGCCGGGCGGCCAGGAGCAGGTCGCTGGTCTCCGGGACATTGATCGAGTAGACGACCTGCCCGCCCTCACGCCGCTGGACGACCAGGCCGGTGTGACGGAGCACCGCGAGCTGCTGGGACAGGTTGCTCGGCTCGATCACGATCTGCTCGAGCAGCTCGTGCACCGCGTGGTCGCCCTCGGAGAGCAACTCCAGGATCCGGATCCGGGCCGGATGGCCGAGCGTCTTGAAGAGCTCTGCCTTCGCCTGGTACAGCGGCAAGCTCACGTCGCAGTCATCCCCTCGTCGGTCCCCGGATATCTCAAAGTGAAGGGTACATGAGTTGAAGAGGTCTTCAATCCGATAGCCTCCGCGAATCTGCGCGAAACCCAACCGGAAGGCAGGCACGATGGTCGAGGTCGAGGTCGAGGTCGAGAAGGTGCTGGACGCGGCGGGTCTGACGAACCCACACGTCCGCGAGTACGTCGCACACTGGGCGGCGGTGACCGGCGCCGCGAGGATCGAGGTCGTGTCCGCGGCCGACGACGCCCGGCTGATCGCCGAGTCGCTCGCGGCCGGCGAGCTGCTCCCGGCAGGTGAGGGCCGGTACTACTCGCGCTCCTACTTCAAGGACACCGCGCGCGCCGAGGAGCGGACGATCGTCGCGACCTCCGACGAGAACGACAAGGGCACCTACAACAACTGGAAGCCCGCCCCGGAGATGAAGGCGAAGCTGGTCGAGCTGATGACCGGCGCGTCGGCCGGCAAGACCATGTACGTGATCCCCTACCTGATGGCGCCGGCGGGGTCGCCGCTCGACCGATTCGCCGCGGGCGTCCAGCTCACCGACAACCGCAACGTGGTCCTGCAGATGATCCGCATGGCCCGGGTGGGCCTGGAGGGCGTCGACGACCTGGGCAACGACTTCGTCCGGGCAGTGCACGTCACCGGGGACCTGGAGCACCTCGGCCAGGGGACCGCGGAGGACCTCCGCTACTTCGTGACCGTCGCCGACGAGCGCACGATCCTGCACTTCGGCTCGTCGTACGGCGGCAATGCGCTCCTCGGCAAGATCGCCCACGGCCTGCGCCAGGGTTCCTACGACGGCTGGAAGAACGGGTTCCTCGTGGAGCAGTTCATGCTCCTCGGCATCACGGACAAGCAGACCGGCCGGAAGTACAACATCTGCGGCGGCTTCCCGTCCGCATCGGGCAAGACGAACCTCGCGATGACGCTGGCGCCGGACGCCCTGGGAGACCGCTACTACGTCGAGTTCTACGGCGACGACATCGCCTGGATCTGGGTCGACGAGGCTGGCGTGCTCCGCGGCTTCAACCCGGAGAACGGGGTCTTCGGCGTCGCGAAGGACACCAACGAGAAGACCAACCCGACCGCGATCGACTCGATCCACCCGGGCACCGGCGCGATCTTCACCAACGTCGCCTACAACGAGAAGACTCACGAGGTCTGGTGGGAGGGTCGCGGCGAGAAGCCGACCGCTGCCGATCCCGACTTCGGGGGCTGGCTGGACTGGAAGGGCGAGCGGATCGCCGACCGCGACCACGACCAGGCCGACGACCCCTGGGCGCACCCGAACTCCCGGTTCACCACCCAGCTCGGCAACGTCCCCAACGTCGCCACCGACTGGGACGACGCGAAGGGCATCGAGATCCACGGCATCATCTTCGGCGGCCGGACCCGAGACCGCGAGCCGCTGATCCGGGCGATCACCGACGTCGCCGAGGGCGTCTACGACGGCCTCACCCTCGGAGCCGAGGCAACGGCGGCCGCCGACGGTCTCGAGGGCGTGCTGCGCTACGACCCGATGTCGATGCGCCCGTTCATGTCCTACCCGGAGGCCGACTACGCCCAACACTGGCTGAACGTCATCGCCGGGGCGCGGAACAAGCCGATCTTCGCCCACGTGAACTGGTTCCAGCGCGGCGACGACGGCCGGTTCCTGTGGCCGGGCTACCGGGAGAACCTCCGCCCTCTGGTCTGGTTGATGCAGCTCAAGAACGGCGAGGTGACCGGCGTCGAAACCCCGGTCGGCATCCTGCCGAGCCGCGACGAGCTGAACCTCGACGGCCTCGATGAGCAGACCCTCGCCGACCTGGATGCGGTACTCACCATCGACGTCCCGCGCTGGAAGCAGGAGATCGGACACCGCACCAAGCACCTCGACCAGTTCGACGGCCTGCCCGAGGAGATCTGGGAGGCACACCGGCGGGTGTCCGACGCCCTCGACAAGGAAGCGGACTGACTGGCGACGCCGCGGGCCAGGGTGTGGGCACTCACCGCCGCCGGCCAAGACCTCTCACGCCTTGGCATACCGTCCCCGTGAAGGGCGGCAGATTCCTGCGGGTCCTCCGTTCACAGCCACCAGCGACCCGGCCGCCCGGATCGTCTGGCCAGCCTCACCAGGACACCGCGACGTACTTCGACTCCAGGTAGTCGAGCATGCCTTCGTGGCCGCCCTCGCGGCCGACGCCGGACTGCTTGGTGCCGCCGAACGGCGCGGCCGGGTCGGAGACCAGCCCGCGGTTGAGGCCGACCATGCCGGAGTCGAGCCGCTCGCTGACCCGCATCCCCCGCGCCAGGTCGCGCGTGTAGACGTAGGACACCAGGCCGTACTCGGTCTCGTTCGCCATCCGGATCGCGTCGTCCTCGTCGGTGAACGTCACCACCGGGGCGACCGGTCCGAAGATCTCCTCGCCCAGGATCTCCGCGTCGACGGGCACGTCGAGCAGCACGGTCGGCTCGTAGTAGTAGCCCTCGCGCTCCGGCCGGCGACCGCCGACCACGACCCGCGCGCCGGCCGAGACCGCGCCCCGGACCAGCTCGTCGACCTTGGCGGCCGACTCGTCGTTGACCAGCGGGCCGACCTCGGTGTCGTCGGCCGTGCCGGGGCCGACCCGCAGCGCGGCCATCCGCTCGGCGAGCCGGCGGCTGAACTCGTCGGCCACGTCGGCGTGGACATAGAAGCGGTTCGCGGCGGTGCAGGCCTCGCCGGCGTTGCGCATCTTCGCGATCATCGCGCCGTCGACGGCGGCATCCAGGTCGGCGTCGTCGAGGACGATGAACGGCGCGTTGCCGCCGAGCTCCATCGAGCAGTTGACGACCTGGTCGGCGGCCTCGCGCAGCAGCACCCGGCCGACCTCGGTCGAGCCGGTGAAGGAGAGCTTGCGGACCCGCGGGTCGTGCAGCATCGCGGACACCACGGCGCCCGAGCGGCGCGCGGGCAGCACGTTGACCACGCCCGCGGGGACGCCGGCGTCGGCGAGGATCTTGGCCATCAGCAGCGCGGTGAGCGGGGTGTCGCTGGCCGGCTTGAGCACGACGGTGCAGCCGGCCGCCAGCGCCGGGCCGATCTTGCGGGTGGCCATCGCGGCGGGGAAGTTCCACGGCGTGACCAGCACGCAGATGCCGACCGGCTGCTGGAGCACGACGATCCGGTTGGCCCCGGACGGCGCGGTCATCACGGAGCCGGCCGCGCGGACCGCCTCCTCGGCGTACCAGCGGAAGAACTCGGCGGCGTAGGCCACCTCGCCGCGGGCGTCGGCCAGCGCCTTGCCGTTCTCCAGGGAGATCAGGTGCGCGAGCTCGTCGGCGCGCTCGCGCATCAGCTCGAAGGCCTTGCGCAGGATCTCCGAGCGCTCCCGCGGCGCGGTCGCGGCCCAGGCGGCCGCGGCGGCGTCGGCCGCGTCGACGCAGGCGAGGGCGTCCTCGACCGTGCCGTTGGCGACCGAGGTGAGGACGGCACCGGTGGCCGGGTCGAGCACGTCGAAGCGGCCCCCGTCGGACGCCGGGACCTCCTTCCCGCCGACGCAGAGGTCGAGCGGCAGGTCGGGGATCTGCGCGAGGGTGAAGTCAGCCATGGGGG
Organism: Nocardioides sp. JS614; assembly: GCF_000015265.1. Lineage (NCBI taxonomy): Bacteria > Bacillati > Actinomycetota > Actinomycetes > Propionibacteriales > Nocardioidaceae > Nocardioides > Nocardioides sp. JS614. The sequence goes on from NC_008699.1 coordinate 4,729,641, forward strand.
TTGCCTTTCGGGTGCTGCTAGTAGGGGTTGGCGACGACCAGGTCCTGCGCCGGGAAGAGGGTGAGCACCCGGGGGCCGTCCTCGGTGATCACGATCTCCTCCTCGATCCGGGCCGCGGAGACGCCGTCGGAGGCCGGGCAGTAGGTCTCCAGCGCGAAGACCATGCCGACCTGGAGCTCGACCGGCTCCTTCATCGAGTTGAGCCGGGAGATGATCGGCCGCTCGTGCAGGCCGAGGCCGAGCCCGTGGGCGAACTGGAGGCCGAAGGCCTCCATCTCGGAGCCGAAGCCGAACTCCTCGGCCTCGGGCAGCAGCGCGGCCACCTCGTCGGTGCCGACGCCGGCGCGGATGCCGTCGATGCCGCGGTCCATCCACTCCCGCGCCTGGGTGTAGGCGTCGCGCTGGGCCGGGGTCGCGCTGCCGACCGAGAACGTGCGGTAGTAGCAGGTCCGGTAGCCGTTGAAGGAGTGGATGATGTCGAAGAACGCCTGGTCGCCGGGGCGGATCAGCCGGTCGGTGAAGTTGTGCGGGTGCGGGTTGCAGCGTTCGCCGGAGATCGCGTTGACGGCCTCGACCTGGTCCGAGCCCATCTCGTAGAGCCGCTTGTTGGCGAGCGCGACGATCTCGTTCTCGCGCACGCCGGGCTTGAGCGCCTCGACGATGTCCTGGTAGACGCCGTCGACCATCGCGGCGGCCTGGTTGAGCAGCACGATCTCGTCGTGGGACTTGATGCAGCGTGCGTCGAGCATCAGCTGCTGGGCGTCGACGACGGTCAGGCCCTGACGCTGCATCTCGAAGAGGAACGGCGGCTCCACGATGTCCACGCCGACCGGGAGGTCGGCGACGCCGGCCTCGACCAGCAGCGACTTGATCTCCGCGACCGCGGTCTCCATCAGCCCGACGCTCGGGGCGACCGCGCCGCGGAAGCCGAGGAACCCGGCCCGGTAGTTCTCCTCGGGCACCCACTGGGAGTAGATCTTGTGGTGCTTGACCGCGGACCCGAAGTCCCAGAGCACCGGCTCTTTGCCGCGCGCGACCAGCGCGTAGCGGATCATCTTGTCGCCGAGCGCCCCGCCGATCCAGGTGTGCGTGGTGTAGCGGATGTTGTAGAAGTCGAAGAGCAGGAAGGCCCCGCACTCGCTGCCCTCCAGCGCGGCCTGGGCCCGGCCGAGCCGGTAGTGGCGCAGCCGGTCGAAGTCGACCCGCTCCTCGTAGTCGACCGCCATGTGCCCGGGCGCCGGGAGCGGTCGGTTCGGGGCGCTCATCAGCCCAGCTCTCCGCCGAGCCCGTCGTCGACCTGGACGTTCTCGGCCTTGAGGGTGATGCCGGAGTTGTGCGCCTGGAGGTCGAGCAGGATCGCGAAGTCCTCCTCGACCCGGCCGCTGCTCACGCTGGCCTGGACGGCGGCGTTCGTGGCCGCGGCGACCGGCATCGGGACGTCGAGCTGGCGGGCGGCCGCGAGGCCGAGGTCGAAGTCCTTGCGCAGCAGGATCGGCGTGAACGTCGGGGTGTAGTCGAGGTTCACGAACGCCGGGGTCTTGTAGGTGGTGAACACCGAGCCCATCACCGACTTGTTGAGGAACTCCAGGAACGCGGCGCGCGACATCCCGCCCTTCTCGGCGAGCACGGTGATCTCCGCCAGGCATTGGGTGACCACGCCCAGCATCACGTTGTGGCAGATCTTCGCGAGCCGGGCGAGCTCGCCCTCCCCGACGTACGTCGCGCCCTTGCCGAGGTGGTCGAGCAGGTGGGCGACCCGCTCGTAGGTCTCCTCGGGCCCGGAGACCACGAGGCTGAGCCCGCCGGCCCGGACGACCTTGCCGTTGCCGCTGACCGGTGCGGCGAGGAAGGCCACCCCGCGCTCGCTGCAGGCGGCCCGCATCGCGGCGGAGGACTCCGTGGAGACCGTGGAGCAGTCCACGACGACGGCCGGGACCCGGGCCGGGTCCGCGAGCAGGCCGCCCTCGCCGACGAGCACCTGCTCGAGGTCGGCGGGCGTCGAGACCATCGTGAAGACGACGTCGTGGCCGCGCAGGTCGGCGATCGTGTCCGCGACCCCGCAGCCGACCTCGCTCAGCGCCTCGGCCTTGGCCCGGGTCCGGTTCCAGACGGTGACGTCCTCGCCGGCCCGCGCCAGACGGCTCGCCATCGCGGCACCCATCCTGCCGGCGCCGATCCAGCCGACCGTCAGCGAGCCGGGCTGGGGAACGGTGGTGTCCATCATGATCCTGCCTTCGTCAGTAGTGCGGGTACGGCGAGCCGGGTGGCCAGCCAGTCGGCGGTGCGGGGCCGGTGCCAGGGCGCGACGTTGGCGCAGCCGTGGTTGCCGTCCTCGAGCATCAGCAGCTCGACCGGTCCCGAGACGGCGTCGCGCAGGCGCTCGGCGTGCTCCCAGGGGATCAGCCGGTCCTGGCGTCCGAAGACGATCAGCAGCGGGGCGACCACGTCGCGGGCGGTCTCCTCGAGGTCGAGGGTCAGCGCGATCCTCCGGGCCTCCTCCTCGCTGGCGGCGCCGGAGCGGATCCGGAACGTGTCCCGGGTCAGCTGCGGCAGCCGGTCCCAGCACCCGCCGAAGTTGAACGGCCCGGCCAGCGCCACGCAGGCACGGGCCCGCTCGCCGAGCGCGGCCGCCACGCGGGGTGCGTAGTAGCCGCCGAGGCTGACGCCCCAGAGGCCGAGCCGGTCGCGGTCCACCTCCGGCAGGGTGCCGAGCGCCGCCCAGAGGGCCTCGGCCACCGGCGCCCAGTCGCCGCGGATCGGCAGGTCGTACTCCGCCTCGCCCTGGCCGGGGCCGTCGACGCTCAGCGTCGCCAGCCCGCGGTCCAAGAAGGTCTGCTCGGTCGAGCGGAGCTCCTCCTTGGCCGAGTCCAGGCCGGAGAGCAGCACCACGACCGGGTGCGGGCCCGGCCCGGTGGGCAGCCGGAGCACGCCGGCCAGCCGGCTGCCCTCGAACGGGATCTCGAGGCGACGGCCCGGCGGGTCGAGGTGCGGCAGGGCGGCGTCGAGGCAGGCGACCGCGCGGGCGTGGGCCGCGCGCATCTGGTCGAGGTCGCAGACGAAGACGAACTTCGCGAAGTGGTGGTAGACGGCGGCCTGGGCGAGGTGCTCGCCGGCCGAGCGGGTCCGGCCCTCGGCGAGGGCATCTCGCCCGAGCGCCTCGTGCGCCGCGCCGGCGGCCACCCAGGCGGCGCACCAGTCGTCCCAGCTCCCGATCCCGGCGGTCACCCGGTCGAAGTCGGCGGCCGTCACGCCGTTGACCGTGAACCGCGGGCCCCAGTGGGACACCGCGGAGTCGACGAGGTCGTCCACCTGACACCCCCTCCGCGCGCACCGTTGCAGACCGTACTGCAATCGAGTGCAGCCTTACGGCTCCGCGGTGTGATGTCAAGTAGCGCTGGCCTGCGTTGGACGTTGCTGCAATCGACTGCACAAACCGCTAGAGTGCCGGACGTGCAGCAGATCGCGGTCGGCTCGTTCACCCCGTCGGTGCTCCTCGACCTGGCCGGTTCGACCGGGCGGCTGGCGGACCGCGGCCTCGCCGTGAGCGAGGTCCCCGTCCCCTCGTCCCCGGCCCAGTTCCGCGCGCTGCTCGACGACGAGCTCGCGGTCGCGCTGACCAGCCCGGACAACGTGCTCGCCTACCGGTTCAACCCGGGCAACCCGCTCGGCGAGCTGGCCGACGTGCGGATCGTGGCCGCGATCGACCGCGGCCTGGGCCTCGGGTTGTACGGCGCTCCGGGCACGACCGCCGCGGACCTGCGCGGCGCCCGGGTCGGCGTCGACGTAGCGACGTCGGGGTTCGCGCTCGCGCTCTACGCGTTGGGCGAGTCGCTCGGGCTGGCCCGCGCGGACTACGAGCTGGTCACGCTGGGATCCACGCCGCGGCGCCTCGAAGCACTGCTGGCCGGCGAGTGCGCGGCCACGATGCTCAACGCCGGCAACGAGCTGGTCGCGGAGGCCCGCGGCTGCGTCCGCCTGGCCGGCGTGGCCGAATCGCTGGCGCCGTACCTCGGCACGGTCGCGGCCGTCGCCGGCGAGCGGCACCTCGACGTCGCGGACCGGCTCGCGGACGCGCTGCTCGACACGACGGCGGCGATCACCGGCGGCGGGCTGGGCGAGGAGGCGGCCGAGGCCGCCGCCCGCCGGCTCGGGCTCGACGACGAGCTGGCGCGGCGCTACGTCGACCGGCTGCGCGACCCCGTCGACGGGCTGGTCCCGGACGGCGGGGTGGACCCGGGGGCGCTCGCGACCCTGGTGCGGCTGCGCACGACGTACCTCCCGACCGTCGTCGACGGCGCGGAGGTCCTCGACGCCGCCCTGGCGCCGGGCTCCGGCCTGGTGCAGCCCCGGGTGCCGCGCGCGTGAGGGGGCGGCGCGCCCCGGGCGTGGACCGGCCACCCGTCGCCCCGATCCGGCTGCTCCAGCTCGGCGCCTTCGTCAGCACGCTGGACCGGTTCGCGCTGCCGCCGATGCTGGTCGCGATCGCCCACGACCTGGGAGCCCCGCTCGGCGAGGTCGTCACGGCGGCCGGCGCCTACTTCCTGGTCTACGGCCTGAGCCAGCCGGTGTGGGGCACGGTCTCCGACCGGCTCGGCCGGGTCCGGACGATGCGGATGACGCTGCTGCTGGCGGGGGTCTTCACCCTCGTCTCGGCGCTGAGCTGGTCGCCGCTCTCGCTCGGGGTGACCCGCGGCCTCGCGGGCGGGTTCTTCGGCGCGGCGTACCCCTCGAGCCTGATCTACCTCGGCGACACGGTGCCCGCCCCCTCCCGGCAGCGCGACATCGCACGGCTGATGGTCGGGGTGGCGATGGGCACCGCGCTCGCCTCGGTCGGCGCCGGCGTGCTCGCCGACGCCGTGAGCTGGCGGGTGGCGTTCGTGGTCACCGGCATCGCGTCGCTGGTGATGACCTGGGCCCTGCGCGGCCTGCCGGAGCCCACCGCACACGGCAGGCCGGCCTCGGCGATGGACGGGCTGCGCGCGATCAGCGGCGCGCCGATCGCGCTGCTGATGCTGGTGTTCGCGTTCACCGAGGGCGCGGTGCTGCTGGGCGCCCTCACGCTGCTGCCGCCCGCGGTCGAGAACGCCGGCGCCACCGCGGCGCTCGCCGGTGCGGTGACCGCGATCTACGGGGTCTCGGTGTTCGCCAGCTCGCAGCTGGTCGGGCGGCTCGCCGCGACCTGGCACCCGTCGCGGCTGATCGCGATGGGCGCAACCGCCGCCGCCGCCGGCTGCGGGCTGCTCGCGGTCTCCCAGGAGCCGGCCGTCGCAGTGGTGGTCGCCCTGCTCGTCGGCCTGGCCTGGACCTCGATGCACTCCTCGCTGCAGACGTGGGCGACCGAGGTGCTGCCGGGCGCGCGGGCGACCGTGGTCTCGTTCTTCGCCGGGTCGCTGTTCGTCGGGAGCGCGCTGGCCGCGGTGCTGGTCGCCGGCCTCGCGGACGCCGGCCGCTACACGGCGATCTACGCCGTGTACGCCGCGCTCGCGGTGCCGCTCGGCCTCGCGGCCGGTCTGGCGCGGCGGCGCTGGGTGCGCCCGGCCGCGGAGCGGGGAACCTAGGATGCGGGGTGTGACTCCCACGCTCCGCGACGTCGCCGACGCCGCGGGTGTGCATCCCGCGACCGCCTCCCGCGCGCTGAACCCCGCCACCCGCGGGCTGGTCAACGCCGACACCGCGCGTCGGGTGATCAAGGTCGCCGAGTCCTTGGGCTACCGGCCGAACCCGATCGCGCGGGGGCTGAAGACCGCGAAGTCCGGCACCGTCGGCCTGGTCATCCCCGACCTCACCAACCCGCTGTTCCCCCCGATCGTGCGCGGCATCGAGGACGTGCTCGAGCCGGCCGGGTACAGCGGCCTGATCGTCAACACCGACAACGACCCGAGCCGCGAGCGGGCCCAGTTCGAGTCGCTGCGCTCGCGCCAGGTCGAGGGCTTCATCGTGGCCACGGCGCTGCTGGACCACCCGCTGCTCGACCAGCTGCGCCGCGAGGGCGTGCTGATGGTGATGGTCAACCGCCGGCCCGACGGCCTGGACGTCCCCTCGATCACCCCCGACGACGCTGCCGGCGTGGAGCTCGCCGTACGCCACCTGGCGGAGCTGGGGCACCGCCGGGTCGCGCACCTGGCCGGCCCGTCGAACACCTCGACCGGCGTGGTGCGGGCGCGGTCGTTCCGCAACACGGTGCGCGACCTCGGCCTCGACGAGGACCCGGCGCTGACCGTGACCTGCCCGTACTGGAGCGAGACCGCCGGCGCCGAGGCGCTGCGCTCGCTGCTCGACTCCGGCGCGGAGTTCACCGCCGTCGTCGCCGGCAACGACCTGATCGCGCTGGGCTGCTACGACGTGTTCGCCGAGCGCTCGATCGAGTGCCCGCGCGACGTCAGCGTGGTCGGCTTCAACGACATGCCGTTCCTGGACAAGCTGCGCCCGCCGCTGACGACGGTCGCCGTGCCCCACCAGCAGATCGGCGCCGAGGCCGCACGGATGCTGCTGGACGCGATCCGGGACCCGTCCCGCCCGGCCCGGTCGGTGCTGCTGCCGCTCTCGCTCGTGGTGCGCGGCTCGACCGCGCCGCCGTACTCCGGCTGATCGGGGCGGGCGCACGCCGGGGTTGGTTTCCCCGGTTCACCGGGGAAACCGGAACTGTTGGGCCGAAACTTCAGCCCAGAAGTTCCAACATCCCCGGTGAACCGGGGAAACCGCTCGGGCCTCAGCCGGCGGCCCCGGCCTTCCGGGCCTGCTGGGTGAGCCGGGCCTGGGCGGCGCGGCGGACCTTCGGGCCGCCGGTGGCCATCTTGTAGAGCAGCGCCAGCTGCTGCGGCGCGTTCTTGACGTTGGTCGTCGCCAGCCAGCCGTTGGGCAGCGAGAGCCGGACCACCTTGTGCCAGGCGGAGTACACCTGCTTGGGCAGCGGCGCCGCGTGGTAGTTGAGGTCGTACTTCTCGAACAGAGCCTGCACCCGCGGGGCGATCTCGGCGTACCGGTTCGAGGGCAGGTCCGGGAACAGGTGGTGCTCGATCTGGTGGGACAGGTTGCCGGACATGATGTGCACCGCCTTCGACCCCGAGATGTTCGCCGAGCCGAGCATCTGGCGCAGGTACCACTCGCCGCGGGTCTCGCCGTCGATCGAGCGCTTCTCGAAGGTCTCGACGCCCTCGGGGAAGTGGCCGCACATGATCACCGAGTGGCTCCACAGGTTGCGCACCACGTTGGCGGTGAAGTTCGCGGCCAGGGTCGCCAGGAACGAGCCGGTCGGGATCGAGAGCGCCGGGTGCACCAGGTAGTCCTTGGTGGCCTGGCGGCGAACCTTGGTGAGCACCGCCTTCAGGCGGCGCTGGAACCCCGGGTCCTTGGTCTGCTTCCTCTTCACCGTGGCCCCGAGCTCGAGGTCGTACGCGGCGATGCCGTACTCGAAGAAGCAGGCGTTGATGAAGTTCCACAACGGCTGGACCAGGAAGAACGGGTGCCAGGGCTGGTCCTCGTCGACGCGCATGATGCCGTAGCCGAGGTCGTTGTCCTTGCCGATCACGTTCGTGTAGGTGTGGTGCAGCTCGTTGTGGGAGTGCTGCCACTGCGCGGCCGGGGTGGCCATGTCCCACTCCCAGGTCGTGGAGTGGATCTTCGGGTCCCGCATCCAGTCCCACTGGCCGTGCAGGATGTTGTGGCCGATCTCCATGTTCTCGAGGATCTTGGCGACGCTGAGGCCCGCCGTACCGACGATCCAGGCCGGCGGGAAGGACGAGAACAGCAGGACGGCGCGGCTGCCCAGCTCGAGGCGGCGCTGCACGTCGATGACACGGTGGATGTAGCGGGCGTCGCGCTCGCCGCGGCTGTCGAGGACGTCTTGGCGGATGGCGTCGAGCTCGATGCCGATCTGCTCGACATCCTCGGGGGTCAGGTGGGCGACGGGGCTGACGGGCTTCTTCTGGATCGCGGTCACGTGGGTCTCCTCGGATCGTGGTCAGGCGTGGTCGAGGTGGCACTCGCCGGCGACGGCGTTGATGCAGGTCTGGATGATCACGCCGTCCCCGGGGGCGGCGGTGGTGAGCTGGCCGTTGCGCAGGTCGCGGACCGCGCCCTCGCGCAGCGGCAGGACGCAGCCGAAGCAGACGCCCATCCGGCAGCCGCTCGGCATCAGCACGCCGGCGGACTCGGCGGCGTCCAGGATCGGCGTCGCCCCGTCGGCCGCGACGGCGACGCCGGAGGTAAAGGTCAGGGTGCCGCCTTCTCCGGTGGCGACCATCGGCGCGCGGAACCGCTCGACGTTGAGCTCGAGGCCGCGCGCGTCGTAGTGCTCCTGCAGCGCGTCGAGCAGGCCCGCGGGCCCGCAGGCGTACGCCGTCCGCTCGGCCAGGTCGGGGACGATCCGGTCCAAGCCGGCTTCGGGGTCGCCGACCTGGAGCAGCCCGTGGGTGTCGGTGTGCAGCTCGACCAGGCGCAGCCAGCCGGCCGCGCCGTACCGGCGCAGCTCCTCGCCGAAGATCACCTCCGAGCGCGACAGCGCCGAGTGCAGCAGCACGATGTCGGTGGTGGGCCGCACCGCGCGGGAGAACAGGTTGCGCAGCATCCCGATCACCGGCGTGATGCCGGAGCCGGCGGTGACCAGCAGCAGCTTGTCGGGGATCGGTTGGGTCAGCACGAACTCGCCCTCGGCCTGGCCGATCTGGATCATCTGGCCGGGGCGGATCCGGTGCACCAGGTGGTTGGAGACGACGCCTCCGGGGATCGCCTTGACCGTGATGCTGATGCACCGGTCGGCCCGGGGCCCGTGGGTCAGCGAGTAGGTGCGCCACAGGCGCACGCCGTCGACGTCGACGCCCACGCGGAGGTACTGCCCCGGCACGTGTCCGGTCCAGTCGCGCCCCGGCTTGATCACCACCGTGGCGGAGGCCGCGGTCTCGGGCCGGACCTCGACGATCCGGCCGCGCAGGTCGGTGCCGCGCCGCAGCGGGTGGAAGTGGTCGAGGACGTCGTCGAGGTCGCGCGGGGTCACGGCCGCCTGGGCGACCTGGCGCAGCGTGCTGCGCAGGGACCATCCCGACCCGGACCGGGACGCAGCCGAGGGGATGGCGACGCTCATGCCTTCGAGTGTGCTGGCTCTCGGGCGTAAGATCATGACTCCGGGACGTGAAGATCTGCGTCCGATTTGTTATCTGTGCACAATTTCGTTCACCTTGGAGGCGCCATGGTCCGTCGCCCGGTTCGCCACACCGCCGACCACGGGCTGCGTCTCGACTCCGGTGCGGTCACCGAGATGCGCACCGAGCTCCCCCGGGTCGCCGAGCACGTGGTGGCCGCGATCATCGACGAGGTGCCCAGCTACACCGACGCATTCAGCGGGCCGATGGGCGAGACGATCCGCAACGCCGTCCAGCTCGCGCTCGGCGGCTTCCTCTCGCTGGCCAGCGGCAGCCGCGGCGCCGACCGGTCCACCCCGGCCGCACCCGCGGTCGAGGGTGCCTACCAGCTCGGCCGCGGCGAGGCGCGCAGCGGCCGGACGACCGACGCGCTGCTGGCGGCGTACCGGATCGGTGCGCGGGTCTCGTGGCGGGAGATGTCCACAGTGGCGGTGCGCAACGGCGTCGCGGGCGAGACGCTGGTGGCGTTCGCCGAGCTGGTCTTCGCCTACATCGACGAGCTGTCCGCTGCCAGCGTGGCCGGCCACACCGACGAGCTGGACACCAGCGGACGGGTGCGGCAGCGGCTGCTCGAGCGGGTGGCCCACCACCTGCTGACCGGGTCGCCGGTCGACCAGGTCGCCGCCGCGGCGGAGCGCGCCGGCTGGGACCCGCCGCGGACGCTGACCGCGGTGATCGTGCCGGAGGCGCAGGTGCGTCCGGTGCTGGCGGCGCTCTCCCCGGCGACGCTGCAGGTCACCGACCCGCCGGGGCTCGACGACGGTGCGCTGCTGCTGGTCCCCGACGCGCACGAGCACCGCCGCCGGGCGCTGCTCCGGGTGCTCGCCGACCGCGGCGCGCTCGCGGGTCCGGCACGGCCGTGGCTGGAAGCGCGCGCGTCGTACGACCGCGCGTTGCGCGCCCGCGCCGCCGGGGTGGAGCTCGACACCGAGGCACACCTGGTCGGGCTGGTGCTCGAGGCCGACGCGACGGCCCGCGCGGACCTGCGCGCGCAGGCGCTGGCGCCACTCGCCGGCCTGCGCCCGGCCACCGCCGAGAAGCTCACCGACACGCTGCGCTCGTGGCTGCTGCACCAGGGCCGGCGCGAGCAGGTGGCCGCCGAGCTGTTCGTGCACCCGCAGACCGTGCGCTACCGGATGGGCCAGCTGCGCGAGCTGTACGGCGAGCGCCTCGACGACCCGGACACGGTGCTCGCCCTGGTGGTGGCGCTGGGGTGACGGCTCCGGGTCGTGTGCCTGAGAACGCGCCATAGCGCGTCGTGGGACACACGACCCGTCAGCGGCGACTCACGGACGCTGCCAGTCCGGCTTGTCGTCGAAGACCTCGCGGTAGTACGCGGTACGGGTCAGCTGCGCCGCGGCGGCCTCGTCGAGCAGGACCGTGACGTGTGGGTGCAGCTGGAGCACGGACGCGGGGCAGGATGCGGAGACCGGGCCCTCGACGGCCGCGGCGATCGCGGCCGCCTTGCCGGCCCCGGTGGCGACCAGCAGCAGGCGGCCGGCCCGCAGGATCGTCCCGAGACCCTGGGTGAGCACGTGCCGGGGCACCTGGTCGACGGAGTCGAAGAACCGGGCGTTGTCGGCGCGGGTCTCCCCGGTGAGCGTCTTGAGCCGGGTCAGCGACCCGAGCGAGGAGCCGGGCTCGTTGAACGCGAGGTGGCCGTCGGCGCCGATGCCGAGCACCTGCAGGTCCACCCCGCCGGCCGCGCGGATCGCGTCCTCGTAGCGCTCGCCTGCCGTGGACAGCAGGTCCGGGGTCGGGTCCGGGCTCGCGACCCGGTCCCGGTCGATGTCGAGCGCGTCGGTGAGCTCGCGGAAGATCGTCTCCCGGTAGGACTGCGGATGGCCGGGCGGCAGCCCGACGTACTCGTCGAGCAGGAAGGCCCGGACGCCGGCGTATGACGGACCGCTGCCGGCGCGCCGCCGGCGGATCAGCTCCTGGTACGCCGGCAGCGGGCTCGAACCGGTGGCCAGACCGAGCACGGACTCGGGGTGCGCGCGGACCAGGGCCTCGATCGCGTCCGCGGCGAGCCCGGCGACCTCGGGCTCGGTGGCGAGCGGGACGATCTCCATCAGTGCACCTCCAGGCGCAGGTCGTCGGTGAGCCGGATCCGCTCCTCGCGGGGCGGCAGGCCGAGCAGCCGCAGCGGCGTCGAGGTGGCCGTGGCCACGGCCTCCTCGAGGGTGCAACCGGTCTGCGCGAGGAGGATACGCAAGCAGTCCAGGAGCGAGGCGGCGGAGCCGGCCAGGGTGCCGTCGGCCAGCCGCACGGTGCCGTCGGCGACGACGACGTCCTGGTCGCCCAGGCGCGCGGGGCCGTCCGGGAGGCCGAGGCCGGCGGTGGTGTCGGAGACCGACAGGAACCGGTCTGGCCCGAGGGCGCGCCAGGCGGCCCGCACGAACAGCGGGTCGAGGTGGTGGCCGTCCACGATCAGGCCGGCGACGGGTCCGGTGCCAGGATCGCTCCCGAACGCCGCGCCGACCGGCCCGGGCTCGCGGGCCTGCAGCGGCGGCATCGCGTTGCCGAGGTGGGTGAGGCAGCGGGCGCCGGCTTCCAGAGCGGCGGCGACCTCGGCGGCCGATGCGGCGGTGTGACCGACCGACACCACGACACCTCGAGCCGCGAGCCGCTCGATCACCTCGAGCGCGCCCGGGAGCTCCGGAGCGATCGTGGCGATCACGACACCGGACTCGCGCGACCAGCCGTCGACCAGGTCCAGCGAGGGCGGCCGCAGCCAGCGCTCCGGATGGGCGCCCTTGCGGGTCGGGGCGATCATCGGGCCCTCGAAGTGCAGCCCGAGCGGTTCGGCGCCCGACCACCCCGGGGGTGGCCCGGCGGCGAGGGTGGCGAGCGCCTGCCCGCGCGCGGCCGGGTCGGAGGTGATCACGGTCGGGACGAACGCGACGACGCCGTACGCCGGCAGGGCGGCCGCCACCTCCCACAGCCGGTGCGGCTCCGTGGTGAGGTCGATGCCGGCGGCGCCGTTGACCTGGGCGTCGACGAGGCCGGGGACGACGATGCTCATCACGACCGCCCGAGCAGGGCGGCCCCGACCGCGGCCACGGGGTAGTGCGCGGGCACGACCCGGAGCCGGCCGGCCAGGTCGAGGGAGGCCAGGAACGGCGAGGTCCGGGCCTGCTCGCGCAGGGCGTCGGCCACGGCCGCGCGCAGCGGCTCGCCGAGCTGGGCGACGCCGCCGCCGAGCACGACGGTGCGCGGGTCGACGGCCAGGCCGAGCACCCGGACGGCGCTGGCGACACCCGCGGCGAACCGGTCCCGCGCCGCGATGGCGTCGGGGTCACTGGCGTGCGCCGCGGCGAACAGCGCCTGGGCCGGGGGGACGTCCTCCGAGGGCCAGGCCGCGGCCAGCGCCGACCCCGAGGCGATGGTCTCCAGGCAGCCGCGCTGGCCGCACTGGCACAGCGCTCCGGCCGGATCCACGGGCACGTGCCCGATCTCGCCCGCCGCGCCGTGGTCGCCGCGCCGCAGCCGGCCCGCGAGCACGAGTCCGGCGGCCAGGCCGGTGCCGATGCTGAGGTAGACGAGGTCGTCCTCGCCGCTCATCGCGACCGCGCCGAGGCTGGCGACGTTGACGTCGTTCTCGACCACGACAGGTGTCCCGAGCCGGTCACCGAGCAGGTCGCCGAGTGGCAGCCAGTCCCCGTTCACGCCGAGGTTGACCGCGTGCTTGACCGCGCCGCGCTCGACGTCGACCAGGCCGGGCATGCCGACCCCGACGGTGCCCGCGAGCCGCTCGCCGGTCGCGGCGCGGAGCGCCTCAACCACCCGGGCGGCCGTCCGTACGACGCCCTCGGCACCCGGCTCGGTCGCCTCCCGCACGGTCGCGCGGATGCCGCCGTCCTCGTCGACGACCAGACCGAGGGTCTTGGTCGCGCCGATGTCCAGGCCCACGCTCAACCCGTTGCTCGGCCCGGTGCTCACCGGTCCCACCCCGCCTTCCTCAACAGCTCGGTGACCGCGACGGCTCCCGGACGGGAGTAGCCGCGCGTGCAGATCCGGGGCGTCCCCCCGGCGTACGGACCCGGCCAGCCCCACTCGACCACGACCGCGGCCCCCTCGACCAGCACCTCGGGCCGCCGGTGCGCGTCGCGCACCTGGAGCACGACCGGCCGGTCGCCGGTGACGGGCTCGCCCGGTTGGAGGAAGCGGTCCGGCGGCAGGCCCCACGGGACCTCACCGATCGCGATGTTCGCGGGGGTCGCGACGCTGACGACCTCGGCGCCGCGCAGGTCTGGCAGCTCGCCCTCGACCGTCACGGCACGGCGGGCGCCGGCGAGCTGGCGGGCGGCGTCGACGGGAGCGGCGCTGCCGGCCCCGCGCGGCAGCCGCGCGATCCGGTCCACCGCCTCGACCAGGCGCTCCTCGGCCAGTCGCCCGGAGCGGACCGCTGCGACGATCGCCGCCTGGACCTGCCGGACCAGCGCGATGTCCTTGTCGGCACCGAGGCACAGCAGGTCGGCGCCGGCGGCGAGCGACAGCACTGCGGCCTCGGGGATCCCGCGACCGGCCGAGGCGCCGGCCATGTCGAGGGCGTCGGTGACCAGGACGCCGCCGTACCCGAGGTGGTCGCGCAGCAGCCCGAGCACCGGACGGCTCAGCGTCGCGGGCAGGGCCGGGTCGACGGCGGGGACCAGGATGTGCGAGGTCATCACCGACGCGACGCCGGCCTCGACGGCCGCAGCGAACGGCGCCAGCTCGCGGCCGAGCAGCGTCGGCAGGTCGACGTCGACCATGGGCAGCGCGAGGTGGCTGTCCTGGGCGGTGTCGCCGTGGCCCGGGAAGTGCTTGGCGCAGGCCGCGACGCCCGCCCCCTGGAGCCCGGCCACCCACGCGGCGGTGTGCGCGGCGGCCGCCGCGGCGTCGGTGCCGAAGCTGCGGGTGCCGATCACCGGGTTGTCCGGGTCGGAGTTCACGTCGGCGACCGGCCCGAGGTCGAGGTCGATGCCGGCCGCGGCCAGCTCGGTGCCGATCGCCGCGCCGGTCTCCCGGGTCAGCGCGAGGTCGCCGGCCGCGCCGAGGGCGGCCGGCCCCAGCACGGGGCTCCTATCGAGCGCGTGCAGCCGGGTGACGTCGCCGCCCTCCTCGTCGACCGCGACGACGGCGTACGGCGCGGCCGCGTGGATCGCGCTGGTGAGCTCGGCGACCGCGGCGGGCCCGTCGGCGGTGTTGCTGCCGAACAGGCAGACCCCGCCGAGCCCCTCGGCGAACAGGCCGGCCACGTCCCGGGCCAGCGTCGTGCCGGGGAAGGCGGGCAGCAGCACCCGGAGCGCGAGCTGCTCGAGGCTCTGCCCGTTCTCGGGCCGGCTCCTGGTCAGGTCGCTCACCCCTTCACCGCCCCCGAGGTGAGGCCGGCGACCATCCGGCCCTGGACGACGAGGAAGAAGATCACGACCGGGATCGCGATCAGCGTGGAGCCGGCCATGATGCCGCCCCAGTCGGTGCCGCGGTTGAGGTCGGTGAAGATGCTCAGCCACAGCGGCAGCGTCTTCTTGTCGCCCTGCGACATCACGACCACGGCGAGGGTGAACTCGTCAGCGCGGTCAGGGCCAAGGTGGCCAAGGCTGCGCGGGCCAGTTTCTTCTTGATGCGCACCGCAGTGTTCCTCTCTTGCGATCTACCCGTTGTGGTGACTGGCCCAGGTGCGGCGCAGAGCCGGGTCCTGGATGTCGACGGGCCCCGGTGGCCCGCCGTACGAGATCGAGGACGTCTTCACGACACGCCCAGCTGTCCCGAGAGGACGAGGACCGCGGCGCCGATCAACACCACGTCCGCGCCGAGCGTGGAGGTGCGGACCGTCAGGCCCGCGGAGCTGACCGGCATGGTCCGCTCGCGCACGACCCGGTCGGCCGCCGCACGCAGCGGGCCGTCCAGCAGCTCGGTCGGGCCGCTCAGCACCAGCTCGTGGATGTTGAGGGTGCCGACGACCGGCGCCAGGGTGACGCCGAGCCGCTCACCCACCTCGGTGAGCACGGCGTCCCGGTCCGCACCGGGCTCGGCGAGCCGGCGCCGCAGGCGGGGCGCGGCCAGGATCGTCTCCAGGCAGCCGCGGCGTCCGCAGGCGCACACGTCGCCGTCGGGGTCGACGGTGACGTGGCCGATCTCGCCGGCGGCGCCGAGGTGGCCGTGGAGGAGCGAACCCCCGAGCACCAGCCCGGCGCCGACGCCGATGCCGACCCGGAGCACCATCAGGCCGCCGTCGCCGGTCTGGCCGAAGGTGTGCTCCCCGAGGACCGCGGTGTTGGCATCGTTGGCCACGAAGACCGGTACGCCGAGCGCGGCGGCCAGGGTGGTGGACAGCGGGGTGTCGGTCCACGCGAAGTTGGGGGCGTCGATGACGGTGCCGGCGGCGTCGACCACGCCGGGGCTGCCCACGCCGACGCCGAGCACCGGCCGGTCGGTCATCGCGATCAGCTCGGCCGCGAGGCGGTGCACGAGCCGGACCGCCGCTTCGCCCTGCGCGTCGCCGATCTCGATCTCGTGACGGGCCTGAACCTGGCCGAGGAGGTTCACCACGGCGCCGGTCATCCGGTCGTCGGCCGAGAGGTCCAGCCCGATGATGTGACTCGCGTCCGGCGCCAGCCCGACCAGCGTTGGCGGCTTGCCGACCCGCGCCTCGGCCGGCGCACCGAGCTCCTCGACCAGGCCCTCGCCCACCAGCTCGCCCACCAGGTCGGAAACCGTGACCCGGG
Organism: Nocardioides sp. JS614; assembly: GCF_000015265.1. Classification (NCBI taxonomy): domain Bacteria; kingdom Bacillati; phylum Actinomycetota; class Actinomycetes; order Propionibacteriales; family Nocardioidaceae; genus Nocardioides; species Nocardioides sp. JS614. Next base: position 4,745,488 of record NC_008699.1, read on the forward strand.
TCAGGCGGGTGGTCCGGGCCAGGTCCGCGCGGCTGGCCGGCCCCTCGCGGAACAGCTGCTGGAGCAGCAACGAGCGGTGGTGCCTCCGGGCGTCCTCCTGGAGGAGCTTGCCGCGGGGCCGGAGCGGTCGTCCGACCGGGGACATCGTGGTCACATTTGTTAGTCCAGCGCACTTACATATTCGTGGTCAAGATCCCCGCTGAAGTCGTCTGGTCCGCGTCGGCCCGGCGGTTTCCCCGGTTCACCGGGGATGTTGGAACTTCTGGCCCGAAGTTTCGGCCCAACAGTTCCGGTTTCCCCGGTTCACCGGGGAAACCGGCCCCGGGACCTAGGGCATGAGGGCGGGCTCGTCGGGTGGGGCGAGGGTGAGGACCGCGTCCTCGATCAGCGGGTTGCGCTCGATCTCGGCCTCCACGTCTCGCAGGCGTACGGCGAGGTGCCCCTCCCGGTCGTCGCCGGTCAGGTCGACGGCGGCGACCACGAACAGCCGCTGCGGGCCGACGTACTCCACGTGCAGGTAGGTGATCCGGTCGATCTGCGGGTGCTCGAGGAGCTGCGCGATCACCCGCGAGCGGAGCTCGGGGGTGAGCCCCTCCCCCAGGAGGTAGTCCATGTTGCGGCGCATGAGGAAGACGGCCACGAAGCCCAGCAGGATGCCGACCGCGATCGAGCCGAGGGCGTCGAAGACCGCCTCACCGGTGACCTGGTGCAGCGCGATGCCCGCGCCGGCGAGCAGGATTCCGGCCAGCGCGGCGGAGTCCTCGAAGAACACCGCCCGCAGCGTCGGGTTGGAGGTGCGGGAGACGAACCGGAGCGGGTGCAGCCCGAAGCGGCGGGCCGCGCCGTGCACCTGCCGCGTGGCCTGCGCGAAGGACACCCCCTCGAGCACGAACGCGACGCCGAGCACGATGTAGTTCACCGCGTAGCTGGGCGCCGCCTCCTCGCCGGTGAGCTCGGTGATGCCGTGCCAGAGCGAGACGACGGCGCCGGCCGAGAACAGGCCGAACGCCGCGACCAGCGACCAGATGTACGTCGAGCGCCCGTAGCCGCGCGGATGCTCCTCGTCCCGCGGCCGGCTGCCCTTCCGCTCAGCCACCAGCAGGAACACCTCGTTGCCGGTGTCGGCCCAGGAGTGCGCCGCCTCGGCGACCATCGACGCCGAGCCCGTCACCGCGGCCGCGACCGACTTCGCGATCGCCAGCAGGCCGTTCGCGACGAGCGCCACGAGCACGGTCAGCAGGGACTCGCCGCCGCTGCTCTCCGACGGGAGGGTGGGGGTCGCCATCCCCGGGCGGTACCCGATCGACGTACGGTCGAGTCCATGCTCCGCCCGATCGTCCCCGCGCTCGCCGTTGCCCTCGCCGCGGCGCTGGGCCTGTCCGGGTGCGCGGGCTCGGACGAGCCGGTCGCGGCGCCGGCCCGGTCGACGGGGTCGCCGACCGCGGCGCCGACGGCGTACGACCAGTACGTCGCCCTCGGCGACTCCTACACGGCGGCCCCCCTCGTCCCACCCACCGACGGCAGCTCGATCTGCCTGCGGTCGGGCGTGAACTACCCGGCGCTGGTCGCGCAGGCGATGCCCGGCACGGAGCTCACCGACGTCAGCTGCAGCGGCGCCCGCACCGCCAACGTGACCAGCCCCCAGACCGGGCAGCGCGGCGGGCGGGTCCCGCCCCAGCTGACCGCGGTGCGCCCCGGCACCGACCTCGTCACGATCAGCCTCGGCGGCAACGACGACCACCTCTTCGGCGGCACCCTCGGGCAGTGCGTCCAGCTGGCGCCCACCGACCCGGCCGGGGCACCGTGCCGGGCCGCGGTCGACGCGTCGTCGCTCACCCGGACCTTCGAGCACATCCGCGCCAACCTGTCCGGCGTCGTCGACGCGGTCCGCGGCCGGTCACCGCACGCGCGCATCCTCCTCGTCGGCTACCCGCAGATCGTGCCCGCGTCCGGCACCTGCGACCTGCTGCCGCTGGCCGACGGGGACTACGCCTTCGCCCGGTCGGTGACCGAGGACCTCAACCGCACCGTGCAGGCCGCCGCCGACGACACCGGCGTGGAGTACGTCGACCTGTGGGGGCCGAGCGCGGGTCACGACATCTGCGCCGACGACCCGTGGGTCAACGGCCGGGTGACCTCCGCCGAGACCGCGCTCGCCTACCACCCGCTGGCCGCCGGGCAGCGCGCGGCCGCCGAGGCCGTGCTAGCCGAGCTCCGCTGATCGGTGCACCGGCACCCCGGCCACGACGGTGAGCGCGGAGCCGAGCGACCGCAGCGCCGTCCCGAGCCCGGCGGTGTCCCCGGCATCGAGGTCGGGCAGCAGCGGGTCGCGGTCGAGCAGCACCAGGTCGCCGGGCGAGCCCACGCCCACGGTCGGCTGGCCGTCGACCGACGCCGCCAGCGCCTCCCGGACGGTCAGGGCCTGCTCGGCGCGCCACGGGTCCCGGTCGTCGGCGCTGCGGTGCACCGCCGCGGCCATCGCCAGCCAGGGGTCGAGCGGGGAGACCGGCGCGTCGGAGCCGAAGGCGAGCCGCACACCGTCCTCGAGCATCCACCGGAACGCGAAGCAGCGCTCGGCCCGTTCACCCCAGATCCGCTCGGTCAGGTCGCGGTCGTCGAGCAGGTGTGCCGGCTGCACGCTGGCCCGCAGGCCGAGCCGGGCCAGGGTGCGCAGGTCCTCGCGGCGCGCCATCTGGACGTGCTCGATGGACCCGCGGGCACCGGTCTCGGCGTACGACGCCAGCGCCTCCGCCACGGCCGCGTCGCCGATCGCGTGCGTGGCGACCTCGAGGCCGCCGGCGTGCGCGCGGGCGAGCAGGCCGCGCAGCTCGGCGCCGTCCAGGTTGGGCTGGCCGGCGGGGTACTCCAGCCGGTGGGCATCGCCGTACGGCTCGCAGCACCAGGCGGTCCGGGTGTTCAGCGACCCGTCGCTGATGATCTTCAGCGGCCCCATCGTCGCGCGGTCGTCGCAGCCGGGCAGCGGGTCGCCGGTGCGCAGCCCGGCGGCGATCACCTCGTCGAGGGTGTCGGCGTAGGTCGCCCACCGGATCCGCAGCCGGTCGCACCCCAGTGCCCAGCGCTCGGCCCACTCCTCGCGGCTGGCGCCGAACTCGAAGTCGACCACGCCGACCACGCCCTGCGCCGCCGCCGCGTCGAGGGTGCGGCGGTAGGCCTCGGGGGAGGTCCCGTCGCTGCCGACCAGGGTCACCAGCCGCGGGTAGGCCGCGAACCACTCGGTCTCGCGGACCACCGAGTCGCGCACCGGTATCGCGAGGTGCATCAGCGCGGTGGTGTTGAGCCAGGCGTGGTGGGCGTCGCCGCTGATCAGCACCACCGGGGTGTCTCCGGAGACCGCGTCCAGCTCCGACACGGTGACCTCGCGGTGCCAGCCGGCGGAGCGGTGCCCCCAGCCGATGACCGGCAGGCCCGGGTACGCCGCGATCCACTCCGCGACCGCCCGGGTCGCGTCCTCGGGCGAGCGGGCGCGGGCCAGGTCGAGGCGCTGCGAGGTGAGCGTCCACTGACCCAGGTGCACGTGCTGGTCCCACAGCCCGGGGATCAGCCAGCGCCCGGCCGCGTCGACGTCCTCGGCCCCTGCGGGCCGCTCCGCACCCGGCCCGACCGCCGTGACCACGCCGTCCACGACGGCCACGTCCACCGGCTGGTCGGGGACCTCGGCGCCCGGGCCGATCGGCACCAGCCGGGCGTTGCGGATCAGGATGCTGCTCACCCGCGGAACGGTAGGCCATCGTCGGGCCGACGCCGCGAGCGGTAGTCCCTGACGTTTGCGCGGTGTGGGAGCGCTCCCAGACCCCGTGATCGTCAGGGACTATCCGAGGCTCGCGTCGAGGGTGGGCTCGTCGGCGATCGCGACCGCGTCGAGCTCCGCGCCGCCCATCGGCTTGGGGCGGAGGAGCAGGCCGCCGATGACGGCCGCCGCGAGGGCGGCGAGCGCGCCGGTGGCGAAGGCGAACTGGAAGCCGCCGTTGAGGGCCTCGAGGCGGTCGGCTCCGTCGGCGGCGAGCGACTCGGTGCGCCAGGTGGAGAGGCTGACCAGCACCGCCAGGCCGAGCGCGCCGCCCATCATGAACGAGGTGTTGACGACGCCGGAGGCGAGGCCGGACTCGTGCGGCTCGACGTCGCCCATCGCGGCGAGCAGCACCGGGTTGAACGCGATGCCCGCGCCGGCGCCGAGCAGCAGCATCGAGGGCAGTACGTCGGTCCCGAAGCTGCCGTCCACCGGGGCCCGCGAGAACAGCGCCAGGCTGGCGGCGGCGAGCGCGAGCCCGGCCATCAGCGGCCGGCGGATGCCGAAGCGCATGACCAGCCGGTCGGAGACCCGCAGCGAGCAGAACGCCATCACCACGCTGGTCGGGACGAACGCGAGGCCGACCTCGAGGGCGTCGTACCCCAGCACCTGCTGAAGGTAGAGCGCGGCCAGGAAGAACCACGCGAACATCGCGGCCGCCCACAGCATCCCCACCACCTGCGACACGGAGACGTTGCGCAGCGCGAACAGGCGCAGCGGGACCAGCGGGCTGGCGGCGCGCGCCTCGCGGAGCACGAACGCCGCGAGCAGCACCGCGCTGGCGCCGAGCAGACCGAGCGTGCGCCCGGAGGTCCACCCCGCCTCGTTGCCGCCGACGATCCCGTACACGCTCAGCATCAGCGCGGCGGTCACCAGCACCGCCCCGGGGACATCGAGTCGCCCCGCGCCCGGCACGACCTCGTCGGCGGGCAGCACCCGGCGCGCGGCCAGCCAGACCCCGACGCCGATGGGCACGTTCACCAGGAAGATCCAGTGCCACGAGAACAGCCCGGTCAGGACGCCGCCGAGCAGCACCCCGACGGCGCCGCCCCCGGACATCACGAAGCCGAAGAAGCCCATCGCCCGGGCCCGCTCGGCCGGGTCGGAGAACAGCCCCATGATCAGCGAGAGCGCGACCGCGGAGACCGCGGCGCCGCCCAGGCCCTGCACGGCGCGGCCCACGACGAGCAGCCCGGAGGACGGCGCGAGGCCGCACGCGACCGACGCGACGGTGAAGGACACCACGCCGCCGAGGAAGACCCGCTTGTTGCCCAGCAGGTCGCCCAGGCGCCCGGAGAGCAGCAGGAAGCCGCCGAAGGTCAGCAGGTACGCATTGACCACCCAGGCCAGCGCCGACCGGGTGAACCCCAGGTCGGCCTGGATCGACGGCAGCGCGACGTTCACGATGCTGGAGTCCAGCACGATCATCAGGTCGCCCAGGCACAGCACGTACAGCGCGAGCCAGCGGCTCTTCAGGTCGGTCATCTCGGTCTCCTCGGTGGAAGGGGGTCACCCTCTCCACGAACGGGGCACTACGAGATCGACAGACCGGGCGGGAACGTTGTTCTCATCGCATCAGACGTGGCGGCGGGACTGCACGACGCGGAACCGCGAGGCGACGTAGGCGCCGTCGGTGTACGCCGCGTTCGCGGCGGGGTTGGCGCCGGTGCCGTGGAAGTCGGAGTACGCCGCGGACTGGTTGACGAACACCCCGCCCAGGAGGTTCTCCGACAGGGCGACCCCCGCCTCGAGGGCGGCCTCGCGCACCTGCTCGACGACCTCGGGAGAGGTGGAGTACACCGCGGCGGTCATCGCGCCGTGGGCCAGCACGGTGTGCCGGAACAGGTCGATCGACTGGTCGGTGCCCTCGGTCTCGATCAGGTAGGCGACCGGCCCGAAGCACTCGGACTCGTACACGTCGGAGTCCTCCGCGGTGAGCCCGACGAGCATGGGGGTGCGGACGGTCGCGTCGGCGTACGCCGGGTGCGCGACCTCGCGGGACGGCACGAGGACGTGGCCGCGGCCGGCCTTCTCCAGGCGGGCCAGCACCCCGTCGTTGACGATGCCGCCGAGCAGCTCGACCGCGCGCGCGTCGTCCCCGAGCAGCCCCTGGAGGGCCGCGCCGATCCCGGCGCCCACCTCGGCGGGCGAGCGCACGCCGTCCTCGGTCGCGATCCCGGCGGCCGGCACGTAGACGTTCTGCGGGGCGGTGCACATCTGGCCGGAGTAGAGCGCGAACGAGAACGCAAGGTTCTGGCACATCGCCGCGAAGTCGGAGGTCGAGTCGACGACCACCGTGTTGACGCCGGCCTTCTCGGTGAAGACGACGGCCTGGCCCGCGTTGGCCTCGAGCCAGTCGCCGAAGGCGTTCCCGCCGGTGAAGTCGATCAGCCGCACCTCGGGGCGGACCGCGAGCGTCGCGGCCAGGCGGTCCTCGGGCTCCTCGGCGGCGAGGAGGACGAGGTCGGGGTCGAAGCCGGCCTCGGCCAGCACCTCGCGGCACACCTGGACGCTGATCGCGAGCGGCAGCACGGCCGCCGGGTGTGGCTTGACCACGACCGGGTTGCCGGTGACCAGCGACGCGAACAGCCCCGGCCAGGAGTTCCAGGTGGGGAAGGTGTTGCAGCCGATCACCAGCGCGACCCCGCGGGGCACCACGGTGAACGTCTTCTCCATCCGCAGCGGCCCACCGCGGCCGGGCTTCTCCCAGATGGCGGTGGCCGGGGTGCGGGTCATCTCGGTCCACGCATAGGCGATCGCCTCCAGGGCGCGGTCGAGCGCGTGCGCCCCGCCGGCCTGGAACGCCATCACGAACGCCTGCCCGCTGGTGTGCTGCACCGCGTTGGCGAGCTCGAAGATGCGCGCGTGCAGCCGGGCCAGGATCTCCAGGCACACCCCGGTCCGTCCGTCCGGGCCCGCGTCGCGCCACCCCTTCATGCCGGCCCGCGCCGCCGAGAGCAGCGCGTCGACGTCGACCGCTCGCGGGTAGGAGACGCCGAGGTCCACGCCGTACGGCGAGCGCTCGGTCGCGACGCTGCCCTGGGCACCCGGGGTCGGGAGCGGGAACGGCGAGCCGAGCCAGGCCTCGAACGCGGCCTTGCCCTCGGCGGCCGCGGTCTCGCCGTACACGCGCGGCGACGGCGACTCGTCGAACGCCGAGTAGTACTCCCGGCTCGCGCAGGCGGCGACGGCGGCGTCCAGCCGGGCCCGGTGCCGGTCGAAGAGGGCTCCCGCGGTCGTCTCGGTCATGCGGCGCTCCTGGATCTCTGGGGTGGCGGTGGCCGCCGGTGGGTGGCGGCGGCCGGGCCGGGCGTGATCTGTGACACGCCGCGGCCACTGTCGCACAGATCTGTCACAACTCCGAGGGGCGGCTACCCTCGTGCGCCATGAGGGTGCGGTGGGCCGGGCTGGTGCTCGCCCTCATCCTGGCGGGCGCCGCCGCGGGGTACGGGCTGGGGTCGCTGGACCACCACGAGCCGGCCGCGATCGACCACCCCGAGCCGGTCCCGGCGCGGTCGCCGTCGATCCCGGTCGACCCGACCCCGACGTTCGCGCCGGACGTCGACTACCCGGCGCTGGCGACCGACCTGCGCTACCGGACCCGACGGATCGGGGACCCGCCGTTCTTCCAGTGGGAGTACGACGCTCCCCGCGGCTGGGTGCGCACGACGACCGACCAGCCCGATGAGTTCCGCTGGCGCCCCGCGGACGAGCCGCCCGTCGGCGGGTACAGCCTGCGGGTCAAGATCGTCACCCAGCGGCTCACCCCGGAGCAGATGGTCGAGCAGAAGATCGCGGCGGTCGAGTCGATCTACGACGACGTCGAGATCGTCGACCAGGACGAGGACGAGGTCTACTTCACCTACCGCGACGGCCTCGACCACCAGCGGCACAACCTGTTCTGGTGGTTCCCGGCCCCCGGCCAGACGGCTGCCAGCTTCGAGATGAGCGTCGCCGGGCGGGGCGTCGACCTGCCCGGGCTCGAGGCGCTCGAGACCCGGGTCGCCGCCAGCGTGCGCAAGGTGCCCTGACGCCACCCGCCGCCCGCGGGCCCGGCGAGTAGGTTCGGAACCGTGATCGAACTCCACCCGGGCGACGAGCTCGACCTGGCCGCGGCCGACGGCACTCCCCTCACCGAGCTCCGGATGGGCGTGGGCTGGGACAAGGAGCGCACCGCCGGCTTCATCGGCACCGGCGCCCCCGACATCGACCTGGACGCCTCCGCCGTGCAGTTCGCCGGTGGCCAGCTCTTCGACCTCGCGTTCTACAACAACCTCGCCACCCGCGACGGCTCCGTCGTGCACCTCGGGGACAACAAGACCGGCAGCGGGGCGGGCGACGACGAGACCATCGCCGTCGACCTCGCCAAGGTGTACGGCGCGGTGGACACGGTCGTGTTCCTGGTCAGCAGCTACCAGGGCCACACGCTGGAGTGGATCAACAACGCCTACTGCCGCCTGGTCGCCGGGGACCCCGATGGCACCGAGCTGGCCCGGCTCACGCTGACCGCCGGCGTACCCGAGACCGGCGTGGCGCTCGCCAAGCTCTACCGCTCCGGCGACGGCTGGCGGCTGCGCGCGATCGGCCAGGGCATCAGGCTCACCGTCCCCACCCAGGGCCTGGACGTGCTGCGCCCGTTCCTCTAGGCGGCCGTCCGCCCGGTCGGTTTCCCCGGGTACCCGGGGAAGTTGGAACTTCTGGCCCGAAGTTTCGGGTCAACAGTTCCGGTTTCCCCGGTTCACCGGGGAAACCGACCCCGGCCCGGACCGCCTAGTACCCGTGGGCCTCGACGTCGTCGAGGACGGCGGTGGCGGTGGCCCGGTCGGCGCTGCGGACCTGCACCCACAGCAACCGGTTCGAGGCGAGCTGGACGACCCGCTCGACGGTGACCCCTCCGGGGCAGCGCGTGTAGACGACGGTGCGGGTGGGGTTGTCGTCGATGGTGTCGTCGACCGGGTCGTCGGCGGTGCCACACTCCGGGTGCTGCGGCACCTGCTCGGGCAGCTCGTCGCCGGGCAGGATGCCGAGGAAGACCCCCTGGGCGGTGCTCCCGGCATCGGTCCAGTCGGCGGAGCTGCCCACCGAGAGCGCAGGGAACTCCCCGCCGCCGCCAGGGGCCTGCCACATCCGGGTGGACCGGGCCCGGTCCCAGTCGCTCGGCACGATGACCGAGAGCGTGCCGGTGCGGTCGGTGAGGCTGACCTCGGCGTCGCCGTGCTGCTCGACCGCGTAGCCGACCCCCGCCCCCGCCGCGAGCGCCACCAGGCCCACGATCGCGGCGAGCACCCGGCGGCCGGTCCGCCGCGGCGGCACCGGGTCGGCCAGCGGGCGCGACGGCGGCAGCGGGCTCGGGCGCGCACCGGGCCGGGTCAGGTCGGGGTCGAGCGGCAGCCACGGCCCGCTGGGGTCGGCGTCCGCGTCGGCGCCGAGGGCGGCCGCGAGCGCCTCGACGTACGCCGCCACGTCCGGCCACCGGTCCTCGCGATCGGCCGCGAGGCCGCGGCGCACGACCGCCTCGACCGCGTCCGGGAACGGCCGCTCCGGGGTCGACAGCGCCGGCGGCGCGCAGGGCGCCGCGGCGGCCGCCAGCGAGGCGTGGGAGTACGGCGCCCGGCCGCAGAGCATCAGGTAGGTCAGCGCGGCCAGGGAGTACTGGTCGGCGCGCGCGTCCAGCGGCTCCCCCTGCGCCTGCTCGGGCGCGACGAACGACGGCGTGCCCGCGATCATCGTCAGCCGCGAGGACATGTCCAGCGCCTTGCCGAGCCCGAGGTCGGCCACCATCGCGCGGACCTCGCTGCGGCCGCCCTCCTCGACGGTCCGGAACAGCACGTTCGCGGGCTTGACGTCGCGGTGCAGCACACCGCGCACGTGCAGCGCCTGGAGCCCGGCCCCGACCTGGCGGACCACCTCCAGCGCCTGCCCCGGGGTCAGCCCGAGCACCTCGAGCCGGTCGGCCAGGGTGCCCTGGTCGGCGTACGACATCACCAGGTAGGGCCGCCCGTCCTCGAGCTCGCCCGCGTCGTAGACGCTGACGACGTACGGCGACTCCACCTTGCGCAGGAACCGGCCCTCCTCGAGGAAGCGCTGCCGGACCGCCTGGTCCTCGGTCCAGTTGTCGGCGAGCACCTTGATCGCGACCGGGGAGTCGAGCTGCTCGTCGTAGGCCAACCAGACGGTCGCGAAGCCACCCGATCCGATCCGCCGGCGCACGGCGTACCGGCCGAGACGGGAGGGCATGGGCATCCCCGCATCATGTCAAAGCCCGGGGTCGGACCCTGAGACCTTTTCGGGGTCGGCTCAGGGGCGCGGGGTGCCGCTTCCCCGATGTCGGGCCCGGCCCGCGGCCAGCAGGCTGGAGCCATGATCACAGTCGAGTCCCTGACCAAGACGTACGGCGGCTTCACCGCCGTGGACGACGTCACCTTCACGGCGCGCTCCGGGCGCGTCACCGGCTTCCTCGGCCCGAACGGCGCCGGCAAGTCCACCACCATGCGGATCATGGTCGGGCTGACCCCCGCCACGTCCGGCACGGCGCAGGTCAGCGGCCGCCGGTTCGCCGACCTGCCGAACCCGGGCCTCGAGGTCGGCGTCCTCCTCGACGCCTCCGCGCAGCACGCCGGCCGGACCGGCCGGGAGATCCTCACCATCGCCCAGCGCACCATGGGGCTGCCGGCCCGCCGGGTCGACGAGCTGCTCGACCTGGTCAGCCTGACCCCGGACGAGGCCGGCCGCCGGGTGCGCAACTACTCCCTCGGCATGCGCCAGCGGCTCGGCATCGCCACCGCCCTGCTCGGCGACCCCGAGGTGCTGATCCTCGACGAGCCCGCCAACGGTCTCGACCCGGCCGGCATCCGGTGGATGCGCGACCTGCTGCGCGGCTACGCCGACCAGGGCGGCACCGTGCTGCTCTCCTCGCACCTGCTCCACGAGATCGAGGTGATCGCCGACGACCTGGTCGTGATCGGCCAGGGCCGGATCGTGGCCCAGGGCACCAAGGCCGAGCTGCTCGCAGCAGCCGGCACGCTGGTGCGCACCCCCGACCTGCCGACGCTCGCCCGGGCGCTCGTGTCCGCCGACGTCGAGTTCACCCGGACCGCCGACGCGCTGCGCGTCGAGGCCGACCCCGACCTCGTCGGCCGGCTCGCGCTGGCCGCCGGCGTCCCCCTGACCGAGCTGCGCGCCGGCGACGGCGCCGGGCTGGAGGAGATGTTCCTCGAGCTCACCGCAGACACCCAGCGCGACGAGATCTCCGAAGGAGCAGCAGCATGACCACCCTGACCCTCGAGCACGAGCACGAGCACGCTCCCGTGCGCGTCGAGCGCGCGGTCCCGGCCCCGATCCCGATGTCGCGGCTGATCGCGGTGGAGGCACGCAAGTCCTTCGACACCCGGTCCGGGTTCTGGATGCTGGCCAGCGTCGGCATCCTCGCCACGCTCGCGACCGCCGCCACGATCCTGTTCGCGCCGGACAGCGAGATCACCTACATGACCTTCGGCACCGCGATCGGCGTGCCGATGGCCATCATCCTGCCGATGATCGCGGTCCTCTCCGTCACCAGCGAGTGGAGCCAGCGCACCGGCCTCACGTCGTTCACGCTCGTCCCCCACCGCGGCCGGGTGGTCAACGCGAAGCTCACCGTCGCGGTGACCGTCGGTGTCGTCTCGATGCTGCTCGCCCTGGGCATCGGGGCGCTCGGCAACCTGCTGGGCGCCGCCGTCGTCGGCATCGACCCGGTCTGGGACGTCCCGGCCGCCGACCTCGTCGGCCTGCTCCTCTTCCAGATCGTCAACATGCTGATCGGCTTCATGCTCGGCGTGCTGTTCCGCAACTCGGCGGGCGCGATCGTCGGCTACTTCGTGTACTCCTTCGTGCTCGGCACGATCACCCAGGTGCTCTCGGCCAGCCAGGACTGGTTCGAGCGGATCCAGCCGTGGATCGACTTCAACTACACGCAAGGGTCGCTGACCGAGATGTCCGGCATGACCGCGGAGAACTGGGCACAGTTCGGCGTCACCGGCCTGGTCTGGCTGGTCCTGCCGCTCGCGATCGGGCTCCGGGCGGTCCTCCGGTCCGAGGTGAAGTAACGCGATCGATCACCCTTCCCCGTCCTGACTATCGTGCAGGCGACGGGGAAGGGTGATCTGCGTGACGAGCGAGGCACTGACGCCGGACGAGATCGACGAGCTCGCCCGGCGCGCCCAGGCGGGCGAGCGGGACGCGCTCGAGGCGCTGCTGGCCGCGGTCCGGCCGCGCGCCCTCAACGTGTGCCGGGGCGTGCTCCCGCACCTGCCCGACGCCGAGGACGCCTGCCAGGAGGCGCTGATCAACATCGCCGGCAAGATCGGCTCGTGGGGCGGGCGCGGCCGGTTCACCACCTGGATGCACGTGGTCGCAGTCAACTCCGCGCGCTCGACGTACCGCCGCCTGAAGAACCAGGCCACCGCCGCCGACCCGCTCGACCACGGCCCGCTGGACCGGCCGGACCCGCGGACCACCAGCGTCATCGCCGGCACCCGCCTCGACCTGCTCGAGGCGATGGAGATTCTCGAGAAGGACCACCCCCAGTTCGTCGAGCCGCTGCTGCTGCGCGACGTCTACGGCCTGTCCTACGAGGAGATCGCCCAGCAGGTCGGCGCCCCCCTGGGCACCGTCAAGGCGCAGATCCACCACGGCCGCCGGCTGGCGCGGCCCCTGCTGCGGAGCAGCGAATGAGCACTGCTGCGGGGCAGCGTATGAGGGGAGCTGCGAAGCAGCGAATGAGGAGAGCTGCGGGGCAGCGTATGAGGGGAGCTGCGAAGCAGCGAATGAGGAGAGCTGCGGAGCAGCGAAGGAGGAGGACGGCCACCCTGCTCGCGTCGGGGCTGCTGGCCGCGGCGCTCGTGGCCGGCTGCACGTCGGAGGACGACCAGCCGCCCACCCCCTCGGCGCAGGCCTCGCCCGCGCCGACCTCGTCGACCTCCTCCGATCCCGCCGAGGGCGGGCGCGACGCGGCCCAGGGCTACAGCACCCCCGTCGAGGACCGGGTCTACCCCGACGTCGGGGACCCCGGGGTCGACGCACTGCACTACGACCTGCGCCTGACGTGGGACCCGGACCGCCGCACCCTGGACGGGACGGAGACCGTCGAGCTGCGGGCCACGACGGACGCCGACCACCTCCAGCTCGACCTCGCCGGGCCGCTCGAGGTCACCGGGCTCATGCTCGACGGCGCGGACGCGGCGTACCGGCACCGCGGCAAGGACCTGGTCGTCGACGCGCCGGTCACCCGGGACAGCCGGCACACGCTGGTGATCGAGTACACCGGCCGGCCGGGGCCGGTGCCGGCGCCGGTGCAGCGCAAGGACTTCAGCGAGACCGGCTGGACGGTCACCGACGACGGCGGGGCGTGGACCATGCAGGAGCCGTACGGCGCCTACTCGTGGTACGCCGTCAACGACCAGCCGTCGGACAAGGCCCTCTACGACTTCACGCTGCGCGTGCCGGCCCCGTTCGTCGGCGTCGCGAACGGCGAGCTGCTCTCCCGCGAGCGGGCCCGCGGCGACACGGTGACCCGGTGGCGGCTGGACGCCCCGGCCTCGTCGTACCTCGTCACGGTCGCGTTCGGCGACCTCACCGAGACGACCGACGAGTCGCAGTCGGGGGTCCCGATCAGCTACTGGACGCCGGCGGACCGGCCCGACCTCCTGCAGCGGGTCCGGCGGGCCCCGGAGGCGCTCGCCTGGCTCGAGGACCGGCTCGGGCCCTACCCGTTCGACACCCTCGGGATCCTGGTCGTCGACTCGAAGAGCGGCATGGAGACGCAGACCATGATCACGCTCGGCGACACCACCTACGCCACGTCGCCGGAGGTCCTGGTCCACGAGATCGCCCACCAGTGGTACGGCGACCTGGTCACGCCGGTCGACTGGCGCGACGTGTGGATGAGCGAGGGCATGGCGACCTATCTCCAGGGCGCGTGGATGGCCGAGGACCAGGGCGTCACGGTCACCGACGTGATCGACTACTGGGCCACGTTCGAGGACGACGAGCGGGCCAAGGCCGGGCCGCCCGCCGACTACGACCCGGCGTTCTTCGGCTCCTCGAACGTCTACTACGGCCCGGCGCTGATGTGGGACGAGCTGCGCCAGCGGCTCGGCGACGAGGAGTTCTGGGCGCTGGTGCGCGCGTGGCCGGGCGAGCACGCGGACGGCAACGCCGACTACGCCGACATCACGTCCTGGTGGTCCGCGCAGTCCGGCGTGGACCTGTCCGGGTTCTTCGACGACTGGCTGCTCGGCGCGACCACCCCGGACCGCGGCTGACCTCTGCCCTGGGCAGAACCGCCTTGCCGCAGACGCCGGGGGCCGCCACGGTGGCGTCCGTGAAGCTCCTCGTGCTGGGTGGGTCGGTGTTCCTCTCCCGGGCGGTCGCCGCCGAGGCGGTCGCCCGCGGCCACGACGTGACGTGCGCCAACCGGGGCACGTCGGGGCGGGTGCCCGACGGCGCGGCGCTCGCCGTGTGGGACCGCAGCGAGCCGGTGCCGGCCGGGCTCGCGGGGACGGCGTACGACGTGGCGGTGGACGTGGCGCGGCGCCCGTCGTGGGTCCGGGCGGCCGTGGCCGCCTGGCCGGACGCCCACCACGTGTTCGTGTCCACGGTGAGCGTGTACGCCGACGAGTCGACGCCGGGCGGGCGGCCCGGCACGCTGCCGCTGCGCGAGCCGATCCACGAGGACGTCGACCCGGGCGCGGACCCGGACGCCTACGGGCCGATGAAGGTCGCCTGCGAGGAGGCCGTGCGGGCCGGCGCCCGCTCGTGGCTGGTCGTGCGGCCGGGCCTGATCGTCGGTCCGGGCGACCCGACCGGACGGTTCGGCTACTGGCCGGAGCGGCTGGGTGACGCCGGGCCCGGCGAGGAGGTGCTCGCGCCCGGAGCGGCCGGCGACCGGACCCAGGTGATCGACGTGCGCGACCTCGCGCGGTGGATCGTCGCGGCGGCGCAGGCGCGGACCACCGGCGACTACGACGGGGTCGGCGAGGTGCTGGCGATGGGAGACGTGCTGGGGCGCGTGGCGGCGGGGTGCGGGGCCGACGTGCGGCTGACCTGGGTGCCGCAGGAGGTCCTCACCGAGCAAGGCGTGCAGCCGTGGGCGGGGCCGGACGCCTTGCCGCTGTGGCTGCCGCGGCCCGAGTACGACGGGATGTGCGCCCACGACCCGGCCCCGTCGTACGCCGCCGGGCTGGTGCTGCGCCCGCTCGAGGACACCGCTCGGGACACGCTCGCCTGGCTGCGGTCGGCGCCGGACGCGGCCCGCACCGGGATCAGCCGCGCCCGGGAGGCCGAGGTGCTCGCCGCCTGGCACGCGCGCGGGTGATCGGCGAGCCGCAGCTCCTGCCAAGCCGGGACGCCAGGAACGGCAAGAGATGACGTCCGCGCGCGCGCAGCCGCGCACTAGCCTCGGAGGATGACGACCGCGCCGCGCCCCGCTCGCCTCTCGGCCGCCGAGCTGATCGACCTGGTCCTCGACGAGGGGTCCTGGGTGTCCTGGGACACCCCGCCGGACCGCACCGGCGTCTCCCCGGAGTACGCCGCCGCCCTGGACGCGGCGTTCGACAAGAGCGGCGCCGACGAGTCGGTCCTGACCGGCGAGGGCCGGATGCGCGGGCGCCGGGTGGCCGTGCTGATGGGCGAGTTCGCCTTCCTCGCCGGCTCGATCGGGCGCGCGGCGGCGGACCGGCTGGTCGGCTCGATCGAGCGCGCGACCCGGGAGGGACTGCCGCTGCTCGCGGGCCCGGTCAGCGGCGGGACCCGGATGCAGGAAGGCACCCCGGCGTTCGTGCAGATGGTGCGGATCACCGAGGCGGTCGCGGCGCACAAGGCGGCCGGCCTGCCCTACCTCGTCTACCTGCGCCACCCCACGACCGGTGGCGTGATGGCCTCCTGGGGCTCGCTCGGGCACGTGACGGTCGCCGAGCCCGGTGCGCTCGTCGGGTTCCTCGGGCCGCGGGTCTACGAGGCGCTGTACGGCAAGCCGTTCCCGCCCGGCATCCAGACCTCGGAGAACCTGTACGCCCACGGCATCATCGACGCCGTCGTACCGCCCGAGGAGATCGCTGGGATCCTGGACCGGGCGCTGGAGATCCTGCTCGCACCGCGGCACGGCATCCAGCCGGTGCCGGCGCCGGTGCCGCTCACCCCGCTGCCGGAGGTGGAGACCTGGGACGCGGTCACCCGCTCCCGGCGCCCGGACCGGCCGGGCGTGCGGCGGCTGCTCAAGTACGCCGCCAGCGACGTGATCCCGCTCAACGGCACCGGTCAGGGCGAGCAGGACCCGGGGCTGCTGATCGCGCTGGTGCGGTTCGGGCAGGCGCCGTGCGTGTTCCTCGGGCAGGACCGGCGCGGCCAGACCGCCGAGCACCCGATGGGGCCCGAGGCGCTCCGCGAGGCGCAGCGCGGGATGCGGCTGGCCTCGGACCTGGGCCTGCCGCTGCTCACGGTCATCGACACCCGGGGGGCGGCGCTCTCCGCGGAGGCCGAGAACGGCGGCATGGCCGGCGAGATCGCGCGCTGCCTCAACGAGCTGATCACGGTCACCGCGCCGACGCTGTGCCTGATGCTCGGCGAGGGCAACGGCGGCGGCGCGCTGGCGTTCCTGCCGGCCGACCGGGTGATCGCCGCGCAGCACGCCTGGCTCTCGCCGCTCCCGCCGGAGGGCGCCAGCGCGATCGTCCACCGCGACCTCGACCACGCCCCCGAGATGGCGCGCAGCCAGCAGGTCCGCGCCCTCGACCTGCGCCGGCTCGGCATCGTCGACCGGATCGTCGCCGAGCTCCCCGACGCCGCCGACGAGCCCGAGGCGTTCTGCCGCCGGGTCGGCGCCGTCCTCGAGCACGAGCTGGCCGCCCTCCTCGACGCCGGCCCGGGCACCCCCGCGGAGCGGGCCCGTCGCTACGCCTGACCCGCCCCACCCAGCTGTAACGCCCGTTTACCCTTTCTTCCCCCTGTGCTGCAACACCCCGGGAACAAGAGGTAAACGGGCGTTACAGCGAACGCGGCGGTCGGTAGAACGCGTTACAGTCCGGGTCGTGAGGACGTACGCCGTGAGCGGGGCCGCATCGGGGATCGGGGCGGCCACGGCCGGGATGCTGCGCGAGCAGGGGCACCGGGTGATCGGGGTGGACCGGGTCGCGGCGGACGGCGTGGACGTGACCGCGGACGTGTCGACCCCGGCCGGGCGGGCCGAGGCGGTCGCCGGGGTGCGGGCGCTGACCGACCGGGTGCACGGGCTGGTGCCGGCCGCGGGGATCGCCGGGCGCACCGGCGTCGACTCGCAGCTCGTGGTGTCGGTGAACTTCTTCGGCGCGATCGCACTGGTGACCGGGCTGCACACCGAGCTCACCGCCGGCGCGCGGGACGGCGGGGCGGGCGTGGTGCTGCTGGCCTCGAACTCGATCACCGGCATGCCCGGCTGGAACGCGCCGGTCGCCCAGGCCTGCCTGCGCGACGACGAGCCGACCGCCCGCGAGGAGGCCGGCCGGGTCGACTCGGTGCTGGTCTACCCCGCCACCAAGGCGGCGCTGGCCTGGTGGGCCCGCCGCGAGGGCGTCAAGCCGGAGTGGGCCGGCGCGGGGATCCGGCTCAACTCCGTGGCCCCCGGAGCCACCGAGACCCCGATGGTCGACCAGATGCGGTCCGACCCGCTGCTCGGGTCGGCGGTCGACGCCTACCCCACCGCGATCGGCCGGACCGGTCGGCCCGAGGAGGTGGCCGCGGCGATCTGCTTCCTGCTCTCCGAGGGAGCCGCCAACATCGTCGGCGCGGTGCTGTTCGTCGACGGCGGCACCGATGCGATGCTGCACCCCGTCTCCCCGTCCGGCTGGGAGGTCGGCCCGATCGAGCCGTAGCAGGGCCGTACCCTCGGAGTCATGCGTGTGGCCCTCGCCCTCGGCTCCGGCGGGGCCCGTGGCTACGCCCACATCGGCGCGATCGAGGAGATCCGCGCCCGCGGGCACGAGATCGTCGCGATCGCCGGCTCGTCCATGGGGGCCCTGGTCGGTGGCCTGGCCGCCGCCGACCGGCTCGAGCCGTACGCCGAGTGGGCGCGGTCGCTGACCCAGCGCGACCTGCTCCGGCTCCTCGACCCGAAGTGGTCGGCGCCCGGCGCCATCGCCGCCGGCCGGTTCTTCGCCGAGGTCGAGCGGCTGCTCGGAGAGCAGCAGATCGAGGCCCTGCCGATCCCGTTCACCGCGGTGGCGACCGACCTGCACGCCCGCCGCGAGGTGTGGTTCCAACGCGGTCCGCTGGTGTCCGCGATCCGCGCCTCGACCGCGATCCCGGGGGTGATCACGCCGGTGGAGATGAACGGTCGCCTGCTGGCCGACGGTGGGCTGATGAACCCGGTCCCGATCGAGCCCACCGCGGTCTCGGTGGCCGAGCTGACGATCGCGATCTCGCTCCAGGGCGCCCGGACCGCGCACGAGCGGGCCACCCCGGCGCGCGAGCCCGCGGCACCGACCTGGCGCGAGGAGCTCGTCGAGCGGGTACGCCGTACCGTCGGCCGGAGCGCGGAGCCGGAGCCGGAGCCGGAGCCGCCCACGCTGCTGGAGCAGGTCCGGCTCTCCGACGTCGTCGGACTGTCGATGGATGCGATGCAGGGCCTGATCACCCGCTACCGGATGGCCGGACTCCCCCCGGACGTGCTGGTCACGGTGCCGGTCGGCGCGGCCCGGTCGCTGGAGTTCCACCGCGCGGCGGAGATGATCGAGCTCGGCCGGACCCTCACCGCCGAGGCGCTGGACGCGGCCGGGCGCTGAGCACCCCGGACCGACCTCGGGTCACCAGCGGTTGCGCGCCTCCTCGGCCCACCCGACCAGCCCGTCGAGCGACACCCGCTCACCCCCGTCGGTGCTCGCCCATCCCGACCAGTGGCCGAAGCACTGGTGGGTCTGGTTGGCGACGACTCCGAGGTTGGTCCGGTCGACCCGCTCGTGGAACGGCTCGAGCGTCGCGTCGACCCGCGGCCCGTGGATCCGCCAGGGCCGCCGCCAGTCCGAGCGGTCGTACTCCCAGGTCAGCTGCTCGCCGATCTTGTGCGCGCGGCCGTCGACGAACAGTGCGTTCTCGGTCGACCCGGTGCCGTCGGTCCACTGGCCACCGAGCGTGATGCCGACCCGCTCCGAGGAGCCGGCCGCCCAGTTCCAGGTGATCGCGTAGGGCCACTTGCCGCGGCCGTGGTCGAGGACCGCCCACCCCGCGTGCACGTCGTACGGCGTCCCTTCGAGCACGACCCGGCCGGTGACGGGCCGGGCGACGTCCTTGACGGTGTACTGGAAGCGGCGCGCGCTCCACGGCACCACCACGCCGACGCACTCGCCGCCGGCCCCGACGACCAGGTCGACCTCGATCCCCGGCGCGCTCGCCCGCACCACGGTCCCCGAGGCACCGCCCGGGGCGTCGGCCAGCTCGATCCGCAGCCGCCCGGCCTCGACCAGGGTGCGGCCGCCGACGCCCGGGGGCAGGGACACGCCGCGGGCCAGCGGCGGCACCTCGTCGCGCGACCAGGTCCGCCCGGTCGCGCGGTCGAGCACCCACACCGAGCAGACCCCGGCGTAGTCGAGCGAGGAGGCGACCACCCCGAGGCAGAGCCGCGGCGTGACGATCCCCCAGTACTCCCAGCGCTTCGCGCGGCCCCAGCCACGCAGGTTCGCCCGGTGCAGGGGCCGGCGCGACCAGCCGACCGCGTCCGGGTTCAGTCGCCCGCCGGGCAGGCAGAGGTCGACCGGGGCCGTGATCTCGCGTTCTGCCACAGGGGAGGTCTACCAGTGATTACCGTTCCGCCCATGCCCTATCGCGATCTCAACGACCGTGAGCTGCGCGCGCTCGCCTTCGTCGACGAGCGCGAGCTGGTCCGCGACCTCGTGGAGCTCGTCTCGGTCCCCAGCATCAGCGGCAGCGACGCCGAGTGCGACATCCAGCACCGGCTCGCCAAGCAGCTGGGCGGGCTCGGCCTCGACGTCGACCTGTGGCAGCTCGACCTGGACCGGCTCACCGCCGACCCGGCCTTCCCTGGCTGGGAGGCGCCGCGCACCGAGAGCTGGGGACTGGTGGCCGCCAGCGGCCCCGGCGAGCCCGAGCTCGTCCTCCAGGGCCACGTCGACGTGGTGCCGCCGGGCGACCTCGGCGCGTGGGGCGCGGACCCGTTCGGCGGGACCGTCACCGGCCGTCGGGTGCACGGCCGCGGCACCTGCGACATGAAGGCCGGCGTGGTCGCCAACGTCGCCGCCGTCCGCGCGGTGCGCGCCGCCGGGATCGAGCTGACCAAGCCGTACGCCGTGCAGCTGGTGGTCGGCGAGGAGGACGGCGGGCTCGGCGCCTTCGCCACCCTCGAGCGTGGCCACCGGGGCCGGGCCTGCATCATCACCGAGCCCACCAGCGGCACGATCACCACCGCGAACGCCGGCGCCCTGACCTTCGAGCTCCGGGTCCCGGGGGCCGCCACCCACGCGAGCACGTCGTATGCCGGCGTCAGCGCCCTGGAGAAGTTCTGGCCGCTGCACGCGGCGCTCGGCGAGCTCGAGGCGCGCCGCAACCGCGACGCCCACCCGCTGATGGCGGAGTACCCGCTCGCCTACCCGCTCTCGATCGGCAAGGTCGCCTGCGGCGACTGGGCCAGCACCGTCCCGGACCTGCTGGTCGCCGAGGGCCGGCTGGGCGTGGCGCTGGGCGAGGACCCCGACGACGCGCGGGCCGAGCTCGAGGAGGCGATCGCCGAGGCCGCGTGCGCGGACCTGTGGCTGCGCGACCACGCGCCCACGATCGCGTGGACCGGAGGCCAGTTCGCCAGCGGCCAGTACGCCGAGGGGAGCGGTGCGCTGCTCGACCTGGTCGCCACCGCGCACGCCGACGTCACCCGGGGGCCGCGGCCACGCGAGCGCGGGGCGCCGTACGGCAGCGACCTGCGGCTGTACGCTGCCGCCGGCGTCCCCACGCTCCACTACGGTCCCGGCGACGTCCGGCTCGCCCACGGCCCGCACGAGGCGGTGGACGTGGACGAGCTGGTCGCCGTCACCGAGAGCCTGGTGCTCGCCCTGGTGCGCGCCTGCGCCTAGCCCGGACGGGTCGTGTGCCTGAGCACGCGCCATGGCGCGTGCTCAGGCACACGACTCAATACAGCAGCGCGGTGGCGGGATCGGCCATGATCTCGGCGACGTCGGCGAGGAACCGCGAGCCCTTCTCCCCATCGATGTGGCGGTGGTCGAAGGCCAGCGCCAGCGTGCAGATCTGGCGCGGCACGATGGTGTCCTGGCCGTCGGTCTCGACCACCCAGGGCTGCTTGCGCACCGCGCCGAACGCCAGGATCGCGGACTCGCCGGGGTTGATGATCGGCGTGCCGGAGTCGACGCCGAAGACGCCGACGTTCGTGATCGTGAAGGTGCCGCCGCTCATCTCCGCGGGCTGGGTCTTGCCCTCCCGGGCGGTCGCGGTCACCGCGTTGATCGCCTGGGCGAGCTCGAGGAGGGTCATCGACTCGGCGTCCTTGACGTTCGGCACGACCAGCCCGCGCGGGGTGGCCGCGGCGATGCCGAGGTTCACGTACCGCTTGTAGACGACCTCGTGCGCCGCGTCGTCCCACCACGAGTTGATCTCCGGTGTGCGCCGCATCGCCAGCATCACCGCGCGGGCAAGCACCAGCAGCGGTGAGACCCGGACCTCGCGGAACTCCCGGCGCGTCTTCAGCCGCTCGACGAGCTCCATCGTCGCGGTGACGTCGACGGTGACCCACTCGGTCACGTGCGGCAGCGTGAACGCCGACTGGACCATCGCCTGGCCCATCATCTTGCGCACGCCCTTGATCGGCTCGCGCCACTCCCGCTCAGCGGGTCTCGACTCGCCGCCTCGTTCGCCGGCGGCTACCCGACCGCCGAGAACGGCATCGCCGCCGGCCGCGGCCTCGACGTCCTCGCGCGACACGGTCCCGTTCGGCCCGCTCGGGGTGAGCGTGGTGAGGTCGACGCCGAGGTCCTTGGCGAGCTTGCGCACCGGCGGCTTGGCCAGGGTGCGCACCGCCGCCGGAGCGTCCAGCGGGGCCGCGGCGGTGGCCGGCACCGGCTCCTCGTCGGCCTCCACCATCGGCGCGCCGCCGGTCTCGAACGCGGCCTGCGCCTGCATGTGCGCGGCCATCGCCCCGGAGGTGACCTTGCGGGCCCGGCGGACCGGGCCCCGGTCGGCCTTGTTGCGCCCGACCAGGCTCTCGCCCTCGCCGCCACCGGACGCGGCGGGGTTGGACAGGTCGATCTCCACCGGCGCCGCGGCGCGCGCCTCGGGAGCGGCACCGGCCGCCGGCTCGGCGGCCACGTCGTCGCCGATCGCGATGATCGGCGTACCGACCGGGACCAGCTCGCCCTCGGCGACCAGGATCGCGCTCACCTCACCGGCGTACGGCGAGGGCAGCTCGACGATCGACTTCGCGGTCTCGATCTCGACGACGACCTGGTTGATCTCGACGACGTCGCCGACGGCGACGTGCCACTTGACGATCTCGGCCTCGGTCAGGCCCTCGCCCGGGTCGGGCAGCTTGTACTCAGGCACGCAGGCCTCCTTCAGAACTCGAGCGAGCGGTCGACGGCGTCCAGGACCCGGTCCAGGTCGGGGAGGTAGTCCTCCTCGATCCGGGACGCCGGGTACGGCGTGTCGAAGGCTCCGACCCGCAGCACCGGTGCCTCCAGGGAGTAGAAGCACTGCTCGGTGATCCGGGCCGCGAGCTCCGCCCCGAGGCCGAGGTTGACGTGCGCCTCGTGGGTCACGACCACGCGGCCGGTGCGGCGTACGGACTCGTAGACCGGCGTCATGTCCAGCGGCGAGAGCGTGCGCAGGTCGATCACCTCGAGCGAGCGGCCCTCGGTGGCGGCGGCCTCGGCTGCGGCCATCGCGGTCTTCACCGTCGGGCCGTAGGCGAGCACCGTGATGTCGGTGCCGCGCCGCACCACCCGGGAGCTGAACAGCGGGTCGGGGGTGGCGGTCTCCTCGAGGTCGGCCTTGTCGGCGTGGTACTGCCGCTTGGGCTCGAGGAAGATCACCGGGTCGTCGCAGGCGATCGCCTGCTGGATCATCCAGTAGCCGTCGACGGGGTTGGAACAGGCGACCACCTTGAGCCCCGGCGTGTGCGCGAATTGCGCCTCCGGGCTCTCGCTGTGGTGCTCGACCGCGCCGATGCCGCCGCCGAACGGGATCCGGATCACCATCGGCATCCGGGACTTGCCCTGGCTGCGGAAGGTCATCTTCGCGACCTGGCAGACGATCTGGTCGTACGCCGGGTAGACGAACCCGTCGAACTGGATCTCGACGACGGGCCGGTAGCCGCGCAGCGCCAGCCCGACGGCGGTGCCGACGATGCCGGACTCGGCCAGCGGGCTGTCGATCACCCGGTCCTCGCCGAAGTCCTTCTGCAGTCCGTCGGTGATCCGGAAGACGCCGCCGAGCTTGCCGACGTCCTCGCCCATGAGCAGGACCTTGGGGTCGTCCTCCATCGCCTTGCGCAGCCCCATGTTGAGGCCCTTGGCCAACGTGATCTTCTGCGTCATGTCAGTGCGCCCCCTCGAAGTCCGCGCCATCGAAGCTGGCAAGGTAGGCGGCGAACGCCTCCCGCTGCTGCTCGAGCTCCTCGGTGAGCTCTGTGTAGACGTGGTCGAAGATGCTCAGCGGCGAGGGGTCGGGCAGCGCCCGGCAGCCCTCGCGCAGTCGGACGCCGAGGTCGGCGGCCTCCTCCTGGACGCCGGCGAAGAACGCGTCGTCGGCGATGCCGTTGCGGCGCAGGTAGGCCTCGACGCGGGCGATCGGGTCCTTGAGCTTCCAGCGCTCCAGGTCGTCGGAGAGCCGGTAGCGGGTCGGGTCGTCGGTCGTGGTGTGCGCGCCCATCCGGTAGGTGTACGCCTCCACGAACGTCGGGCCCTGGCCGTCGCGGGCCCGGTCGAGCGCCGCCTGGGTGACGGCGTACGTCGCGAGCACGTCGTTGCCGTCGACGCGCACGCCGGGGAAGCCGAAGCCGAGCGCCCGCTGGTAGAGCGGGATCCGACTCTGCCGCTCGAACGGCTCGGAGATCGCCCACTGGTTGTTCTGGCAGAAGAACACCACCGGCGCGTTGTAGGAGGCGGCGAAGACGAACGACTCGTTGACGTCGCCCTGCGAGGACGCGCCGTCGCCGAAGTGCGCGATCACCGCGGCGTCGCGGTCGGGGTCGCCGGTGCCGACGACGCCGTCGCGCTGCATGCCCATGGCGTAGCCGGTGGCGTGCAGGGTCTGGGCGCCGATCACGATCGTGTAAAGGCCGAAGTTCTTGTCCTTCGGGTCCCACGAGCCCTGGTCGACGCCGCGGAACAGGCCGAGCAGATCCAGCGGGTCGATGCCGCGGCACCAGGCGACGCCGTGCTCGCGGTAGGTCGGGAACACGAAGTCCTGCGGGCGCAGCGCGCGGCCGGCGCCGATCTGCGCGGCCTCCTGGCCGAGCAGCTGGGCCCAGATGCCGAGCTCGCCGTGCCGCTGCAGCGCGGTCGCCTCGGTGTCGATGCGCCGGGTCAGCACCATGTCGCGGTAGAAGCCGAGGATGGTGTCGTCGCCGAGATCGAAGGAGAAGTCGGGGTGCTCGACCCGCTCTCCCTCGGGGGTGAGCAGCTGGACCAGCTCGGGTCCGCCGTCCTGCTGGGCGGGCCCGAAGACCTCGGCGAGGTCGGGGCCGAAGCCAGCCGTGTGTGCGGGGTTGCCTCCCGCTGCCTGCTGGGTCACGTGCGCTCCTTCGAGTCGTCGGCGGTACGGGGTCTCCGCGTGCCGATGTCAGCCGGTCCGGACGCGGGGCGCGGGGGTGGTGCGCCCTGTGACCCGGAACACAATCGTGCACGTTCAACCTACCGGTGCCATCGTCGGCGCCGCCAATCAACCGGGGTAATCGTCGGGCGCCCGCCCGTCGTCAGTGGACCTCGCCGAGGTCCTCGTGCTCGCGATGGGTGACCGGCTCGACCTGGAAGGTCGAGTGCCGCACGTCGAAGTGCTCGGCCGTGCACTCGGAGAGCCGGTCCAGGACGCCGCCGACGCCGAGCTCGGCGAGCGCCTCCTCGGTGACGGTCACGTGGGCCGACAGGCTGGGCATCCCGCTGGTGATGGTCCAGGCGTGCAGGTCGTGGACGTCGAGCACGCCGGGCATCGCGAGCAGGTGGCGGCGTACGTCGTCCAGGTCGAGGCCGCGCGGCGCGACCTCGAGCAGGATGGCGGCCGACTCGCGGAGCAGCACCAGCGAGCGCGGCAGGATCAGCGCCGCGATGACCAGGGACGCGATCGGGTCCGCCCGGTCAAGACCCCACACCCAGATCACCGCGCCGGCGAGCACCGCGAGGACCGAGCCGACCAGGTCGGCGAACACCTCGTTGGCCGCGCCGCGCAGGTTGAGCGACCCGGTCTCGGAGCGGTTGAGGATCACCAGCGACACCGCGTTCGCGACCAGGCCGACCGCCGCGAACGCGACCATCGGCCCGGCGTCCACCGACACCGGGTCGGCGAGCCGGGAGATGCCGGCCCAGGCGAGGTAGCCGCAGACCACCAGGAGCGCGAGCGCGTTCACCAGCGCGGCCAGGATCTCGGCGCGGTGCAGGCCGAACGTGGACCGCGGCCCACCGCCCCGGGACGCGACGTACGACGCCCCCAGCGCGAGCACCACGGCCGCGGCGTCGGTGGCCATGTGCCCGGCGTCCGCGAGCAGCGCGAGCGAGCCGGTGAGCAGCGCGCCCACCACCTCGACCGCCATCACGACGACGGTGACCGCGAGCACCACGCGCAGCCGGCCGCGGTCCTCCGCACGCCCGGCCGCGTGGTCGTCGTCGTGCCCCATGGCCGCATTGTGCCAACTCCGCAGATTCTCGTGCGCGGCGCCGATGCCCAGGTGATCCTGTCGCGGCACGGCAGGCACGAGACGTTTGGTGGGACGCATGGGGTGGGGAAGACGGGCGGCTGCGGCCGCCCTGACGATGGTGCTGGCCGCGCTGCTGACGACGGCGCTGACGGTCGAGCTGATGCCGGACGCGTCGGCGGTGCGGCTCCGGCCGCCGGCGCAGCGGGTGACGCCGGTGCTGCACCGGGAGGGGTTCGCGGACCCATCGGTGGTCTCGATCGCGGGCGGCTACCTGGCGATCTCGACCGGGTTCCGGGCGCCGCGGGCGGTGTCCAGCTCGCCGCGCGGTCCGTGGCACCCGGTGAGCCGGGCGCTGCCGAAGAAGCTGCCGCACTGGGTGCGCTCACCGCAGATCTGGGCCTCCGAGCTGGTTCGCTCGCGCACCGGCTGGCTGCTCTACTACTCGGCCGTCGCGCACGGCAAGACCCGCCGCTGCATCGGGGTCGCGACCGCGCGGCACCCCCTCGATGCGTTCCGACCGGTCGGCCGCCGGCCCCTGGTGTGCCCCCAGCGCGGGGCCATCGACCCGTCCGGGTTCGTGCGCAGCAACGGCGGTCGCTACCTGCTGTTCAAGACCCAGGGCAACCCGACGTCGATCCGGCTGCTCCGACTCACCCGCGACGGCCGACACCGCGGCCACCGCGCCCACTCGCGGGTGCTGCTGCGCAGCCAGCACACCATCGAGAACCCGGTCCTGGTCCGGCGCAAGCGGCACCTGGTGCTGTTCACCTCCGAGGGCTACTTCGGCAGCTGCGGCTACGAGACCACCTGGCGTCGCTCGAAGAACCTGTTCCGCTGGGGCCGGTCCGAGCCGCACCCGCTGCTGCGGCGTACCAACACCCGGATCTGCGGGCCCGGCGGTGCCGACGTCCTCACCGCCGGCCGCAAGAACCCGGTCCTGTACTTCCACGGCTGGACCTGCGGCAAGGGCCGCCGGCCGTGCCCACCGCGGTTCGTCCTCGGTCGGGCCGAGCGGCCCTATGCCCGTCGGGTCATGTACGCCGCACACCTGCGCTGGAAGCACGGCACCCCGCGCGTCCACGGCTTCATCCGGAGGCACTGAGGGCAGGTCGGTTTCCCCGGTGAACCGGGGAAACCGGAACTTCCCGGCCGAAACTTCGGTCCAACAGTTCCAACTTCCCCGGTGAACCGGGGAAACCGCCGCCGGCGCTACCTCAGAGCCGGTCGCGGCCGTGGGGGGTCAGCCAGACCGACGGATCCGGGCCCTTCGGCACGACCTTCGACGGATTGATGTCCTCGTGCACCACGTAGTAGTGCGCCTTGATCTGGTCGAAGTCGGTGTTCTCGCCGAACGCGGGGGTCTGGTAGAGGTCGCGGGCGTAGGCCCACAGGACCGGCATCTCGGCGAGCTTGTTGCGGTTGCACTTGAAGTGCCCGTGATAGACGGCGTCGAAGCGGGCCAGCGTGGTGAACAGGCGTACGTCGGCCTCGGTGAGCCGGTCGCCCATCAGGTAGCGCCGGTCCGCGAGTCGCTCCTCGAGCCAGTCCAGCGCCGTCCACAGCCGATCGTAGGCCGCATCGTAGGCCTCCTGGGTGCCGGCGAACCCGCACCGGTACACGCCGTTGTTGACCTCGGTGAAGATCCGCTGCATCACCTGGTCCATCTCCTCGCGGAGGTCGTCGGGCCACAGGTCGGGTGCGTCCGGGCGGTGGTGGTCGCGCCACTCGAAGAACAGGTCGTGGGTGATCCAGGGGAAGTCGTTGGTGACGACCGCACCCGTCGGCACGTCCACGACGGCGGGCACGGTGATGCCGCGCGGGTAGTCGGGGTAGCGCGCGAAGTAGGCCTCCTGGAGCCGCTCGATGCCGAGCACCGGGTCGCGGCCGCCGGGGTCGAGATCGAAGGTCCAGCTGCGCTCGTCGTGGGTCGGCCCGCACAGACCCATCGAGATCACGTCCTCGAGCCCCAGCAGCTGGCGCACGATGATCGACCGGGTCGCCCACGGGCAGGCCTTGGCCGCCACCAGCCGGTAGCGCCCCGGCTCGACCGGCCACAGCCCGCCCTGCACGGGGCCGTGCTCGGGCCGGCGCCCGTCCTTGGTGATCCGGTCGGGGATGTAGGTCATGTCCCGGTCGAAGTCGCCGGACGTGAGGTACCTGCCCCTGCCGGTGCGCGAGTCGTCGCCCATCCCTCCACCTTAGGTGAGCCTTCAACTACGGGTGGACGCGCGCGGCCCGCTCACAGCAGGTGCCGGTCCTGCTTGGCGCGCAGCACCCGCAGCACCGCCGCGTCGACCTTGGCGCGGAACCGCTCGCTGGTCCGGGCGCGCTCGAGGACCGCGCGGTACATCTCCCCCACCGGGTCGGCATCGACGCTGAGCACGATGTCGCCACCCGCGCCGATGAACCGCAGTGCCCGGCCGGCCGGGCTGAAGCCCGCGACCTGCCGGGCCCGGGCCAGGTCGTCGGAGATGACCACGCCGCGGAACCCGAGGTCGCCGCGCAGCATGGTGCCGACCACGAACGGTGAGAACGCCGCGGGGTTCCGCGGGTCGAGGTGCTCGTAGTACGCCGTCGACATCATCACGATCGGGACGCCCGCGTCGATCGCCGCCCCGAACGGCCGCAGGTAGGCGTCGTGCCGGGTCGTGACCCGGTCGGTGACGCCGGCGTGGGTGTCGGGGTTCGCGTGGACCCGGCCCAGGCCGGGGAAGTGCTTCGCCGTCGGTACGACGCCGCCGTCGGCCATGCCGTTGAGGAACGCCACCCCGTGCCGGGCGACGACCTTGGTCGTGAAGCCGAACTCGCGGTCGTAGCGGCCGATCGGCGGGTTGTGCCGAGCCGCCCGCCGGCTGGGAACGGTGTCCATCACCGGCGCCAGGTCGAGGTTCACGCCGGCCCGGCGCAGCTGCCCGGCCCACAACTTCGCGGCGCCACGCAGCCGGCGCGGCTGCCAGGTGCCCTGCTCCAGGGCCGAGGGGATGTCGGAGAAGCCGGGCCCCTGCAACACCCGGACCTGGCCGCCCTCCTGGTCGGTCGCGACGAAGAGCCGGACGCCGGCGGTCGACCTCCCGTCGACCTCGCCGCGCATCGCCCGGGACACCCGGGCCGGCGCGCGGACCCCGTCATAGCTGCGGCCGGTCAGCATCACGTTGCCGACGTGGAAGCGATGGATCTGGGCGCGGGTACGGCGGTCGACCCGGTCCGCGGGGGTGCCGACCATGAACAGCTGCCCGACCCGCTGGGCCAGGCTCATCTCCCGATACACCGACGCCGCCGTCCGGGTCTCCTGGTGCCGGCCGCTCACCGCAGGCGCGTGCGCGGACCCGCTGGCGGGCGCCAGCAGCCCGGCCCCCAGGGCAGCGGCCGCGACCGCGACCAGGACGGGACGAGGCGACGACGACATGCGTCGGCACGCTACCGCGTCAGCGGCTGAAGGCTGCGGCCACCTGAAGCAGCCGGCCGTTGGCCTCGGTCTCCCCGATCGAGACCCGGGCGCCCTCCCCGGCGAACGGCCGGACCACGATCCCGGCCTCGTCCGCGGCCGCGGCGAAGTCGGCGGTCCGCTCGCCGAGCTCGAACCACACGAAGTTGCCCTGGGCGGCCGGGACGTCCCACCCCGCCTCGGCCAGGCCCGCGACGACGCGGGCCCGCTCGACGACCAGCGCCTCGACCCGCTCGAGCAGCTCGGCCTGGCGCTCGAGCGACGCGATGGCCGCGGCCTGGGCGACGGTCGAGACCCCGAACGGCAGCGACACGGCGCGCAGCGCGGCCGCGATCGGGGCAGGCGCGACGGCGTACCCGACCCGGAAGCCCGCCAGCCCGTAGGCCTTGGAGAAGGTGCGGGTGAGCACGACGTTCTCCCGGGCGCGGTACGTCGCGAGACCGTCGACCGGATCGGCCATCCGCACGAACTCCAGGTAGGCCTCGTCCACGACGACGAGCACGTGCGGCGGCACCTTCTCGAGGAAGTCGTCCAGCTCGGCCTGGGTGACCGCCGGGCCGGTCGGGTTGTTGGGGGTGCAGACCAGCACCACCTTGGTGCGGTCGGTGACGGCGGCCGCCATCGCGTCCAGGTCGTGCCGGCCGTCGGCGAGCACCGGGACCTTGACTGCGGTCGCGGCCGCGGCCGTCACCGCGATCGGGTACGCCTCGAACGAGCGCCAGGCGAACACGACCTCGTCGCCGGGCTCGCAGAACGCCTGCACCAGCTGGTAGATCAGCCCGACCGACCCGGTGGCCACCGAGAGGTGGTCGGACGGCACCGCGAACTTCTCCGACAGGGCGGCGTAGAGCGCGGCGCTGCCCATGTCGGGGTACCGGTTCATGGCGGCGACGCCCGCCTGGACGGCCTCGATGACGCCGGGCAGCGGCGGGTAGGGGTTCTCGTTCGAGGAGAGCTTGTACGACGTCATCCCGGGTCGGACCGTCGGCGGCTTCCCGGCGACGTACGGCGGGATCGCAGCGACCGTGCGCCGGGGCTGGGGGCTGGTCATGGGCTCACCCTAGTGACGCACTTCTCGGGCCGCGGGTCGATGGGGACGCCGCCGCCAGGGCCGCAGCAGCACCGCCAGCACGATCCCGATCCCGACCCCGACCACCGCGCCGGTGACGTTGTCGACCACGTCGGTCACGTCGCAGGCCCGGTCCAGCCGGGCCAGCGCGAGCTGGGTGCCCTCGATCGCCGCCGAGTAGCTGGCCAGCAGGGCCAGTCCGGCCGGCACCAGCACCCAGGCGGCCCGCCACCGGGCGGCCGCGAAGACGAGCAGGGCACCGGGCGGCACGAAGACGACGGTGTTGAGCAGCCGCTGCCCCCCGGAGAAGATCCAGAACCCGTCCGGCGCCGGCCCGCCGACGTCCCACGAGCAGCCGGTCAGCCGGCCCTCCACAGGCACGATCCCGGGCGCGCCGTTCGCCGGGATCAGCGTGATCGAGGCGATCACCGCCAGGGACCAGACCAGTCCGCCGAGCGACCCGGCGGTGACCCACCCGAGCCTGCGCCCCAGCGCTACTACCAGCAGCAGGCACGCCGCCGCGGACACCACCACCAGGAGCAGCATCACCCCCACACCGCCGACCGGGAACACGCCCCTGACCGTAGCCGCCCGGCTGCGGCGGCGACCGGGGTTGGTTTCCCCGGTTCACCGGGGAAACCGGAACCGTTGGGCCGAAACTTCGGGCCAGAAGTTCCAACATCCCCGGTGAACCGGGGAAACCGCCGACGCGGGTCCGCCCCCCTAGGATCCAGGCGTGGGTCTCTTCAAGCTGCTCGGCTGGTTGTTGACGAATGCGGTGGCGCTGGCGGTGGCGTGCCAGCTCTTCGACGGGATCGGCTTCCGCGGCGGCGCCGACAGCGGGTGGGACGAGGTGGCGGACAAGATCTGGCCGCTGCTGTTCGTCGCGCTGATCCTGGGCGTCGTGAACTCGTTCGTGAGCCCGGTGCTGAAGTTCCTCTCGATCCCGTTCATCATCATCACGCTGGGCCTGTTCCTGCTGGTGATCAACGCGCTCATGCTGCTGTTCACCGAGTGGCTCGCCGGGCTGTTCGACATCGACTTCTACGTCGACGGCTTCTGGACCGCAGTGGGCGGCGCGATCGTGATCACGATCGTCACCTGGATCGTCGGGCTCCTGCTCGGCGACGCCGAGGAGGCCTGAGCCGTGGCCGGGCGCGAGCTGCCGCCGGCCCGGACCCCCGGTCGGTACCACGTCGCCGTGGTGTGCCTGGGCAACATCTGCCGCTCGCCGATGGCGCAGGTCGTGCTCACCGAGCGGGTCGCCGACGCCGGCCTCGCCGACCGGGTCACGGTCAGCAGCGCCGGCACCGGCGACTGGCACGTCGGCGACCCGATGGACCGCCGCGCCGCCGCGACGCTGACCCGGTCGGGGTACGACGCCACCCGGCACCGGGCCCGCCAGTGGACCGGCCGCGACCCCGTCGACCTGGTGCTCGCCATGGACGCGCAGAACCACGCCGACATCACCGACCTCGAGGACCCGGCCGAGGACCTGGCGGAGGACCTGGCGGAGGATCCGGCGGAGGACCCGGCCCCGGCCGAGAGGGCGGGCCGGGTGCGGCTGTTCCGCGAGTTCGACCCGGTCGAACCGGGCAGCGACGTGCCCGACCCGTACTACGGTGGGGACTCCGGATTCGAGGAGGTGCTCGCGATGGTGGAGCGCACGGCCGAGGCGCTGGTGCAGACCCTGGAGCGCGAGCGACCCTGGAGCGGCGGGGGTGAGCGGGTCTCGTGACCCGACAGCCGCTGGTCGCGCGCCGGGCCGAGGAGCTCCTCGGATCCTCGGTGGTGGCCACGGCGCCGATCGCGGGCGGCGACATCTCCACGGCGACCCGGCTGCGGCTCAGCGACGGCACGACGGCGCTGATGAAGACGCTCCCGCACGCCCCGGACGAGTTCTTCGCCGAGGAGGCCGCGGGGCTGCGCTGGCTCGCCGAGGCGACGCCCGCCGGCGGCGCGCAGGTCCCCGAGGTCCTCGGCGTCGACCACGAGTGCGTGATCGTGCGCTGGGTCGAGCCGGGCAAGAACTCGGTCGACGCGGCCACCGCGTTCGGCCGCGCACTCGCCGCCACCCACGCGGCCGGGGCGCCGTCGTACGGCCGGGACCGCGACGGCTTCATCGGCCGACTGCCGATGCCGAACCGGCCGACCGACACCTGGGCCGAGTTCTACGCCGCGCGCCGGGTGCTGCCCTACCTCAAGCTCGCCCGCGACCGCGGCGCCGCGACCGCGGAGCAGGCCGCGGCGATCGAGGCGGTGCTCCCCCGGCTGGCCGACCTGGTGCCCGAGGAGCCGCCGGCCCGGCTGCACGGCGACCTGTGGAACGGCAACGTGCTGTGGGGCTTGGACGGGCAGGCGTGGCTGATCGACCCGGCGTCGTACGGCGGGCACCGCGAGGTCGACCTCGCGATGCTGGCGCTGTTCGGGCTGCCGCACCTGCCGCGGGTGCTCGACGCGTACGCCGAGGCCACCGCCGGGACCACTCCGCTGGCCGACGGGTGGGCCGACCGGGTGGCGCTGCACCAGGTGTTCCCGCTGCTCGTGCACGCCTGCCACTTCGGCGGCGGCTACGCCGGCCGGGCCGCCGAGGCCGCCGCCCGCTTCGTCTGACCGGACCGCCCCGGACCCGCCCCGGACCCGCCCCGGTTCTCAGTCGCGGCTC
This sequence comes from Nocardioides sp. JS614, assembly GCF_000015265.1. NCBI lineage: Bacteria > Bacillati > Actinomycetota > Actinomycetes > Propionibacteriales > Nocardioidaceae > Nocardioides > Nocardioides sp. JS614. The sequence goes on from NC_008699.1 coordinate 4,778,349, forward strand.
AGGCTCGGCTGGCAGAGTAGGAGCGTGACCACGCCCACTGCTCCCCGGCCGCGTGTGCTCGTCGTCGACGACGACAAGGCCGTGCGCGAGTCACTGCGGCGGTCGCTGGAGTTCAACGGCTACGAGGTCGTGCTCGCGGCCGACGGCGCCGAGGCGCTGGCCGGCATCTCCGCCGCCGCCCCGGACGTGGTCGTGATGGACGTGATGATGCCCCGCCTCGACGGGCTGGAGACCACCCGGGCGCTGCGCACCGCCGGCAACGACCTGCCGATCCTGGTGCTCACCGCCCGCGACGCGGTGGGCGACCGGGTCGAGGGCCTCGACGCCGGCGCGGACGACTACCTCACCAAGCCCTTCGCCCTCCAGGAGCTGCTGGCCCGGCTGCGGGCCCTGCTCCGGCGGGTGGTCCCGCACGAGGACGCCACCGACGAGATGCTCTCCTTCTCGGACCTGTCGATGGACGTCGGCACCCGTGAGGTCCGCCGCGGCGAGCGGGTGATCGAGCTGACCCGCACCGAGTTCGCGCTGCTGGAGATGTTCCTGCGCCGGCCGCGCCGGGTGCTGGAGCGCTCCTTCATCCTCGAGGAGGTGTGGGGCTACGACTTCCCGACGACCGCGAACTCCCTCGAGGTGTACGTCGGCTACCTGCGCCGCAAGACCGAGGCGGAGGGCGAGGCGCGGCTGATCCACACCGTCCGCGGCGTGGGCTACGTGCTGAAGGAATCGTGACCGTCTTCCCGCCGGTCCCTCCGGACGGGCGGTGGCACTACCGCCGCTCGCTCGCCAGTCGGGTCACGCTGCTCACCACCATCGCGGTCGGCGTCACGGTCGCGTTCGTCGCCGCCGGCGCCTACCTCACGGTCCGGATGCAGATGCAGACGACCCTCGACGACTCCCTCGTCGAGCGGGCCACCACCGCCTCGCTCGACCTGTGCCAGAACGACCTGCACATCCCCGACGAGTACCTCGGCGCCGCGGACGTCTGGGTCGCCTGCCTGCAGGGCGGCATCGGGGTCGCGACCTCGGTCGACAAGAGCTCGCCGATCAGCCTGCTGGGCTCGCCGGAGGCGGCCGTGGTCGGTGGGGAGCGCCAGCAGTCGCTGCGCACCGTGGTCAGCAAGGACGGCGACACCCACTGGCGGGTGATCGCGCTGCGCCGCGACGGCGGCCAAACGATGATCCTGGCCCAGTCGCTGGAGTCGCAGCAGAACGTGCTCAACCGGCTCGGCATCGTGATGTTCCTCTTCGGCCTCGCCGGCGTGATCGCCGCCGGCATGGCCGGCTGGGCGGTGGCCCGCAACGGGCTCCGGCCGGTGCGGCGGCTCACCTCGTCGGTGGAGCAGATCGCCCGCACCGAGGACCTGCGCCCGCTGCCGATCGAGGGCGACGACGAGATCGCCCGGCTCGCCACCGCGTTCAACCAGATGCTGGCGGCGCTGGCGGCCTCCCGCGACCGGCAGCGCCAGCTGGTCGCCGACGCCGGCCACGAGCTGCGCACCCCGCTCACCTCGCTGCGCACCAACCTCGACCTGCTGGGCCAGGCCGACCGGGGTGGCGTCGACCTCCCGTCGGAGGCGCGCGCCGAGCTGCTCGACGACGTGGCCGCCCAGATCGAGGAGATGACCACGCTGATCGGCGACCTGATGGAGCTCGCCCGGGACGAGCCGCTCACCCACGTGGTCGAGCCGGTCGACGTACCCGAGCTGGTCGACCGGGCCATCGCGCGGGTCCGCCGCCGCGCGGCCGGCGTGACCTTCGACGTGGTCGCCGAGCCCTGGTTCGTCGTCGGCGAGAGCGCCGGGCTCGAGCGCGCCGTCACGAACCTGCTCGACAACGCGGCGAAGTGGAGCCCGGCCGGCGGGACCGTGCGGGTCCGGCTGGCGGGCGGCGTGCTCACCGTCGACGACGACGGGCCGGGGATCTCCGAGGAGGACCTGCCGCACGTCTTCGACCGGTTCTACCGCTCGCAGGAGTCGCGGTCGATGCCCGGCTCCGGGCTGGGGCTCTCCATCGTGCGCCAGGTCGCCGAACGGCACTCCGGCACCGTGTGGGCGGGGGCCGCGCCGACCGGCGGTGCCCGGCTCACGCTGTGGCTGCCCGGCTCCCGCGCGCCCGTCCCGGACTGGACGCCCGCGTCGTGAGGCGCGCGCTGCCGGCCGCCGTGCTCCTGGCGGCGGGGCTGCTCACCGCCGCCTGCTCGTCCGGTTCCGCGGGCTCCGAGGCCGACCCCGGGTCGGCGGCGTCGGACGCCTCGGCGGCGCTGTCCGAGGCGACCGACGTGGGCTGGAGCCCCTGCGACGGGCTGGACGCCGCGCAGGTGAGCCGGTTCGCCGCCGAGCCGATGGCCGAGCAGACCGGGACCACCGACCAGCCGCGGTGCGCGTTCACGCCGGTGGCCGAGGGTGGCCCGGCGTTCGACGTGAACTACCTCTTCTTCGACGGCGGCCTCGACGAGGCGTGGCGGACGATGGGCCCGATCCGCGGCCGGGTGAGCCGGATCGCCGTGCCCGGCGCCGACGCCGCGCGCCTGGTCGTGCACGCGCGCCGCCCCGCGGTGCTCGTCACCGGCTTCGTGCAGAGCGGCGGCCTGGTGCAGAGCGTGAACGCCGTCCAGCTCCGCCCGTACGACGAGCAGCAGGTCGTCGCCGCGACCCGGCGGCTGCTCGCGGCCCTGGTGCGCGCGGCCCCCGAACGCCCCTGATCCGAGCGGCACTGGACAATGGCGCCCGTGACGCTCTCGTTCTTCACCCGGCGCGACGACCGGGCGACCGAGCTGGTGCCCCGGCAGCTGGCGTGCAGCATGTGGAGCAAGGACCAGATGCACGGCGTCGCGCTCAGCGGCGCCCTGGCCTGGGCCGCGGAGCGGCGGCTGGCGGAGGCCGGCCGCACCGACCTGCGCCCGGCACGCTGGGCGGTCGACCTGTTCCGGCCGGCCCGGATGGTGCCGTGCACGCTGAGCGCGGAGATCGAGCGGGAGGGCCGCCGGATCTGCCTGGTCGACGTGATCCTGTCCCAGGACGGGGAGCGGGTCGCCCGCGGCACCGCCACGTTCCTCCGGCCCTCGGAGAGCACCGACGGCGAGGTGTGGGAGCCGGCCGAGCGGCCGCAGCCCCCGGCACCGGAGGTGGTCCCGCCCTCGACGGTCCCGCGGGCGCCCTACGTGCGCTCCTCGGCCGACTGGTCCCAGGACTTCCTCGCCCACCAGAACGCCGCCCGGAAGGCCACCTGGAGCACGGCGGTCCCGGTGGTCGCCGGTGAACCGGTCACCGGCTTCCAGGCCGCGGCCGCCACCGCCGACGGCGCCAGCATGGTGACCAACTGGGGCACCCGCGGCATCGAGTACATCAACACCGACATCACGCTGACCCTCGCGCGTGAGCCGGAGGGCGTCGAGATCGGGCTGCTGGCCACCGACCGGGTCGAGCACGACGGCATCGCGGTCGGGACGGCGGCCGTGTTCGACCGGCGCGGGCCCCTGGGCAGCGTGCTGGTCGCGGCGCTCGCGAACGCCCGCCGTACCGTCGACCTCGGGTCGGTCACCTACACCGACGACGGCCGGCGCAGCAATCGTTGAACCGCGGTGAGACGATGCACCTATGACGGGCACCGAGACCACCGAGGCGAGCATCCTGCCGCTCAGCGACACCCAGGCTCACGTCGAGCTGACCGAGTCCTACGCGGCGCACAACTACCACCCGCTGCGGGTGGTGCTGTCCTCCGGTGAGGGCGCCTGGGTCACCGACGTCGAGGGCCGTCGCTACCTCGACTGCCTGGCCGGCTACAGCGCGCTGAACTTCGGGCACTCCCACCCCCGCCTGGTCGCCCGGGCCACCGAGCAGCTGACCCGGCTGACGCTGACCTCGCGGGCCTTCTACAACGACCAGCTCGGCCCGTTCGCGCGCGACCTCGCCGCGCTGACCGGCAAGGAGCTGATCCTGCCGATGAACTCCGGTGCCGAGGCCGTGGAGACCGCGATCAAGGTGGCCCGCAAGTGGGCCTACCTGGTCAAGGGGGTGCCGGAGTCGCAGGCGACGATCGTCGCGATGGAGGGCAACTTCCACGGCCGCACGACCACGATCGTCTCGTTCTCGAACGACGCGGCGGCCACGGCCCACTACGCGCCGTACACGCCCGGCTTCCGGCTGGTGCCGTACGGCGACCTCGAGGCGCTCGCGGCCGCGGTCGACGAGACGACCGCCGCGGTGCTGCTCGAGCCGGTGCAGGGCGAGGCCGGCGTGATCGTGCCGCCCGAGGGCTACCTCCAGGGCGTGCGGGCGCTGTGCAACTCCAGCGGCGTGCTGATGCTGGCCGACGAGATCCAGTCCGGCCTGGCGCGCACCGGCCGGACCTTCGCCTGCGACCACGAGGACGTGGTCCCCGACGTCTACATCCTCGGCAAGGCGCTGGGCGGCGGCCTCTACCCGGTCTCGGCGATCGCCGCGGACGGCGACGTGCTCTCCGTGATCACCCCGGGCACCCACGGCTCGACCTTCGGCGGCAACCCGCTGGCGGCCGCGATCGGCCGCGAGGTGATCGCGATGCTGGACACCGGCGAGTTCCAGGAGCGCGCCGCGACCCTCGGCGCGCGGCTGGCGGCCGGCCTCGGCGGGCTGGTCGGCCAGGGCATCGACACGGTCCGCACCCGCGGGCTGTGGGCGGGGGTCGACATCAGCCCCGACCTGGCCACCGGGCGGCACGTGTGCGAGCAGCTGCTCGACCTCGGCATCCTCGCCAAGGAGGCGCACGGCCAGACGGTGCGGCTCGCGCCGCCGCTGGTCGCCTCCGAGGACGACGTCGACCTGCTGGTCGGCGCGTTCGCGCAGATCTGCTCGGACTGAGGCTGAGCGCCGCGCCGTGGGGGCGGACCGGTCGGCCCGACCCCCACGCGCGTCCGTGGCTGCTCAGTGGCTGAACGCCGCGCCGAAGACGTCCTGGTCGAGGCCTCCCGCGTTCGGGCAAGTGTCGGCGCCGAAGCTGCCGTCCGTGCTCGCGGTCCGGCACTGCAGGACGTCGAACCCCTCCCCACCGTCGTAGCGCGGGTCGTCACCGCCGACCACCTGCCGGGTGTCGGTCCAGGTGCCGAAGGCGAAGTTCCCGACGCTCGACACGTAGTTGTAGTCGCCGTGGAACGGGACCCGGCGGTCACCGAACATCTCGTAGTTCGGCAGCTGCGAGCCCGACGACAACCGGACCAGCGACCAGGTCGTGCCGCCGTCGGCCGAGGACGCGCCGTACGTGTCGAGCCCGATCGTCGGCAGGTGGAAGCCGGCGTCGTCGGTCGCCGACGCGTTGCCCGGCGGGTTCTGGACGCTGTAGCCGGGGTCGTTGCGGCTGTCGTGCCAGAGCGCGAACAGGTATCCGCCGTCGGCGCTGATGTCCGGGAACAGCTGGTGACCGACCGGGGTCGGTGCGAGCAGCCGCGGCGTCGCCCAGCCGCCGTCGCCGACCTTCATGGTCAGGTAGACCGCACCCTGTCCGACCATCAGCGTGCCGTTGCGCACCGGTGCGGTGTTGTACGTCGACGTCGACGGGACCTCGGTCGAGGGGATCGTGGCGTCGTACACCATGTAGACGGTGTTGGAGGCGTCCGCGGGGTCGGCGGTGATCCTCGGCTGGCTGTCGTGCCGGAAGAACACGAAGCCGCTCCGGCACGCGAAGGGGCCGGAGCCGCAGTCGCGGGAGTCTCCGGCCGAGCCGGGCTCCACGTCGGACTCCGGACCGTCGGCGTGCTCGAACGCGTCCTCGTGCGCCTGCTGGGCCGCCTCGGGGTGGCCCGCCGAGTCGGCGGCGTCGAAGCCGTCGAACTCCGCCGCCACAGCGGGCTTGGTGAAGCTGCGGCCGCCGTCGGTCGAGCGGACCCACAGCATCGCGTCGTGGCCGGTGGCGCGACTGCCCACCGTGCCGTTCCATGCGACGTAGACCGTGCCGTCCCGGGTCACCGCGATGTCGGCGAACTGGTTGCCGAGCGAGCCCTCGGAGATCCGGGTCGGGTTGCTGAAGGTCCGCCCGTGGTCGGTGGACCGGGCGAACATGATCTCGTTGTTGCCGCCCCCCTGGAACACGCTCCAGGCGACGTAGACGTTGCCGGCGAACGCGCTCGACAGTCCCCGGTCGACCTCGATCGAGGTCTTGTCGTTGAACTTCCCGGACAGCGCCGGGGTGCCCTTGCCGACGATCACCGTGCGCACGTAGTGCGCGGCGTGCTGGTCGTAGGTCGCGACCCAGACGCTGCCGTTCTGGGGCGCAACGCGGTTGAACGCGTTGCCCATGTAGAACAGGCGGCCGTCGCGGTCCCACGCCTGTACCGGGTCACCGGCGTTGGTGATGCCGCGCTGGTGCAGCGGGCTCGCGAGGCCCTCCGCCGAGCTGTCGGTGGGGTAGCCGGGCAGCAGCGAGTCCGTCCAGGTGCCGCCCCCGTCGGTGGACCGGTAGAAGCCGGCCCAGGTGCCACCGGCGAGCTCGACGGTGCAGTAGTCGTTCGACCCGGAGGTGACGATGCTCGGGTTGCCGGGGTCGACCGCGGCGGTCGGCTCGTTCTGCTGCCGGCGGTTGGTGCCGCAGGTGGTGATGGCGTCTCCGGTCGACGGCGCCGCGCCGTTGGCCTTCACGTAGGGGCTGTCGACGCTGACCGGGCCGTCGGGCCCGGCGGCGGCCTCGGCGACCGAGGCGAGGGCGAGCGGAAGGACGGCGGCCGAGACGGCTGCGAGCACTGCGATGCCTCGGTGGAGGCGGCTGGGGTGACGGTGGATGGCCATGACTCTCCCGAAAAGAAGCGATGGCGCGGCATCGTGATCGGTGCCGTGGGTCCGACCGGGATCCGCGCTGGTGGGGCGGAGCCGGCGTGAGCCATCTCGCAACGTACGCCGCGGGGCGCCCGTCGTCACCCTCCGAGCTCCGGTGGTTGCGGCGGGCGGCGGCTAGCTGGCTGTAGGTCGCGTCAAGTCTCAAGGTGGGCAGGGTCCAGCGGCTCCGGGCCGCGGAGTTGATGTTGGTGCTGTTTGGTCGGTCGTGCTGGCTGTTGGGGTGCCGGGCGCCCACGCTGACGTATGCGACCTCGCCTGTGGACGGGTCGTCTGGCTTCGTTCGGGCTGCCGCAAGGGCGAAGGACCCGGGCGCCAAGCTAGCAGCGGCATAACGTCTTGCGGCGTCTGCCATAGCGAATGCGGCGTCTGGTCCGGGTCCTTCGTGCCCACGAGCCTGACACGACCGGCCGGAGTTGTGAAGTGCTGGCCTCAGCCCTCCCGGATCCACCTGCTGGGATCGTAAGTGCTCTGGTCGCGGACCAGAGCGAACGCGATCCGGTTCGCGCGGTTGGCCATCGCGCAGGCGATGACCAGACCCTTCTTGCCACGGTCACGAAGCTGCGCACCGTAGACCTTGGCGGCGGGCTCACTGAGCCACAACCCCACTCCCAGGTCGATCAGCGCGCGACGCAGCTCGACACTGCCCTCGCGGCTGATGACACTGTCGCGACGTCTTCCGGCGGACTCGTACTGGATCGGGTTGAGTCCGGCGGTGCGGTAGATCTGCCGGTGGTTGTCGAATCGGGCCGGGTCCCCCAGGGCGCCGCCGTAGTTTCCGGCCCGGACCGCGCCCCATCCTGGGACCGTCAGCAGCGGCGCGAACGGGCTACGGGGCAGCAGTCGAGCCAGCTGCTCGGTGGCCTGGTCGACTTGCGCGTCCAGGTCGTCGAGCAGCGCGAGGTCAGCGGCAAGGACGGCGCGGGCGACAGCTGCATCGGTGGTGGGCAACGCATCGCGAGCGGCTTGGACCAGCCTGTCAGCCACGGGCCGGCGGATCTGCAGGCCCCGGGTCGCTCCGAAGCGGATGAACCGGCTGCTGCCCAACGCGGCCAGCCGTGCCGGATCGGGGAACTCTGTGGCGACAAGCCGGCCGACCTTGGTGGCCAGCACATTCGGCAGCGCCAGGGTCAGCCCGGGGAAGGTCCGGTCCAGATGTCCGAGCAGCTGGTTCTTCGTCGCTGTCCGCAACGCCACCCGGCCGACCCGATGCGCCGACCACGCCGTCAACTCCCCGAACACCAGCGAGCGGTCCCGGACCGGCTGACCGCGACCGGCCAGCAGCAGCTCGGTCATCGCCTGAAGATCGATCACGTCGGTCTTGATGGTGCGTTTGCCCAGCACCCGACGCTGCTCGGTGACATGACCCGGATTGAGCTCGAGCACCTCCCAGGTCCCCGGCCACGCCCCTGTCATCAGCAACGGCCGGTGGTAATGCCCGGCCGCCTCGATACCGACCTTGACCACCGCATCGATCGGGAGCAACCGGGCGATGTCGGCCACGACCTGTGCCAGCGACGGCCCGGTCATCGGGCAGCCGGTCCGCGGCTTGAGGAGCAATGTCCGGGTGGCATCGGTGACCGAGAACGCGAACTCAGTCTTGCCAACATCGACCGCGACGACGACCGTCGACAACGTGACCGGAACAGCCTGAACAACCATTGGACCCACCTCCGGGGGCGCCGGAAGGCCACGGCGCGCCAACGCCCGACCCTCAGATGAAGAGAACCTGTCGGTCCCTTCCAAGCACCTCCGGAGGTGTCCGTGAAGGACTACCCCGACCTATATCAGCGAAGCTAGGCGTCGTACGGGTCCTTGGACTCGCGCCAGGACCGCTCGAACGGCAGTCGCCAGGCGTGCGGGGCGATCAGCTGGTGGATCGCGTTGGGCCCCCAGCTGCCGGGCGCGTAGGTGCGCACCGGGGGCGGGTTCTCCAGCAGCGGCATCGACTTCTCCCACAGGGTCTCGATGCCGTCGGCGGTCGTGAACAGCGTGTGGTCGCCGCGGATCGCGTCGTGGATCAGCCGCTCGTAGGCCTCCAGCACCCCGCCCGACGACATCGTCTCGTGGGTGGCGAACTGCATGGAGAGCTTCTCCAGCTTCATGCCTGGACCGGGACGCTTGCCGTAGAAGGACAGCGACATCCGCGACTGGTCGGCCAGGTCGAAGGTGAGGTGGTCGGGGCCCTGGGTGCCGGCGTTGGACCCGGCCGGGAACATCGCCAGCGGCGGCTCCTTGAACGCGATCGAGATGATCCGCGCCCCCTCGGCCAGCTTCTTCCCGGTGCGCAGGAAGAACGGCACCCCGGCCCAGCGCCAGTTGTCGATCTCGACCTTGAGGGCCACGAACGTCTCGGTGTCGGAGTCGTCGGCGACCTCGGGGTGGTCGCGGTAGCCGGCGTACTGGCCGCGCACCACGTTCCGCGGCTCGATCGGGCGCATCGAACGGAACACCTTGAGCTTCTCGTCGCTGATCGGGTCCGGCGCGAGCGACGTCGGCGGCTCCATCGCCATGAACGCGAGCACCTGCATCAGGTGGGTGACGACCATGTCGCGGTAGGCGCCGGTGGTCTCGTAGAACCTGGTGCGGCCCTCGAGGCCGAGGGTCTCGGGTACGTCGATCTGCACGTGGTCGATGAAGTTGCGGTTCCAGATCGGCTCGAACAGGCCGTTCGCGAAGCGGAAGGCGAGGATGTTCTGGGCCGCCTCCTTGCCGAGGAAGTGGTCGATGCGGAAGATCTGGCTCTCGTCGAAGACCTCGTGCAGCCGGGCGTTGAGCCGCTCGGCCGAGGCCAGGTCGGTGCCGAACGGCTTCTCCATGACGATCCGCGAGTGCGCGGCCAGGCCCGCCTCGTCGAGCTGGCGGACCACGTCGAGCGCGGCCTTCGGCGGCACGCTGAGGTAGTGCAGGCAGTCGACGTCGCGGCCCGGTGCGCCCAGGTCGGCCCGGCAGCCGCGGACCGCCTCGGCGAGGGCGGCCGGGCCGGCGGACTGGGGGACGTAGCGCAGCATCCGGCTGAACCGGGCCCAGTCCGCCTCGTCGAACCGGCTCTGCCCGAACTCCTCGCAGGCGGTCCGGGCGATCTTCACGAACGTCTCGGTGTCGACGTCCTCCAGCGACGTGCCGACGATGCGGGCGTCCTGGATCAGGCCGGCCTGCCACAGGCGGAGCAGCCCCGGCAACAGCTTGCGCCGGGAGAGGTCGCCGGTGGCTCCGAAGAGCACGATGACGTGCGGGTTCTCCATCCGTCGAGGGTAGCCAGGCGGGTGGAACGGCTCAGCCGAGCGCAGCCAGCAGCCGGTCGGCCTTCCAGCGGGACTCGGCGTACTCCTCGGCGACCTCGGAGCGGACCGTGATCCCGCCGCCGGTGCCGAGCAGGTAGGCGCCGTCGCCGGTGCTGGCGAGGCTGCGGATGACCACGCCGAGGTCGGCGCGGCCGTCGGCGCAGACCCAGCCGAAGGCGCCGGCGTACGGGCCGCGCTCGGTGGCCTCGACCTGCTCGATCACCTGCATGGTGCGCAGCTTCGGCGCGCCGGTCATCGAGCCGGCCGGGAACAGCGCGCGCAGCGCCTGCACCGTGCTGACGTCGTCGCGCAGCTCGCCGCGGACGGTGCTGACCAGCTGGTGCACGGTCGCGTAGGACTCGACGTCCATCAGCGCCGGCACGCTCACGGTCCCCGGGCGGCACACCATCGAGAGGTCGTTGCGGAGCAGGTCGACGATCATCAGGTTCTCGGCGCGGAACTTCGAGTCGGTCGCGAGCCGGTGCCGGCTGGCCTCGTCCTCGGCGGGGGTCGCGCCGCGCAGCGTGGTGCCCTTGATCGGCTTGGTCTCGATGCTCCGGTCGGCGGTCACCAGCGCGTAGCGCTCCGGGCTGGAGCTGAGCAGCCAGGCCCGGGCGTCCGGCACGTCGCGGACATCGTGCTGGAGGAACCCGGCGTACGGCGCCGGGTTGAGCTCGCGCAGCCTCAGGTACGCCGTCACCGGGTCCACCCCGCTGCGATGCGCCAGCCGGTAGGTCAGGTTGACCTCGTAGCTGTTCCCCGCCCGCAGCTGCTCCTGCACCTCCTCGAACGCGGTGGCGTAGGCGGGCGGGGCCGGGTCGGTTTCCCCGGTGAACCGGGGAAACCGGAACTGTTGGGCCGGAACTTCCCCCAGGAAGTTCCGGGATTGCCCGCCCAGTCCGTGGTCGAAGAACCGGACGCCCGCCGGCCGCATCCACACGGCGTCGGGCAGGCCGGGACCGGTCGAGGCGGGCAGGTCCGGGCGGCAGGCGTAGCCGAGGTAGCCCACCCAGTGGTCATCGGGCGCGCCGGCGGCCAGCTCGGCCTCGAGTACGACGAACACGTCGTCGCCGACCACCTCGCAGCTGCCGCCGACGTGCCGGCGCACCTCCCGGCGGGCCGCGGAGTAGGTCAGCGACACGTCGTCCTCGCCCAGCCAGCCGACCATCGACCGACGACCCGACCACTCCCGGGCACCGCCACCGTCGAGCCAGAAGCAGCGCGGGTACGCCGCCGCCACGCCGCGGAAGAACGCCACCGGGTCGCGTGCGGGATCGAGGGCGGGGTCGAGGGCGGGGTCGCTCACGACAGCCCCAGGAAGTTCGCCACCAGCGCCGCACCGTGCGCGGAGAGGATCGACTCCGGGTGGAACTGCACGCCCTCCAGGGGCAACGTCCGGTGCCGCACGCCCATCACCACGTCGCCGGCCCACGCGGTCACCTCGAGCACCTCGGGCACCGCCAGCGCCGCGAGCGAATGGTAGCGGACCACCGGGAACGACGGCGGCAGCCCGGCGAACACCCCGCGGCCGTCGTGGGTCACCCGCGCCACCTCGCCGTGCGCCGGCTCGACCCGCCCGACGGTCCCGCCGTACGTCGTCACCAGGCCCTGCATGCCCAGGCACACGCCGAGCACCGGCCGGGCCGCGCGCCGCAGCACCTCACCACCCACCGCGAAGTCGGCCGGCACGGCCGGGTGGCCCGGTCCCGGCGAGAGCACCACGTGGCTGAACGCGAGCACCTCCTCGGCGGACACCTCGTCGTGCTGGACGACCGCGGGCAGCCCACCGGTCACGGACGCGACCAGGTGCACGAGGTTCCACGTGTAGGAGTCGTGGTGGTCGACCACGACGACGTCCGGGACCACGCGCGCAACCTACTCCAGGGACGGGACGGGCCCGATGAAGCTGGGGGGCAGTCTTCACCGGGCCCATGAGCGGGTTCCCGCCGTGCTACGCCGCCAAGCCTACTCGTCGGCGGGATCCGACGCCTCAACATCGAGCAGAAGCTCCGACACGATTTCGTGCAGGAGGTCGTAGCCGTGCTCGGTGAGGATGGATTCAGCGTGGAACTGGATGCCGCGGTAGTGCGGACCGCGCAGGAGATGGATGTCACCGGTCTGGACATCCGCCTCCACCTCGACCCCCTCCGGGGCTCCCGAACCGGGGTCGAGCCGGCCGACGAAGGTGTTGTAGAAGCCCACCCGCTCGGTCCGCCCGCGGATCGGCACCGGTGACTGGGTGCCCTGAAAGACGATGTCCTTGTAGGTCAGCGGGAGGCCGAGGTGGTGGCACAGCGCCTGGTGGCCCAGGCACACCGCGAGGAACGGCCGGCCGGCGGTCATCAGCTCGGCGACCGCGGCCCGCAGGCTCGCCATCTTCGGGTCGGCGCCGTCGCGCGGGTCGCCCGGGCCCGGGCCGACGATCACCAGGTCGTACCCGTCCAGGCAGCCCGGCGCGTAGTCGGCGTGGCGCACCACCTCGCTGGTCATCCCCAGCACGCCGAGCACGTGGCGCAGCATGTTCACGAAGTCGTCCTCGCCGTCGAGGATGACGACGCTCTTCCCGGCCAGCCGCGGGTCCGGCGGGGAGCCGCCCTGGTCGGTGAGCCAGAACCGGCTGAGCCGCCGGTTGCGCGCGTTCAGCGCCAGCAGCACGTCCTCGTCGCTGACCAGCTCGGCGAGGTTGACGTCGGGCCGCGGCGCGGGCGGGACCAGCCCGAAGGCGCTGAGGATGCCACCGGCCTTCGCGTGCGTCTCGGCGACCTCGTACGCCGGGTCCGAGTCGCGCACCAGGGTCGCCCCCGCGGTGACCGTGAGCCGGCCGTCCAGCCCGACGTCCGCCGTGCGGATCACGATCGGGCTGTCCACGACCGGTCCACCGACCTCGTCGCGGCCCAGGATCGCCAGCGCGGCGCCGTAGTAGCCGCGGCCCTCGGTCTCGTACCGCTTGATCAGCCGGCAGGCGTTCTCCACGGGCGAGCCGGTGACGGTCGCGGCGTACATGGTGTCGCGCAGCACCTCGCGCGGGTCACGGCTGGTGCGGCCGGCGAGGAGGTACTCGGTGTGCACGAGGTGGCTCATCGGCTTGAGGAAGGGGCCGAGCACCTGGCCCCCCTCGTTGCAGATGTCGCACATCATCTTCAGCTCCTCGTCGACGACCATGAAGAGCTCGTAGATCTCCTTCTCGTCGCGCAGGAACTCCAGCAGCCTTCCCTGCACGGGGCCGTCGCCCTCCCGCGGGATCCGGAACGTGCCGCTGATCGGATTCATCCGCACGTCGGCCAACCCGAACGGTCCGCTCGGTCGCTCGCTCGTCCCCTGCTCGGCTCCGTCGCGGACCGGGTGGATGGAGACGTGCCGCTCGGGGCTGGCGCCGATCAGGTAGCGGTCACCGGTGAAGAAGACGTAGGTCCAGTAGGCGCCGCGCTCGCGCTCCAGCAGCCGCCGGAAGACGGTGAGCGCCGTGTCGGCGCCCCAGTCCGCGACGGTCGCGCGGTAGTGCCGGCCGACGACCAGGTTGGCGCCCTCGCCCTGCCCGATCTCGTCGTGGATGATCGCCGCGACCAGCTCGGCGTACTCCTCGTCGTCGGTCTCGAAGCCCCCGCGGTCGGCGAACTCCACGCCGGTGTCGTCGATGGCGTCGACGACCTCGGCGACCGAGAACTCCAGCTCGGTCTCGACCTCGACCACCACCAGCGGGGTTCCGTCGTCGTGCGCCTCGAAGCCGCGCTCGCGGACCTGGCGGAACGGCACCGCCAGCAGCCGGTCGGCGATGTGCCCCTCCTGCGGCACGCCCTCCTCGAGGGGTACGTCGAGGATCGACTCGACCACGCGGCGCCGGCCGCCGACCAGGCCCACGGTGTCGCGGTCGCCGGCCCGCGTCGAGCGCCGGATGATCGCCCACGCCTCGTGTCCCTGGAGGGCCGCGATGGCTTCCCGGACATCAGGCGCAGGCCGATCGGTCATGGCGCGACTCTAGTTCTCGCCGAGGCGGCGCCAGTTTCCCGTCTCACCGCGCTGCGCCAGCGGCCGCCTCGAGTCGTCGGCCCTCGAGGAGCCTGACCAGGCTGGTCTGCTGTAACGCCGTGTTACCCCCACTTCCGACCGTGCTGCAGCGGGGTCGGCAGGCGGGGTAAACGGGCGTTACAGCACCGGGCGGGGGCGATCTCAGTTGTCGGGGAGTCGCCCACTACCGGAGGCGCGTGGTGTACGCGAGCGCGTGAGCGGGGCAGTTCTCCGACTCCATGACCGTGGTCACCACGCCCTTCTCCCGGCCCCTGCTCAAGAACTTGCCGGTCACCGTCGCCCGGGCGATGACCGAGTCGTCGTCGGCCCGGTAGACGATGTGCGCGGTGAACTTCTCGTCCCGGATCGGCGCGGCCTTCGACGACTGGATCGGCGGGTCGCCACCGGAGCCGCACTCCGCCGACAGCGCCCAGGGCCCCACGCGCATGCCCGTGACCGACCTGCCGTGGCGCGTCACGGTGAACGACACCTTGTCCTGCCCCTCGGGCGCGTCGGCGATGCGGCCCTTGTAGACGCCGTCGGCGACCGGTGCGGCCGCGACCGCCGGGAGGAGCGGGATCATCACGGCTGCGGCGACCGCGGCCGTGGCACTGACGAGACGAGGACGTCGGATCATCTCTGGACCCCCTTCGCGACCGGGCGCTCGGGGCGCCACCGCGCTGATCAGACCGTCGGCCTCAGTCCACGCCGCGCCGTGCGAGTGGGCCAGAGGCGAAGGTCACGCGGCCGGCGGGAGATCAGGACAGCGTGGTCAGCAGCTGGGTGGCGCGGGTGAGGACGACGTACAGCGTGGCCCGGCCAGTGGCCGACTCGTCCTCGATCTCCTGCGGTCGTACGACGACGATGCCGTCGAACTCCAGGCCCTTGGTGTCCAGGCCGGTGAGCACGACGATCCGGTCGTCGCCGGACGGGGCGACCGAGGAGTCCACGGCCGCCCGGGAGCCGGGCGCGTCGTCGGCGACCTCGGGCCAGGACGCCAACCAGGCGTTGACCTCCGAGCGACGTGCCACCGGGACCACGATGCCCACGGTGCCCTCGACCGCGGCCGCCATCTGCACCACGGCCTCACGGGTCGCGGACTCCAGGTCGGCGATGCCGGCCAGGACGGTCGGCTCGACGCCGGTCGACCGCACCGCGGTCGGCAGGTCGGCGTCCAGGCCGACCCGCTCGGCGTACGCCGCCGCGTGGGCGTAGATCTCCGAGGAGTTGCGGTAGTTGGTCGAGAGGTGGAACTCGTGGACCTCCTTGCCCTCGAGCGCGCCCGCCCGCGCGGCGGCCGACTCGGCCGGCACCGGCCAGGAGGACTGGGCGGGGTCGCCGACGATCGTCCACGATGCCGCCCGGCCGCGCCGGCCGACCATCCGCCACTGCATGGGGGTGAGGTCCTGGGCCTCGTCGACCAGCACGTGCGCGAACGGGTCGTCGTCGATGCGGTGGGTGGGCGGGGCCCAGGCCCGGCCGGACGGGGCGTACTCGCGGTCGGCCGCGGTGAACAGCTCCTGCATGTCGACCCCGCCCTCGAGCAGCCCCGTGTCGTCGAGCTCGTGCTCGTCGTCGGTGCGGGCGGGGACATCGCCGAGGGCGTAGCGCAGCTCGTCGAGCAGCGGGACGTCCTCGACCGAGAGGCCGACCGCCTCGCCCCACGACTTGGCCAGCAGCCGCTGCTCCTCCGGGGTCACCACCCCGTCGCCGACGCGGGAGAGCAGCTCGGGGTCGCGCAGCCAACCGAACACCTCGAGGGCGTCGAGCGGCGGCCACCAGGCGGCGGCGAAGTCGACGAACGACTGGTTCGACAGCATCTCGTCGTCGAAGGACTCGCGGCCGCGGTCCCGCCCGCGCTCGCCGCGGACCTGGCGCCACATCGCGTCGAGCAGGGCGTGGGCCACGCGGGGCAGCTGTCGGTTGCGCCGGCCCTGGGACATCAGCTGGCGGCGCAGCCGGCCCAGCTCGCCGCGGTCGAGCACGATGGTGTCGTCGCGCCAGAAGATCCGGAACTCCCGGGGGCTGCCCGGCGCCTGCTGGCGCGCCGTACGACGCATCAGCTCGGCCATCCGCGCCGAGCCCTTGACGTCGGCGACCGTCGGCTCGTCGTGGCGGGTGGCGCGCACGCCGTCGACGACCTCGCCCAGCGAGCGCAGCGCCACCGCGGTCTCGCCGAGGCTCGGGAGCACCCGCTCGATGTAGCGCATGAAGACCCCGCTGGGGCCGACGATCAGGACGCCGCCGCCCTCGTAGCGCCGACGGTCGTTGTAGAGCAGGTACGCCGCCCGGTGCAGCGCGACGACGGTCTTGCCGGTGCCGGGGCCGCCGGAGATCGAGACGACCCCCTTGCCGGGCGCCCGGATCGCCCGGTCCTGCTCGGCCTGGATGGTCGCGACGATCGAGTGCATCGAGCGGTCCCGCGCACGGGAGAGCTGCGCCATCAACGCGCCCTCACCGACGATCGGCAGGCTGGTCTCGGCCGCGGCGTCCAGCAGCTCGTCCTCCACGCCGACGACCTGCGGGCCGGCGCAGCGCAGCACCCGGCGGCGTACGACGTCGTGCGGCTCGGCCGCGGTCGCCTGGTAGAACACCGCGGCCGCGGGGGCCCGCCAGTCGATGAGCAGGGAGTCGCGGTTGGCGTCGCGCAGGCCGATTCGCCCGACGTACCGCGGCTCCGGGTCGACCTCGGCGGTCATGTCCAGGCGCCCGAACACCAGGCCCTCGTGCGCGGCGTCGAGCTGCGCGATCCGGCGGGCGGCCTGGAACACCATCGCGTCCCGCTCGACCAGCCCGCCCTCGTGGCCCAGCCGGCCGCGACTGTGACCCTCCTTGGCCAGTGCCTGCGCCTGCCGGGCCGACTCGGCCAGCTGGACGTACACCCGGTCGACGAACGCCTGCTCAGCAGCGATCTCCCGCTCGACCAGCTCTTCGGACAACTCGTGCTTCCCCTCACCCGGAAAACGTCCCCACTGCCGTACCCACCCGATGAGCCCGGTGATTCCGGCAAGTCGACAAGCCTACCCGTTGCTCTCCACCGCGGGGCCGGGTTCGCCCGATGGCCGCCGTCTCGACCTGGGTTCGGCCCCGGACTTCTCAGGCGAAACCGGAACTTCTCGGGCGAAGTTTCGGCCCAACAGTTCCGGTTTCCCCGGTTCACCGGGGAAACCGCCCGCCCTATTTGCCCCGGGAGAGGAACGCGGTCATCGCCTCGCGGGCCTCGTCGGAGGCGAACAGACGGGTGGAGAGCTCGGCCATCTCCGTGCCGTGGGCGTCGATCCGGGCGACCAGGTCGCGGTTGAGGATCCGCTTGGACTCGCGCAGGCCCTGGGCGGCGCCGGTGGCCAGGGAGGCGCAGACCCGGGCCACCTCGTCGTCGAGCGACTCGGCGGGCACCGCGGTGGTGACCAGGCCGTACGCCGCGGCCTGGGCGCCGGTGAACACCTCACCGCCGAGGGTGGTGAGCGCCGCCGCGCGCGGGGTCATCCGGTGATGGACGGTCAGCGAGATGATCGCGGCCGCGAGCCCGAGCTTGACCTCGGTGAGCGCGAAGGTCGCGTCCTCGGCCGCGATGGCGATGTCCGAGGCCGCCACGATGCCGATGCCGCCGGCCCGGACCGCGCCGTACACCCGGGTCACCACGGGCTTGTCGAGGGTGACGATGAGCCGCTGCAGGTCGACGATCCGGCGGGTGCCCTCCTCCATGCCGCCGCTCGAGGCTTCGGACAGGTCGGCGCCGGAACAGAACACCCGGCCCTCCGCGCCGATCAGCACCACCTTCACGGCGTCGTCGGCCGCGGCGCGCTCCAGGCCCGCGAACAGCTCGGTCACGAGCTGGCGCGACAGCGCGTTGCGGTTGTGCGGGGAGTCCAGGGTGAGGGTC
Source organism: Nocardioides sp. JS614 (assembly GCF_000015265.1). Lineage (NCBI taxonomy): Bacteria > Bacillati > Actinomycetota > Actinomycetes > Propionibacteriales > Nocardioidaceae > Nocardioides > Nocardioides sp. JS614. The sequence continues at coordinate 4,796,321 of NC_008699.1, forward strand.
GCGACTCCCTCGGAGACGGCGTAGTGCACGAGTTCGGCGTCGGAGGCGGGCATGCCGGACATCCTGCCCCACACCGTGGGGCCATCCGGAGCGCGCTCCACTCCGAACACCCCTCATGTGGAACCGACTCGCCCACGCCGGTCTCGGAGTCCTGGCCACCCTGGTCGGCGTGGCCGCCGGCCACCTGGTGGCCGGCCTGACCGAGCCCGCCGCCTCCCCGGTGCTCGTGGTCGGGTCGACGGTGATCGACCTGACGCCGACGCCGGTGAAGGAGTGGGCGATCGCGCAGTTCGGCACCCACGACAAGACCGTCCTCGTGGGCTCGGTGCTCCTCGGGGTGCTCGTGTTGGCGGCGGTGGCCGGGCTCCTGGCCCGCCGACGGTTCGGGTACGGCGCCGCCCTGTTGCTGGTGCTCGTGGCGGTCCCGGCGGGCGCGGCGCTGACCCGCCCGGGCGCGGCCACCAGCGACGTGCTCCCCAGCCTCGCCGCCGCCGTGGCCGGGGTGGGTGCGCTGGCCGGGCTGACCCGCGCACGGACCGCCGCCGCGGCGACCGCCGCCCCGGGCCCGGCCGTCGCCGCGCCCAGCCGCCGCGGGGTCCTGGTCGCCGCCGGCGCCCTCGGGGTCGCCGCGGCGGCGATGGGGGGCGCGGGCCGCTGGATCGCGGCGTACCGCACCCGCACGACGCGGGTCGACCTGCCGGCCGCGACCGACCCGGCGCCGCGACTCCCCGCGGGGCTGGAGCAGCGGGTCCCGGGGATCAGCGCGTTCCGGACCCCGACCGCCGAGTTCTACCGGGTCGACACCCGGCTCACGCTGCCCATCGTCGACGTCGACGGTTGGACGCTGACCATCGACGGCGACGTCGAGCACGAGGTCACCCTCACCTTCGACGACCTGCTCACGATGCCGCTGGTCGAGCGCGACATCACCCTGACCTGCGTGTCCAACGAGGTCGGCGGCAGCTACCTCGGCTCGGCCCGCTGGCTCGGCGTCCGGCTCACCGACCTCCTCGACCGCGCCGGCATCGACGGCACCCGCGCGGACCAGATCCTCAGCACCGACGTCGACGGGATGACGATCAGCACGCCGCTGGCCGTCGCCACCGACGGGCGCGACGCGCTCATCGCGGTCGGCATGAACGGCCGCTCACTCACCCGCGAGCACGGGTTCCCGGCCCGGATGGTGGTGCCCGGCCTGTACGGCTTCGTCAGCGCCTGCAAGTGGATCACCCGGATGACCCTGACGACGTACGCCGAGCAGCAGGCGTACTGGACCAGGCGGGACTGGGCGACCGATGCCCCGGTCCGGATCTCCAGCCGCATCGACACCCCGCGCCCGCTCGCCACCGTCGCCGCCGGCCGCACCGTGGTCGGCGGCGTGGCCTGGGCCCAGCACCAGGGCGGGATCGACCGGGTCGAGGTGCGCGTCGACGGCGGCCCCTGGCAGCAGGCCCGGCTCGGCCCGTCGGCCGGCCAGGACTACTGGCGGCAGTGGTACCTGCCGTGGACCGCCGAGCCCGGCCGGCACTCGCTGGCGGTGCGGGCGGTCGACGGGGACGGCGAGGTGCAGACCGGCGCCCGCGCCACCCCGTTCCCCCAGGGCGCCACCGGCATCCAGCAGATCGTTGTCACCGTCGCCTGACGTCGGCGGGTCGCGGGTCGGGTCGTGTGCCTGAGGACGCGCCATGGCGCGTCCTCAGGCACACGACCCATCCAGCACAGCCCGACCCATCCAGCGCAGCCGGGGGCAATCCGGTCCCGGCGCGGCTCCGAAGACCTCACATCACGACCCCGACAGCAGTCCCCGAAGCGAAAGGCCCCACCATGACGCACCGCTCCCTCCGCCGCTCCAGCGGGATCGCCGCCCTCGCCCTCGTCGCGACCTTCGGCCTGGCCGCCTGCGGCGGCGACTCGGACTCCGAGGCGGCGGCCGACAACCCGGCCTCCAGCGCCCCCGCCTCCGAGACGGCCCCCTCCGAGACGGCGTCCGATGCGATGGACGCGGGCGCCGCGACCTTCGGCGCCGGCTGCTCCGCGATCCCCGACTCCGGTGCCGGCTCGTTCAACGGCATGGCGACCGAGCCGGTCGCCACCGCGGCGAGCGCGAACCCGCTGCTGAAGACCCTGGTGGCGGCGGTCGGCAAGGCCGGCCTGGTCGACACCTTGAACTCCGCGGACGGGATCACCGTGTTCGCGCCGACCGACGACGCCTTCGCCAAGATCCCGCAGAAGGACCTGAACGCGGTGCTCGCGAACCAGGACACGCTCACCAAGATCCTGACCTACCACGTCGTGGCGGGACAGCTCTCCCCCGACGACCTGGCCGGCACCCACGAGACCCTGGAGGGCGAGAACGTCACCGTGACGGGCTCGGGCGAGGACTTCACCGTCGGCGCGGACGACGCCAAGGTGCTGTGCGGCAACATCCCGACGGCCAACGCCACGGTCTACGTCATCGACTCCGTCCTGATGCCCTGACCAGGTTTCCCGGAACCTCGAGGAAGCAAGGATCCATCCGTGGACCACATCCGCTCCGTCGGCGCCGGCGCCCCGTCCCCCGAGGACGGGGCGCCCGGCGCCGACCTGGTCGAGCTGCTGCGGCGCTCGGCACGCGGCGACGAGCAGGCGTTCGCTCGCCTGTACGACGCCACCGGCTCGCGCGTGCACGGACTCGCGCTGCGGGTCGTGCGCGACCCGGCCCAGGCCGAGGAAGTGACCCAGGAGGCGTTCCTGGAGATCTGGCGCACCGCCACCCGGTTCGACCCCGACCGCGGCAGCCCGCTCGCCTGGCTGCTGACGATCACCCACCGCAAGGCGGTGGACCGGGTCCGGTCGGCGCAGGCGGCGACCCGCCGCGACACGACGTACCACGAGCAGAACCAGCCGGTCGAGCACGACGAGACCGCCGAGGCCGCGCACGCGTCCCTCGAAGCCCACCGGGTCCGCGGCGCGCTCGCGGCCCTCACCGAGGTGCAGCGCGAGGCCGTCGGCCTCGCCTACTTCGGCGGTTACACGCACACGGAGGTGGCGACCATGCTCGACCTACCGGTCGGCACCGCCAAGACCCGCATCCGAGACGGCTTGATCCGGTTGCGCGACGCGATGGGAGTCGGGTCATGAGCCACGAGTACCCCGGCTACGACGTCCACGCGCTGTCCGGCGCCTACGCCGTCGATGCCCTCGACGACGTCGAACGGGCCTCGTTCGAGCGGCACCTCGCCGAGTGCGCCGAGTGCCGCTCCGAGGTCGCGAGCCTCCGCGAGGCCGCGAGCAGGCTCGCCGAGACCACCGCCGCCGAGCCCCCCGCCGGGCTGCGCGACCGGGTGCTCGCCGGCATCGCCACGACCCGGCCGCTCCCGCCCGCGGTGTCGGCGCCCGCGGCCCACCGGTCCACCCCGTCCGCCCGCCGCCCCCGGCGCCGGCTCGAGATGCTGGTCGCCGCGGCCGCCGCGGTCGTCGCGGTCGGTGCCGGCGCGGTGATCTGGCAGCAGCCGTGGGAGGAGACCAGCCAGGCACCGAGCGTGACCGACGCGGTGCTCCGGGCCGCGGACGCGCGCAGCACCTCGCTGGACTTCAAGGGCGGCGCCCACGCCACGCTGGTGCACTCCGACAGCGTCGGCCGGGCGGTGCTGGTGACCGAGAAGATGCCCGCGCCTCCGGCCGGCAAGGTCTACCAGCTCTGGCTCGACCAGCCCGGTCGCGGGATGGTCTCGGCCGGCGTGATGCCGGTCGCCGCCGACCAGACGGTGCTGCTGCAGGGCGACGCCGCGACCGCGACCGCCGCCGGGATCACCGTCGAGCCGGAGGGCGGCTCGGCCGAGCCGACGTCGGCGCCGATCGCGCTGTTCGACTTCGGCGAGAAGGCATGAGAGGGCGCCACGTCGCCGTCGTCGGTTCGGGTGTCGCCGGGCTGACGGCGGCGTACGTCGCCTCCCACAGCGCCCGGGTCACCCTCTTCGAGGCCGACGACCGGCTCGGCGGGCACGCCGACACCCACCTGGTCGACGACCCGGTCGCCGGCCCGTTGGCGGTCGACACCGGGTTCATCGTGCACAACGAGCGGACCTACCCGACGCTGCTGCGGCTGTTCGGGGAGCTCGGGGTGGCGACCCAGGACTCCGAGATGTCGATGTCGGTGCGTGACGACGCGACCGGGCTCGAGTACGCCGGCGCGCTGGGCCCGCGCGGGCTCTTCCCTGGCGGCCGCAACCTGGCGAGCCCGGCGTACCTGCGGATGCTCACCGAGGTGCCGCGGTTCCATCGGCTCGCCCGGGAGCTGCGCGACGACCTCACGCTGGGCGCCTTCCTCGAGCGGCACGGGTTCTCGGCGTACTTCCGCCGGCACTTCATGGAGCCCCTGGTCGCGGCCGTCTGGTCCTGCGACCCGGCGGTGGCGACGGAGTACCCGGCCCGCTACCTGTTCGCGTTCCTGCGCCACCACGGCATGCTCGCCGTCACGGGCTCCCCGCAGTGGCGCACGGTCACCGGCGGCTCGCGCGAGTACGTGCGCCGGGTGGCGGGCGCGCTGGACGAGATCCGGACGGACACCAAGGTCGCCTCGGTCCAGGAGACACCGCAGGGCGTCGAGGTCACCGACGGCAACGGCGCGATGACGAGGTACGACGCGGTCGTGATCGCGACCCACCCGGACCAGGCGCTGGCGATGCTCGCCGACCCGACGCCGGCCCGGCGCGAGGTGCTCGGCGCGCTCGGCTACTCCCACAACGTGGCGCTGCTGCACACCGACACCACGCTGCTCCCCCGGGCCGACCGGGCCCGGGCGTCGTGGAACTTCCGCCGGCCCCTCGACGAGCGCGGTCGCGTGACGATCACCTACGACCTGACCCGGCTGCAGCGGCTGCCCACGCCGACCCGCTACCTGGTCACCCTGGGCGGGGAGGACCTCGTCGACCCGGGCACCGTGATCGCCCGGATGGAGTACGAGCACCCGCTGTACACGCCCGCCTCGGTCGCCGCCCAGCAGCGGTTGCCCGAGCTCGACAGCGACCGGGTCGCCTTCGCCGGGGCCTACCACGGCTGGGGGTTCCACGAGGACGGTGCGCGCTCGGGGCGGGCCGCGGCCGAGCGGCTCGGGTTCCGCTGGGGCGGTTTCGAGGCCCAGGCGCCGGGAGCGCCGGCGACGAGCCTCGAGACCACCGTCACCGGCGTCTACGACACCACGATCACCCACGTGCGGCGCACGCCGTTCCGGCGCAGCTTCACCCACCGCTCCCACACCTGGCTGGTCGACCTGGCCGCGCTGCCCGACCACGGCCGGCTCTCCTGGCTGCGCGGCCGGTTCGAGGCCCGGGACCACCTCGGCGATCCCGAGCAGTCGATCCGGGAGAACCTGGCGGCATTCCTCGCCCGCCACGGCGTCGAGCTGGGCGGCGGACGGGTGCTGCTGGCCGCACACCCGCGCGCCTTCGGCCACTGCTTCAACCCGATCAGCGTCTACTGGGTCACCCCCGAGCACGGGGCCGCGTGCGTGGTCGTCGAGGTGCACAACACCTACGGCGACCGGCACGCCTACCTCGTCCACCCCGACGATCAGGGCCGCGCGACCACGGCCAAGGAGCTCTATGTCTCGCCGTTCCACGGCACCGACGGCTGCTACGACCTGCGCGTGCCCGTGCCCGGTGAGCAGCTCCAGGTCAGCGTGTCGCTGCGCACCGACGACGGGGCCCGCTTCAGCGCCTCGCTCACGGGCACCCGCTCGAACCACGGCCCCTGGCGGGCCGCGCCCGCGGCGTTGAGGGGCGCCGCGCTGATCCGCATCCACGGCATCGCGCTGTGGCTGCGCCGGCTGCCGGTCCGGCCGCGACCGGCCCACCACCATGAGACAGAGCACCAGGAGGGAGTCCAGTGACCATCACGCCCACCCGATCCGCCTCCGGCCGCTGGCCGGGGCTCGCCGACGTGCCGTCCGGCTCTCGCACCGCGATCTCGGCGCGGGTCGCCGAGCGGCTGTTCGTCCGCGCGGTCGAGCCGCTCGACGTCACCGTCCACGTGGGCGGGGAGACCCTCGGCCGCGGCGGCCCCGCGATGACCGTGCACCGGCCCGCCGAGCTCTACGCGCGCCTGGGCCGCGACGGGCTGATCGGCTTCGGCGAGGCCCACCTCACCGGAGCCTGGACCGCCGAGGACCTGACCGGGTTCCTCACCGTGCTGGCCGCGCACGTCGCCGACCTGGTGCCGCGACCCCTGCAACGGGTCCGGTCGCTGGTGCAGCGCCGTACGCCGCGGCCGCACCGCAACACCGCCCGCCAGGCCCGCGCCAACGTCGCCCACCACTACGACCTGTCCAACGAGCTGTTCGCGCTGTTCCTCGACGAGTCGCTGAGCTACTCCGCCGCGCTGTTCGCCGACCACGACGAGCAGCTGCACCCCGCGCAGCTGCGCAAGATCGACCGGCTCCTCGACCGGGCCGGCGTCGGCGCCGGCACCCGGGTGCTGGAGATCGGCACGGGTTGGGGCGAGCTCGCGATCCGCGCCGCCCGCCGCGGCGCGACGGTGCACTCGGTCACGCTCTCCGCCGAGCAGCTGGCCCTGGCCGGTGAGCGGGTCGCGGCGGCCGGTCTCGAGGACCGGGTGCGCATCGAGCTGTGCGACTACCGCGAGGTGCAGGGCGAGTACGACGCCGTACTGTCGGTCGAGATGATCGAGGCGGTCGGCCACGAGTACTGGCCGACGTACTTCCGCACCGTCGACCGGCTGCTCGCCTCCGGCGGACGGGCCGCCATCCAGGCGATCGTGATGCCGCACGAGCGGATGCTCGCGACCCGCGGCTCCTACACCTGGATCAACAAGTACATCTTCCCCGGCGGCTTCCTGCCCTCCGCCGAGGCGATCGACCAGGTCACCCGCCGGCACACCACGCTCCGGGTGACCGACCGGCTGGCCTTCGGCGCCGACTACGCCGAGACGCTGCGGCGGTGGGACGAGGCGTTCCTCGCGGCGCGGGACCGGGTGCTCGCGCTGGGGTTCGACGAGACGTTCGTGCGGCTGTGGCACTTCTACCTGTGCTACTCCCGTGCCGGCTTCGCCTCCGGCTACCTGGACGTCCAGCAGCTGACCCTCGAGCGGCCCGCGTCGGGCACGATGGCGCGATGACCGATCTGCTGCTGGTCGCCGGCCTGTCGCTGGCGGTCGCCGTGCTGGTGATGACGGTGACGGCGCTGGCCGCGGCCCGCGCCGGCCGGGTGTCGGTGGTCGACGTGGCCTGGGGGATCGCACTCGTGGCCGTCGCGCTGGTCTGCGCCGTGCTCGCCGGCACCTGGCAGTCCTGGCTGCTCCTCGTCCTGGTCGCCGTGTGGGGTGGGCGACTCTCCGCCCACATCTTCACCACATCCCGCGGCCACGGGGAGGACCCGCGCTACGAGGCGCTGCTGGGCGGCACCCTCGACCGGGTCGGCATGGGGCGCGCGGTCCGCAAGGTGTTCCTCGTGCAGGGGGCGGCCGTGTGGCTGGTGTCGCTGCCGCTCCAGGCCGCGGCGCTCGCCGGGGTCGACTGGACCGGGGCGATCTGGGTCGGGGTCGCCGTCTGGCTGGTGGGCGTGCTCTTCGAGGCGGTCGGGGACGCCCAGCTCGGGGCGTACCGGCGTGACCCCGACCGCGGCCCGGTGCTCGATCGCGGGCTGTGGTCGTGGACGCGGCACCCGAACTACTTCGGCGACGCCTGCGTGTGGTGGGGGATCTGGCTCGCCGGCGGGGTCGCCTCGGGCTGGGTCGCCGGCCTGGCCAGCGTCCTCTCGCCGGTCGCGATGACGATCTGGTTGGTGTGGATCACCGGGGCGCGCCTGCTGGAGAGGACGATGATGCAGCGGCCCGGTTACCCCGAGTACGCCGCGCGCACCTCGATGTTCGTGCCGCTGCCGCCGAAGCGCTCCTGACCGCTACTGCTGATCGTCGGCCTCGCGCTCGCGCTTGCGCTGGGCCTCGTAGGCCCGGCGCTGCGCCTCGGCGCGCTCGCGGACCTGGCGGAGGAACTCCGCGTCCTTCTCGGGGTCGACGGCGGCGGATCGGCCGCGGCGGTCGTACTCCGGGAAGTCCGGCGCCTCTCGCTCGTACGCCGAGCGGCGGTCCATCCCGGTCTCGGGACGGCCGGCGACCAGCCAGGCGATCGACCCGGCGAGCGGGAAGAACAGGACCAGCAGCACCCACGCCACCTTGGGCAGGTTGCGGATCCGGTCGGAGGGGCTGCCGATCGCGTCCACCAGGCAGAAGACCCACAGGGCGAACGTCGCGACACCGAGAAGCAGCTCGAGCTTGATCACGTCGTGAGTCTGCTGCCCGACGGCGCCCGCCGTCACCTGTTTCCCCGGACCGGTGTGGTGGTTGACTGGGCGACATGGCGCCCGACCGGGTCGACGAGGCGTTCGCGGCGGTGCCGCGCGAGTGGTTCCTGCCCGTGAGCGAGCGCGACCGGGCGTCGTACGACGGGCCGATCGAGATCGGCCACGGGCAGACCAACTCCCAGCCGCGCACGGTCGCCGCGATGCTGCGGCTACTGGAGGTCCGGCCCGGCGACCGGGTCCTCGACGTCGGCTCGGGCTCGGGCTGGACCACCGGGCTGCTGGCCGAGCTGACCGGATCCGCCGGCCGGGTGCTGGGCCTGGAGCTGGAGCCCGAGCTGGTGGCGTTCGGACGGGCCAACCTGACCCACGGCGGCTGGGACTGGGCGCGGATCGACCAGGCGACGCCCGGCGTGTACGGCGCACCGGCGGGCGCGCCGTACGACCGGATCCTGGTGTCGGCCGAGGCGCGCGAGCTGCCGACCTCCCTGGTCGAGCAGCTGGCCCGGCCCGGCCGGCTGGTGGTTCCGGTGAACGGCGAGATGCTGCTGGTCGTCGTGGACGCCGGCGCGGAGCCGACCGTCACCAAGCACGGCTGGTACCGGTTCGTGCCACTGCGCTGACCGGGCTCACCCGATGACCGCCCGGCCCTCCTATCCTGCGGAGGTGACCGACGCTCCGACCGAGCTGCTGCGGCTGGCCTCCGCCGACAACTTCCGCGACGTCGCGGGGACCGGCCTCGGCCTGCCGACGCGCGACGGTGGCCGCGTGCGGCGCGGGGTCTTCTACCGCTCCAACGAGCTCCAGCTGACCCATGAGGACGCCAGGTCCCTTGCTGGGCTGGGGATCCGGGCCATCCACGACCTGCGGAGCTCCCCCGAGATCGAGGCCCACCCCGACGTCGACGTCCCGGGCGCCACGTGGCGGCACGCCGAGGTCACCGGCGTCCCGATGGAGACGGTCGCGACCCTGCACGACGTCGAGGCGGCGCACCGGGTGATGCACGAGGTGTACGTCGCGTTCGTCCGCTCGGCCGCCGCCCGGGCGTCGTACGCCGGGCTGCTCACCGAGCTCGCGACCGGCGCCGTGCCGCAGCTGTTCCACTGCACGGCCGGCAAGGACCGCACCGGCTGGGCGGCGGCGCTGCTGCTCGAGATCGCGGGCGTGGACCGGGACGCGATCCTCGCGGACTACCTGGTCACCAACGAGGTCTCCTCGGCGACCCGGGAGAAGTACCTCGCACTGGTGGCCGAGCACCTCGGCCCCGAGCTGGTCGCGGTCTACGAGCCGACGATGGTGGTCGAGGAGTCCTACCTGCGGGCCGGCTACGCCGCCGCCGAGGAGGACTACGGCTCGGTCGACGGCTATCTGCGCTCCGGGCTCGGGCTGGGTGCGGACGTGCTGGACGGGCTGCGCGGCCGGCTGCGGGCGTGAGCACCGTTCCGGGCGCCGGTGAGTCCGTCGGGCCACCCCGGGCCGCGGCCAGCGGTGGCCCAGCAACCATTCCCACACCCCAACCGGTTGCCTGCACACCGCCGACCCGCCACACCCGCCCCGGGCCCGACTGACATCCTGGGCCCGTGACGAAGCTCCGGCCCGGAACCCGCCGGCTCTGGCCGCTGCTCGCCGACCTCGTGTGCGTCCTCGCGCTCGCTCTCGGCGGGAAGAGCACCCACGAGGCGGGCGAGTCCGACTGGGTGGTGCTCGTCATCGCGTGGCCCTTCGCCGTGGCCGCGGTGCTTGCCCAGGCCTGGCTGCTGTCCCGAGGTCGGCCAACGGCACGGATCTGGCCCGAGGGCGTGACCGTCCTCGCGGCGACCTACGCGATCGGGATGCTCCTTCGGGCGATCTCGGGTCGCGGTCTGGCGCCCGGCTTCCTCGTGGTGGCGGCCCTGTTCCTGGCCGCGACGATGCTGGGCTGGCGGGCGGTGGCGCACCTGGCCGGCATCACGCGACGACGTTCTCCCAGCCGGCGGCCAGGTAGTCGATGAAGGCCGGCCCGATCGCCTCGGCGCGGAGCTCCTCGCGGCTCAGCGGGCCGCGGCGCGCGGCGAACTCGGGGTCGGCGAGCACCCGCGCCGCGAAGTCGTGGTGGAAGATCGCGCCGAAGCCGACGGTCACGATGTCCGCGCCCTGCTCCAGGCACCACCGCGCGTCGGCGCCCGACAGCACCCGGCCGGCCACCCCGAGCCGGGTCGCGCCGCGGGGCAGGTCGGTGAAGTGCTCGATGAGCAGCCCGGGAGCACCGCCTCGGGGATGCATGAAGACGTCCCACAACGACATGTCGAGGTAGTCCAGCACACCGGAGGCCAGCATCCGGCGCGCCGTCTCGCGGCCCTCCTCGAGGGTGATGCCGTTGCCCTCGGGGGTCAGCCGCAGGCCGAGCTGGAAGTCCGGCCCGGTGGCCGCCCGGATGCCCTCGACCACCTCGAGGACCACGCGGATCCGGTGGTCGAGGGAGCCGCCGTACCCGTCGGTGCGCTGGTTGCGGCCGTCGAGGAACTGCCCGAGCAGGTAGCCGTGCGCCCCGTGCACCTCGGCCCCGTCGAAGCCGGCCCGCTCGGCCCGGAGGGCCGCCGCCACGAAGTCGGCCACCAGCTGCTCGATCTCGCCGGTGGTCATCGCGACGGCGTGCTTGGCCGGGTCGTCCCACGGGCACTGGTTCGGCCGCCCGCTGAGCGCCGGGTCGGCGCGGCGACCGCCGTGGTGGAGCTGCACGGACGAGCGAGCCCCCGTCGCGCGCAGCCGTCCCGCGAGCTCCGTGAGCCCCGGCAGGTGCGCGTCGGTGGCGACGCCGAGCTGGCCGGCCCACGCGTGTCCGGCAGGGGCGACGTACGCCGCGGCCGTCATCACGAGCCCGAACCCGCCCTCACCCCGGGCCTCCAGCCAGCGGGTCTCGTCCTCGGACAGGGTGCCGTCCGGGTGGCTCTGGGTGTTGGTGAGCGGCGCCAGCGCGAGGCGGTTGCGCCACTCCGGGCCGTGGTCGAACGAGAGCGAGTCGGAGAGGGCGGGCACGCAGCCATCCTCCCTGCCACGCCAGGCGGCGCTCGACGTGGGTCGACCCTCCGGCGGTCCGGCGCCCGAACCTCCAGGTTCCCTCAAGGCCGCCGGGCTGCGCTCCCGGAAACCTCCCGGCCCGGGTAGCGTTCTCCTCGACCCCGCTGGTGACCCGAGACGCCAGCGGGGTCCTTTCATGCCCCGGTGGCGCCGGTCCACTCCCGCCGGAGCAGGCCGTAGACCCACGAGTCCGACACCTCGCCGTTCACGACGCAGTCCTCCCGCAGCGTGCCCTCCCGTCGGAAGCCGAGCTTCTCCAGGACCCGGGCGGAGGCCGCGTTGCGGGTGTCGGCCTCGGCCTGGACCCGGTTGAGGTCGAGGGTGTCGAAGGCCCACCGCAGCAGGGCGGCGGCGGCCTCGGTGGCGTAGCCGTGGCCCCAGGCCGCCTCCCGGAGGCAGTAGCCGAGCGCGGCGGTGCGGTGGTCCGGGTTCCACCGGGTCAGGCCGCACCAGCCGAGGAAGACCCCGTCGGAGCGCCGCTCGATCGCGGGTCGCGCCCCGCTGCCCTCCTCCGCCAGCTGCCGGCAGGTCGCGATGAAGCGCTCGGCCCGGCCCCGCTCGGTCCACGGCGGCGAGTCCCAGTAGCGCAGCACCCGGGCGTCGCTGTGCAGGGCGTAGAGGGCGTCCGCGTCGCCGTCGTCGAACGGCCGCAGGAGCACGCGATCGGTGTGCAGGGTGGGCGTGGGCAGGGACATGCCCGCCATGGTGCCGTGCCCGACTCCGCGGAGTGTGACGAGATCGATGGGCCGCGGCCCTCAACTCTCCGAGCGGCCCGCCGATAGGTCTAGACATGCTGAGCTTCTCTCGGGGCCGGTCCGGCGAGCCGGCGCAGCGGCGCGCCCTCGTGGCCCTCACGAGTCTCTTCCTCCTCGTCGCGAGCCTCGCCCTCGTCACGCTGCCCTCCGGCCAGCCGGCGTACGGCGCCTCCGCGTCGCTGGCCGTGTCGCCCGCGACGTACGTCGGCGGGCAGCGGCTGACCTGGACGGGCAACGTCGGCGCCCCCGGGGTGCGCTCGCTGGCCCTGCAGTTCCACATGGGCCGGCCCGGCGACACGTGGACGACGGTGGCCGGGTTCGGCGCGAAGACCCGGGCCGACGGCAGCTTCTCGTTCGCCTACCCGGCGCCGGGCATGTTCAACATCCGCTACCGGGTGAAGGCGGGGTCGCACGTCTCGCCGTCGAAGCTGTTCCTCGCCAAGACCCAGGACCTGACCCTGCGGGTCACCGGCCAGCGGGAGAACAACTCCGGCACGCCCGCGCTCGTCCCCGCGGACGAGCCGTTCGGCATCACGGTCGACACGACCCCCGACAACATCTTCCGCAGCCCCTCCTCCCAGGGACTCCCGGTGTTCCCCGGCCGGACGCTGACGCTGCAGCGCCGCATCGACGGCGACACCTGGCGGGCCGTCGCCACGACCAAGGTCGGCGACGACGGCCTCGGCCGGTTCACCGGGCTCACCCGGCCGTCCGGCGTCTCCGTGTTCCGCGTGCGCGAGGAGGACTACCGCCAGGACGGCAACGAGATCGGCTGGACCCAGTCGTTCCCGCTCTTCGTGTATGTCGGGACCGACGCCTGGGCGCAGTACGACCGGCAGCAGCTCGCGGCCCGCGCCACGCCCTCCCTGCCACCGGGGGACAGCGCGAGCTTCGGCAGTGGGGCCCCGACGCCGACCGCGAGCGAGCGGTACGGCTGGTACCCGCTGTACTGGGACTTCGCGTGGGAGCACGGCCAGTCGCTCACCGGCGGCCCCGCGCGCGGCACCCGGCCCCGCGGGCACTGGGTCGACTACGTCGACGGCGCCGGCCGGGTCAGCAAGCAGAACGGCCAGCTCGCCCTGGACAGCAAGCGCTTCTACGGAGCCGGCCCGGGCGACTTCGGCAGCACCCGCGCCACGCTGACCGGCAACGCCGTGGCCCAGGGCCGCTGGGAGGCGCGGATGCGGATCCGCGGCGCCTACGAGACCGGCGGGCGTGCGTACGGCGTCCGCGCCGAGCTGGTCCCCGAGCAGACCTCCGGGCGCGCCTGCAACAGCCGCACCATCGAGATCGCGAGCATCTCGCCGTTCTCCCGCAAGGTGCGGTTCGGCGCCCGCTCCGCGAAGTACCGCTGGAGCGGCGCCGCCACGGCCTCGGCGACGCCGCTGCACTCGGCGTACGCCGTCGCGGTCGAGGTGGCGAAGGGCCACATCACCTGGTTCCTCGACGGCAAGCCGGTCGGGTCGGTCACCGACCGGGCGGCGTTCCCGGGCGTCCCGATGACGCTGCGGCTGACGCTGACCGGCCAGGGCCGCGAGGAGATGAACCAGGTGAGCCTGGTCTCGGACTGGCAACGCGGCTTCCCGCTCGCCTCCGGTCGCCAGACGATCAGCCGGGACAAGCTGAAGCGGCAGCCCGCGAACGGCTGCTGACGACCGGGCCCTCAGGGCTTGCGCCAGACGGAGACATGGCTCTCGCTGTCGCCGGTGAACGGCGAGCGGCGCCAGTCGGCGAACCGAGCCTCGAAGGCCAGGCCGGCCAGCTGGGCCATCAGGTCGCACTCGGCGGGCCAGATGTAGCGGAAGTTGCTCGCGCCGTAGGTGACGGTGCCGTCATCGTGCCGCGTGTAGTGGTGGGAGGTGCCCTGCTGGGTCGTCAGGTCGAACGTGTCGACGCCGAGATGGTGCTCGCCGATGTGGAACGGGACGCCCTGCTGGCCGGGCGGGAACCGCCTCAGGCTCGGGACTCCCAGCTCGATCACGAAGCGGCCACCCGGCGCCAGGTGCGCGGCAGCGTTGCAGAAGCAGGCCACCTGCTCGTCCTGCGTGCGCAGGTTGCCGATGCTGTTCCACACGACGTAGACCAGCGAGTACTCGCCCGGCACGCGGGTCGTCGCCATGTCGCCCAGGACCACCGGCACCCCCCGTCGCTTGGCCCGGAGCTGGTCGACCATCGGCTGCGAGAGCTCGATGCCGCTCACCGGGACACCGCGCTCGATCAGTGGCAGCGCGACGCGGCCGGTGCCGATGGCGAGCTCGAGCGCCGGACCGCCTCCGGCCAGGTCGGCCAGGAAGTCGACGGCCGGGTCGAGGACCTCGGGCGTGAACATGAACGCCGACGACGCGTCGTACCGTTCGGCCGTCTCGGCGTCCCAGAGATCGCTGCTGGTCATGGCCGGCAACCTGCCTCGGCCACGCGCGGCACGCAACCGACTTTCGCCCGGCCTACGCCTCGGGCCCGTCCGGCCGATCCGGCCTGTCCGTCTCCTCATGGCCCTCGTCCTCGATGACCGGCATCGCGACGGTGGGCCCGTCGAAGGTGACCTCGACGTTCTGGAATCCCTTGTGGCGTTGGGCCTTGACGTAGTCGGCGTAGGCCCGCTTGTCCGCCTCGGTCAGGTCCACCTTGTCGGTGAACGGCGTGAGCAGCGCGCGCGGCCAGAGGCGGTGGGAGAGCACGACGTTGACCTCGATGCCGATCACCCCCATGACGGCGGCGATGAACAGGATCCCGATCAGGCCGAGGACCAGGCCGAAGGTCTGGTTCATCTGGCTCGTGCCGGTGAGCACGTTGGTCACGTAGAGCGTGCCGAAGTACTGCAGCGTCTGCCAGAGCACCGCGACCGTGAACGCCCCGGGCAGCGCCGCGCGGAAGTCGTGGCTGCGCGCGACGCCGAACTGGAACAGCACGGCCAGGACGGTGGTGATCACGAGCACGCTGGCGATCACGATCGGCCAGCGATAGCTGGCGATGGTCCCGCCGAGCACCTCGGTGCTGCTGGCGAGGGCCGAGAGGATCGAGAGCACCAGCAGCGCGACGCCGGCGGTGAGCAGCAGGCCGAGGCTCTTCAGCCGCAACAGCAGCGGGTTGGGCCGGCGGTTGCGCGGCACCGACCAGGCGATGTTGAGCGCGTTCTGGAGGGCCTGGCCCAGGCCGAGCGAGCCGTACAGCGCGACCAGCGCACCGATCACCACGCCAGCGGTCGAGCCCTGCAGACCCTCGGGCTGGCCGAGCTGGTCGCCGATGATCGGGAACTGGCTGAGCGCGGAGTCGAGCAGGTCGGACTCCAGGCCGGGGTTGCCCTGGAGGATGAAGCCGAGGATCGACGTACCGAGCAGGAGCAGCGGGAAGATCGCGATGAACGCGTAGTAGGTGATGATCGCGGCCAGGTAGTTGCCCTGGTCGTCGGAGTACTTGTAGATCACGGCGAGGGGTACGGCGATCGGCGGGAAGCGGCGCTGCCCGCGGTCGACGGCGTCCAGTGCCCTGCCCACCCGCTCACGGTACCGGCGTCGGCGGCCCGGGGTCGGGGAGCGTGGGCATCTCGAGGCCGGTGCGCCGACCGACCAGGACCGCCCGGGTCACCGACGCCGAGCCGAACCGGTCGCGGACCCGGTCGAGCGCGGCGTCGAGGCCGTGCTCGTGCACGGTGTCGGGGAACAGCGGCAGCTCGAGCTGCTGGGACCGGCCGTCGACCAGCCCGGAGATCGTGACACCGAGGAGGGTGCAGCCGCGCTCCTCGATGAGCGGCCAGCTGGCGGCGAGCAGTCGCCGCCCGGTCTCCAGCCAGGTCGCGGTGGTCGCGGTCGAGTGTGCCAGCGTCGCGGAGCGGGTCGCTCGGCTGAAGTCGTCGAACCGGAGCCGGAGCGTGAACGTCTGGCCGATCCGTTCCCCCGCCCGCAGCCGGCGGGCCACCCGGTCGACCAGACCGGCCAGCAGCGCCTCCAGGTCGCCGCGGCTCTTCGGTCTCCCGGGCCGGCCGATCGCGCACTGCGAGCCGATCGAGCGGCGCCGCCGGCCCACCTCGACCGGGCGCGGGTCGAGCAGGTTCGCCAGCGCCCACAGGTGCCGGCCGGCGGCCCGGCCGACGGTCGCGGTCAGCTCGACCTCCTCGCGGGCCGCGAGCTCGCCGATGCTGCGGATGCCTTCCGCGTGCAGCTTGGCCGCCGTGACCGCACCGACCCCCCAGAGCCGCTCGACCGGCAGCGGGTGGAGGAACGCCTGCTCGCCGTCGGGCGACACCGCGAGCAGCCCGTCGGGCTTGGACACCGCGCTCGCGACCTTCGCGAGGTACTTGGTGCGCGCGATCCCGACCGAGATCGGCAGCCCGACCTCGTCCTTCACCCGGGCCCGCAGGCCGCGGCCGATCTGCTCGGGCGGGCCGACCAGCCGGCGCAGCCCCCCGACGTCGAGGAACGCCTCGTCGATCGAGATCCCCTCGACCAGCGGCGTGGTGTCCTCGAAGATCGCGAAGACCTGCTTGCTGGCCTCGACGTACGCCGAGAACCGCGGTGGCACCACCAGCGCATCCGGACAGCGCCGCGCGGCCTCGCGCCCACCCATCGCCGAGCGCACCCCGAACGCCTTGGCCTCGTAGCTCGCGGCCAGGACCACCCCGCCGCCGACGATCACCGGCCGGCCGCGCAGCCGTGGATCGTCGCGCTGCTCGACCGAGGCGAAGAACGAGTCCAGGTCGGCGTGCAGGATGCTCGCCTCGGCCCTGCTCGCGATCCGTCCCACCAGGCCAGTATCGAACACATGTTCGGCGCTGTCGAGCGGCCACAGTGCGCCGACAACTGTAACGCCGTGTTACCCCACCTACCCACCCTGCTGCAACACGGTGGGAGGAAGGGGTAACCGGGCGTTACAGCAACCGGGATCAATAGGACTTGGGCAGTCCCAGGGAGTGCATCGCGACGAAGTTGAGGATCATCTCCCGGCTGACCGGCGCGATCCGGCCCGCGCGGCTGGCGACCAGGAGCCCGGCCACGCCGTACTCCTGGGTGATGCCGTTGCCGCCGTGGGTCTGCACGGCCCGGTCGACGGCGTGACAGGCGGCCTCGGCGGCGGCGTACTTCGCCATGTTCGCGGCCTCGCCGGCGCCCATGTCGTCGCCCGCGTCGTAGAGCGCGGCGGCCTTCTGGGTCATCAGCCGGGCCATCTCGATCTCGATGTGCGACTCCGCGAGCGGGTGCGCGATCGCCTGGTGCGACCCGATCGGCCCCTGGAACACCGTGCGCTCCTTCGCGTACGTCGTCGCCTTGTCCAGGGCGTGCCGGGCCAGGCCGGTCGAGAACGAGGCGGCCATGATCCGCTCCGGGTTGAGCCCGGCGAACAGCTGCACCAGGCCGCCGTCCTCGTCCCCGACCAGCGCGTCGGCGGGCAGCCGGACGTCGTCGAGGAACACCGCGAACTGCAGCTCGGGGCTGACGATCTCCATCGCGATCGCCTTGGCCTCGAGGCCCTCGGCGTCGGTCGGCACCACGAACAGGCAGGGCTTGAGCTTGCCGGTGCGCGCGTCCTCGGTGCGCGCGACGACCAGCATGTTGTCGGCCTCGTCGACGCCCGAGATGTAGATCTTGCGGCCGCTGAGCACCCAGCCGTCGCCGTCCCGCCGCGCGGTCGTGGTGATGTTGTGGGTGTTGGTGCCGGCGTCCGGCTCGGTGATCGCGAACGCCATCGTGCCGGTGCCGTCGCAGATGCCGGGCAGCCAGCGCTGCTTCTGCTCCGGGGTGCCGTAGCGGCTGATGATCGTGCCGCAGATCGCCGGGCTCACGACCATCAGCAGCAACGGGCAGCCCTGGGCGGCCAGCTCCTCGCAGACGGCCGCGATGTCGCCGATGCCGCCGCCACCGCCGCCGTACTCCTCGGGGATGTTGATGCCGAGGTAGCCGTTGGCGCCGATCTCCAGCCACAGCTCGGTGGTCTTCTCGCCGCTGCGCGCCTTCCGGGTGAACCACTCGCGACCGTACTTGGCGGCCAGCTTGGCCACGGCCTTGCGGAGCTCCTGGCGCTCCTGGGACTCGCTGAAGTTGCTCACTGCTGCTCCTCTTCCACGGTCTGCTCCACCACGGCCAGAACCTCCCCGGCGGCGACCTGCGCACCGGGCTTGACGTCGATCTCCGTGACCGTGCCGGCGTACGGCGCGCTCACGGTGTGCTGCATCTTCATCGCCTCGAGGACCAGCACCGACTGGCCCGCCCCGACCTGCTGGCCCGCCTCGACCGCGACGCTGACGACCGTGCCCGGCATCGGCGCCAGCAGGCTGCCGCTGGCGACCTGCTCGGCCGGGTCCACGAACCGCGGCACCCGGGTCAGCCGGACGTGGCCGCGTGGGCTGTCGACGTCGACATCGGCTCCGTTGACAGCGACCACGTACGTCGTGCGCACGCCGTCGGCCTCCAAGGTGACGCCGGTCGGGCTCGCGGCGACCACCGTGTGGCCGTCGAGCCGGTAGCCGTCACGCCCGCCCCACCACTCCACGACGACGTCACCCTCGAACTCGGTGCGCTGCGGCTGGGAGACGACGTTGCGCCAGGCGACCGGGATGCCGCGCTGGACGGTGCGGTCCGCCACCGCCTGCTCGGCCAGCGCGATCGCCGCCGCGACCGCGGCCGGGGTCGTGCTGTCCACCGTGCGCTCCGGCGCACTCTCGGACACACGACCCAGGAAGTCGGTGCTCACGTCCCCGCGGAGGAACGCCGGGTCGCGCAGCACCCGGACGAGCTGGTCCCGGTTGGTGACCACACCGTGGATCCGCGCGCGGCTCAGCACGCTCGCGAGCCTGCGGGCGGCGGCCTGCCGGGTCGGCGCGTGCGCGATCACCTTGGCCAGCATCGCGTCGTAGTGCGTCGACACCTCGCTGCCGGACTCGAAGCCGGCGTCGACCCGGATGCCCTCCTCCTGGGGGATCTCGAAGGTGGTCAGCCGGCCACTCTGCGGCTGGTAGTCGGCCGCCGGATCCTCGGCGTACAGACGCACCTCGATCGCGTGGCTGCGCGGTGGGTCCGGCCAGCCCATGAACCAGCTCGCCTCGGCGTCGCGGATCTGCAACGCCACCAGGTCGACGTCGTGCACCAGCTCGGTGACCGGGTGCTCGACCTGGAGCCGGGTGTTCATCTCCAGGAACCAGAACCGCTCGGTGGCCGGGTCGTAGAGGAACTCGACGGTGCCGGCGCTGCGGTACTCGATCGCCTCGGCGGCGTGACGAGCGGCGTCGTGCAGGGCGGCACGCACCTCGTCGCTGAGGCCGGGTGCCGGGGCCTCCTCGACGACCTTCTGGTGGCGGCGCTGCAGGGAGCAGTCGCGGTCGCCGAACACGCTGGTGCCGAGGACCTGGACCTCGACGTGCCGCCCGTGCTCGACGTACGGCTCGACGAAGACGGTGCCGTCGCCGAACGCCGACGCCGCCTCGGCCCGGGCCTTCTCGATCTCGCCGGGCAGGTCGGCGAGGGTGCGCACGACGCGCATCCCCCGGCCGCCCCCGCCCGCCGAGGCCTTGACCAGCAGCGGGAGGTCGGCCTCGGCCGGCTCGGCCGGCGCCTCCAGCACCGGCACTCCGGCCGCCTTCATGATCTCCTTGGCGCGGATCTTCGAGCCCATCGCCTCGATCGACTCCGGGGCCGGGCCGATCCAGGTCAGGCCGGCGTCGATCACGGCGCGTGCGAACTCCGCGTTCTCGGAGAGGAAGCCGTAGCCCGGGTGGATCGCGTCGGCGCCGGAGCGGCGCGCGGCGTCGAGCACCAGGTCGATGCGCAGGTACGTCTCGGCCGGCGCGTTACCGGGCAGGCGGACGGCGTGGTCCGCCTCCCGCACGTAGGGCAGGTCGGCGTCCGCGTCCGAGTGGATCGCGACCGTCTCGATGCCGAGCCCGCGACAGGTGCGGAACACCCGTGAGGCGATCTCGGCACGGTTGGCGACCAGCAGTCTGGTGATCACGACGACACCTCCTCGAATGCGAGCTTGCGAGCGTTCGACCGTCGAACCGGGCGACGAAGGAGCCCCTGGTCCGACGGAACAGACAAGGGCCGCGGCGAAGCCGCTCGATGCATTTCGGCGGCGAAGCCGCCAAGCCTTTCGGCGGCGTAGCCGCCTACGGCGAAGCCGTATGTCATGGCCGGAACACCCCGAATCGGTCGGTGCCGACGTACGGCTGGTTCTCGATGACGGACAGGCAGATGCCCAGGATCGTGCGGGTGTCGCGCGGGTCGATCACGCCGTCGTCGTAGAGCATCCCGGAGAGGAAGTGCGGCAGCGACTGCTCCTCGATCTGCGCCTCGACGAGCTCCTTGATCCCCTTGAAGCCCTCGGCGTCGAAGACCTCGCCCTTCGCCTCGGCCGACTGCTGCGCCACGATCTCGAGCACGCCGGCGAGCTGCTGGGGCCCCATCACGGCGGACTTCGCCGAGGGCCAGGTGAACAGGAACCGCGGGTCGTAGGCGCGGCCGTTCATGCCGTAGTTGCCGGCGCCGTAGGACGCGCCCATGATCACGCTCAGGTGCGGGACCGTGGAGTTGCTGATCGCGTTGATCATCATCGCGCCGTGCTTGATGATGCCGCCCTGCTCGTACTCCTTGCCGACCATGTAGCCGGTGGTGTTGTGCAGGAACAGCAGCGGGGTGTCGCTCTGGTTGGCGAGCTGCACGAACTGGGTGGCCTTCTGCGCCTCCTCGGAGAACAGCACGCCCTGGGCGTTGGCGAGGATGCCGACCGGCCGGCCGTGGATCCGCGCCCAGCCGGTGACCAGCGAGCTGCCGTAGAGCGGCTTGAACTCGTCGAACACGGCACCGTTCGTGGCGGACACCCCGTCGCAGATGCGCCGGATCACCTCGCGCGGGTCGAACGGCTCCTTGAGGTCGCCGGGGATCAGGTCGAGCAGCCCTTCCGGATCCTCCTCCGGCTCGGCGTACGACGGCCCGGTGATCGAGCTTGTCGAGATCCCCGCAGGGTGGGCAGGGCCTCGCTTGCGCCAGTTCAGTCGGGCGACGATCCGCCGGCCGATCCGGATCGCGTCCCGCTCGTCCTCGGCGAGGTAGTCGGCCAACCCGGAGATCCGGGCGTGCATCTCCGCTCCACCGAGCGACTCGTCGTCGGACTCCTCGCCGGTCGCCATCTTCACCAGCGGCGGTCCGCCGAGGAACACCTTCGCCTGCTCCTTGACCATGACCGTGTAGTCCGACATGCCCGGCACGTAGGCGCCGCCCGCGGTCGAGTTGCCGAAGACCAGCGCGACCGTGGGCTGCTTGCGCGCGCTGGCCCGGGTGATGTCGCGGAACAGCTTGCCGCCCGGGATGAAGATCTCTTTCTGGGTCGGCAGGTCCGCGCCGCCGGACTCGACCAGCGAGACGGTGGGCAGCCCGTTCTCCTCGGCGATCTGCGAGGCCCGGAAGATCTTCTTCACCGTCCAGGGGTTGCTCGCGCCACCCTTCACGGTCGGGTCGTTGGCGGTGATCATGCACTCGACGCCCTCGATCACCCCGATGCCGGTGACCACGGATGCGCCGACGGGGAAGTCCGACCCCCAGCCGGCGAGCGGGCTGAGCTCCAGGAACGCCGAGCCCTCGTCGACGAGTAGCTCGATCCGCTCGCGGGGCAGCAGCTTGCCGCGGGCGTGGTGCCGCGCGACGTACTTCTCGCCGCCGCCGGCGACCGCCTTGCCGTGCTCGGTGTCGAGGTCGGCGAGCTTGTCCAGCATCGCCTCACGGTTGGCGCTCACGACTCGATCACCGCCTTCATCCGCTCCAGGGTGGTGCGCATGCCGCGCTCGTTGGTCCGGCCGCGGAGCCGGCCGAGCAGCAGCCAGTACGCCCGCAGGTAGGGCTTCGGCTCCAGCCGGAAGTACTCGGTGACCCGGGTGCCGGTGCCGTCCGGCTCGAGCCGGTAGCCCCAGTTGTTGACCGTCACCTGGTCGGTGCCGACGGCGAACTCGAAGAGCTGGTTCGGCACGCAGGCGGTCACCTGGCACGGGGACCAGTACGTCGGCCCCACACCGTTGCGCCGCACGTGGCCCTTGAACGAGGCACCCACCTCGGGGCCGGTCGAGCCGCGGGTCCAGCGCGCCTCGAAGGTCTCCGGGGAGAACTCGCCGATCCGGGTGACGTCGCTGACCAGCGCCCACACCTTCTCGGGTGGCGCCTCCATCCGGACGGTCACCTCACCCGTCATCGGGCCTGACAACGGCCCCGGCAGCCCCGTCATCGGGCGTACCCCAGCAGCTTGGCGGCGAGATCGGTGAGCACCTCGGTCGCACCTCCTCCGATCGGCAGGATCCGGGCGTCGCGGTAGTGCCGCTCCACCTCGGTCCCGTGCATGTATCCCGTCCCGCCGTGCAGCTGGACGGCCTGGTCACAGACGTACGTCGCGGCGTCGCAGGCGGTCTGCTTGGCCAGGCAGACCTCGGCGATCACGGACTCACCGGCGGCATGCCGGCGGGCCACCTCCCGGGCGTAGGCCCGGGCCACCTCGACCTGCCGCCTCATCTCGACGAGCTTGTGGCGCACCACCTGGTTGGCGATCAGCGGCCTGCCGAAGGTCTCCCGGTCGCGGCAGTACGCCGCGGTCAGCTCGAGCGACCGGGCGGCGATGCCGTAGGCGTGCACGGCGAGCGCGAGCCGCTCGACCACGAACTGCTCCGCGATGTAGTAGAAGCCGGCGTTCTCCTCGCCGACCAGGTTCGCGACCGGCACCTCGACGTCGACGAACGAGAGCTCGGCGGTGTCGGAGCAATGCCAGCCCATCTTGGTCAGCGCCCGGTCCACCGTGAAGCCGGGCGCGCCCTTCTCGATCACCAGCAACGACAGGCCGGCATGGCCGTCGGGGCCGGTGCGGACCGCGGTGGTGACGAAGTCGCCGCGCACGCCGCTGGTGATGAACGTCTTGGCGCCGTTGACGACGTAGACGTCGCCCTCCCGGCGGGCCGTGGTCCGGATGCCGGCGACGTCCGAGCCGCCCCCGGGCTCGGTGACGCCGAGCGCGCCGATCTTCTCCCCGGCCAGGGTCGGCCGGACGAACCGGTCGACCAGGTCGGGCGAGCCGTGCGCCGCGATGTGCGGCAGCGCGATGCCGCCGGTGAACAGGCCGGCCATCAGCCCGCTCGACGCGCCGGCCTCGAACATCCCCTCCTGGAGCTCGACGCTGTCCAGGACGTCGCCGCCCCCACCGCCGACCTCCTCGGGGAAGGAGATGCCGAGCAGGCCCTGCTTCGCGGCCGCCCGGTGCAGCTCGCGCGGGATCTCGCCGGCGTCCTCCCACTCCTGGAGGTACGGCGCCACCTCGCGCCGGACGAACTCGGCGCCGAGCTCACGGATCCCGCTCGACGGACCTCGCTCGTTCCTCGCGATCCCCTGCTCGGTCACAGCAACCCCTCCTGCACGTGCACCATCCGGGAGCGCACCCACTCGCCGAGCCCCTTCGCCTGCGGGTCGAACCGGGTCGACGCCGCGACCCCGTCGCCGAGCAGCCCGCGGATCAGCACGTTGACGCCGCCGAGGTTGGGCAGCACGAAGACCTCGACCTCCAGGTCGGCGGCCTCGGGCACGAGCTCGCGGACCTTGCGGGGGGTGATCAGCTTCGCGAGCCAGGTGACCCGGGCGTCGTACTTCCCCGATCCGTCGTTGACCACCCAGAGTCCCAGGTTCGCGTCGCCGCCCTTGTCCCCGGACCGCGCGTGCACGAACGTGCCGAGCGGCACCCGCCGGGTCAGCGAGTCCGTCGGGGCGGTGTACGGGGACGGGCGCCGGCCGGTGTCGTGGTCCGGCTCGCCGAACGCGGTCGGGTCCGCGACCGCCTCCCGGCGGCCGTCCGCGTGCACGACCGTGTGGGTGACGGCGCTGCGGTCGACGTACGCCGCGCGGTAGACGCCGTACGGCGTGGGCTGCGCGGGCGGAGCGGTCATCGTGAAGCCGGGGTACGACGCGAGCGCCAGCTCCACCGCGGCACTGGTGAACGCGCGGCCGACCGGGTCGGGTCGCTCGTCCTTGACCGTGCAGCGCAGCAGGCAGGACGCGCCCTCCTCGGTGTCCGCGTCGGCCGGCGGCAGCGCGGTGCGGGTCCAGCTGACCCCCTGCGCCGTCAGCGCCGGGGTGAGCTGCTCGCGCACCCAGTCGGCCTTCGCGTCGATGTCGAGCCCGGTGAGCACGAGCTCGACGGTGTTGCGGAAGCCTCCGAGCTCGTTGACGCAGACCTTGAGCCGCTCCGGCGGCGCCTCGCCGCGCACGCCGCTGACCTCCACCCGGTCGTGGCCGACCTCGCGGAGCCGGACGGTGTCGAGGCGGGTGGTGACGTCGGGGTTGAGGTAGCGGGTGCTCTGGATCTCGTACATGAGCTGGGCGGTGACCGTGTCGACGGTGACCGCGCCACCGGTGCCGGCCTGCTTGGTGACCACGCAGGAGCCGTCGGCCGCGATCTCCGCCAGCGGGAAGCCGAGCGGCCGCCCGTCGTGCGGGAGGGCGCGGAAGCCGGAGAAGTTGCCGCCGGTGGCCTGGGTGCCGCACTCGAGCACGTGCCCGGCCACGACCGCGCCGGCGAGCTCGTCGTACGACGTCGGCGTCCAGCCGTGGTGCGCGACCGCGGGCCCGACCACGAGGCTGGCGTCGGTGACCCGGCCGGTGACGACCACGTCGGCGCCGGCGGTGAGCGCGGCGGCGATGCCGAACCCACCGAGGTAGGCGTTGGCGGTGAGCGCGCCCGCGAACCCGAGCTCGGCGGCGCGCGACCGCAGGTCGTCGCCCTCGACGTGCGCGACGGCCGGGTCGAGGCCGAGGCCGCGGGCGACCTCGCGGATCCGGTCGGCGAGTCCGGCGGGGTTGAGCCCGCCGGCGTTGCTGACGATCCGGACCCCGCGCTCGAGCGCGAGGCCGAGGCAGTCCTCGAGCTGGCGCAGGTGGGTCCGCGCGTAGCCGAGCGCCGGGTCCTTCATGGTGTCCTTGCCGAGGATCAGCATGGTCAGCTCGGCCAGGTAGTCGCCGGTGAGCACGTCCAGGACGGACCCGTCGTCCTGGCGGCCCTCGAGCATCTCCCGCATCGCGGAGAGCCGGTCGCCGTAGAAGCCGGAGCAGTTGCCGATCCGCAGTGCCCTCTCGAGGCCCTGCGTGGGTGCCTCAGCCACGGGAGGGCCTCCCCTCACCGGCGGGACCGGCAAAGGCCTGCGCGATCGTCAGCCACTTCTCGGCATCGGCGCCGGTCGCGACCAGGTCGGTGTCGTCGCGGTGCACGCGCTGGGTGACCAGCAGGCAGAAGTCCCAGGCCGAGCCGCGAACGAGCTGCTCGGCGTCCTCCGGGCCCCAGGCCCACGTCTCGCCGGACGGCGCGGTCAGCTCGATGCGGAACTCCTCGGCCGGTGCCTCGAGCCCGTGCACGGAGAACGCGAAGCCGCGGGTGCGTACGCCGAGGTGCGCGACGTGCCGGATCCGGTCGGTGCGCTCCGGGGCGACCTCGAGGGCGGCGTACACGTCGAGGGCGTGCGCCCAGGTCTCCATGAACCGGGCGGTCGCCATCGAGGCCGGCGACATGGGCGGTCCGAACCACGGCATCTTCTGGCCCTCGGGGAAGTCCCGCAGCGCTCGCGGGAGCGCCTCGCGCGCCGCGCCCCACCGGGCGAGCAGTGCCTCGGGCCGCAGCCGCGCGACCTCGATCGCCTGGGCGTCGACGAAGCCGGTGGGGTCCTCGAGGGCCTGGAGCACCAGCGCGTCCCACGCCTGCTGGCCGTCGGGCGTGCGGGCGCCGGCGGCGACCACGGCGACCTCGTCGGTCCACAGCAGGTGGGCGACCTGGGTGGCGACCGTCCACCCCGGGGCGGGGGTCGGGGCCTGCCAGCCGTCCTCGTCCAGGCCGGCGACGGCGTTCCACAGCCGGTCGCCCTCGGCCCTGAGGTCGTCGAGGAGGTCGTCGAGCAGACTCATGCGGTCTCCTTCAGGTGCTGGTCGAGCACCTCGGCCCAGCGGTCGAGGATGCGCCCGCGGCGGCGGGCGTCGTCGGTGATCGTGTTCGCGAGGCCCAGGCCGCGGACCAGGTCGAGGGTGGCCTGCACGAGCTCGCGGGTGCCGGTGCGGGACTCGTCGGCGCCGAGCAGCTCGACGGTCATCCGGTGCGTCTCCCGGCCCACCCGCAGCTCCAGCGGGCCGACGGCGGCGAGCAGCGCCGGATCGGTGCGGGCCGCGACCCACAGCTCCAGGGCGGCGGTGAAGACCGGCGCGGTGAAGTGGTCGGCGAGCATCTGCAGCACCGCGCGGGTCCGCCGCCGGCCGGCCGGCAGTCCCACCGCGGCGGCCGCGAGCTCCGCGCCGCGCTTCTCGGTGAGGTGCTCGACCGCCGCCACGACCAGGTCGTTCTTGGTCGGGAAGTGGTGCAGCTGCGCCCCGCGGCTGACCCCGGCCCGCTCGGAGACCAGCGTCGTCGACGTGCCGGCGAAGCCGCGCTCGACCAGGCACTCGACCGTGGCCTCCAGCAGCCGGGCCCGCATCAGCCGGGTGCGCTCCTCCTGGGGCACCCGCGGCACCGCCCCACCCGTCGCCGTCGTCACCGCCACAGCATGGCCGCGCGCACAACAAACAGTCAAGCCTGTCTTTTTATTCGGGATAGTCCCTGACGTTTACGCGGTCGACACGCCGGGCGGAACCGCGCAATCGTCAGGGACTATCGTCCGTCGGCGGCGAGAGGTCACTACCCTGAGGCCATGTCCGATTCCGGTACTCCGCCGCAGGACCCGAACGCCAACCCCTACGGCGCGCCCCAGCCGGACGGCGAGCCCGCCGGCCAGCCGGCGCCGCCCCCGTACGGCCAGCCCGCCCCGTCTCCGTACGGCCAGCCGGCGTCGCCTTCGTACGGCCAGCCCGCCCCGCCTCCGTACGGTCAGCCGGCGCCGCCCCCGTACGGCCAGCCCGCCCCGCCCCCGTACGGTCAGCCCGCCCAACCGCCGTACGACCAGACCTATGGCCAGACCCCGTACGGACAGCCCTACGGCCAGCCCTACGCCCAGGCGGGGTACGGCGCGCCGGCACCGGTCTACGACTACGCGCACTGGGGCAAGCGGGCCGGCGGCTACCTGCTCGACAGCCTGTTCACGATGCTGGTCGCGATCCCGGCGTACGGGCTGCTGTTCGGCGGCATCGCGGTCGGCACCCAGGACATGGAGACCTACACCGACGCCGCCGGGGTCAGCCACACCACCGGCGAGTGGGACAACGCGGGGACGCCGCTGGTGATCCTCGGCGCGGTGCTGTTCCTGCTGCCGCTGGCCTTCTTCATCTGGAACACCTGCCTGCGGCAGGGCCGCACCGGCTACAGCCTCGGCAAGGGCATCGTCGGCATCCGCCTGGTCGGTGAGTCCGACGGCCAGCCGATCGGCGGCGGCATGTCGTTCGTGCGCTACCTGCTGCACATGCTCGACAGCCTCGCCTGCTACCTCGGCTGGCTGTGGCCGCTGTGGGACGCCAAGCGGCAGACCTTCGCCGACAAGATCCTCCGCACGGTCGTGGTCAACCAGCCCAAGTAGCCGCACATGCCGACCCGCGTCCGCGACCTGCTCCTCACCGACCACGTCGTCGAGGTGCCGCTGGACCACGCCCGCCCGGACGGCCGCACCATCGACGTGTTCGCCCGCGAGGTGGTCGCGGCCGAGCGGGCCGCGGACGACCTGCCGTGGCTGCTGTTCCTCCAGGGTGGTCCGGGCGGCAAGTCGCCGCGGCCGGGCAGCGGCGCCGGCGACGCGTGGGTGTGGCACGCGGCGCGGACCCACCGGGTGCTGCTGCTCGACCAGCGCGGCACCGGCCGCAGCACGCCGATCACCGCCCGGACCGTCCAGGGGATGGGCGACGCCGAGCTCGCGGCGTACCTGCGGCACTTCCGGGCGGACGCGATCGTCGACGACGCCGAGGTGCTGCGCGCCCGGGTCGCGGGCGGGGCGGCGTGGCAGACGCTGGGCCAGAGCTACGGCGGCTTCGTCACGATGACCTACCTCTCCCGGGCGCCCCAGGGCCTGCGCGCCTGCTACGTGACCGGCGGGCTGCCGGGCCTCACGGCGTCCGCCGACGACGTCTACGCCCGGACGTTCCCGCGGATCGCCCGCAAGAACGCCGAGTTCCGTCACCGCCACCCCGGCGACGCCGAGCGGCTGCGCGCGATCGCCGACCACCTCGAGGAGTACGACGTCCGGCTGCCCGACGGCGACCGGCTGACCGCGCGGCGGCTGCGCACCCTCGGCATGGCGTTCGGGATGAGCGACGGCTACGACCGCATCCACTGGTTGCTGGAAGAGGCCTGGCACGGCAGTGAGCTCGCGGACGGGTTCCGGCACGCCGCGCTGGGCCTGACCGGGTGGGTGGACACCCCGTTGGGTGTGCTGCAGGAGTACGCGTACGGCCAGCCGGGCATGGCACCGACGGCCTGGGCCGCGCAGCGCGCGATCGAGCGACTCCCGGAGTTCGCCGCCGACGCCGACCCGCTGCTGCTCACCGGGGAGACGATGTTCCCCTGGATGTTCGAGGAGATCGCCGCGCTGCGCCCGTTCCGCGGCGCCGCCGAGCTGCTGGCGGCGTACGACGCCTGGCCGGCGCTCTACGACCTCGACCGGCTCGCGGCCAACCAGGTGCCGGTCGCTGCGGTCGTCTACTTCGACGACATGTACGTCGACGCCGAGCTCTCCCTCGACACCGCCGCGCGGGTCGGGAACGTGCGGACCTGGGTCACCAACGAGTGGGAGCACGACGGGTTGCGCGCGGACGCCGGCCGGATCCTGCCGCGGCTGATCGAGCTGGCCCAGCGCTAGGCCCAGCGCCAGGCCCAGAGTTTGGCCCAGAGTTAGGCCCAGAGTTTGGCCCCTCTGGCCGCGTCGGCACGGGAGGCGCACACCATGCTGGTGGGCGCCCTGGTACTCGTCACCGCGCGGTCTCGTTCGAGCCCATCGTCTGGTTCATGATCAGCGGTGACCCCGCCCTGTTCCTCCTGGGCGGAGCCGGCGTCGTGCTCACGAGGCGGGCCGCCACCGAGCGGAGGGCCACCTGAGCACCCTCAGCGGTAGGTGAGCGTCTCCCCCTCGAGGTGGGGATGCTCGTTGAAGGTCAGCAGCCGCGCGCCGGTCGACCCGACCACGACGCGGGACATCGAGGAGTTCACGACCACGGTGTTGAAGCGGCTCCACAGCCGCGCGTAGGTCGCCGGGTCCTCGCCGTCCGGGTCGACCAGCGCCGCGCACGCCGCCGCGATCGGACCGCCCGAGCTCACCACGACGACCGTCCCTCCGGGGCCGGCGCCCGCGCCCGCCCGGTCGAGCGCGGCCCGCACCCGCTGGACGAAGCCGGGCCAGGACTCGGGGTACTCCGCGTCGTACCGGCCGCCCGTCCAGCGCTGGGTCGCGAGCTCGAAGACCCGCTGGAACTCCCGCCGGTCGAGCTCGCCGTCGGGATGGTCGGGGTACGCCGCCACCACGCCGAGGTGGTCGAACTCGTCCCAGCCGAGGTCCACCTCGACCTCCGGCGCCCAGCCGGCGGCGGTGGCCACGGCCGCGGCGGTCTCGCGGTGCCGCCGCATCCCGCCGCTGAGCACCGCGGTCGGGACCACCTTGCGCTCGGCGAGCCAGGCGCCCAGCAACCGGCCCTGCTCCCAGCCGGTCTCGGACAGCACGTCGTAGTCGTCGGCCCCGAACGACGCCTGCCCGTGACGGACCAGCAGCACCACACCCATGGGCGCCAACCTAGAGGTCGACCCGCCATCGGTTCCGGGCGGCCCAGCGGCTGGGATCCACTAGCTAGTGTCCTGTCAGGACACTAGGACAGCCCGATGATCGTGCCGTCGTCGGCGAGGTCGATCCGGGTCGCGGCCGGGCGCGTGGGCAGGCCGGGCATGGTCATCATGTCGCCGCAGA
Source organism: Nocardioides sp. JS614 (assembly GCF_000015265.1). Lineage (NCBI taxonomy): Bacteria > Bacillati > Actinomycetota > Actinomycetes > Propionibacteriales > Nocardioidaceae > Nocardioides > Nocardioides sp. JS614. Next base: position 4,826,284 of record NC_008699.1, read on the forward strand.
TCACCACCACGAAGCCCGCGCCCGCCGACAGCCGGACCTCGCGGACCCGGAGCTCGTGACCGGTGGGCGCCCCGAGGAGGCCCGGGTCGGTCGAGAACGAGTACTGCGTCTTCGCCACGCAGACCGGCAGCGTGCCGTACCCGTCGCGCTCGATGCGCGCCAGCCGCTTGCGCGCCTTGCCGTCCCAGGTGACCTGGCCGGCGCCGTACACCCGGGTCGCGACCGCCTCGACCTTCTCGGTCAGGGACAGCTCGTCGGGGTAGGTGAAGGAGAACTCGTCGCGCGCCGGCTCCTCGAGCGCCTGCAGGACGCCCTTGGCGAGGTCCTGCGCCCCGATGCCGCCGTCGGTGAAGTGGGTGGCCTGATAGGCGGGGACGCCGTACGACGCGGCGAGCTCGACGACCCTGACCACCTCGAGGTCGGTGTCCGTGGGGAACCGGTTGACCGCGACCACGCACGGGACGCCGTTCAGGTGCCGCAGGTTGTCCAGGTGGCGACGCAGGTTGTCCATCCCGGCCTCGACCGCGCCCAGGTCTTCGCGGTCCAGGTCGGCCAGGGCCACGCCGCCGTGGTACTTCAGGGCCCGCACCGTCGCGACGACGACCGCGACGTCGGGGCGCATCCCGGACATCCGGCACTTGATGTCGATGAACTTCTCCGCGCCGAGGTCGGCCCCGAACCCCGCCTCGGTGACGACGTAGTCGGCCAGCCGCAGGCCGGCCCGCGTCGCCATCACCGAGCTGCAGCCGTGTGCGATGTTGGCGAACGGCCCGCCGTGGACCAGCGCCGGTGCGCCCTCGAGGGTCTGCACGAGGTTCGGCGCGATCGCGTCGCGCAGCAGCACCGCCATCGCGCCGTCGGCGCCGAGGTCGCGGGCGGTGACCGGCGCGCCGGCACGGGAGTAGCCGATCACGATGTCGCCGATGCGGCGCTTCAGGTCGGCCCAGGACTCGGTGAGGCAGAAGATCGCCATCAGCTCCGAGGCGACCACGATGTCGAAGCCGTCCTGGCGGGGGAACCCGTTGGGCGGGCCGCCCAGCCCGACGACCACCTCGCGCAGCGCGCGGTCGTTGGTGTCGAGCACCCGCTTCCAGGTCACGCTTCGCACGTCGATGTCGAGCTCGTTGCCGTGGTGCACGTGGTTGTCGATCAGCGCGGCGAGCAGGTTGTTGGCCGCGGCGATCGCGGCGAAGTCCCCGGTGAAGTGCAGGTTGATGTCGGTCATCGGCACCACCTGGCTGTAGCCGCCGCCGGCGGCCCCGCCCTTGAGACCGAAGACCGGACCCATCGACGGCTCGCGCAGGCACGCGATGGCCCGCTTGCCGAGCCCGTGCAGCGCGTCGGTGAGCCCCACCGACGTGGTCGTCTTCCCCTCGCCCGGCGGGGTCGGCGAGAGCGCCGTCACCAGGATCAGCCGGCCGAGCGGGCGGTCGGCGAGCGAGTTCAGGTAGGTGATGCCGACCTTCGCCTTGTAGTGGCCGTACGGCACCAGGTGCTCGGCCCCGATGCCGAGCGACTCGGTCGCTACCTCGGTGATCGGCCGCAGCGTGGCGGCCCCGGCGATCTCGATGTCGGACAGCACCGTCGAGCACTCCTTCGTGCGCCGGTCCGGGCCTCCCCGGGCCTCTGCGGGAACGCTAACCCGATCGCCCTCGCGAGGTAGGTGAATCGGCACGGATCCGGGCGCTGTGGCGAGCGTCTCACCCCCGTGGCCGGCCGAGGCCGGAGCACCGGCGGACGCCGTCCCTGACGAACGGGCACGCGACACGCCGCGGGCGCGTGCGCCAAGTCAGGGACGACGTCGGCGACGAGGACTCCCGTGGCTCCCGTCAGGCCGGGAAGGACCCGTTCGACGCGGCCAGGTCGCGCAGGTACGCCGTGGGGCGGAACCGCTCGCCGTACTTCTCGGCCAGCTCGTCGGCGCGGGCGACGAACGCGCCCAGCCCGATCTGGCCGGCAGCCCCAGAATCAGACGGGGCCTCGTAGCCCTGCATGAACTGCGCGGCACCGCCGGTCATCGCCGGGAAGCCGATGCCCATGATCGAGCCGATGTTGGCCGCGGCCGAACTTGCGAGCACGCCCTCCTCGAAGCACTTCGCGGTCTCGAGCGCCTCGATGAACAGCATCCGGTCCTTCATGTCCTGCAGCGGGATCGGCTGCTCGCTGCGCGGGAACGCCTCCGCGAGGCCCGCCCAGACGCCCTGCCGCCGGCCGGCCTCGTCGTACTCGTAGAACCCGGCCCCCTTGAGCCGGGACGGACGGCCGAGCTCGATCATCTTCGCGACGACCTGCTCACCGGCGGAGGACTCCCAGGTGCGGCCCTCACGCTCGGCCGCGTCGGCGTTCGCCTTCTGGATCTTGGCCATCAGCTCCATGTTGAGCTCGTCGGTCAGCTGCAGCGGGCCGACCGGGTAGCCGGCCTGCGTGCCCGCGCGCTCGATCGACACCGGGTGCAGACCCTCCGCGACCATGGCGAGGCCCTCCATCACCTGCGTGCCGATCACCCGGGAGGTGTAGAAGCCGCGGCTGTCGTTGACGACGATCGGGGTCTTCCGGATCTGCTGGACCACGTCGTACGCCTTGGCCAGCGCGACGTCCGAGGTCTTCGCGCCCCTGATGATCTCGACCAGCGGCATCTTGTCGACGGGGCTGAAGAAGTGCAGGCCGATGAAGTCGGCGGGCCGGTCCACGCCCGACGCGAGCTCGGTGATCGGGAGCGTCGAGGTGTTCGAGCACAGCAGCGCGTCCTGGTCGACGTACGGCGCGATCTCGGCGAAGACCTGCTGCTTGAGCGACGGGTCCTCGAAGACGGCCTCGATCACGAGGTCGCAGCCGGCCAGGTCCGCGGCGTCCGCGGTGGCGGTGATCCGGCCGAGCAGCTCGGCCTTCTTCTCCTCGGTGCTGCGGCCCTTGGCGATCGCCTTGTCGAGCAGCTTCTCCGAGTAGGCCTTGCCCTTCTCGGCACTCTCGACGGCGACGTCCTTGAGCACGACCTCCATGCCGGAGCGGGCACAGGAGTAGGCGATGCCGGCGCCCATCATGCCCGCGCCGAGGACGCCGACCTTGACCGCGCGGTACGGCGGGATCCCCTGCGGGCGCAGCGATCCGGAGTTGATCGCCTGCAGGTCGAAGAAGAACGCCTGGATCATGTTCTTCGAGCCCTGGTTGACGATCAGGTTCGTCAGGTACCGCGACTCGATCCGGGACGCGGTGTCGAAGTCGACCAGCGCGCCCTCGACCGCGGCCGACAGGATCGCCCGCGGCGCCGGGTAGACCGCGCCCTTGGTCTGCTTGCGCAGCAGCGCCGGGAAGGCCGGCAGGAATCCGGCCAGCGCCGGGGACGTCGGCGAGCCGCCGGGCATCTTGTAGCCGGGCTTGTCCCAGGGGTTCTGGCTCTCCTCGGGGTTGGCCTTGATCCAGGCCTTCGCCGCCGGGACCAGCTCCTCGCGGGTGGCGACCAGCTCGTCGACCAGGCCCTTCTCCTTGGCGGCCGACGGCTTGAACTGGGTGCCGGTCAGCAGCACGTCCATCAGCCCTGACTGCAGGCCGAGCAGCCGCACGATGCGGGTGACCCCGCCACCGCCGGGCAGCAGGCCCAGGGTCGACTCGGGCAGGCCGAGCTTGACGCTGTCGTCGTCGACGACGATCCGGTGGTTGGTGGCCAGGCAGATCTCGAACCCGCCGCCGAGCGCGGCGCCGTTGATCGCCGCGACGACCGGACGGGGGAACTGCTCGAGCCGGCGCAGGCCGGCCTTGACGGCCTCGCCCATCGCGAACACCGAGTCCGCGTCGGCCTTGGTCGCCCGGACCATGTTCTTGAGGTTGCCGCCGGCGAAGAAGGTCTTCTTCGCGCTGGCGACCACGACGCCCGTCACGGTCTCGACCTCGTCGTACAGCCGCTGGACCGCGGCCGCCATCGACTCGAGGTAGAGCTCGTTCATGGTGTTCGCGCTCGACGTGGGGTCGTCGAGGGTGAGGGTGACGATGCCGTCCGCGTCCTTCTCGTAGCGAACGGCGCTCTGGGTCTGGGTCTCGGTCATGCGTGTTCCTGTCTGGGGAGCGCGGTGGTTGAGGTGCGTTGCGCGCTAGCGCCGAGCCTCGAAACCACCGAAGCGGAAGGGTAGGGCGGAGCCGGGCGTCACACGATCTCGACGATGGTCGCGATGCCCATGCCCCCACCCACGCAGAGCGTGGCGAGGCCGCGGCGCAGGTCGCGGCGCTGGAGCTCGTCGACGAGGGTGCCGAGGATCATCGCGCCGGTGGCACCGAGCGGGTGGCCCATGGCGATCGCGCCGCCGTTGACGTTGGTGATGTCGTGGCTGATGCCCAGGTCGCGCATGAAGCGCATCGCGACGGCGGCGAAGGCCTCGTTGATCTCGAACAGGTCGATGTCCCCGACCTCGAGCCCGGCCCGGGCCAGTGCCTTGCGGGCGGCCGGCGCGGGACCGGTGAGCATGATCGTCGGGTCGGCGCCGGACACCGCGGCCGAGACGATCCGGGCCCGCGGGGTGAGGCCGAGCGCGGTCCCGATCTCCTCGGTGCCGATCGCGACCAGCGAGGCGCCGTCGACGATGCCCGAGGAGTTGCCGGCGTGGTGGACGTGGTCGATCCGCTCGACCCAGTGGTACTTCTCCAGTGCCACGTCGTCGAAGCCCGCCTGCGCACCGATGTCGGCGAAGCTCGGCTTGAGGCCGGCCAGGCCCTCGGCGGTCGTGTCGGGCCGGATCGTCTCGTCGTGGTCGAGCACGACCAGGCCGTTCTGGTCGCGGACCGGGATGACCGCTCCGCTGAAGTAGCCGTTGGCCCAGGCCTTGGCGGCCCGGTGGTGCGACTCGGCGGCGTATGCGTCCACGTCGTCTCGGGTCCAGCCCTCGAGCGTGGCGATCAGGTCGGCACCGATGCCCTGGGGCACGAAGCCGGTCTGCAGCGCGGTGGCCGGGTCGGAGGCCCAGGCGCCGCCGTCGGAGCCCATCGGCACCCGGCTCATCGACTCCACGCCGCCGGCGAGGATCAGGTCCTCGAAGCCGCCGCGGACCCGGGAGGCCGCCTGGTTGACCGCCTCCAGGCCGGAGGCGCAGAAGCGGTTGAGCTGCACGCCGGCGACCGTCTCGGGGTAGCCGGCCTTGAGCGCGGCGGTCTTCGCGATGTCCCCGCCCTGCTCGCCGATCGGGGTCACGACGCCGAGGACCACGTCGTCGACGCGCTCGGGGTCGAGGGAGGGGTTGCGCTCCTTGATCTCGTCGAGGAGCCCGACGATCAGGTCGACGGGCTTCACCTCGTGGAGGGAGCCGACCTTCTTGCCCTTGCCGCGGGGCGTGCGGATGTGGTCGTACACGAATGCCTCAGCCATGGACCGATTGTGACACTATTACTGTCACCGTCAAGGAAGAGTGTGAGGAGGGTCATGGACGAGAACGTCGCGCCGGTCGAATCGGTCCGTGAGCTGCTGACCCTTGAGGAGCTGACCAACCGGGTCGGCATGAGCGTGCGCAACATCCGCTTCTACACCACCAAGGGCCTGGTCCCGCCGCCGATCCGGCGGGGCCGGTCGGGCTACTACAGCTCCGACCATGTGGCCCGACTGGAGCTGGTGCGGGAGCTGCAGTCCCACGGCTTCACGCTGTCCGCGATCGAGAAGTACCTCGCCGGGATCCCTGCGGACGCCTCGCCGGAGGACATCGCGCTGCACCGCACGATGCTCGCCCCCTGGCAGGCGGACGTGCCGGTGGAGATGTCGCGCGCAGAACTCGAGCGACGCACCGGCCGCGCGCTCAGCGAGGAGGACCTGGCCACCCTCTCGGCGCTCGGGATCGCGTTCCGCACCAAGCGTGGCCGCTACGAGGTCGCGGTCTCGCACCTCTCGGTCGGTCTCGGGCTGCTCGACCTCGGCTTCCCGATGGAGGCCGCGATCGCGGCCGGGGAGGTGTACGCCGACCACGGCCGGCAGATCGCCAAGGAGCTCAACGAGCTGTTCCGCACCATGGTGTGGCCGGTCTACAAGGAGTCCGGGGCGCCGCCGCAGAAGCTGCGCGAGGTCGTCGAGCGGCTCAAGCCGCTGTCCATCGCCAGCCTGGTCTCGGCGTACGAGGCCGCGATGGACGAGACCCGCCGCGAGGAGATCGCCGCGCGCAGCCGGCGTACCCCGCGCGGGACGAAGGATTGAACCGGACGCGAACCGGCCACTGTGGGGCATGACCGAGCCCTGCACCGTCCTCGTCACCGGCGCCACGGGCTTCGTCGGCAGCCGGTTGGTGCCTGAGCTGGAGGGCGCCGGCCACCGGGTCCGCGCGATGACCCGGCGGCCCGAGGCGTACGACGGCCCGGGCGAGCCGGTGGCCGGCGACGTGAGCGACCCCGGCACGCTCGCGGCGCCACTCGAGGGCGTCGACGTCGCGGTCTACCTGGTGCACTCGCTGGACGACGACGACTTCGAGCGCAAGGACGCCGAGGCGGCCCGGGCCTTCGGACTGGCGGCCGCGGCGAGCGGCACCCGGCAGATCGTCTACCTCGGCGGGCTGGGCAAGGACGACGACCGGCTGTCCCCCCACCTGCGCTCGCGGCGCGAGGTCGAGCGGCTGCTCGGCGACGCCGGCGTGCCGGTCACGGTGCTGCGGGCCGCGATCGTGGTCGGAGCCGGCGGCATCTCGTGGGAGATGACCCGCCAGCTGGTGAAGAACCTCCCGGCGATGGTGGTGCCGCGCTGGGCCGCGACCCGGACCCAGCCGATCGCGCTGGACGACGTCGTGCGCTACCTGGCGGGCGTGGTCGGCGTCGAGGCGGCGTTCGGCCGGGCCTTCGAGATCGGCGGGGCCGACCAGCTCAGCTACGTCGAGATGCTCCAGCAGGCGGCCGAGGTGATCTCCGGCAGCCGGGTCCCGATCCTCACCGTGCCGGTGCTGACGCCGAAGCTGTCGTCGTACTGGATCTCGTTCGTCACCAACGTCGACGCCACCACCGGCCGCAACCTGATCGACTCGATGGGCACCGAGGTGATCGTCACCGACCACGCCATCCGCGACCTGGTCCCCGGCGAGCCGCTCACCTACCGCGAGGCGGTGCGCCGCGCCGTCGCGTCCTCGGCCGGGTAGCCGCCGCGGGGGTTCGAGCGTCGGCGTACCCGGTCGACGCCGCCGGCACTGTTCGGCCAAAGCTGGAACTTCTCGGCCGAAGTTGCGGCCCAACAGTTCCGGTTTCCCCGGTTCACCGGGGAAACCGGCCGCCGCCTCGGGCACCTCAGAAGAGCAGCGGCAGGGCGAACAGCATGGTGAGCGACCAGGTGCAGTGGGTGAGGATCGGGGCGAGGATGCCGCCGGAGGCGCGGCGCTCCAGCCCGACCAGCGCGCCGAGCAGGAGCGCGGCGAAGGCCAGCATCACGTTGCCGGTCGCGAGCGTCGCCACGGCGTACGCGATCGTGGTGAGCACCACCGGGTGCCGCGGGATCGCGGCGTACGCCGCGCCCCGGAAGAACAGCTCCTCCGCGATGCCGTTGGCCGCGGTGATCAGCACCAGCAGCGGCCACGCGCCTTGGTCGGCATGGTCGACGACCGAGCGCACCTGGTCATCGAGGAATGGCACCTGCCGTACGACGAGCGCCCCGACCACGAACACCCCGGCCAGCGCGATCCCGAGCGCGATCGGCGTGAGCACGGGCCGCCGCCCGACGGCGTCGGAGTCGGCGGCGGCGCCGGTCGCGATGCGGCCCAGGTGGAGCGGGCCGGAGGCGAATGCGCCCACGGCCCACACCGACGCCAGAGCGAGCGTCGCGGGGTAGAACCACGCGCTGCCGGGCTCGATGCGCAGCGACAGCCCGAGCACGACGCCGCCGAGCACCACGAAGCCCGCGGTGACGAGCTGTCGGTGGCGCAGCGCGGCGCGCGTCGCCCGGTGGTCGCGCGGGACCATCTCCCACAGCGCGCGCCGCAGCCAGGTGATCACGGGTCTGCTCACCCCCTCAGGAGTGGCTGTCCCCCGATCGGGAGCCGGCCACACCCCTGCACCGGTGTGCCGGTCAACGCCGCCCGGAGCTGAACGACGCCGCGCTGTGCTTCGACGCGCCACCCGCGGCCGGGCGACCGGCGCCGGAGCGCCGGCGCGAGCGGTTGCCGCCGCCCGAGGACCCGGCGGAGCCGGACTTCGCCGACCCACCGGAGGAGGCACCGGACCCGCTGGACTTGGCCGAGCCGCCTGAGCCGCCTGAGCCGCCCGAGCCGCCCGAGCCGCCGGAGCGCCGTCCGCGCGACCGGTTGCGGCCGCCTCCGGATCGACCCGGACGCCCTGCGCCCTCGGGGCGAGGTGCGCGAGCGCCGCCCGACCCCGCCGGGGTCTCGACGACCAGGCCACCAGGCACCAGCACCCGCTCGCCCGGGGCGAGCTCGACCAGCAGCGGGTGGCTCGCGCCGTTGATCCTCGTGGTGGTGGGCTTGATGCCCGCCGCGCGGGTCAGGTCGCGCACGTCGCGCACCTGGTCGTCGGTCATCAACGTGATGACGGTGCCGCGGGCACCGGCCCGGGCGGTGCGCCCGGAGCGGTGCAGGTAGGCCTTGTGCTCGACCGGCGGGTCGGCGTGCACCACCAGAGCGACGTCGTCGACGTGGATGCCGCGGGCCGCGATGTCGGTCGCCACCAGGGTGCTCGCGCGCCCGGTGTGGAAGGCGTCCATGTTGCGGGTCCGCGCGCCCTGGCTGAGGTTGCCGTGCAGCTCGACGGCGGGCACGCCCGACTTGTTGAGCTGGCGGGCCAGCGCCTTGGCGCCGTACTTGGTGCGGGTGAAGACGACCGTGCGCCCCGGGGCGCTGGTGAGGTCGACCAGGACCGGCACCCGGTGCTCGCGGGCGACGTGCAGCACGTGATGGTCCATGGTCGCGACCGGCGACTGGGCCGAGTCGGCCTGGTGGGTGACCGGGTTGCGCAGGAATCGCTTGACCAGGACGTCGATCGCCTTGTCCAGGGTCGCGGAGAACAGCAGCCGCTGGCCGTCGCGGGGCGTGCGGTCCATGATCCGGCGGACGCCGGGCAGGAAGCCCAGGTCGGCCATGTGGTCGGCCTCGTCGAGCACGGTGATCTCGACCTGCGAGAGGTCGCAGTGCCCCTGGCCGATCAGGTCCTCGAGCCGGCCGGGGCAGGCGAGGACGATGTCGGCGCCGCGGCGCAGGCCCTGGACCTGCGGGTTCTGGCCGACGCCGCCGAAGACGGTCTGCGTGGTGAGCCCGGCGGTGCGCGCGAGGGGCTTGAGCGCCTCCTCGATCTGGTTCACGAGCTCGCGGGTCGGGGCGAGCACCAGCGCCCGCGGCTTGCGGGCCTGGGCCGGGCGCCCGGAGGCGGTCAGGCGCGCGACGAGCGGGAGGAGGAAGGCGTAGGTCTTGCCGGAGCCGGTGCGGCCCCGGCCGAGGACGTCGCGGCCCGCGAGCGAGTCGGGGAGCGTGGCGGCCTGGATGGGAGTGGGCTGGACGATGCCGCGGTCCGCGAGGACGGCGGCGAGGCTCGCGGGGACGCCGAGGTCGGCGAAGCCCGCAGCGGAGACTGCAGAGGACAAGGGAGAACTACTCACTGTTGGCGTGTCTCGCCAGGTGGATCCCGAGAAGGAGAGGCGCGGCGCGAAGAAGGCCCGCGCATAGCCCGAGGCAAGACGGAACGGGCTGCGGACCCGAGTCTAGGGCACGCAGCCCGTCCGACCCGCATCGACGGAGGCGGGTACGACGCGCGGGACTGACCGGCGCTACTTGGTGAGGCCGTCCTTGACGTCCTTGGCGGCGTCCTTGACGTGCTCGCCCGCGTTCTTGACCTTGCCCTCGGCCTGGTCGGCCTTGCCCTCGGCCTCCAGGTCACGGTCGCCCGTGGCCCGGCCGGTCGACTCCTTGACCTGGCCGCCGGCCTCTTCGAGCTTGTGCTTGGCCTTGTCACCGATTCCCATGGCTGCCTCCTCGTGGCTCCTTCGTCGTGACAAGGGGAGCGGTGACCGTTCCGGGCCTCAGCGAAACGTGAGGACCCCGTCGTCGATGCGGTCGTGGTTGATCGAGCGCACGTCGCGCAGGTAGTTCTGCCGCAGCTTCCACGGCTCGCGGTCACCCTGCTTGGGGAGCTCGTCCAGCGCCCGGAGGATGTAGCCCGAGCTGAAGTCGATCAGCCGCTGCTCGCCGACCGACGGGTCGCGCGGCGCCACGGCGCGACGTACGCCGTGCTCGTCGAGGTAGGTCAGCAGCCGGCACACGAAGTCGGCCACCAGGTCGGCCTTCAGCGTCCAGGAGGCGTTGGTGTAGCCGATCGTGAAGACGAAGTTGGGCACGTCGCTGAGCATCAGCGCCTTGTAGGTCATCGTGTCCTGCATCTTCACCGGCACCCCGTCGACGACCAGCTCGACGCCGCCCATCGCCTTGAGGGTCAGGCCGGTGGCGGTCACCACGACGTCGGCCTCGAGCTCCTCCCCGGAGCGCAGCCGGATCCCCGTCTCGGTGAAGGTGTCGATGTGGTCGGTGACCACGGACGCGCGGCCGGCGCGCATCGCCTTGAAGAGGTCGCCGTCCGGGACGAAGCACAGCCGCTGGTCCCACGGGTCGTACGCCGGCTTGAAGTGCACGTCGACGTCGACCCCGGCGGGCAGCTGCTTGGCGGTCATCTTGCGGAGCAGGCTCTTCACGAGCTCGGGACGCCGCTGGGCGAGCTGGTACGTCGTGACCGCGAGCAGGATCGCCTTCCACCGCACGATCGGGTAGCTGACGCGGGTGGGCAGCCGGCGCAGCCGGGTCGCGAGCGGGTCGCGGCCGGGCAGCGAGAGGATGTAGGTCGGGGACCGTTGGAGCATCGTGACGTGACCGGCGCCGGCCTCGGCCAGCGCCGGGACGAGGGTCACCGCGGTCGCCCCGGACCCGATCACGACGACCTTCTTGCCCGCGTAGTCGAGGTCGTCCGGCCAGTGCTGGGGGTGCACGACAGGGCCGTGGAACCGCTCCTGGCCGGGCAGCTCCGGGGCGAAGCCCCGGTCGTAGTCGTAGTAGCCGCCGCAGGCCCAGAGCAGGTTGGTCGTGAAGGTGCGCACCTCGCCGTCGTGGTCGACCTCGACCGTCCAGAGGTCGGTCCCGGAGTCCCAGCTCGCGCTGACGACCCGGTGCCGGTAGCGGATCAGCTCGTCGACGGCGTACTCCCGGGCGACGGTGCGCAGGTACTCCAGGATCGAGGCGCCGTCGGCGAGCGCGGTGTCACCGGGCCACGGCCGCCACTTGAAGCCGAAGGTGAACATGTCGGAGTCCGAGCGGATGCCGGGGTAGCGGAACAGGTCCCAGGTACCGCCACTGGCCTCGCGCGCCTCGAGCACGGCGACACTGCGGCCGGGGTGCTCGGTGCGCAGCCGGCAGGCGGCGCCGATCCCGGACAGTCCGGCGCCGATGATGAGGACGTCCACGTGCTCGGTCATGGGCAGACCCTACTGAATCCGTGTCAATGAGTCTTGCGTCAACGAGCGTAGAGCGCGACGAACCGGGCGAGCAGCCGCGGGGGGTGCTCCACGGTGCTGCCGCGGGCCATCGCGAGCAGGCCGTCGAGCTCGTCGGGCTCGAAGTAGCCGTGGTGGCGGTAGGTCTCGATGCGCAGGGCGAGGCCGTCGCCGTCGAGCTCGGGGTGGAACTGGGTGGCGTAGACGTTGCTGCCCATCCGAAACGCCTGCACCGGGCAGGTGTCCGAGGAGGCCAGCAGCACCGCACCGACCGGGAGCCTGGCCACCGCCTCCTTGTGGCCGAGGAACGCGTCGAACGCCGGGGGCATCGCGCCCAGCAGCGGGTCGAGCATGCCGGCCTCGGTCAGGGTGATCCGCCGGCTGGAGATCGGCTCGCCGTAGGTGCGGTCGACCAGGCCGCCGCGCAGCCCGCCGAGCACGCCGACGCCGTAGCAGGCGCCCAGGAACGGGAAGTCGGCGTCGAGCACCTGCTCCGCCAGGCGCCGCAGGTCGGCCTCGGCACGCCGCTGCACCGGCGACTTGGTCTGGTCGGGGTCGCTGGAGTTGAACGGCCCGCCGCCCAGCACGATGCCGGACAGGCCGTCGAGGTCGACCGGTCCGAGCTCGTCGCGCTCGACGCGGATCCGGCGTACGTCGCGCTCCTCGAGCCCGGCGCAGCGCAGGACGGCGGCGTACTCGCTGTCCGCGGCCTCGTCCTCCGCGCGCGTGCCCAGGAAGAGGAACGGCTTCATGCGCCCCATCATCCCTGGACGGCGGCCCCGCTCTCGAGCAGCGCTTCCACGCCGGTCACGCCCCAGGCGGCGAGCGCCTCGCGGGTGCTCTGCCCGGCGTCCTCGGCGGTGCGGCCGAGGGTGGCCGCGGTGCGCGAGAAGCGCGGCGCGGGCGCGGGCTGGAGGTAGCCGTCGCGCTCGACGAGGACGCCGCGCGCCCTCATGTGCGGGTGCTCGGCGGCCTCGGTGAGCGGGATGATCCCGGCGACGCAGGCGTCGGTGCCCTCGAACAGCTCGACCCACTCGGCCTGGGTGCGGGTGCGGAACGTGTCGGCGATCAGCGTCCGCAGCGCCTCGGCCCGGTCCGCGTCGTAGCGGTCGGGGGCGCGGTCCGCGATCCCGAGCAGCCGGACGAACTCGTCGTAGAACTGCGGCTCGAGGGCGCCCACGGACATGTGCTTGCCGTCCGCGGTCTCGTAGATGTCGTAGTAGGGGACGCCGCCGTCGAGCAGGTTGGCGGCCCGCTCCTCCTTGAACGTGCCGGCCGCGAGGAACGCGGCCGCCATCGTGTTCAGGTGGGCGGTGCCGTCGACGATCGCGGCGTCGACCACCTGGCCCTGGCCGGAGGCGCGGGCCTCGAGGAGCGCGGCGAGGACGCCGATGACGAGGTACGTCGAGCCGCCGCCGAAGTCGCCCAGCAGGTTTCCCGGGAAGTGCGGGCGGGCCTTGTCCTGGCCCAGGCCGTGCAGCGCGCCGGTGATCGAGATGTAGTTCAGGTCGTGGCCGGCGACCTGGGCGAACGGACCGTCCTGCCCCCACCCGGTCATCCGGCCGTAGACCAGCCGCGGGTTGCGCTCGTGGCACACCTCGGGTCCGAAGCCGAGGCGCTCGGCCACGCCGGGGCGCATCCCCTCGACGAGGACGTCGGCGCCGGCCACGAGCTCCAGGACCGTCCGGATCGCGTCGGGGTGCTTGAGGTCGAGCGCCACGCTCGGGCGGCCGCGGTTGAGGAACATGTGCGGGCCGCCACCGGCGAGCAGCTGCCCTCCGGGCCGCTCGACGCGGATCACGTCCGCGCCGAGGTCGGCCAGCGTCATGCAGGCGTGCGGCCCCGGCCCGATGCCCGCGATCTCGACGACCTTCACACCCCGGAGGGGTCCGGTGCCCTGGCCCAGCTCGATGCTCATGTGGGCGATTGTGACAGAAGTGCTGTCAGGGTCGTCGCGCTCTCGTCCACAGCCACGCCCGGCGCCGGTGGTGCTCAGCCATCCTGGCGACCACCATGCGGGCATGGTGCCGACCCCCGATCCGGGCCCGCCCCGCGGGCTGGATGCCGCCGCGCTCGCGCGGCTGCTCGGCGACCAGTCGGGCGTGGTCTCGCGCGCGCAGGTGGTGGCTTGCGGCGGCGCACCCCACGACCTTGGCCGCCTGGTCCGTCGCCGCGAGCTCGTGCGGGTGCTCCCCGGCGTCTTCGTCGACCACACCGGCCGGCCGACCTGGCTGCAGCGCGCCTGGGCCGGCTGCCTGTACTACGAGCCTGCGGCGCTGGCCGGACCCTCGGCGCTGCGGGCGGTCTCGGGCCCCGGCTGGCGGCACCACGACGATTCGGGGCCGGTCGACCTGGCGCTCGACGTCTCCCGCCGGTGCGTCGACGCTCCGGGATACCGGGTCCGTCGCGTCACCGGCCTGGCGGCCAAGGTCCAGTGGAACATGTCGCCGCCGCGGATCCGGGTGGAGGAGGCGGCGCTCGACGAGGCACTCCGGCAGCCGAGCCGCTTCGCGATGATCGGCGTGCTCGCCGACATCTGCCAGTCCCGCCGTACCACGGCGCACCGGGTGCTGGAGGCCGCCGGAGAGCGGGGTCGACTGACCGACCGCTCCTTGCTGTGCGGCGTCCTCGCCGACATCGCGGACGGCACCTGCTCCACGCTCGAGCACGCCTATCTCGACCTGGTCGAGCGAGCGCACGGACTGCCCGTCGGGCGGCGTCAGCAGCCCGGGTCCTCCGAGCGGTCCGGGGTGCTCCGCGACGTCGACTACGACCCACTGCTCTTCCTGGTCGAGCTCGACGGCCGGCTCTTCCACGACACCTCCGGCCAGCGGGACCGCGATCTCGACCGCGACCTCGACGCCGCCGTCGACGGCCGCCGGACCGTGCGCCTGGGGTGGGGCCAGGTCATCGACCGCCCGTGCCGCACCGCCGCCCGGGTGGCGGCCCTGCTCGCCCGGGCCGGCTGGACGGGTACGCCCACCCGATGTGGGCCCGATTGCCGGCTCTAGCCCGGGGTCGCTCGGGTAGGTGGAGTCTGTGACGCGCCTGGTGCGTCACAGACTCCACCTTGTCGGCGTCGGGTCCCGGAGTTCGGGTTCGGCTCAGCTCAGCCCGGCAGCACCCGCCGCAGGAAGTGCCGGGTCCGCTCCTCGCGGGGGTTGCTGAAGATCTCGGCGGGCGGGCCCTGCTCGAGGATCCGGCCCTGGTCGAGGAAGCAGACCCGGGTGGCGACGTCGCGGGCGAAGGCCATCTCGTGGGTGGCGAGCACCATCGTCATCCCGCGCTCGGCCTCGGCGCGGACGATCTCGAGGACCTCGCCGACCAGCTCGGGGTCGAGGGCCGCGGTGATCTCGTCGAGCAGCAGCAGGGTCGGGTGCGTGCACAGCGCGCGGACCAGGGCGGCGCGCTGCTGCTGGCCACCGGAGAGCTTGTCGGGGTGCTTCGCGGCCTGGTCGGCCAACCCGAAGCGCTCGAGCAGCTCGCGGGCACGCGCCTCGGCGTCGGCGCGCCGTACGCCGTGCACCTGGCGCGGCGCGAGCGTGCAGTTGTCCAGCACGGTCAGGTGGGGGAACAGGTTGTAGGCCTGGAAGACCATGCCGATCCGCTTGCGGACCGCCCGCGCGTCGACGCGCGGGTCGGAGATCTCCGCACCCTCGAACCGGATCACCCCGTCGTCGATGTCCTCGAGCAGGTTCAGGCAGCGCAGCAGCGTGGACTTGCCGGACCCCGACGAGCCGATCAGGCAGATCACGTCGTGCGGCGCCACCGCCAAGGAGACGTCGTCGAGCACGACCTTGTCGCCGTAGGACTTGCGCAGTCCGGTGATCTCGAGCAGCGCGCTCATCGCGACCCCCGCTCCCGCTCCATCATCCGCCGGCCCATCCAGTCGGTGAATCGCGCGATCGGGATGGTCAGCGCCACGAAGAACGCCGCGGTGACGAGGTACGGGGTGTAGTTGAAGTTGAAGTTGCCGTAGTCCTGGGCGGCGAACAGCGATTCGAAGACGCCGACCGCACCGACCAGTGCCGTGTCCTTCTGCAGCGACACGAAGTCGTTGATCAACGGGGGTACGACGCGGCGCACCCCCTGGGGCAGCACCACGAACCGCATCGCCTGCGCCCGGCTGAGCCCCAGCGCCTCGGCGCTCGCCACCTGGGAGGGGTGCACCGAGTCGATGCCGGCGCGGATCACCTCGGCGACGTAGGCGCCGTACGACAGCACCAGCGCGGCCGTCCCCAGCACCGCGAGGTCGTTCGGCACCCCCTGCAGCCCCAGGGCGGGGATGCCGAACGCGAACAGGAACACCACGAGGATCGTGGGCACGCCGCGGAAGAAGTCGGTGTAGACGACCGCCAGCAGCCGGATCGGCGTCAGCAGGGGGGAGACGGTGCTGCGCACGATCGCCACCGCGCCGCCGAGCAGCAGGATCAGCGGCTCCGCGGCCAGGAACATCTTCACGTTGAGCCAGAAGCCCTTCGCGATGTCCGGGAACGACTCCTTGGCGTCCGGCCACGAGAGGAAGGTCTCCCGGACCCGGGGCCAGCCCGGCGACGAGGTCAAGCCCACGACGAGGAGGCCGAGCACGACGACGGTGGCGGCGGTCGCGAGCAGCACCCCGCGGCGCCGGATCGAGCGCCGGACCCGGGCCCGCTCCCGCTCCCGCTCGCTCGGGGTCCGGTCGACCGCGCTCACTCCAGCACGGGCACGTCGACCGTGTCGGACAGCCACTGCTGCTCGATGCCGGCGAGGGTGCCGTCGCTCTTCAGCGCCGCGAGTGCCTCGTCGACGCAGGTGACCAGCGGGTTGCCCTTCTCGAAGAGCATCCCGAACTGCTCCTGCTCACCGCTGAACTGGAACTGTCCGGCGAGCGTGCTGCCGGGGATCTCCACGGCGGTGATGTAGAACGCGGTCGGCAGGTCGGCGACGATCGCGTCGACCTGACCGTTGAGCAGAGCCTGCTTGGCGGCGTTGGTGTTCTGGAAGACCAGCGGGTCGCTGTCGGGCTGGATCTGGTCGCGGATCGCGGTCAGGCTGGTAGTGCCGGTCTGCGCGCCGAGCTTGAGCCCGGCGAGGTCGGCCAGCGAGGTCGGCGTCGCGCCGTCCTTCTTCAGCGTGATCACGGCCTGGGCGGCCGAGTAGTAGCCGTCGGAGAAGTCGACGACCTCGGCCCGCTGGGGCGTGATCGAGATCTGGTTGATGTCGAAGTCGAACTTCTTCGGGCCCGGGGCGTAGGAGTTGTTGAACGGCACCTTGACCCACATCACCTCGTCGGCGCTGAAACCGAGCTGCTCGGCGACGGCGTACGCCACGGCCGACTCGAAGCCCTTGCCGTTCGTCGGGTCGTTGTCGACGAACCAGGGCTCGTACGCCGGGGAGTCGGTGCCGATCGTGAGCATCGGGTGCTCGCTGACCAGCGGGAGGCTCTCCTTCGCGCACTGGTCGGCGGGGGCGCTGGAGCCCGCGGTGTCCGAGGCGGCCGGGTCGGAGGCCGTCGTGGGCCCGCCGTCCGACTCGGGGGCGCACGCGGCCGCGGCGAGCAGCAGGGGCAGGGCGGCGATCGTCAGGGAACCACGCAGGCGCATGGGTGCAGCGTAGGACCAGGCTCCGGGGTGCTGGCGACCTTCGGGCATTTGGTGGACGACGTCGTGACGCGGGCCACGTCGCACCTTCTTGCAACTCGTTGCATAGGTCGGCCAGGATCTGCGCATGGCCCTCGAGCACGCCCTCCTCGTCGCGCTGCGCGAGCAGCCGGCGTCCGGCCTGGACCTCGCGAAGCGCTTCGACCGCTCGATCGGGTTCTTCTGGCACGCCACGCACCAGCAGATCTACCGGGTGCTGGCCCGGATGGACGCCGACGGCTGGGTCCGGGTCACCACGGTCGAGCAGACCGGGCGGCCGGACAAGAAGGTGTACGACGTCACGCCGGCCGGCGCCGAGGTGCTCGGCTCCTGGCTGGCCGCGCCGTCGGAGGCCGAGCCGCTGCGCAGCGAGCTCGCGGTCAAGCTGCGCGGCGCGTCGTTCGGGGACCGCGACGCCGTGCTGGAGGTGGTGCGCGGCAACCTGGCCGACCACCGGCTCCGCCTGGACCACTACCGCGGCCTGATGGCGCGCGACTATCCCCGACCCGACGAGCTCCGCGACCCGCTCGAGCTCGACCAGTACCTCGTGCTGCGCGGCGGCATCCTCCTGGAGGAGATGTGGATCGCATGGCTGACCGAGTACCTCGACCGACACGACAAGGCACGCCGATGACCTACCCCCACCTGCTCGAGCCGATCACGCTCGGGCCGCTCACGCTGCGCAACCGGGTCGTGATGGGCTCGATGCACACCGGGCTCGAGGACCGCCCGCGCGACCTGACCGCGCTGGCGGCGTACCTCGCCGAGCGCGCCCGCGGCGGCGTCGGCCTGATCGTCACCGGCGGCTACGCGCCGAACCGCCGCGGCTGGCTCAAGCCGTTCGCGGCCGAGATGACGACCCGCCTCCAGGCGATGCGGCACCGCGAGATCACCGGCGCGGTGCACGACGAGGGCGGCGCGATCGCGCTGCAGGTGTTGCACGCGGGCCGCTACGGCTACCACCCGTTCAGCGTCTCGGCGTCGGGCCGCAAGTCCCCGATCACCCCGTTCCGACCGCGCGCGCTGTCCACGAAGGGCGTCGACCGCACCGCTACCGACTTCGCCCACTCGGTCGCGCTCGCGCGCAAGGCGGGCTACGACGCGGTCGAGATCATGGGCTCCGAGGGCTACCTGATCAACCAGTTCCTCGCCGCCCGCACCAACGACCGCACCGACGCGTGGGGCGGCACGGCGGCCAGGCGGATGCGCTTCCCGCTCGAGGTCGTACGCCGCTCCCGCGAGCTGGTCGGCGACGACTTCCCGATCGTCTACCGCATCTCGCTGCTCGACCTGGTCGAGGGCGGCCAGGCCTGGGACGAGGTCGTCGAGCTCGCCCACGGCCTGGAGCAGGCCGGCATCACCGTGCTCAACACCGGGATCGGCTGGCACGAGGCGCGGGTGCCGACGATCATCACCCAGGTCCCGCGCGGGGCCTGGCGATCCGCGACCGCCCGGCTCAAGGCCGAGGTGTCGGTGCCGGTGTGCGCGTCGAACCGGATCAACACCCCCGAGCTCGCCGAGGAGATCCTCGCCGCCGGCGAGGCCGACCTCGTCTCGATGGCCCGGCCGCTGCTGGCCGACCCGGATTTCGTCGCCAAGGCCGCGGCCGGCCGCGCCGACGAGATCAACACCTGCATCGCCTGCAACCAGGCCTGCCTGGACCACGTGTTCGCCAACCGCAAGGCCTCCTGCCTGGTCAACCCGCGCGCCTGCCGGGAGACGACCCTGGTGCTCACCCCGACGCGCACCCGACGGACGGTCGCCGTCGTCGGCGCCGGCCCGGCCGGGCTCGCCGCGGCGGTGTCCGCGGCCGAGCGGGGGCTCGCGGTCACCCTCTTCGAGCGGTCGGCCGAGATCGGCGGGCAGTTCCGGCTCGCGATGCGGGTGCCCGGCAAGGAGGAGTTCGCGGAGACGCTGCGCTACTACGCGCGCCGCCTGGAGGTGCTCGGCGCCGACGTCCGGCTCGGCACGACGGCGAGCGCGGCCGACCTGGCGGCGTACGACGAGGTGGTGGTCGCCACCGGCGTCGCGCCACGGGTGCCCGAGCTCGAGGGGGTCGACCACCCGAAGGTCGTCTCGTACGCCGACGTCCTCAGCGCAGCGGTCGTGCCGGGCCGGCGGGTCGCGGTGATCGGCGCGGGCGGGATCGGCGTCGACGTCAGCCACTTCCTCACCCACGACCCCGCCGACACCGACGAGGACTGGCGGGCGCACTGGGGCGTCGGCGACCCGGCCCTGCACCCCGGGGGCCTGACCGAGCGCAAGCCCCGGGCGCCGGTCCGCGAGGTGACGCTGCTGCAGCGCAAGACCACGCCGATCGGCATCGGGCTGGGCAAGACGTCCGGCTGGGCACACCGCGCGGTGCTGAGGCAGTCGGGGGTCGTCCAGGTCAGCGGCACGACGTACGGCCGCGTCGACGACGCCGGGCTGCACATCACCGTCGACGGCGAGCAGCGGGTGCTCGACGTGGACCACGTGGTGCTGTGTGCCGGACAGGAGTCCGTGCGCGGGCTGTACGACGAGCTGGTCGACCGCCGGCCCGGCGGGCTGCACCTCATCGGTGGCGCCGACGTCGCCGCGGAGCTCGACGCGAAGCGCGCCATCGAGCAGGGCACCCGGGTCGCCGCGGCGCTGTAGGGACCGGCGGGTTGAATGACTGCGTGACCAGGCAGTTGATCCGCGACCTCACCGACGACCAGGCCCGCTCCGCGTTCCCGCTCAAGTGGGGTGCGGTCGAACCCGGAGTGGTGCCGGGCTGGGTCGCGGAGATGGACTACCGGCCCGCGCCGCCGATCGAGGAGGCCCTGGTCGCGACGGTCCGGCAGGGCGCGCTCGGGTACGCCGCGTTCGGGGACGGCGGCCTCGGCGAGGCGTTCGCGGGGTTCGCGAAGCGGCACTGGGACTGGTCGGTCCCGGCCGAGTCCGTGCTGCCGACCGGCGGCGTCATGGGCGGGATCCGGCTGGCGCTCGAGGCGCTCTGCCCGCCCGGCCCGGTCGTGGTGCCGCTGCCCTGCTACCCGCCGTTCCGCGACGCCGTCGCGATCACCGGCCGCGAGCTGGTCACGGTCACGGTCGACCCCGACGCCGACGAGGCGGTGCTCGACCTGGCCGCCGTGGAGGCGGCGTTCGCGGCCGGCACCCGGACCTTCCTGCTCTGCAACCCGCACAACCCGCTGGGCCGGGCCTGGTCGCGCGAGGAGCTGACCGAGCTGGCGGAGCTGGCCCGGCGGTACGACGTGCGCGTGGTCTCCGACGAGATCCACGCCCCGCTGGTGCTGGCCGGCGCGACGTTCACGCCGTACCTCACCGTCGACGAGCGCGCGGTGGTCGTGACCAGCGCGTCGAAGAGCTTCAACGTCCCCGGGGTGCACGGCGCTCAGCTGGTGCTGCTCGACGCGGCCGACCGGGCGGTGTTCGCCGGGCTGCCGGTGCCGGCGCAGAACAGCTGGTCGTCGCTGGGCATCGTCGCCGGCGTGGCCGCCTGGCGCGACGGGGACGAGTGGCACGCGGCGCTCCTCGAGCGGCTGACGGCGCAGCGCGCGCTGCTCGGCGACCTGCTCGCGACCCGGCTCCCCCGGGCCCGGATGCGGCCGCTGGAGGCGACGTACCTCGCCTGGCTCGACCTGCGGGCGTACGGCGTCGACGACCCGGCCGCCGCCGGGCTCGCGCACGGGGTGCGGCTGGCGCCGGGCAGCGACTACCAGCCGGGGCTGGACGGGCACGTGCGGCTCAACCTCGCGACGAACGCGGACCGGCTGGAGCTGATGGTCCACCGCCTGGCCACCGCCCTGACCTCGCGGAACTCCTAGGGCATGACACTCAGCCCATGGCCTGCTACGCGCCGCCCAGCACGCACTCTCGCGGCGGCCGACGACTGAGCGCCACGTCCTAGACTCGCGCCGTGCCTGGACAACGCGTCACCGTCATCGGATGCGGCTACCTGGGGGCCACCCACGCCGCCTGCATGGCCGAGCTCGGCTACGAGGTGCTCGGCGTCGAGATCGACGCCGCCAAGCGGGAGTCGCTCGCGGCCGGCAAGGTGCCGTTCTACGAGCCCGAGCTCGAGGAGCTGCTCGCCAAGCACGTGACGTCGGGGCGGCTGCGGTTCACCGACTCCTACGAGGAGGCCGGGGCGTTCGGCGCGATCCACTTCGTCTGCGTGGGCACCCCGCAGCGCCACGACGCGCTCGGCGCGGACGTGCGGTACGTCGACGCCGCGGTCGAGTCGCTCGCGCCGTACCTGGTCGAGAGCGCGCTGGTCGTCGGCAAGTCGACCGTCCCGGTCGGGACCGCGGAGCGCCTGGCGGCCCGGCTCGCGGCGCTCGCCCCGGCGGGGGCCGAGGCGCGGCTGGCGTGGAACCCGGAGTTCCTCCGCGAGGGCTTCGCCGTCAAGGACACCCTCGAGCCCGACCGGCTGGTGTTCGGGGTGGCCTCGGAGCGCGACGAGCAGGAGCTGCGATCCTTCTACAGCTCGGTGATCGAGGCCGGCACGCCGGTGGTGGTCACGGACTTCGCGACCGCCGAGCTGGTCAAGGTCTCGGCCAACGCGTTCCTGGCCACGAAGATCTCCTTCATCAACGCGGTCGCGGAGGTCTGCGAGGCGGCCGGCGGCGACGTCGTCGACCTCGCCGACGCGATCGGCCACGACGCCCGGATCGGGCGGAAGTTCCTCAACGCCGGCGTCGGCTTCGGCGGGGGCTGCCTGCCCAAGGACATCCGGGCGTTCCTGCACCGGGCCGGCGAGCTCGGGGTCGAGGACACGATGTCGTTCCTGCGCCAGGTCGACGACATCAACCTGCGCCAGCGCACCCGGGTCGTGCAGATCGCGACCACGATGCTCGGCGGCAGCGTCGCCCGGGCCCGGATCGCCGTGTGGGGCGCCGCGTTCAAGCCGCACAGCGACGACGTCCGCGACTCGCCGGCCCTCTCGATCGCGGGGCAGCTGCACCTACGCGGCGCCCAGGTCTCGGTCTACGACCCGAAGGCCAACGACACCGCCCGGGCCACCTTCCCGACCCTGGACTACGCCGAGTCGGCGCTGGCCGCCGCCCGCGACGCCGACCTCCTGCTGCACCTCACGGAGTGGCCGGAGTTCCGCTCGGTCGACCCGGCCGAGCTCGGCGCCGTCGTACGCCGCAAGCAGCTGGTCGACGGCCGCAACGTGCTCGACCTCGCCGCCTGGCGGGCCGCCGGCTGGACCGCCCGGGGCCTCGGGCGGCGGTAAGGGGGCCCGGGTCGGTTTCCCCGGTGAACCGGGGAAACCGGAACTGTTGGGCCGAAACTTCGGGGCAGAAGTTCCAACTTCCCCGGTGAACCGGGGAAACCGCCCGCCCCCTACAGCTCCATCAGTCGCGACGGGGTGAGCCCGGTCCAGGAACGCTCGACGCGGCTGGGGTCGAGGAGGTAGTCCAGGTCGACCTCCCAGGTGTGCCCGGACTCGTTGCGGCGCAGCACGTACCCCAGGCCATGGGTGCGGTAGATCGCGCCGCCGGCGGCGGTGACGGCGGTGAGCAGCTGGGCGTCGACGTACCTGCGCACGCTGCGGAACCCGCCGACC
The DNA here is from genome assembly GCF_000015265.1 of Nocardioides sp. JS614. Lineage (NCBI taxonomy): Bacteria > Bacillati > Actinomycetota > Actinomycetes > Propionibacteriales > Nocardioidaceae > Nocardioides > Nocardioides sp. JS614. The sequence continues at coordinate 4,848,887 of NC_008699.1, forward strand.
TCGCGCAGCACCGGCCGGTCGACCAGCATCGTGCCGCCCGCGACGAACCGCGCGTACAGCTCGGTGGGATGACCGCGCTTCACGGTGAGGTCGCGCGGTGCGACGTAGTGGAACTCCGCGGGCATGCCGACCAGCTGGGCGCCGCTGTAGGCGCGGGCGCGGAGCAGGTCGGTGACCACGTCGGGCGCGTACCAGTCGTCGTCGTCCATCTTCAGCAGCACGTCGCCGTCGGCGACCCCGGCCGCGGCGTGCAGGACGTCGCCGAAGATCGTGTCGGCGCTCGCGGGCGCGAGGCGTACGTCGACCGCGGGACCGACCGCGGCGCGGACCCAGGCCTCGTCGACCGTGAAGCCGTGCGGCGCGAGCACCAGCTGCAACGCGGCGACCCCGCGCTGCCGGGCCACCTGGGCCAGCGCGAAGTCCAGCTGCTCGGGCCGCCGGGTGGCGAGCAGGACCGAGACCGGGCGCTGCCAGTCGATCGAGCCGTGCGCGTCGAGGGCGGCCCGGCGCAGCACCAGGCTGTGCTCCTCGCGGGCCAGCGGGTCGTCGAGGTCCACCTCGTCGAAGCCGGCGCCGGTGAGCGGGACGCCGGCCATCGCCAGCCCCGCGACCGTCCGCGGGTCGGCGTCCGGGCCGACGGCCACGCCCTGGGCGTCGCGCAGCTCGGCCACCAGCGAAGGCGTCAACGGGGCCGACCCCAACGCCACCACCCCGCGCTCCCAGGCCGACCGGAAGCCGATCGGGTTGAACAGCCGCTCGTCGAGCCGCGCCGGGTCCTCCCGGACGGCCACGACCACGGGCCACACCGCCTGGCGACCCAGCTCGGACACCACCTCGGCGACGGCCACCGGGCGCGCGAACCGGGCGACGACCAGCCAGCCGCCCTCCGCCCGCCGCGAGCGCAGCGACGTCAGCGGCGGCCACTCCGGCCGCGGCACCAGCGCCAACGCCCCGGGCGCCGACTCCACCAGCACCCGGACCACCGCGGACCGCTCGTCGGCGGGCCCGTCGTACGAGCGCAGCGCGAGCAGGTCGGCGACCCGCACCTCGGTCCTGCGCTCAGCCATCGGCCTGCGGACCCAACTCAGACGTCCAGCCGGCCGCGGCGCTGCACCAGCGGCCGCGGCACGCGCGGCAGCCAGGTGCGGGTGATGTGGTCGACCACGTGCACACCGGGCGGCGCCTCGATCCGGTGCAGGCCTTCGACCCGCTCGCCGCGGCCCTCGCACAGCGCGCTGTAGACCTCCCACTCGCGGCGCTTGCGCGGCGCCCGCGAGGAGTCGAACTCGGTGTGGCTCCAGTGCGCGAACTCGTCGGCGTCGAGCCACTTGAGCTCCACGCAGAGCCCCTCGGGCAGGATGATCCGCTCGGAGCCCTCGGGGAACTCGCGCACCTCCCACTCGAAGGCCTTCACGAACGTGTACTCCGGGCCCATCGGGTAGATCCACGGCTCCAGGAACCGGAAGCCCAGGTCGATCCAGGCCACCGACTCGCTCTCGATCGAGACCGGGTGCCGCGGCACCGCGACGACCGCGCGCGAGTCCTCGAGCTGCCAGGACAGGTCCGCGAGCGTCGCGACGCCCTCGCGGGTGAGCACCATGTCCCCGTCCCACTTCATCGAGTACGACGTGCGCACCTGCGAGAACGACCAGTTGTAGAAGTGGGTGAGCGAGTGCACCGAGTCCGGCGGGGTCGCGAGGTGCTCGGCGCCGGCGCGGCTGACGCGGAACGGGTACGCCGTCAGCGTGAACCGGTCCGCGGCGCCGACCTGCTCCGCGACCCGCTGCGCGACCTCCGGGGTGCCGTCGTCGGACCCGTTGTCGACGAGCACCACGTGCTGGACCGCCTCGAACATCGGCGGCAGCACCCAGGGCAGGTTCCGGGCCTCGTTGCGGACCCGGAACACGCAGGTCAGCCCGGGGCGCAGCGGCCCCTCGCGCCACGGCCAGGTGACGTCGTACGCCCGCTCGCCCTCGCGGTTGGGGATGTCCGGTCCCGTGGTCGCCCGGCCCATCGCCCTAGCGCTCCTTGCCGAAGGCCTTGCGCAGGCCGCGGCGCGCCCCCGCGGGCACCATCGCCCGGACGCCGTGCGGCACCCGGTCGGCCAGTCGGGCGGGCACCAGGGCGCCGGACGGCGCCTGGGCCTGGCCCTCGCGGCGCGCGGCGAGCGCGGTCGAGTGCGAGAGCGCCTCAGCCTCGTCGTACAGCGCGGCGTAGGCGGTGCGCAGCTCGTCGAGCCGGTCGTGCACGTCGGGGGTGTCGCCGTCCTCGTCGGCCAGCCGGTCGAGGTGCTGCCAGGTCTCCTCGGCGATCTCGCGCAGCCGGCCCGGGACCTCGACGTCGTCCCAGGTGAGCTGCACCCGGCGCAGGCTCGGGTCGATGAACTGGTGCACCCGGCGGATGTCGTTGGCGGTCGCGGACTGCACCGCGTCCAGGTCGAAGGCCTGGCCGATGCCGAACACCGGGATCGTCCAGTCCTTGAGCATGTCGTCGTAGCGGACGAACCGGCGCGCGGAGCCGCGGGTGGACCGCTCGGTGTGCAGCATCATGTTCACCCACGCCGCGGTGCGCTGCACCTCGCCGGCGGCCGCGCCGGCCTTCGCGGCGGCGTAGTACTTCTGCTTGCTGCCGACCACCTCGGTCACCGGGCGGAGCATCGTGACGTACGCCGGGGCCGCGTCGCAGCGCAGCGCCGCGGCGCGCCACAGCCCCAGGAACCACGCCAGCCGCGGGTCCTTGACCACGAGCTCGGGGCCGCCCTCGACGAACTGCTCCTCCAGCCACTCGTGCAGCCGCCCGCGCAGCGGCTCGAAGGCCGAGAGCTTGCCGGCCAGGAACCAGGCGGCGGGTCGCGCGTCCGAGACCTGCACGTTGCAGCGCTTGAGCAGCTCGTCGTGGAAGTCGACCACCCACTGCGGCTCGCCGAAGCCCTTCGGGTTGGTCTCGTCGGCGACCACCTCGGGCTGCGGCACGTGCATCCCCAGCGTCTGCAGCGCACCGGACATGGTGCTGGTGCCGCTGCGCCCGGAGCCGACGACGAACACGACGCGCCGCTTGACCGGGATCGGCTCGGAGAGCGGGATCGGCGTCGACGGGTGCCCAGGCATGCCAGGCAATCTAGCGTCGCCCGCGGCGCAGGAGCGAACCGATCCTCGACCGCCCGGGGCGCGCCGGGGCCTGCCGCCGGGGCTCCGGCTGGGCCGGCTGCCCGGCCTGCTGCGCCGCCTGCTTGCCCTGCTGCGCCCCGGCCCTCCTGCCCTTCTGCTGCGGGGATCCCCCGCCCGTCCCGCCGAGCTCGCGCCAGGACTCGGCCGGGTCCTGGGCCGGCCCGGCGGTGCCGCGCAGCCGCGGCCGCTTGATCGTCACGCTGGGCTCGAACCCGGCGTCCCCGCCCTCGACCCACCACGACCCGAACAGCTCGTCGACCAGGTCGTCCAGGCGCTCGGGGTCGGCGGGATTCCCCTCGGGGCCGGCCACCTTGGCGGCCCGGGCGTACGCCGCGGTCCGCTCGACCCGCGCCACCGAGCCGTCGGCCATCAGCACCTGGCGCAGGCCGTGGTGGGTGCGCTCCAGGTGCAGCACCAGCGTGCCGAGCGTCTCGGGCGTCGGCGCCCAGTCGGCGTTGGCGAGCACCAGCCGGAACTGGCCGCGGCGCCGGCCCGACGACTCGGCGAGCAGCACCCGGGGCTCGCCGGCGTACGCCGCCCGCACCAGCCGCGGCGCCCGCTGCTCGTCGTCGAGCGGGTGGGTGCGCTCCTCGGTGATCCGCGACCAGTCACCGAGCAGCGTCACCGAGAGGTCGGTGAGCGAGGAGCCGAGCACCGAGTCGACGGTGGCGATCACCGCCGTGTGGTCCAGGCCGCGGGTGTCCAGCACCACCTCGAGGTAGGGCACGGAGTAGAGCCGGCCGCGGCGGCGCTGCGGCTGCAGGTCGGGGACCCGGTCGGCGAGGAAGTGGGTGTTGTAGTCGTTGACCTCCTCCTGGCGGCTCTGCTGGTGCGAACGGCCCAGGTGCCAGCTGCGCGCCTCCCGGTCGGCGACGAAGACCGCACCGCACTCGGCCAGCCGGTAGCCGAGGTCGATGTCCTCGCCGAGCCGCAGGCCGGTGTCCATGCCGCCGGCCTCGTCGTACAGCGTCCGGCGCAGGGACGCCGTCGCGCCCACGTGGGTGCGCAGGGCGCGCGGGCCGGCGGTGCGCAGGTCGTCGGTCCGGTCCCACACGTCCTCGACCCAGTGCCGCTCCTTCTCGGCAGTGGCGAACACCTCGTGCATCCGCCCGCTCGCGTCGGGATCCCTTGCCAGCAAGGAATCCGGGTCCACGAACCACTTGTGCCCGAGCACGACCGCGTGGTCGATCAGGTGGTGCCAGCGCAGCTGGGCCTCGACCTCCTCGGGCTCGACCAGCATGTCGGCGTCGAGCCAGTGCAGCACCTCGCCGTCGGCGGCGAGGGCGCCGGTGTGGCAGGCGTTGGCCCGGCCCCAGCCGGTCTCGACGCGCACGATCCGGGTGCGCTCGGGCCGCGGCCCGGTCAGCTCGGACAGCTCGAGGGGGCGCGCCGGGTCGTCGTCGGCGACCACCACCTCGAGCAGGTGCGCCGGGTAGGTCTGGGCGGCGAGGCCGGCGAGCACGTAGGGGAGCAGCCGCTGCGCGCCGTACGCCGGGATCACCACGGACACCGACCGGGTCGGCTCCCACCGGCCGAGGGCGGGCGCGTCGAGGGTGCCCCAGTCGTTGCGGCGCACCCGGGGCTGGTCGCTCACTGGTCGATCACCCTGCCTCCAGGAGTCTGCTGGGCCGGAAGCCGCGCCACTGCGCGGCGACGCTCTGCCGGGTCAGGAAGTAGCCGAGTCCGGTGTCCCAGGTGTGGCCGTGCGTCGTACGCCGCAGGACGTACCCGAGGCCCTGGGTCCGGTACACGCTGCCCCCCGCGGCGCGGACGTCCTCGAGGAGCCGGGCGTCGACGTGCCGCGGGACGCTGCGGAACCCGCCCACCGCGCGCAGCAGCGCCCGGTCGAGGGTCATCGTGCCGCCGGCGACCACGGCGCCGAAGCTCTCGCTCGGGCCGCGGCGGCGCACGGTGGTGCGGATCGGCTCCAGGTAGACCAGCTCCGCGGGCGTGCCGACCAGGTCCGCGCCGGAGTAGTGCTTGGCGAGCAGCAGGTCGGCGAGGAGGTCCGGCCCGTACCAGTCGTCGTCGTCCATCTTCACGACCACGTCGCCCGTGGCGGCGTCGGTCGCGGCGCGGAGCACGTCACCGAAGACCGTGTCGGCCGGCAGCGGCAGCAGCGTGACCGGCCGCTCGCCCAGCCGCTCGCGCACCAGCCCGGGGTCGGCCTCGAACCCGTGGGTGGCCAGCACCAGCTCGAGCTCGGCGACGCCGCGCTGGCGGGCGACCTGGTCGAGCGCGAAGGCGAGCTGCTCGGGTCGGCGGGTCGGCAACAGCACGCTGACCGAGGGGTACGCCGCTGCCCGCAGCCCGGCGCGCCGGGCGACCCGGTGCCGCCAGGCCAGGTGCGAGTGCTCGCGCAGGGCGGCCCGGCGCAGCCGGACCGAGTGCTCCTCGCGGCGCAGCGGGTCGTCCAGGTCGGCCGGGTCGACCGGGTCGATGCCCGGGTAGCCAGCGCCGAGCAGCGGCACACCGGCCATCGCCAGCCCGGCCACCGTGCGGGGATCTGCGTCGTCGGGCACCACGACGGCCTGGGCGTCGCGGACGGCGGCGACCAGCTCCGGGGTCGGGTCGCCCGCGGGCAGCGGGACCGGCCCGCGGTCCCAGTCGCGGCGGAAGCCGACCGGGTTGAGCAGGGCCTCATCGAGGGGGGCTTCGTCGAGCGGGCCGGCCGGCTCGCCGCGCAGGTGCAGCGCGACCGGCGCCCGGCCCAGGACCGGGTGCTCGGGCAGGTCGGCGCGGCCGCCGACGACCACCGCGGCCGGGACCTCGTCGGTGACGGCGGTCGGGTCCACCGGCACCGGGGCACCGGTGACGACCAGCCCGTGGTTGCCGGTCACGACCCGGGTGCCGGTGTGCCGTGCGAGCTCGACGAGCACCGGCCCGGCCGGGGCGGGTCGCCGGAAGGTCAGCCGGGTGTGCGCGCCGCCGTCCGCGGTCTCCGCGACCAGGTTGGCCAGCGGCGGCCACTCCGGACGGAGCACCGTGGTCACCGGGCCGGTCGCCGACGCCAGGTGGCACCCGACGTGCTTGGTCCGGCCGAGGCGGGGCAGCCGGGAGACGGCCACCCGCAGCGCGGCCTCGTCAGCGACCGCCAGGAGCACGCTGGCCCAGACCCCGTCCGGGACCTCGTCCCCGAGCGCCACGCGGGTCACGCCCTCGGGCACCGGGCCGGAGCCGGTCGCCAGGTCGACCCCGGGGCCGACGAGCACCAGGGCCGGTGCGGCGAGGTCGGCGAGCATCAGGTCCGGGTCAGGACGGCCGCGCCCTTGTCCAGGCGCAGCGTCTCGAACTCGAAGTCCGGCAGCAGCGGCCGCCAGCGGTCCACCACGTCGGCGTCACCCGGGCGGGACGTGTCGTCGACGACGATCGTGCAGGTCCGGGCCAGCCGGTCGCGCAGCAGCGGGACCATCGGGTAGCGGGCCCGCGGCCCGGTGCCCTCCGGCGGGCCGTCGACCAGGACCAGCCCGACCTCGGAGAGGTCGGCGAGCGCGGACTCGTCGTACCACGGCGTGTGGTGGTCGGGCAGCGACGTCGGCCCGAGCGGCGCGACCCGCACCTCGGCGTACTCCGCGACGCCGTGCCGGGCGAGCAGTCGCCGCGTGGAGTCCGCCCAGTCGGGGTCGTGCTCGAGCGCCACGATCCGGGTCGCGATGCCGTGCTCGCGAGCGGCCAGGGCGAGGACCACGGTCGAGACGCCGCTGCCGCCCTCGACCACGGTGGCCGGCCGGGTCTCGACGAACCGGTCCACCAGCGCGACCAGCAGGTCGGCCGAGGCGGTCCACAGGCCGAGCGGCGGGATGCCGGCGCGGATCGGGACCATGTCGAACAGGTTGGTGATGTCCTGCACCCGCTTGGCGACCTGGTCGCGCTCCTTCTTCAGGTGCGCCTGGGTGACCAGGCCCTTGGGCAGCTGCGGCCGCGCGGCGCCCCGACCGCGCCGGCCCTGGTTGCCCTGCTTGCCCTGCTTGCCGGGCTGGCCCGGCCGGCCCGGCCGGCCCGGTTGCCGGTCGGGCCGCTGGGCCCGCGCGATCCCGCGCTCCAGGCCGCGCAACCGCTCCTCCACCCGCCGCAGGACGACGTACCCGCACACGCCGGTGGCCGCCACCGCGCCGGAGAGCGCGAGCCCGACGAGCACGCCGGTGCGCCCGTCGACGAGGCCGAAGACGACGGGTGCGGCCACGAGCAGGAGGGCGACCACGAGAGCAGCGAGCCGGAGGCGGGCGGCAGACATGGCGGTCACTCTAGACTCCACAGCATGCCGCGATCGGACCTGAGGTACCTGTTCGTGGTCACCTACGGGCGCTCCGGCTCCACCCTGCTGATGGGCGTGCTCAACACGCTGCCGGGCTACCTGATCCGCGGCGAGAACCGCGACGCCCTGCACCACCTGTTCCTCTTCGACAAGACGATGCGCACCGAGAGCGGCCGCGGACCGAGGAAGAAGCTGCGCCAGCCGACGCATCCGTTCTTCGGGATCGCCGGGTACCCGCCCGAGCGCGCCGTGCGTCAGCTGCGCCGGCTGGCGACCGACACCGTGCTGCGGCCCAAGGAGGACACCCGGGTCACCGGCTTCAAGGAGATCCGCTGGTACCACGCCGACCTCGAGGAGTACGTCGCGTGGCTGCGCGAGGTCTTCCCGGGCGCCCGGTTCCTGGTCAACACCCGCAACCACGCGGACGTGCTGAAGAGCAAGTGGTGGGCCGAGGGCGAGGACAAGTCCGCCCACCTCGCCGACATCGAGCGGCAGATCCTCGCCCTGGCCGACTCCCTCGGCGACGCGGCGTACCGGGTCCACTACGACGAGTACGTCGCCGACCCGGCGGCCCTGCGCGGGCTGTTCGACTGGCTCGGCGAGGACTTCGACGAGGACGCCGTGCGCGCCACGATGGCCGTGCGCCACTCGATCTGACGCCGACCGCCCGGCATGTGACGCGCGTCAGCCCACGGAGCGGGTCTGCCGGGCGATCACGTCGGCGTACCACTGGAAGGAGCGCTTGGGGGTGCGCACCTGGGTGTCGAAGTCGACGTGCACGAGGCCGAAGCGCTGGGTGTAGCCCTCGGACCACTCGAAGTTGTCCATCAGCGACCACGTGTAGTAGCCGCGTACGTCGACGCCGCGCTGGCAGGCGGTCGCGACCGCCCGCAGGTGGGCGTCGAGGTAGTCGATGCGCGGCTGGTCGTCGACGACGCCGAACTCGTCGGGGCCCATGTTGTAGGAACAGCCGGACTCGGTGATGTAGATCGGCGGTAGCGCGGCCCGGTAGCGGGCCCGCAGCGTGATCAGCCACTCGCGCAACGCGTCGGGCACCACCGGCCAGCCGAAGTCCGTGGTCGGGTAGCCGACCAGCTCGCGGAACTCGAAGGGCATCTCGGCGTCCTCGCGGGCGGCGCCGATCTTGAACGGGTGGTAGTAGTTGACGCCGTAGAAGTCGAGCGGCTGGCGGATCACCGACAGGTCGCCGTCGCAGACCACGTCGGCCATCAGCGGCTGCAGGTCGGCGGGGTAGCGGCCGAGCAGCATCGGCTCGGTGAACATGCCGTTCCACAACGCGTCGAAGAGCTTGGTCGCACCGACGTCCGCCTCGTCGTCGCTGGCCGGCCACATCGGCGAGTGGTTGTTGGCGCAGCCGATGCTGGTGGCGCCGGCGGCGCGCAGCTCGACTGCGGCGCGGCCGTGCGCGAGCAGCAGGTGGTGGGCGACCGGCATCGAGTCGAACATCAGCGTCCGGCCGGGCGCCTGGAAGCCGACCGCGTAGCCCATCATCATCACGACGTTGGGCTCGTTGACGGGGATCCAGTGCTCGACCCGGTCGGCGAACCGCTCCCCGACGATCGCGGCGTACTCCGCGAAGCGGTCGACGGTGGCGCGGTTCAGCCAGCCGCCGTCGTCCTCGAGCGCCTGGGGCAGGTCCCAGTGGTAGAGGGTGGCCATCGGCTGCACGCCGTTGGCGAGCAGCTCGTCGATCAAGCGGTCGTAGAAGTCCAGGCCCTTCGGGTTCGCCGGACCCGAGCCGGTGGGCTGGATCCGCGGCCAGGACAGCGAGAAGCGGTAGCCGCCGGCGCCCAGGCGCTTCATCAGCGCCACGTCCTCGCCGTAGCGGTGGTAGTGGTCGCACGCGACCGCTCCGCTCGAGCCGTCGACGATCCGGCCCTCCTCGGCGGTGAAGGTGTCCCACACGCTGGGGCCCTTGCCGTCCTCCGTCGCCGCGCCCTCGATCTGGTACGACGCCGTGCTGGTGCCGAACCGGAAGCCGGGAGGGAGCTGCGGGAGGGAGCTGCCCGCAGGGCTGCCGGAGCGGCTGCCGGGGGAGCTGTCGGGGGACGCGGGGGGCACGGCACAATGATGCCGGTGAGCGTCGAGATCCGCCGGGGAACTGATCGGTACCTCACCCGCGGGGCCGGATTCTTCACCCGGCACTCGTTCGCCTTCGGCGAGCACTACGACCCCGACAACGTCTCGTTCGGCCCGCTGGTCTGCCACGACGACCACCGGCTCGGTGCCGGCGCCGGCTTCGAGAGCCACCCGCACCGCGACCTCGAGATCGTCACCTGGGTGCTCTCCGGGGCTCTCCGGCACGAGGACTCCGCGGGCCACTCGGCGGTGGTGACGCCCGGGGTCGTGCAGGTGCTGTCGGCCGGGACCGGGGTGACCCACTCCGAGCTCGCCGGCCCCGACGGGCCGGTCCGCTTCGTCCAGGCCTGGCTCACTCCGGAGGAGCCGGGTACGCCGCCGGCGTACTCCGCCCGCGCCGTCGAGCTCGAGCCGGGCCGGCTGGTCGACGTGGTCCGGGTCGGCGCGGCGACGCTGCGGGTGGCACGGCTCGGCGCGGGCGACACGGTCATCCTTCCCGAGGAGCCGCGCCAGCACGTGTTCGTCGCGGGCGGCGCGCTCACCCGGTCCTCGCTGGCCGAGCCACTGGCCGACGGCGACGCGTTCCGGATCGTCGACCAGCCCGGGCTGGCGGTGACCGCGGCGGTGCCGACCGAGCTGATGGTGTGGTCGTTCGGGTGAGCCCGTCCCCGCCCTCCCTTCCGCTGTAACGCCCGTTTACCCCTTCTTCCCCCGTGTTGCAGCATGGTCGGAAGAGTGGGTAACAGGGCGTTACAGCTGAGCGGCGAGTCAGGCCAGGACGGCGAGCGCACCGGGGAGGATCTCGACGGCGGCGGGGGCGGCGTCGAGGGTGGGGAGCGGGCCGAGCGGCTCGCCGTCGCCGCCGACGGGGATGGCGGAGCGCGACGTGCCGCGCAGCTCGACCCGGGTGCCGGTGAGCACGGTGACCTCGGGCAGGGCCACGTGGGAGCCGTCGTACACCTTGGGCAGCGAGCGCATCAGCGCGACCCGCGAGGCGGCCTCGATCACGACGACGTCGAGCCGGCCGTCCTCGACCGACGCGGCCGGCGCGATCTTCATCCCGCTGCCGTAATAGCCGGAGTTCGCGACCACGACCGTGGCCGCGGTGTAGGTGTGCTCGATGCCGTCGACGGCGACGACGTAGCGCCCGGCCTGGTAGGTCGCCAGCGAGCGGAGCGCGGCATAGGGATACTGCAACCGGCGCGGCAGCCAGGTCGCCCGGTCGACGATCTCGGTCGCGCGGGCGTCGACGCCGGCGTAGACCGACCCGGCGACCACCCGGCGCGCCCGCCCGAGGCCGGTGACGGCGATCAGGTCGACGTGGCGTACGGCGCCCTCCAGCAGCAGCCGCGCCTGGCCCTCGGCGTCCTCGGGGAGGCCGAGCATCCGGGCGAAGTCGTTGCCGCGGCCGGCGGGCAGCACGCCGAGGACGCCGCCGCGCTCCGACACGAGACCGGCGAGCGAGGAGAGCATCCCGTCGCCGCCCACCGAGACGACCACGTCGCCGCGGCCGACGGCCTGGTCGACCAGCTCGACCATCGCGTGCGGCCCCGGCGAGTAGGTGACGTCGACGGTCGCGCCGCCCTCGCGCAGCAGCCGGGCCACCGGCACCACGGCCTCCGGCGCGGCGCCGCCGCCCGAGGACGGGTTGACCAGGAACGTGAACGCCCTGCGGCTCTCCGGCGCGCTCACGGGATCAGCACCCCCGGGTTGAGCACCCCGGTCGGGTCCAGGTCGGCCTTGACCGCCCGCAGGATCGAGACGCCGACGGGGCCGATCTCGCGCTCGAACCACGGCAAGTGGTCGGTGCCGACCGCGTGGTGGTGGGTGATCGTCGCACCGGCCGCGAGCATCGCGTCGCTGGCGGCCGCCTTGGCCACCCGCCACTGGCCCAGCGGGTCGTCGGTCTCCTTCGCGGCCACGGTGAAGTAGAGCGAGGCGCCGGTCTCGTAGACGTGCGAGATGTGGCAGAGCACCAGCGACGGCTGGCCGAGGGAGGTCTCGAGCGCGGTCTTCACGCCGGTGTAGAGGCGGTCGAGGTTCGACCAGAACGTCGCGGTCTCCAACGTCTCCACGAGCACCCCGGCGTCGAGCAGCGAGTCACGCAGGTACGGCGCGTCGTAGCGCCCGTGTGCCCACTTCTCCCCCGGGCCGGTGCCGACGCCGGTGCCGCCGAGGCCCTCGAAGACCGCCGTGACGGCGGACCGCTTCGCCTCGACCGCGGCCGGCTCGCCCTCGAAACCGACGACCATCAGGCAGCCTCCCGCAGACTCCCCGCCGATCGCGGCCGGGTCGGCGAGGTTGATCGCCGACTCCGACTCGTCGGAGAGCCGCAGCACCGTGGGCAGCAGCCCGGCCTGGGCCAGGGTCCGCATGGCGGTGGCACCGTCGGCGAACGACGGCCAGCGCCAGGCCTCGTACACCTGCACCGCCGGCACGGGCCGGACCCGCAGGGTCAGGGAGGTGATCACCCCGAGGGTGCCCTCCGAGCCGAGGAAGAGCTGGCGCAGGTCCGGGCCCGCGGCGTTGGCCGGTGCCGTGCCGAGGACGATCCGGCCCTGGGGGGTGGCCACGGTCAGCCCGACGACCAGCGCGTCGAAGCGGCCGAACCCGGCGCTGGACTGGCCGCTGGAGCGGGTGGCGGCGAAGCCACCGAGGCTGGCGTACTCGAAGGACTGCGGGAAGTGCCCGATCGTCATCCCCTCGGCGGCCAGCAGCGCCTCGGCCTCCGGGCCGCGCAGGCCGGGCTCGAGGGTCGCCGTCATCGAGACGTGGTCGACCGCGAGCAGCCGCTTCATCCGCACCAGGTCCAGGCTGAGCACGGCCGCGAAGCCCTCGCGGCGGGCGACCAGCCCCCCGGTGACCGACGTACCGCCGCCGAACGGCACCACCGCCAGGTGGTGCTCGACCGCGAAGGCGAGCACTGCGGCGACCTCGTCGTGGCTGCCGGGGCGGACCACGGCGTCCGGGGCGTCGGCGAGGTCGCCGGCGCGGGCGCGGAGCAGGTCCGGGGTGGACTTGCCGCGGGTGCGCAGCCGCCGGGTCGCGTCGTCGATCAGCACGTGGCCCACGCCGACGACCTCTTCGAGCCCAGCGACCAGGTCGGGCGCGAGCGCGGACGGCGCGAGGGCCGGGTGCGCGACGGTGGGGCGGTCGTCGACACCGAACACCATCTCGACCAGGCCGCGCGCCTCGTCGGGGAGCGCGCGGGCGCGGGTCGGATCGCCCCAGCGGGACGGATGCATCTCGGTCTGGTTCACGGTCACGTGTTACAGTGTGACACATGACGTCACTCCGTCACAACGCTCCCGATCGAGCAGAGCCCCGGGACGGCTATCTCGACGCGGCGCGCGCCTGCATCCTCGACGTCGGCTGGCGGCGTACGACGCTCACCGAGGTCGCCCGCCGGGCCGGAGTCTCCCGGATGACGATCTACCGCACCTGGGCGGACATGCCCCGGCTGCTGGCCGACCTGATGACCCGCGAGTGGGGCAGCGTGGTCGCCGACTCCCTCGCCGACGAGGACCCCGCGGCGCCGACCGTGGACCGGCTGGTCGGCGACATCGTCCAGACCGTGCAGCGGCTGCGCGAGAACGAGCTGTTCGTGCGCATCGTCGAGCTGGACCCCGAGCTGATCCTGCCCTACCTCTTCTCCCGGCGCGGCCGCTCCCAGGACAGCATCCTCGAGCGCACGGTCGCCGCCCTCCGCGACGCCCAGGCCGAGGGCGCGGCCCGAGCCGGCGACCCGGTGGCGATGGCGCGCGCGATGCTGCTCGCCGCGCACGGCTTCGTGCTGTCCGCGCACACGATGGTCGACGACGACGTGTCCGTCGAGGACCTCGACGCCGAGCTCGTCCTCGCCCTGACCCGGGGGCTGCGGCCATGACCGGCCCGACGACGACCAGCCGGATCACGCCCGGCCTCGCCGGCGTCCCGACCGAGGTCGACCTGGTCGTGATCGGCCTGGGCATCACCGGAGCAGGGGTCGCGTTGGACGCCGCCAGCCGCGGGCTCTCGGTGCTCGCGGTCGACGCCCACGACCTGGCCTTCGGCACCTCCCGCTGGTCCTCGAAGATGGTCCACGGTGGGCTGCGCTACCTCGCCAAGGGACAGGTCGGCGTCGCCCACGAGAGCGCCGTCGAGCGCGGCATCCTGATGGAGGTCACGGCGCCGCACCTGACCCACCCGATGCCGATGCTGGTGCCGCTGAGCTCCAGCGTCACCCGGCTGCAGACCTGGCTGACCCGCAGCGGCATGTGGGCCGGCGACCTGCTGCGCCGCGGCGCCCGCACCGACGCCGAGACGCTCCCGAAGCCACGGCACCTGACCGTCACCGAGGCGCGCAGCCTGGTGCCCGCGCTGCGCCCGGCCGGCCTGCGGGGCGCGGTGCTCGGCTGGGACGGCCAGCTCGAGGACGACGCCCGCCTGGTGATCACGATCGCCCGCACGGCCGCGTCGTACGGCGCCCAGGTCCGCACGCACGCCCGCGTCCTGGAGGCCACCGGCACGTCGGTCCGGCTCCGCGACGAGACCCGGTCCGCGGAGGGCGACGAGACGACGACCGTCACCGCGCGCAGCGTCGTCAACGCCGCGGGGGTGTGGGCCGGCGGCCTGGTCGACGGCATCACCTTGCGGCCCAGCCGCGGCACCCACCTGGTGCTGCGCGAGGAGACCCTGCCCGGCCTGACGGTCTCGGTGTTCTGCCCGGTGCCCGGGGAGACCAACCGGTTCGTGATGGTGCTCCCGCAGCCCGACGGGACGGTGTACGTCGGCCTCACCGACGAGCCGGTCGACGGGGAGATCCCGGACGTGCCGGAGGCCTCGGAGACCGAGGTCGGCTTCCTGCTCGACGTCGTCTCGGCGGCGTTCTCCCACCAGCTGCACCGCACCGACGTGGTCGGCACGTTCGCCGGGCTGCGCCCGCTGCTGGACCTGGGCGGTGACGGAGACGGCGCGCGGACCGCGGACCTGTCCCGGCGGCACGCCGTGCTGACCAGCAGCACCGGCGTCATCACCGTCGTGGGCGGCAAGCTGACCACGTACCGCCGGATGGCCGAGGACGCCGTGGACGCCGCGGTCGCCCAGGCCGGCCTCGCGGCGAGTCCGTGCCGCACCCGCGAGCTGCCGCTGCTCGGCGCCGCACCACGCGCGGAGCTGGCGTCGTTGGAGCTGCCCAGCCGGCTGGTGCGCCGCTACGGCACCGACGCGGCCCTGGTCCTCGAGAGCGCCCGGGAGGTCAGCGGCCTGGCCGACGAGGAGCTGCTGGCCGCGGTGGCCCCGCACGTCCCGGTCACGCTGGCCGAGCTGCTCTTCGGCGTGACCCACGAGGGTGCCGCCGACGTCGACGACCTCCTCGACCGGCGCACCCGGGTCGGACTGGTGCCCGCCGACCGCGAGCTCGCCGTACCCGCCGCCCGACGCGCCCTCGAGATCGCCGCGCCCGCCGTCCGATGAGTTTCCGCGTCGACGCCGGTCGGTAGGCAGAGGCAGACTGGACGACGCGAGGAGCTGGACCCATGACGGCGATCGAGGCGGCACCGATGACGACCCATCCGCAGACCGACACCCCGACCGAGGGCCGGACCGCGGCCGCGCGCAGCGAGCTCGGTGACTTCCCGACGCTGACCCAGCGCTACCAGCGCGAGCTGCTCGCGCACTGCTACCGGATGTCCGGATCGGTGCAGGAGGCCGAGGACCTGGTCCAGGAGACCTTCCTGCGCGCCTGGAAGGCATCGGCCGACTTCCAGGGCCGCTCCTCGGTGCGCACCTGGCTCTACCGGATCGCCACCAACGTCTGCCTGACCAACCTCGAGGGCCGGCCCCGGCGGCCGCTGCCGGCCGGGCTCGGCACCCCCGACGCGATGGCCGGCGACGCGCTCGAGGAGAACCACGAGATCGCCTGGCTCGAGCCGGTCCCCGACGCGGCCGTCGTCGTCGCCGAGCGCGACTCGATCCGGCTCGCGTTCGTCGCCGCCCTGCAGCACCTGCCCGCCCGCCAGCGCGCCGTGCTGATCCTGCGCGACGTGCTGCGCTGGTCGGCTGCGGAGGTCGCGGAGGCCCTCGACACCACCTCGGCCGCGGTCAACTCCGCGCTCCAGCGCGCGCACGCGCAGCTCGCCGGCCGCGGCCTCACCGAGGAGACCGTCGAGCCCGACCTGACACCGGCCCAGCAGCAGCTGCTCGAGAGGTACGTCGACGCGTTCTGGCGCAAGGACGTCGACGCGATCGTCAGCCTGCTCACGAGCGAGGCCGTCTGGGAGATGCCGCCGTTCACGAACTGGTTCGTCGGGCCGGACAACATCGGCGAGCTGATCGACAAGCACTGCCCCGGGGGCTGGAACGACATGCCGATGCTGCGTACGTCGGCCAACGGCCAGCCCGCGTTCGGGCTGTACATGCGGATGGCCGACGGCGGCTTCACGCCGTTCCAGCTGCAGGTGCTCGAGCTGGACGGCTCCCGCGTCGCCCACGTGCACGCGTTCTTCGACACCGCGCTGTTCGCGAAGTTCGGCCTGCCCGACCGGCTCGACGACGACTACCGCCCCGGCGACCACCCGATGAGCCTGGTCCCGACGAGTCCCGCCCCCTCCGCCCCGTCCCCGGCCGGCGAGTGAGTTGACCCAGACCCTCCCCGGGTCCGTCGAGCTGCTCGACCGGGCCCTGGGCTACACCCGCGCCCGACTGGCCGTCGTGCACTCCGAGCTGCTCTGCCGGCCGACGCCGTGCGAGGGCTGGACGCTGGCCGACCTGCTCGCCCACCTGGAGGACGGCCTCGACACGTTCACCGAGGCCGCCGGCGGGGCGGTCGAGGTGCGCGGTGGCAGCACGGCCGCCGGCCGGCTGGACTCGTTGCGGGACAAGGCCTGCGCCCTGCTCGCGGCCTGGAGCGAGCCGACGCCCGGCGACGTCGTCATCGAGACGGCCGGCGCGCACGTCGATCTCGCCGCGCCGACCCTGGTCGCCACCGCGGCACTCGAGGTGACCGTGCACGGCTGGGACGTGGGGCAGAGCACCGGCGAGCGCGCCGCGATCCCGGCGAACCTGGCCCAGCACCTGCTGCCGATCGCGCACCGGCTGGTCGGGGCGGGCGACCGCGGGGCCCGGTTCAAGCGGGCCCGACCGGTGCCGGCGATGGCGCCGTACGACCAACGGCTGCTGGGCTTCCTGGGCCGCACCTGACTGGTCCACCGTCATCGAACTCCGCCGTTCCGACCCCCCACAGGGGCGGGTCTTCCTAGGCTGCGGGTCGTGCTGCCGACCCGAGTCGATCTCGCTGCCCGTGGCTACGCGATGGCCCGTGCGGGCCGGATCGGTGAGGCACTCGCAGACCTCGAGCAGCTGCGCGCGACCGGCTGGGACGACCTCGACGACCTCGACCGGGCATCCGTGCTGACGACGGCGGTCGACTGCCGGCTGGCCCGCGGCGACCTGTCGGCGGCGATGGCCCTCGGCGAGACCCTCGGCGGGTTCCTGGACCGGCCCGGCCTGACCGGGGCGGTCGCGCACCACGGTCGGGGCGAGCTGTCGGCGGCGGCCGGGGACTCCGACCTCGCCGCCGGGCACTTCACGCGCGCCGGCCGGCTGCTGGCCGGTGGGACGGGCGACATCGGACCGGGCGACATCGGACCGGGCGACATCGGGCTGGTGCCGTGGCGGGTGGGCGCGGCGCTGGCCGCCGTCCGGCTGGGCCGCCGCCGCGAGGGAGCGGCACTCGCCCGCGAGCACCTCGGCGCGGCGCGGTCGTCGTGCTCGCCGTACGCCGTCGCGGTCGCCCTGCGCACCATGGCCACGGTGGACGCCGGCAGCGACCGGACCGCGCTGCTGCGCGAGGCGCGGGACGTCCTGGCCGGCGTGCCCGCAGCGCGGCTCGCCGCGCAGATCGACACCGACCTCGCCGGGCTGCTCCTGCTCTCGGGACGGCCGGACGCCGCGGCCGCGCTGGGACTGCTGCGTGCGGCCGAGGCGTACGCCGGGCGCGAGGAGCTCTGGCCGCTGCAGAGCCGGGTGCGCCGGCTGCTGGACCGGATGGGCGAGCCGGCCCGGCCGGTGCACGGCGAGGCGCTCGCGGCGCTCACCGCCGCGGAGCGCCGGGTCGCCCGGCTCGCGGCCGACGGGTTGACGAACCGGCAGATCGCCGACCGACTGGTCGTGACGGTCAAGGCGGTCGAGTGGCACCTCTCGCACATCTACCGCAAGCTCGGCATCCGCTCACGCACCGGCCTGCCCGCGAGCCTCGGCCTGGAGGCCGCGGCGCTGTAGCTCTCGGGCCGGGCCGCGGTCGGTTTCCCCGGTGAACCGGGGAAACCGGAACTGTTGGGCCGAAACTTCGGTCGAGAAGTTCCAGTATTGGCCGAGAGGTCGGGACCGTGATGGCGCGGGCTAGAACCAGCGGAGGCTGCGGCCGTGGCCGTGGGTGCGGGCGACCGCGCGCCCGTCGACGCCGAACACGAAGCCGTGCTCGTCCTCCGGCACGGCCGGACCGGTCGCGGTGACGGCGGGGAGCACCCGCGGCCCCTCGTTGCTCACCCAGTGGCACCGACCGGCCGCGACCAGCCCGGTCATCAGGTCGTGGAACGCGGTCCGGCGCTCCTCGGGCAGGTAGGCGACCACCGCGCTGTGGAACACCAGCACCGGGGCGTGCTCGCGCGCCCGGTCGACCAGCGCGGGGAGCTCTTCGAGCAGGTCACCGCGGACCAGGTACGGCGGATCGGCCCGAGCGACCTCGACGGCACGCTCGAGCCGGGCCCGGCGGTCGTCGTGCTCGGGCCAGACCAGCGCGGCCAGCCAGCGCACCTGGTCGTCGTCGGTGACGTCGACCGGCGCCAGGTCGATGCCCGCTCGCCAGACCACCTCGGGCGGGCCGTCGGGAAGCGGTCCGTCGCCCAGCACCGCGCAGGCGAGCTCCGGGGCGGCGGGGTCGCCGACCCGGTGTACACCGGAGGCGGTGCGCCACGCATAGCGGTAGCGGTCCGGGAAGAGGCAGAGCCCGGCACTGGCGCCGACCTCGACCAGCGCCACGGGGCCGGCGCCGGCGGCGAGCGCGAAGGCGGGCACCAGAGTGGCCAGCCGGCCCGCCTCGTTGGTCTGGGTCGCCCGGTCGAGGATGGTGCGCCGGATGGTGCCGTCGTCGCGAAGCAGGGCCTCGCGCAGCGCGGCGTACGGGCCGGGCGCCGGCACCCCGTGCCAGCGCGCCGCGGCGAGCACCAGGTTGGGCTGGCGCTTGGTCAGCGGCAGGGTCGCCAGCCAGGCCAGCAGCTCCTCGTCGGCCGCGACCAGTCCGCGAAGCAGGGCGACGTCGGGGCGGCGTCGGCCGCGAACTCGGCGTACTGCGTCGCGGTGTCAGCGAAGAGGTCCACCCCGCCATTGTCGAATCCGGCCCGGGAGAGGGGCCGGATGGGCCACCATTCTCGGCATGGGGACCTTCGGGGGGCGAAGGGCGGTGGCGCATGCCTCCGCCCTGCTCGTGCTCCCCGTGCTGCTTGTGGCGTCCCTGCTGGCGGGCTGCACCGCGGCCCTGGACCAGGCGCACAGCGTGCAGACGAAGCTGGGGCGGATCGACCAGATCGCCGACGCGACCGTGAGCACGCCCTCCCACGAACGTGCCGCGGCCATCACCATCAGCTACACCGGGGTCACCACCGCGCGTGAGCTCGCCCGGCTGCTCGACGACGTCGCGCGGGTCGCGGACGACGAGCAGTACCCGGCGTACCGCCTCGACCTGGCCCCGGCCGACTCCCCGGGCGACACCCTGGTCGTGGACTCCACGTTCATCGACAGCGACGTCGTCTCCGCCGTGCTCACGACCTGGTTCCGGGTCACCGCGTCCCTCCTCGGCGACGTGACCTACTCCTACCAGCCGGGCAACGAGTCGATCGCCGTCGACGCCGGTGCGGCCGTCGCGCACGACGTCAGCGAGGCGAGCCGGATCGGCTACGGGTTCCGCGACACCACCTGGACGTTCACCAACGCCGGCACCGTCTTCGTCGCGTCGGGCCGGGTCTCACCGACCGACGTGCTGCTCTTCTCGGGCGTGCAGCGCTCGGTGTCCTCCGCGGCGCTGCCGGCGCCCGCACCGACCTGGCGGTTGGAACGGCGCACCGACCACCTGCTTCTCGACCTGGACGTGACCTTCGCGTCCGAGCCGGTCGCGGCTGCGCGCCTGACGATCGAGCGGTACGGCGACGACGTCCAGCGGTTGGTCGTGGCCGCCCTCGGCGCCGTCCGGGTCGCCGGCCTGCCGGTCTGGCTGCGACTGCACCACCGCGCGGACACCGCCGGTGGGGGCACCCCGCAGGACGACGTGTTCGGGTACTGGGTCGCCGGCCACAACCCGGTCCGCGGCCGGGACCCGATGCTCCGCGGCTGGGACCGGTGGCTCGCCGCCCTGGCCCGCGCGACCCGCTGACCGGTCCAGCCGCGAGCGCGGCCGGACCCCGCCGGGCCGGACGGCCCGGGGAGATCAGCCGGCGGGCAGGGCCACGTACGTGGTCTCGAGGTACTCCTCGATGCCCTCGAAGCCGCCCTCGCGGCCGAACCCGCTGGACTTCACGCCCCCGAACGGCGCGGCCGGGTTGGAGATCAGGCCGGTGTTGACCCCGACCATGCCGAACTCCAGTGCCTCGGCCAGCCGGATGGTGCGGGCCAGGTCGCGGGTGTAGACGTAGGAGGCCAGGCCGTACTCGGTGTCGTTGGCCATCCGGATCGCGTCGGCCTCGGAGTCGAAGGTGGTGATCGGCGCGACCGGGCCGAAGATCTCCTGGACGTTGATCTCGGAGTCGGCCGGTACGCCGAGCAGCACGGTCGGCGGATAGAAGTAGCCGGGCCCGTCCACGGGCCGGCCGCCGGTGACGACCGTGGCGCCGTCGTGGACCGCGTCCGTGACCAGCTGGCTGACGCTCTCGACCGCCCGCTCGTCGATGAGCGGCCCGACGTCGACGCCGTCGTCCTGCCCGCGCCCCAGGCTGAGCGCGCCCATCCGCTTGCCGAGCTTCTCGGCGAAATCGTCGGCGACCGAGGCGTGCACCAGGAACCGGTTGGCGGCCGTGCAGGCCTCCCCCATGTTCCGCATCTTCGCGACCATCGCCCCGTCGACCGCCGCATCGACGTCGGCGTCCTCGAAGACGAGGAACGGGGCGTTGCCGCCGAGCTCCATGCTGACCCGCTGCAGCCGGTCGGCCGACTGGCGGACCAGCACCCGGCCCACCCCGGTCGAGCCGGTGAAGCTGACCTTGCGCAGCCGGTCGTCGGCCTGCAGGGTTTCGCTGAACTCGCCGGTATGGCTGGTGGTGACGACGTTGAGGACGCCGGCCGGCAGCCCGGCCTCCTCGAGCACCGCCGCGAGCGCCAGCATCGACAGCGGGGTCTGGCTGGCGGGCTTGACCACCATCGTGCAGCCGGCTGCGACGGCGGGCCCGATCTTGCGGGTGCCCATCGCGAGCGGGAAGTTCCAGGGGGTGATGAACAGGCACGGGCCGACCGGCTTCTTGATGGTCAGCAGCCGGCTCCCGCCACCCGGGGCCTGCATCCAGCGGCCGTGGATCCGGACCGCCTCCTCGGCGTACCACCGGAAGAACTCCGCGCCGTACGTCACCTCACCGGCGGCCTCGGCGACGGTCTTGCCCATCTCCAGGCTCATCAGGTGCGCGAACTGCTCGGAGCGCTCGATGATCAGCTCGAAGGCGGTGCGCAACAGCTCACCGCGCTGGCGCGGGGGCGTCGCAGCCCAGTCGGCCTGCGCGGCCACGGCCGCGTCGAGCGCGTCGACCGCATCCGCCACGGACCCGTCCGCGACGTCGGTGAGCACCGACCCGTCCGCCGGGTCGATCACGTCGAGCCGCTTGCCGCCCTCCGCGTCGCGCCAGGTGCCGCCGATGAGGAGGCCCCGCTGGGTGGGGCCGAGGAGGTCCAGTCCGTTCATGCTGCCCAGCCTGGCACCTCGCGACCTTGGATGAAATCGCTGACAGGCCGACGGCAGCGTGTCACCCTGGATGCGTCGACTTCGGAGGGAGCACCTAGTTGTCGGCAAGAACCCCTTGCTGACCCCATGCAGCGAGGGGTTCACCCTTTGCCGGGGCGGTCCGGAGCACCCCCTCGCACCGTGACGGCCAGGCGGAGGGGCGGGGGCCCCGGCGTGCCGAGGCCCCCGCGTCCGTCCCTGCAGATGCGCAGTGCTGCGCGCCGGCGCCGGCCAGGGCACGTCGTACTTCAGCGTGGACCAGGCGGAGCCCGAGTACGGGTGACGGCGAGCCTTGACCGAGGGGGTTCCGGACCTCCGAGAGCAGGGTGAGACGACCCACCACCCGAGACATGGAGCGACCAGCGTAAGCGACGCAAACCGTGACCAACAGCCCTTGTTTCCGGGACCGATGAGGAGTTGTGTCGGACCGAGGTCCCAACAGCGAGACCCGTGGCACGAGGAGCGGTCATGGCAGAAAAGGGCGGCGGAAACCGGAGAGCATCGGGTCAGGATCTGGCGGCGAGCAGCCCGGACCGGATCCGCAACGTGGTGCTCGTGGGCCCGGCAGGATCGGGCAAGACCACACTCGCGGAGACTCTGCTCGCCGCCTCGGGCGCGATACCTCGCGCCGGCTCCGTCCGCGACGGGACCACCGTCTCCGACCACGAGGAGTCCGAGCACGCCCACGGGCGCAGCAACTCCCTCAGCGTCGCCCCCCTCGTCCACGAGGGCGTGAAGGTCAACCTGATCGACACCCCCGGGTACGCCGACTTCGTCGGTGAGCTGCGCGCCGGGCTGCGGGCCGCCGACTGCGCGCTGTTCGTGATCGCCGCCAACGACGGCGTGGACGACGCCACCCGCGCGCTGTGGCGCGAGTGTGCCGCGGTCGGCATGCCGCGCGCGGTCGTCGTCACCAAGCTCGACCAGGCGCGCGCCGACTACGACGGCGTGCTGCGCCAGGCCCAGGACGCCTTCGGCGACCGGGTGCTGCCGCTCTACGTCCCCGTCCGCGACGGGGCCGACGTCACCGGGCTCACCGGGCTGCTCACGCCGGGCGCCGAGGCCGAGGCGACCGGCCTGCGCGGCGACCTGATCGAGGCCGTCATCGAGGAGTCCGAGGACGAGACCCTGATGGAGCGCTACGTCGGCGGCGAGGAGATCGACGAGAAGGTGCTCGTCCAGGACCTCGAGCGCGCGGTCGCGCGGGCGACGTTCTACCCCGTCGTACCCGTCTGCTCGATGACCGGCGTCGGCTGCCAGGAGCTGCTCGACCTCGCGGTGCGGGCGTTCCCCTCACCTGCCGAGCACATCTCGCCCGACGTGTTCCTGCCGTCCGGGGCGGCGGCCGACCCGATCTCCTGCGACCCGGACGGCCCGCTGGTGGCCGAGGTCGTGAAGACGGCGAGCGACCCGTACGTCGGCCGGCTGAGCCTGGTGCGCGTCTTCTCCGGCACCCTCGAGCCCGACCAGACCGTGCACGTCTCCGGGCACTTCTCGTCGTTCTTCGGCGAGGGCGGCGGACACCCGGACCACGACGAGGACGAGCGGATCGGCAACCTGGGCCACGCGTTCGGCAAGCTGCAGGTCCCCACCGACCGGGTCGTCGCCGGCGACCTGTGCGCCGTCGGGCGGCTGTCCCGCGCGGAGACCGGCGACACCCTGTCCGCGGTCGACCAGCCGCGGGTGCTGCGCCCGTGGTCGATGCCCGAGCCGCTGCTGCCGATCGCGATCGTCGCGCGCAGCAAGGCCGACGAGGACAAGCTCTCCCAGGCCCTGGGCCGGCTCGCCGCGGAGGACCCGTCCCTGCGGATCGAGAACAACGCCGAAACCCACCAGCTGGTGCTCTGGTGCATGGGCGAGTCGCACGCCGAGGTCACCCTCGAGCGGCTCACCGAGCGGTACGCCGTCCACGTGGACCAGGTGCCGTTCGTGGTGTCGCTGCGCGAGACGTTCGCCGGGAAGGGCGCCGGCCTGGGCCGGCACGTCAAGCAGTCCGGCGGGCACGGTCAGTACGCCGTGTGCCAGATCGAGGTCGAACCGCTGCCCGAGGGCGGCGGGTTCGAGTTCGTCGACAAGGTGGTCGGCGGCGCCGTACCCCGCCAGTTCATCCCGAGCGTCGAGAAGGGCGTGCGCGCCCAGATGGAGCGCGGGGTGCGTCACGGCTACCCGGTCGTGGACCTGCGGGTCACGTTGCTGGACGGCAAGGCACACGCGGTCGACTCCTCGGACATGGCCTTCCAGATGGCCGGCGGACTGGCCCTCCGCGAGGCGGCCGCAGCGACCACGGTGACCATGCTCGAGCCCTACGACACCGTCACCGTCGTCATCCCCGACGACCTGGTCGGCACGGTGATGAGCGACCTGTCCGCCCGCCGGGCCCGGCTGCTCGGCACCGACAAGGTCGGCGACGACCGCACCCAGGTGCTGGCCGAGGTGCCGCAGACCGAGCTGGTCCGCTACGCCGTCGACCTGCGCTCCGCGACCCACGGCGCCGGCGTCTTCACCCGATCCTTCGCCCACTACGAGCCGATGCCCGAGGAGGTCGCCCGCAACGTGGAGACCCGCACCACCTGACGCGGCCGGCGGTTTCCCCGGTTAACCGGGGAAACCGGAACTGTTGGGCCGAAACTTCGGGCCAGAAGTTCCAACATCCCCGGTTCACCGGGGAAACCGATCCCCGGTCAGCGCGCCGCGCGGAGGAACGCCTCGAGGATCGGGCCGGCGGTGCCGGAGCCGGAGGAGCCGAGGTCGACGAACACGGCCACCGCGAGGTCGCCCTGAGCGGCGATCATCCACGCGTGGGTCAGCAGCTTGCCGCCGCGCTCGAACTCCGCCGTCCCGGTCTTGGCGATCACCGGCGGGCCGGGCACGTCGAGCAGGCCGGCGCCGCTGCCCGAGGTGACCACGGCGCGGAGCATCGAGCGCAGGGCGGCGGCCTCGGACCCGCTCAGCGGCTTCGCCCGGTCGGGCACCGACACGTCGACGGACTCGACCAGCCGGGGCACCACGGTGTGGCCGGCCTGCACGGATGCGATCACCGTGGCCATCGCCATCGGTGAGGCGAGCACCCGGCCCTGGCCGATCAGGTCCGCGGCGGCCTCGGTCTCCGAGGCCGGCGGCTCGACGCTGCCGAAGTACGCCGGGAAGCCCAGGTCGTGGTCGATGCCGAGCCCGAGCGACGCCGCGGCGGCGGCGAGGTCGCCGGCACCGAGCTTGTCGCGCTGGGAGATCACCGCCGTGTTGCACGAGTTCGCGATCGCGGTGCGCAGCGCGATGTCGCCCAGGGCGCCGCTGGGGTAGTCGTCGTAGTTCTCGAACCGCTTGCCGTCCACGACGATCGACGGCGTGCAGGGCACCACACTCTGCGGCGTGAGCCCGGCGCGCAGCAGCGCCAGGCTGCTCACGCTCTTGAACGTCGACCCGGGGGCGAGCTGGCCGTAGGTCGCCAGGTTGTAGCCGTCGTTGCCGGGCCCGTTGGCCGCGGCCAGGATCGCGCCGGTCGAGGTCCGCAGCGCCACCAGGGCGCTGGCGGGTCCGACGCCGGCGAGCGCGCGCTCGGCGGCGAGCTGGAGCCGCTCGTCGAGGGTGAGCTCGAGCGGCTCCCCCTGCTTCGCATCGACCCGGAACAGCTGTCGCTCGCGCCCGTCGGAGGCGACGGCGTCGACCACGACGCCGTCGGTGCCCTGGAGCTGGTCGTCGTAGCGCGCTTGCAGCCCGGAAAGGCCGGCCTGGTCCCCGACCCTGTACTTGTCCGGCTCCTTCTCGATCATCTCCGCGGTCACCGCGCCGACCGTGCCGAGGAGTGGCGCCGCGAAGTCGCGGGTCGGCGCCAGCGGGATGTCGTCGGGGACGGCGAGCGCGCCGGGGATGGCCTGGTAGCCGCGCGCGACCTCCAGGGGCACGTCGTCCTTGCGGAACACGATCGCCTCGACGTAGGCCTGCTCGCCTGCCGCCTCGACCTGCTTGGCGTACGGCGCCGGGTCGACGCCCACCAGCCGGGCCAGCCGCCGGGCGGCGTCCGCGGCGCGGGCGGCGGGCACCTGCGACCGGTCGATGCCGAAGCGGACCACGGGACGGTCGGTCACGAGCGCGACGCCGCCGGCCCCGAGCACCGGGCCGCGGCCGCCGCCGATCGGGGTCACGTCGAGGACCGTCCCCGGGCCCAGGCTCGGCTCGACGACCTTCCGCGACCAGGTCACCTGCCACTCGTCGGCAGCCTCGGTCAGCGGCGCCTGGGTGGTGTAGCTCCACTCCTCGCCGGCCAGCGACCAGGTCCACGACAGCGTCGCCGTCGCGGCGCCGGCGTCGCTCTCGTCGGTGCCGGTGGCCGTCACCGCCGGCGTCACCTCGCCCATGCCCTCGACGACCTTCGCGTACTCCGCGCCGACGTCCGCGGCGGCGCCCTCGGTGAACGCGACCGCTCCGAAGTCCCCGGAGACCAGGGCCTCGGCCAGCGCGGCCGCCGCCTCGTCGGGGTCGGGCCCGGTCACCTTCTCGGCGGCGTCGCAGCCGACCAGTGCGCTGCCCACGAGCAGCAGGGCCAAGGTGGCGAGCGGGAGTCGGCGGCTCGGGCGCATGCCGTCGGTTCTACCAGCCCGCACCGACCCACCCCCGATGTCGAGTCGGGACTTCCGACTCGAGGCGCGGAACTCCCGATTCAACGGGTCTTGTGGCGGGGCTTCTTGTGTCGGGTGTCGGCCGCGGGGCCGCCGCCGTCGCGGGTGAGCTCGATCAGCTTCCCGGAGATCCGGGTCGAGCGCAGGCTGTCCCACGCGCCGGCCGGGAGGTCGGCGGGCAGCTCGACCAGCGAGTGGTCGCCGCGGATGTCGATGTGCCCGAAGTCCTGGCGCGACAGGCCGCCCTCGTTGGCGATCGCCCCGACGATCTGGCGAGGCTCGACCTTGTGTCGCTTGCCCACCGCGATCCGGTACGTCGCCATCGGGACGTCGCTGCGCCCGCGGGGCCGGCGCTCGCGAGGCGGGCCGCCGTGGCCGCCGGGGCCGCCGTGGTCGTGGCGGTCCCGGCGGGTGCCCTGGCCGGCGCGCTCCTCGCGGGGCGCCCGGAGCTCGTTCGCGCGGTCGGCCGGATCGAGCAGCAGCGGGGTCTCCCCCTGGGCCACCACCGCGAGGGCCGCGGCGACGTCGGCCTCGGGCACGTCGTGCTCGCGGACGTAGTGGGCGACGATGTCGCGGAACGCGTCGATCCGCTGGGTCTGCGAGAGCGCCTCGGTGATCGCGTCGTCGAAGCGGGACAGACGGGTGCTGTTGACGTCCTCGACGGTGGGCAGCTGCATCTGGGTCAGCGGCTGCCGGGTCGCCTTCTCGATGTGCTTGAGCAGGTAGCGCTCGCGGGGGGTGACGAACGAGATCGCGTCGCCGCTGCGCCCGGCCCGCCCGGTGCGCCCGATCCGGTGCACGTAGGACTCGGTGTCGGTGGGGATGTCGTAGTTCACGACGTGGCTGATCCGTTCGACGTCCAGGCCGCGGGCGGCGACGTCGGTGGCGACCAGGATGTCGAGCTTGCCCGACTTCAGCTGGTTGACCGTGCGTTCGCGCTGCGCCTGGGCGACGTCGCCGTTGATCGCCATCGCGGACAGGCCGCGGGCTCGGAGCTTCTCGGCCAGCGTCTCGGTCTCGTTCTTGGTGCGGACGAAGACGATCATGCCCTCGAAGTTCTCGACCTCGAGGATCCGGGTGAGGGCGTCGACCTTCTGCGGGTAGGACACCGTCAGGTAGCGCTGGGTGATGTTCGAGGCGGTGGCCGTCTTGCCCTTGACGGTGATCTCGGCGGGGTCGTCGAGGTACTTCTTCGAGATCCGGCGGATCTGCGCGGGCATCGTGGCCGAGAACAGCGCGACGTTCTTGTCGTCGGGGGTGTCGGCCAGGATCGTCTCGACGTCCTCGGCGAAGCCCATGTTCAGCATCTCGTCGGCCTCGTCGAGGACCAGGAAGCGCAGCTCGGACAGGTCGAGCGTGCCCTTCTCCAGGTGGTCCATGATCCGGCCGGGGGTGCCGACGACGACGTGCACGCCGCGACGCAGCGCGCTGAGCTGGACGCCGTAGCCCTGCCCGCCGTACACCGGCAGCACGTGCACGCCCTTGACGTGCGCGGCGTACCGCTCGAACGCCTCGCAGACCTGGAGCGCGAGCTCGCGGGTCGGCGCCAGCACCAGCGCCTGCGGCGTCGTCTGCGTGAGGTCCAGCCGAGAGAGGATCGGCAGCGCGAACGCCGCGGTCTTGCCGGTGCCGGTCTGCGCGAGGCCGACGACGTCACGGCCGGCCAGGAGCGGTGGGATCGTGGCGGCCTGGATCGCGGAGGGCTTCTCGTACCCGACGTCGGCCAGCGCCTTCAGCACCTGGTCGCTGAGCCCGAGGTCGGCGAACGTCACCTCGGGGGTGGTCGTGTCGTCCTGCTCGTCGCTGCTCACCCGTCAACGGTAGTGGGTGCGGCGGCCACCGGCGGATTCGTCGTCGCGGTGCGCTGCGTCACCTCTCGGGGGCCACCTACTCGACCGTCACGCTCTTCGCCAGGTTGCGCGGCTTGTCGATGTCGTGGCCGAGGCGCAGCGCCGCGTGGTAGGCGAGCAGCTGGAGCGGGACCGTGAGCAGGATCGGGTCGAGCTCGCGCTCGTTGCGGGGTACGACGACCCGCTGCACCTCGGGTCGGTCCGCGAGGTCGCCGAGGTCGACGTCGTCGTGGGTCACGACGACCAGCGGGCCGCGGCGGGCCGCGATCTCGTGCAGGGCGCCCACGTTGCGGTCGGTGAGCTCGTCGGCCGGGACGATCGCGACGGTGGGCACCGTCTCGCAGATCAGCGCCAGCGGTCCGTGCTTGAGCTCGGAGGTCTGGTAGGCCTCCGCGTGCCGGTAGGAGATCTCCTTGAACTTCTGCGCGCCCTCGCGGGCGACCGGGTAGCCGCGCACCCGGCCCACGAAGAACAGGCTCTCCGCCTCGGCCAGCCGGCCGGCGAGCTCGGCGAGCGCGCCCTCCTGGGCCAACACCTCCTCGATCTGCCCGGGGAGCCGGGCAAGGCCGGCGATCAGCCGCCGCCCGTCGGCGATCGAGAGGTCGCGCACCCGGCCGAGCTGGAGGGCGAGCAGCGCGAAGCCGAGGAACATGTTCGTCAGTGCCTTCGTCGAGGCGACCGCGACCTCCGGTCCGGCGTGGAGGTAGATGCCCCCGTCGCACTCCCGCGCGATCGCGCTGCCGACCACGTTGACCAGGCCGACCACCCGGCCGCCCTTGCGCCGGATCTCCTGCACCGCGAGCAGGGTGTCGATGGTCTCCCCCGACTGGCTCACCGCGACGTAGAGCGTGTCCGGCTCGATGATCGGGTTGCGGTAGCGGAACTCGCTGGCCGCCTCCGCGTCCGCCGGGATCCGCGCCAGCTCCTCGACGAGCTCGGCCCCCATCTGGCCCACGTAGTAGGCCGAGCCGCAGCCGAGGATCTTGACCCGCCGGATCGCGCGGTTCTCCCGGGGGTCCAGGTTCAGCCCGCCGAGGTGGGCGGTCCCGAACCGCTCGTCGAGCCGGCCGCGCAGCACCCGCTCGGCGGCCGAGGGCTGCTCGAACATCTCCTTGCGCATGAACGAGTCGTGCTCGCCCGCGTCGTACGACGAGGGGTCGACGTCCAGCACCGTGGCGGACTTCGCGGTCGCCGTGAGGTCCTGCCGGTAGGTCGTGAAGCCGGTCGCGGTCACGGTGGCCAGCTCGCCGTCGTCGAGGTGGGCGACCGTCGTGGTGTGCCGCACGATCGCGGCGAGGTCCGAGGCCACGAACATCTCGCGCTCCCCGACGCCCACGATCAGCGGACTGCCGTTGCGGGCGACGACGACCCGGTCGGGGAAGTCGACGTGCAGCACCGCGATCCCGTAGGTGCCCTCGATCGCGGCGAGCGCCTGGCTCACCTTGCCCTCGAGCGTGTCGGCGCTCGACCGTGCGACCAGGTGCGCGAGCACCTCGGTGTCGGTGTCGCTGACCAGGTCGACGCCCTCGTCGGCAAGACGGTGCCGGAGCGCCGCGGCGTTGTCGATGATCCCGTTGTGCACCACCGACACCAGGCCCTTGGCGTCGCTGTGGGGATGCGCGTTGACGTCGTTGGCCGGGCCGTGGGTGGCCCAGCGGGTGTGCCCGATGCCGACCTTGCCGGCGAAGCGCTTGGGCAGGCTGTCGGCGAGGTCGCGCACGCGCCCGGCCCGCTTCGCGACCTTGATGCCGCTCCCCGCGAGCACCGCCAGGCCGGCCGAGTCGTAGCCCCGGTGCTCGAGGCGGGTCAGTCCCTCGACCAGGATCGGGGCGGCCTGCTGGGCACCGACGTATCCGACGATTCCGCACATGGTGGGCGTGTCCTCTCACTACTGGGTCTCGACACGCCGGTCGCGACCTCGGTTCCTCGGTCGCGCGGCTCGCTCGACCACCATCAGCGGGTCCGCTGACGCGTCCCCGCTCACCCGTAGACGAGTCGGCGCAGCTGGCGCGCCGTGAGCGCGGGAGCGGCGACCACCCGGTGGGCGAGCTCCTCGGCGATCAGCGCGAAGATCTCGTCGTTCTTCGCGCCGTAGGTCTTCAGGTGGGCGTGCCGGCGCTGCACGTAGTGCGCCACGGTCTCGGCGTGGAACGCGACCACGTCCTCGACGACGCGGGCCGCCTCCCCCACCGAGAGCCCGGTGCTGGCCGCGATCCGGCCGACCAGCTCCGGGTCCGGAGACCGTGGCGAGGCAGTCGATCCGGACACGGCAAGAATCCTGCGTGCGCACGACCGCAATTGGCAAGTTCCTGCCCGACATCGGGCAGGAACTTCCAGTACGCCGGGTTCCCGGTTGGTCCACGGGACCACCGTGAAGGGCTCGGGTGGAGCGTGCGGCTCGAGCCACGCCGGGAGAACATCCCTCGAGTGGGGGACAGGGGCCCGAATTCGCCGGTTTGGTGACACCCGGGTGGAACTGGGCTACCCTAGGTGAACAGAAGATGAACGAAAGGCGTCCGATGACCAACACCACGATGACCAACAGCCTGGTGCAGACCTGGGTGCCGGTGACCGACGCGGACGGACGCACCCATCTCGAGGCCCGGTGGACCCCGGCGCATGCCGGCGCACCTGTTCAGGCGCCGCACGCCGCCTGACCACGCCCAGCCCGCTTCGGTCGGCCCGCCAGCACGCCTGGCGGGCCGACCGGCATTTTCGGCCCCCCTCGCCGAGACGTACCGACGAAAGCGTCGGGTACCGGGAATGAATCGGACCACGGTCCGGTTCATAGTGGTCAAAGGTTCAACCAATCGACCCGTCCCGCGAGGAGTCAGCACATGTCGTTCTTCAACCGCTCGTCCGCCGAGGCCTTCGACGCCCCGACCGCCGCCGTCGAGGACATCTCCGGCGACTACACGATCGACCCGACCCACACCCGGATCGGCTTCAGCACCCGGCACGCGATGGTGACCACGGTCCGCGGCCAGTTCAGCGAGTTCAACGGCACCGCCCACGTCGACACCGCCAACCCGGAGAACTCCCGCGTCGAGCTGGTCATCCAGACCGCGAGCATCGACACCGGCGTGGCCGACCGCGACGCCCACCTGCGCTCGGCGGACTTCTTCGACGCCGACCAGAACAAGGAGATCACCTTCGTCTCCACGAAGGTCGAGCGCGGCGGCGACGACTGGGTCATCACCGGCGACCTGACCATCAAGGGCGTCACCAAGCCGGTCACCGTGGCGTTCGAGCCCACCGGCTCCGCACGCGACCCGTTCGGCAACCTGCGCATCGGCTTCGAGGGCGGCTCCGCCATCAACCGCAAGGACTGGGGCCTGACCTGGAACGCCGCCCTCGAGACCGGCGGCGTCCTGGTCTCGGAGAAGGTCAAGCTCGAGTTCGACGTCTCCGCGATCCGGAACGCCTGAGCCCACCAGCACCACCCCGCGCCACCGGACTGGTCTCGACCGGTCCGCCGCGCCACGACGGGGCCGCCGGAAACTCGGCGGCCCCGTCTCGCATCTCCTGCTTCGATGTCCCCCGTGCCCGCACCCCTCGAGCTCCCCGCAGACCTGTCCGCCCGGCCGCTCGTCATGTCCGACGCACGCGCCGTCTTCGAGGTGATGGCCGCCCAGGAGGCCCATGACACCGGGGAGGTGGCCATCGAGGAGGCCGACATCCTGGGTGACTGGGGACGCCCGTCGTACGACGTGAGCGCGGGCACTGTCGGCGTCCTGGACGGCGAGCGCCTCGTCGCCTACGCCGAGCTGATGGGCGCCGACCGCGGCGACGCAGCCGTCCACCCGGACTACCGGGGCCGCGGGATCGGCACCGCGCTCGCCGGCTGGATGCAGGCCAAGGCGCGTGCGGCCGGCTCGGAGGTGATCGGCATGCCGGTGCCCCGGGGCTCGGCCGGCGACCGCCTGCTCAGCGCGCTCGGCTACCACGTGCGCTGGGAGAGCTGGGCGCTGCGGCTGCCCGCCGACGCACAGATCCCGCCGCGCGACCTGCCGTCCGGATACACCCTCCGCGAAGCAACGCCCGCCGACCACGAGGCGTGCTGGACCGTGATCGAGGACGCCTTCCTGGAGTGGTCGGAGCGGGACCGGATGCCGCTGGCCGACTGGCTGGCGACGGTGGTCGGGCGCCCCGGCTTCGAGCCGTGGAACCTGCGCGTCGTCACCGACCCGACGGGCGAGGTCGTGGGTGCCACCCAGGTCTTCCTCTCCGGCGAGGAGCGCGCCCGGGAGGGCTACGTGAACAAGGTCGCGACCCGCCGCGACCAGCGCGGCCGGGGCATCGCCCAGGCGATGCTGGTCGACGCGTTCGCGACGGCCCGGGCCCACGGCGCCGTGGGCGCCGGCCTCGACACCGACTCCCGCACCGGGGCGCTGAGCCTCTACGAGAAGGTGGGGATGGTCGTCTCGTCGACCTGGGTCAACCGCGCCATCCGCGTCTGACCGCTCGCCGCGTCAGCGGATCGGCGCCCCGGAGATGGACCGGGCGATGACCAGGCGCTGGATCTCCGAGGTCCCCTCGAAGATCGTGTAGATCTTGGCGTCGCGGGCCATCCGCTCGACGGGGTACTCGCGGGTGAAGCCGTTGCCGCCGAGGATCTGCATCGCCTGGCCGGTGACCCGCACGGCGGTCTCACCGGCGAACAGCTTGGACATCGACCCCTCGGCCTGCTCGAAGCGCTTGCCCTGCCGGGCCATCCAGGCCGCGCGCCACACCAGCAGCCGCGACGCCTCGATCGAGGTGGCCATGTCGGCGAGGGTGAAGGCGATCGCCTGGTTCTCGATGATCGCCCTTCCGAACTGCTCGCGGGTCTTCGCGTAGTCCAAGGCCACCTCGTACGCCGCGCGGGCGATGCCGATCGCCTGCGCACCCACCGCCGGCCGGGTGCGCTCGAAGGTCGCCATCGAGGCGTTCGAGGACCCGGCGCTGCGGGCACCCTCACGGGCCCGGGCCAGCCGGGCGTCCAGCTTCTCCTTGCCGCCGAGCAGGCAGCGGCCGGGCACCCGCACCTGGTCGAGCACCACCTCGGCGGTGTGCGAGGCGCGGATCCCGTGCTTGTGGAACTTCTGGCCCTGGCTGAGCCCCTTGGTGCCGGGCGGGACGACGAAGCTGGCCTGGCCGCGGGTGCGCAGCTCGGGATCGACCACGGCGGTCACCACGTGGACGTCCGCGATGCCGCCGTTGGTCGCCCAGGTCTTGGTGCCGTTGAGGACCCACTCGTCGCCTGCTTCGTCGTACGTCGCGCGGGTGCGCATCGCGCCCACGTCGGAGCCGGCATCGGGCTCGGAGGAGCAGAACGCGCCGAGCTTGAGGTCACCGGGAGCGCCGTACATGGCGGGGATCCACTCCGCGACCTGCTCGTCGGTGCCGTTGGCGCGTACGCCGGCGGCCGCCAGGGACGTGCCGACGATCGAGAGCCCGATCCCGGCGTCGCCCCAGAACAGCTCCTCCATCGTGATCGGGAAGCCGAGCCCGGTCTCGTCGAGCGCCTGGGTGACGATGAAGTCGACCGAGTAGAGGCCGACCTTCGCGGCCTCCTCGACCACCGGCCACGGGAACTCCTCCCGCTCGTCCCACTCGGCAGCGGCCGGGCGCACCACCTCCTCGGCGAAGTCGTGCACCCAGGTGCGCAGGTCGAGGTGGTCCTGGTCGAGCTCGAAGGACGGCGTCACGCGCGGCACGTTACCGACCCGTGCAGGGTCGTGTGCCCGAGAACGCGCCATGGCGCGTGCTCAGGCACACGACCCGCCCTCAGGCGCGGACGCTCTCGTGCGGCTCGAGCTCCGACTCCACGCCGGGGTCGCCGACGTCGGCGTGGTAGTCCTGCGCACGGGTCTGGTCCACGCCCTCGGCCACATCGAGCGCACGGAAGACCACCGTGAGCACGATCGCGACCAGCAGATTGGCGAGGAACGCGATCAGCGCAATGTAGAACTTCGTCTCGGTGCCCGGGAAGTTCACGAGCGGCCCGCCGAAGTGTTCCTGGACAGGCGAGGAGACGCCGTACGCGAGCCAGGTGCCCCACGCCATGCCGACCGCCCAGCCCGCGAACAGCGCCCACCGGTGCATCCAGCGGGTGTACAGCCCGATCACGATGGCCGGCAGGGTCTGCAGGATCCACACGCCGCCGAGGAGCTGGAGGTTGATCGCGAACGAGTTGGAGAGCGCGAGCACGAACACCAGCGCGCCGAACTTCACCAGCAGCGAGGCGACCTTGCTCTGCTTGGCCTCCTGGGCGTGCGTGGCGTCACGGTTGATGAACGCCTTGTAGATGTTGCGGGTCCACAGGTTGGCGGCGGCGATCGACATGATCGCGGCCGGCACCAGCGCGCCGATCACGATCGCGGCGAAGGCGACCCCGGCGAACCAGGGGCTGAACTCGTTCTCGAACAGCTGCGGCACCGACTGCTGCGGGTTCTCGACCTTCACCCCGGCGGCGATGGCCACGAAGCCGAGCAGGGCCAGCAGCCCCAGCAGGAACGAGTACGCCGGCAGCAGGGCCGCGTTGCGCCGGATCACCGACCGGCTGCGGGTCGAGAGCACGCCGGTCACCGAGTGCGGGTACATGAACAGCGCCAGCGCCGAGCCGAGGGCCAGCGAGGCGTAGGCCCACTGCGCCGGACCGGGCGGCATCGTCCCCTTGGGCGCGGCGTCGCCGGCCGCGATGGCGTCGGCGTTGTCGGCGTTGAACGAGCTGAAGCTGTCGTTGACGGTCGAGAAGATGTGCTCCCAGCCGCCGAGCTGCGAGGGCAGGTAGACGACCGCCACGATGATCACCAGGTAGATCAGGGTGTCCTTGACGAACGCGATCAGCGCGGGCGCGCGCAGCCCGCTGGAGTAGGTGTAGGCGGCCAGGACCACGAAGGCGAGCAGCAGCGGGAAGTCCTTGACCAGCCAGTTGTCGCTGTCGGTGCCGAGGCCCATCACCTCGAGCACCACCTGCATGCCGACGAGCTGCAGCGCGATGTACGGCATCGTCGCGAGGATCCCGGTCAGCGCGACGGCCAGCGCCAGCGGCCGGCTGTCGTAGCGGCCCTGGACGAAGTCGGCCGGGGTGACGTACCCGTGCCGGTGGCTCACCGACCACAGCCGGGGCAGGAACACGAAGATCAGCGGGTAGACGACGATCGTGTACGGGACCGCGAAGAACCCGACCGCGCTGCCGGCGTACAGCGTCGCGGGCACGGCGATGAAGGTGTACGCCGTGTAGATGTCGCCGCCGATGAGGAACCAGGCGATGAAGGTGCCGAAGCCGCGGCCGCCGAGACCCCATTCGTCCAGGCTGTCGAGCGACTGCGCGCGGCGCCAGCGGGCGGCGGCGAACCCGAGGACCGTGACCAGGAGGAACAAGAAGACGAAGACGCCGAGGACGACGCCGTTGACGTCCGCGATCACCGCGGCTCACCGTCCCGGCTCGCGGCGGTGCCGTCCGGCTCCGGCGGGAGGCCGTGCGCCAGGCGATGGGCGCGGTCGGCGCCGGTGGCGACGAGGTACGCCGGCACGGTCAGCGTGACCGCGCCCACGATCAGCAGGAACTGGAACCAGTAGTAGAACGGGAAGCCCAGGAAGCTCGGGTCCTCGCGGTCGTAGAGCGGCACCCACAACGGCAGCACCACCGCCGGCGCGAGCAGCGCGGCGACGATCAGCCACCGGCCGCGGGGGACGCTGCGGCGATCGGCCGGACGGCGGGGGACGTCGGACATGAGGCACCTCCGAGATAGGTGACGGTTGTGACCGCGGTCACCCTATTCCCTACCCACTTGTCGGCGTGCTGACGCACGCGAGCACCCGGACCTCACCGGGCGGGCTGCACTCCTGTCGTGTACAGGTCCGCCCGGTGGGGGGCTCCGGGTATGCCCGAGCCCGCCCCGTTCACGGGACGGGCTCGGGTCAGGTGTTCACCTCTGTGCAGGAACTGCTAGAGGATCGGGTTGGCCGTCCGGCTGTTGATGCACAGGGTCCCGAGGGTGACCTGGGCACTGCTCGCGCCGCCGTTCCAGAAGGAGTAGGCCCGGGTCTTGGGCCGCGGCTCCATGCCGAGGAACCAGGTGTCCTCCCAGTAGTTGCCCATCCAGAACCAGCCGACCGCCGCCTTGTAGCCGGAGTAGCTGGGCTCGTCCTGATCACAGGAGTACCGCACCTCGTACGGGTCACCGACGGGAATGCTGGTCAGGTGGCCGGCGGTCGGGTCCGCGCTCGGCATGTGCTTCATCGCCAGCGCGTGCTGGTGCGAGGCGCCGGTGAGCACCTTGCGGCTGATGCACTTGCCGTAGAACGTCGCGGACGTCAGACCGGTGCCACCGAACTCCCAGGTCCAGGCCAAGCCGGCACTGCCGAACTTCGGGTAGCTGCCGACCAACCGGTGGTCGGTCGCCGGGTTGTCGAGCTTGAAGCCCGGGGCCACGAAGTACCTCCCAGCAGCGCACGGCGCGCCACCCCACTCGTAGTAGCTCCGGACGCCGGACCACGAAGGATGGTCGGAGGTCGAGGCCGCGACGCTCGTGAGGTTCTGGACCTCGATCTGGTGCCGGTGCGAGTTGGTGTACTCCGTGTAGCCGCGGACGCAGGTCACGTAGAGCTTGAGCTGGGCGTCGCCGTACGCGCGGTTCTCGAACTGGTAGTTCCACCTGCGGGCGTCGAGCTGGTCGGGGTACGACGCGACCACGTGCACGTCGCGCACGTCGTTGTACACACCACCGGCCGTGCTGGTGCTCGGGAAGTCGGGGTCTTCGTCCGGGTCGGGCGGCGGCGGCTGGTACTGGTCGACGCTCTTGACCCTCCACATGCCGTCGAGGACGGTGTCACCGGGGTCGCAGCTGAGCGTGGGTGCCGTCGAGTCGCCGACGGTGTCCGTGCCGACGCCTGCGAGCTTCAGGTTCTTCTCTACCTTGTAGATGTAGACCTCGTGCTTGTGCTTCGCGGGTAGTGCATTGGCCGGAGCGGAGGTCGCGGCCACGACCGCGAGCGGAGCGAGCAACGCTCCGATGGCGACCGCGACGCGGAACCGGGTATGAGCGGTCATGACGACGCTCTCCTTGCATTGACAGGAAATAGGGCGTGAGCACGTCTCCCGAGAGCGTTCCTCCGGCCCCCCCAGCCCGGTATTCGACAGGCTAAGTCGCCGTGCCGATGCGGTGAAACTGGTCTAGGACCGTGGTCTATGGCGGTGGTCTACGCCGCTCATCTGGACCACTGCCGGGCGCGCGCGAACCTCCGGTGGCGGCTCATCACGAACCACGCGACGAGCAGTCCGGCCAGGATCAGCGGCAGGTGCGTGAGCACGGTCAGCACCAGCAGCACGGCCAGGACGACGATGATCGGCGTCGGCAGGCCGTGCCGGGACAGTGCCATACCGCCGCACCGGTACGCCGGGCGGCGCGCCGGTCCGGCGCTGGCCCGGCCTCTGGTCCGGCCCACGGTCTGGCCCATGGCGCCCGGGATCTGCCCCGCCGGGCCATACCGGCCGGGGAGGTCGCGGAAGATCGGCCCCAGGTCGGCGCGGGTGCGCGCGGCCCAGATCCGGTCGAGCCGCTCGGCGTACTCCTCGGAGGTCAGTCGGCCCTGGGCGTAGTGCTCGCCCAGGGCCGCTGCGGCCTGCTCGCGCTCGGCGTCGCCGATCCGCAGGTGCTCGTCGGTCACGACGCGTCCCCGCCCTCGTCATCACCCTCGGGGTCGCCCTCGGCGAGGATGCCGTACAGCTTGCGGCGGGTCTCGACGAGCACGTCGATGGCGGCCCGGCGCTGCTGCTCGCTGCCGGTGGTGACGATCTGCCACACCGCACCCATCACCTGGCCGATCTCCGGCTTGAGGTCGGCGTACCTGCCCTGCGTCTCGTCGCGCTCGGGCTCCTCGAACGGCGCCCACACCGAGCTGAGCTCGTCGGCGTGGTCCGCGACGTACGCCTCGCCCTCGGCGGTGAGCCGCAGGCTCCGGCGACCGCCGGTGTCCTCGGTCGCCAGCAGCCCCTCGTCCTCGAGCTGCTGGATGGTCGGGTACACCGAGCCGGGGCTCGGCCGCCACGCACCGTTGCTGCGCTCGGCGATCTGCTGGATCACCTGGTAGCCGTTGACCGGCTCGCCGTTCCACTGCGCGGTGCGCACCACGTCCAGGATCGCCGTCCGCACGTCACCGCGCCGGACCCGCGGCCCGCGCTGGCGATCACCCTGGGCGAGACCGAACAGGCCCGCGACCCACGGCGGGGGACCCGGGTGCCCCGGCCGGCCGAAGCCGCCCGGGCCGCCCCACGGCCCGCCCCAGGGGCCGCCGTGCCGCCCGCCGTGCTGGTGCCACTCCTGCTCGCCATGACCGGCCCACTGCCGGCTGAATCCCTGGTGTCCCATGACCGGACTCCCCTCTGATCGGTAGCGCGAGGTGGCGTACTGTCGCCGACTGCTCACGATATATCGCGAGCGTACGTCGATGGGTCGGCTGGGGCAAGGCGGTTTCCCCGGTGAACCGGGGAAACCGGAACTTATCGGCCGAAGTTTCGGCCCAACAGTGGCAACTTCCCCGGCTAACCGGGGAAACCGTCACGAACCGGCTGGACCTAGCGAGCGAGCCAGGCGGCGTACGCGTCGAAGGTGTAGGGGCGGCCGAGGAAGTCGGTGACCAGGTCGGCGGCGTCCCGGGAGCCGCCGAGGGCGAGCACGCGGTCGCGGTAGCGACCGGCGAC
The DNA here is from genome assembly GCF_000015265.1 of Nocardioides sp. JS614. Taxonomy (NCBI): domain Bacteria; kingdom Bacillati; phylum Actinomycetota; class Actinomycetes; order Propionibacteriales; family Nocardioidaceae; genus Nocardioides; species Nocardioides sp. JS614. The sequence goes on from NC_008699.1 coordinate 4,887,521, forward strand.
GACCGGGTCGAAGAGATCGGCGGGGTCGAAGGCGGAGAACAGGTCCTTCGCGATCACCAGCGACCACATGTAGGTGTAGTACGCCGAGGAGTAGCCGCCGAGGTGGCCGAAGCTCGCGAACATGTGGGTGCCGTCGATGTAGGGGAACGGCGAGTAGCGCTCCTGCAGCTCGCGCATCGCCGCGGTCAGGTCGTCGGGACGCGACGTGTGGAACCAGTACGACATCGCCGCGTAGAACATCTGGGTGCGCGCGTGGTAGCCCTTGCCGAACTCGTCGGCGGCCCGCATCCGCTCCACCAGGTCCTCCGGGATCGGCTCGCCGTCGGCGTCGGCGGCGAAGGTGCGCAGCACCTCGGGGTCCCACGCCCACTCCTCGAGCAGCTGGCTGGGCGCCTCGACGAAGTCCCACTCGGTCGCGACCCCGGAGAAGCGGGTCCACCCGCCGTGGCCGCCGAGCACGTGGTGGACCAGATGCCCGAACTCGTGGAACAGCGTGACCACATGGTCGTGCTCCATCAGGCCGCGCGAGAAGTTGCACACCAGCACGCCCTCGGGCAGCTGCCGCCCGGCGAGCCCGTCGACGAGGGTGAACTGCGCCGCGTGCTTGTACTTGCCCTCGCGCGGGTGCAGGTCCAGGTAGATCCGCCCGACGGGGACCGGGCCGTCGGGGGCGTCGCGAAGCACGTCGTACGCCGCGACGTCCTCGTGCCAGACCGTCGCGTCGGGGACCGGCTCGTAGCGCAGCCCGAACAGCCGGCCGGTGACCTCGAGCAGGCCACGGCGGACCTTGGTGAAGTCGAAGTACGCCCGGACCCGCTGCGCGTCGACGTCGTGCCGCTCCTGGCGGACCAGCTCCTCGTAGTACAGCGAGTCCGCGGTGTCGATCGCGGTCGCGTCCGGGACATCGCGCCGGTAGCGCTCGAGCAGCTGGTCGAGGTCGCGCCGCATGGGCGCGTCCGCGGCGGCCGCGATCCGGTCGATGAACGCCGGGATCGCCGGTCCGTCGCCGATCATCTTCACGCCGGCGTCGTACGACGCCCAGTCGGCGTAGCCGACCAGGGTGGCGAGCTCGTGCCGCAGTGCGAACATCTCGCGCAGCAGCGGCTCGTTCTGCGGCCAGCCACGCTCCAGGAACGCGACCGTGACCTGGCGCCGGACGCCCGCGTCGTGGACGAACATCCGGACCGGCACCGCGTCCGGGTAGTCGGTGGTGACCGTGACCAGCCCGTCGGCATCGACGGGATGGGCGTCGAGCCAGTCCTGCGGCAGGCCGGCGAGGCGCTCGGCCGGGACCCGGACGGTGCGCACGTCGTCGCGGATGGTGCGACTGAACTCCTGACCGACCTGGGTCAGCCGCTCGTTGATCTCGGCGAGCCGGGCCCGGGTCGCGTCGTCGAGGTCGACGCCGGCGCGCCGGAAGTCCTCGAGGGTCTTGTCGAGCAGGCGTGCTGCCGCGGGGTCCAGGCCGGCCGGGTCGGCGGCCGCGAAGACGTCGTACAGCCCGCGGTCCTGGCGCAGCTCGGTGAGCAGCCGGTCCACCTCCCGGTCGGCCGCCTCGCACGCGGTCCGCACCGGCTCCAGCGGGTGCACGTTCGCGAGCAGCGAGGCGGCCGCCGCGACGCCGGACAGCGCGCGGGCCACCTCGTCCCACTCGCGGAGCAGGTCCAGCGGGTCGGCCGGCGGGGACGTGCGCAGCCGCTCGGCGCGCTCGCGGGCGGTCGCGAGTCCGTCGCGGGTCAGGGACTCGACCCACTCCTGGGCGTCGTCGGGCAACGGGAGCGCGAGAGGGGCGAGGCTCATGTCGCCCAGAGTAGGGATGCAGAGGAGGGACGCAGACCAGGGACGCCGACCAGGAACGCGGGCTAGGGACGAGGGCCGGGGGCCAGGCTGCCGCGACGACGGGACAGGTACGCGCGCTCGGCCGGGTTGTCGGTGGCCGCGATCGCGGCGTCGTACGCCGCCCGTGCCTCCGCGCTGCGCCCGAGCCGGCGCAGCAGGTCGGCGCGGGTCGCGTGCCAGGCGTGGTACGTCGTCAGCGGCAGCCGGTCCACCTCGGCGAGCGCGACCTCGGGACCGTCGAGCTCGGCCACGGCGACCGCCCGGTTGAGCGCGACGACGGGGCTCGGCACGAGCGCGTGGAGCTGCTCGTAGAGCGCGGCGATCTGCGACCAGTCGGTGTCGGCCGCGGTCGGGGCGTCGGTGTGCACGGCGTTGATCGCCGCGAGCAGCTGGTACTGCCCCGGCGCCCTGCCGGTCTCCCGGGCGTGCGCGAGGCACGCGCGGACCAGCCCGTGTCCCTCCGCGATCAGCTCCCGGTCCCAGCCGCCGCGGTCCTGCTCGTGCAGCGGCACCAGCTCCCCGCCCGCCACCCGCGTGGTGCGCCGGGCGTCGGTGAGCAGCATGAGGGCGAGCAGCCCGGCGACCTCGGGCTGGTCCGGGAGCAGGCCGCGCAGGATCCGGCCCAGCCGGATCGCCTCGGCGGTCAGGTCCTCGCGGATCGGCGCGTCCCCCGAGCTCGCGAGATAGCCCTCGTTGAACACCAGGTAGACCACCGCGAGCACCGCGGAGAGCCGGCCGGCCAGGTCTTCGGCGGCGGGCACGCGGAAGGGGATGTGGGCGGCCTTGATCTTCCGCTTCGCGCGGGTGATCCGCTGCGCCATCGTGGTCTCGGGCACGAGGAAGGCCCGCGCGATCTCGGGGACCGTCAGTCCGCCGAGCAGCCGTAGCGTCAGGGCCACCCGGGCCTCGGGCGCGAGCGCGGGGTGGCAGCAGGTGAAGATCAGCCGCAGCCGGTCGTCGGCAACCGGTCCCGTGGGCTCGTGAGGTGTGTCGTCATGCATCATCAGTGCCGCCTGGTGCTTGGCGTCGCGGTGCGACTCGCGGCGGATCCGGTCGATGGCGCGGTTGCCGGCCGTCGTGGTCAGCCACCCGCCGGGGTTGGGCGGTACGCCGTCTCGTGGCCACCGTTCCAGGGCGACCAGGAGCGCCTCGCCGGCGGCCTCCTCGGCGACGTCGATGTCGCCGAAGCGGCGGACCAGGGAGGCGACGACCCGGCCGTACTCCTCGCGATAGATCCGCTCGACCGCCGCGTGCGCATCGCTCACGCGCCCCGCTCCTCCCGGAGCGGGCGGGCCGGGACCCGGTCGGCCTCGTCGGGGACGATCGAGAGCACGTGCTGCGACATGGTGGAACCTCCTGGTCGGGGGCCTCGACGGCCCCGTCACCCTCTCCACGAACGCGGGACCGTCAACACGACACCCTTTCGCAGAAGCATCATTCCTGCCTACGGTGAGGCCCATGTCCGCGCCGGCGTTCCGCCTGTCCGCCACCGTGCTCGGCAGCCCGGACCCGCGCGGCCTCGCCGCGTTCTACCGCGAGCTGCTGACCTGGTCGACCCTCGTCGAGCGCCCCGACTGGGTGGTGATCGGGCCACGGGACGGTGCGACACCGGGACTGGCCTTCCAGCTCGAGGACGGGCACGTGCCGCCCGCCTGGCCGGCGGGACCGGGTGAGCAGCAGATGCAGGCCCACCTCGACGTGGCGGTCGACGACCTGCACGCCGGCGTGACGCACGCGACCGCCCTGGGCGCGAGCCTGGCGCCGCACCAGCCGCAGGACGACGTACGGGTCCTGCTGGATCCGGCGGGACATCCGTTCTGTCTCTTCGCCGCGGCGGGATGAGCGTCTACGGTCGGGCCATGACCGACTGGGGCGACCTCTACCGCGAGCACGTGTCGGCCGTGACGGCGCTGGCCGGCGACCTGACCGACGAGCAGCTCGAGACCACCGTGCCGGGAACGCCGGCCTGGACCGTGCACGACCTGCTGGCCCACCTCGCGGGCGGCTCCTCGGACGCCGTGACCGGGCGGATGGAGGGCGCACCGGGTCCGGAGTGGACCGCACGTCACGTCGCGGAGCGGCGTGGCCTCCCGGTGGGTGACCTGCTCGAGGAGCTGCGCTCGCACCAGGACGCGGTCGCGGCCGCGGCGGCCCAGGACCCCCGGCCCGCGATCGTCTGGGACATCGCCGTCCACCACGCGGACGTGCACGAGGCGCTCGGGCTCGGGCTGATGCCGGACCGGCTCTGGGAGCCGGTGCTCGCCGGTGTCGCCGCGATGAAGCTCGGCTCCGCCGGGATCCCCGAGGACGTGGACCACTACGAGCTGTTCCGGGCGCTGTTCTCCCGGCGCTCCCGCGCCCAGATGCAGGCCTGGGGGCTTCCACTGTCGCCGGAGCAGCTCGACGAGCTGTGCCTCTTCGGTCCACGCGAGGACGATCAGCCCGTACCCTGATCGGGTGCTCCCACGGCCCCGCCTGCTGCGCGCCGCGGCGCTGTTGACGGCCCTGGCGCTCGGCGCCGGCCTCGCCGCGCCGGCCGGTGCCGACCCCGTCGCACCGGACGGGTCGCTCGCCGCGAAGGGCCAGGACCCGCGCAAGACCCGCGGGCTGTTCGTCGACCCGTACATGCCCGCCGCCACCCAGCAGGAGCAGGTGTACCGCGAGCAGATCGGCTCGAAGGCGCAGACACTGTGGATCATCCCCGAGGCCTACCCGACCTCCGAGGTCCGCAGCGTCGTCCGCGCCTACACCAGGCGTGCACTGGCCGCGCGGAAGACGCCGATGCTCACCGTCTACGGCATCCCGGGCCGCGACTGCGGGCAGTACTCCTCGGGCAACCCGCTGACCACGGCCGCGCAGTACCGCACCTGGATCCGGCGGATCTCCGGCGGCCTGGAGGACCAGCACGCGCTCGTCGTGCTCGAGCCGGATGCGCTACCCCTGTTCAGCAGCTCGCACGACGCCTGCCCTACCAAGCCGGACGGCTGGCAGGGCATGCTGCGCTTCGCGAGCCGGCGCCTGAGCGGCTCCGGGGCGTGGGTCTACCTCGATGCGGGGCACTCGAACTGGACGCCGTACGACACCCGGCCGAGATTCCTGAGGAACAGCGGCATCGGGTACGCGCGTGGCTTCAGCACCAACGTGTCGAACTTCCGCCCGACTGTCGACGAGAAGCAGTACGCGGCCTTCCTGTTGCGCGGACTGCGCAAGCTCGGAGTCCGCGGAAAGCACTACGTCATCGACACCTCGCGCAACGGCGCCACCCCGAGCGCGGACGGGTACGACGTGATCAACCCGACCTGGGCGCGCATCGGCCGCCCGCCACGGCTGGTCTTCGACGGCGCCTTCGACGGCACGCTGTGGGTCAAGCACCCCGGCGAGTCCGACGGCACGAAGAACGGCGGGCCCCCGTCGGGTCAGTGGTGCGACTTCCTCGCCGACCGGCTGCTTGGTGAGCCGGAGTCGAGCAGCTGCGAACCCTGACCCTGCACCGTGCTGAGACTCCGGGGCCTGGTGGCCGACACCCGCCCGCTGCGCAACGACCACTTCCGGCGGCTGTGGGTCGCGAACATCATCACGGTGATCGGCGCGCAGCTGACGGTCGTCGCGGTGCCAGCGCAGATCTACCAGATCACGGGCTCCTCGGCGTACGTCGGCCTCACCGGCCTGTTCGGGCTGGTCCCGCTGATCGTCTTCGGGCTGTGGGGCGGGGCGCTGGCCGACGTCTTCGACCGGCGCACGCTGCTCGTGGTCACCACCCTGGGACTGATCGGGACCAGCGCCCTGTTCTGGCTGCAGGCCGCGCTCGGCAACGGCGACGTGTGGATCCTGCTCGGGCTGTTCGCGGTGCAGCAGGCGTTCTTCGCGGTCAACCAGCCCACCCGCAGCGCCGTGCTCCCGAAGCTGCTCGCGCCCGAGCTGCTGCCGGCCGCGAACTCCCTCTCGATGACGGTCTTCCAGGCCGGCGCGATCGCCGGGCCGCTGGTCGGCGGCCTGCTGATCCCGGTGCTCGGCTTCTCGTGGCTCTACCTGGTCGACACGATCACGCTGTTCGCCACCCTCGGCGCGGTCGCCCGGCTGCCGCGGCTGCCGGTCGAGGGCGGGCTGGCGACGACGCCCGGGCTGCGGTCGGTCGTCGAGGGCTTCGGCTACCTGCGCGGCCACCCGGTGCTGCTGATGTCGTTCGTGGTCGACCTGGTCGCGATGGCCTTCGGGATGCCGCGCGCGCTGTTCCCCGAGATCGCGCACATCTCGTTCGGCGGCCCGACCGAGGGCGGGATGGTGTTCGCGGCGCTGTTCGCGGCGATCCCGGCGGGCGCGGTCGCCGGCGGGGTGCTCTCGGGGTGGGTCTCGCGGATCGACCGGCAGGGGTACGCCGTGGTCGTGTGCATCCTGGTGTGGGGCGCGGCGATGACCGGCTTCGGCGTCGCGGTCGCGCTCGCCGACCGGTGGCAGGGGCCGATGCTCGTCACGGCGATCCTGATGCTGGTCGTCGGCGGCGGCGCCGACATGGCGTCCGCGGCCTTCCGCACCAGCATGCTGCAGACCGCGGCCGCGGATTCGGTGCGCGGCCGGCTCCAAGGCGTGTTCATCGTGGTCGTCGCCGGTGGCCCCCGGATCGCCGACGTCACCCACGGCACCACCGCGGCGGTCGTCGGCACCGCCGCAGCGGCCGCGGGTGGTGGTGTCCTCGTCGTGCTCGGCACCGTGGTCGCGGCGCTCGCCGTGCCGTCCTTCGTCCGGTACCGGTTGAGCCGCTCCTCAGCGGGCTAGACGGATAGGTCCAAGGGCTTAGACAGCTAGGAGCAGACCGCGGAGGTACGCCGCCTGGCCGACGTGCTGGGCGTCGTCGTCGACGATGCTGACCAGCCGCACGCCGCGGGTGACCGGCGGATCCCAGCGCGTGTCGATCACGTCGTCGAGGTCGTCGTCGGTGAGACCGCGCAGGTAGGCCACGGTCGCCTCGTGCACCGCCCGCAGGTAGCCGGCCAGCAGGTCGCCGGTCGCGCGGACCTTGCCGACCTGGTCGCTGGAGTGGCCGTAGCCGTGGTCGGCCGGGTCGAGCGGCAGGCCGAAGCGCTCCACCCAGCCCTGGGTGGACCACACCTGCTCGGTGCCGGCGAGGTGCGCGACCTGGGCGTCCTGCACACGCGCGGTGTGCCAGACCAGCCACGCGATGGAGTTGGTGTCCGGCGCCGGGCGGTGGGCGAGCTGGTCCTTGTCGAGGCCCTCGACGGCGGCGATGCCGTTCTCGAGGATCCGCTCGAAGAGGTCGATGAAGACGGCTGCGGTGTTCATGGCGCAGACGTTACGACGCCGGGGCTTCCGGGTCGTGTGCCTGAGCACGCGCCATGGCGCGTCCTCGGGCACACGACCCGTACTGGCGCCCCGCGCCTCAGCCGCGCATCTTCTCCAGGCGGGTGCGCAGCGCGGCCTGGCGGTGGGCGTTGCCGGGCAGGACGACGTACCGCTCGCCGTACGCGGCGAGGAGGGCATCGTCGAGGCGGCGGACGGCGCCGGGCGGGTAGCGGTAGTCCATGCGCGCGGCGATCCGGTCGTCGTCGACGTCGGCGAGGACGTGGCCGAGCTCGGCGAGCGTGGTGACGCCGAGCTCGGGGAGCAGCCCGGCGATCCAGCCGTAGTGGTCGGTGCGCGACCACTCGGCGTCGGCGTACTGCCCGGCGAGGAACGCGGCGAGCTCGCGCGAGGTGATCCCCTCCGCCTGGGTGTCCGGCTCCTCCGGGGTGACGCCGCGGAGCCGGTCGCGGATCGTGGTGAACTCCTGGTCGGCGAGCTCGAGCAGCCCGGCCGCGAGGGTGAACCGGCGGTCGAAGTCGCGGGCGTGCTCCTCGGGCACGGTGCCCTTGTAGCGGATGTCGTGCTCGAACTCCGCCCACGCGTGCTGCAGCACGGTGCGCACCTGCACCTGGGCGGTGCGACCGTCGGCGCGGGCGACCTGCAGGTGCCGGCTGGCGTAGCCGAACCGGCCCTCGCTGGCGGTCTCCTGGCCGAGGTCGCGGTCGTCGAGGATCCGCAGCTGGCTGCCGAGCACCTCGGCGACCGCGGCCACGTCGCTGCGCACGTAGGTGATCACCCGCAGCCCCACCTGGTCGCCGATGTCGCGCAACGGGTCGGTGTAGAGCGGCACCCCGTCGACGGTGCGCCCGGCCTTCGCGGCGAACGAGTCGACGCTCTTGGCCCGGCCGGTCACGGTCAGGTAGTTGATGCCGGCCTCGTCGAGGATCGAGGTCACCAGGGCGACGTACTCCCGCGCGACGGCGACCAGCTCCGGCTGCCGTTCGGCGTACTCCTCGACCGCGGCGCGGATCGTGGCGTGGGCGTCGGGCAGCGTGGGCGTGACGATGTAGCCCTGCTCGAAGTCGCCGTACGTCGTGGTCCGCTCGGGCCAGCGGTGCGCGAACAGGGCGACGTACGCGCAGATCACGGCGTCGACCTGGTCCTCGACCTCGCGCAGGTGGCTCTTGCGGGTCGCCTCCTCCACCTGGGTGCGCAGTGCCTGCCAGGCGCGGTCGGTCGCCACGATCCGCTCGACGTGGGCCATCAGGACCAGCAGCTCCGAGCGCAGCAGGTCGAGGTCGCGGCCGCGCTTGTCCTTGTACTTCAAGGTGCGACCGAGGCCGAACAGCACGATCGTCGCCGGGTGCGGGTAGACCTCGATCGCGCGGCGCGGCCGTCCGGACCGCGGGTCCATGTCGAGCCGCAGCCGCTTGCACAGCCGGGCGCCGCGGGACCCCGCGACGAACTCGGGCTTGCTGGTGTTCGCGGGGTGCGGGGCCGCCTCGAAGCGGCGGAAGTCCCTGCCCAGCGCCTGCTCGGCGGGTCGCGAGCCGGTCGCGTTCGTGACGATCAGCGGCGCGTCGAAGGCGACCAGGCACGAGCCCCCGACGTACGGCGCGAGGTGGGCCTCGATCTCGTCGTCGGAGTGCACGGTGGCGATATGGAGCAGCCGCGCCTCGGCGTCGAGCACCGCCAGGCCGCTCGGACGGCGCTCGCCCCAGGCGAGGTCGACCCCGACGTAGTGCATGGGGAAAGACTGCCCTACCACGGGGTGGTTGCGACGGCGGGAACGACGAACCGCTCGACGAGCGCGCGTTCGTCGTGGTCGTCGCGGCCGGGGACGGTCAGCAGGGAGACGATCACGCGCACCAACCAGCGCGCGGCGTCCTCGTCGTCGACCAGGCCTCGGCCGAGCGCCTCGACCACCGCGCTGGACTGGGCGAGCTCGGCGGTCGTGGCGGCGTCGGCCGCGCCGAACCAGGCGAGCAGGGCCGGGGCCTCGCGCACCAGCCGCACCGACGCGAGCACGGCGGCCGCGAGTCGCTCGGGGGGATCGGCCAGACCCGCGGTCTCGGCGGCCACGGTGGCGCCGACCCGGCGTGCCTCGCGGTGCACGAAGGCCAGGTGCAGCGCGTGCCGGTCGGGGAAGTAGCGGTAGAGCGTGGCCCGCGAGCACCGGGCCGCCCGGGCGATCTCGCCCATGCCGACGCCGCCGACGCCCCGGCCGGCGAAGAGCTCGGCGGCCGCGTCGAGGATCCGCTCGGGACTCCCCCGACCGTCGCCCGGCGGGCGCTGCCCGCTCACGCCGCGACCCGGAACGGCACCCGGGTGGGGCGGCGCACGTAGGGGCCCGGCGCCACTCGACGCCGTCGAGGTCCACGGCGAAGTCCGGGCACCGGGCCAGCAGCTCCTCGAGCGCCACCCGTGCCTGGAGCCGGGCCGCGGCCGCGCCCAGGCAGTGGTGGCTGCCCTGGCTGAACGTGAGGATCTGGGTGGGGCGGCGGCGGACGTCGAGCTCGTCGGCGTCCGGGCCGTAGCGGCGCGGGTCGCGGTTGGCGGCGCCGTACAGCAGGAGCACCCGGCGGCCCTCCGGGACCTTCGTGCCGTGCAGCTCGACGTCGCGGGTGGTGGTGCGTGCCAGGCCCTGCACGGGCGAGGTGAGCCGGAGGAGCTCCTCGACCGCGTCGGGGACCAGCCCCGGGTCGTCGAGCAGCAGCCGGCGCTGGTCGCGCGCGGCCTCGAGCAGCTGCACGGTCCCCCCGAGCATGCCGGTGGTGGTGTCGTTGCCGCCGGTCACGACGGTGAAGATGTAGGCGAGGATCGAGAGCAGGCCGCGGGTGTCGTCGCCGACGCCCGCCGCGACCAGGTGCGAGACCGTGTCGTCGCCCGGCTCGCCGCGGCGCCGGTCGATCAGCTCGGTGAAGTACGCCATCAGCTCGCCGAGCGCCTCGGCGGCACCGAGCACCTCACCGGCCGAGCTCGCCGAGACGATCGCGTGGGTCCAGGCGGCGAACCGCTCGCGCCCGTCCTCGGGCACCCCCAGGTAGTGCGCGACCACCATCGTCGGCAGCGGTTTGAACAGCGTCTCGACCACGTCGCCCCCGCCCTCTGCACGCAGCCGCTCGAGGCGCTCGACGACGAACGCGCGCACCATCGGCTCGAGCGTCGCGACCTGGCGAGGCGTGAAGCCGCGCGCGACCAGCTTGCGGAACGCGGTGTGCTCCGGCGGGTCCAGCATCACCAGCGGGCGGTGGTCGGCCAGGTCAGGCGCGGGTCAGAGGCCAACGAGCTCCAAAGCGTGACGCGCGGTCCGCGCCGCCCGGATCGCCCGATCCATCCGGCCCGAGCACCGCCGCGAGTCCTCGTCGCGGACGTCATCGTGGATCTCCACGAGGGCGACGACGGGATGGACGGTGATGGGGTTCATGCGGGCACACTCCGGAGCTTCATCGGGGTCGGACGTCGCACCAGGAGTCGGCATGTGCGCGGCTGATACGCCGGTCTGGACCAGGGGCGCCGCCGGGTCGTCGAGGCGCGAGCCGCCTCCGGTGGTCGAGCCCGTCGAGACCCCGCCGGCAAGGCAGGGCGCTGCCATGCCGGTGGTTGAGGCGCGAGCGCAGCGAGCCTCGAAGCCACCGCGCCGGCCCCGACCCTGCTGCGGCTCACCGTCGGCGGTGGTTGCGGTCCCTCGGTCAAAGACGGCCGGTTGCTGTGCCCCAAGCACCACACCCGAGCCCACGACCCCACCTACCAGACCACGACACTGCCCGGCGGGAAGGTCGCCTTCACCAGACGCACGTAGACCGACCACCGACCTTCGGCCCGCCGCCACCACCCGACGACCACCGCGACCCGTACCGACCCTCGCACGCCCTGCGCTGCTCTGCGCACGGGTGCGACGGTCACCTGAGGCCGGCGTACTCCCGCGCGATCGATGCGCCGAGTCGCGCGTTGGCCCGCACCAGCGCGATGTTCGCGGTCAGCGAGGCGCCGCCGGTGATCTCGACGATCCGGCCGAGGAGGTACGGCGTCGCCTCGTTGCCGTGGATGCCCCGGGCCGCCATGTCGGCGAGCGCCTGCTCGATGATCCCGCCGATCTCGTCGGCGGGGATCTCGTCGGCCTCGGGGATCGGGTTCGCGACGACGACACCGCCGGCGATGCCGAGGTCCCACTTGGCGGCCATCACCGCGGCGACCTCCGCGGCGGAGTCGACCCGCATCGGGGCGGCGTGGCCGCTGGAGCGGGAGTAGAAGGAGGGGAACTCGTCCGAGCCGTAGGCGAGGACCGGGACTCCGAGGGTCTCGAGGCGCTCCAGGGTGAGGCCGATGTCGAGGATGCTCTTGACCCCGGCGGAGATGACGGCGACGTCGGTGCTGCCGAGCTCGGTCAGGTCGGCGGACTCGTCGAAGGACTGCTGGGCACCGCGGTGGACGCCGCCGAGGCCGCCGGTGACGAAGACGCGGATGCCGGCGAGGGCGGCCAGGCGCATCGTCGCGGCGACCGTCGTCGCGCCGTGGCTGCGGCGGGCGACGACGAACGGCAGGTCCCGCACGCTGACCTTCGCCACGTCCTCGTCGCTCGCGAGCAGCTCGAGGTCGTCGGCGGTGAGCCCGATCCGCGGCCGGCCCTCGAGGACGGCGATGGTCGCCGGCACTGCCCCGGCCGCGCGGATGATCCCCTCGACCTCGGTCGCCATCGCGACGTTCTGCGGGTAGGGCATCCCGTGGCTGATGATCGTGCTCTCCAGCGCGACCACCGGGGCGCCGTCGCGCAGCGCGTCGGCGACCTCGTCGGTGAGGGTGAGCAGGGGGTGAGGTGCGGTCATGACAGCAGGCTCCTGACGAGTCGGTCGGTGAGGTCGGTTCGGACGGTGTCGGTGCTGGCGACGGTGAGGGCGGCGGCGGCGTGGCCGTACGCCGCGGCCTCGGCCGGGTCGGAGCCGGTCAGCAGGGCGTGGCAGAAGGCCGCTGTCATCGCATCGCCCGCGCCGGTCACGTCGGTGACCTCCCCGGCCACCCCCGCCGGGACGGCCTCCAGGGCGACGACGCCGGTCGGTGAGCTGAGCAGCGAGCCGGCCGGGCCGAGCCGCACCCAGACCAGCTGGACGCCGCGGTCGTGCAGGGCCCGCGCCGCCGCCTCCTGCTGGCGCCGGGTCCGGGTCGGGAGATCGGTCAGGGCCGCGAGCTCGTCGCGGTTGGGGGTCACCGTGAACACCGGCCGGTCGACGGTGACGAGCGGCGCGAGCGCGGCAGCCTTCGGGACGCTGACCGGGTCCAGCAGCACCCGGGTGCCGACCTCCGCGGCCAGGTCGAGGGCGTAGCGCAGCGTGCCGGTCGAGAGGTTCCCGTCGAGGACGACCAGCGACGCGGCGGACACCAGGTCGCGCGCCGCCGCGACCTGGTCAGGCAGGAGCTCGTCGGTGGCGGCCATGTCGGCGACCGCGACGACCAGCTCGCCGTCGGCGTCGAGGACCGCGGTGTAGGTGCCGGTCGACCGGGCGCTGCGGCGTACGTGCTCCACCACCACCCCTGCGTTCGAGGTCGCGGCGAGCACCTGGTCCCCGAGCGCGTCGCTGCCGATCGCGGCGACCAGGTGGGTCCGGGTGCCGAGTCGGGCCAGGTTCTCGGCGATGTTGCGACCGACCCCGCCGGCGGCCATCGCGGCCGTGCCGGGGTTGCTGGTGGCGACCACGGCGGCGCGGGTGCTGCGGGCCTTGACGTCCATGTTGGCGCCGCCGACGACCACCACCGAGGGGCCCTCGTTCAGCACGTAGCCCCGGCCGAGGACGATGCCCTTGCGGGTGAGGTTCGAGACATGCACGTTGACGGCGGCGCGGGTGGTCCCGAGCGCTTCGGCGATCGCCGCCGAGCTGACGAGCGGATCGCGCCGCAGCAGGGTCACGATCTCCTGCTCGCGCTCGGTGAGGTTCATGCTTACTACTCTAAAGCATCCTTATCCGAATAAGCAAGAGGCCCGGGGATGACGAGCGCCGCGATCCCGGTGGTGAGGGGTACGGCGAGCACCAGCCCGATGCTGCTGGCCAGGGTGCGCACGATCTCCTCGGTGATGTCCTCTGTGGTCAGCAGGTCCTCGAACGGCAGGCCGTAGAGCTGGAGGATGAGCAGCACGGCCAGCGCCGTGCCGGCGTAGGCGAACACGATCGTGTAGATCGTCGAGGCGATGTGGTCGCGCCCGATCCGCATCCCGCTCGCGAACACCCCGGCCCGGCTCATCGTCGGTGCCGCGGCGCGGATCTCCCACACCGAGGAGGACTGCGCGATCGTGACGTCGTTGAGGACGCCCAGCCCGGCGATCACGGTCGCGCAGGCGAACAGCCCGTGGAAGTCCAGCCCGCCGACCAGGCTCGAGAGGATCCCGGCGGTCTCGTCGGTCATGCCGGTGAGGCGGGTCGCGCGGGTCGCGAAGACCCCCAGGCCCGCGGTCACCCCGACCCCGACCAGCGTGCCGGCCAACGCCGTACTGGTGCGCAGCGAGAACCCGTGGGTCGTGTAGAGGACCACGAACATGATCGCGGCGGCCGCGGTCAGGCCGACCAGCAGTCCGGACTCGCCGGTGAGCAGCGCCGGGAGCACGAACTCCCACAGCACGAGCCCGCTGAACGCCAGGCCCACGAGCGCGAAGAGCCCGCGCCACCGCGCGACCACCAGCACCAGGCCGACGAACACCAGCAGCAGCACGAAGAGCGGGGTGCTCCGGTCGGTGCCGAAGTAGGCGTACGCCGTGTCCCCGCCGTCCTGCCCGGGCGTGCGCTGCAGCTTCACCTCGTCACCGCGCTGCAGGCCGGAGTCCGCCACGTGCGGGGCGACCCGGACCGACGCGTGGTCGCCCTTCCCGGGGCCTTCCACCACGGTGACGTCCAGCAGGCCGCAGTCCTCCGACCGGTCTCCGGGGCCGGCGCAGGGCGGGTGCACCCGATCGACCTCGGCGTTCGGGAAGGTGACGCCGGGAGCGGCGAACGGCACGCTCTCGGTGATCTTGTCGACCTCGGACCCGTTCGGCCAGAGCAGCACCAGCCCGGCGATCGCCACGGCGGCCGCCAGCACGAGCGCCGAGAGCAGGACCGTGCGCGGGCCGCGGGAGATCTCGACCTCCGCGCCCGCGCCGCCATGACCGTGGCCAGGACCGTGACCGGGTACCGGTCCGGGAGCCTGGCTGTGCCGGTGCCCGCGGTGGGCGCGATGCGCATGCCCAGCCGCCATGACCGCCGTCCTTCCTCGTCCGAGGGCGCCGCCGACCTCGCTCGCCCGCGAACAGTCTGCACGCACGCCCGTGGAGGCAGCAGAATGGCCCGGTGCCGACGTCGAACCAGTGGATCGCCTTCGTGGTGGCCAGCGCCCTGTTCATCCAGGTCCCGGGCCCCAGCCTGCTGTTCACGATCGGCCGGGCGCTGACGGTCGGGCGCCGCGACGCCCTGCTGTCGGTGGTCGGCAACGCGATCGGCGTGACCACCCAGGTGATGTTCGTCGCCGCCGGTCTGGGCGCCGTGGTCGCGGCGAGCACCGAGGCCTACGTCGTGCTGAAGATCTGCGGCGCGGCGTACGTCGTCTGGCTCGGCATCCAGGCGATCCGGCACCGCGCGGACGCCCGGGCGGCGCTGGTCGCCGTCGACCACCTGACGGTCGCGCGCGCGTCCGCCCTGCGCTCGCTGCGGATCGGCTTCACCGTCGGGCTGACCAACCCCAAGACGATCGTGTTCTTCGTGGCCTTCCTGCCGCAGTTCGTCAACGAGCCGGCCGGGCACGCGGGGCTCCAGCTCGCCCTCCTCGGCCTGGTCTTCGGCGTGATGGCGGCAGGGTCCGACTCGGTCTGGGCGCTGGCCGCCAGCAAGGCGCGCGACTGGTTCGCGCGGCGCCCGACGCGGCTGGACAAGCTCGGTGTCGCCGGCGGCGTGATGATGATCGGCCTCGGCGCGACCCTGGCCGCCACCGAGTAGCCGCCGCTACAGGAGGCGGTGCTGGTCGTGGGCGAGCAGCGCGACCCCGAGCGAGAGCCGGGAGGCGGGGTCGTCGAGCGGGTGGCCGACCAGGTCCTCGAGCCGGCGGAGCGCGGGGTAGAGCGAGGTCCGGTTGCGGTGGGCGACCCGGGCGAGCTCGGTCTTGTTGCCGCCGACGGCGAGGAACTGGCGCAGCAGCTCGACCAGGCCACCGCCGTGGCGGGCCTCGTGCTCGAGCAGGGTGCCGAGCTCCACCTCGGTGAACTCCTGCAGCCGGGCGTCGCCGCGCAACGACATCAGCAGGCCGGGCAGCCGGATGTCCGACTGCCGGAAGCAGCCGCCGGCCCGCGGGGGCATCGTCACCGCGACGTCCGAGACCGCCCGCGCCGACCGCATCGACGTGGCCACGAGGAGCACGCTCGGGACGGGGTGACCGACCGCTAGCACTGCGCCGGGCTCGGCGTCGGCCAGGGCACGGGCGAGCCGGTCGAGCTCCGTGTCGGCCGGGACGAGCAGCCCGACGTGCACCGCGTCGAGCACGCCGACCAGCCCCGGGACGTCGCCGAGCACGCCGACCAGGCGGTCCACCGGAGCAGCGGACCGCAGCCGGGCGACGGCACCCACGTACGCATCCGCCCCGGGCACCCCGAGCGCGCGCAGCCGCGCCGCCGCCACCGGCTCGGCGCCGAGCCGGCCATCGAGCAGGTCGAGGAGGAAGCCGCCGTGGACCCGGAGCTGGAGGGAGGTCTCGTCCCGCTCGATCATCCGGCCGAGCTCGAGCGCCTGTGCGGTGCGCTCCGCCACGAGCCGCGCCCGGTCGCCGTCGCGCGGCGCGGTCACCACGATCCGGCCCCATGCGCCGCCCTGGATGCCGACCGGCGTGGTCAGCCAGCCTTCCGGGCCACCCCGGCCGCTCGCGCGAAGGAACGGCGTAAGCCGTGACCGGCGTTCCCAGTCGGTCAGCAGCCGGTCGACCGGCTCGTCGCGGGCGGCCGCGACGAGCACCCGGCGCGCGAGGTCCTCGAGCACCACCGACCCGTCCGCGAGATCGGCCGCCGCCTCGACCAGCCGGGACATCGGCGCTCGGGCCAGGCCCAGCTCGGTGAACGTCTCGTGCACCCGCCCGGCGAAGGCCACCTCGTCGAAGTGCTCCGCGACGATCGTGCGGTGCACCGCCTCGGTGACGTCGACGAACCGCACCGGTCGGTTCAGCGCGACGACCGGGAAGCCGGCGGCGCGCGCTCGGCGCAGCGCCGGCTCGGGCACCGACGGGTACGCCGCGCTGAGCTCGATCACCAGCCCCGCGGCGCCCACCTCGACCAGCTGTCGGACGAAGTCGTCCGCGGCAGCGGCCGACGCCGCCATCCCGAGACCGGTCGACAACACCAGCTCGGCGCCGGACAGGACCGTGCCGATGTCGCTCACCTCGGAGATGTGCACCCACCGCAGCGGCCGGTCCAGGACCGCGTCGCCGCTGAGCACGACCGGATCACCGTCGGCCAGAGCCGGCAGCGACAGCGCTTCCCTGATGGTGACCGGCATGCGACACAGTGTCGCATACAGACGTCGATACCCGACGGATCGTCCCTCGCCGCAGCCGGGCGGTTGGGGCACGATCGGCGCATGACGACGACAATCCCGCACTGGATCGACGGCCTCCCGCAGCCGGGCGCGGCCACCCGCCTCGGCGACGTCACCAACCCCGCCACCGGACAGGTGACCGGCCAGGTGGTCCTCGCGGACGGCGCCGACGTCGACGCCGCGGTCGCCTCGGCGAAGACGGCGTCGACCGCCTGGGCGCGGACCTCGATCAGCGCCCGCACCCAGGTGGTGTTCCGGTTCCGCGAGCTGCTCAACGAGCGGAAGGCCGAGCTGGCCGCGATCATCACCGCCGAGCACGGCAAGGTGCTCTCGGACGCACTGGGCGAGGTGTCCCGCGGCCAGGAGGTGGTCGAGTTCGCCTGCGGCATCCCGCACCTGCTCAAGGGCGGCAACAGCCCCCAGGTCTCGACCGGCGTCGACGTGCACAGCATCCGCCAGCCCCTCGGCGTGGTCGGCATCATCAGCCCGTTCAACTTCCCCGCGATGGTCCCGATGTGGTTCTTCCCGATCGCGATCGCGGCCGGCAACGCGGTCGTGCTCAAGCCCAGCGAGAAGGACCCCTCCGCCGCGATCTGGATGGCCCGGCTCTGGCAGGAGGCCGGCCTGCCCGACGGCGTCTTCACGGTGCTGCAGGGCGACAAGGTCGCCGTGGACGGGCTGCTCGACCACCCGGACGTCGCGGCGATCAGCTTCGTCGGCTCCACCCCGATCGCGGAGTACGTCTACGAGCGGGCGAGCCGCACCGGCAAGCGGGTGCAGGCCCTGGGCGGGGCGAAGAACCACATGGTGGTGCTGCCCGACGCCGACCTCGACCTGGCCGCCGATGCCGCGGTCAGCGCCGGCTACGGATCGGCCGGCGAGCGGTGCATGGCGATCAGCGTGGTCGTCGCGGTCGGCGGCACCGGCGACGACCTGGTCGAGCGGATCGCTGCACGCACCACCGGGCTCCGCGTCGGCGACGGCACCCGCGAGTCGGACATGGGGCCGCTGGTGACCGCGGCGCACCGCGACAAGGTGGCGTCGTACGTCGACGCCGGCGAGGCCGAGGGCGCCGCCCTCGTCGTCGACGGGCGCAAGGTCGACGCGGACGGCGAGCAGGACGGGCACTGGCTCGGACCGACGCTGTTCGACCACGTCACCCCGCAGATGAGCATCTACACCGACGAGATCTTCGGCCCGGTGCTGAGCGTGGTCCGCGCCGAGACCTACGCGGAGGCGATCGAGCTGGTCAACGCGAACCGCTACGGCAACGGCACCGCGATCTTCACCGGCAACGGCGGCGCCGCCCGCGCCTTCGAGCAGGACGTCGAGGTCGGCATGATCGGCGTGAACGTCCCGATCCCGGTCCCGATGGCGTACTACTCCTTCGGCGGCTGGAAGGCCTCGCTGTTCGGCGACACCCACGCCCACGGCATCGAGGGCGTGCACTTCTTCACCCGGGGCAAGGTCGTCACCACCCGCTGGCCCGACCCCGGCAGCGCCGGCGGCCTCGAGCTGGCCTTCCCGAAGAACCACTGAACGAGGGGCACGCAGATGAGCACGGCGTACGACCTGGACCGCAAGCACGTCTTCCACTCCTGGTCCGCCCAGGCCGAGATCACGCCGATGGTGATCAGCGCGGCCCGCGGGTCCTACGTGTGGGACGAGGACGACCGGCGCTACCTGGACTTCTCCAGCCAGCTGGTCTTCACCAACATCGGCCACCAGCACCCGCGGGTGGTCGCGGCGATCAAGGAGCAGGCCGACCGGCTCTGCACGATCGCCCCGCAGCACGCCAACGAGCAGCGCTCGCAGGCCGCCGCGCTGATCGCGGACCTCGCGCCGGCCGGCTTCGAGAAGGTGTTCTTCACCAACGGCGGCGCCGACGCCAACGAGCACGCCGTCCGGATGGCCCGGCTGCACACCGGACGGTTCAAGGTGCTGACGGCGTACCGCTCCTACCACGGCGGCACCCAGACGGCGATCAACCTGACCGGCGACCCGCGGCGCTGGCCCAGTGACACCGCGACCGCCGGAACGGTGCACTTCTTCGGTCCGTTCCTCTACCGCTCGGAGTTCCACGCGACCACGGTCGAGGAGGAGTGCGAGCGGGCGCTGCACCACCTGGCCCGCACCCTCGAGGCCGAGGGACCGCACACGGTCGCGGCGATCCTGCTGGAGACCATCCCGGGCACCGCCGGGATCTTCGAGCCGCCGCCGGGCTACCTCGCCGGCGTCCGCGAGCTGTGCGACCGGTACGGCATCGTGCTGATCCTCGACGAGGTGATGGCCGGCTTCGGCCGCGCCGGGACCTGGCTGGCGCTGGACCGGTACGGCGTCACCCCGGACCTGATCACCTTCGCCAAGGGCGTGAACTCCGGCTACGTCCCCCTGGGCGGGGTGATCATCAGCGACCCGATCGCGGACACCTTCGCCCACCGCCCCTACCCGGGCGGGCTCACGTACTCCGGCCACCCGCTGGCCACCGCGGCGGCGGTCGCCACCATCCACACGATGCGCGAGGAAGGGATCGTGGCGAACGCCGAGCGGCTCGGCCGCGAGGTCTTCGGCCCGGGCCTCGCCGACCTGGCCGAGCGGCACCCGTGCATCGGGGACGTCCGCGGCGTGGGCGTGTTCTGGGCCCTGGACCTCGTCACCGACCGGGCCACCCGGGCGATGCTCGAGCCGGCCGCGTTGGGCGAGGTGGTCGCCGCCTGCAAGACGGCTGGGATGCTTCCGTTCTCCAACACCAACCGGATCCACCTGGTGCCGCCGTGCACGATGAGCGAGGAGGAGGCCCGCGAGGGCCTCGCGATCCTGGACGACGCCCTCAAGGCCGGCGACGTCCATGCGCAGGCCTAGGGGTGCCCAGCCCACCGTCTACGAGCGACTCGCGCCCCCGGAGGCCGCGGTCCGGGCAGCGCTCGCGCCGTCCCGGCCCGCGGTCTTCTGGCTCGAGGACGCCGGCCCGGCCGCGACGTACCCACCGCTGCGCGGTGCGACCCACGCCGACCTGACCGTCGTCGGCGGCGGCTACTGCGGGCTGTGGACCGCGGTGCTCGCCAAGCGCCGGGACCCGGCGGCCCGGGTGGTGCTGCTCGAGGCCGAGACCGTGGGCTGGGCGGCGTCGGGCCGCAACGGCGGGTTCTGCGAGGCGAGCCTGACGCACGGTGAGGAGAACGGCCGGGCCCGCTGGCCCGAGGAGTACGACGTGCTCGAGCGGCTCGGCCGGGAGAACCTGGACGCGCTCGAGGACGACGTCCGCACCCTCGGCCTGGACTGTCAGTTCGAGCGCACCGGGATGCTGAGCGTCGCGGTGGAGGAGCACCAGGTCGGGTGGCTGCGCGCACCCGACGGTTCCCCCGGGCCGGGCTTCCTCGACGGCGACGCCGTACGCCGCGAGATCGACAGCCCGGTCTTCCTGGCCGGCGACTGGGACCGGGCGGACTGCGCCCTGGTGCACCCGGCACGGCTGGCCCGCGAGCTGGCGCGGGTCGCGGCGGAGCTCGGCGTGGAGGTGCACGAGCGCACCCGCGTGGTCGGCCTCGACACCCCGGGCTCCGGACCGGTCACGGTGCGTACCGCCGCCGGGACCGTGGCCGGCGAGCGGGTCGCCCTGGCGACGAACGCGTTCCCGGCGCTGGTGCGGCGGGCCCGGTCGCTGACGGTCCCGGTCTACGACTACGTGCTGATGACCGAGCCGCTGAGCGCGGCGCAGCGCACCGCGATCGGGTGGTCGAACCGGCAGGGGCTCGCGGATCTGGCCAACCAGTTCCACTACTCCCGGCTGACCAGCGACGGCCGGATCCTGTGGGGCGGGTACGACGCCATCCACCGACGGCGCGTCGACCCCGCTCACGAGGAGCGCCCCGAGACGTTCCGGCGCCTGGCGTCCCACTTCCTCACCGTGTTCCCGCAGCTCGAGGGCATCACCTTCACCCACCGGTGGGCCGGCGCGATCGACACCTCGACCCGGTTCGCCGCGTTCCACGGCCTGGCGGCCGGGGGCCGGGTGGCGTACGCCGCCGGCTTCACCGGCCTCGGCGTGGGTGCGACCCGGTTCGCCGCCGAGGTGATGCTCGACCGGCTCGCCGGCCTGGAGACCGAGCGCACCGAGCTGGAGATGGTCCGGCGTCGGCCGGTGCCGTTCCCGCCCGGTCCGGTCGCCAGCGCCGGCATCGCCCTGGCCCGCTGGTCGCTGGACCGCGCCGACCACCGCCAGGGCCGACGCAACCTGTTCCTGCGGACCCTCGACGCGCTGGGGCTCGGTTTCGACTCGTGACGGGGGGCGGCCGCGACCGCGCTACCCGAGCGCGGCGACCCGCCGGCGCGCGGCCGCCACCGCCGCGTGCGGGAACTCGGCCCACGCGGGCGAGAGCTCCTCGACAGCGAGGTCGAGGAGTTGAGATCCGGCCACGTCCAGCGGCTGACGACAGATGTGCTCGATCCGGTCGGCGAGCCGCGGGTGCACGAGCTCGAAGCGACGGCGCGGGTCCAGCGGATCCAGCGACTCGAGGTCGCCGGGGAGGCGCAGCGTGACGGTCCGGAGGAGGTGCTCGACCGCCTCGCCACGGATCAGGCCGGAGGCGCTGAGCAGCTCGCCCCGGTGGTAGCGCTCCATCCCGGACAGCAGCTGGGTGACGAAGAGCCGCGCGGAGCGCGCGGCGTCCGGGGCGCCCTCCGGCCGGCGGGCGACCACCTGCCGCACAGCAGCCTCGACCGCGTCGCCGCCGACGAGGGCCCGGGCCGGAGCGCCGGCCCAGGTGGCGAAGTCGTGCAGCTCCGCGACACCGAACTCCAGCCGATGCCCGTCCTCGTAGATGACCTTCACGCCACCGTGGTGCTCGATCACGTGGAGGACGATCCGATCGGAGTCGGGGAGCCACCGGGGGTCCCGGCGCCACCTCGGCGCCGCGCCGGAAACCGTGATCCAGGCGAAGTCGTGGTCGGATCCGGCGTCGGTCCTGCTGCGATCCGCCGTCGACCCGAACGCCACCAGACCGACCACGTCGTCGCTCGCCTGCGCGGTCGCCACCAGCGCGTCGAGGAGCGCGTCGAAGCCGGCGTTCATGAGGTCATTCGGAGAACACCGCGGCGAGGCCGGGCGCGGCGTCGGCGGCGAGGTAGACGGGGACCCGGTCGAGGGGCAGCTCCTCGGCGGTGACGACCTGCTCGCCGGCGTACGCCGTCCCGGTCCACGCGTCGACCCACTGGCCTGCGGGCAGGTACGTCGACCACGCGGTCGCGCCGGGCTCGGTGACCGGGTTGACCAGCATGCCGTCGCCCAGCTTCCACTGGAGGGGGTGCGCCCAGAGCGCCGGGTCGGCAGGGTGGTCGAAGAACAGCGGCCGCATCAGCGGCCGGTCCGTGGCGACCGTCGCTCGTGCCTGCTCGGCGAGGTAGGGGACCAGCCGCTCACGCATCCGCGCGAAGTGCCGGAACACCGGCACCACCCGCTCGTCGCCGCTCGCCTCTTGCACGTTCCACGGCGTCCGGTCGCGCAACGGCGGGCGGTGGTGGTTGAACTCGGAGTGGTACTGCATGACCGGCATGAACACCGAGGCGCCGGCGGCCCGCAGGTAGAGCTCGGCGTCCGGCACCGGGCCCGAGAAGCCCGCCAGGTCCCAGCCCCAGTAGATGATGCCGCAGGCTGCGGCCGTCAGACCGGCGGTCACCGAGCTCCGGAAGGCCTCCCAGGTCGAGTCCTCGTCACCCGCCCAGAAGACCCCGTGCGCCTGCGACCCCGTGAAGCCGGCGCGCGAGAACGTCACCGGCGCCTTGCCCTCGGACCGCAGCAGGTCACCGAAGGCGCGCGCGTAGTGGACGGGGAAGAGGTTGTTGCCCTCGTCGCCACGTCGTCCGTCGGCGTAGCGCAGGTCGTGCCCCCAGGCGTGCTCGCCGCCGTCGGTCTTGAAGCCGTCGACGTCGAGGTCGGAGAGCAGGTAGCGGCGCTTGGCCGTCCACCAGTCGCGGGTGCGTTGCACCGAGAGGTCAGGCATCAGCGCCCGCGGGAACCACCATCCGCGGTTGTGGTACGCCGATCCGTCGGCCTCGAGCACTGCGTGCCCCTCGCGCACCATCGCCTCGGCGTCCATCCGCACCTGGCCGGTCAGCTCGGGGTCGGTCTTCTGGAGTGGGATCTGCCAGAGCACCACCTTGATGCCCCGGGAGTGCAGGTCGTCGACCATGCCGTGCGGGTCCGGCCAGGCGCCGTCCGGCGGGTAGGCGAAGTCGGCTGCGTCATGGGCCCGGCCGTCGGGGTTCGGCTCGTAGCGGGCGTCCCGGAAGATCGTGATGCCCTCCTCGTCGCTCCACGCCTCGATCACGACGACCCCGACGGGGATGTCGAGCTCGCGGTGGCGGTCCATCCGATCCATCACCAGGCGCTGGGTGTTCCACTCGTTGCCGGACGCCCACAGCCGCAGCACCCACTCCGGGAGCTCCTCGGCGCGCCCGACCTCGTCGAGGAACTCTGTCAGCACCTCGGTGGGCGTGCCGTCGTAGATGCCGACGTCCACGATGTCCCCGCCCGTACCCAGATCGACCTCCACCACCAGCGCTTCCGGGGTGCTGGCGCCGACGTCGTACCAGGTGCGCCGCGAGGTGCGGACATGGAAGCCCCACGATTCGCCGTCGGCACCGACCACGTGGGCGAACGGCATCGGGAGGTACGTCCGCCCGTGCCGACCCTGCGACTTGTACTGCTCGAACACCACGGCGTCGAGGCGCTGGCCGGCCTGGTCCAGCCGGTCGAAGCGCTCCCCGAACCCGACGACGTGGTCGCCGGGCCGCAGGGCCAGCGCGAACCGCACCCGGTGGACGCCGTCGGGGCTGACGAGCCACGACGTGCTCCCGGGCACGAGCCGGTCGGCCGCCCCCTGGAGACGACCCGGGTGGCTCGCCGACCAGACCGCCGGTGCGACGTGGTACGCCGGCGTCGCGACCTCCACGCCGTCGGCGGTCACGGCCACGAACCGATAGGTGAGGCGACAGCCCTCCACCAGCACGGGGGTCTCCAGGGTCCACGCCCCGTCGGCCTCGAGCATGTTCGCTTGGGCCTCGGCCAGGTGGCCCTCGCCGCCGGCGAGGGCGGCCGCGTCGGCGGCATCGACGGTGCGTGGGGTCATCGCCAGCACCTGGTCCCCCCACTCGCAGCGGACCGCGACCACGGCCGGGTCGGCGGTGACTCCGATCCGGCAGGTGCTGCCGGCCAGGGGCAGCACCGGGCACCGCTGGTCGGCGGACTGCACATAGGGGTGCTCGATGCCGTGTGGACGGTGGGTAACCGGAGGGCGGTCCGCCGGGTTCACCGGTCGCCCTCCTCGCGCAGCAGGCCGAGGGTGTCGGCGAGGATCAGGTACATGCCGTGCGACCACAGCAGCGGGGTCGCTACCGGCCCCCAGCGGTCGATCCACTCCTGACGGTGCCCGGGGTGCAGGAGGTGGCCGGACACCTGCTCGGGGAGCTCGCCGGCCGCGGTTGCCTGGCCGGCGACCCAGCGCAGGTAGCGGAGCGCGGCATCGGTCTCGCCGCGCTCGGCGAGGTTCCAGCCGAGCAGGGCCGAGAGGAGCAGCCACTGGCCACCGCCGTAGAAGACGTCGTCGCGGAACCGGTGGACCCCGCCACCGTTGTCGAGCTGTTCAGCGACCGCCCGAAGCGTTCCGGCCGCGAGCGGGTCGTGGTCGGAGACCAGACCGAACGGCACGACCGCGGACGCCAGCGAGGCATCGACCGCGTCGGTTCCCAGCCACTTGGTGAGATGGCCGTCCGCAACACCCCGCCGGCGGACCAGCTCGCGGATCTCGGCGATCGCGGACGCCGCGGCGTCGGCCCGCGCAGGGTCCAACGCATCGGCCCCGAGAACCGACCGGAGGCCGCCGTGGATGGCGGCGAGGGTCGAGACATGCCGGTGCTCGGCGTGCTCCTCCCACCAGTCGTAACACGGTGAGGACCAGAAGCCGGTCAGGTAGTCGACGGCGACCTCGACGCCGCTGCGCCACCGGTCCAGGCCCTGGCCGTGCCGGCGGGCGAACGCGACCACCGCCCACAGCCAGGTGCCGTAGCCGTCGGTCTGGAAGTCCCACCAGTCGTCGGTTCCGTCTTCGCCGGCGAACGTG
Source organism: Nocardioides sp. JS614 (assembly GCF_000015265.1). NCBI lineage: Bacteria > Bacillati > Actinomycetota > Actinomycetes > Propionibacteriales > Nocardioidaceae > Nocardioides > Nocardioides sp. JS614. Next base: position 4,912,311 of record NC_008699.1, read on the forward strand.
AACCGCGTGGGCAGCATCGCCACGCGCGCCGGGCTCCGGCCCTCAGCCAGGATCGCCAGGAGGCCGTCCACCTGCTCGCGCCGCCGCGCCAGGGTGCGCGCGGCCCAGTCGTGGAACCGGCCGGCCGAGTCGGCGTCGCCGTACCGGGAGATGCCCTCGGCAGTGAACGCGCCGTCGCGCAGCCAGGCGTAGCCGGCGTACGCCGAGAAGCCCGGGCTGGCGGGGTAGGCGCCACCGGGGTCCTGGTGGCCGGTGATGATCCGGTGGCTCGCCGTCGCGAGGTCGGCGAATCGGCGGCGCTCCTCGGTACTCAGGTCGAGCGTGGTCGGGTCGGGGTGCAGGGAGGACATGCGAGCGAGGCTCTCTTCGTCGGGTCGTCGTCGGGGGCGGCGGGTGGGCCGCGGGGCGGCCCACCCGTCACGGGGATCGGCGCTCAGCCGAGCAGGGCGTCCACGGCCTTCTTGGCGTCCGCAAGCGCGTCCTTCACGCTCTTGCGGCCTGCGGCCGCCTCGCCGAGCTCCTGGGTGATCGCGTCCTGCATCTCGGCCTGCCGAGCGATGACCGGCGGCAGCGCCACGGACTCCAGGGACTCCATCACAGCGGCCCGGTTGGCGGGCTTGTCCTGGTCGAGGTACGGCGCCAGCAGGGACTCGTCCGCCACCGGCGGCAGCTCCCACGAGGTGCTCAGGCGGGTGTCCGCCGTGACCTCGGACGAGGTCAGGTAGGACAGCCATTCCTCGGCAGCCGCCTTGTTCTCGCTCGCCGCGTTGACGGCGACCCCGTTGGCGAACATGGCCGACGCCTGCTGGGTGTTGCCCGGCTCGACGGCGATGTCCCACTCGAACGGCACGTCGGCCAGGCCGGCGAACATCCAGATGCCGCTGTGCCACATCGCGAGCTTGCCGTCCTTGAACAGGTTCGTGTCGAAGTCCGGTGTGCCGGCGCCCTCGGCCTCGGTCGGCATGGTCCTGCCCGGCTTGCTCACCAGCCACTCGGCCGCCTCGATGCCCTCGGGGGAGTCGAACGTCGCCTCCGAGCCGTCCTCGCTGAAGAACGACCCACCGGACTGGGCGAGCGCCTTGTAGAACTCGAAGAACTGCACCGGCTGGTAGTCGCCCCAGATCCCGGCGTCCTTGTCGGTCAGCTTCTCGGCGGCGGCGCGCTCGTCCGCCCAGGTCCAGTCCGAGGTGGGCGTCTCCAGGCCGGCCTTGTCGAAGAGCTCCTTGTTGTAGAAGAGCACCACGTCGGAGAAGGACTCGGGCAACGCGTACTGGGCGCCGTCCTGCGCGAACGCGTCGAGCAGCGACGGCTTGTAGGCCGCCTCGTCGAAGGACCCGAGCTGGGCGAGCGAGCCGTTCTCGGCGTACGTCACGAAGTTCTCGTAGTTGAGCTCGAAGGCGTCCCCGGCGGTGCCGCCGGCGAGTGCTGTCTGGAGCTTGGTGAAGTACGCGTCGTACGGCGTGGTCTCCACCTCGACCTTGATGTCGGGGTGGTCGGCCTCGAACGCGTCCACGATCGCGGCCAGGTCCTTCTCGTGCCCCCCGTTGGAGGAGAACTCCATGTAGGTGATCGTGGTCTGGCCGTCGGCCCCGTCGTCCTTCGAAGTCGCCGAGCCCTGGGAGCAGGCGCCCAGGGCCAGGGAGGCGACGCCGGCGACGGCGATCGCCGTCAGACGCCTGCGGTTGTTCTTCATCGGTGTTCCTTTCGTCGTCCGCGGTCGTCGGCGACCGGGGAAGTCAGGGGTGAGCAGTCGGCGATCACTTGATGCCGGTGTGCGCGATGCCGGCCACGACGTGGCGTTGGGCGAGCAGGTAGACGACCGCGATCGGGACGACCGAGACCACCGACCCGGCCATCACCACGTCCCACCGGGTGGTGAACTGCCCCTGGAGGGTCGCCAGGCCGAGCGGCAGGGTCATCAGCTCGGGCGAGCGGATCACCACCAGGGGCCACAGGAAGCTGTTCCACGAGGCCATGAACGCGAAGACCGCGACCGTCGCCAGTGCCGGCCGGATCAGGGGGAGCACGATCGTGGCGAAGATCCGCAGGTGCCCGGCGCCGTCGATGGTGGCCGCCTCGTCCAGCTCGAGGGGCACGGTCTCGACCGCCTGCTTGAGCAGGAAGACGCCGAAGGCCGACGCGATCGACGGGGCGAGCAGGCCCAGGTAGGTGTCCTGCAGGTTCAGCGTCTTCATCTCGATGAAGAGCGGGACGACGAGGACCTGCAGCGGCACCATCATCGTCGCGAGATAGAGCGCGAACACCACGTTGCGGCCCGGGAAGCGCAGGCGGGCGAAGCCGTAGGCCGCCATCGAGCCGGTGACCAGCTGCAGGACCGTGGAGGCGACGGCGATCGCGAACGAGTTCACCAGGATCCGCCAGATCGGCATCGCGTCCAGCAGCGCCCGGTAGGCCGCCAGCGTGGGGTTGTCGACGAACAGCGTCGGACCGTCGGCCAGGCTGCCGCCGGGCGTGATCGAGGTGATCACCGTCCAGAGGAACGGGAACAGCATGACCACAGCGCCCAGGACCACCAGGGCGAGGACGGCCGCGGAGCGGAACCGGCTGCGGGCGGGCTCAGACATGGTGCACCCACCGGCGCTGGCCCCGGATCTGGACCGCGGTGATCGCGAGGATCACGACGAACAGGAGCCACGAGAGGGCGGAGGCCTCGCCGGCACGGCCGTAGCGGAAGGTGAGGTCGTAGATCTGGCCGACCACGACCTGGCTGGACCCCGCGGGCCCGCCGCCGGTCATCACGAAGACCTGGTCGAAGACCTGGAACCCGTTGATCAGCGAGATCACGACCACGAAGAACGTGGACGGCGACAGCAGCGGCAGGGTCACGTGCAAGAACCGCCTCCAGCCGGTGGCACCGTCGACGTCGGCGGCCTCGAGCACGTCACCGGGGATCGACTGCAGACCCGCGAGCAGGATCACCATCACGAAGCCGAGGTCCTTCCACGCCGAGGCGACGATCACCGACGGCAGCGCCCACGCGGGGTCGGTCCACCACCCGGGCTGGCCGAGGCCGGCGGCGCCCAGCAGCGCGTTGACGAGACCGCCGCCGGGGTTGAGCAGCCACTTCCACACCAGCGCGACCACGACCCAGCTGGTGACGACCGGCAGGAAGTAGGCGGCCCGGAAGAACGCGTTGGCCGGCATCCGGCGGTTGAGGGCCGTCGCCAGTCCCAGCCCTCCGACGTACACCAGCGGCAGGTAGCCCGCCACGTACAGCAGCGTGTGCCAGAAGACCTCTCGGGTCGCGGGGTCGGTCAGCAGCTCCCGGTAGTTGTCGAGCCCCACCCACCGCATCGGCGAGATCAGGTTCCACTCGTGGAGGCTCACCCAGGCGGAGGAGACCATGGGCACAGCGGTGAACAGCACGAGTGGCACCGCGCTGGGAGCGAGGAACACGACGACCCACCCGAGGGTGCGCCAGCGCCCACCGTGCATCAGGCACCGCCCTCGGGGTCCTGCAGACGGGCCCGCACCAGGCGGCCCTGCTCGCCGGTCGTGTCGGTCGAGTCGAACGGGGCGGCGAGCACCAGACTGGCGGCCCCCAGGGTCCACTGCTGCTCCGACCAGGCGTGCACCTGGTAGCGCAGAGATCGGCGGCTCGGCATCAGATGCCGGCGAAACGACGTCTCGAAGGGCGACTGCCAGTGCCGCCAGGCCGTCACGCCCTCGCCCTGGATGACCAGCACCCCCGGGTCGATGGTGTGGACCACGCCGGCGAGCGCCCGGCCGAGCAGGCGTCCGGCGAGCGCGAACAGCTCGAGCGCGCCCGCGATGCCGTCGTCGGCGGCGCCGGCCAGCTCGGCGATGCCCTGCGCGGGACCGATCAGACCCTCCTCGCGCCCGCGCCGGACCAGCGCGTCCTCGCCGATCAGCGCCTCCAGGCAGCCGACGCCCCCACAGGCGCAGTCGGGTCCGTCGGCGACCGGGATGTGTCCGATCTCCCCAGCCCCGCCGCGGGCACCGCGGTAGATGGACCCGTCGACGACCACGCCACAGCCGATGCCCCGCCCGATCGTGACGACGACGTACGACGCGGCGTCCTGACCGACGCCGTACAGCCGCTCGGCAGCCGCGAGGGTGTTGACGTCGTTGTCCAGCAGCACGGGGACGCCAAGCTCGGCGCGCAGGTGGGCACCGACGGGCAGCTCGGCCCAGCCCAGGGTCGGAGCGGTCACGACCCCCGAGGCCTGTGCGTCCACGGAGCCGGGTACGCCGACCCCGACGCCGAGAAGGGCACCCTCGTGGGCCGCGACGGCGTCGGCCAGCAGCCGGCCGAGGCGGTCGAGGGCGTCGGGCGCCCAGGGGTCGAAGGGGCGGGTGCTGTAGGCCTCGACCAGGCCGTCGAGCGTGACCCGCACCGTGGCCACGTGGTCGGCGGTCACCTTGACCCCGATAGCACTGGCCGCCTCCCGGACCAGGCCCAGGAGCCGGGCCGGCCGGCCGCCGCGCGACGGCTCGGCCGCGAGCTCGGCGACCAGCCCGCGAGCGATCAGCCCCTTGGTGGCCTGGGTGACGGCCGCCGGGCTGACCCGCAGGAGGCGGGCGATGTCGGCCCGGGACGAGGATCCGCGGCTGCCGAGCAGACCCAGGATCGCGGCGGGCAGCAGGTCGCCGCCGCGGGTGGTCGACGGAGCAGGCATCGGCGTCCTCGGTTCCGAAGGGACTTACTTCGGCACTTTGTTTAGTCCAAAATTAAGTGCCTGTCAACGTTCCCGGACGGGTGATCTCCGTCCGGTGCGGACCACCGGCCGGTCCCCGGAATTGACGGACCCCGGGCTGGTCGACCTACGTTGGTCGACCATGAGCACGAGCACCGCCCCCCGTCGACTCCTCGCCGCGGCGTCAGCCATCCTCGCCGCCGCCCTCAGCCTGACCCTCGGTCTCACGCTCGGCCCGGCCGCGTCGCCCGCCGACGCCGACCACGCCGGCGTCCCCGGGCCGGTGCACGCCGGCAACACCTACGGCTGGGGGAAGGCGCCGGTCGACTACCGCTTCGTCGGACCGCTGAAGAAGTCGCAGTGGCGGGTCAAGGGCCCGGGTGTGGTGCGCAACCAGCACGGCATGCTCACGCTCAACACCGCCAAGCGCGGGACGGTCAGCGCCACGCAGATCACCAAGGGCCACGCCACCGGTCGCTGGGAGATCCGCCTGCGGTCGCGGCAGTACGGCCATGGCGGGCACAACTACCGGGTGCTCACCGAGCTGGTCCCGGCCGGCAAGCGCCCGCAGTACTGCGGCGCGAAGAACATCGCGCTCGAGGCCTACACACCCAACAAGACGATGGTCAGCCACTACATCCGCAGCCGCCCCGACAACCGCTACTTCGCCCGCAAGGGCCTGGGCCTGCGCAACGACCAGTGGCACACGTTCGCCGTCGAGGTCACGCCGCGGCGGATCTCGTGGTTCGTCGATGCCCACGTGGTCAGCAGCGAGCGCCGCAAGGACGCCCTGACCGGCGTCCCCTTCGCCGTGCGCTTCACGATGCAGGGCGTCGACGGCAAGCGGATGAACCAGAGCCGGATGCAGATGGACTGGCTGCGCTACTGGACGCTGCGCAAGCCCAACACCCGCTCCACCGATGCGCCCCGCACCACCCTCGGCACGTACAAGGAGGGCTGCGCCTAGCAGCCCCGACGCCGGCCGCCCCAAAACCCGTGGGTAGGCGGGCGTGCCGACGGCCAGACTGGGTCCGTGACCCAGGACCTCGGCGCCGTCGCGTGGCCGGTGCGCACCGATCGGCTGCGGATCCGGCGGGCGACCCCGGACGACCTCGACCCGACCTGGTCGTTCCGGCGACTGCCCGAGGTGGGCGAGTGGGTCACCTGGACCGCCGAGGACCGCGAGCGGTACGCCGAGCAGTTCCTCGACCCCGGCCGGCTCGCCAGCACACTGGTCGTCGAGCGTGACGGCCGCGTGATCGGCGACCTGATGCTGCGCATCGAGGACGCCTGGGCCCAGGGCGAGGTCGCCCCGCTCGCGGCCGGCGTGCAGGCGGAGCTGGGCTGGACGCTCGACCCGGCGCACACCGGGCGGGGCTACGCGACCGAGGCCGTCGCCGAGGTGCTGCGCATCTGCTTCGAGGAGCTCGGCCTGCGCCGGGTCGTCGCGCTCTGCTTCACCGACAACACCGCGTCCTGGCGGCTGATGGAGCGGGTCGGGATGCGCCGCGAGGCGCACCATGTCCGCGACTCCCTGCACCGCTCGGGCGAGTGGCTCGACGGGTACGCCTACGCCCTGCTCGCCGACGAGTGGCGCGGCCGGCGCGGGCGGTAGCCGCTCCTCAGCCCGCCGGCCCGGGGCGGACCATCGTCTGCTGGTGCAGCCGGCGCCCGCCGTACCGGAGCCCGGGCACCACCGGGTTCGGGCCGTGCCGGACGAACCCCATCCGCTCGAAGAACGCCACGGCGCCGGCATTCTCGGCGGTCGTCTGGAGGTAGCAGCCGGTCACCCCGACCTCCTCGAGCCGCCCGAACCACGCCGCCATCAACGCCCGTCCCGCACCGCTCCCCCGCGCCTGCGGCACCAGGTCGATGTGCAGGTGCGCCGGCCAGCGCGGGTCGGCAAGCTCGTCGGCGACCGGCTCCCGGAACAGCGCGCTGCGCAGGACGTCGTACCGCTCCCGCGCGAAGAACCACACCGGCCGCGGACGGAGGTAGAGCCGGTGCCGGCGGATCGCCGCCCGGGTCCGGTCGGCCTCGCTGGGGAAGCGCGCCTCGTCGACGCAGCCCGCGAGATAGCCGGCCGGACGGCCCTCGACGAGGGCCACGAACACCGACGCCGGCTCCAGGTCGAGGTACGGCGTCAGGTACACGTCGGCGAGCGCGGCCTCGTGCCCCCAGAGCTCGGAGGACGGGGCGCCCGCGCCCGCTGCGCCGAACAGCGCGACCAGCGCGGATCGGTCCTCGGTCGCGTACGGACGGACCTCGATCGCGGGGCGGGACTGGGTCATGGGACCAGCCTGCCGGGTCACCCGCCGAGCCGCATCACGTGGGTGCGCGGGACCACGACTTCTCTCCGGCTCCTCAATCCAGGCCCGATCCGGCCGATCTGAACGGCGTCCGAAACGGATTTCGACGACAAAGGGGACATGGATGTCCGCGATGCGTTCGAGCGCACCCGCATGCCCTCCGGCAGCCGCTCGCACCCCGGCCCGCAGGCCCGCCCACCACCGGCGCGTACTCGCGGCGACCGTCGCCCTCACCGCGGCGACCGTGGTCCTCTCCGCGGCCTCCGCGGAGCTCGGGGTCGCGCCGGCCGACGCCGGGCTGGCCCTGCCGCCCGCCGCGGCGCCGCCTCCCGGACCCGCCGTGGGCCCGGTCGACGGACACCTGCCCGGTCAGCTCCTGACCGATGGCGACGCGCAGGGCAGCACCCGGCTGCAGGTGAACTGGGGCAACCAGACGCCGCTTCAGGGCCAGCCCGTCACGATCCGGGGGTCGGCGCCGGTGCCCAGCAACCGGGCGTCGCGCTGGGTCTACCTGGAGGAGCAGGCGACCGACAGCAAGGTGTGGGGCTACCTGAAGGACACCCGCACCGATGCCACCGGCCAGTTCAGCCTCGAGCTCACCTTGGAGCGGGTCAACGAGCCGAGGCGGTTCCGGATCCGGTTGGACAAGGCGCCTGGCGCACCGTCGGTCGCCTCGGCGCCGGCCACCTTCAGCGCCGTCTGGAAGCCGGCCGGTCCGAGGACCGTCACGTATCCCGGCCTGACCCTCGTCTGGCCCGGCGCGGAGGTCCTGGTCGGCTCAACGCAGGTGGTGGTCGGCACCCTTGCGACCGGCCTCACCCGGGCGAGCGCCACCTTGCAGCGGCAGGTCGCCGGCCAGTGGGCCGACGTCGCCAGCAGCCCGGTCACGGGTCTCGGCGCCTTCACGCTCGACCTGCCGACGACGTACCTCTCCCACGGTGAGTTCCGGGTGCGGGTCGCGGCGAACGGGACCGCAGCGGTCGAGACGCCGGCCCAGTCGGTCGTCGCCGTGCCGGACTACACGCCCGCCGGCCGGGCGGGCAGCTACGCGTTGGTCAGCCCGTCCCCGGTGGGGCGATGGAACCCGTGCGCCCCGATCAGCTACCGGGTGAACACGGCGAAGGCGCCGCCCGGGGCGCTCCCCGACGTGCGGACCGCGTTGGAGCAGATCACCCAGGCGACCGGTCTGCGCTTCGACTACCGAGGCCCGACCGACGTCGTGCCGTTCGCGGCCGGCAACACGTTCGACCCGGCCGTGGCCGACCTGGTGATCGCCTGGGCGGACCCCGCACAGATGCGCGGCCTGTTCCCCGCGGGCACCCTCGGTGTCGGTGGTCCGGAGTTCCGCGCCGGCGCGGCCGTCGATCCGGCCGGGCGCCCGGTTCGCCAGATCTACCAGGGCGGCGTCACGATCAACACCACGTTCAACAAGGACCTCAAGCCTGGTGCGGGCGAGGGCCTGACCCGGGTGGCGGCGCTGATGCACGAGATCGGGCACGCCGTGGGACTGATGCACGTCACCGGCGACGAGGCGCAGCTGATGTCCCCGTCGATCGGCTACGGCCTGGACCGGTGGGGGGCCGGCGACCTCGCCGGGTTGGAGCTGGTCGGCTCGGGCGGCGGGTGCGTGACACCCGCCGCCTGAGCCTGGTCGCGGTGCCGTCCCTCAGTGGAAGCGCTTCGGGAAGGTGCGGACGATGCCGCGGGTGAGCGTGTCGGACATCATCAGGATGTGCTGGTGGATCTCGTCGTAGTCCGCCACGCTCGCCGCGTAGTCGCCGGTGAGCTCGTGGCTCGCCTCGGCGAGGGTCTGGTCGAGGTGCGTCCTCATCGCCGCGCGCATCGCGTCCTGCGGCCAGTAGCGCGGGTTCGCCTGGGCGAGGAAGTCGGCGATGTCGTCGGAGTTGGCATACCAGTCGGCGTGCGCCTGCTGGAAGGCGGCGTCATCCCCGTCCTTGGCGGCCTGGAGGAGACGGACGGCGATCGTGATGTGGTCCTTCAGCAGTGACGTCAGCTGGTTGCCGGCCGCCTTGCCGTAGTAGGGCTTGATCGCGTCGCCGATGTCCTCCTGGTTCTTCAGCAGCCGACCGGCGGTGGCATCGAAGGATGCGGAGCCGTCGGCGAACGTGACGATCGCCAACCGGGTCCAGGTGACGTGGTCCTCCCAGAGCTTGCGCATCCGGTCCTGGAAACGCGCTTTCGAGATCGACCGGGCCCGCGCCTCGTGGCCGGTGGTCCCGTGGCTGGCGGCGTCGTGGCTGGCCGTGGCGTGGCCGTGCGCCTCGTGCGCCGCCGACGCCGAGTTCTCGGTGCCCACGACTCCGGTCGCGACCGCCGTGGCCAGGGCGAGCCCCGCCAGCAGCGCGACGAAGCCGCCGCGGCGGCGGGCCGGCATGGATGGGTTCATCGGATTCTCCTTGGGTTGAGATGCAGGACAGCCAGGACGGCCCCCACCACCTCGAGCGCGGACGTCACCAGGCCGAGGGCGTCGAAGGGCTCGGGGTGGGTGCTGAGGACCGGGATGCCGGTGGTGCGCGCCAGCAGGTACGCCGCTGCGGTGCCGGCGAGCACCGTCGCGGTGGTGACCGACACCCACGGGGTGGGCGCCAGCGCCTCACCCACAGCGGCGACCGCGAGAGCGACGGTGCAGACGACGAACGCGGCCGCCATCGCCTCCGACTCCTCCAGGTGCGGGCCGACCAGGGCCCCGTGCACGCCGGCGGAGACGGCGCACACCAGCGCCGTCAGGTCGGCGAGCGGCGCGCCGGCCCGGCGCGGGCCGAGCACCGCGGAGCGGTTCGCCCGGATCGTGGTGGTGAGTGCCATGACCGTGTTGGTGTCGGCGTCGGACGACGTCTTACCCCGCACCTCGGCTGGTCCGACACCCGGTCCGGTGGAGGTAAGAACGCCCACCGGACCGATACCAACATCACATGACCATCCACCAGTCGCATGAGGCGGCCCGGTGCAGCAGCGGGCCGCCGACCGATGTCCGGAGCTGGCGACGCTGCCGGCTCCTCGAGGCCGGCTTCTCCGTGGCGCTCGCCGACACCGTGGCGGCCGACTCCCGCTTCGACCTGCACGCGATCCTCGAGCTGGTCGACCGGGGCTGCCCACCTGACCTGGCGGTCCGGATCCTGGCGCCGCTCCCCCGGGGCGTGGCACCGTGACCACCGTGAACCCCACCACCCCCGAGGTGGTCCCCCCGCCCGCGGACGATGCCTGGCTCACGGACCTCAACGACGACGGCCCGGCCGGTCAGCTCGCGCTGCAGCACCTCCGCGGGCTGTTGGTGCGGGCCGCGCGGCACCAGGTCTGGCGGTTGCGCGACCTGCTGCCGGGTGCCGGCTCCGGCGAGCTCGAGGACCTGGCCCAGCAGGCGGCCGACGACGCCCTGGTCGCCGTCCTGCGCCAGCTGGGCACCTTCGCGGGTCGCAGTCGGTTCACCACGTGGGCCTACAAGTTCGGGGTGCTCCACGCCGGCGTCGCCGTACGCCGCCAGGCCTGGCGCCACCGCGAGGTCCCGCTGCCGGACACGTTCACGCTGGTGGACACCTCGCCGTCGCCTGCCGCGGTCACCGAGGCCAGCCACCTCGCGCACGCTGTCGCGGCCGCGATCTCCTCGGAGTTGACCCCCCACCAACGCCGCGTGCTGCTGGCGCTGGTCGTGGAGGAGGTCCCGATCGACGTGCTCGCCGACCGCCTCGGCAGCACCCGCAACGCCCTCTACAAGACCCTCCACGATGCGCGCCGCCGCCTGCGCACCGCCCTCATCGCCAGCGGCGACCTCGACCATCGCCCCGACCGGAGCAACCCATGACCCGCCCGAACCACGGTCTCGGACCCGAGACGATCGCCCGCCTGCTGGCGGACACCAGCCCCTACCTGTCCTGCGACGACTGCTTCGCGCAGCTCGACGAGTACGTCGAGCGCCGGTTCGCGGACCCGCAGCACCACGACCCAGCCCTCGAGGCGCACCTGCGCGGTTGCGGCGCCTGCGCCGAGGAGGCTGAGGCGCTGCTCGACCTGCTCGCCGCCGACGCGGGCTGAGGGGAGTCCCGATGACCACCGCGTTCGTCCTCTCCGGCGGCGGCAGCCTGGGCGCCGTCCAGGTCGGGATGCTGCAGGCCCTGAACGCTCGCGGGATCGAGCCGGACCTCCTGGTCGGCACGTCCGCCGGCGCGATGAACGCCGCCTGGCTGGCGGTGCACGGGACCTCCGCGGACTCGTTGGCCGAGCTGGAAGGGGTCTGGACCCGACTGCGGCGCGGCGACGTGTTCCCGCTCGCGGTCCGCACCGCGGTGCGCGGCCTCCTCGGGCGCGCCCCGGCGGTGACCTCCCCCGACCGGTTGCGCACCCTGGTCGCCGGCCACGCCGGCGCGGTCCGCCTCGAGGACGCGCTGGTGCCCACCCACCTGGTCACCGCCGACCTGATCACCGGGCAGAACGTCACCCTCTCCGCGGGCCCGCTGGTCGACGCGGTGCTCGCCAGCTCCTCGATCCCGGGTGTCTTCCCGCCGGTCACCTGGTCCGACCCCGACCTCGGCGACCGGTACCTCGTCGACGGAGGCGTGGCCCACCGGACCGGGCTCGCCGAGGCAGTCGACCTGGGCGCCACGCTGGTCTACGTGCTCCCGGCCGGGAGCGCGTGCGCGCTGCCCGCGCCCCCCTCGTCCGCCCTCGGCACGGCCCTGCACGCGCTGACCCTGCTGATCGAGCAGCGGCAGGCCCGCGACGTCGCCGCCCTGACCGGGGCGGTGACCCTCAAGGTGCTGCCACCGCTGTGCCCACTGCGCATCTCGGCCGCCGACTTCACCCATGGCGCCGAGCTCGTCCGGCGGGCCCGTCACGCCTCACTGCGCTGGATCGACAGCGGGGACATCGACCTGCCGGCACCCGAGCGGTTCCTCGCCGCCCACCGGCATGCGGGCCTCGCCGACCAGCCCTGCCCGCACCCGGCCGAGCAGCCGGCGGGCGGCCCGCGCGCCGCCTGACCCGCGGCGCCGGGTGGTGCCGACCTCCGGCGTAGCCTCGAGGTGTGGCACGAGGGTCGGTGCGGATCAAGCGGGTCTACGAGGACCCGGCGAAGGCCGACGGTCACCGGATCCTCGTCGACCGGATCTGGCCGCGCGGCCTGACCAAGGCGGACGCGGCGGTCGACGAGTGGCTCAAGGACGTCGGGCCGTCGACCGAGCTGCGGCGCTGGTTCGGGCACGACCCCGCGCGCTTCGGCGAGTTCGCCCGACGCTACCGTGCCGAGCTCGACGGGTCGGACGCGTTCGCCCGGCTGCGTGCCGTCCGCGACGAGCACCGGGTCGTCACGTTGGTCTACAGCGCCCGGGACACCGAGCACAACCAGGCGGTCGTGCTGCGCGACCTGCTGGGCTGACGACCCTGGGTAGGCTGTCCAGTGGGCCGGCCGGGCCGGTGGCTGAGACGAGGTGACGGTGGTGGCGCGCGGGGATCACGTCTACGTGTGCCGAGGGCGCCGCTACACCCACCACGGGATCGACTGCGGCGACGGGTCGGTGATCCACTACGCCGGCCCGCGGGGCAGCGTCCGCCGGGTCACCCGGAGTCCGATCGACTCGTTCGCGGCCGGATCGCCGGTGCTGGTCCGGGCCTACGAGCAGCGGCTGAGCCCCGAGGAGACGGTCCGGCAGGCCGAGTCGCGGCTGGGATCGATGGGATACCACCTGGTCCGGAACAACTGCGAGCACTTCGCCGCCTGGTGCTGCACGGGCCGGGCAGTCAGCAGCCAGGTGCGCCGGTGGCTGCTCGCGTCCCAGGGCACGCTCGCCTCGCTGCTGGCGGCACAGTCCTTCGGCGCGCACCTCGCGGTCGTCGGCACCCTCGGCGCCGGGCTGTACGCCATGTCCGGGCCGCTGCGCCGGCGGTGACGCACCGAGCCGAGGCGGACCGGGGCCGTGGGTAGCCTCGGGGGCGTGCTCACCTCCCACCACCCGCGCGTCAGGGGCCTGCTGACCGAGGTCGTGCGCTTCCTCGCGGTGGGTGGGGTCGCGACCGTTGTCTCGGTCCTCGGCTTCAACGCCCTCGTGCACGGCATCGGCTGGACCGACAGCGCGCCGATGCGCCACCAGCCGATCGCGGCGTACGTCCTGGCCAACGCCGTCGCCGGCGCGGTGGCGTACGCCGGCATGCGGCTGTGGGCGTTCCGCCATCGCGAGGTCGAGGACCCGGTCCAGGGCGTCCTGCGGTTCTTCGGCCTCGGCGCGGTGACGATGGCGATCCCGGTGCTGTGCCTGGCGACCAGCAGGTACCTGCTGGGCCTCTCCGACGTGTGGGCGGACAACCTCTCGGCGAACGTGATCGGTCTCGGCCTGAGCACCGCCGCCCGCTTCTGGGTGTTCCGGCGCTGGGTCTTCCTCGAGGCCGGCGCCGCGGCCGAACCCGGCGGCGCCTGACCCGCCCGGGGGATCAGCCGCCCCCACCCGGTCCGGATTAGCGGCTCCCGGGATCGGGTACGGCGAAGCTCGTGCGAACCGATACCAGCCGGCGGCGAGCCAGGTGGGTGCTGCCGGCGGCGGCACATGCCCCCCTCGGCCGTGCTGTTCCGAGGCGACCCGGGCCGGGTGGAGGTCGTGACGAAGAAGCTGCGGCAGCGGTCGGGTGCGAATCTCGGGTACAGATGTAACGAAACAACGCAGGGCGGGTGCCCTCCGGCGTCACCCGTGTTTCAAGTGTGCGCGGGCACCTTGGCGGCTGACTTCCTCACTACGGAGTCGCCATCTTCAGCCGCTTCTCGATCGCACCGCGTACGGTCGTAGGCGCGTCGGCCTCGAAGCCGTCCTTCTTCATGGCCAAGCGATGAAGCATCGCTCCCTCCTCTGCGAAGTTCTCCGCGGTACCATCTGAATTTCGCCCAACCTCGAACACGTCGATGAGTCCGAAGCGCTCCAGCCACCGGTGCGCTTCGAAGGCATCGGGGCCGATGCCGTAATGCTGAAGGCGAACTCGCGCGGGTATGGCTACATGCGCCGGGTCGATGCTGCCAACTCCAGATGCCGTCATCAGCAGGACCGCAATCTCAGAGTCCTCCAGGACGTGGACCCAACCGCGAGTCACGAACTCCACGGGCAGGGAGAAGACCGACTCAGAGCGCTTGGGAACGGTGTACGGAAGCGGTTCCTCAGGAGGCTTGCGTGACGTGGTCTCGTCGAGCAGTTCGAACTCTTCGTACTTGCCCTTGGCCCGCGTCTTGCGCGGAAGCCTGACGAGGCCGGACGCTTCGAGGAGGTCAAGGGAGGAGGTGACCTGTCGCAACCTCTTGTCCTGTGCGCTCATGACAACTCGCCCGGACCCGGCCCATTGCGCGCTGGATGCCAGCAGGTCTGTCCAGCCGACCTTGTTGTCGTAATCGGGTCGAAGGGGTCGACGGTTGGATGGCGTGGCACCGGCCCGGGTTCGGATCTGCCCCTCGGCCAACGCCAAGATGTGAAAGCGAAGGGCAGCGCCACGAGGCGTGAGCAGTCGCGTGGCCGGTGGGCGTTCATCTCTTGGTGGTGCCGCGCGATCCGATGCTGTCGACGCGGCCGTGCTGCGGTAGGCGTACCCGGTCCGGAACTGGATGCGATCCACACGCTTCCGCGCAGCGTCGACCATGTCGACGTATTTGGACACCGAGGTTGCGACGGAGTCCTGGGCTTGTTCGAGACGCGTGCGTCGTCGCTCCAGCGAATCGCGCTCGCGCTGATTCGGCGGGCCCGACACGTCGAACCCGAGAAACTTGGGCATGAGTTCCACCTCATTGAACCGAACGTATTGACCCGTCTGACGGCCACGATCGTGTCTTCGACAGTCTTGCAAGGCTGACGGGTTAAGGCGTTGGTCCAAGCGTACTACTGCGCCGCAATGCGGTGTGCTCACATTGGTTCCACAGCCAAAAGGTCTCATGAGGAAGGAGGTCGAGATGACCGCACCGCGGCCCGCCGCGTCACCCGCCGCGTCACCCGCTCCGAGCGTCCGCTCGACCTCCGCGGGCCTGGTTGACTTGCGTGCCTTCGTGATCCTTATGTTCAGCCTGTTCGCCGGCTTCCTGGC
This sequence comes from Nocardioides sp. JS614, assembly GCF_000015265.1. Classification (NCBI taxonomy): domain Bacteria; kingdom Bacillati; phylum Actinomycetota; class Actinomycetes; order Propionibacteriales; family Nocardioidaceae; genus Nocardioides; species Nocardioides sp. JS614. The sequence goes on from NC_008699.1 coordinate 4,927,360, forward strand.
TGCACTCCCAGCGGGCCTGGCGGCGAGCGAGCACTCTTCAAAGAGTCCGTTGACCGTGGGTCTCCTCGCTGGTGGCGCGGCATTCATAGCGGTAGGTCTGAGCACTGCGGCCACGCTCAACAGCCTGATCGACACGCCCTAGGAGACTGCTGAACAATGGTGCGCCTCCCCGCGGTGGGTCGTGCCCCTGAAATCCTGTGTTCATGCAGGGTGAGTCGGGTCGGCAGCGGGAGTTGGTGGATGTGGAGTCGGTGGCCGGGCACCTGCTCGAGCCGGGCAGCGTGTTCGCGTTGCTGGCCGCGCACCGTGGCCGGTTGTTCCCGGGCGAGTTGTTCGCCGATTTGTTTCCCTCGGGTCGGGGCCGGCCCTCGATCCCGGGCGAGGTGATCGCCTCGGTGATCGTGCTGCAGTCGCTGTACGGACACTCCGATCGCGAAGCGGTCGACGCGCTCACTTTCGACCTGCGCTGGAAGGCAGCGTGCGGGTACGCGATCGACGCGAAGGGCTTCGACCCCTCCACGCTGACCTACTGGCGGCGCCGCCTGGCGGCCAGCGACCGGCCGCAGCGGATCTTCGAGGTCGTCCGCGACGTCATCGCCGAAACCGGCGCTGTCAACGGCAAGACGCGTCGCGCGCTGGACTCCACGATCCTCGACGACGCGGTCGCCCGCCAAGACACCATCACCCAGCTGATCGCCCAGATCCGTCGGGTCGGCCGCGAGGTGGGTGGCGCCAAGGACCTGATCACCACAGAGTGCACCCGGCTGGCCGCGTTGACCGGACATGGATACGACCAGCCGGGCAAGCCACGCATCGCGTGGGATGACCAGGCCGCCCGCGAGGAGCTTGTGTCCGCGTTGGTCGGTGACGCGCTCGCGCTGCTCGCGGCCCTCGACATCGACGCGATCACCAAGGTCGGCGGCAAGCCCGCCGAAGCGATCGCGCTGCTGGCCTTGGTCGCCGGCCAAGACGTCGAGCCGGCCGAGGACTCCGACGGCACCGACGGACACTGGCGCATCGCCCCCAAGACCGCTCCGGATCGGGTGATCTCGACCGTCGATCCCGACAACCGTCACGCCCACAAGACCCGCGAACGCCGCCAGGACGGGTTCAAGGCCCACCTCGTGGTCGAACCCGACACCGGCCTGACCACCGAGTGCGAGCTGACCAAGACCAACGGACCTGAGAACTCCGACGCCGCGGTCGGTGCCGGACTCGTGACCACCGACCCCACCATCGACGCCGAGGACGACATCGAGGTCCTCGGCGACTCTGCCTACGCCAGCGGCGACATGCTGGACACTCTGGCCGGCAAGCAGTGGACGCCGCTGCTCAAGCCCTGGCCGATCAAGCCGGCCGTCGAGGGCGGCTTCACCATCGACGACTTCATCCCCGACGCTGCTGCGGGCACGCTGACCTGCCCGGCCGGGATCACCCGCAACGTGACCTCAAAGCGGACGGTCACCTTCGGCGCCGCCTGCCGCGGCTGCCCCTTCGCCGAGCGATGCACCACCTCAGCACGCGGCCGCAAGGTGACCCTTCACGAGCACGACCAGCTCACTGGACTACCTTCCTCGCGTCGGCAGGCACGGATGGCCTGCTGATGCACCCCTGGTCCCCACCGGACCACCGCCACGGCGGCTCGACCTTCGATGAGGTCCTGCATGAGTTCTGCGGGGTCCGGTGGCCCAGGACCCCCAGACCGGCTACAGGGCTGTGCGCCAGCGAGCGCCGATCAGTGAGCGACCGGCTGCGGGGTCCCGGGACCACCGGGTGGCTCCCCACTGCTGCAACAGCGAGGACCCGAGTATGAGTGTCACCCCGATCCAGCCGGCCACGCGAGTTTGCGCGGGCCTCGACTGGGCCAAGGACGACCACGTCGCGTGCATCGTCGACGCCGACGGCGAGGTCCTGGACCGGTTCAGTGTGGCCCACACCGCGGCCGGACTGCGGCGCCTGGTCATCCGGCTGCTCAAGGCCGGCGTGGACGAGGTCGGCATCGAACGCCCCGACGGGCCGGTCGTCGACGCCCTGCTGGCCGCCGAGCTCACCGTGCTGGTCATCGCGCCGGCCCAGGTCAAGAACCTGCGCTCGCGCTACGGCTCGGCGGGCAACAAGGACGACCGGTTCGACGCCTACGTGCTGGCCGACGTGGTCCGCACCGACCGACGTCGCCTCACCCCACTGACCCGCTCGACCCCAGCCGCGCAGGCGATGCGTTCCTCCGTGCGTGCCCGTCGGGATCTGGTCGAGCACCGTGTCGCAGCTGCGAACCCGCTCCGCGCCCACCTGCAGGTCGTGTTCCCCGGCATCGTGGACCTGTTCGCCGCCCTGGACTCGGCGGTCAGCCTGAGTTTCCTCGAGCGATTCCCCACCCAGGCCAAGGCCGACTGGCTCACCGTCGACCGGCTCGCAGCCTGGCTCGCCAAGGTCGCCTACTCCGGCCGCACCGACCCCGCCGTGCTGCACGCCCGGCTCCTGGCCGCGCCCCGCGGCACCACCGGCCCCGAAGCCGGGTTCCACGCCGCCACCACGCTGGCGTTCGTCGCACTCCTTCGGACCCTGAACACCCAGATCGCCGCGCAGGCCGACTCGATTGCCGAGCAGCTCGACATCCACCCCGACGCGCACATCGTGAAGTCGCTGCCCCGATCCGGGACCGTGCGCGCTGCTCGCCTGCTCGCCGAGATCGGCGACGCCCGCGGCAGGTTCCCCACCGCGGACTCGCTGGCCTGCCTGGCCGGCGTCGCGCCCTCGACCCGCCAGTCCGGCAAGGTCAAAGCGGTCACCTTCCGCTGGGGAGCCGATAAGGAACTCCGCGACGCCCTGTGCGACTTCGCCGCCGACTCCCGACACGACAACGCCTGGGCCGCCGACCTCTACAACCGCGCCCGGGCCCGCCACCAGACCACCCCCACGCCGTGCGGATCCTGGCCCGCGCCTGGGTCGACGTCATCTGGCGCTGCTGGCAAGACCACGTCGCCTACGACCCCGACCAACACCGAGCGCTCCAACGCACCCTCAACCAACACACCACGAACGCCGCCTGACACAGCGGACGTTGACACAGGGCAACTCATGCGGGCGCACCGCAAGCGGGCCGCCGACGAGGGCTTCCAGGTGACCTACCGCCAGCATCGGCCGATGGTCGAACGCTCCATCGCCTGGCTCACCCGCGGTGCCAGACGCGTCCCCTACCGAGGTGTGGAGAAGAACAACAACTGGCTCCACCACCGCGTCGCCGGCCTCAACCTGCGTCGACTCCTCGCACTGGGCCTCACCATCGAGGACGGGGCCTGGGTCCTGGCCTGAACAGCCACCGTGCGGCCTTGCCTGCCACCCGCAAGCCGCGCACCATGGGCGCAGGCGGGCGGAACGACCCCGTTGTCGCACCCAGAGTGCTGACCTGAAATGCCGCTCGACGGCCCATTGGTGGTGTTCCGCCCGCCGCCCACGCCACCACCACCCTCGAGATGACGCCTTCTTCAGCAGTCTCCTAGGACGCGACCCCAACCGGGCTTGCGCCGTAGCGGCCATCGAGCCATCGCCGGAGCCGTGCCGAGTTGTCCGGTCGCCATCGCCGACGCTGGGAAGTCGGCAGCCGTCCTCAATACCGCCTTCCGGCACCACAACGAGGTGTTGGCGCGCTTTGGACAGGCGGGGATTGCTGATCCCATCCTCAAGGTGGAGGGATGGGCACACGACCTCATCCCAGGACCTGCTCGGCATACCTGGAGTCCAACCAACCCGCCCCTGACGGACGGGTCCCGCGCCTCCGCAAGGCCAGGCAGGTCCATGTTGAGCCCTCGATGATGCGACCGATGTCTTGATGGCTGTTGGTGAGACTCGTTCAGGTCATCGCCGAGGTGACTGACTGCCCGGGGTGGCGAAGATGTCCTTGCACAGCGTTAGCGTCTTCCCAGGTGGCCGCAACTGGACCACCCTGAGTCCAGATTTGACGTCACGTCCAGAAGCGACCGGGGCCTCGATGCTATTCACACGCCGGATCAATCGCGTCTCCCAGAGACCCGTGAAGGGTCGTGCGGGGCTCAAGCCGAAGAGCGGGTGCTCTCGCTCGGCTCTTCGGTCTCGGCAGACCCGTTGGCAAGAGCGCGACACAGGTGCACGAGCCGGTTCCAGGTCTCTCGATCAGGTTCGCCCGGTAGGTCGTAGTACAAGGCGCTCCGCCGTCCGGTTCGAGGCAGCGCCAAAATGACTCCAGCCTCGTGCAACTTCAGCAGAACTGCCCGGACCAGGTTGTGGGCAACGCCCAACTTTGCAGCGAGCGCTTGGGCATGGGTTGGCGCGAGGTCGTTCAGTTGCAGAACCACCTCGACAACCTTCTCGTTGCCGAAGATTGCCGCTGATGCGCGGCGAGCCTCGGACAGTGCCTCGCTCATCGTGTCTAGCGTACTTCGTGTAGCGCATCGCTATACCGCCCACGCGGTTCGGACTAGCCAAGGTGGGGGATGGAATATGAAGAGCCGACTCCGTAGGCTGAAGTACCGAAGCCGTACGAAAGTTGAGGCCGTCAACGTGACGATGACCGGTGCTGGTCAGGATCAGTGGGTAGCGCTGAAGGACGGCAAGGTGCTTGCGGTCGGCGCCACGACCGCTGACCTCATTCGAGGGGTCCGACAACTCGGTGAGTCCGGACGAGGAGCGACTATCGAGCACCGCGGAGGACGTTCCATGCATCCGAGCGGATCTTCGCGCGACTAGCCAGACCCAAGCAGGGCTCCACTTCTGACCAGGATCGCTGACCAAGGATCAAGGCTCGGTAGCAAGCGGCGTAGTTGGCGACCTGGCCACATCCGTGTGGAGAAGGCGGAGTCCACGGCGAACTCCTCGAACGCCGTGACGTCCACATCCATCGAACGTCCCAGCGTGGCCCGGTACACGAACGCCACGTGCCGCGACGCGTCGAGTCCGCGCGGGTCAACGACCATTCCGACTGATTCGAGCGCTCCTGGATCGAGTTGGAGGCTTAGTTCCTCCCGCAGTTCGCGCAACAACGTAGTCCGTAGGAGCGTCTCGAAGTTCACCTCGGGCGGGAGATCCGCGCCAGCAGGTGGTTCAACATGACCCCCGATAACCAACGACAACCGCGATCTGAGTGACTTGCGCGCTTCATCCACCCGTTGAAGCAAGAGATAGTTGCCTGCCGAGTCGCACAGCACAGCGGCGGGGATGGCCTGTACTGCATTCGTCGATCGCTCTGCGGCGGTCCGTGCCTCCCACCAGCAGTCGTCTCCGATCGCGCCGAGGTCCATCTCTCCGAGAGCCGGCGTGAACGGCTCGAACCCGGTTATCAGGCGGCGAGAGAAGACCAGCACCTTCCCAGTCATGGCATCTGCGCCTCCATCAGGCCCAGCATGACCTCGACGACAAGCCTGGCTGAGTTCTCAAGCGATGCTTCGGTCGTGCTCGTATCGAGGCCCAGGAAGAACGGGAACAGGTGCTTATGCTGGTCTTGCACACTGTCGTAGACCACGTTCAGTTCCGCGAGTGACTCGGGGTTCATCGCTCGCCCCGTCTTCTCTACCAACTTGTTCTCGTTCTCGCGCTGCATGGCATCAGCGGGGTCGGCCTGCATCAGGACCACGATGTCGATAGACGCACGCCAGTTTTCCAGCATGATGAACTCAACAACAACATCCGCGGTTGCCCGGTCTACTTCGCCGGTCTTGGCTAACCACTCGAACCAGGCAACAGTGTCAAACAACCCACGATCGAGGATGCCGATGTCGAACCGCTCGGGTTGATGGACGATCTCGATCACCTGCCGAATGGCGTAACTGGCGTTCCACGCGTTGTACGCGGTGAGATCGCTCTTGAAGTGACTCGGCGTCCGGCGGGAAGCCCCCTCGCTTGGTGTCGCTACCTTGAAGCCAGTGCGATGGAAGAAGTGGCGGACGGCTTCGATGCACGTCGACTTGCCGCTCTTCGGCGTGCCTGCAAACTCGATGAGGATCGGTCGCGGCTGATCGTTCAGTCCACGAGCGGGCGAGTTGCCGTCTTCCCGGAGCCAGCGCAGCACCTCCTGCGCACGCTTCACAAGATCGCTATGGTCCTGCATTCTCGCTCCCAGCGGTCATCGTTTCGACAGCATGTATGCGCCGAGCAACGTCGACAGGATAGAGGTGCACATGAGTGCTACAGCGCTTGTAGTGGAGTTACTGGTTGTCGGTAGCGGCGCCTCTCTGTGGCTAACGCTGCTTGCCCTGACCGTCTTCGACTACACCTGGCTACCAGCGACCTTCTCGGTTGACCCGATTCTGGCGATCATCGCCCTACCTTTCCTGTACGTCCTGGGGATACTCATGGACCGATTGGCGGACGCAGCGTTCTCGAAGTGGGCGAAGCGTCTTCGCGATACGGCCTTCCCGACGAAGACCGAATTTCAGGCCGCTAGGGTCAAGGCGGCCCAGAAGGAAGCCGTTTGGGCCATGTTCGAATACGGCCGAACCCGGATGCGCATCGCGCGGGGCTGGGCCGTAAACGCCGCTCTCCTGACCATCGCCGGGAACGTCTTCATCTGGACGAGGCTCCCAACCGACGTTCCACGAACCCAGATCACCGCCTTTGGCTCCGTTTGTGCCATCGCAGTGCTCCTCGGATGTTGCCTGTCGTGGAAGGACCTGATCGAGTCCGAAACCCTCGCCCTGAAAGGGCAGACGTAGCACCATCCAAGGTCTCCGGGAAGCGAAACCCGCCCTCCCTCAGACCGCCAGACGGACTTCTGGAGCCAGTCGGTCTGCGAGGACCCGACGTTGTACGACGCCCAGGTGCCACTCATCTGCGTGACGAGGAGCGAGTCGTTGTCGTCGATCACGGCCTTGAGACGGTCGCGCACCTGGACAGCCGTCAGGTCCGTGCTGGCGATCCACAGCGATTCCAGGGCGTGGCACCAGCCGCCAAGACTCTTGGTCGCGGCGTACAGATCGTCGTAGTTGTGTCCAGGCTTGGACAGGTCATAACTCACGGTGTGAAGCATCTGACGTCTTCCTCACCTGTTCGGCAATTGATTCTGGTTGGGTGAGGGCCATACAGTTCGGGGTGTTCACCGGGTTACGTATGGGCCCTCCTGAGGCCGAGCATTGGCGTGCTCGGCCCCAGATGCTCCTAAGCGTTCCGATTGGTCTCCTCCTCTCCGTCGGCTCGGTTCGCCGGAACAAGATCTTCGTCGACCTGCGCACGTGGCGTGGTGTCATCGGGGAGCGGTTCGTTCGGCTTCAACCCGAGGATCACGGTCGTGGGGTCCGACTCGCTGTCCCCGTTGTTGCGCGCCAGCGTGATGCGAGTGCGCGCGTACCAGCGCTGCGCGGCGTCTCGTCGGCGGCGGCGCCACCCCGCGTCTGTACGGCGAGCGATTGCGAAGCCCAGCGTCGTCGGTTGCTTGGGTTCCGGTAGCGCGCTACCGGTCGGGCCGCCGCGTTTGCGGCACGTCGGGGCCTCAATGACGAGTGACCTGAAACGAAACGGGCCTTGTCTCATCTGTATCCGAGATTCGCATCCGGTCAGTGGGCCATGTCGACGAAGCGGGAGTAGTGGCCCTGGAAGGCCACGGTGATGTCGCGGGTCGGGCCGTTGCGGTGCTTGGCCACGATCAGGTCGGCCTCGCCGGGGCGGGTCGACTCCTTCTCGTAGACGTCGTCGCGGTGCAAGAGGATGACCATGTCCGCATCTTGTTCCAAAGACCCAGACTCGCGTAAGTCACTCATCATAGGTCTCTTATCGCCGCGCTGCTCCGGGCCACGGTTGAGCTGGGAGAGCGCGATGATCGGGACCTCGAGCTCCTTGGCCAGCAGCTTGATCTGCCGGGAGAACTCCGAGACCTCCAGCTGGCGGGACTCCACCTTGCGCCCCGACGTCATCAGCTGCATGTAGTCGATGACGACCAACCGCAGGTCGTGGCGCTGCTTGAGCCGTCGCGCCTTCGCGCGGATCTCCATCATCGTCATGTTCGGCGAGTCGTCGATGAACATCGGCGCCGAGGACACCTCGCCCATCTTGCGGGCCAGCTTGGCCCAGTCGTCGTCATTCATGTTGCCGTTGCGGATGTGGTTGAGCGGCACCTTCGCCTCGGCCGAGAGCAGCCGCATGGTGATCTCCGAGCGGGTCATCTCCAGGCTGAAGAACACGCTCGTGAGGTTGTTGTGGATCGACGCCGCACGGCACAGGTCGAGCGCGAGCGTCGAGTTGTGCGTCGGAATCATCGACTCGCCGGCGAGGTAGAGGTGCTCGGTGTTGTCCACCTCGACGCACCGGACCGGGACGCTCTCGATCGGACGCACGGCGGTGATGTAGCGGCGTGCGATCCGCGCCCTGGTCACCGGCCGCTCTTCCTTGTGGAGGAGGTGCTTGCGCTCCAGCCGGAAGACGTCGTCGACGGTCGAGAAGTTGAGGATGTGGCAGGTCGAGGTCTCCGGGGATCGGCCCTGCACCCGCCGTGTCGTGCGTCCACACTTGTAGCCGAGACTGACGACCAGCTCGTAGACGTCGTCGGCGAGGCGCTTGTTGGTCACGGCGAACTGGCACGAGCCGACGCCCCTCACGACGGTGCCATCGGTGTCCATCAGCCCGGCCAGGAGGTCGCGGCGCTGCCCCTCGGACGCGCGCAGGTAGTCAGCGGGGATGTGCTTGTCGTTCAGCACGCCGATGGTCCGCAGCACACCCTGAACGCTGCCGCGCGGATCTCCGTCGGGGAACTTGAGGCTGTAGAGCATCGCTCCTTGGTGGTCGACCCTCAGTCCACACGCCTCGAGGTACATCGGGATCTCCGGCGTCTCGCATGTGATCCGTGCGGAGGCACTGTGACCGTCGCCGAGCCACGCGCCGAGCACGTACGGCGGAATCGGTAGGTCGACGTCGCTGCCCGACAACGGATCCGCCGTCAGCACGGCATGGTTCGCACGTTGATCCGCACCGACTCGAAGCGTGCCCGCGATCGCCTCGGTGGTGACCACGGACGCGACGATGTTCTGGTTTCGGGCGCGGTTGTACTGCTTGTCCGCCGCCCACCTCGACTTCCGTGCAGCACGGCTCTCGGTGAGCCACTGGTGCTGGGCGTCGGCGACGATCCGCGAGCCGTCGGAGAACTCGACCTCGTAGCAAGGGCGACCGGTCAGCACCTCCGTGGCCGCCACGACGGTGGTCGGCCTGCCGTGGGCGTCGTACAGCTGGTCGCCGACCTGGACGTCGCCCATCGTCGTCCAGCCGGAGGGGGTGGGCAGCGCGGTGTCCAGGGCGAGCGCCTTGCCCATGGCGGGGCGCGCCGCGACGATGATCATCTGTCCGGAGTGCAGGCCGTTGGTCAGGTCGTCGAGGTCGGCGAAGCCGGTCGGGACGCCGTACAGGCCGGCCTCGCGGTTGCCGATCGCCTCGATCTCGTCGAGGACGCCGTCCATGATGTCGCTCAGCGGCGCGTAGTCCTCCGCGGCGCGGCGGTCGGTGATCTTGTAGACCTCCGCCTGCGCGGTGTCGACGATGTCGTCGACCTGGCCCTCGCCGGCGTAGCCGATCTGGACGATCTTGGTGCCGGCGTCGACCAGGCGGCGCAGGATCGCCTTCTCGCGGACGATCTCGGCGTAGTAGCCGGCGTTGGCGGCGATCGGCACGTTCGCGGACAGCGTGTGGAGGTACGGCGCGCCGCCGATCCGCTGGAGCTCGCCGCGGCGCTGCAGCTCGGCCGCGACGGTGACCATGTCGACCGGCTCGCCGCGCCCGTAGAGGTCGATGATCGCGTCGTGGATGGTCTCGTGCGAGGGCCGGTAGAAGTCGACCCCGCGCAGCACCTCCGCGACGTCGGCGATGGCGTCCTTGGAGATCAGCATCGAGCCGAGCACCGACTGCTCGGCGGCCATGTCCTGCGGGGGCGTCCGGTCGCCCGGCGACGTGGGCCGTTCGCCCGGGGCGTACGCCGCCGGACCATCGCCCCAGTCGTCGATCGGCGGCTCCGGCAGCCCTCGCGGGCCCTGCTCGGTGACGCTCAACGTGCCCCTCCTGATCGCACCCGTCCGACCCCTGCTGACGACGCCGACGCTACGAGCAGCCACCGACAACGCCGTTGCGACCTGGCGGTGTTCGGTGCGGGAGACGACCCGACGACCTTGGGAACGTACGCGCCCCGGGCCACTCCGCGACAGTGGCCTATCCACAGGCTCGGGGGACGCTTGGGGATAACCCCCCGATGAGGCGTGGACGACACGCGGTGAGGTGTGCACAGCTTGGGGAGCGCGCTGTGGACGGAAGGCGTCGGTAGGGTCCGGACACGCCTCTGACCTGCGCAGACAGTTGCCCACAGGTGTGCATGGGAAAATTCTCGAGACATATTTCTCGTTCACCGGGTGGCCACCGGCCGGCGACCCGGGGCGGTTTGTCGACATAGCGCCCGGAGCAGGTTATCCAGAGGTCATCCACAGGTGTTGATAACTAGTCCGGTTGGGAGAGCGATGGCCTGGTGGCCCTTACCATGACTAGGCCGGCGCCATGACCGGTTCCCTTTGCTCGCGGCGGCGCGTCCGAGACCGCGGCCGGGACCGCGGCCCGGCCCGGGAGCGGGACCGGGAGATCCTGCGGCTCGCGGTCCCGGCGTTCCTCGCGCTCGTCTCCGAGCCGCTGTTCCTGCTCGCCGACGCGGCCATCGTGGGCCACCTCGGCACCGCGCCGCTGGCCGGTCTCGGCATCGCGGCCGCCGTGCTGCAGACCGCGATCGGCCTGTGCGTCTTCCTCGCCTACGGCACCACGGCCGGGGTGGCGCGGCGTCTGGGCGCCGGGGACCTGCGGGGCGCGCTCACCCAGGGCGTCGACGGCCTGTGGCTGGCCGTCGGGATCGGCGCGGTCGTCACCGTCCTCGGGGTGCTGCTCGCCGACCCGCTCGTCCACCTGTTCGGCGCCTCGGAGTCGGTCACCGAGCCCGCGGCGACGTACCTGCGGATCGCGTTCCTCGGCACCACCCCCCTGCTGCTGATGCTCGCCGCCACCGGCGTGCTCCGGGGCCTGCAGGACACCCGCACCCCGCTCGTGGTCGCGGTCGGCGGCAACGTCCTCAATGTGGTGCTCAACCTGCTGCTCGTCTACCCCGCCGGGATGGGCATCGCCGGCTCGGCGCTCGGCTCGGTGATCGCCCAGGTGGCGAGCGCGGCCGCCTTCCTCGTCGTGGTCGCCCGGGCCGCCCGCGCCCAGGGCGCCTCGCTGCGTCCCGACCTGCCCGGGATCCGCGCGGCGGGGCGTGCCGGCGTCCCGCTCGTCGTGCGCACCCTCACGCTGCGCGCTGCGCTGCTGCTCACGACGTACGTCGTGACCCTGGCCGCGACCGGCGCCCGGGAGCAGGAGGTGGACCTGGCCACCCACCAGCTGGCGATGACCCTCTGGACGTTCCTGGCGTTCGTGCTCGACGCCATCGCCATCGCCGCGCAGGCGCTCACCGGCCGGGCCCTCGGCGCGGGGGACGTGGCCGCGGTGCGCGAGACCACCGCCCGGATGGTCCGCTGGGGCGCGCTCAGCGGGGTGGCCACCGGGCTGCTGCTCGCGGCCGCGAGCCCGGTACTCGGCGCCCTGTTCACCGGCGACGGTGAGGTGCGCGACCTGCTGGTGCCCGTCCTCCTGGTCGCCGCGCTCGGTCAGCCGGTCGCCGGCGTGGTGTTCGTCCTCGACGGGGTGCTCATCGGCGCCGGGGACGGCGTCTACCTGGCCCGCGCCGGGCTCGTCACCCTGGTCGTCTACGCGCCGGTCGCCCTGCTGCTCGCGGCCGCCTCGGCCGGGCTGGTCGCCGTCTGGGTCTGCTTCGCCGCGGTGTTCATGGGCGCCCGGCTGGTGGTGCTCGGGCACCGCGCCCGCGGCGACGCCTGGCTGGTCACCGGGCGCTGACCGGACCACCCGCCGACCGGCCCCGACCGTAGGGTGTGCGGCGTGAAGCCGCTCCAGTCGATCGCCATGGGCCTGGTGATCATCGCGATCGCGGCGCGGATCGGCGGCGGGTACGACGTCCTGCCCGATCCGGTCGGCTGGCTGCTGGTGCTCCAGGGCCTGGGCCAGCTGCCCGCGAGCCTCCCGCACCGCCCGGCGCTGAGCACCCTCGGCTTCCTCGCCCTGCTGATGAGCATCGTGCTCTGGTTCCCCGACCTCGCCGACGGCCTCGAGCGCACCGACGAGTCGCTGCTCTGGGCGGCGAACCTGCCGCAGCTCGGCTTCGTCGCCGTGCTCTGCCGGGCGCTCGCCCAGGCCGCGGTCACCGAGCCCGGGCGGGCGCGCTGGCTGCGCACCGCCGCCGCGCTGACGATCGCAGCCGCGCTCGCGCCCACCGTGGTCCTCGGCGCCCAGCAGGCCGGGCTGCTGGCCGCGATGGCCGCCGGCGCGTCCGTGGTCCTGCTGCTGGTGATCGTGCTGCTGTTCCGCTACTCCTTCCGACCGTGGGCGCTGCCCGAGGTGGACCAGACCGCTCCGACGTGAGGCGTGTCTCCTCGTAGCCCGCGGGTGCCGCGGGCGTTGGGTGGGACGGGAGCACCGAGCACGTACGGAGGGATCCATGCGCCACCTCTCGACGCGACGCGTCGCCGCCGCCTTCGCGGCCGTCCTCGCCGCGGCCACGCTGCCGCTCGTCGCGCCACCCGCGCAGGCGGACGCCGCCGACCCGTGCACCAGCGAGGTCCAGCCCACCGACCCCGTCTTCGGCCTGCCGACCGGCGCTGCGTGCGACGACACCGTCCCGCCCGCAACCACGCTCGGCGCAGCCACGCCGGCCGTGACCCGCGGCTGGGTCGCGTCGACCGCGGTGACGATCGCCTTCACCGGCGCGCACACCGATGCGGGCCCGGGTGGCGACACGGACCCGATCGACTACCAGTGCCAGTTCTTCAACAGCGCGATCGCACCGACGCGGTGGGACGCGTGCACCTCGCCGGTGAGCTACGACAAGCTCGAGGAGCGCTCGGCCACGCCGTACACCTTCCGGGTGCGCGCGGTCGACCGACCCGACAACGCCCACGACATCACCACCGACCCGTTCTTCGCTGCGCCGGCCGACCTGCCCGACGTCGACCAGACGCCGGCCGAGCTGGTCTTCCGCGCCGATGCGACCGCGCCCAGCACGTTCGGGTTCCTGCGCACGAACTACTACGACCAGGACCGCCAGGACGCACCGATGGTGACCACGCCCAAGGTGCAGATCCGGCTGCAGAGCAACGAGGGTGGGCCCGACGAGGTGCCGACGTACCGGTGCCGCCTCGACGACCGGACGGTCGCCTGCACCGACGGGCTCACCACGCTGCGCCGGCTCGCTGCGGGGATGCACCGCTTCACGGCCGCGTCGGTGGACCCGGCCGGCAACGTCGACCCGACGCCGTTCGCCCAGCAGTTCTTCGTGCCGCGCAACCTCACCACCGACGACGCCACCCCGTCCTCGAGCGGTGACTGGCGCCGGGTGCGCAGCGCGGGCGCGTTCGCGGGCGACTACCTCCAGGCCACGGCGTACGGCGCGACGCTCAGCCTGCCGGTCCGCAACATCCGGGCGATCCGGCTGCTGGCGCCCGCCGGCCCCAAGCTCGGCAAGGTCGACATCCGGGTCGGCCAGGGGGCGTGGACGCGGGTCGACCTCGCCTCGCAGGACGCCCAGCGGCTGAAGATCTACCAGGTCCGCGACGAGCTCTCCGGCCTGCTGGCCGGGCCGCTGCAGATCCGGGTCGCCTCGCGCGACCGGCTGGTGCGCGTCGACGCCGTGATGGCCCGCTGACCCTCGCCGGCGATCGGACACCCGGACACGACAGGGCCCGCACCCCCGGGGGAGGTGCGGGCCCTGTCGGTGGAACTTGCCGCTGCGCTGGTTCAGCCTTGGTTCAGCGCTGCTGTGGCGACCGATCGGCGACCGGTCAGGCCGGGATCACGTTGAGGGCCACCACGGCGGACACCTCGTCGTGCAGCTTGACCGACACCTCGTGGGCGCCGAGCGACTTGATCGGGTTGGTGACCACGATCGTGCGCTTGTCGACCTGCTCGCCCGAGGCGTCGGCGAGGGCGCCGGCGATCTCGGTGACCGTGACGGCGCCGAACAGGCGACCGCCGGCACCGGCGCGCACCTTGACGGCGACCGGCTGGGCCTCGAGCTTGGTCTTGATCTGCTCCGCGTGGTCGTGGTCACGCACCGCGCGCGAGGCGCGGGCGGCCTTGATCGAGTCGACCGTCTTCTCGCCGCCGCGGGTCCAGCGCATGGCCAGGCCACGGGGCACGAGGTAGTTGCGGCCGTAGCCGTCCTTCACCTCGACGACGTCGCCGGGGGCACCGAGGCCGGTGACCTCCTGGGTCAGGATGAGCTTCATGTTCTCGGCTCCTCTCAGCGACCGGTGGAGGTGTAGGGCAGCAGGGCGACCTCGCGGGCGTTCTTGACCGCGATGGCCACGTCGCGCTGGTGCTGGACGCAGTTGCCGGTCACCCGACGGGCGCGGATCTTGCCGCGGTCGGAGATGAACTTGCGGAGCAGGGCGGTGTCCTTGTAGTCGACACCGGTCGCCTTCTCCTTGCAGAACTGGCAAACCTTCTTCTTGGGCTTGCGAATCACTGCCTTGGCCATTGTGGTGCTTCCTTTCTAGAAGCCCGGCCCAGAGTGGGTACTGCGCCGGAATGGTTGAGGGTGTTCGGTTGGGTTGGTGATCAGAACGGCGGCTCGTCCGAGCCGACCCCGGGAGCGCCCCACGGGTCGTTGGCCGGGGCGGACTGGCCGCCCCCGCCGGCGTACCCGCCGCCCTGGGACTGCCCGCCCTGCTGAGGCGCAGGCGTGGCCCACGGGTCGTCCCCGCTCGGGGCCTGACCGCCGCCACCGCCACCGCCGGAGTAGCCGCCCCCACCGCCCTGACGGGTGGTGCGGGTGACCTTGGCGGTGGCGTACTTCAGCGACGGGCCGACCTCCTCGACCTCGATCTCGAAGACGGTGCGCTTCTCGCCCTCGCGGGTCTCGTAGGTGCGGGACTTCAGGCGGCCCTGCACGACGACACGCATGCCGCGCTGCAGGGACTCGGCGACGTTCTCCGCGGCCTGGCGCCAGACCGAGCAGGAGAGGAACAGCGCGTCGCCGTCCTTCCACTCGTTGGTCTGGCGGTCGAAGGTGCGCGGCGTCGACGCGATCCGGAAGTTGGCCACGGCCGCCCCCGAGGGGGTGAAGCGCAGCTCCGGGTCGTCGACGAGGTTGCCGACCACCGTGATGACGGTCTCGCCTGCCATGCGGTTCTCCCTAGCGTTCGGTTCTGATCAGAGTCGGTCCGCGGTCGGCCGACCACGTGGGCCCATCGTGGCGGCAGCCGCCGACAGGGGGAAGTGGTCGTCCACAGGACGCCGTCTCGAGCCCTCAGTGGGCGTCGGGACGCATGACCTTCGTGCGGATGATCGACTCGTTGAGGGTGAGCTGCCGGTCGAACTCCTTGACCGTGGCGGGCTCGGCGTTCAGCTTGATGACGGCGTAGATGCCCTCGGCGTTCTTCTTGACCTCGTAGGCCAGGCGACGCCGGCCCCACACGTCGACGGACTCGACGGTGCCGCCATCCTTCCGGATGACGTTCAGGTACTTGTCGAGCGACGGCTCGACGGTTCGCTCTTCGAGGCTGGGGTCGAGGATGACCATCACTTCATAGGCACGCACAGCGGTCTCCACCTCCTCTGGACTCATGCGGCCACGGACTCTCCGTGGCAGGAGGGCTTTGCGTTGGTGTTGCTCTGTTGCTCGTCTCGGCGCCGCTCCCGTCGGTGGGTGCGCACAGAGAACGCCCCAGGCTAGCAGCGGTCGGCCCGCTCGCCCCAACCGGCGACGGCTCGCCTGGGCAGGCCGGCTCCCCGGGGGTGACGGTTTCCCCGGTTCACCGGGGAAACCGGAACTGTTGGGCCGAAACTTCGGGCCAGAAGTGGCAACTTCCCCGGGTACCCGGGGAAACCGACGGCCAGCGGGAGGCAGCCCCTGGGGACGGTAGGTCTGAGAATGCGCCGGGGCGGGTAGGAGCACGCCGATGCCCCGTGCGACGACGCCTCCGCTCGCCGGCCCACTGGCCGGCCGCTACCTGCTGCTCGACCAGGTCGGGGCCGGCGGCATGGGCTCGGTGTGGCGAGCCCGAGACCTGCGCACCGGCGAGGTCGTGGCCGCCAAGGTGCTCGGCGCCCACGACAGCACCGCGCTGCTGCGGTTCGTGCGCGAGCTGTCGGTGCGGATCAGCCACCCGCACGTGGTCGCGCCCACCGGGTGGGCGGCCGAGGACCACCAGGTCGTGTTCACGATGGACCTGGTCCGCGGGGGCTCGCTGGAGACGCTGCTGGCCGAGCACGGCCCGCTGCCCGCGTCGTACGTCGCGCTCCTGCTGGACCAGACCCTCCAGGCGCTGGCCGCCGTGCACGCGGCCGGGGTCGTGCACCGCGACGTCAAGCCGGCCAACCTGCTGCTCGAGCCGACCGGGTCCGGCCGTCCGTTCGTGCGGCTCGGCGACTTCGGTGTGGCGGTCCCGCTCGAGGACGTCCGGCTCACCCGCGCGCCGGGCGCGGTCGGCACCGACGGCTACATGGCCCCGGAGCAGGCCGCGGGCGCGGCGCCCGACCCTCGCCAGGACGTGTACGCCGCCGGCGTGGTCGCCGCGGAGCTGCTCACCGGTCGGCCCGCCGGCCGCGGGGCGCCGGCGCAGCTGCTCGGTGCGCTCGGACCGCTGGTCGACGCGATGACCGACCCCGACCCGGACCTGCGGCCACCGACCGCGGCGGCGGCGCTGGAGCGGCTGCGGCGGATCGCGGTGCCGCCCGACCGGCCGTGGCCGCACGTGCCCGACCGGCTGGCCGACCCGCCCGCGTCCTTCGCCCCGGCCGGCCGCTCGACCGACGTCGCGATCGCCTGCTTCGCCGCCGTGATCGGGCTGTGCGCGGTGGCGGTCTACCTGCTCCTGTCCTGACGCCAGCGCCGACGACCCTCCTGGCGGGCCCGCCACAGCGAGGCCAGGCCCACGACCAGCAGCACCGCCGCGATCGCGAGCAGCACCAGGGGTGCGGTGGTCACGAGGACGGCGTACCCCCGCCGACCCGGTGCAGCCGGCCGTCGGCGGCGACCTCACGCACGGGGGCCAGGAACAGCAGCACGGCGCCACCCTACTCGGCAGTCCCGAGCGTCCCTGGGCCCGCGCTCTCCCGGGCACTCCTCGCCGCTGCGGCCGGGCCTGCGCCGACGCCCCGGCCCGTCGGACCAGCGCCCTAGGGTGGGGCGCATGAGCGCCACGGGAAGCATCGCCATCGGAGCCCACGTCGACCAGGCCGACCCGATCGCCGAGGCCCGGGCGCGGGAGATGCCCCACGTGCAGTTCTTCCTGGGCGACCCGCAGGGATACCAGGGCCCCGAGTTCCGGTACGCCGGCGGGGCCGAGGCGCTCAAGGCCGACGCCGAGGCCGCGGGGGTCGGGCTCTACGTGCACGCGCCGTACATCGTGAACGTCGCGACCACCAACAACCGGATCCGGATCCCGAGCCGCAAGCTGCTCCAGCAGCACGTCGACGCGGCCGCCTCGATCGGCGCCCGCGGGCTGATCGTGCACGGCGGACACGTGAACAAGGACGACGACCCCGAGAAGGGATTCGACAACTGGCGCAAGGCGATCGAGGCGGTCGACCTCAAGCTGCCCCTGCTCATCGAGAACACCGCCGGCGGCGACAACGCGATGACCCGCTACCTCGAGCGGATCGGCCGGGTGTGGGACGCGATCAGCTCGGCCGAGCAGGCCGACCTGGTCGGGTTCTGCCTCGACACCTGCCACGCCCACGCGGGCGGCAACTCCCTGGAGACGGTGGTCGACGACGTACGCCGGATCACCGGCCGGATCGACCTGGTGCACTGCAACGACAGCCGCGACGCGTTCGACTCCGGCGCCGACCGGCACGCGAGCCTCGGCGCCGGCCAGGTCGACCCCGACCTGCTCGCCGCGGTCGTCCGTGACGCCGGTGCCCCGGTGGTCCTGGAGACCCCCGGCGGCCCGGCCGAGCACCGCGCCGACGCCGCCTGGCTCGCGGAGCGGATCGGATGACCTCCCGGATCACCGAGCTCAGCGTCGACTGCGCCGACCCGGCCGCGCTGGCGCGGTTCTGGGCGGCCGCGCTCGACTACGTGGTGCTCGACGAGGAGCCCGACCTCGTGGAGATCGGCCCGGCGAGGCGCGCCGACGAAGAGCTGCTCGCCGAGGTCCGCTCCGGCCCGGTCGCCCCGACGATCTTCTTCGCGCGGGTGCCCGAGGAGAAGGTGGTCAAGAACCGCCTCCACCTCGACCTCTCGCCGGTCGACACCGACCGCGACACCGAGGTGGCCCGGCTCGAGGCACTCGGTGCCGGGCGCACCGAGCTCGCGCCGGCGGACTCGACCTGGGTCGTGATGCTCGACCCGGAGGGCAACGAGTTCTGCGTGTTGCGCAGCCTCGCCCCGGCCCACTTCTCGCTGTAGCCGCTCCGGTCCGGCGCGATCCCTCAGCCGACCATCACGAACAGGTCGCGCACCTCGCCGGGCCCGGTGCGGTCCGCACGCTCACGCACCAGGCGGAGCGGTCGCGCGACGGGATCCGGCGTACCGAACACGAGGAACTCGAACCCGTGGGCGCCCTCCTCGAGCGACACGAGGTGACCGGGCCGCTCCTCGACCCGCCAGCTGCTGAGCGTGCGGCGGAACCGGACGTGCAAGCGGGACCCGGCCGGGACCCGCAGCACGTCTCCCGCGCGGGGGTCCTCGACGACGTGCCGATCGATGCGCTCCGTGGTGCGACTCGCCATGATGCCCTCCTCGTCGGCTGGTGCCGTTGAGGAGCGGACCGCAACCGTCCTGATACGGGCGCGGCCGGCTTGGCAGGGTTGTGTGCCTCAGCACGCGCTATGGCGCGGTCTGGGGCACACGACCCGCGAGGCGGTCAGCCGAAGCAGACCAGCGGCACCGGGGCGGTGTCGGCCGTGACGGCCGGCACCGCCGCGGCCAGGGCGGCAGCGGGGTCCACGCCGGCGGCCAGCTGCTGGTGGACGGCGACGAGCACGTCGTACGCCGCCCGGTCGTTGACCGCGGCCGCCGACGCGATCACACATCGGGAGCCGGCGTGCAGCCACGCGGTCGCCATGCCGATCAGCTCGTCGCCCCAGCGGACCGTCGAGCGGCCGACCTCGCAGGCGGACAGCAGCACCACGTCGGGCACCTGCCGCAGCTGGTCGATGTCGTAGCCGAACCACGGCCCGTCCGCGAGCTGGAGACCCGAGAACATGGCGTTCTCCGCGGCGTGTCGGCCGTGGGCCGCGACGTGCAGCACGTCGACGCCGGCGGCCAGCTCGGACACCGCGGCGGCGGTCGCGTCCGCGCCGGTGAGCACGCGGGCGTCCTTCCACTCCTTGGCCGTCGCGATCACCTCCTCCTCGGCCCGGGCCACGCGCGGACCAGCGACGAAGCCGGCCGACCCGAGCCGCAGCGGCGTCGCCCGGCGCCCCAGCCACGACGTCGCCGACTGCGCGACCGTGACCGGGCGGCCGACGAACCCCGGCAGCAGCGTCCACGGCACACCGGCGAGGACGCCCGACGGCGTCAGCACGACGGCGCGGTCGCCGACTGCCTCGAGGACAGGTGTCACGAGCATGGCGGCGAGCGAGTCCAGCCGCCCGGCGAGGGCGGTGCGGACGAACCCTGCCATCGCGTCGGGCAGCTCCGAGGCCGCGACGTCCAGGTCGGGCAGCAGCCCGCCGAGGAGCGCGTCGATCCGCGTCCGCTCGCCGAGGTCGACCCAGGTAGCTGCATCGGTGGTCACGACCAGCGCGACCACGCGGTCGGCCGCGACGACGTACGCCACCAACGCGCTGTCGATCGACAACGCGGCCTGCAGATCGGGCAGCGTGACGGGGTCGGCCACCGCACCCGACCCACGGTGCTGCCAGGCCCGCTCACGGATCCGCTGGCGCAGCTCCGCCTCCCGCTCGGGGTCGCGCCGGCCGCCCTCGGCCGCCATCTCGCGCAGCTCGGTCAGGTCCGCGACGATCTGCTGGTCCTCGGGCGCGCGCACCGGCTGCACGCGGCTGGCCAGCATCCGCGCCCGTTCGGACCACTCGAGGAGCACCTCGGGCTTCCCGGACTCGACGGCGAGCGCGAGCCCGCGGGCCGCGAGCCGCAGCCCGAGCCCGGCCACCCCGGTCTGCAGGTCCAGGGACCCGAACGAGCTCTGCCACGCGTGCAGGTCGACCAGTCCGGCGCGCAGGTGCCGGAAGGCATCGACCTGACGGCCGCGCGCGACCGCGAGCTCGGCACGGACGTCGAGGTCGAGCAGCCGTGTCTCGAGCGGTCCGCGCCTGGCACGCCGGCTCTGTGGCATCGCCGCGCGCGCCCGTTCCGGATCGTCCCTGAGGAGCGCCCGCACGCCGTGGAGGCGGACCTCGAGGCTCGCCCAGCTGAAGCCCTGCGCGTCCAGCTCGGCCGCCAGGGAGCCGATGCGCTCAGGCGGGGGCGTCCTGTCCGGCCGGGCCACCGCTGCCGCGACCGCGTCGGCCCGCGCGCGCCAGGAGTGCGCTCCCAGGCGGTCGAACCGTCCCGCCGCGGCGCGAGCCCAGGAGTCGGCCCGCACGGAGTCGCGCCACTGCATCCTGCGGGCGAGGGCGAGCTCGGCCTCGGCCTGACGGCGGCGCAGGCGGCGGGCACCGTAGGTGCGCGCCGCCGACTCGAGGAGCTCGACACCCTCGTCGACCAGTCCCGCCGCCAGGAGGACCTCCGCTCGGTCCTGCTCGCAGATCGCCCGAAGCACCGGGCTCACGGGGGCGATGACCGAGTAGGCGTCGGACATGGCCGACAGCGCCCCGACGAGATCACCGGAGAGGAGGCTCGCGTAGCCCAGGTTGTGCTTGGCCTTCGCGGCGTTGAGCTCGTCGCCCGCCAGGCCGAACTGCTCGACCGCGAGCTCGAAGTCACCGGCCGCTGCCTGGGAGTCTCCCACCTGCAGGTGGACCCCGCCGCGGTTGATGAAGACCTTGGCGAGCTCGTCGGGCACCGCGCGGAGACACTCCACGGCGGAGGCGAAGGCCCCCAGCGCACCGGCGACCTCGCCCTGGCGCATCAGCAGGAGCGCGTGCTGCGCCTCGACCACCCCACGAGTCTCCGCAGTGAGGCCACGACGCCCGAGCGCGCGCCGGCACAGCTCCAGCGCGGCGTCGGGCGCCCCCTGGTCGGCGGTGACGTAGGCCAGACTCGCCTCGGTCCGGGCGAGGACGTCGTCCTCGGCCGTGCGCTCGAGCGCACGCTCCAGCAGTGTGCGGGCGCGGACGATCCGGCCGTCGTTGATCGCGGCGACGCCCCTGCGGCGGAGCTCGTCGGCAGTCAGCACCCGCCCATCATGGCGTGACTCCCGTCAGTGACTCCACCGCGCGCCAGCCACGCTCGACGGCGGTGGTCACGTCGTCGCCGTCGCCGATCTCGCGGGCCAGCGCCACGGCGAAGCAGCCCGCGAGCAGCGGCGCCGCGAAGGACGTGCCGCTCCACACCCCGAACCCACCACGGAAGTCGTCGGGGTCGATCGACTCCCGCCGCCGCCCGAAGGCGACGGTCCGGGCGACCGGCTGCAGACCTCCCTCGAACGCCGGGAAGGTGCTCATCACGGCCGCTCCCGGGGCAAACGCGCGGACCCATGGGCCGGCGTTGCTGAACAGCGCGTCGGTGACGCCGTTCGGGTTCAAGGCACCCACCGAGACGATGGGGAGGCAGCCAGGAGTGGTCGGGACCGGACCGGAGCCGTCCACCCATGGGGCGAACGCCGCGGGGAACGAGGGCCGGCTCGTGGCGTCGTTGCCCGCCGAGCACACGACGACCGTGCCGTTGCGAGCCAGGTCCTCCAGGATCGCGTACAGGGTGGGGTCGAACAGCTCGTCCTCCGGCGTCTCGTGGTAGTAGCCCATCGAGAGGCTGAGCACGTCGATGGGCACCCCGCCGTCCTCGCCGGCACGGAAGCGCCGCGCCAGCTCGGCGACCTGGGCGAGCGCAGTGATCCAGTCCGACTCGACCAGGGGCCCGACCGACGGCACGACGCGCCACGACAGGATCTCCGCGTCCGGGCACGCCTGGTGCACCAGCCCAGCGATGAACGTGCCGTGCCCGGAGAGGGGGTCGATCATCCCGTCGAGCTGACCGGCGAGGTCGCCGTGCAGCTCGGGATCGTCCGCGGGGTCGGTGTAGCCGATGTCCACGCCGTCGAGCTGCACGCCCTTCCGGACCACCGGGTCGAGCCAGTCGTGGGCCCCGCACCCGGTGTCGAGGATCGCGACGACCGGCCGGCGCCCGCTCAGCTGGTCCTCAGGCGTGCGCCGTGGCGCCGGCCCCACGTAGGCCACGGGCTGGCGCCCGCCGCTGCCCGGCACGGCGTACGTCGCCACGGGACCCGACGCGCCGCCCGCGGGGTGGCTGACGTCGAACGGGTGGCTCACGTCGAAGGGGTGGCTCACGTCGAACGGGTGGCTCACGTCGAAGGGATGGCTCACGTCGAACGGCGAGGTGTAGACGACGTGGTCGAGACCGACGCCCTTGACCGCGGCGACCCCGAACTGGGCGCGGGTCTGCTGGAGCAGCGTCCAGCCGTCGGGGGCGATCGTGGCGTGCCGGGAGCCGATCTCGATCCGCACGGGGCGCACGCCGAACTTCAGGTTCGCCGTGCGCGGGTCCTCGCGCTCGGGGACGACGTCCCAGCCCAGCGGCTCGGCGACGGCGCGCAGCACCGCGAGCGCGCCCTCGAAGTCCACGGACTTCGAGATCACCAGGCGCGGGCCGACGTACACCGTCGGCCGCGGGGTCACGCCCTTGACGGTGATCGCCGTGGCCGGGTCGAGCACCCGACCCTCGACCGCCGCGATCGAGGACGGATGCGGCGGAGCCGGGTCGCGGTCGAGCGGCTTGGGCCGCGGACGGGTGGGGGGCTTCTGCTCGGGCTGTTGCTCCATGACGGAGGGGCTCCTAGATCTCGAACGTCGGCGTGGCGAACGCCGGGCGGGTGGTGTCGTGGGGCTCGAGCCTCAGCCGGAGCAGCCCGAGCGGCAGATCGGTGAGCTCGAAGCGTCCCGATTCGGTGACGACCGCGGCGTAGGGGGCCGGCAGCTCGCCCGGCAGCGCCCGCACCGTCATCGGCTCCGGTGGGACCACCCAGCCGTCGACGCGGGAGCGATCACCGTCGACCGCGACGCGAAGCAGCAGGTCGGTGTCGTCGTGGACGAACCGCAGCGTGTACGCCGTCGACCCGCGCGCCCCGGCCAGCTCGGTGGACCGCTCGACGAGCTCCATCAGCTCGACGTCCAGGTCGGTCGCGGCCATCGCGGCCGCCGCCTGCATCGCGGGGACCAGGTGCTCGGGCACCGGGTCGCGCTGCTCCCACACGTCCCGCACGATCCCCAGCAGGTCCTCGCGGCTCAGCTCGCTCATCAGTACTCCCCCGTTCCAGTGGCGCCGTTCTGCACCAATGCCACCCGCAGCTTCGCCAGGCACCGGCCCCGGGTGGGGCCGATGCTCCCCACCGGCATGTCCAGGTCGGCCGCCAGCTCGCGGTAGTCGGGCCGGTTCTCGAACGCGACGATCCGCAGCAGCCGGCGGCACCGCTCGGGCAGCCGGTCGACGGCGGCCCACAGCCGGTCGCCCTCGTCGCGCTGAACCACGGCGTCCTCGGCCGAGCGCTGCCGCGGCAGCAGCGGCGCCAGGTCCTCGTCGTCCGCGGGCATCGCCGCGGACGCCGCCTGCGCGACCCGCCAGGCCTCGCGGCGCGCGGTGGTGGTCAGCCAGCCGCCGACCGCCTTCGCGTCGAGGATCGCCGCCCGGCGGCGTACCAGCGCCAGCCAGGCCGTCTGGATGACGTCCTCGGCGGCGGACTCCGAGAGGCGGTAGGAGCGGACCACGTGCCACAGCACCGGTGTCATCACCGCCACCAGGTCGTCCAGACCGCCCGGCTCCCCCGCGACCCAGCGGTTGAACCCGTCGGTCGCGCGCTCCCACACCTCATCGGCCGGGCCCACCGGCCGCACGGCCCCGATGCCGGTCATCGCTCGTGTCGCTCCCCTGTGTCGTCCGCCCGGTCGCCCGGCCAGTCGCTCGGTGATGATCACGCCTCCCAGGAGTCGGGGAGACGCGCGCAGATACCTGGTCTGTACCTGTTCCGGGACATGGTGGCGCGTGCGGGCCACCGGGCGCCATGGCCCGGACGGGTACCTGGCTGTGGGGGGTGCGGCGTTCGGTAGCGTGGCCCGGGTGCTGAGCGTCCGCGAGATCCCCGAGAGCGACCACCTCGCGCTCCTCCGCAGCCGGCGCTCCGCGAGCTTCCTGCAGACCCCCGCCTGGGGCCGGGTCAAGGCGGAGTGGCGACGCGAGTCGATCGGCTGGTTCCGTGGCGACGAGCTGGTCGGCGCCGCGCTGGTGCTCTACCGGCAGCTGCCGAAGGTCAAGCGGTACCTCGCCTACCTCCCCGAGGGCCCGGTCATCGACTGGGAGGCCGACGACCTGCGCGAGTGGCTCGAGCCGATGGCCGCCCACCTCGGCGCGCGCGGCGTGTTCGGCGTGCGGATGGGCCCGCCCGTGGTGACCCGCCGGTGGGACG
The DNA here is from genome assembly GCF_000015265.1 of Nocardioides sp. JS614. Classification (NCBI taxonomy): domain Bacteria; kingdom Bacillati; phylum Actinomycetota; class Actinomycetes; order Propionibacteriales; family Nocardioidaceae; genus Nocardioides; species Nocardioides sp. JS614. The sequence continues at coordinate 4,951,935 of NC_008699.1, forward strand.
CCGCCACGATCAAGGACGGCATCGCCGACGACGCCGTACGCCGGCTCGGCGACCTGCCGCCAACCGAGCGCACCCACTCCGGGGCGCGGGTCACCTCCCAGCTGACCGAGCTGGGCTGGCGTCCGCAGGCCGTCGAGGGGGGGTTCGCCGCCGGCCAGCCGCAGTACGTCTTCCAGGTCCCGCTGGCCGGCCGCACCGAGGAGGACGTGCTCGCCGGGATGAACCAGCTGTGGCGGCGCAACATCAAGAAGGCCGCGAAGGAGGGGGTCGAGGTCACCTCCACCGACGTTCCCGGCGAGGAGCTCGCGGCGTTCCACGACCTCTACGTGCACACCGCCGAGCGCGACCACTTCACGCCGCGGCCGCTGTCCTACTTCCGCACCATGCTCGACGCGCTCGGCGGCGAGGACCCCGACCGGATCCGGATCTACAGCGCCCACCACGAGGGCACGCTGGTCGCCGCCACCATCGGCATCCGGGTCGGCGCCCACGCCTGGTACTCCTACGGCGCCTCCTCGACGGAGAAGCGCGAGGTGCGCGGCTCCAACGCGATCCAGTGGCAGATGATCCGCCACGCGATCGCGGCCGGGGCGGACGTCTACGACCTGCGCGGCATCACCGACACCCTCGCCGCCGACGACCCGCACCTCGGGCTGATCCAGTTCAAGGTCGGCACCGGCGGTGAGGCCGTCGAGTACGTCGGCGAGTGGGACCTGCCGCTCAACCGCGCGCTCTACGCGGCGTTCGCGCTCTACCTGAAGCGCCGGGGGTGACCGCGACGTGAGCCTCACGCTGAGCGTCGACGGCGAGCGCTGGCGCGCCCACCTGCGCACCGTCGCCGACGCGACTCCGGGGCTGGTCCCGGTCGCGAAGGGCAACGGCTACGGCTTCACGCTCGGTCGGCTGGCCCGCAAGGCCCAGTGGCTGGGTGTCGACGTCTTGGCGGTGGGGACGTACGACGAGCTGCCCGAGGTCGCGAGCCGGTACGCCGGCGACCTGCTGGTGCTCACCCCGTGGCGGCCGTTCGGCCCGGCGGTCGAGCTGGACGCTGCCCTCGCCGCCCGGGTGGTCCACACCGTCAGCCGGCCCGGGGACCTCGGCGACCTGCTCGCCCGCCAGCCCGACGCCCGGGTCGTGCTCGAGCGGGCCACCAGCATGCTGCGCCACGGCATGACCGCCCGCGAGCTGTGGAGCACACCGCGGATCCTGGCCGACCACCCGAAGGCCCGGGTGCGCGGCGTCGCGCTGCACCTGCCGCTCGCCCACGGCGCGCACCTCTCGGAGGTGCAGCGGCTGATGAACGACGTGGTCGCGACCGAGCTGCCGCTGGACACGGTGTGGGTCAGCCACCTCTCCGCCGACGACCTCGCCGCGCTGCGCGCGTCGTACCCCGACTTCACCTTCCGGCCGCGGGTCGGCACCGACCTCTGGCTCGGCGACCGGGGAGCGCTGCGGGTGACCGCGACGGTCCTGGACGTGCACCCGGTCGAGCGCGGCGACGCCTTCGGCTACCGGCACCGGACCGCACCGAAGGCCGGCCACATCCTCGTGGTCAGCGGCGGCACCGCCCACGGCATCGGCCTCGAGGCGCCGACGGGTGACGCCGGCCTGCGCGCCCGCGCCGCCACCCTGGCGCGGGGCGGCCTCGACGCGGCCGGGTTCGTGCGCTCGCCGTTCTCGATCGACGGCAAGCTGCGGCTGTTCGCCGAGCCGCCGCACATGCAGGCGTCGATGCTGTTCCTGCCCCACGGCGCCCGGGTCCCCTCGGTCGGCGACCAGGTCGACGTGCGGGTGCGCTACACCGCCACCGCGTTCGACCGCGTCGTCGTCAGCTGAGCCCGCCGAGCGAGCCGCGCGTTTCGTCGGCCGGCCGACAAAGGTCGTGCCTGGACGATGCAGTTGCGTCGTCCAGGCTCGAGTTTCATCGGCCGGCCGATGAAACTGGCAGCCCGGCCGAACCGGTCACCGGCGGACCGACCACCGGCCGGTACGACGTCGCCCGGACCGGGTCGTGCCGCGGCACCCAGATGTCGCGGACCACGACGGCCACGAGGTACAGCTCGACGGCCAGGCGCAGCAGGATCGCAGCCCAGTAGAAGCCCGCGTCGCCGCCGGCGGCGGGGGCCAGGAACCCACCGAGGTACCACCACACGGCCGCAAAGTAGAGGACCTCGCCGGCCTGCCAGATCAGCAGGTCGCGCCAGCGGGGCCGGGCCAGCACCGCCAGCGGCAGCAGCCACAGGACGTACTGCGGTGAGTAGACCTTGTTGACCAGCAGGAAGCCCGCCACCACGAGGAAGCCCAGCTGCGCCAGCCGGGGCGTCGACGGCGCGGCCAGCCCGAGCAGCAGCACGCCCGTGCACCACAGCCCGAAGAACAGCCACGACCCGACGTTGATCGTGTGCGGGTCGAACGCGAACGGGTCGCCGGCCTTGTCCAGCGCCTGCTGGACGACCAGCCAGATCGAGCCCAGATCGGCCCCGCGCTCGGAGTTGAAGGACCAGAAGACCTTCCACTCCTCCGGGCCGGAGAGGTACGCCGGCAGGTTGGCCAGCACCCACGACCCTGCCGCGGCGAGCGTGGCGTGGACGAGCGTGCGTGGCCGTCGCCGGCGCACGCAGATCACCAACAGCCCGCCGAGCAGGAAGAGCGGGTACAGCTTGACCGCCGTACCCAGCCCGATCAGCACGCCGGTGAGCACCGGCCGGTCCCGGGCCCAGGCCCACAGGGCACCCGCCACCAGCACCACGGCGAGCAGGTCCCAGTTCACGAGTCCGGTCAGCAGCAGCGCGGGCGAGAGCGCGAAGGCCGCCGCATCCCATGGCCGCCGCGGGTTCACCCCGGCCAGCAACCACGCAGCGAGCAGGGTCAGCACCGCGAAGCCGAGGGCGTTGACGATCACGAAGATCCGCATCTCCCGGTGCTCCTCGGGCCGCGCCGACATGTCGCCGACCGACTGGCCGTAGCGGGGTGAGAGGTCCGGCGAGCCGTTGAGCCAGTGCGTGACGTGGGCGGCGCCCCAGGCCCAGTACGAGATGCCGACGGGGTACTCCATCACCTCGTAGCGGGCGCGCACCTGGGCGTCGTCGCTGTAGGGCCAGTTCAGCTCCGCGAACCCGCGCCCGGTGTAGAGGTAGGGCAGGTCGGAGTAGCACATGTGGGTGTAGCGGGCCTGCCCGTCCTGCCAGGTGTCCTGGTAGCAGTTGCTCTTCTGCACCATGCCGAGCGCCAGCACGATCGCGGTGAGGGCGAGCACGACCCGCACCGGGGTCCACCACGGATGGCGTCCGGCGCGGGTGCCGACCGGCCCGCCGATCCGCTCGCTCAGCGCGGCGGCCACCGGGTCGTCGGTCGTGGGATGGGCCCGGTCGGCGTCCGACCCGACGCCCTGCCCGGGCCCGGCCTGCCGCATCGACCTCGCCTCAGCCGCGCCGCGGTCGACGGCCGCGGCCCCCGCCGCTCGGCGAGGCGCCCCCGCTCGGCGGCGTGCTCGGGCTGTCCGAGGACGACGGCGAGCCCGACGGCGAGCCGCACCCGAGCAGGCCGCAGCTGTCGCTCGGCGACTCGGTCGGGGTGGGCGTCTCGGTCGGGGTCGGGGTCGAGGACTCCGACGGCGTCTCGCTCGGCGTCTCGCTCGGCTTCGGGGTCTTGGTCGGCTTCGGCGGCGGCGTGTACGGCTCGTGCCCGTCGGCCGGCGCCTCGCCGTCGACGTTCGCCGGCTCGGGGAAGCTCTCCACCTCGGTGCCCTCGAGGGCGCGGCTCATCACGGCGGTCCAGGTGCGGGTCGGATACTCCGCACCGAAGTACGACGGCAGCCAGTCGTTGAGCGCGTTGTCGCCGTCGCCGCGGACGTACATGACGGCCGTCGCGAGCTGCGGGGTGTACCCGACGAACCACGACGAGGAGACGTCGCCGTCGTCGTTGGTGGCCGTGCCGGTCTTGCCGGCCGCCGGACGACCCAGGGCCAGCGCGTTGCGGCCGGTGCCGTTCGCGACCACCTGCTGCAGGGCGTAGGAGGTGTCGGCGGCGATGTCCTCGCTGGTCGCCTTCTGCCCGGACGCGGTCGTCACGTCGACGCCGTCGGCGAAGTCGTCGAACGCCGGGGTGGTGTGCTGCTTGAAGGAGTAGAGCACCTCGCCCTTGCGGCTCACGATCTTGTCGATCACGTGCACGTCGGCGCGCTCGCCGCCGTTCGCGATCGTCGCGTAGGCGTTGGCCATGTTGATCGGGCTGATCCGCGCCTTGCCGAGGGTGACCAGCGCGTCCGGTTCGAGGTCGATGCTCTTGTCGGGGATCCCGGGGTACTTCTTCGTCGGGTCCGCCGGCGGGATCCCGACCTTGTTCGCGGTCTCGACGATCTTCGCCGGCCCGTCGGGGATCGAGTTCGACATGTCGACGAAGGCGGTGTTGATCGACTGCTCGGTCGCGAGGGTCAGGCTGACCTTGGCGCCGTAGTCGTTGCCGTCGCCGGGACCCTCGTTGACCACGTCGAGGCCGTCGGGGAAGACGTACGGCGAGTTGCCCTCGAAGGTGTCCTTGAGCGAGTAGCCGTTCTCCAGGGCCGTGGCGACCGTGATCGGCTTGATCGTCGAGCCGACCATCCCGCCGGTGGCCGCCCAGTTGATCTGGGAGTCCAGGTAGTCCTGACCGCCGTAGAACCCGCGCAGCGCACCGGTGCCGGGCTCGACGCTCGCGACCCCGATGTGCAGCTCCTTGTCCTTGAAGCCCTCGGGCCGCTGCTCCAGCACGCCGGCCTTCGCGGCGTCCATGGCCTTCTGCGTGAACGTAGTGGTGATCCGGTAGCCCTGGCTGTCGATCTGCTCGTCGGTGTAGCCGAGCTCGTGCATCTCGTCGCGCACCAGCTTGAGCATGTGGCCGCGCTGCTCGCCGTACTTGCTCTCCGCCTTGATCTCCGGGAACTTCGGCAGCGACTTCTCGGCCTTGTCGGCCTGCTCGGCGGTGATGTTGCCGGCGTCGGCCATCCCGTCGAGGACGTAGGCGTAGCGCTCCTTGAGCGCCCGCTTGTTGTCCTTGCCGTTGGCCGGGTCGAAGCGCGAGGGGTTGTTCAGCACGCTCGCGAGGACGGCCGACTCCTTCAGGGAGAGGTCCTTGGCGTCCTTGTCGAAGAACGCCCGGGAGGCCGCCTGCACGCCGTACGCCCCGCGCCCGAAGTAGATCGTGTTGAGGTAGCCCTCGAGGATCTCCGACTTGCTCTTCGTGCGCTGGATCTTCAGCGACAGGATCGCCTCCTTCACCTTGCGGGTGTAGGAACGCTCCTGATTGAGGTAGAGGATCTTGACGTACTGCTGGGTGATCGTCGACGCACCCTGGGTCGAGTTGCCCTGCGCGTTGCTGAAGGCGGCGCGCAGGATCCCCTTCGGGTCGATGCCGTTGTCGGTCCGGAAGGACCGGTTCTCCGCGGCGACCACCGCGTCCTGGAGCGTCTGGGGCATCTGCTTGAGCGTGATCGACTCACGGTTCTGGGTGGCGAAGTTGCCGACCTGGGCCTTGCCGTCGGCGTAGTAGACGAACGACGTCTCGGCCTCGAAGTCGGCGTTCGGGTCCGGGATGTCGATCGTCTTGTAGAGGAAGACGAACCCGCCGACGGCGATCAGCAGGAGCGCCAGGCCCACGATCGAGCCCCACTTCGCGACCCGCAGCGCCTGCTGCTTGCGGGTGCGGGGACGCTTGGGCTTGCTGCCCGGCTTGGAGGCGGTCGTCTTGCTGGCGGGGCCTGCGGCCCTGCGCTTACCACTCACAGTCGTTGGCTCCGCTGGTCGGGGTGCTGGTCGGGGTGCTGGTCGGCGTGAAGATCCTGGTCAGGGTACGGCGGCCGGGTGGGCCCGCCCAAGACGTCGGCCCGGACGGTACCGCCGGGGCGTGAGCGAGGTCTCAGGGACGGGTCATACCGATTGCGGATTCGCAACGGACGGATATATCGCTACGATAGGTCGTATGGCACGTCGGGCGGAGACCATCGAGCTGGCAGTCCTCGGGCTGCTGCACGAGGGTCCGATGCACGGCTACGAGCTCCGCAAGCGGCTCAACCTCATGCTCGGCTGGGGTCGGGTCCTCTCCTACGGATCGCTCTACCCCACCTTGAAGAAGATGCTCCGCGGCGCCCTCATCGAGGAGGCCGCCACGACGGTCACGCCGGTCACCCGCCGGCCCCGGATCGTCTACCAGCTCACCGAGTCCGGGCAGCGTGAGTTCGAGCGACTGATGACCGAGGTCGGTCCCACCGCATGGGAGGACGACAACTTCGACATCCGGTTCGCGTTCTTCAGCCGCACCGACATGGAGATCCGGCTGCGGGTCCTGGAAGGCCGGCGGACCCGGCTCCAGGAGCGCCTCGACCGGGTGCAGAGCCAGCTGTCGATGACGCAGAAGGAGGTCGACCGGTATGCCATCGAGCTCCAACGCCACGGCGTCGAGTCGGTCGAGCGCGAGGTCCGCTGGCTCTCCGACCTGATCAACGCCGAGCGCAGCGGCGAGCACGACACCAGCACCACCTCCGCGGCAGCACCAGCCGCGGTGCAGCCCCCCGAGGTCAGCGGCCAGAAGTAGCGCCTCGCCTCAGACGAGCAGTCCGGCCACCGTGGCCGGATGACGGAAAGGAACAACCCGATGGGTTCGGTTCGAGTAGCAATCGTGGGAGTCGGCAACTGCGCCTCCTCCCTGGTCCAGGGTGTGCACTACTACCGGGACGCCGACCCGACGGGAACGGTGCCCGGGCTGATGCACGTGACCTTCGGCGAGTACCACGTCAAGGACGTGGAGTTCGTCGCGGCGTTCGACGTCGACGACAAGAAGGTCGGCAAGGACCTCTCCGAGGCGATCAACGCCTCCGAGAACAACACCATCAAGATCGCCGAGGTCCCCACGCTCGGCATCGACGTCCAGCGCGGTCACACCCTCGACGGCCTCGGCAAGTACTACCGCCAGACCATCGAGGAGTCGGCCGCCGAGCCGGTCGACGTGGTCCGGGTCCTCAAGGACACCCAGGCCGACGTGCTCGTCTCCTACCTCCCGGTGGGCTCCGAGGAGGCCGACAAGTTCTACGCCCAGTGCGCGATCGACGCCGGCGTGGCCTTCGTCAACGCCCTCCCCGTCTTCATCGCCTCCGACCCGGTCTGGGCCAAGAAGTTCGAGGACGCCGGCGTCCCGATCGTCGGTGACGACATCAAGTCGCAGGTGGGCGCCACCATCACCCACCGCGTGATCGCGAAGCTCTTCGAGGACCGCGGCGTCGCGCTGGACCGCACCTACCAGCTCAACGTCGGCGGCAACATGGACTTCAAGAACATGCTCGAGCGCGAGCGCCTGGAGTCCAAGAAGGTCTCCAAGACCCAGTCCGTGACGTCCAACCTCAAGGGCGAGCTGGCCGGCAAGGTCGCCGACCGCAACGTGCACATCGGCCCGTCGGACTACGTCCAGTGGCTCGACGACCGCAAGTGGGCCTACGTCCGCCTCGAGGGTCGCGCGTTCGGTGACGTGCCGCTGAACATGGAGTACAAGCTCGAGGTCTGGGACTCCCCGAACTCGGCCGGCATCATCATCGACGCGATCCGCGCCGCGAAGATCGCCAAGGACCGTGGCCTCGGCGGCCCGATCATCTCGGCGTCGTCGTACCTGATGAAGTCCCCGCCGGTGCAGCTCCCCGACGACGAGGGTCGCCGCCGCGTCGAGGCCTTCATCAAGGGCGAAGAGTGAGCGTGAGGAACGAACGCGCACTCGTCTCGCCCGCAGGCTGAGCAAGCCGCACGGCCGAGCCGTTGACCCGCCCGAGAGCCTCGGGCGGGTCAACGCCATTTCGGGGCCATCACGGGCCACCGGTCCAGACCGCTCGGCCCGGTCCGGCGGCACCGGGCGGGGATGCGCCGGCCCGCCATAACCAGCCGGACGGACGGGTCGTTGGGGTGGCACCGCGTCGCCTCCGGCGACCCCTCGAGATTGCGTCCTCCATGACCAACCCTCCATCGAGCACCTCGTCGAGCATCCCGGCGCGCACGCTGCGCCCCTGGCGGACCGCAGCGGTCACCACCGCGCTGGCGGTCGCCCTCACCACCGGCCTGTCGGCTGTCCTCGCCCCGGTCGGGGCCGCCGCACCCGCCAGCACCCAGCCCCGGCCGATCGGCGCCCACGGCCTGTCCGTCTCCTTCGACCGCCAGTCGGCCACCATCGAGCGCGGCGAGCGGTTCCGGGTGTCCGGCACCGTCTCGACGCTGAGCCAGACCTCGCTCACCGCGGTGCCCCGGACCGGTGAAGGGGTGCCGGCGAGCTTCACCCTGACCGTCACCGACCCCGCCGGCAGGGTGCTCGGCACCCAGGCCGTGACCGCCGCCGACGACGGCAGCTTCGCCACCATGGTGCCCGGCGCCATCACCGACGGCCTCGCCGACGCGGACCTGCTGCGACTGGGCCTGCGCGCCGTGGACGCGACGTACGACGACCACCAGGCCGCCGACGCCGGCGCCGGATCGGTGGCGGTCCGCGCGGCCGCGACCGGGCTCCAGGTCGAGAACAGCTTCGTCTCGGCCGTCGGCTGGGTGAAGCCGGGCGAGGCCTACCCCTCGCGGATCATCGTCCAGAACCCCACCGCCACCCCGGTGGCCGGCGCCTCGGTCACGATCACGGCACCCGCAGGCACGAGCTTCACGAACGCCAGCGGCCCCGGCACCCACCCGTTCAGCAGCGACACGGTGGCCTGGACGATCCCGTCGGTGCCGGCGGCGACCGGCACGGTGCCCGGCACCGTCACCCTGGTCCTGGAGAGCAAGGCCGACACCGTCGCCCAGGACCCGACGGTGGTCTGGCGCGACCTGTCCACCACCGCTCGCCTCACCGCGAGCACCGGGGCCCAGACCGTGGTCAGCCACGGCCCCAAGGTGATCCCGCCGAGCGACGCCTTCGACACCGCCCGGTACGGCGACCGCCCGTTCCCGGTCATCCCGGTGGAGTACCGCGACCGCGCGTACACCGCCGCGCACACCGGTGAGCAGCTCGAGGAGGTCATCAACTCCCCCGCCAAGCCCGGCTCCACCTTCAACCTGTACCAGGAGATGTCCCTGGGCCAGCTCTTCCCCAACGGCAGCGTCCCCTCCGCGGGGATCGCGACGGCCGACTTCACCAGCTACGCCCCCGGCTTCCCGTTCACCCAGATCGACCCGACGGCCGTCAACACCTGCGCCGGCGTCACGCAGACCGACACCCCGGCCGGCGCGATCCCCGCGCCCGGCACGGTCGGCGGCCCGGCGTACACGGAGCGGATCACCAACGGCGTCTACAACCTGCCCGGCACCACCGGCTACTACGGCTCCGACGGCGCGGGCTCCGCGGTGATCGGCTCCCTCACCGGCATCTCGGCGCTCGCCCAGATCGACAGCGGCTGCGGGCCGACCAGCAAGCTCGTCGTGGACGCGGCCGCGCTCGCCGACCCCGAGATCGACTACTCGGACTACGACACCGACAAGGACGGCGTGGTCGACTTCTTCATGGCCGTGTTCGCCGGCTGCGGCGGCAACGGCGCCTCCCAGCTCGGGCTGTGCAGCGACGACCCCCAGGACGCGCTGCCCTACGACAACGTCTGGCCGCACAGCTCGTCGCTGGAGTACTACTACAACGACGCGAAGACGGGCCTGCCCGGCTTCACCACCGACGACCAGCTCAAGGACCTCGAGGGCCGGCCGCTCTGGTACACCGACAAGACCTACAAGGACATGACCACGACCGACAAGGGCGACGCCCTCAAGGTCTTCGTCCGGGTCGGCCCCTACAACCTCAACCCCGAGACGGCCATCGACAAGGCGAGCGTGATCTCGCACGAGTACGGCCACTCGCTCGGGCTGCCGGACTTCTACTCCGTCGGCGGCCGCGAGACCTACGGCGACTGGAACCTGATGGCGACCGACAAGTCGCAGAACATGGACGCCTTCTCCCGCCAGGAGCTCGGCTGGGTCGTCCCGCAGGTGCTCCGGGCAGGCGAGACCCGGACCGTCGACGGCTGGACCGACTCCAAGCAGGACACCGGCACGATCACGTGGCAGCGCCCCGACGGGACGCCGTACACGCTCACCAACGGGCCGGACGGCGTGGTCCACAACTCGCTGATGTACGTCGCGCGGCTGCCCGGTCGTCAGCTGATCGACCCGGCCAAGTTCGACACGGGTGACAAGGCGACCAAGACCCACGCGTGGTTCTCCGGCGCCGGCAACGACTTCGGCTGCGCCAACAACGGCGGCGGCCACAACCTCGACATCGCGATCCCGGGGATCAAGGACCTGCCCGCCGGCTCGACGGTCCGGCTGGACCTCAAGTCGCTGTTCGACATCGAGTGGGACTTCGACTACGGCTTCGTGCTGACCTCCAAGGACGGCGGGAAGAGCTTCACCTCCCACGAGTCGCTGCGCGACACCCCGACCACGACGCCGATGACCTCGAACCCGAACCAGAGCTCCTGCCAGTCGGCGTACGGCAACGGCATCACCGGATCGAGCGGGTCCTACTCCGACCCGGTCACGGTCCAGCTCGACCGCACCACCGGCAACTACCCCGACTCGCAGTTCGTGGCCGACAGCTTCGACATCTCCGACCTCGTCGGGGCGGCCACCCCGGTGCTGCGGTTCAGCTACGCGACCGACCCGGGGCTGGCCCGACCCGGCTGGTTCATCGACGACCTCAAGGTCACCGCGACCACCCCGAGCGGCGAGAAGGTGCTGCTGCAGACCGACCTGGAGAAGGACGGTGGTCCGAGCGACCCGCGGATCTTCAACGGCGGCTGCCAGGCCGACAACCCGGGCAGCGACTGCACCAAGGGCTGGCAGTTCGTGACCGCCGGTGACGAGGCGGCCTTCGACCACGGCTACTACCTGGAGATGCGGGACCGCTCCGGCTTCGACCTCGACGGGCACGGACAGATCGACCGCGACCCGATCGGCTTCGAGCCCGGGCTCTACCTCGCCTACACCGACGAGGCACACGGGTACGGCAACGCGGGGACCGACTCCCCGCCGGCCCAGTCGCCCCTGGACTCGACCCCCGAGCCCGGCAACGACACGCCGAACCTGAACGACGCGGCGTTCACGGCGGCCGCGACCCGCTCGACGTACACCGACTCGGGCCCCGGGCACACCGACAACTACACCGACCCGTCGAACACCACGGTCGACAGCCGGTACGCCGACGTCGCGAACCCGTGGCGGTTCCAGTACGGCTGCCTGGGCTTCCGGGTGCTGTCCATGGCCGGAAACACCAACGGCCCGGCGACGTCCGACGGCGACCTGACCGGATCGGTGCGGTTCACCATGGGCACCGGCTGCGGTGACTTCGACTACGGCTACAGCCCGACGCCGGCGCCGGCCAACACCAAGCCGTCCGCGCGGGCCACGGCCTCGGCGACGACGGTGAGGACCGGCGACGCGGTGCGCTTCAGCGGATCGGACAGCACCGACGCCGAGACGCCGAACGACCTGGACTACAGCTGGGACTTCGGTGACGGCGGCTCGACCAAGGACGCCGCCGGCTCCTTCGCCCGGCACACCTTCACCGAGCCCGGGACGTACGCCGTCACCCTCCTGGTCACCGACCCCGAGGGCGCCACCGACACCGACACGCTGACCGTCAAGGTCACCGGCGACTCCACAGGTCCCGGCCCCCAGCCGGGGGCCCGGACGAGCGTCAACTGCGGCTCCGCCAAGGTGACCCGGCACGGCAGCTGGCGCGACGTGCGGCCGGAGCGCGGCGGCGGCTACTGCGACAACGCCGGCAGGGGCAACGGCCGCGACACGATGACCCTGACCACCAAGGGCCCGCGTGCGGAGATCTTCTTCGGCCGCTCGGTCCACGGCGGGAAGGCGGCGCTGTTCGTCGACGGCACGCAGGTCGGGACGATCAGCTTCCGCAACAAGAACAGCACCCCGGTCATCGCCTACCGCAAGGTGCTGCGCGGCCTCGGCTCCGGCAAGCACCAGCTCCGCCTGGTGGTGCTCACGGGCCGGGCCTACGTGGACCGGTTCCGCTTCTAGGGCGGGTGTGGCCGCGGGACGTCGTCCGGAGGAGTTCCGGGCGGCGTCCCCGAGGCAGGTCAGCGCCGGCCGGTCTTGAACATCCCCCGCGCGATCTCGCGGGCGGCGGTACGCATGAAGTCCTTGAACGCGTCGGACTTCACGACCTGCTCGACCACGCTGTCGTCCTTCGGGGGCCTGCTGCTGGGCTTGTCGGTGCTGGGCTTCGGGACCGGCACCGGGCGCGGCGCCGGATCAGGGTCCGGGCCGGGGGCGCCCGCCTGCTCGCGGTCCTGCTTCGCGGCACCCTGCTCGAGCCGGTCGGCGAGGATCTCGCGCGCGGACTCCCGGTCGATCGCGGCCTGGTACTTCGCGGCCCGCGGGCTGGCCGCGACGGTGGCGGTGAGGACGTCGGGATCGCACGGATCCATCCGCGACTGGGGCGCCCGCAGGCGGGTCCAGGCCACCGGCGTCGGCGCACCGCGCTCGTTCATCACGGTCACCACGGCCTCGCCGATCCCGAGGCCGGTGATGACCTGCCCGAGGTCGTCGTACCCACTGGTCGGGTAGGTCGCCACGGTCGCCTTGAGCGCCTTGGCGTCGTTGGGGGTGTGCGCGCGCAGCTGGTGCTGGATCCGCGAACCGAGCTGGGCGAGCACCGCGTCGGGCACGTCGGTGGGGCTCTGGGTCACGAAGAACACCCCGACCCCCTTCGACCGGATCAGCCGCACGGTCTGGGCGACCTGGTCGAGGAACGCCTTGGACGCGTCGGCGAAGAGCAGGTGCGCCTCGTCGAAGAAGAACACCAGCCTCGGCTTGTCCACGTCCCCGACCTCGGGAAGGTCGTGGAACAGGTCGGCGAGCAGCCACATCAGGAACGTCGAGAAGATCGCCGGCCGGTCCTGCAGCTGCGGCAGCTCGACCAGCGAGACGAGGCCGCGGCCGTCGGGGGCGAGCTGGAGCAGGTCCGCCGACTCGAACTCCGGCTCGCCGAAGAACACGTCGCCGCCCTGGTCCTCCAGGCCGATCAGCTCGCGCAGGATCACCCCGGCGGTCGCCGACGACAGCCCACCCAGCGCCTTGAGCTCGGCCTTGCCCTCGTCGCTGAGCAGGTGCGCGAGCACCGCGCGGAGGTCGGCGAGGTCGAGCAGCGGCAGGCCGGCCCGGTCGGCGTAGTGGAAGACCAGCCCCAGGCTGGACTCCTGGGTGTCGTTGAGGCCCAGCACCTTGCTCAGCAGGGTCGGCCCGAACGCGCTCATGGTGACCCGCAGCGGCAGCCCGGGCCCGACGCCGCCGATCGCGTAGAACTCCACGGGGAAGCCGGCGGCCGCCCACTCCTGGCCGACGGTGGCGGCCCGGGCGCTGAGCTTCTCGCTCGCGGTGCCCGGCTGGGCCAGCCCGGACAGGTCGCCCTTGATGTCCGCGGCGAAGACCGGGACGCCCTGGGCGCTGAGCTGCTCGACGAGCAGCTGAAGAGTCCTGGTCTTGCCGGTGCCGGTCGCCCCGGCCACCAGGCCGTGCCGGTTCAGCATCGCCAACGGAATCCGGACCGGTACGTCGACCAGCTGGTCGGCGGCGAGCATCAGGGCGCCGAGCTCGAGGGCCGGACCCTCGAAGCGGTAGCCCGCGGCGACCTGCTCGGCGATCGGCGACGTCATGTCCGCAGTCATGACGGCACCCTACGGCGCGGTCGTCGCCCACCGAGCGCCACCGACCGCCAGGACTCCCGACTCGACGGTTCTTGCGGCGGGTCTGGTTCCAGCGGTCGTCAGGAGCGGGAGGCGGCCCACTCCAGCAGTGCGGCCCGGGCCTCCTCCTCGGCCATCGGCCCGCGGTCCATGCGCAGCTCGAGGAGGTACTGGTACGCGGCCCCGACCTCACGGCCCGGGCCGATGCCGAGGATCTCCATGATCTGGTTGCCGTCCAGGTCGGGGCGGAGGGCGTCGAGCTCCTCCTGCTCGGAGAGCCGGGCGATCCGCGCCTCGAGGTCGTCGTAGGTCCGGCGGAGCCGGTCGGCCTTGCGCTGGTTGCGGGTGGTGCAGTCGGCACGGGTGACGACGTGCAGGCGTCCGAGCTGGTCGCCGGCGTCGCGGACGTAGCGGCGCACGGCGGAGTCGGTCCACTCGCCGGTGCCGTAGCCGTGGAAGCGCAGGTGCAGCTCGACCAGCTTGGTGACGGCGTCGGTCTCGTCGTTGGAGAACCGCAGCGCCCGCATCCGCTTGCGGGTCATCTTGGCGCCGACCACGTCGTGGTGGTGGAACGTCACGGTCCCGTCGTCGATGAAGCGGCGGGTCCGCGGCTTGCCGACGTCGTGCATGAGCGCGGCGAAGCGGGTGACGAAGTCGGGGCCGCCGCCCGGCAGCCGCGACTCCAGGTCGATCGCCTGCTCGAGCACGGTCAGCGTGTGCTCGTAGACGTCCTTGTGGCGGTGGTGCTCGTCGCGCTCCAGCGCGAGCGCGGGCAGCTCGGGGAGCACCAGCGCGGCCAGCCCGGTGTCGACCAGGAGCCGCAGCCCGAGGCGGGGGTACGGCGCGCACACCAGCTTGACCAGCTCGTCGCGGACCCGCTCGGCGGAGATGATCTCGATCCGCCCGGCCATCGCGGTCATCGCCGCGACGACAGCCGGGTCGACGCCGAACCCGAGCTGGGCGGCGAACCGCGCGGCGCGCATCATCCGCAGCGGGTCGTCGGAGAAGGAGTCCTCGGGCCGTCCCGGGGTGCGCAGCACCCGCTCGGCGAGGTCGACCACCCCGCCGTACGGGTCCTCGAGCTCGCGCCCGGGCACCCGGACCGCCATCGCGTTCACCGTGAAGTCCCGGCGCCCGAGGTCTCCGGCGAGGGTGTCCCCGAAGTCGACGGTGGGCTTGCGCGAGTCCGGGTCGTAGGCCTCGGAGCGGTAGGTCGTGATCTCCACCTGCCACTCGCCCTTGCGGCAGCCGATGGTGCCGAAGGCGCGGCCCATGTCCCAGACCGCGTCCGCCCAGCCCTTCAGCAGCGCCTCGGTCTGCTCGGGACGCGCGGACGTCGTGAAGTCGAGGTCGTTGTGCTGGCGGCCGAGCATGGCATCGCGCACCGGCCCGCCGACCAGCGCCAGCTCGTGCCCGGCCTGCGTGAACCGCTCGCCGAGGTCGTCGATGACGGGCGCGATCCGGTCCAGCTCCGCGGTGACCGCCCGCTGGGCATCGGCCATGGAGAGCGGCGGGGGCACGGCGTCGGGCACGGGAGTCGAGTCTAGTGGTTGCGGAGCGGGGCCCGGACCGGCACAGCATCCCCGGATAGAGTCGCTGCCGTGCTTCGCCCGCTGTCGCTGCTGCCTGCCCTCACGGCGGTGGCCTCGCTGGCGGCGTTCCTCCTGATGCCGGCGGGGCCGGCCCAGGCCCAGGCGCCGGCGGCGAGGCGGGCCGCCGCGACGACACCGTTGGCGATGACGATCGACAGCCTGACGCCCTCCGAGATCCCGCGCGACGGGCCGGTCCGGGTGACCGGCACGGTCACCAACCAGGACACCGAGACCTGGACCACCGTCAACGTCTACGCCTTCGTCTCCGACACCCCGATGACGACCTCGGCCGAGCTGGCCGACGCCGCCGAGACCGCTGAGGACAGCCAGGTGGGCGAGCGGATCATCGAGGAGTCGGCACCCGGGACCCAGGACACGATCGACCAGCTCGCCCCGAACGCGACCGAGCGGTTCTCGCTCACCATCCCGCGGCGGTACCTCCCCTCCACCACGCCCGGGGTCTACTGGTTCGGCGTCCACGCGCTCGGCCAGGGACCCGCGGGCCGCGACGAGACCGCGGACGGCCGCGCCCGCACCTTCCTGCCGCTGGCGCCGCCGGCCCGGGGCAGGGCGGCCCAGAAGGCCGTCCAGGCCGCGCTCGTGGTGCCGATCCGGCGCCAGATCGAGCACGCCGCCGACGGGTCCATCGGCGGCGTCGAGTCCTGGGTGGAGGCGCTGGGCACCGGCGGCACGCTGCGGTCGCTGGTCGACCTCGGAGTCGCGGCGGGCTCGCGCCCGATCACCTGGCTGCTCGACCCGGCGGTGCCCGACGCGGTCCGCCAGCTGGTTGCCGGCAACCCACCCCGCTCGCTGGGCCCCACCGTCGCCGAGGGGGGCGAGGGCTCGGAGTCGCCGGACGCCACCCCGTCGCCCACCGACGGCACCGAACCCGACGGCACCGGCAGCTCCGACCCCCCCGGCGCGGACAGCAGCGGGGAGGACAGCGGCGGGGAGGAGCCGGCACCCGAGCTCGCGCCCGAGGTGCAGCAGGCGGCGGACCTGGGGTCCAGCTGGCTGGAGGCGCTGCACGACGGGCTCGAGGGCCACGAGATCCTCACCCTGCCGTACGGCGACGTCGACGTCGCCGCGGCCGCGAAGTACGACCCGGCCACCTACCGAGCGGCGCGCAAGCGCTCCACCGGCGACCTCGCGCCGTGGGGGCTGCCGACGACCCCGGCCGTGTCCTCGCCGGCCGGCTACCTCGACGCCGGCGGGCTCCGCCTGGCGGAGCCCGCGAGCACGGTGCTCGTCACCGACCGGATGCTCGGTCCCCGGGCGCCGTCGGTGGTGCGCACCGAGGGCCACACCCTCGCCGTGTCCTCCTCGGGCGCGGCCTCGGGCGGGCCGGGCCCGACGGATCGGATGACCCCGCTCGCCCTGCGCCAGCGGATCGTGAGCGAGGCCGCGGTCCGGCTGCTCACCCGCGGCCGCAAACCCCTGGTCGTCACCCTGCCGACGACCTGGTCGGCCCCGTCGGCCGACGGGTTCTTCGAGGGGCTCGACCTGGACTGGCTCAACCTGACCGACCTCACGACGATCACCCAGCGCGCCGGGACCGCCGTGCCGATCGACCGGCTCCGCTACCCCGACGGCCAGGACCGGCTCGAGCTCGATGCGGACGTGTTCACCGCCGCCGGCGACCTGATCCAGGCGGGCGACTCGCTGCAGAACCTGCTGACCAACAACGACGAGGTCGGCAGCACCGTCCGCGACGAGGCGTTCACGGACGTCTCCTACTCCGACCGGCTGCGGCCGGTGACCGCCCGCGCCTCGGCGGACCAGTCCCGGGCCTGGATCGAGAGCCGGCTGCGCGGCGTACGCATCGATGCGCCGAAGGCGGTGATCCTCTCCAGCGGCAGCGGCCGGTTCGCCGCCACGATCACCAACTCCCTGGACCAGCCGGTCAGCGTGCGGGTCCGCGCCGTCGCCGACCCGCCGCTCGAGGTGGCGGTGCCCACGGACACGATCGACATCGGACCCGACAACCGCGCGACGGTGCTGCTCAACGCGTCGTCCTCGGCCGTCGGCATCCGCAACGTCACGCTGCTCCTCACCGACGTCGACAACGTGCCCCTGGGCTCCTCCGACGACCTGCCGATCCGTTCCAACCGGGTGAGCAGCGTGATCTGGCTGATCATCGGCACCGGTATCGCACTGCTCTTCGGCGCGATCGCGGTGCGCCTGGTCCGTCGGGTCCGCGCAGCGAGGCGGTCATGACGGCGCCGGAGGAGGAACGCGACCGGGTCCTCGCCAACAGCGCGGTGATGGCGGCCGGCACCGTCGTCTCGCGGCTCAGCGGCTTCGTCCGCTCGACCCTGCTGGCCGCCGCGCTGGGCGCGCAGCTGCACGCCGACGTGTTCAACATCGCGAACACGATCCCCAACATGCTCTACATCCTGCTGGCGGGCGGCATCTTCAACGCCGTGCTCGTGCCGCAGCTGGTGCGCGCGATGCGCAACGACCCGGACGGCGGAGACGCCTACACCAGCCGGGTGATCACGCTCGCGGCGCTGTTCCTGGCGATCGTGTCGGTGCTGCTGGTGCTCGCCGCGCCCTGGGTGATGGACCTGCTGCTCGACTCCCGCTTCACCGAGCCGGCGCTGGCCGCGCAGCGGGACTCCGCGATCGACTTCGCCCGCTACTGCCTGCCGCAGGTGTTCTTCTACGGCATGTTCGTGCTGGTCGGGCAGGTGCTCAACGCCCGCGACCGGTTCGGCCCGATGATGTGGGCCCCCATCGCCAACAACGTGATCTCGGTGGCCGTGCTGGTCGTCTACCTGCTGGTCTTCGGCCCGGCCGAGGACGTCCTCGGGGCCTACACCGCCGACCAGGAGCTGGTGCTCGGCGTCGGCTCGACGCTCGGCATCGCGGCCCAGTTCCTGATCCTGGTGCCCTACCTGCGCAGCGCCGGGTTCCGCTACCGGCCGCGCTTCGACTTCCGCGGCACCGGCCTGGGGCACACCCTGCGGCTCGGCGTGTGGACCGTGCTGTTCGTCATCGTCAACCAGGTCGCCTACACCGTGGTCGTCCGGCTGGCCTCCAGCGGTACGGCGAGCTCCGCGGACGGCACCGGCTACTCGATCTACTCCTCGGCGTTCCTGATCATGATGGTCCCGCACTCGGTCGTGACCGTGTCGCTGGCGACCGCGATCCTGCCGCGGCTCTCCGCCCGTGCCGCCGAGGACGACCTGCCGGGACTGGCCCGCTCGCTCACCGACACGCTGCGCAGCGCACTGGCGGTGGTGGTGCCGTTCGCGCTGCTGCTGCCGATCATCGCCCTCGACCTCTCGAACGTGGTCTGGGGTCACGGCGCCGCGGCGGCGTCCTACGAGCTCTACGCGCCCTCGCTCGCGCTGTTCGGCGCCGGCCTGGCCTTCTTCACCGTGCACTACCTGATGCTCCGCGGGTTCTACGCCCTCGAGCTGACCCGGACCGTGTTCTGGATCCAGTGCGCGGTCGGTGGCACCAACATCGTGGCCGCCCTGCTGCTGGTGCGGGCCACCGACGCCGAGCACACCTCGCCCGCGCTGGTGCTCGCCTACACCGCGTCCTACCTGGTCGGCGGGATGCTCTCGTACGCCGTGCTGCGCCGGCTCGTCGGTGGGCTGCGGACCCCGCGGCTGGTGCGGTTCCTGGTCCGGACCCTGATCGCCGCCGGGATCTCGACCGGCGCGGCCGCCGCCACGGCGTACCTCCTGCACCGGGTCGCGGACGACCCGCACTGGACGATCGCGGCGGTCTGGGTGCTGCTCGTGACGATCGTCGACGTGGTGCTGTTCGTGGCGCTGGCCCGGGTGCTGCGGATCCAGGAGGTGACCACGGTGATCGACACGATCGGGCGCCGCCTGCGCCCGGGACGGGTCCCCGGCTGAGCCTGCCGGCGCCCTACCATGGCCCTGGGCCCTCCGACCTGCACGCCGAACCCCCGCCGACCCCAGGAAAGTGAGCTGAGTGCCGAGCTCGATCCGGCCCGGCGACGTGCTCGCCGACCGCTACCGACTGGTCGACCTGCTCGCCGAGAGCAGTGGCGGCCGGTTCTGGCGAGCCCACGACAAGGTGCTCGAGCGGCACGTCGCCCTGCACACCATCGCGGAGGACGACGAGCGCGCCGGCGCCCTGCTGGAGGCGGCCCGGCGCTCCGCCATGGTGCACGACCGGCGGCTGCTCCGCGTGCTCGACGCGGACCGCACCAACGGGCTGGTCTACGTCGTCAACGAGTGGGGCTCGGGCGACTCCCTCGACATCATGCTGACCAACGAGGGCCCGCTCGGCGCGCGGCGGGCCGCCTGGCTGGTCTCCGAGGTCGCCGCGTCGATCGCCGTCGGGCACGAGGCGGGCGTGGCCCACGGCCGGCTGGTGCCCGAGAACGTGCTGGTCGACCACGGCGGCGCCGTACGCATCATCGGCTTCGCCGTCGACGCCGCGCTGCATGGACTGCCACCGGGCCGGGCCTCCACCGACGTCCGCGACCTGGGCGGCGTGCTCTACAGCGCACTGACCGGCAAGTGGGCCGGTACGTCGCCCTCCGCCGTCCCGCGGGCACCCGTCGACCAGGGCCGGGTGCTGCGGCCCCGGCAGGTGCGCGCCGGCATCCCGCGGCCCCTGGACGCGCTGTGCGACGAGGTGATCAACCCCTACGCCGGCGGCTGGGGCGCCCGGCTGCGCGAGACCCACGACCTGGCGACCGCGGCCGGGATCGGCGACTTCCTCGCGGAGTTCGTCGGCGACCCGACCGGGCTGGTCGAGGCCGAGGCCGCCGCCGGCCACCGCGACACCGAGACGATCTCGCTGCCCGCGATCACCGATCCGCCGGTCCGCCTCCCCGAGCCCGAGCCCGAGCCCGCGCCCGAGCCGGAGCCGGGGCCCGCGCCCGAGCCCGAGCCGGAGCCGGGGCCCGACGCGGAGCCCGATCCCGGCCCCGCGCGCGGCTCGACCGAGCTGCCCACCCAGGCCGGGATGCCGATCTTCGACGACGAGAACGACGACGTCTCCTGGATCGCCGCGCGGTCCGAGCCGGCGCCCCCACCTCCGCCGTTCGAGGATCCGCCCGAACGGCCCCTGTTCGCTCCCGAGCCCATCGAAGGGCCGGCCCGGCGACCGCGGCACCCGGTCCCCCACGGCAGCGGCGGGTCCTTCTGGCCGTGGGACGACGACGCGCCCTCCGGCACCGGCCCGATCCTCGCCGACCCTCCCGAGGACGAGGGCGTCCCCGGCCGCAGCTGGCTGCGGCTGGCCGCCGTGATCGGCGGGTGCCTGCTGCTGCTCGTCGCGATCGTGGTCGCGTTCAACCTCGGGCGCGGGCGCACCCCCCTCGGCGCCGTACCCGACGACGGTGGTGAGAGCGGCCCGAGCAGCCCGGCGACCAGCGGTGCCGCGGCGCCGATCACCGGAGTGACCGCGACCGACCTCGACCCGCAGGGTGACCCGCCGGAGGAGAACCCCGACCTCACCGGGCTCGCGGTGGACGGCGACCCGGGCACGGCGTGGCGGACCATGACCTACCTGCAGAACTTCGGCCCCGGCGGCCTGAAGACCGGTGCCGGCCTGGTCCTCGACCTGGGTGCGGAGCACGCGGTGAGCACGGTGGACCTGAGCTTCGTCGGCGCCCCGACCGGGTACTCGC
The DNA here is from genome assembly GCF_000015265.1 of Nocardioides sp. JS614. NCBI lineage: Bacteria > Bacillati > Actinomycetota > Actinomycetes > Propionibacteriales > Nocardioidaceae > Nocardioides > Nocardioides sp. JS614. Next base: position 4,972,840 of record NC_008699.1, read on the forward strand.
TCTACCTCGGCGACCAGGCACCGGACGCCGTTGCCGGGCTGACCCCGGTCGCCACCGGCACCGCCGACGGACCGCGGGCCCGGGTGAGCCTCGACGCCGGCTCGTCGGGGCGCTACCTGACCGTCTGGCTCACCTCGCTGCCCGCCATCGCCGACGGCTTCCGCGGCGAGGTCGCCGAGGTGACGGTGCGCGGATGACCGGCCGATGAGTACCCGATGAGCGCCCGATGAGCGCCCGATGAGCATGGACCACGCCGGGCCCGGCGACCAGGCCACCGACCAGGACCTGCTGCGCGCCCACGTCGACGGCGACCCGGACGCCTTCGGGCTGCTGTTCGCCCGGCACCGCGACCGGCTCTGGGCGGTGGCGGTGCGCACGATGGGGAACCGGGAGGACGCCGCGGACGGGCTCCAGGACGGCCTGGTCGCGGCGTACCGCCGGGCGGGCACCTTCCGCGGCGACGCCGCCGTGACCACCTGGCTGCACCGGGTCGTGGTCAACGCGTGCCTGGACCGGCTGCGGGCGGCGAAGGTGCGCCGGGCGGAGGCGCTGCCCGACGACCTCGAGGAGTACCGCGACCGCGGCTCCACGGCGTCGTCGACGCCCGCGACCGAGGACCCGGCGGACCTCGCGGTGCGCGACGAGCGGCGGCGCCTGGTGCTCGCGGCGCTCGCGACGCTGCCGGACGAGCAGCGCGCGGCGCTCGTGCTGGTCGACATGGAGGGCTACCCGGTCGCCGAGGCCGCCCAGGTGCTGGACTGCGCCGTGGGCACCGTCAAGTCCCGCTGCTCCCGGGGCCGGGCCCGGCTCGCCGAGGTGTTGGCCCCGCTGCTCGCCGACCCCGCCGGTGACCCGGGACACGCCGAGCCGGGGAACCCGCCTGCGCTGCGGTCCGTCGAATCCCACGACGCACCTCGGGGGCCACCGGACGCGACCTGACCGACGTCCACGCCACAGCCCACACCAGAGCCACGCCAGCATCCCGAGGAGGTGAGAACCCCATGGCAGACGAACCCGAGCTCACGCCGCAGGAGGAGCAGGTGCGCCGACTGCTCGCCGAGGCCCGGCACACCGAGCCGATGCCGGACGACGTCGTCGCCCGGCTCGACGGGGTGCTCGCCGACCTCGGCCCCGACCGCGCGGGCGCCAGCGACCGCGGCACCCGCGTCCCGGCGTCCGCACCCGTCGACCTGGCCGGCGCCCGGCGGCGCCGTACCGTGCGGAACCTGCTGGTCGCGGCGGCCGCGGTCGTCGCGGTCGGGATCGGTCTCAACGAGGTGGACCTCACCGTCTCCGGTGGGGACGGGGACTCCGCGTCGTCCGCCACCAGCGACAGCATCGGCCCCGATTCCGGGGCCGGGTCCGGTGAGCGCAGTGCCGCGGCAGGCGAGGCGGACCAGCCGGAGGCCGCAGTGCCCAGCGCGGCCGGCGACGGGGACTCCTTCCTCGGGGGCCAGGCACCGGTGCGGCTCACCTCCGAGCGGTTCGGCCCCCAGGTGCGCCGGCTCCAGGCCCAGGAGCGGGACGCCGCGCTGTACGGCACGACGACCAGCCAGTCCGGCGCGAGGCCGGGGCGCAATGAGCTCGACGCGTTCCGCGGCTCCTGCTCGACCGAGGGCTGGGGCGCCGGGCGCCGGGTCGCGGTGCGGTACGACGGCGATCTCGGCGCGCTGGTGTTCCGGCACGCCCGCGGGGAGACCCAGGTCGTCGACCTCTACCTGTGCGGCAGCGACCAGCCGGCGCGCTCGATCACGTTGCCCGCGCGCTGAACGCTCCGCGGCCGCGCCGGCAGCCGGCGCCGGGCGCCTCGAGAGCGGGAAGATTCCTCACCTACGATCGGTTCTACCAGCGCAGGTCCACTGCACCGAACCCATCTCCGAGGGAGTGTCGTCCTCCATGTCAGACGTCCGCAACGTGATCGTCATCGGCTCCGGCCCGTCCGGCTACACCGCCGCCCTCTACACCGCCCGAGCCAACCTCACGCCGCTGGTCTTCGAGGGCTCGGTGACCGCCGGTGGCGCGCTGATGAACACCACCGAGGTCGAGAACTTCCCCGGCTTCCGCGACGGCATCATGGGTCCGGCGCTGATGGACGAGATGCGCGCCCAGGCCGAGCGGTTCGGCGCCGAGCTGGTCGCCGACGACGTCGTCGAGGTCGACCTGACCGGTGACCTGAAGATCGTCCGGACCGCCACCGACACCTACACCGCGCGCGCGGTGATCCTGGCGATGGGCTCGGGCTACCGCAGGCTGGGTCTGCCCCGGGAGACCGAGCTGTCCGGCCGCGGCGTCTCCTGGTGCGCGACCTGCGACGGCTTCTTCTTCCGCGACCAGCACATCGCGGTCGTCGGCGGCGGCGACTCCGCCATCGAGGAGGCGACCTTCCTCACCCGCTTCGGGTCCAAGGTCTCCCTCATCGTGCGCCGCGACGAGCTGCGCGCCTCCAAGATCATGCAGGAGCGGGCCTTCGCCGACCCGAAGCTGGAGATCCTCTGGAACTCGGTGGTCGAGGAGATCAACGGCGAGGATCGACTGGAGTCGCTCACCCTGCGCGACACCGTGACCGGCGAGACCCGCAACCTGCCCGCGACCGGCCTGTTCATCGCGATCGGGCATGACCCCCGCTCGGAGCTGCTCGGCGGACAGGTCGACCTCGACGAGAACGGCTACGTGATCGCCAGCCACCCCTCCACCGGCACCAACCTGCCCGGCGTGTTCGCGGCCGGCGACCTGGTCGACCACCACTACCGGCAGGCGATCACCGCCGCCGGCACGGGTTGTGCCGCGGCCCTGGACGCGGAGCGCTACCTCGCCGAGCTGGACCACGCGGCCTCCGGTCCGCTCGAGGCCCAGGCCCGGGCGGACGCGGAGATGGCCGGCGCCTGAGTGACCGGACACCCCCTCCGGGCATCGCGTCGCGGTGCGGCGGGGAACATCCGTCCCCGGCGTGGTGTTCGATACCTGTAGACCTCCGAGTTCATCAAGAAGGGAACGCCCGTGGGCAACATCGCAGCCGTCACCGACGCCGAGTTCGAGGCGCAGGTGCTCAAGTCCGACAAGCCGGTCCTCGTGGACTTCTGGGCCGAGTGGTGCGGCCCGTGCCGCCAGGTCGCCCCGATCCTCGACGAGATCGCGACGTCCCACGGGGACAAGATCACGTTCCTGAAGATGAACGTCGACGAGAACCCGGTCACGCCGTCGTCCTACCGGGTCACCGGCATCCCGACGATCAACGTCTACCAGGGCGGCGAGGTCGTGAAGAGCATCGTCGGCGCCCGCCCCAAGGCCGCGATCCTCAACGAGCTCTCGGAGTTCATCGCCTGATCCCGCTCAGTCCTTCTGCGGCCCGTCAGCATCGCTGACGGGCCGCAGCGTCTGTACGGCCGGGGCTACCGCTCGCGGCGGCGACCCCAAACCGGCGTGCCTACCCTCAGGGCGATCCCGCGGCCCCGCGCGGCGACGAAGTCGATGCGCGAGACGCGGCCTTGGGGGCGGGCGGGCGCGCGGGCTTCGGAGCGGGTCGCATCACCCCGACCAGCCGCTCCAGCGCGGCCTCGACCTCGTCCTTCCAGCTCAGCGCCATTCGCAGGTCCATCCGCATCCGTGGCGTCGTGACGTGCGCCCGGTGGGTCTTGAAGCCCACGCTGCCCAGGAAGTCGACGGGCAGCAGGCAGCGGCCGCTGCGGCCGGCCGTGTCGCCGAAGGCCTCGACCGCACCGACGCCGCCACGCTGGACCAGGTCTCGGGCCATGCCCTGCACCAGCATCCGGCCGAGGCCGCCGCCGCGCAGCGCCGGCGCGACGTACGCCATGGTGAGCAGGACGGCGTCCGGTGAGATCGGCGCCGTCGGGAACCCCGCGGCGCCCGGCAGGAACGCCTCCGGGGCGTAGATCAGGTACCCGACCGGGACGTCGTCGACGAGGGCGACCCGGCCACAGGAGCCCCACTCGCGCAGCACCTCCGAGACCCAGGCGTCCTTGGCGGCAGCCGGCTCCTCGACCCGCTCCCGGCGGACCGGGTCCAGCTCCCAGAACAGGCACGAGCGGCACGGGGTGTCGAAGGTGTCGAGGTGGTCCAGGGTGAGCCGGACGATCTTGCGAGACACGAAACACCTCCCACACCTCGGTCCCGGTGCTGCGGCGCGACGCCGCATCCTTCATGCTAGACGGGTCATGGAGAGCCAGCCCGTCCGCGCGACCACCCGCCTCGACTCCTACGTCGACCGGTACGCCGCGCGCACGGCCGGGATGACGGCCTCGGAGATCCGGGCGCTGTTCTCGGTGGCGTCGCGGCCCGAGGTGGTCTCCCTGGCCGGCGGGATGCCGAACATCTCCGGGCTGCCGCTCGACGTGGTCGGCGGCGCCATCTCCGAGCTGGTCGCCACCCAGGGCCCGGTCGCGATGCAGTACGGCTCCGGCCAGGGCGTGCCGGAGCTGCGCGAGCAGATCTGTGACGTGATGCGGCTCGAGGGCATCGACGCGCACCCCGACGACGTGGTGGTCACCGTCGGGTCGCAGCAGGCGGTCGACCTGGTCACCCGGATCTTCTGCGACCCCGGGGACGTCGTGATCTGCGAGGCCCCGTCGTACGTCGGCGCGCTCGGGGTGTTCAAGGCCTACCAGTGCGACGTCGTGCATGCCGAGATGGACGCGGACGGCCTGGTCCCCGACGCACTGCGTCAGGCCATCGCGGTCACCAAGGCGGCCGGCAAGAGGATCAAGTTCCTCTACACGATCCCGAACTTCCACAACCCGGCCGGCGTCACGTTGTCCGCGGCCCGGCGCCAGGAGGTGCTGGAGATCTGCCGCACCGAGGACATCTTGGTGCTCGAGGACAACCCCTACGGTCTGCTCGGGTTCAGCGGCGAACCGATGCGCGCGCTGCGCGCGGACGAGGCCGAGGGCGTGATCTACCTCGGCTCGTTCTCCAAGACCTTCGCCCCCGGCTTCCGGGTCGGCTGGGCGCTGGCCCCGCACGCGGTCCGCGAGAAGCTGGTGCTGGCCCAGGAGTCGGCGACCCTGTGCCCGCCGCAGTTCTCGCAGATGGCGGTCTCGGCGTACCTCTCCGGCCACGACTGGCAGGGCCAGATCAAGCAGTTCCGGGAGATGTACCGCGAGCGCCGGGACGCGATGGTCCAGGCGCTCGACGACCTGATGCCGGCGGCGTGCCGCTGGAACGTCCCGGACGGCGGCTTCTACGTCTGGCTCACGCTGCCCCCCGGGATCGACGCCAAGGCGATGCTGCCCCGCGCCGTCACCGCCCGGGTCGCCTACGTCCCCGGCACGGCGTTCTTCGCCGACGGGTTCGGCTCGGGCTCGATGCGGCTGTCGTTCTGCTACCCGACGCCCGAGCGGATCCGCGAGGGCGTACGCCGGCTGGCGGGCGTGCTCGAGGCGGAGATGGAGCTGCGCGAGACGTTCGGGGCCAGCGCCCCGACCCGCGAGCTCGAGGGCCGCAGCGGGTACGACGCCCCCAGCTCGGACCTGACCTGATCCTCTCGTGACTGGAGAACACGTGGCGCCGACAAGCACGACCACCGGGCACGTCCTGGTCCTGGCCGGCGGGCTCTCCCACGAGCGCGACGTGTCGCTGCGTTCGGGGCGCCGGGTCGCCGAGGCGCTGCGCGCGACCGGCCTGGAGGTCACCGAGCGCGACGTGGACGCCAGCCTGCTGGCCACTCTGCGCGACGAGCGCCCCGACTGCGTGGTCCCGATGCTGCACGGCGAGACCGGCGAGGACGGCGCGATCCGCGAGATCCTCGAGCTCCTCGGCGTCCCGTACGTCGGCGCCCCGCCGGCCGCTTGCCGGGTCGCGTTCGACAAGCCGGTGGCCAAGGCCGTGGTGGCGCGCGCCGGCGTCCTGACGCCGGAGTCGGTGTGCCTGCCGCACGAGACCTTCCGCGAGCTCGGCGCGGGCGCGGTGATGGCGGCGCTGGTCGACCGGCTGGGCCTGCCGCTGATGGTCAAGCCGACCCGCAGCGGCTCGGCGCTGGGCTGCACCGTGGTCCGCACGGCCGAGCAGCTGCCGGCCGCGATGGTCAGCGCGTTCGCCTACGGCGACGTCGCGCTGCTCGAGCGCTTCGTCCCCGGCATGGAGGTCGCGGTGCCGGTCGTCGACGACGGCTCAGGTGCCCGCGCCCTGCCCGCGGTCGCGATCCAGCCGGACGGCGGCGTCTACGACTACACCGCTCGCTACACCGCCGGCGCCACCGAGTTCGTCACTCCCGCGCCGCTGTCGGAGGAGCTCGCCGCGGAGGTGGCGCGGGTCGCGCTGCTGGCCCACGAGGTCCTGGGCCTGCGCGACGTCTCGCGCTCGGACCTGATCATCGACCACGAGGGCCGGGTGTGGTTCCTGGAGGTCAACGTCGCCCCGGGATTCACCGAGACCTCCACTGTCCCGCTGGCGATCCAGGCGGCCGGCCTGGACCTCGGGAAGGTCTGCGCCTCGATGGTGCAGGCGGCCGCGGCGCGCGACGGTCGGCCCTGACGTGCGCGACCTGACCTACCCGCCGATCATCGCGGCGGCGAAGCTCGGCTTCCGGCTGCTCGGGCAGCGGATCGTGCTGTCCGGCACCGAGCACGTCCCGCGCAGCGGCGGCGTCCTGCTGGCCTGCAACCACATCGGCTACGTCGACTTCGTGTACGGCGGCCTGGCCGCGAACCCGTCCGGGCGGCTGGTGCGGTTCATGGCCAAGCGGGAGATCTTCGACCACCCGGTCGGCGGCCCGGTGATGCGTTCGATGCACCACATCGAGGTGGACCGCGGCGAGGGGCTCGCCTCGTTCCACACGGCGGTCGAGTACCTGCGCGGCGGCGAGGCGGTCGGCATCTTCCCGGAGGCCACGATCTCGCGGGCGATGGAGCTCAAGGAGTTCAAGACGGGAGCCGTCCGGATCGCCGCGGCCGCGGGCGTCCCGCTCCTGCCCGTCGTCTTGTGGGGCACCCAGCGGATGCTCACCAAGGATCACCCACGCGATCTCTCCCGCGGCAAGACGATCGCGATCCGGGTCGGCGCACCGCTGCAGCCCACCGGAGCGGACCCGGTCGCCGAGACCGCCGAGCTCAAGGCCAGGATGGCCGGGCTGCTCGACGAGGCGATCCGGTCCTACCCCGCCGAGGAGCAGCCTCCTGGCTCGTGGTGGCTGCCGGCGTCGTACGGCGGCGGCGCCCCGACCCTCGAGGAGGCCGCGGGCCTCGACGCGGAGGAGAAGCGCCGCCGCGCCGCCCGCCGGGCCGCTCGGACTGAGGACGATAAGTCGACATAGCGACTTATCGTCAGGTCGACTGGTCGACTGGTGGTCAGATCGGCCGGTCCGTGCGGTTGCGCGGGTCCATGATGTCCACGATCCGGCGCAGGTCGTCCAGCGAGGCGAACTCGACGGTGATCTTCCCCTTGGTCCGGCCCAGGTCCACCTTCACCCGGGTCTCGAGGCGGTCCGAGAGCCGCTCGGCCAGGTCCGCGAGCCCGGGCGCGACCGGCTTGGCCCGTGCCGCCCGGGGGGCCGGGGCGCCGACGTCGCGCAGCGCCACGATCTCCTCCAGGCCGCGGACGCTGATCCCCTCGGCGACCACCCGCTGGGCCAGCCGGTCCTGGAGCTCGGGGTCCTCGATCGCCAGCAGCGATCGGGCGTGGCCGGCGGAGAGCACTCCGGCGGCGACCCGGCGCTGCACGGCCGGGCTGAGCTTGAGCAGCCGCAGCGTGTTGCTGATCTGGGGCCGGGACCGGCCGATCCGGCTGGCCAGCTCCTCGTGGGTGCAGCCGAAGTCCTCGAGCATCTGGGAGTAGGCCGCCGCCTCCTCCAGCGGGTTGAGCTGGGCGCGGTGCAGGTTCTCCAGCAGGGCGTCGCGGAGCATGTCGTCGTCGTCGGTCTCGCGGACGATCGCCGGGACGGTGTCCAGCCCCGCCTCCTGGGAGGCGCGCCAGCGCCGCTCCCCCATCACCAGCTCGTAGTCCTCGGGGCCGTGCCGGCGCACGACCACGGGTTGGAGCACGCCGATCTCGCGGATCGAGTGCACCAGCTCGGCCATCGCCTCCTCGTCGAAGACCTGGCGCGGCTGCACCCGGTTCGGCCGGATGTGGCCGACCGGGACCTCCGCGAAGTGCGCACCCAGCACCGGTGCCAGCTCCACCCCGGATCCGGGCGCCCGGCCGGCCGGCGCCGATCCGTCGTCGCGGTCGGCCTGGGGGGCGGTCGGGATCAGCGAGCCGAGCCCCCGGCCCAGGCCACGTCGCTGCGCGGGACGGTGCGTGCTCATCAGGCGACTCCCTTGATCGCGATCTCGCGCGCGGCCTCGAGGTAGGACAGCGCACCCGGCGAGCCCGGGTCGTAGGTCATCACGGTCTGGCCGTACGACGGCGCCTCGGAGACCCGGACCGAGCGCGGGATCGTGGTCTTGAGGACCTGGTCGCCGAAGTGATCACGCACCTCGTCGGCGACGCCGGCCGCGAGTCGGGTCCGGGCGTCGTACATCGTGACCAGGATCGTCGAGACATCCAGCGCCGGGTTCAGGTGGGCCTTGACCATCTCCACGGTCTCCAGCAGCTGGCCCAGGCCCTCGAGCGCGTAGTACTCGGCCTGGATCGGGATCATCATCTCGTTGCCCGCGACCAGCGCGTTGAGCGTGAGCAGGCCCAGCGAGGGCGGGCAGTCGATGAAGACGTAGTCCAGGCGGTCCTCGCCGAGCTCGGCAGCGGTCCCGACCTGGGGGTGGCCGACGATGGCCTTGCGCAGCCGGCTCTCGCGGGCCACGACGGAGACCAGCTCGATCTCCGCGCCCGCGAGGTCGATGGTCGCGGGGACCACGGTCAGGTTCTCGACCTCGGGGCTCTCGGTGGCCACCTCTGCCAGCGGCACGCCGTCGACCAGCGCGTCGTACGTCGAGGCCACGCCGCGCCGGTGCTCGACGCCCAGCGCGGTCGAGGCGTTGCCCTGGGGGTCCAGGTCGATGACCAGCACCCGCTGTCCCAGCTGGGCCAGGGCGGCGGCGACGTTCACGGTGGACGTGGTCTTCCCGACCCCGCCCTTCTGGTTGGCCACGACGAACACCCGGGTCGCCTCCGGTCGAGCCATCGCCGGACGCAGCCGGGCACCCTGGCGGGCCAGCACGACGTGCTCCGCGGCGCGCGCCAGCGGGGTCGCGTGGTCGTGGTCGAAGTCCGGAGCGGCGACGGCGATGTCGGCCGCGGTCCGCACCGGGTAGCCCCCGAGCGGACGGTCCGGCTCGGTTTCACGTGAAACAGCCCGGTGCTCGGCCTCGGCGGCGCCCTGTGGATCAACACCCCCATCCTGTGGAAATTGCCGCTCAGCCGGCGGCTCTGCACCGGTGGAAAACTCGCTCACGTGCCACGCCTCCGGTTCGATGTGCCGCGCGCGTGACCCGCGCGCCGCTGCTGCCCCCCGCGCTTCCGTGGTGCCGCAATCGGCCAAGATACCCGCCCCGGATCCGCCCAGACCACCCGGACCGCCACGGTCGGGGCGAGACCCAGGTCCGCCCCGAGGCTGAGCACCTCCGGGGTGGCGCATCCCCACCGCGCCAGCTCGGGGCCGGCGGCCGTGATCTCCTCGGCGACCGCCGAGCCCTTCATCGCCAGCAGGGCCCCGGTCGGCTCGACCAGGGGCATCGACCAGCCGAGCAGCCGGTCGAGGGGCGCCAGCGCCCGCGAGGTGACCACGGCGAACCGGCGGTCCCCGTGCAACGCTTCGGCCCGAGCGCGCAGCACCTCGACCCGGTCCAGGCCGAGCTCGGCGACGACCTCCTCCAAGAAGGTGGTCCGCCGCAACAGCGGTTCGACCAGGGTGACCCGGAGGTCGGGCCGGGCGATCGCGAGCACCACGCCCGGGAGGCCGGCCCCCGACCCCAGGTCGGCGACGGTTGCCTCGAGCGGGACCTGCTGGGCCAGCAGCGCGCAATTGAGCAGGTGCCGGTCCCAGAGCCGGGGCGTCTCTCGCGGACCGATCAGTCCGCGGACCACTCCGTCGCCCGCGAGCAGCTCCACGAACCGCTCCGCGAGCGACAACCGGTCAGACGCGAACACCCTCCGGGCCACGTCCGGCACGGAGGGTGTTTCACGTGAAACATCGTCGGTCATCGGGCGCCGATCAGGACGGAAGCACCACCACGCGCCGGCGCGGCTCGACGCCCTCGGACTCCGAGGTCAGCCCGGCCGCCGCCACGGCGTCGTGCACCACCTTGCGCTCGAAGGGCGACATCGGGTCCAGCGCGACGCTCTCCCCGCTCTCGCGCACCCGGGCCACGGTCTCCTCGGCCAGGTGGACCAGCTCGGCTCGCTTCTGCGCGCGGTAGCCGGAGATGTCGAGCATCAGCCGGGAGCGCTCGCCGGTCTCGCGGTACACCGCCAGCCGGGTCAGCTCCTGGAGCGCGTCGAGCACCTCACCCCGCGCGCCGACGAGCTGAGCGAGGTCGGCGCCCACGATCGACACCGCGGCCCGGTCCCCCTCCACGTCCATGTCCAGGTCGCCGTCCAGGTCGGCGATGTCGAGGAGCTCCTCGAGGTAATCGGCGGCGATGTCGCCTTCCTGCTCCAGCTGCTCCACCCGGGAGCCGCCCGACTCGCCCGTGCCGGAATCGTCCGCGTCGGCCGGCTCCGGACCGCCCGCCGCGTCCACGGCGATGTCGCCGGCCTGCGTGGTCTCGTCGCTCACTGCGTCCTCACTCACTGCTGCTCCCCCTCGGGGCTGGGCTTGGGCTTGGGCTGTCGGGACTTCTGCTGTCCCTTGGACTGCGGCTTGGACTGCGGCTTGGGCTGTGCCTGCTGCTGCCCCTTCGGTCGCGCAGGGTTGGCCGGCGTCGCGCCGGTCGCCTTCCGGCGCTGCTCGCGGGACTGCTTCTTCGGCTGCTGGCGCGGCTGCGGCCGGTTCTCGGTCTCGGCCTCGACCGCCGGGTCGGCCGTCTGCACCAAGCCGTGCCCGTGCCGGGCGGCCTTGGCCCGGTCGCGGTCGGCCTTGGCCTGGGCCGCCGCGGTCCCGGGGGCCGGGTTGTTCCGGATCACGTAGAACTGCTGGCCCATGGTCCACAGGTTCGACGTGGTCCAGTAGAAGAGCACCGCGACCGGGAACGCGATGCCACCGACGGCGAAGACGACCGGCAGGACGTACAGCAGCAGCTTCTGCTGCTGGGCGTAGGGCCCCGACAACGCGTCCGGCGGCATGTTCTTGCTCATCAGCTGCCGCTGGGTGGTGAACGTCGTGGCGGTCATGGCCAGCACCAGGATCGCGGCGACGACCATGACGGCCGTCGAGCCGTCGTTGCGCAGGAACGTGGCCTTCAGCGGCACGCTGAACAGGTCGGCGCTCTGGAAGCTCTCGGCCAGGTCCTTGGTGATGAAGGCCTTGCCGTCCCCGCGGGCGGCGTGCTTGTCGAGCAGCCGGAACAGCGCCAGGAAGATCGGCATCTGGATGATGAGCGGCAGGCACGAGGCGAACGGGTTGGTCCCGCTGTCCTTGTACAGCTTCATCGTCTCCTGGGCCAGGCGCTCCCGGTCGTGCCCGTACTTCTTCTGCAGCTCCTTGACCTTGGGCTGGATCAGCTGCATGTTGCGGCTGGACTTGATCTGCTTGACGAACAGCGGGATCAGCAGCGCGCGAACCGTGAGCGTGAGGCCGATGATCGACAGCACCCACACCAGGCCGCTGTCGCCGTCCAGCCCGATCGCGTCGAGCGCCGAGTGCCAGGCGACCAGCACCGCCGAGATCGCGTAGTAGAGCGGCGTCATGATGAAAGCGCCGATGTCGCCGAGGAATCCCACGGATCAGGCTCCTTGCTGGGTGGAGGGAGATGAGCCCGCGCGGCGGCGGGAAGATGCGGGAGGGACCGGGTCGTAGCCGCCGGCGGCCCACGGGTGGCACCGCACCAGGCGGCGGCCGGCCAGCCAGCTGCCCTTCAGGCTGCCGTGCGAGCGCACCGCCTCCAGGGCGTACGCCGAGCAGGAGGGGTGATAGCGGCAGACCTGTCCGTACAGCGGACTGATCAACAGCCGGTAGGCGCGTAGGAAGCCGATGAGCAGGTAGCGCACCGGGTCGTATCTCATCCGGTCACCTCCGCACCGACCCGCAGGAGGCAACGCTCGAGATCGCGCGCGAGTTCCGCCGCGCTGGCGTTCGCAGCCGGCGGCAGCGCACGGACCACGAGCACAGCAGAGCCCGGGAGCGACGAGACGTGCTCCCGGGCGAGGTGTCGGAGCCGGCGTTTCACCTGGTTGCGGATGACGGCGTTCCCCACCGCTCTGCTCACGACGAAGCCGACACGCGCCGGCTGCGAGGCAACTGGCTCACCGACCAGGAGGTGCACCACCAGGGTCTGCCGCCCGGCGCGTCGGCCCCGACGGATCGCCTCACGGAACGTGGCGCCGTCGCGGAGTCGGTGCGCCGCGGACAGCACGTGGCCGGGAGCAGCGAGCGGACGGGGTGGGCCGTCAGACGGCGAGGCTCTTGCGTCCCTTGCGGCGCCGCGAGGACAAGATCGCGCGGCCGGCACGGGTACGCATGCGCAGGCGGAAGCCGTGCACCTTGTGGCGACGGCGGTTGTTCGGCTGGTACGTACGCTTGCTCACGAGCTTCTCTCCATGTGGGTCAGGGCAGTCACGCCGGGCCGGAGCGGCAGTGCGGTGCCGTCGGGTCGGGATTCGGGACCCTGGGGCGCCTTTCGGCTGGCACCGCCCACCCACGAACCGGCCCGCGAGCGGGACTGCTCTTCGTGGACATGCGGCACCCGTCGACACCGGGTGACCGAGCAACGGTACGCGCTGGCGATCCACAGGGTCAAACCCGTGCGGAGCAGTTCCGCCGGCACCTGTGGATGACGGGTTGCCGCGCCCCGCCCCCGGTTGTTACGTTCAGTGAACCCGAGGTTCCCCGTCATCCTCGCAGTGCACCGGACCGGCTGGTCGTGTGACCCCCGCCACATCGGTAAGATCACGCCCCTGACCTGCAGAAACATCGATTCGTGCGGACTGTGGGATGACCTCGGGCCGGCTCTGTCCACAAGGACCGAGTCGGGTTCACAGCCTGTGGAC